>JAVESM010000043.1:0-10933 GCA_034006605.1 Pseudomonas sp. | reverse complement strand
GGGGTGATTTAACGAAGTGGGGGGGGGTGATTTAACGTGGATAACACAGGATTCCCACAGGTTTATGCCCAAAAATTAGGCAACTGGTTGGCCCTAGGCCAAAAACAAGCATGGCCAACCTTGTGAGGCTGGCCATGTGGGGGTTTGGGGGGGGTGAGTATGCGTGCCGGGGGGGGGGGCGATCTATCGGAGTTTAGCTAAACAACTGGGCCGCCCTTGAGCGGGATCGGTGGGGGTGAACCCATGAGCAAGAGGCCACCTTTGACTACTTTGACCTTCGCCTGCGGGTAGACAGCAAGCACCTTTTTGAGCGTCGGCAAGAACTCTTTTTTGAAGTCCTTATCAGGGTCTTTTCCCTTGTACTCCTGGGCGAACTGCTCACGCAGCGGCTTCCAGTGCAAGGGGATGGCGCGCCCTTCGATCCGGTGCAGCCGATGGGCTAGCCAGGCGTACACGTCCAGGGACAGCGCAGAGCCTTTGAGGGCGTGTAAGGCCCGATTATCAAGGGGAACTGCGCTTTCAATTAGAGAGCTGAAATAGTCCTCTGACAGCACCATAGTTCCGGGCCATAGGGCTTGCTGCTGCACGTCCTTATTCGACACCCAGGCGTCAAATTGCTGTACCGGCTGACCGTTGAACGTGCGGCCTCTAAAGCCAAGCTGCAAGCGGCAGGCAGCAAGGGCGTGCATCTGCCGGCGCAAGGTGGTGTAGCGTGCGCCCTGGTCATCCATGCCCATGAGCCGCAAGAACTCGGCCGCGCTATCGCCTATCGGTATTTCGCGCTCTTTGTTCCGCACGGCAAAGGTGGACACCCAGGCAAGGCCCAGGCGTGGCATGACACCGTAGGGGATGGGTTGCAGCACTGGCCCCTTGCCCTCGTCCAAATAGCCAGCCTGGACGTTCACCCAGGCCGCGCCAGATTGGCGCATGAACTCGCGCCCCTCGACCTTTGCACGCGGCAAACCCACCTGGCACAGCACCGTATGCGTGAAAGCCATGTCCTGACCATCAGGCGGGGTGCTGGCTATCTCGGTCGCAACGTCCAGGAGCTTGCTTTGGGCGGGTGTGATGATGACACCGGACGGCGTAACCTTCGGCGTTCTCCGCGCTGGCTTAGGCGGTGGCAATTCCTGACGCTCTTTAGCAGCAGCTAGGAGGTTGCCCAACACGTCACCGATTGGCGTTGGCCCACTTTTTTTGTCTGTCATGTTGTCGCGCCTCCTTTAGCTGCTAAAATTTTTACTGATTTCTATATTTCTGCAAAAGTAACTCGCGCACCTCGTCGGCAATCTTGGTTCCGCGTGCCGCGCATTGCATCTTGATGTCCCGGTGTAGGCTCTCCGGCACGTCGATAGTTAGCCGCTTGGTCGGCTCTTTCTCCACTGCTTCCCGGTTCTGCACCCATTCATCAGCGGCAGCCGCTACCTTGCCAGTCGGCTTTGCTCCGATTTGAATTCTCTTACCGCTCATTTTACGTACTCCATAAGTTCAGCCACCAATGCGGCGATTTCTGCCGTTGCCGGCCCTTCTGCGTCGATTTCAAACACTGCCTTGCCCTGTGCTGCGGCTTCTGCGTAGATAACGCGCTGCGTCACTGTGGAAGCCAGAACAGGCACCGGATACGCGGCCAGGGCTTCGCCCACATCACGCCCAATAGCAGTGTTTGCGATTTTGCGATTAACAACAAATGCTGATTTAAGACCATCCTTATAAACGGTGGCCTCCTGGACGAGCTTCACCACTTCATCAGCCGCCCAAATGTCGTATGGCGACGGTTGCACGGGGATCAGCACCACGTCGCTTGCCATGATCGCGCTACGCGCTAGGTCAGTAACGCGGGGCGGGCCGTCGATGATGATGTGGTCATAGCCTTGGCCCACCGTGCCGATTTCTTTGTGTACGGATGCACGCGGCAGACCGACAACAGAAAACAGCGGCTCACCTTCGCGGGCGGCTGACCAGTCCAGGGCGCTGCCCTGTGGGTCGGCGTCAATCAGCAGGACACGCGCCCCGCTGTGGGCCAGTGCAGCGGCGATATTCACCGATAGGGTGGTTTTTCCTACTCCGCCTTTTTGGTTCAAAACTCCGATAATCATGTTCCCATCCTTTGCGCCTTTGTATGTTTGTTATTTTACGACGATACAGAAAACATTGCAAGCGTTTTTGATGATTTAAGGTGTTATTTTTTTACCTGGCGGCGCTGGATTTCCTCGGCTGCGTAATGGGCGGGCCATAGGGCCAGCTCGGCATCGGGCAAGCCGGCCAAAATCTCACGAAGGCGAACGGTTGAGACGTGCGCGGGTGGCTCCAGCGGCTCCCCGTCGTCCAGGAAGTACGGCCCTTCTTCTTGGCGTTCAACCTGGTCGCCAACGGCGGCCACTGCTTCGCTGCGCTCAAGGGCGCGGTACAGGGTCGAACGATGCACGCCCAACAACGCGGCCGCCTCTTTGACCGTCCGGCCTTCCTGGTCGATCAGCTCGCGGGCATGGTCGATCTGTGCGCCGGACAGTATGGGCTTAGGCCCAAACTTCACGCCTCTGGCTTTGGCCGCCTTGCGGCCGCTCCTGGTGCGGTCGATGATTAAGGAACGCTCGAACTCTGCAATGCCCGCGAACACGGTCAACACCATGCGGCCGGCTGGCGTGGTGGTGTTGGCCCAAGGTTCGGCCAGGCTACGCAGGCCCGCCCCGGCTTCCTGGATGCGCTCGGCAATGTCCAACAGGTCGCGGGTACTGCGAGCCAGGCGGTCTAGCCTCGTCACGGTCACAACATCGCCAGGGCGTAGGTGATCGAGCAGTCGGGCCAGCTCCGGGCGGTCGCGCCTGGTGCCGGTGATCTTCTCGGAAAACAGCTTAGAGCAGCCGGCCGCTTGCAGCTCGGCGCGTTGGTTCGTTAGGTCTTGGTCGTCGGTGCTGACGCGGGCATAGCCCAACAGGGTGCTTTTACTCATGGCGTAATGTCTCCGGTTTTAGTTGCAGATACTTTAACTTGTGCAACCGAAACACGCGACACGAAAAAGCCAGGGAAGGCGGGGCGGGGTAGAGTGTCGCGCTACTTAGAACTTACGCGACACGCAAGACAGTTTCAGCGTGAAATATCAGCCCGTACTGGTCGGGAATCCGACCACATTAAGCCCACCGCAGGGGGGGGGAAGTATGCGTATAAGCTTACGTTTATCTAGTGCCTTTTTAGCCTAGCTAAAATGGAGCAAGACAGTTTCAGCGCACCGAATCCAAGAGGAGGGGGGGGGTGATTATCATACGAGCATTAAGGCCGTAAGCGAGTGTTTGCAGGAGGTTATTCATTTTCGCCTAGCGAAAATAAACATGAAAGACAGTTTCAGCGTGAAATATCAGCCCGTACTGGTCGGGAATCCGACCACATTAAGCCCACCGCAGGGGGGCGATTATGCGTATAAGCTTACGTTTATCTAGTGCCTTTTTAGCCTAGCTAAAATGGAGCAAGACAGTTTCAGCGTGAAACAAAAAGGGCGGCCAACTGGCCGCCCTCTCTGTTCCTGGTGCGCTCGTTACGGCGCTTGCTTGGCCTTTTCAGCCAGTAGGCGGCCTAGGGCCACGTCATGCCGTGCCTTCAGTACAGCAAGCTGCAAATGCAGCGTGCGGGCTGTTTCTGGCTTGACCTTGCCATCCAGCGCGGCCATACCGGCATCGACTTGATCCAGCTTGCGTTCCAACGCTTGCGCCTCGCGCTCGTAAACACTTTGAGCGGTCGGGGCCGGCTCGGTAGCGGCTGCGGCGGTGGCGTAGGCTGGCACGGTAGCCAGGGCAACAATCATCGAAAAAAACACATTGCGAATTTTCATATCTATTTACTCCAAAGGTTAGGCATCAAACGCCGGCGGCGTTCAGTTCAATGCACGGCAATGCAGTATTTCGATATACCGGACTTGTCCGGCCAGTTACTATGCTTACAGTCATGGTTCACCTCTGTGCAGGTGGGTTGTGATTAGGCCCCTGGACGGTTGCCGCCGTCCTGGGGCCGCCTACTATCGGCCTCGGCCTCGGCCTCGATCGTTGTCACGATCGCGCTGTGCCTTTTCCTTGAAGCGTTCCAGCAGCTCTGCTTTCTTCGCTTCTTTGGTCATGTCGCCCTTTTCTTTCTGTTCAGCGTCCAGGGTTTTGTTTTGCATTCCAGCCAGGCGGCCGGCTTTGTCCAGCTCCTTCCGTTCGGCTGATTCCTGCTTCTCCCGGTTGCTGTCAATGCGCTGTTTCAGCTCCTCGTTAGTCTCCTGCTTCATCGTGCGTTTCTCCTCGATGCCTTGGCGGCGGTTCATGATCTTGGCCCGGTTAGCCTCGATGGCTGCGGCCTTCTCTTTTTCGATAACCTGCTGGAAGTTGGCGGCCAGCTCCGGGCGGGCCGTGGTGGCGTTTTTCTCTGCCAGGCGTTCGCCTCTAGTCGGCAGCTCGTAAGGGCCAGATTTACGCATGTAATCGCCAACGACATTCAAGCGGTTTTGCAACTGTGTCCAGCGTTTTTCCATGCCCGCCCGCACGCTGCGCCAGGCTCCTAACGCCTGGGTATGTGCTGCCTTCTTCATGCCAGCAAATAGCCCCGTTGGCTCCTGCGGCCGCGCCTGGTCTTGCCGCTGCAATTTCACTTCCTGGCGTTCCATCTGACCGGCTGCACGGGCGTGAACAACTTTTGCCTTGTTCACTATCAACGTGAACTGTTTGTTCTTCTCTGCCTGCCAGTCTGATTTGATCCGTTCGGGGCTTGGATCGTTGGCCGCTTCTTGCGGTTCGCGTTCCTTTACTGCCTTACGCAACAAGTCGGCGTTTAGCTCGCGCTGTATCAACTCGCGGCCGTTGCCTGGTGTTGCGGTTAGCCCATCGTCGTGCCGTCGCACGCCGTTATCAGATTCGGTTCCTCGCTGCTCCAACTGACCAGGAACATCACGCGGCAATAGCACTTCACTTCTTTCGGTGAAGCGAACCACACTGAGTTCGGACAAGTTCCGCAAACGACCTCGGGCGAAGGGCGGCGGGACGCTTCCAACTCGGCCAATGTTGGGCTGATTGGTTCGTCCGTTTGCTGCTCCTGCGTTATCTCGGGCAGTGGATCGTCCATCGTCCCGATTAGCATTTCTATCCGTTCTTCCTCTGTCATGTTGTCCATGATCTGCCCTCGTTGCCTCGATGCGTTTACGCACCTCGGCCAAGTCAATGATTTGAGCGTTACGCTCGCCAATTTCTCGGCCACGCTCGCCCCGCTCTGTACGGATGCCGCGTTGCTCCATCTGCACCACATTGGGGCCAAGGTGGACAGTTGGAACGCGGTCAAGTTTTGCGGCCTGGTCAACGTCGCCCCGCTCAATCGCGGCGGCCCGTTGTGCCTCTAGGCTGCGGTGGTCGATACGCTCCTGGCTACCGGCCTTTTCTAAATGCTGATTTGATACTTCGGCCCACCGTTCACGCCAGTGTTTGACCTCGCCGCTTTTCTGATCGTCAAGCTCTCGCGTCTTGTCTTTGAAGCCTTCCGGCGTTAGTCGGCGGGTGCTGCAAAGTATGTGCGCGTGATGGTTACGGTCGTCGCCTTCCTTGCCCGGTTCGTGGATGGCAACGTCTACGGCCATGCCGTGACGCTTGACCAGCTCACCGGCAAACTCGCGCACCAGTTCTAGCCGTTGCTCTTTGTTTAGCTCGGCCGGAATTGCCACCTCAAATTCACGCGCTACGGTCGAGTTCTTCCGAGTCTCGGAAAGCTCGGCAGCGTTCCAAAGCTGGCTCCGATTGGTCGCCCAATCCGGTGCATTTTCCGGCAGGAAAATTTCGGTGTGCTCAACACCGCTGCGGCGGGTGTAGTCATGGATAAGCCCGGTGCGTTCATCCATAACTCTTTCACCTGAGCGATAGGCAATAGCCGCCGTGGCCGAACGGCCAGCGGAACGGCTAATTGTCTTAACGCTAAGGTGAAATATTGCCACGCAATCGCCTCTGTTCTTTAGCGGCTAAAGCCGCGTTTCTGTCGTCCACCCTCAAACCGCAACGCGGTGCGAAGGGCCAAAGGCCCGGAGGGGTTGTTAGGGCATAGCCCTGACCGCACGCAAACGAAGTTTGCATAAGTGCGCCCTTCGCTTCTCTCGGGTTGTGTTATACCACCGCCTGCGTTAGTATTCAAGTTCCGTAGAAAGGAGATACAAAATGTCAAAAACTAAAAGCGACAAGCTAGAAGAACTGTTAGCTAAAGAAGCCCAGATCAAGGCACAAATCCAGCAGCTAAAGGCGCGTGAAACCGAAGCTGAACGCAAGAAGGATGCACGCCGAAAAATCCTTATAGGTGGCTCAATACTTGCCAAGGTCAAGCGCGGGGAATGGCATCAGCAGCAGTTGCATGACTTGCTGAATAGCGAACTCAAAAAAGATCGTGACCGCGAACTTTTTGGCCTTCCTCCAATGGCTCCAAAAAAGCCAGAAGCACCGACCGGCGACAACCACGGCGGCAACCGTATCTGACGCCGTTTTCAACCTGCACAGAGGAATGAATCAATATGAGCTTAAATGATCTTTTAGCCCGTCTATGGGCTTCCGTGGTCGCTCTTTTTCTAGGGGTGTTTTGCTTGTCAATGGCGCTACCCGCGTCGGCACAGATATTTGAACAATGCAGCCCACGTTCTGACGCTTGGCACTTCAAACCAACCGACGAATCAAAGGCGGCGGCACGGCAACGCGAAGAGGCACGCTGCACAGCAGAAAATGCCGTCTATGCTGCTTGGTCTGCCAAGCTGGATAAGTTCAACGATACACGCCAGGAATTGAGCCAGGCGGCTAATGCTGGAAACGCCGAAGTGTTCAGCAAGGCGATAGTTGACGCCAAAGAGCTAATGCTGGAACTACAGGCGGCGGCCATTCAGAACCCGAAGGTTGCCGGTTCCGAAAGCATCCGCTCGATGCTTGGCCCTGACCTAAATTATTTTTTCCAGAATGCGGGCCTTTCGGCTCCTTCCTCTCTTGAGGATGCTTTTTCTAAAATCGAAGCGGCTGTAAGTAACGGGGAAGAACACAAAGCGGCTACTTTGGTCGGTACGCTACTAAGCCAGGCTAGCAGTCGCGCCACGCATTTTGTCATTGGCCTGGGGCGTGAAGCTTCACAAAATGTTCTTCTTGAAACCGTGGAAATAGAGAAGGTTGAGAACGCGCTTAAGCTCGAACAGCAACGCGGCTCTAGCGTTAGTGGCTACTTCGGTGGGTTCGGCGCACGCGTTGGCCTGTTCCGTGGGTTTGTCATTGAATGGACAGTGATCGCCACCGTTATAGCTGCCTTCTTCGCCTTTGGTGCAAAGCGCCCGCGTGTGGCCGTGAAAATGCCAATCATCGCGGCGGCTGTTCTAACGCCTGCATGGCTCGTTAATGTGTTTTTCCCGTTCATCCCTGGCTGGTTGCTGTTTGTCGTGATTTTCTTCGTCGGGGTGTGGCTCTGGCACATGACGGAAAAGCTACCGGCTCCATATTCAAACGTGTTCAACACTACCAAGGTCGGCCGGCCTTCGGCTGGTGATTTTGCGGGCGCTATGCTGCGAGCCTTTGCAGCAGGCAAGGGCGGCACTGTCGCGGAAGTCAGCACGGCAGCCCCGGCAGCAGATAGCAAAAATACACACGGCTCGGCCCGCTGGGGTACGCCAGCAGAAATGCAGGAAAAGGGCCACTTGTTACCACCGGGTAAGCAGACCGGTTTTGCCTTGGCTCGGGTGCCTAATGCACCGGCCAACCTCGATCAACGGTTTCAGCATGTCGGCCATGTCGTGACAGTCGCCCCGACCGGCGCGGGTAAGGGTATCGGCGCGGTGATTCCGCACCTGTTGAGCTATCCGGGTTCATGCCTTGTGCTGGACGTGAAGGGCGAGAATGCGGCCGTGACAGCACGCGCCAGGCGCGAGCTGGGCCACAAGGTTTTTATTGTTGACCCGTTCGGTGTAACGGGCGGCGAATCCCACTCCTTTAACCTGCTGGATCGCCTCGATCCGACTGACCCGGAATGTGTGAGTGAATCGGCGGTGCTTGCTGACTCTCTTGTGATTGCAGACCCACAAGGCCAAACGCACTTTGACGAGTCGGCCCGGACACTATTGCAAGGTCTGATGCTGCACGTTGCCGGCCTGGATGAAGGGCAGCGCAACTTGCCCGAAGTTCGCCGCATCCTGACCGCTGGCGAAGATACGTTGCTCGGTACGATGGCTGAAATGGCGGCCGATGAGCAGGCAGCTTTTGGCCTGCCCGCTCGGGCGGCAAATACCATCATGGGCATGGCTGATAGAGAACGTGGCTCTGTGATTTCCACGGCGCAAAAAAGTACGGCGTTCATGGATGACCCGCGGATCTCTGCCGCGCTGTCGCGCTCCGACTTCGACCTGTCGAACATCAAAGACGAATTGATGACGGTCTACCTTGTGATGCCTGCAAACAAGATCGGCCCGAATGCTCGGTTCGTGCGTGGCTTTGTCGGCTCCATCATTTCCGCGATTACGTCATCAGCCAAGCAGCCGCCCTACCGCGTTGCCTTCCTACTGGATGAGTTCGGCCAGCTCGGTTACATGAAGGTGATCGAGGACGCCGTAAGCCTCCTGCGTGGCTATGGCCTGTCGTTTTGGGTGTTCATCCAAGACCTTTCCCAGCTCAAGGGTGTGTATCCAAAATGGCAAACCTTCCTGGCTAACTCGGCTAAGACGTTCTACGGTACAGACGATTACGACACGGCCAAGTACATCAGCGACAGCCTGGGCCAGTCCACTATCGAGTATGAAACCCACAACGAAGGCAAAAACACCGGCAGCGGCCTGTCTGGTGGTGGTGGCTCGATGAACCGGGGCAAGTCGGCAGGGCAAAGCCAGCAATTTACGGCCCGCTCACTGCTCACGCCTGACGAAGTAATGCGCCTAGGCCCGGAACAGCCGATTGTTCTGGTCAAGGGTGAATTTCCCTATGTGCTGCGGCGTCTGAACTACCTAACCGACGCGGAATATGTTGGACGGGCTGACGCAAACCCGTATCACTCATGACCCTGTTTCTGGTCATTGCTGGCATAGCCTCGGCCGTCTATTTTTGGCGGCTGGGGTGGTTCCTCGTCCAGGCGGTTGCCTGGCCGGTGGTGCTTGGCGCGGCCTGGTGCTTCGGTACTGTGATGGGCTTGCCTGACCGCTGGAAACGCAAACGACAAGCGGCTAAAGCCGCAAAGTTGAACGCCAAAGATGAAACACGCAAGCAATGATTTACAGAATACAGCAAACACGCTTTTGAGTTTTGGCGGCTAATCGTGCCGCCCCTCAAGTGTCAATGAAACGGCGCAAGGTGCGCCGTTTCATTGGTAGGCGATCCGTTTTTACTTCCTCTTTGTTGACACTTGAGGGGCCGGCTTGGCTTCTGCTGGTGTCAGTCGTGCCAACAATGCGGCCGTTTGTTCCTGGTGGGCGGTGAGTTGGCCTGATAGCTCTGCGGCACGCTCGCGGGCGCTGCTGGCGTCCTGTCGGGCTTGGTCGCGCTCTGCTTGGGCGGTGGTCAAGCGTTCGGCCATCTTGTGGGTTTCGGTTGCTGTGACCTTGCGCTGCTCCTGGTGCAATTCTTCGGCCGCTTCGGCTTTGGCCTGCGCCTTCGCCAGCTCGGCACGCACCTGGTCAAGCTGCACGGTTACGGCTTGGGTTGCTTGCTGTGCCTCTGCCACGGTGGCCCGCACTTGGTCTGCGTCTTGGTGCGCTCTATCAAGCTCTGCGCGAAGGTCGCCGGCTCTGCGCTCGATCTCGTCCGCTTTAGCTTCCGCACGTTCGGCCCTGGTAACAGCCTGGGCCAGCTCTGCCCGCACGCGGGCCAACTCGTCGGCTGCTTGCTGGCTTTGTACCTGTTGCGCCTGGGTGGCCGCTTCTGCTGCGGTTCGCACCTGGTCAAGCTCGGTTGCCTGGGTTTCGTAAGCGTCGGCCAGTTCCTGGCGCATGGTGTCCAGCTCTGCCCGTTCGGTTTCCCATGCTGCTTGTGCAGCTCGCAATGATTCGTTTGCCAGCTCCTGGGCTTGTTGCCATAGGCCAGCCAAGGCGGCGGCATTCGCCTGGGTGACGACTTCCGGCACGCTGACAGCCACCGGGGCGGCTTGGGCGGTCTGTTGTCGTCGCCATTCACGCATAACAACGCTGGTTGTATTCATATCTGCACGGGCTGCGCGGCGCACCTGGTCAACGGTGGGCATCGTCTCTCGGTCGGTCTGGTCGTACAGCTCAACGGCGGCGGCAATGATGCGTTCGCGTACTTCTGCGGGGATGTTGGATTGGGTCATGGTGGCGTCTCCTGTTCTAATAATAAGATAAGAATAATAATACTCTTATTATTCTTATTATGCAAGACTTATTATTGCCACTCGTCGGCCGGCGGTTGGTGGATCAGGAAACCGGCCACGGTCGCAACCTCCTACAAGGCCCGTAGCTGCGTTTTTAAGGTCTAGGGTAGACAATCCCACTGCCTCAACGCTGTTTAACGCTCCTAGCGTGTTTGCAGGCGCTTTTAGTGATGCGTCCGGCGCTGGTGTTCAGCCCTTCTTCTTGGCGTTAAACCTTTCGGCCTTCCAGTCATCGACAGCCTTCCAGTTTGGCGCAGACGGTCGAGCTACTTTGCTTTTTACTGCTAAACCGCTTTTGACGGCCTTGCAGTAGTCACGGTGCTGGGTTTGGGTGCAGGTGGTTCAGTGGCGATAGCGCGGCTTGTCCGCGCCCTGGTAGATGCCTGGCCGTAGGCCAGCCATTAGACCGGGAGGGGGAGCCGCCCGAAGGGTGGGGGAACCCCGAAGGGGTGCCCCGGTCGCAGACCGCTTTGCTTTTTGATTTTTGCGAGTTATCCACAGAATTGCATAGCCAATTACCAGTATAAATTTATAGGTTTAAAAGATTAAAGGCACCGTTACCGGTTTAGGGGGGGGGTGATTTATCGGAAAAAGGGGG
>JAVESM010000042.1:0-10976 GCA_034006605.1 Pseudomonas sp. | reverse complement strand
CACTCAGAAATCTATAAGTTTGAAGCTAAATCTTCAAACCAAAGCAGTCAAAATCCAGAGGTGGTTTAAGTTTCAATTCGCAACTTTCTTACATTAAAAACTGACGACTTCTGCGCTTCGCTTGACAGGAATCTTAAAAAGTGGATGAATCTCTACTTTTTTGCTGTTTTTTCTAAGGATATGTACTTGTTATTTGAAGCAGTTTCTCAAATGAAAGCCAACCATGAAATAGTAGTGCAGCTTCTGGAGGTTAAAATGATGTTTGACACTAGAAAGCTCTAGGTAATTTTTCTCAAAATGGGTTTTTCAGGGGTGACTAGCTAGATTGGCATCTTTGCCACATGTACCGATTTCTTGGCCTTTGGCACCGCATCCGTTGATGGCGCTCATTGAGCATTGGTCACAAAACATAGATAAAGACAAATTATCTCCTTTTTAAAAGTTGTCGGCATGTTACCAAGGGCGGGCGGGAAAAGCATTGATTGATTTCAATCAATGGGTAAAAAAATATTTACTATTTTTAATAAGACATTAAGACCATCTTCTTTACAATACCGCCACATGCAATGCAGGCTTAAGTTTTAAGCGACCATCTTATGCAACCTCTTTCTGCTTTTGTGGTCACCCCCTTTTTTCTTTACATGTAACCCATTTTTAGGAGTACTTATGCAGTTTCGTTTGGTGATGGCAACAGTGTTGCTTGGTCTTGTGTTAGTAGGGTGTGGCGGCAAAAAAGCGGCGTACAATTACATCGACGCCCCCGAAGTGGCGCAACTGGTGCGTGAAGGCGGTGCCGTGGCACTTGTGGACATTCAAGTGGAAGAGGATTTTAACGAAGAGCACCTCAAAGGTGCCATTCCTACTTACGCATTTCCGGTAAATACCGCCGAAGAAGCAGGGCGCTTGGTAGCCATCATGGGGCAGATTCAGCCTGAAGACAAGGTAGTCATCGTGTGTCCAAAAGGCGGCGGCGGCGCAGAGCGTGCGGTAGATGTGTTGGTCAAAAATGGCATACCAAAGGCGCGCGTGTTCATTTTGACCGATGGGCAGTACGGATGGCCAAGAGACAAAATAAACGATATTTTAGTGCAAGATGACACTTACAAATAAGAGAAACAAATGTGACAAAATAGCGGTAAATGGTAATTTACCATTTTAACTTACATGTAAGCATACACGCTTTATAATTTCGCACTCATGTACAGGCTCAAGGCTTGAGCGTACAACAATGGCAGTATGATACCTCTTTGTACCATCCTCCTTTTTTATCCGTTGTACATTCCCTACATGTAAACACTTTTTAGGAGTTTTTCATGAAAATGCTTCGCACGGTAGCGGTAGCTTTAGGTTTGTTGGTGGTGCTAAACAGCACTTTGTTTGGGTTTTTTGGTGGTAAATACAACTACATCACAGCAGAAGAAACAGCAGCGTTGATTCGTACGGCGCCTGAGTCTGTGGTCATTGTAGACATCCAAGAAAAACCTGGCTTTGACAAAGAACACCTCAAAGGTGCTGTAGACACGTATGCGTACCCCGTCAAAACAGACGCGGAAAAAGCAGCCCTTGCCGCAGTGCTTCCTTCTATCAAGCCTGGCCAAAAAGTGGTCATCGTGTGCCCGCGTGGCGGTGGCGGAGCGGATCGCGCCTATGATTTTTACCTTGAAAATGGCATCAGTAAAGACCAACTGTTTACCCTTAAAGGCGGTCAAGAAAAATGGCCTCGTGCTAAAATCAGCGACGTACTCGTCCAACAATGAACCCCTTAACCGAGTGCATCGACTGTAAAGCGTGTATGAAGGGGTGTTTGATGATGGGGGAGTTTACGGACTCTCCAAAAACCCTCCTTGAAACCATCAAAGAATCTCCCGCTTCTGTGGCCTTTTCTTGTGCGGCGTGTGGGTATTGCGCCCATGTGTGTCCTAAGGATATTAGTATTGAAGAGTATTTTGGTAAGCGCAAAGTGGAGCTTGCTCCCACGGAGCTAAAGAATTTTGGCTACCGTGCGGTGTTGTTTCACCAAATGTTGAGCTTTTCAAAACCCTTTACCACTGTCAAAAAATTTCGCACCAACGATTACTCTAACATGGCCTTCATGCCCGGATGTGCCCTGAGCTCGTACTTGCCCGACTTAGTGCAATCCATCATCACCCATTTGCAAGAAAAACGCCCTGGCATCAATGTGCTCATGCAGTGTTGTGGCAAACCCATGCGCGTAGTGGGCGACATGGAACGTTTTGAGGGGTATTACAGTTTGCTTGAACGTGACATCGCAAGACTTGGAGTAGATACTGTCGTCACCGCGTGTGAAAACTGTTATATGAGCCTCAAAACCCTCTCGCCTCATGTGAAAACCGTCTCTTTGTATGAGGTGTTGGCAGAGGCGGGTGTGCCCCAGCGAGACTTTAGTCACGCCACGCCCGTGGCCTTGCACGACCCCTGTCCGACGCGCCACGAACACGCACTTCACGAAGCAGTGCGTACTATTTTACATACTATCAAGCTTCCCTTTAAAGAGTTCAAATTTAACCGCGACAAAACCCAGTGCTGTGGAAGCGGCGGGATGTTGGCCCTCACCAACCCCAAACTCTCCCGCGAACAGATGGTGAGCCGCGCCCATCAAACCAGTTGCGACACCATCGTGAGTTACTGTCAAGAGTGCTGCCACTCCATGTCGCGTGGGGGAAAAAACGGCGTGCATCTTTTGGATTTGCTCTTTGATGAGACCGTTGCCAAAACTCTCACTCAGCCAAAAAACAGTACACTCACTTCTTGGATAAACCGCTACAAAACCAAACGGATGATTGCATCCTTAAAGGGATAATGTGAAGAAAAAACTCCTCCTTCTTGCCCTTGTGGTAGGGCTTGTTGTGTTAGTAAAGGCCCTCGGGCTCGATGCTTACGTTTCCTTTGAAATGCTTAAAGCCAAGCGGGAAACCTTGTTGTTGTTTGTACAAGAGCACTACTTTTTAAGCGCCCTTGGGCTTATGGCGCTGTACGCTCTTTCGGTGGCACTCATGTTTCCCATCGCCACGGTGCTTTCTTTGGCGGCGGGGTTTATGTTTGGCGTGTTTTTTGGTCTCATTTTTGCCGTCCTTGGGGCAACCCTTGGGGCGGTGGCGAGTTTTTACGTGGCGCGTTTTGTGCTAGGGGAAAGCTTGCAAGCAAAGTACGCCAACGAATTAGCCAAATTTAACGCCGAACTAGAGCGCGACGGGTACAGTTACCTTTTTGCCTTGCGGCTCATCCCTGTGTTTCCGTTTTTCTTGGTCAACCTCTTTTGTGGCCTGACGCGCATTGATATTAAAACCTTTTTTATCACCACCTTTGTGGGCATCATCCCTGGTGGATTTGCTTACACGTACGCGGGAAGTCAGCTTTCGCGCATCGACCATTTGGGCGATATTTTTACCAAAGAGATGGCCTTGGTACTCGTACTTTTTGGCCTGCTTGCCCTCTTGCCCGTAGCGGTCAAAAAAATCAAAGCCCTTAGGGCAAAATCCTCAACGTGAGTGTGTAATATGTGGAAACGGTTTGCTTACGAAAATACCCCTGTGTATGTGCACACCCAAAGTGCCCACTGGTTTGTGCCAAGTCCCAAGGC
Source organism: Pseudomonas sp. (assembly GCA_034006605.1). Lineage (GTDB taxonomy): Bacteria > Pseudomonadota > Gammaproteobacteria > Pseudomonadales > Pseudomonadaceae > Denitrificimonas. Next base: position 7,375 of record JAVESM010000042.1, on the reverse strand, counting down.
CGATGAAGCCCTGTGTTTAGGGGAAGAGAGCGACACCCTTCGCACCTTGCGCACGCGCATCGGCACCCCAAACCCCGCGGTGTACGCGCCCAAAAAGCACACACAAGCCCCCTTACAAGAGTTTTGGATTCACCTTACCAACCGCTGTAACCTTACATGTACCCACTGTTTGTTTAGCTCTAGCCCTAGCGAAAAAGACACGCTGAGCTTAGCCAAGCTGTTGCCTTTGGTAGAAGAAGCGTACGCTCTTGGGGCGCGCCTTTTTGTGCTAAGCGGTGGCGAACCCACGGTGCATCCTGAGTTTAACGCGTTAGTAGAAGCGATTTTGGCGTTCAAAGAGACCGAAGTGGCGGTACTCACCAACGGCTTGTTGCTCGAAAAAACCCTTACATGTAAGGACTACCCTAAAGCACGCGTGCATTTTCAAGTCAGCCTTGATGGACTCCCCGAAGCCCACGAAGTCATCCGCGGTAAAGGAAGTTTTACAAAACTAGAGCGCAATCTAGTGTGGCTTAAAAATGCGGGCTATCTCTACTCGCTTTCCTTGTGTTTGCATCCACTAAACGTGCACGAAACCCCCGAAGTGGTGCGCCTTGCCAAGAGTCTTGGGGCAAACCATGTGCATTTCATGTGGCCCTTTTCCAGAGGGCGTGCCCAACAAGAACCACTCATGGACGAAAAAGTCCTCTTTGACGCCCTCTTGCGCGCCTGTGCCCAAGCAGAAAAAGAGGGGGTCATCATCGACAACCTTGAAGCTTTAAAAACCCAAATCTTCGCCCCCGCGGGCACGGTACATGATGGGTCAAGTTCGGGGCGCACGGCGTTGGCGTATGATGGCAGTTTTTACCCCAGTGCCGCCATGGTCGGCGAAAAGGCACTCCTTATGGAAGGGCGAAGCATCGCCGAAGCCTTGCAAAGTCCTGTGGCTAAGGCCATCCGTGAAAGTTCTGTTGTTAACCTCACCACTCCCTTGCGTTTTTTGCTTGGCGGAGGCGACTTTGACCACAGTTTTGCCCACGCAAACACCTTTATGGGTGATGACCCATATGAACGCGTGATGGAAAAACTGGCCCTAAGTCTCATTGTCCAATCCGCCAAAGAAAGCCCTGTGGAAGGCGTCGGGTTGCAACTGGAAATGGGTGAGATTCTCTACAGCTGTGGAGCCAATGAGGGCGTAGCGTGTGTGCATTCCAATTGCCTTGTGGCCACGGGAGAGAGTGCGTCTTTGCGCCTTGTGAAGGACTTTTACCACGACGCGGCCTTGGAAGACAAAGAAGACATCCTTAACCCCGTGTGTTACGAAGAGCAGTACCTTTCTCACATCCCCAAGCCCTTGCGGTTTCGAGGCTACGGGTGTGGAAGCCCCGTATTAGACGCCGCGTTAAAGCCAAATGAAGCCATGTTGGACTTGGGCTCAGGGCGCGGGGTAGAGTGTTTTATCGCCGCAAAATTAGTCGGTGAGGGCGGCAGGGTGCGCGGGGTAGATATGCTTGACTCGATGCTTGACATCGCCTCAAAAGGGGCAAAAGAGGTGGCGCAACAGTTAGGCTATGACAACCTCTCTTTTGTGAAAGGCTACCTAGAATCCCTGCCAGAACCTAGCCAAAGCTACGACGTGGTCACCTCAAACTGTGTGCTCAACCTCTCTTCCCACAAGCGCAAGCTCTTTGGGGAAATCTTTCGAGTGCTCAAAAACGGCGGCAGGTTAGTAGTCTCCGACGTGGTGTGCGACGAAGAGCCAAGTGCTAGCATTCGCAATGACAGTAAACTCAGCGGTGAGTGCATCGGCGGGGCGCTCACCATCACCCATTTGCTAGGCTTGTTGCGTGAGAGCGGTTTTGAAAACGTGCGCTTGCTCAAACGCTTTTTTTACCGCCAAGTGCAAGGGCACAGTTTTTATTCGCTCACCTTTGAAGCCCACAAACCCCAAACTAGCCCCTTGCAAACGGTGATGTACCAAGGGCCATTGGCGCGCCTTGTACTAGAAGACGGCACCGTGCTTTTAAAGGGTGTTAAAGCGCAGATTTCCTCCCACCACGCCAAGGCCCTTGAAACAAAACTGTTTATTTTTGATGGTTCGGGTAACGTGGCCAACCAAGAAGGCCAAGAGTGTGCGTGTGCCGTGCCACCCGAAAAACCCAAGCCCGCCACGCTTAACCTAGCCCCTGCAAAAACCGCGCCAAGTTTTAGCCTCACCAAAAAAACGGCCAACTGTATGGTGTGTGGTGAGGGGTTGGTGTATGGCCAAGTTTCCCAAGAAAACCGCTGTTATTATTGCGGTAAAACCGTGCAAGCTAGCGTTACATGTAAGGAAAATCACTTTGTGTGCGACACCTGCCACGCCAAAGAAGCATTGGAAGTCATCGAGCACATTTGCGCTCACTCAAACGAAACAGACATGCTAGCCTTGTTTGAGACCATCCGCAAGCACCCAAGCGTGCCAAAACACGGCCCCGAGCACCACGCCATGGTACCTGCTATCATCGTCACAGCCTTTAAAAACAGCGGCGGCAACGTGGCACAAGATGCCTTACATGTAGCGATTACGCGTGGGGCAAGTGTGATGGGAGGTGCGTGCGGGTTTTTGGGAGTGTGTGGCGCGGCAAGCGGGGTGGGCATCGGGTTTGCCATCGCTCTTGGCGCGTCGCCCGTGAAAGCCCAAAGCAGGCAACTGGCTCAACAAGCCACCCATGCCGTGCTAGGAGAAATCGCCACCTACGAAGCGGCGCGGTGTTGTAACCGCGAAGTGTGGACGGCACTCACCATCGCCGCCAAGCTCTCTGAAACATTCTTACATGTAAAGCTTGAAGCCGCGGCACTAAGCAAATGCGACCAAAAGAAGTTTAACCAGTACTGCTACGGCAAGCTGTGTCCTATTTTTTAACAAAGGAAAACAATGCGGAGTGTGTTGGGAGTGTTTTTGTGTGTGGTGCTGGGATGTGCAAAACCCATTACCATCGCCTATCAAGACCGCATCGGGGATGGGGTGATGCTTGTGGCGGTGGCTAAGGGGTTTTTTGAAGCCCAAGGGTTACATGTAAACCCCAAACGCTTTGCTAGCGGCCCTACAACCAGTGAAGCGCTCTTGTTTGGAGATGCGGATTTTGCCACCATGGGAGACACCGCCGCGCTCATTGCTCTGGGAAAATACTGCCCAAGGGTGCAAGCGCTCATGCCTTTAGGCGGAGGTGAAGAGCGCCATTGGGTGGTGGTACCAAAAACTTCTTTGGCTACAGGCCTAGAAGAGTTGCAAGGGAAGAGGGTTGCGGTGAAATTTGGCACTTCAACTCATGGAGGCTTGTTGTTAAAAACCCAAAGCCTCGGCCTTTCGCTAGACAAAGAGATGATGGATTTGGCCCCTTCGTTGATGGCTACAGCACTGGCAAGCGGTGAGGTGGACGCGGTGGTGGCTAGCGAGCCTACCCCTTCGGTACTAGTGGAAAGAGGCGTAGGAAAACGGCTCATGAGTCTTGGCGGCACGGGCAATACCTATCCACTTTTGCTCATGGCTAAAGAGCGCAGTCTCAAAGAGCACGCCAAAGCCCTACCTGCACTCAAAGAAGCTTTGGCACAAAGTGCGGCCTTCATAGCGGCCTTTCCTGAAGAGACGGCCCAGATACTTTCTGCTGCTACGGGACTTTCGCTAGAAGCCACCACGCAAGCGATGGCCTACCATTTTTACCGCGTTGGCTGGGAAGAAGCAGATCTAAAAAGCCTTGAAGCCTTGGGGGAATTTTTAGTCGCTCAGGGCACTTTGGGGCGTGTGCGGCCCTTAGGGGAGTGCGTTGCGCCTTAAGGCTTTGCTCGCGCCTTTTGTGGGAGTGTTGCTTTTTTTGGGCGCGTGGTGCCTTTTGGGTTGGACGGTAGAGTGGACGCGCGGGATTCCCTTTCCTTTGCCTCCAGCGGTGTTTGAGCGGTTTTGGCACTTTTTGCAAGGGGAGCTGCTCTACCAATCGCCCGTGTGGGAGCATTTTTGGATGAGTTTGAAGCGTTGGGGCGTGGGCTATGGCATAGCGCTTGTTTTGGGCTTTGGGCTTGGGGTGCTTTGTGGGAGGGTGTCGTGGCTGTATGGGGCTGGGATGCAAGTGGGTGGGGTGTTGCAACTCATGCCTGGCCTTGCGTGGATTCCCTTTGCCATGTTGCTTTTTGGGATTGGCGAAAAGGCGACGGTGTTTATGATTGTCATCACCGCTTTTGGGCCGGTGTTTGTGCATACAGCTTCAAGCGTGCGCCAATTTCCCCAGCACCATCTGCAAATGGCACGCATGTTAAACCTCTCGCGGATGCGCACCTTGGGGATGGTGGTTTTGCCCGCTCTTGCCCCTTCGTTGTTACTGGGAATGCGCATGGGGCTTGCGGTGGGATGGCGGGTGCTCATCGCAGCGGAAATGGTGGTGGGCAGTAGCGTGGGGCTGGGGTATGCCATCATTCAGTCGCGGTGGTCGTTGGATTTTGAAGCGGCGTTTATTGCCATTGGGCTGATTTGTGTGGTAGGAATCGTGAGCGAAAAATACCTCTTTGGCTATGTTGAGCGTCTGTTACATGTAAGGATGGGTAGTGCTGGAATTTGAACTCCAAGGGCTAAGTAAAGCGTACAATCTCCCCCAAGAACAGCGCTGTGTGGTGGCCTTGCAGCGGATTGATTTTTCCATGGAAGTGGGGGAATTTGTCTCTATTGTGGGACCAAGCGGATGCGGAAAGTCCACCTTGTTGCGGTTGCTTGCGGGCTTTGAGCAAAAAAGTGACGGCGTGGTGTTGCACCGTGGCGTGCCCGTGGATGGCCCAAGCCATCGGCGCAGTTTTATTCCCCAAGATTCGGGTCTTTTTCCGTGGTTAAGCATCGAAGAAAACGTCATGTTACCTTTACATGTAAAGAGCTTTTCCCCTTCCCAAAAGCGCGAAAAAGCTTATGCGTGCATGGAGCGCGCAGGCATCGCCTCCTTTGCTAAGGCGTACCCGTGGCAGCTTTCTGGAGGCATGAAGCAACGCGCAGCCCTAGCGCGCGCTGTGGCGATGGAATCTCATGTGGTCTTGATGGACGAGCCTTTTTCGGCCCTTGATGAGGCCAGTAGGGAGGCGATGGACGAAGCTATGCTGGGCTTTTTTAGGGAAAACAACATGAGCGTGGTGATGGTAACCCATGCCATTCGTGAAGCGTTGTTGCTTTCTGATAGGGTGGTGGTGATGGCAAGCCAGCCAGGGCGGATTTTCTCTACACTCACGCCCTCGCTACCCAAAGCCTCGCAACATCATGCCCTAGAGATTAGCACCCTGCACGAGGCTATTTTAGAAACCCTTAAAGGGGCTGTGCGGGGCTAAGCAGGTGTTCTAGCTCTTCGGTGACGTAGGCGACGTAGTGGGAGCATTGGTTGGTGAAGCAGCTTTTGGCTTGGAATTTTTCTCCCGCATCGGAGTCGTTGAGGGAAAAACCAAGCAAGCTTGAACAGCCTGTGGAGCCAAATGCGGCTTGAAATCCCTCCACAAGGGCTTTAACTTCTGCGCCAAGCGCTTCAGACTCGTGGCGCGCCCCTTTGCCTTTGGCAAGGGAGAGAGCGAGTACACCGCCGCTTAAGGCGCCGCACATGCCCTCAGTACAGGAAAGTCCACTCCCAAATGCCGAAGCCACAGCCGTGGCGGCAGGGTTTTTGGTGGTGGCTAAAACGACCGATTCGGCGCAGTTGTAGCCTTCTTGAAAATGTTTCAGTGCTTCTTCTTGAGTGGGGCTCATAAAAAATCCTTTGGTTTATTTGGCGTATTGTAACAGCAATTTAGGCAAGGCACAAGACCCCATAAAAATCCTTAAAATGTGCTATGATTGCACTCCTAGATTACCCAAGGAATGCCCCTGAGATACCTCTTTTTTGCTCTCATTTTGGCTGTATTGTTTCAAACATTTTTTTGGATTACCCATGACCGTGAAGTCGTCGTGGTGCATGCATCACATGAACGCATCCAATCCCTTTCTTACACGCCCCACGAGGGTAACGACAAAACCCTTCTTTCCCGCGTACAAATCGCCAAAGATATGTCGCTCATCGCCACCTACGCGGACAACGTGCGCACCTACGCGACCCAAGATGCCATGGCGGTGCTTGAAGTCATCGGCCATACGCCTTTAACCATCGACTTGGGGATGTGGCTTGGTAGGGATTATGAAGAAAACTACGTGGAATTTCAGCGGGCTTTGTACCTTTTGCAACGCTATCCGCATCGGATTCGCTCCGTCATCGTGGGTAACGAAACCCTTTTGCGCAAAGACCTTCGCCCTGAAGAACTGGCAGGTTACATCTTCCTCGTTTCCCAAGCAACCGACAAGCCCGTTACTACCGCAGAAGTGTGGCACACGTGGATGGAAAATCCGTGGCTAGCAGAGCAGGTGGATTATGTCACGGTGCATATTTTGCCTTATTGGGAAAAGGTTTCCGTGGAGAGGTTTAACGCCTTTGTGGAGGAAAAATACACGGCAATGGAAGCGTTGTTTCCTGGCGTTTCCCTTGCCATCGGCGAGACGGGCTGGCCAAGCCACGGGTACAACAACAAGCAAGCTGTTCCAAGCCTTAAAAACCAAGCCATCGCCGTGCGTTCGTTTTTGAACCTTGCCAAAGAGAAGGCGTGGACGTAAACATCATCGAAGCTTTTGACCAACCGTGGAAAGGGGTGGATGAGGGCAATGTTGGACAGTATTGGGGGATTTTTGATTCCCAGCGCGGGTTAAAATTTAGCTTGGATGAGGAGATTATTCAGCTTAACAAGCACTGGAAATACCAGATCTAACAAAAATATATAATAGGCAATTCCTAAAGATGTTAAAAATAAAACAAATGAACCTAGCATATCTTTACCTCCCCTAGTGCTTTTTGAGCAATGTGGCTATTATTTTAACTAAGATAGTTTTTTTACACAACAAGGGGGTATCTTTCATGGATTCATTTATTAAAGAGCATATATATTCTATATTTGGTTTATCTCTTATTGCAATAATGATAATTTCACTCTTTTTAAAAGATGAAGTATTGGGATGGTTTAGTGTTGGCGCGGTAGTGTTGTCCTTAGTGGTGTATTTAAATATTGATCTTATTGTTAAAAAATATGGGAGATGGTTTTAGGCTTGATTGGTTGTGCAATCTTTTTGGCTTTGATACAATAATCTTGGAAGTTGAATTAAAAACTACACAAGATTGCTAGAGTAAAAACCATGGAGAGAAAAATGGAAAACTATGTGGGTGTATTGTTGGCTACCGCTTTAGCATTTTGATCTGTCAACACTTATTGGGACATAGAAATGATAAGATTTCTACATAATAAGGAAGGATTCATAAGATGGTCAACAAAGCTCATAAATATACACAAGAGTTTAAAGATTCAACAATACAAT
>JAVESM010000041.1:0-12343 GCA_034006605.1 Pseudomonas sp. | reverse complement strand
TTCGATTAATTCCAACCACTGCGCTGTATTGCGATATTTACGGCTCATAGATCACCTCGTTTATTAAAACGGGTAACTTACGGCATGAAAAAGGTGCTAGCTATGTGGGGTTGTTGTTACGCTTACGATCATTCAGACTCTGACGGCTTTTCTAAGCCGCCTGCGCGGCGGCTGACTGGCCAGAACCAGAATCGAATGACAGTGTTGATTTCTAAGCCGCCTGCGCGGCGGCTGACAAATAGCTTCAGTTCGCCATGCTTATCATGTATTTCTAAGCCGCCTGCGCGGCGGCTGACGCAGTGATAGCATTCTTGCGAGACTTTCAAACTTTCTAAGCCGCCTGCGCGGCGGCTGACATGAAGCTACTGATGATTCCATTGATTCGGCTTTTCTAAGCCGCCTGCGCGGCGGCTGACAAAGCTGGCGCGGCTATCGCTGCTGCATTTTCTTTCTAAGCCGCCTGCGCGGCGGCTGACGCACTGGAAAGCCAGGATACACGCCATCGCCATTTCTAAGCCGCCTGCGCGGCGGCTGACTCCTCGCTCAAACTTAGGATTGATCTTGTTCATTTCTAAGCCGCCTGCGCGGCGGCTGACCATCGCTGCCTATCCACATAAAAGACTCAGGCTTTCTAAGCCGCCTGCGCGGCGGCTGACTTGAATCCTCGCCATAAATGCGCTTGATACGATTTCTAAGCCGCCTGCGCGGCGGCTGACGCTATCAAGCGTGCAACTAAGAAAGGGTTAACTTTCTAAGCCGCCTGCGCGGCGGCTGACGACTGGATATAAAGGTAAATGGCAGGGCGTAATTTCTAAGCCGCCTGCGCGGCGGCTGACCTGATATTTTACCTGACTCGCAAGTTTCCGGATTTCTAAGCCGCCTGCGCGGCGGCTGACTCGTACAAAATACGATAGTCCTGCGCGTTACTTTTCTAAGCCGCCTGCGCGGCGGCTGACCGCATTCCTCGCAATACCCATTTGTTCTGTGCTTTCTAAGCCGCCTGCGCGGCGGCTGACCCTGACTAAACTCTGAAGTTGTAGATTCTTCCTTTCTAAGCCGCCTGCGCGGCGGCTGACTCTTTTGTGATTGTGTTGACTGTCATATCACATTTCTAAGCCGCCTGCGCGGCGGCTGACATTGCGTGGACAAGCAACGTAGGCAGTCAGACTTTCTAAGCCGCCTGCGCGGCGGCTGACGTCTCACAATAACATTACCATTGTCAACCTCTTTTCTAAGCCGCCTGCGCGGCGGCTGACTTCACTGACGGTGAATCAACTCGCGTTCTTTTTTTCTAAGCCGCCTGCGCGGCGGCTGACCTTTGAGCTGTTACCTTCCTTCTTTATCTCAATTTCTAAGCCGCCTGCGCGGCGGCTGACAGCGAGTCCCAACAGATTCGTTTAGCTCGTCATTTCTAAGCCGCCTGCGCGGCGGCTGACCTCTCGCGGGCGTGGGCGGCATGATTCATATTTTTCTAAGCCGCCTGCGCGGCGGCTGACTTATAGTAATGGAAATACTAATAATGGTTGTTTTTCTAAGCCGCCTGCGCGGCGGCTGACGCGAGTTCATTCTCTTCGCCTGCTGATTTAACTTTCTAAGCCGCCTGCGCGGCGGCTGACGACCGCCGCTTGTTAGCGGCTCAATTGCAACATTTCTAAGCCGCCTGCGCGGCGGCTGACTGAGTGGTTAGAGTTCGATGATCCGCTTTTGTTTTCTAAGCCGCCTGCGCGGCGGCTGACGCATCTGCGCTTGGCGCTCTTTTCGTTGCATTTTTCTAAGCCGCCTGCGCGGCGGCTGACAAAATGGTCGCCGCCTGTATGACTTAGCTCTTTTTCTAAGCCGCCTGCGCGGCGGCTGACAGTTGATTTCGCCTTTTGATATTGAGCCGTAATTTCTAAGCCGCCTGCGCGGCGGCTGACCAAACGCTAGAAACTACAGGTTCAATGAGGTCTTTCTAAGCCGCCTGCGCGGCGGCTGACTACTGCCGTCATTACCGATCAAATAACCATCATTTCTAAGCCGCCTGCGCGGCGGCTGACCTCTCTAGCGCCGTTCAACTTACACGCCTTAATTTCTAAGCCGCCTGCGCGGCGGCTGACTTTATCCCGTTGTCTAAATGTAGCTTTTTTGATTTCTAAGCCGCCTGCGCGGCGGCTGACTTAAATGTGATCTCTTGCTTGATCGTTGTGACTTTCTAAGCCGCCTGCGCGGCGGCTGACTCGTGCCTCCTGTTTCACTCGTTATCGGACAATTTCTAAGCCGCCTGCGCGGCGGCTGACCCTGCTTTATTCCAGCGGTCAAACTGTGAAGCTTTCTAAGCCGCCTGCGCGGCGGCTGACCACTGATAATGGGAGAGTCTACAGCCGATATTTTTCTAAGCCGCCTGCGCGGCGGCTGACATTCGAGCCCGCGAAGTGCGAATCTCTTGTATTTTCTAAGCCGCCTGCGCGGCGGCTGACGCTTGTATCGGCTTGCACTGGACACTTTGCACTTTCTAAGCCGCCTGCGCGGCGGCTGACTCTACGTGCCTGCGATCGTTCAGTTAGTGTCTTTTCTAAGCCGCCTGCGCGGCGGCTGACGACGATCTTGTGTTACGCCACCTTTCCAGTTCTTTCTAAGCCGCCTGCGCGGCGGCTGACGTCTAGTCCTGGATGAGTCGAGTATTCTAAAATTTCTAAGCCGCCTGCGCGGCGGCTGACCTATGAAAACCTGCATAACATTGACTTTGATGTTTCTAAGCCGCCTGCGCGGCGGCTGACCCGCTCGGATTTATCCGTAACGCTATCGCAAATTTCTAAGCCGCCTGCGCGGCGGCTGACCTTGACGCTATCGCTCGCACGGGCGATCCAACTTTCTAAGCCGCCTGCGCGGCGGCTGACTAACTTATGCTAATGGTTTATTCGTTGCTGTTTTTCTAAGCCGCCTGCGCGGCGGCTGACAGGTCATAAAGGGTTTCTGGGCTATAGCTGGCTTTCTAAGCCGCCTGCGCGGCGGCTGACCAAGCTGCCATGCGTGCAAAGAATCGCGGCAATTTCTAAGCCGCCTGCGCGGCGGCTGACGGCTTAGCCAAGTTTGCGCAACTAGCCTTGACTTTCTAAGCCGCCTGCGCGGCGGCTGACAACAACGACACCACTAATGCTTGGATTCAAGGTTTCTAAGCCGCCTGCGCGGCGGCTGACTTGGGCAGGGGGTACATCAGGCCGCACCTTACTTTCTAAGCCGCCTGCGCGGCGGCTGACGCATTATTAAAACCAGCACATCGCTGCATACTTTTCTAAGCCGCCTGCGCGGCGGCTGACTCAATAAGCGCGAGCAGCTACAAGCTCTAGTTTTTCTAAGCCGCCTGCGCGGCGGCTGACAGCCGTGCTCGAAGCCGGTCACTTGCTCTGCTTTTCTAAGCCGCCTGCGCGGCGGCTGACCCACCAGGAGAGCGGACATGAGCACACTAAAATTTCTAAGCCGCCTGCGCGGCGGCTGACTCCAGATGGCCAAGACTGCACAGTTGCTTTCTTTTCTAAGCCGCCTGCGCGGCGGCTGACAGCAATGTTAACGTAAAAAAACAAGTCACATCAAATACTTATCGTTAAAACCTATGTTTTAACGATAAGTATTTGATGTGACTTATTGATTTTTAATATAAATTTTTAAAGAGAAAAATAAAGGTGTTTTTGCTCTACCAATGTGGAACGGTACTTTTGCTGCTTAGTCCATAAGTGCTGAAGCTGCCCGCGCATGGATGCTCAACGCTGGCCTGTTCTATGAGGAGGGAATACTCCTCTTCTGTACTAAAGCTTTTCAATTTAATAAAAGGTAAACCTTTTACCGTTGGTTGCGCATAGTGCTGTTCCGCTTGTTGTAAGGCTAGATTATTAGTATTTGCAAAACGCTGATTTTGCATCGCTCTGGCTTCTTTAAAGCTAATCTCCTTACTCATTCTTTTGCTTTCTCGTTGCATAAATCGGCGTGTTAAACGCTCTAAATTGGTGTCTGCGCGGTAGCGTTTAACCAACAAATAGCGATTAACATTTCCAGGGACGGGTTGAATGCTTTTTATATGCACGTAATCCGTTAGCCGCTCTAACCATTTAGCTAGGTTGAGCTGATGCAACTCGGCTTCAGTGTTCGCAAATACGCGTAACTTTTTACCTAAACTGCAAAACATTCCACTCTCTTTTTCAGTGTATTTGTACTCCGGAAAGCTAACGCCAAAACTTACCTTTTTATCTGTATTTTGCTGTTCTACTAATGCTAAATGTAGCTGCATGTAGAGCTTTCCCCAGATAAAATATGGTGAAATTTCAGGCGTTTTTATAAGGGTTATTTCTTGATAAAAACGCATGGTTAACTTCCTTTATTTAGATGACTTACTAAATACACCGCCACGAATTAAGTTAGCGACAACATAAACTTGTTGCTCTGGTGCTAACTCACCGCCATTTACCCAATCAATCATTAATGAGTACAAATCGCCTTCTTTTTTATTTTTACGGAAAGCATCACCAATTTGGGTAACCGCACCGAAAGGCTCAATAGCAATAGGCTGCCCTTGCTCTTCATAACGGCTATACCAAGTATCAATCGTGCGTATAGCGTTACCTATTTTCACGCTATGAATGGCGGCACAGCCTTCAAGTTTGAATAAGACTTTACCCTTTCCGCCCATATTCATTTCTTGCGAGGGAAATACATGTTGCTGCTGACCTAGCTTTACGAAGGCATCAACTTCAACAAGTACAAAGCTTTCTTGATCGCCTTTTAAGCCCTCAGCAATGATTGCTGCTAACTTCTGTAAATCAGCATTCTCGCTAGACATTTCAAACTCACTTAGTGAAAAATCATACGCATTAAATGTAAAGGAGCTGTTCCTTGCTTTAACCATAACGGTTACTTCTTCTGCGCCAACACGGTTACGCCATAAAAAGCGGCCATTGGCTAAGTTATAAGCGTAACGATAAGCCAATGTTTTAATGCCTTCGCTTTGTTTAAAAGCAGCTGTTTTATTTTTAATTGCATCACTAAAAATGGGGGAGTTACAACCAAAAGGAACACCAAGGTTGCCCACTACACGCATACTAAAGCTTACTTTTAAGGTATCGTGCTTCAGAGGCAGGTTGGCATCATCACTGTCGGATGAAACGGGATTAGGCTTGGTTTTGTCTGCATCGCTTGTGCCATGCGCACTTTGGGTGGATCGATTTTGTCTTTTAGTAATAGGAATTTCCTGCCACTTTTCAGCAGATGTAATATTTTCCCATTCGCCTGAAAACATTAAAGCGTCAGACGTTTCTAGTTTGCGCTCGAACGCTAGCATGCTTGGTAGTTCAATAGTCATCGGTCTTTCCTCTTTAGATTAATAATAAATTTCATCGGTTGTTGATTCGTTGGGTAATGCTTGTATTTCTGTTGTGCTAGATTGCTGGCACAAGTACCAGCCCTGCTCGTAAGGTGCGTAGTTCCAAACACTGGTTTGCCATTGCTCTTGGCTTTTTAAGCGATGTACGCTTTGCCATTCGCCAACAGAATGCACGGCTTCTACAAAACACAGGTCTGTTTCAGAATCTCTAGCGCCGTCAATTTCACCTGCTGGGTAAACGCCAGTAATGGCTTTATAACCTGTCATTATTGGAACCAAATAACCCGCTTGTGGTTTTTTAACGTATTCCCAATTAGCAGACGTTTTTTCGTTTGGTTCTAAGTAGCTTTGCCATTGCGTTAAAATTTTAGAATTAATACTTGCTTGCTGTTCTTCAAAGTAAGTAATTAGCTCACTCGGCAATTTTTCTGGTTGATACGGCTGGCTTTTATGTTCAAGCCAGATGTCATTTAACATCGAAAGCGGTTCGGATTTTTCAGCTTGGTTGGCCAAATGTTTATCTAACAACTCACAGGCTGGCCTGGCTACTTGCTTCAAGGTAATAAAATCAAACCACGCATCTAACAACTCGGCTTTGGGATTAGTTTCTTTGAGGTTCAAGAAGTGCTCTGCTAAAAAGTCAGACCTGTTCTGCAAAACAAAGCCGGGGAATAGTTTTCTTCTAACGCATCTAAGCTGATCTTCGTTAGCCAAATCAACAATGTCGACGCTTGCTACTGACAAAACAGTTCCACCAGCCAAACGCTGCGTTTGGCAAATATTTTTAATAAATGCTTTCAGCAAGTCTTCTGACCCGCCTAAGTAGCCCTCTACAGGTATTAATAAAGAAACCGTCATATTCATTTTGGCTTCTTCATTAATAGCGGGGTCTTTTAAAATCCCGTTATCAAATTTCAATCCCAAGTATTGAGCCGTTTTATATTGTGAAAACCTTGTGGTAGAACCATCTTTATAAGTATGAATATGCTGTTCATGCGCTACAACCGTACAACCGCCAATGAACAGAAGACTCAAATCCTCGTTGGATTTAAGCTTTCTATTGAGATTATGGCTAAATCCTAAAAAATGCGTTATTGCAGGAAAACCCCAAGTAAAACCAGAGGCTGCATTGGCGTTTTGCACTTTAATTCGTTCTATTAACAGATACTGGCTCATGCTTTTCCCTCCTGCTGGGTTAGCTCTTTGGTGTCGAATTCCTCTCTAAAATTGGCTTTAAAAATTTTAATCCAGTGTTTGGTGTGTGCATCTTGCGGTGTGAATTTTTCATTTGCTTTATTTAGACGATTATTTAGCCAAGCCGCAAAGTCTTGAATAATGACGGTCTGCCAATCACCGCTATTTTTCATGGCTAAAAAATCGTCATCTTGGCGGTAGCAATCTAATAAAATCTGGTGCTCAGGTTTTAATTTAATATCCTCAGTGGCCGACCAGCCTGCTGGCAAGGCTTGTATAGATTTAACATAAACCAACACCTCATCGGCTAGATTTTCAATCCACTCCTCAACCCAACGCATGCGTTTAGGATCTTTAATACTGAGTTGTAAGCTTTCAAAGCGAGTTAAAAAATCAGACAAATATTGAATGTTTTCTTTTACTTCATAATTTCTAGATAACTCATAAAAAAAGTTTGTTTTATAGATGGGGGCTTTTAGCTGTGAATGCCAAACGGGGGGTTGACAGGAAAATAATCCTAAACGTCCGCCACGCTTATTGTTTAGCTGGGAAGCATTACCATGATTACTGGCCGTTATAGAAATACTCGCTTTATTAGGGAAGTTAAAATAGGTTTCATTTGAATATTTGCTACTGTTCTTTATCTTAAAAGCGTCTTTCGAGTTTCTTCGTGAAAATTCATATAATGCCTGTGCTTTAGATGAAGAAACCACGTTACAAAGAAGATGGTAATTGAATTCAGAACTATCTTTATTTATAGGGAAATACATCTGCTTTAATAAAAAGTGTGCCCTAGGTTTTCCTTCGCTTGTTGCTGCTGCAAAACCCTGATTCCAAGCTAACATTTGTTCGTTATTTTTAGCAAAGCCCTCCAATAAACTGGTGCCTAGGTTGGAAAACTCACTGGCTAGCTTTTTATTATTAAATTCCAGCTCTAAGAATTGATATACGGGGGAATATTGCATTCCTTTTACTGCACCATCAATAACAATATTGGTTAAGATAGAGGTGGAAAGATGGCCGTTTTTTGTTGCGTCAATAGCATTAAAAAAAGACGGACTATCAATAACAGAATGCGTTAATTTAGTGACATGTGTTGCAAAAGTAACGTTTTTAGCATTTTCCGCCGCCCAGGTTATCCATGTTTCAGGTGTATATTTACTTAAAATTTCTTGCTTCTTAGTGTTTATATCGCTGCTTAGGCTTTCGAAGTTAATTGAAGTAGGCTTTTCGTTAAATTCTTGCAGCAAAGTTATTTGATCTAAAATAAACGCGGTTTCTTTTTGTTCATCCGGTTTTTTATTTTTCCTAATATCGAAAATAAAAGCCAAACCTTCATTAGTAAAAAAACCTTCTTTATCATAGCTATTGCCAAGTCCTTTAAATAACTCTTTTAAATACTTGGCAAATTCAGCCTCATGTTTATCGACAAAAAAATTAGTAATAATACTTTCCAAACTTAGGATACTCTTACTAATTGAATCTAGATTTTGTTCTTCAGTCATCACTTCACCTCCTGGTAAATCCCTAAATTAGAAAAATATTTATATTCGTTTATATCGTTTCTGTTGTAGCTAACCAGCCTTAATTCACCAAAACGCTGGGAAGTTTCTTCGTCACTGATGTTAAAGTCATTGGCTAATTCTGCGTATATGCTGTGCGGATTTAAATCAAACCAAAAACTAATGCCTTCAGCTGGCACAATGAAGGGGTCTTCTTTAATTGAAATGCCAGACCCTGATAGCGCCCCCATTTTAGGTGGATATGTTGCCTCGTTCTTCCATACCCACGTCAGCTCATTATTTTTATACAGCAAATACAAAGCTTCGTCTTTGGCGGATTTTCTAAAGACTTGCAAGTGTTGTAACACCCCACACCAATGCGCCTGTTCTTTCCACCAAAGTTTGGCTGAATCAGGATTTTTAAATAGCTTTTCTAGCAAAGCTTGGTGCTCTAGTGCCACTAGGTTTTCTAGTGGTGGCTGCTTACTCTTAACCACTCGTTCTACCGCGTTGATAGATTGATATTGCGACTCTTGCAATATTTCCCTTAACGTATGTTTGACCAGCTTGAGTTTTAAATTTTCCACCTCGAAACCTGGCTGATTAAAACAGCGTTCACTGCCTTTAAGCTGTTTGATATTTTGGTTAATTAATAGAATATTTTCTTGTTCTGGAGCTTGATCTCGATGCCTTAGCACCCGCCCTGCTATCTGAATAATTGAGCGCATAGAGCTAGGTTCAATAATTGCCCAATCATAATCATGGTCACGCCCAACCTCTGCTACTGGTGAGGCTAATACTATAAATAACTGATTTTTCCCTGCTGTTTTTTTGATCGTATTTTGAAGGTTTTTAGGTGGCCAATTTTCTTTACGATTTAATATTTTATCTAACTTGCTCTCTAAATAAGAGCGCACTGCCAAAGGATAACGGCTGTGGTACACGCATAAATGTATGTGTGTATTTTCATGTGTGGGTAAGGTTAGTAATTCCTTGGCGACGGCAACCATAGGGTTGATATTGGCCATGCGCACTAAGCCAATTGACACTTGCTTGTCATCTAGCTGCACATGGTTGTTTTTATGCAAGGCAAGAGCGCCCTGCATAATGGTTTGGGCAAAATTGGCGTAAATATTGTCTGTTATTGTTAGGTTTTCAAGAATTTCAGCTTTGTGTTTTTCTATGACTGAGCTTAAATAATCCACTCGTTTTTTAACGTATTTTTCATGTTGTTCTTTAAAGCTAGGAAAGTCTTGAATCTCCGCTTGATGAGCGCCGCCCTTTGCCCGCTCATCAAACCAAGCGCAGTTAACGCTTTTATTCCAATCTGCAATATTCACTTTGGCATATTCCGCCCAACCTGCTTGATACGCTTGAAAAGCAGCAAATGCTAAATCTGGCGGCATGGTGGCGGTAGAAAGCAGAACGCGGCTGCCTAACATGCCAGCGCAGTAAACAAGACGACACAAGGCGGGTAAGTCTTCTAAACCAAAATCATCGGGTTCATCAATGACTAAATCAGAGGTGAGCAGCCTTAACATCGGGCCAATTTGCTTACCACCTTTGGTGCCATCGGTCGCAGGGATTAAATGATCAATTGTGCAAACCAAAGCTGGGGCTTGCACCAGTTTTTCAATGCGCGGATTGGCGCCTGTCCAAGGGTATAAGCTGTGCTCTACACCTGACAAATCATAATCAACATATAAATCTGGATCTAAAAAATACTCAACCGACTCACTGCCTGTGCCGAAGCTTTCTTCAGCTGTTTTTTTATGTTGCTCGTTTTCAAACAAGGCTTTAGGAGCAGAACCGCCTACGGCAATCGCTAATTGTTCTGCGGTTAGATCCAGCTGCTTACGATATTCTCTACCTGTTTGTAATGTGAGCGCTCTTAAGCCTAGTGCGACGGTAAAGCGACAATTTTTTTCTATGTTCGCTAAGGCATACATTATTTTGGCATTGGCAAGTGTTTTACCCTTGCCTGTCGATGCCATATTAATACCAAAAAAACCTTGCTTTTTACTGGACTCACTTAACTCTAATGCCAATTTTTGTGCCGCTATCTGCCAAGTGTATTTATCACCAGCTTTGGTGCTTTTTAAGAATTTATTATCTTCTAGTGCCTGTAGGCTGCTTTTTAATTGCGGCAGCGCGCTTACAATATCTACCGCGTGTTTAGCTACTCCAATTAAATGCTCATCAAGCTGTTGTTTTAAATCACCCGTTTTGCGGTCTGTATTAGCAAAAACGTTATAGTTAGGGCTTCGCCAATCTAACGTGATATCTAGTTGCGCTGAATAATGATGGTCTGCCAGCATCAATGCCATTCGAGCAAGGTGACTGGTAAATAACTCATCATGCAATAAATTTTTACCGGATATCTGTTTAATACCTTGCAGTGCTTTATCGGCTGCTTTTATGGCTCTAAGACGCCACTTAGTACTTTTATACGGTAAACCTTCGCTATGAAACGTCCAGTTATCCTGTAAGAAGCTTTGGCTATCTTCATCTTTAAAATTATAAGAATTCCAGAAAACCTGTAGCTCTTCTGCAAACCAACTGTTTAGCGGACTGACTCCATTTTTATGCAAATTTGCTGGCGATGTTGCTTGAGGTAAGTCCTTCTTCCAGCTAGGTACAAAAGGCAATTTATGATGGCTAAGAACTAACCAACCGACTAACTGAGCAAATGGTGGTAAATTAATTAATGGGTTGTTTTTTCCTGTGCTAATACCATCTTGGTAAAGATCATCACTATGATTTATATCTATTTCAGTTAACGCTATTAACCATTGTTCATCTGTCTTACCGCCCACAAATCCCTGAAAGAGTCTTAGTGATACCCATTCATGCCTGACAGGCTCATATTTATTCTTACCTTCACCTTTTAGTTTCTGCTGAAAAAGAATGTTTGCCTTGCCAAAATCATGAAAAAGAGCGGCAATAGCGACTGCATTCTTCATTAAGGCCAAACTCTGCCACTTATCTTTATCCATAAACTGTTCAATACCACCTTCGGTATAATTCACCGGCACTACGCCCTGTTCATTAAACTTATTTCGATTCCCCACCACCCATAACAAATCACTTCTTGAGCGGGTACGTATCCAATGACAACTAACTGCGGTGCTTTTACTGGCGGTTTTGCGCAGTAGTTTGCGCACGGCCAGTAGGCCGTCTTCAGTAATGACGGTTTGCCAGGTGTTGTCGCCAATACGGTTGGCAAAGGCATCGAGCACGCGGCGGGTTTTGGCCAATGCGTTTTTTTCGCACTGGGAAACAAAGAACACCATCATAGGTTGTTTCCCTCTTCGTCTTGTTCTGCATCAGGTGCTGAGAACATGAAGGCGGTGCGTTTCACTTCGTTAAACATAAATTCTAAGGCTTTGTGGTTGGTAAATGCCTGTAGGCATTGCTGGCGAAATTCTTGTTCGGTGGCTTTTTCTTTGGCGCAGATAAAAGCCCACGGCAAAATGATGGCGTCTTTAATTAAGTCGGCCACGTCAAATACCAATGCGCCGCGTCTGGTTTTGCCGTGCATTACTGCAAAACCGTGGGGAATGCCCAACACCCAGAGTGCTGTTGCAGCTAAGCCATAGGCGAGGTAATTACCGTGGTTTAGAAATTCGTTGGCGGTGTCTGTGGATTCCCGTTCGCGGCTAAAGCCTTGAAAGCCTGTATTGCTAGCGGCCAATTTGTACAGCTTTTTGGTGAGGTCGGCTTCGAGCTGTAAAAGCTTGCCAACGCGATCGGCTTTGGTGATTTTTTCGCTAAACTCGTTTAATAAGCTTGTTATTAAGGGGATTGAAGCATCGAAACCTTCTTGTTTTAAGTCGCGATCTTTGCTCCAGGTTGTTTGTAAAAATGCGAGGCGCGACTGTTGCAGTTCTTTCGCTGCTGCTAGGCGTTTATCGTCATCAAACCAAAATCCCAGCCAGCCTTGAATGTATTCTGTTGGGCGGTATTCACTTTGCGGGCTGAGCCATTCTATTTCTGTGGCCATTAACAGTGGCGTGCCGCCGCCTCCGCAAAAACCTACCATGACGCCCGCTTGGGCGAGCATACGCATGGCGGCTTGGGTGATAGACGTGCCTGTGCCTAACAACAAGCAAGTGGTATTGGCAATGGGAATGTTGTAGTAGCTGTTTTGTTTGTCGTCTTCAGTGAGATAAAGCGGCTCTTCGCATTTAAGGGTGTAGAAAAAATCTGGCCAGCTGGAAAAGGAGTCGGGGATCTTAGAAAATGTAAGCTCCTACACCAACAAAAACTAAGCCCCCGACGTGAACAATCTTACCTT
>JAVESM010000040.1:0-12477 GCA_034006605.1 Pseudomonas sp. | reverse complement strand
CCCAGAACCCTGCATGTCCGCCTGCGCTACGGGAGGCCCCGTGAGGACTGAGTTTCGCCCCATTCGCCATTACCGGACGCTGGTCGCTCTGTTGCTGATCCTCTTGTGGGTAGCACCCGGCCGGGCCACCGACAGCACCGTTGACGACACCCTGCTTATGTTCGTCGGCGAAACCGCGCCCCAGGTCACCGTCGCCTCGCGCAGCCCGGAGTCGCCCCTCACCGCGCCGGCCCTCGTTACCTTGGTCACCCGCGAGGAAATCGACCGGCGCGGCTACCGTACCCTGGCCGAATTGCTCGCCGCCCAGCCCGGCTTCTTCATGGTCAATGCCGGTCGCGGCACACTGCCCTACCTGCGTGGCTTGCGCGATGCTGTTCTGTTCCTTTACGATGGCGTTCCCCTCACCACCGATGTCAGCAAAACCTTCGCGCCCCTCGATGAGGAAATGTCCCTTCACGGCATTGAACGGGTAGAAATCATCTATGGCCCCGGCTCCGTTCTGTGGGGGCCGGACGCCTTCGCCGGCGTTGTCAACATCGTGCCGCGTCGTGCTACTGCGGGCCAGGGCGGAGGAGAACTGCGCCTGGCTGGCGGCAATCACGACCTCAAGGGGGCCAGCATTGGTCTGGCGGCAACTGGTGAGGTCCTTCGTACCGCCGTCGATCTCAGCCACAGCCGCCATACAACCGATCATGACCACTACACCACCGCCAGCGGTAACGCTACCATCGCCGACTCCACCGACTATCAGCTCGGTGCTACCCTCGATTACGGTGACAGCCTGCAGCTGACCCTGCGCGGCAGCGACTTCAACCGTCGCTATACCCAGACCGACAGTGAAGCCAGCCTGCGCTGGCGCGGTGAAAAGGAAACACCCGTCAACCTCGCCAAACTGGCCTATAACAAGGTGATCGGCGCCAGCCATTACGCCCTCAGTGGCTACTATCAGCAGGTGGACTATCGTGTGCAGGATGCCGACATCGAACGCCGTCAGCGCAACCATGTCAGCCACCTTGAGCTGCTGTGGGATCGCCGTCTGCTCGGTAAGGCTCTGCTCACCCTTGGCGCTTCATGGCGTGAAAACCGCGTGCGCGATGCCGTTCTGCGCGATGGTTTCCTGCCCGATTTTCTCAAACCCCAGGAACCCCTGTTTAAGCCGGCCATCGATCAGGCCAACTACAGCAATAACCTGCTGTCCGGCTTCGGCCAGCTGCGTTTCCAATGGCACGACACCCACTTCTGGCTCGGTGCCCGCTACGACGATCACAGCCAGTACCGCAGCACCTGCAGCTACAGCCTTGGCTTCACCCGGCCTCTGAGTTCCCAACTTAACCTCAAAGTCAGCTACGGCACCGCCTGGCGCAGCCCCTATTCACGCCAGCTGTTCGACAACGAGGCCATCGAACCCGAAGGCATTTCCACCGCCAGTCTGCAGCTCGAATGGAGCAATGGCAGCGGCAGCCGGCTGCAGGCCAGCCTGTTTCACAGCCGCGTGACCGACCATCGCAGCGAAGACCCCTATGGCGGACTGTCCCTCAGCCAGAACTTCACCATGTACGGCGTCGAACTGGCTGGCCAGTTCGCTTTCAAGCCAACATTGAACCTTTACGCTGGCGCCGGACTGCACCATACCAGCGTTTCCCATATCGCCTTTCACGCCCTGCGCTTTGTCTATGTACGGCCCGATGGCACCCGTCAGGAAGTCTACGACGACTGGAGCGAACCCGCTGACCAGGGGCCCCGCTGGCAGGCCCATGCCGGCCTGCAGTGGCGACCCTGGCCCAGAGTCAGTCTCGATCTTGTTGGCCACGCTGCCGACAAAATTGCCTACAGCTATGCCAAAGACAGCCGCCGTGGTCATTATCATCAGCCCGTTACCTGTGATGTCACCCTGCGCCTGGCCCAGTTGCCCGGTGACAGCAGTTTGCGACTGCACGTTCGCAATCTGTTTGACAGCCGTCGCGCCCAACCCGATCTTTATGGCCCGACACAAAGTCCCGCCCGCAGCATCGAACTGCAATGGAACTACCCCTGGTAGCTACTCGGCTTATCTGCCCGTCCTTGTGCGGCGCGGCCTTTTCCGTTTGTGGCGGCGCGCCCTTGTGCCGACCTTGCGCCGCCGCACTTTTCCGACCTTGCGCCGCCGCACTTTTCCGACCTTGCGAGGAGCCACTTTTTTCCGTCATTGCGAGGAGCGCAGCGACGAAGCAATCCATGCTCCGTGTCAGCACCAACCAAGCTGTAGCGTACAACCCTGGATCGCCACGGGCCTGCCGGCCCTCGCGATGACGAAGTAAATCGTGCCACCGCTTCTTTTCCGTCATTGCGAGGAGCGTTAGCGACGAAGCAATCCGCCCACTTTATTTCCAGGTGAACTCCTTCATGGAAAAGCTGCCAGCTGTTTATATCCTGACCAACAAAACAAACGGCACACTCTATATAGGTGTAACTTCAGACCTGATAAGCCGGGTCTGGCAGCATAAGCAGGATTGTGTAGCCGGTTTTACTCGCCGATATAGTATTCATCAATTGGTCTATTATGAACTCTACGACACCATGGAGGTAGCCATCCAGAGGGAGAAGCAGCTTAAGGCCGGGTCACGCCAAAAAAAGATCGACCTAATTGAGCGCCTCAATCCAAACTGGTTGGATCTCTACCAAGGTTTGCTCTGATCCTGTCGCTCCAGGTGTGAGAAGCCAGATCGCCACGGGCCTGACGGCCCTCGCGATGACGAAGTAAAAAGCGGCCCTCGCGATGACGAAGAAAATCGCGCCACCGCCTCTTTTCCGTCATTGCGAGGAGCGCAGCGACGAGGCAATCCACGCCCGGTTTTTACGCCGCCGTTTCTCCATTTCGTCATTGCGAGGAGCGCAGCGACGAAGCAATCCATGCTCCGTGTCAGCACCAACCAAGCTGTAGCGCGAACCCCTGGATCGCCACGGGCCTGACGGCCCTCGCGATGACGAAGTAAAAAGCGGCCCTCGCGATGACGAAGAAAATCGCGCCACCGCCTCTTTTCCGTCATTGCGAGGAGCGCAGCGACGAAGCAATCCCCGCCCGGTTTTTACGCCGCCGTTTCTTCATTTCGTCATTGCGAGGAGCGCAGCGACGAAGCAATCCATGCTCCGTGTCAGCACCAACCAAGCTGTAGCGCGAACCCTTGGATCGCCACGGGCCTGACGGCCCTTTTCCCCCAAGCAGTTGGCGGCATTGAGCCACCGTTGGTTGAAATCGACCAACGCCCTTGCAGGCCTGCACGGGCAAACCCCCTTGAAATGGTCATTCGATTTTTGGCATGACAAATGCATTGTGCAGAGTCACCGAACCTCTGCCAAATAAAAAATGGGGCAGGGCAGGACAGTGCGAAAGGGCGGTTCACATGTTTGCGGAAAAAAAGACGATGAGCAAAAAACGCGAGGCAAATATTCGGTCAGGCAAGGCGCTTCGCACCTTCGTGTTGTTGCCTTTGCTGGCGGCGTTGTTGCTGGCGCAGGCACCGCTGCAGACCCTGGCCCAGGCTGCTGCTCTGCCGTCACCTGAAAAGCAGGCGCTGCTGCAGGCACAAGCGCTGTTGTTGTGGCAGCAGATCAACCAGGTGCGCCAGAACCCCCGTGCCGCACTGGCCCGGTTGGGAATCACCGCCGAGCAGGCCAGTGCCGCCCTGGGTGATCAGTCGTGGATTCTGGATGAGGGGCTGCCGCCGCTGGCCTGGAACACCGCGCTGGTGTTCTCCGCCGAACAGCACGGTCAGGATATGGCCGACCATCTGTATTACAGCTACGTTTCGCTTGATGGCCGCACAGTGGCCGACCGTGTCGCCGAGGTTGGTGTCGAGGCGCGGCAGGCGGATGAAGCCCTGGCCATTCTGGCCTTCTCGTCCTATGTCGGGTTGGAAGAAGCCACCCGCTTCATGCTCGACAACCTGCTGCGCGATGAGTTGCTCGCGCCGGCCGGCAGCAAACGCACCCTGCTGTCACCGGAACTGAGCGAAGTAGGCATCAGCCTGTTCGCCGAAAGTCTGCAGCTGGTGATGGGGCAGCAATACGTTTATCTGCTGGTGGCTGACTTTGCCCAGCCGACTGAAAACCGTTCCTGGCTGGTAGGCCAGCTCGCAACGGGCCAGCAACTGGCCTTCTGCAGCCGCTATACCGGCTTCTGGGAGCTGGTGCCGCAGTTTGGCGCCGGCCTGGTGCAGCAGCAGCTGCCGGCCACGGGGGGCACGCTCTATCTGCTTGACGCCCAGGGTCAGGCAATCGCCAGTGGCTTCGTTTATCCCCGCAATGGCCAGAACCAGCAGCTGCCTGACAACCTGACCGGATTCACGCAAAATTAACCAAAAAACTGTTGATTGGGCTGTACAGAAAACAGACGTTCGATTAGTATCCAAAAATTGTGTTGTAAGCTTTCGCGGATTGTCCGCGTACAACAGGTGGTGGTTGCCATAGGGGTGCCCCACAAATGGTAGTGAACCAAGAAAAAGGAGAAGTACAACATGGCTACTGACGCACAGGTAAATGAAATTTACCGGTACACCGTAGGCCTTTTCAAGGCGGCGCCTGGCGCTTACCTTGAGAATCTGGTAGCTTTTGTCGATGCCGGCAACAGCACCCAGGACATGGCGCTGGCCTTGGCCGGCTCGGACATCTTCACCGGCCTGACCTCCGGCTACTCCCCTGCGGTCAGCAACAGCATCTTCGCCACCACCTTCATCAACAACCTGGTTGGTACCACCCTGGATGCCGCTACCAAGCAGCTGGCCATCGACGGCACCGTTGATTTGATCGCGAACCAGGGTTACTCCCGGGCGCAAGCGGTTGTCGCGGTGATCGATCTTCTCGCCGGGGTGCCTGCGGACGACGCCACCTTTGGTGCCGCCCGTCAGCAGTTCGATGCCCGCATCGAGCGCGCGGCGGCCTACACCGAAAACCCGATGTACAGCCAGGAAATGCTCTCCAGCGACATCACCTTCCTGCAGTCCATTGTCGAGCAGAGTGGGGTCACTTTCAATATCGATGACACCGTTCCTTCGATCATGCGCATCACCGGAGATCAAGCCGTTCGCATCGACTTCACCAACCCCGCCAATCAGGTCAAGGGTCTTGACATCAACGGCGATGGCGTGATCAAGGCTGACGGTATCGAAAACACCATCAGTGGTGTTGCTGCTAATTTCACCATCGTCGATGCCTACAGCCGCAATCCGGACAATCATTACGACAACGTCAACAACTTCCTCGGCAACATCTCCTTCGATGGTACCGGTTTTGATGGCGACGGCGTATCCACCGACGGCAACATCTTCCTCGGTGGCTTGGGCGCCGACCGTGCAACCGGCGGCATCGGCAACGATTTCATGGCCGGTGGCGGCGTGGCTGAGTACAAGGTCGGTGAGGATTACCTGTTCGGCGGCCGTAATGCCGATTTCTTCTTTGTCAATCTCTCCGCCCTGGATCTGACCGAAGGTGACCGCCTTGACATCGACGGCGGTGAAACCGCCGACGACAGCTTTGCTGGCATGGGCGACAGCGCTCAGGACAGCGACTGGCTGCTGATCGAAGCCTCCGACGATGATGAGCCGGTAGTCGTGCGTCTTGCTGAAAAGGATGTTACCGGCACCGTCACCACGGCATTCCTGGAAGATCAGGGTGGCAATATCGATACCGGTGACGCCAACGATGCCATTGACATCACCAACTTGGAGAACGTAGACGCCTCCGGTAACCTTTATGGTTTCCTTGACGGCATTGATGTCGCCCTGGGTGAAGCTGGTCTGGTGACCGGTGACAGCGAAAATGTCGGCATCGGCTCCAGCGCCCAGCTGCAGATCTATGGCAACAGCGTCGCCAATATCATTATCGGTGGTTTCGATAACGATTATATCGACGGTAATGCCGGAAACGATCTGCTGTTCGGTGGTCGTCTCGACTATCTCAACAACCCCAATATGTTGAACATTGTCAACGACGGCATGGATGCCCTTTACGGCGGTGCCGGCAATGACCACCTGGTGTGGGAAGCCGATGGCGGCGTTTACGAAGGGGAAGCCGAACTCAATGCCCAGAGCGGCAGCAACGATACCCTGTGGCTGACCAGCCTGTCCCTTGGCACCCGTACCGCGGCTGACCTGACCACCGACGGCGCCCTGCGTTTCGACCTGATGACCGGCGGCGGTAGTAATGTTGCCGGCGGTGTTGATGTTTCGGCAGGCTACGGCGGCGCCGATGCTTCCACCACGGCTGCCGGTGCCGGAACCTGGACTGCCGATCAGACCCTCTATAAAGCGGGTGTGGCCCGTACCACCGTACAGGATGTGGAAAACGTCATCGCCACCGGTCTCGGTGCGGTGGACTATGTAGCCGCAGGCACCAACGATCCCGACCTGAATTTCAACAATCAGCAGAATCTTTTCGCCTATGAAGGCGATCTCAATCTGCGCGGCACCGATGGCGCCAATACCCTGTATGCCAGCACCGGCGACGACGTGATCGAAGGCCGTGAAGGCAACGACATGCTCAGCGGCGGCGAAGGCAACGACGACTTCATCTTTGCTCTCGGTTCCATCAGCAACGCAGGCTCGCTGCGTATTTCCCAGGATGGCGTCGATGTGATCCACCGCCAGGTAGACGCCGACGGCGACAACATCTGGGACGGCACCTTCGGTCAGGATTTCGGCCTCGACAGCACCTCCACTGCCGGTTCTTCGGCCCTGGTGATCGACTTCGGCGCCACCGACCTGTCGGCAGACAACGTCGCGCTGACCTCCTTCTCCATCAAGATCGATGGCGTTACCTTCGCTGTCACCGATCAGGATCTGCTCGCCAGCCTCACCAGCGCTGCCGAAGTGGCGGATGTGGTCAATGCCGCGTTCTCTGCTCAGGACGCCAACGTCACCGTAGTGGCCAATGGCAATGGTGTTGTGGTGCAGGATGCCCTCGGCCGTGAAATGTCCGACACCGTATCCGAAGGCTACTTTGTAGGTGGCGCGGTTTCCAACAGCGCCTTTGCCTCCTACGCCCAGTTCGAGCCGGCCGGCATCAGCGTTTCGCAGGATCGCCTCATCTACGTGGCTTATGAAGACCGGGCCGATGGCGAACTCCGTGACGATAATTCCGTCCTTGGCTCCAACGTCAGCCTGGGTATCGAAGGCTATGCCGAAGATCTGGTGATCAGTTTTGCTGATGACGGTACCCGTATTGCCGAAGGTCAGGCCTACGACGTCACCTTTACCAACCTGACCACCGAAGATATCGTTACCCTGACCGTCAACGGCGTTCAGTACCAGCTTCAGGTAGGGGTCGATCTCGATGGCAACATCATTGCCGCTGAAGATGGTCCGTTCGATGCGCAGGCCGCTATTCAGACCGCATTTCTGACCCGGCTGACGGCCTTCATCAACAGCTTCATGGATGACGACACGGCCGCCGGCAGTGTGAATGCCGCACTTGCCGGAAGCACCATCACCCTCACCCAGAATGCCTACAACGGTGAGGAAACCGTCTTCATGGCCACCCCGACCGTTGCCATTGAGCAGCTCTCCGGTGGTGAAGTTGCCAGTGCTGCAGTGACCAACGTGTCGCAGCACGAAGTGCACCTGCTTGATTTCGACGGCCGCAACGGCAACCTTAATGAAGACAATGTGCTCTTCATCGGCAACACCGGTGAAAATCGTGCCATGCTGCAAACGGCTGAAAACGAAGGGACTACGATCACTGGTAAGAGTGCTGTTCTTATTGATAACGGCGCCGATACCCATGCCGCTACCGTGGCCAATACCGGAGAGGTAATCGCTGACAGCCAGGCCACCAATGCATGGCTTGATGGCCAGGCCGCGATTTACTCGGTCCACGGCGACGATTTCCTCCTCGGCGGTAATGGTGACGACGATATTTTCGGCGGTACCGGCGACGACCGTATCGTCGGCTCCCTTGGCGATGATACCGTTGACGGCGGCAAGAACTTCTATGCCGTTCAGGTGCTGGGAGAATCTAAGGTTCGCGTCTACGAACTCAACCGCTGGGAAGCCGCCAATCCCGCCCAGGTTGCCGCTCTGCAGGGTCTAACCATCTCCAGCATCAACCTGGTAAGCCAGTCGGAAACCGGTGTGACCCTGGCCAACGGCGTATTCGACGACACCCTGCAGTTCCAGCAGGCCGATTTTGTCGCCGGCGAAACCGAATTCACCATTACCCTCAACGACTTCAACATGAACGGTTCCGTTGTGGAACTGCGCAACGACGGCGCCGGCACGGTGCAGGTCGATGTGGATGGCGATGGTGATTTCGAAGCCATCACCACTTTCACCAACTTCGAGAACGTTCGTACCGTTTCCGGTGTCGGCCGCGCCGTGGCCGGTGACGGTCAGGGTAACGACACCCTCAATGTCTCGGCTCTGTCCACTGCAACCGGTGGCATCAGCTACGATCTGACCAATGGTGGCAATGCCGGTGAGGTGAACTACAGTGTTAACGCTCATGGCGATACGGACCGCCCGGTTGAAGGCGATTTCGAATCACTCGTTATGCGCGTTGACGGCGTCGAGAACGTCATTGCCGGTAGTGGCGACGATCTGCTTCTGATCGACGAAACCGAAGCTGCGAAAGACAACAGCTTCAGCGCCGGGCTGGGTGACGACCGTGTCGAGTACCAGAATGAATACAATGCAACCCTGACGGCCGAGCCCACCGTGACCATCAAGGTCAACACCGCCAGCGATACCGACCAGGTGGTGATGACGGCTGGCCGCGTTGGCAGCACCGTGGCGACCGATACCCTCACCAGTGTGGAGTACGTCACCCTGGCGGGTGATACCGCACGCAGCACCCGTGCTGACGATGTGGTGGATGTCACCGCCATGACCAGTGGTGCCGTGGTCGACTATACCAACGGCGAGGTGCGCAACCTCTCCGGCACGGTTCAACTGACCATCGAAGGCATCGCACAGATGGAAAACGTCTGGGCGGATGGCGACGACACCGTCATTGTGGCCGATAACGCCACCATGGATGACAACGCAAACTATGATGGTGACGATTCTGATGGTGACGATTCCGACATCACCTTCGCCACCTTCATGGACTACGATCAGCTCAGCGCCACCAATACCCGTGTCGCTTTTGCTGACCAGACCAGTGACCAGATTCAGGATGTTGAAAATCAGGGTCTTTTCACCTTCGATCTGAGCAAGACCGGCAGCGGTAACGACACCGATACCGTTGATTATAGCCAGGCCCTCGATTCCATCGCCACCGTGGTGATGGAAGGTGCCAACCAGTACGTCATGGTCGATGGCGACGCCGCTATCGATGATGTTTTCGGTAATAACTGGGTTGACCGTGTTGACCACCTGATCGGCGTTGAGCGTATCGTGGCTTCCCAGGCCGAGTCTGTACTGGACTTCACCCAGCTGGGCGAAGATGTCGAAATCACCTTCCAGTTCGACGCCAACAATGCAAACCTTGCAACCGACACCATGGAAAGCATCGTGCGCATCGGTGACAAGGATGGCAACACCATCGAGGGTATCCCGAACTACGTTGAGCGCTTTGACCTCGGTCAGAATGCGAACGTAGACGCGTTCAACGACGCAGCCTGGAACCGCATCGAAGGTGGTGACTTCGCCGAGAAAGTCTACTACGACGGCAGCGAAGACCTGACCAACCTGGCCGGTGTTGACCACCGTTACACCGATGACACGCTGAACCTGCGTGGCGGTGATAACGTCGTCTCCTACTACGCCATGGAAACCAGCATCCACGCGGTAATCGATGTTACAGAGTTTGATGGCAACGATGCGGCTAATACCGGCCTGATCGATGCAGAGATCAACTTTGCCGATGGCACCGGCGTATATGCTGACCCGGCAACCAAGCTGGCAGGCTCCGGTACGCACACGATTACCTCTCACACCAACGATAACGGTATTGCTGCGGGCAGCCTGAAAATCGAAGCATCTCAGGATGCCGAAGACAGCGTTACCTTCGCCAATAGTTCCGACAAGGTGTACTTCCTGGGTACATCTGCCGGTGTTATCGATGTGAAGATCGGTGATCTGGATACCATGCGCCTGACCGGTTTCGAATTCCTGCAGGATTCGAATACCGATGATGTTTACGACATCAAGTCACTGGTTAACGTACTGGGTAACCTGACGCTGACCGATGATGCTAACGATCACGATACGATCGTAGTGGGTAATGACGCCGTCAACTACAACGGTGTGGGTGCCGATACCATCGATCTGTCTGACCTGAATACCCTGTTTAGCTTCGACTTCGATGTGTTGGATGTAACCGGTGTAACCGCATCTAACCTGATCCTTGTTGGTGAAGCAGCAGGCGAAGGCACTGATGAAGTGGTTATCGACAACCTGGCTCAGGTTGCGACCATCACTGACTTCGAAGCCGTTGTTCTGAACGAAGCAGCATTGGCATCCGGCACTAGCCTGACACTGGATCTCGACGCAGGTGAACTGAAGCAGGGCGCGACTACCGTTAACTATGACGGTACCGGTCTGAGCGTTGGTGGCCTGATGTTCGAAGATGCAGACAGCTATGTTGCTGCTGCAACCAGCGGTGTAACCATCACTGTTACTGATGATGGCGCTACCGGCGCTACTGTTGTTGGTGGTGACGGCGATGACACCATCACGGGTGGTGCAGGTGCTGATAGAATCACTGGTGGTCTGGGTGCAGACGTGCTGGATGGTAATATCGTACCGGAAGTGTCTGAAGTGCAGACAATCACCCTGGCTCCGGGTGTATTGGATGGAACCGACGAGTTCATCATCTATGATGATGTTTCTGACAAAGCTTTTGCGATCACTGCAAGTGGCGGTGCTGCACTGGATCTTCAACTGGGCGTCGCGTCTGCAGATGAAGACCAGATCGGTGGGGCTCTGGCAGGTGTAGCGATTGCCACGCTGGAATCAGCGCTGGGCTACGCACTGGGATCCATTGAATCCACGGCCTATGATGCTGTTAACAACCAGTTCAGCATTACCTTCACAGCTGACGCTGACTACGCTAACTTGAGCGTGTTTGTTGGTGCAGCGGGTGAAACCGCGTTGATCGAAGGTGGTGCAGCAGCTGCTAACGACGCAGCTACAGCTACAGTTACGGCAGCAGCTGCTGAAACCACTGCTTATGCAGCACAGGGCGAAGCGGTTGATACCTTCGTGTACAACTCTGCTGCGGAATCCACAGCTGCATCCATGGACCAGATCCTGAACTTCAGCGTTGGTGCAACAGACGACATTATCGACCTGTCAGCTGTTGCTGCTGCGGCTCCGACGTTCCACAACGGTGTTCAGAACGGTGGCTCTGCTTTCGCGGACTATGCGGCTGTAGAAGCTGCAGCCGACGCATACCTGCAGACACACGTTAACAGCGTGTTCGTAGGTAGTGACGGTACCGATACTTGGGTATTCGCTGACGCGAACCACAGCATTGACCTGGACGCCGGTGACGTTGTCATTCAGCTGACGGGTATTGATGCTACTGGTATCGATGCTACTAACTTCAACTTTGTATAAGTTGGGGTCGTGGAAATTGGGGTCAGAGTAACATTTAGCTGATCCCACCTTTTCCTCGAAGCCTTAAAAACCCCTGTCACTTCGGTGGCAGGGGTTTTTTGTTTTCGGGAGATCGCGGAGATCGCGCGAGATCGGGGTCAGAGTAACAACTCCTGGTTGTCCTCTTCGTTTCCGGGACCGGCCTTGGGTTTTGGACCCGGCTTAACCCTGCGCTGACGAATACCCGTCAGCCTTTCCATCTCGGTGCGAAATCGGTCATTGCCCAGTGCATGGCCCTTTTCAAGGCTGTCTCGAATCCTGTCGACCTCCTCGGCTGACAATACTTCACTGAACAACTCACGGTACGCCTTAATCCGTTGAACCCTGTTGGCACCCAGCTGCAGGTATTGAGGGTGAGGTGTCCACAGTTGCGAGTCTATGCCGCGAGCATGAGCGTGATAACTGCTCCAACGATAATCGTCCGGCTTTATGACCATTTTCGCCCGAACCGGATTTAGTTCGATGTACCGCTGACAGCTCAACAGGTAGGCATCGGAATCAATCACGTGTTGCTGGACAGGCACTTTGTTCTTGACTTGTGTTTTGCCTTGGGGTAGGGTGGCGGTGTAGTGACCGGTAATGGGTCTGGTTATCGTAACGCCATTATGTGCGACAGTGAAATTGTTGTGACTCTGGGTGGGTGCTATACTGCAGTTAGTTTTAGCTTTATCCGAGGGAGTGTTCATGCCGGCCATCAGTATGTTTTATGGAATCGTTATCCAGATGTTCTGGATGGAGCATCCCCAGTCTTGTTGCCGGACATGCACTTTGTTCTTGACCTGTGTTTTGCCTTGGGGTAGGGTGGCGGTGTAGTGACCGGTAATGGGTCTGGTTATCGTAACGCCATTATGTGCGACAGTGAAATTGTTGTGACTCTGGGTGGGTGCTATACTGCAGTTAGTTTTAG
>JAVESM010000020.1:0-64082 GCA_034006605.1 Pseudomonas sp. | reverse complement strand
TCGTTTGCTGTGTGGTCTGGTGTCTTTGATGCCATGAGTCAAGACTTAGCATCATTGCAACTTGATCTTGATTCATTGGCTGACGGCGGTGAAAGCACTGCACAGTTCCTTGCAAGGGCTTTTTTAGAACTGCCCGTCAACCTGCGCACGATGATTCAATTACGTGTCGTTGAGATACTGAATTTATTTGATAAAGCAGTGGCGATGGCTAATTGGGCTAAGGATTCAATTAACGCCGTATTTACAGAAAAAACACAGGACACCGTTAATGCTGAATTAATTAATAAGCTGAAAAGCATTAATGATGTTAGACGGGAGTCTGTTGACGCTATCTTGCAAGAGCGAGAAGCCATTCTATCGAGTGCTGCCGCCCAGAGTGAAAGTCAAAAAGAAGAGCGAAAAGCTCGTGATGAGCAACGAGCACAACGTGCAAAAGATATCGCCCTGCTTCGAGAGTCGGCAAAAAACAAGCCCATTAGCTTTGGAGCAGGTGCATCCAGTGGTGCTGCCAATCAGTTAAAGGCTGCTCAGGACTACGTTAAACAACTCGAAAAACAAGCCGCCACGTTGGATATGACGTCGGCGCAGCTGCGCGAGTACGAACTGTCCGAGAAGAAACTGACCGGTACATTGCTAGAACGCGCTAAAGCAGCTCAGGCAACAATTGCAGCCAGTGAGCAACAAAAGCAATCCGCTGCCAACGCTAAAGTCGCCACCGATTTACAGGTGCAATTGCTGCAAGCCTCTGGCCGTGAGACTGAGGCAGCTCTGCTAGAAAGCGCCCAGCGCTTTGCTGAGATCCAGCGTGACATGCTAAAAACGGGCAACGATGTTGGCTTGGAGCTGGTGCAGCAGCTGATCCCCCTCGATGCGCTGCGTGTGCAGTTATCTGCGATGCAGACTGAGATCGACAAGGCGTTAAACACTCAACAGCGCCGTGAACAAAGCATTGAAGCGCAGGTTAACTCTGGCCTGATTACTGAGATGGAGGGTCGCAAGCAACTGGTTGATCTGCACCGCCAGACAGCAGACGTGCTTGAAAAGCAGCTTCCTCATCTACGCGAGATGGCCGCGATGCCAGGTGCTTTGGGTGAGCAAGCGCGGATCATGTTGGAGCAAACAGAAACCCAAATCGCAATGTTGCTTACCACGACAAACAAACTGCAAAACGCTCTGCGCGATGGTTTGCAAAACGGTATTGCGGAGTCTTTATCGGGGCTGGCCAAAGGCACCATGGATTTGCGTGATGCGATTAATGCACTGCTGCAGTCCGTGGTCGATTCGATGGTGCAGATTGCTAGTCAGCAATTAGCTGAGCAAGCAACGTCTGGTCTGATGAGAATGGTTGGCAGCTTGGGCGGCATGTTTGGTGGTGCTACAGCGGGTGCAGGCGCTGGTGATGTTGCAGATACCGCAAGTAGTGCTGGTGCTACAGCAGCACAAAGTGCACTTGCTACGGCCAGTACTGCTTCAGCTACAGCTTTAACGGCCACCGCCACTAGCTCGGCAGCAGCAGCCACAGCATTGGCTACCACGGCCACTGGCGCTGGTGCTGTTACTACCACGTTTGGTGCGGCGGCTACGGCAGCCGGCACTTTAGCCAGTGCATTAGCTGCCGCTGCCGCTAGCTCAGGAACTCAGTCGGCCGTAGGTGCCGTTGGCACCGCTGCAAGCGTTGTCACTCATGCAGCCACTGGCGGTCACATTCGTGGCCCTGGCACCGGCACGTCCGACTCAATCCCTGCTTGGCTATCAGATTACGAATTCGTCTCACGCGCAGCTGTTGTAAAGCAACCTGGTGCACTGCCGTTCTTACACGACTTTAACCGACGCGGAATGGCTGCACTCAACGATTGGGCAAAACGCGTAGGCCACTCAACCGGTGGATTAGCAGGCATACCCGCCCCAGCATTTCCAGCGCCTGCATTGGGTATTTCAAACATTCAGGAGCCTGCTAAGAACATGAGCGCCACGCTGAATAACCAGCAGGTTTTTAACTTGGTCGACTCTACCGAACGCATGAGCGAGGCAATGAAGACACCGCCGGGCGTTGAAGCATTAACCGTTGTGCTCAGCAATGACCCCGCTAAGTTTCGCCAAATCCTAGGAGTAAATTAATGGCTTTTGATATAGGTAGTGCAGATCAGCGTGGCGTTTGCGGCATAGCGCATAAGGAAATGCTGCGCAAAATCATGATGTGCGCGACAGGCTGTGGCCGTGTCGTTTCCTACCCATTTGTTGGGACAGGGACAGGCATTATGACCATCACGCACACAACACAGATCACTCAAAACGAGGTCTTTATCGTCACCTTTACTGGGGCGAGTGGATTCTCCGTTATGGGCACAGTTAGCGGTAGTCAGCCTAACGCCTCATTAGGAGTTCCGTACCTCAACGATTATATCGGCTTCACAATTATTGCTGGGGATACTCCGTTCGCCATTGGTGACAGCTTTACTGTCACCACAAAGGCAAGCAGCTTGCCGGTTGGGCAGCGCTGGCAGGTAATTGATTATCGTACCCCTGCAATTGGAAGCCATGAGCTATACCTAAAAGGCTTCGGAATAAGCGAAGACAAAGAAATCTTTATTGGTTTTCGCTCTTACGAAAACGTAGCAGCTGACTACTACAACTTAACCTCTGCAATGTTTATCGGGCATGAGCCCGGTGCCTTATGGGCTAGTCAGCCTGGCATGATGGAAAGTGGAATCCCAGCCCACAACCAAAATATCAATTACTGGATTCAGGTTGACGGTCACGCGATAAATATCGCTATGGGCGTTGGTAGCCCAGTCGTATATGAAAGCGGTGGTGCTGGGTTATTTCTACCCTATGCATCTCCGAATCAATACCGGTACCCAGGCTATGTATGCGGCATGTTAAACGGTGCTGCTGCTATTCGTTACTCTGAAACCACGCACACGATGGGCTGGAAAGGTAACCGGGTGAATCTACGCATCCGCAACACAGCAGGTGCATGGGTTAACGCAATCACTTGGCCTTGGTCGAATGCATACGTTGGCGGTGCAACTTCCCAGCTTCGCGATACGGGTGGTGAGTACCCAATGTTAGGCATTCAGCTTTATACAGCAGCTGATCTATGGGGGCAGTTAGACGGTATCCGTTATGTCTCGAACTTTAACAACACCGTTGAAAGTGTTGTGCAGTACGGCGGTTCTCCCGTTCTAGATAACCCTACGTGGACGAATCACCGACTCGTACAAGCTGTTCTTGATGCTGGTGGTGAAGCTTGGGTTTGCCTGCAAGATGTTGGCCGCACTAGTTTCAACGACTACTTTTCTATGAGGATGGCGTAATGGCTTACTTTGTTGGTGCTGCGAACTCCTTAGGTGATTTGCAGTCTGCTTTTGAAGCCGCGCTGGGAAACACCGGTTTCACGGAGTCAAGTGGTATCTATGTAAAGAATGACATACACGCCAAATTGTCTGTGGTTGGTGATGGCGTGTCGATAGGTAGCGTGCTTAACTTATCTGTAGGGAACTCGGCATCCGGATCTGTTCTTGAAGACTTCCAAAGCTCCCGTATAGGTCCTCAGTCCATTACAACGGGGGTTACCTCTTGGTCATGGCCTGTGGCATACCACATTCATATTTTGGAGAATCCGTCTGAAGCTTACATGCTCGTTAATTATGGTTCTTTCTGGCAATCATTATCTCTCGGGCAATCACCCGCACCAGGTAATCCTGGGACAGGGATTTGGGTACATGGGTCGATAGGGGGAAACGCTACCAATCTCGGTGAGTCTGCACTAAGCATGGACGCAAATGGCATTCAACGTAATTATTACTATTCGATGAATATGAGTTGTTGCATACCGTTTTTTGAACAAGGCTGGAGCGGAGGGACAACGATACATACTGGATCGTTGGTTCATGGTGTGTACCAGCCCGATGGATCGATAAGTTGGAATCCGCCTACTGCTTCCATGGTCAATGGGAACGGAGCTAATCCATTAGGCGTATCTTCAGCTACACCGTTATCGCCCTTGCTTGGCTCACAGCCTAACTCGTGGAACCTAGAAGCTATATTGCTCCCCTGTCAGGTATTCCAACGGCGACTAGAAAACAAGTCTTCCCTAGTGATCGAACTCTCTCATCTCCGTATCACCAGAAACGATTATCTACCGGACGGCGAAGTAATCACTTTAGGGTCTGATAGATGGAAAATATACTCTGCATATCGTCGAGACACGGCAGCACGTAACGGATCTGGAACGAGTAGAGCCAGCAACCACAGCGGCACGTTCGCTATAGCCATCCGTTACGACGGTCCGTAACCATGGCTCGCATCCGTTCGGGTTACCCAGCTGAACATAACATTCAGCGTACATTACGTTCGCCCTGGCTCGCAGACGTTGCTACTGATGTCTCAAACATTTGGCCACCGAGCTGCCACTCTATTGCACACTCGCATAACGGCGGCACGTCGCCAAAGCATAAGCGTAATGTGCAACGGGGTGCGCGTATCCGCCCTGGACAAACAGTCAAAAGCTATTTTGATGATTTCTATCACCGTATCCACATAAGCCCGACGTCTGTCGACTTGGGTAACGTCGTTTCCACCCAAACCGTTCCGCTGTTCGTCTGGAATGCTCACCTCACACCCAAAACACTCAACGCCATCACAGACACAGATGAAGGCTTGATTGTCGGTGGTCAACCCAACCCACCACTGCAGTATGCAGCACTGCAGGAGCGTGAATATCAATTACAGGTCACGCCAGATGGTCAGCCGGTGCTTGATACCCGCGTAGTCTTCGAGTTTGGTGCTGAGCAGCCTGCTGTACGTGTTACAGCTAATCGAATTATTGCCTGGTCGTTTGTGCCGAACTGGACTGACTCGATTAATGAGTCACTAACGTGGGCCACCGATATTCTACAAAGCGAGTCACTGATTGAGCAGCGCCGTGCATTACGCCTAGCACCACGCCGTGAGTTTGAGGCGTCTAACTTTGCTGATGGCCGTGAGCGTCAACTGCTGGATTTAGCATTGTTTGGCTGGGGTGCTCGTATCTGGTCATTACCGATTTGGCACGAGATCCAGTTACTCAAAACTGTGCTACCCGCTGACAGCTTATTCATTAGCTGCGACACCCAGTATCTGGATTTTCGAGCAAACGGCTTAGCGCTACTGCGTGGTGAATCAGCATTAAATACTGAAGTTGTTGAAGTGCTGGCTGTGCTGCCTAACGGCTTACAACTCAAGCGAGCCACTCAACAACATTGGCCTGAGTTATCACGCTTGTATCCAGCGCGTACAGCACAGCTGATTGAAGCCCCCTCACTGATCCGTAAAACCGACAAGCTACAAGAATTCGGTGTGCGCTTTCGAGTTGTTGAAAGCAGCGATATAACTGGGCAAATGCCAGCTAAAACATATCGTGTCTATTCTGTGTTCGAGCAACGACCCGAAGAGTCAGACGATTTAACAGCCAGTTATGAAAGGCTGCAAAAGACTCTGGATAACGGTATGAGCCATCCTTTGGTTATGGACATTGGCGGCGCATCAGTGCCGGTGCAGTCATGGCGCAATGTGATGTATGGCCGTGAGCAACTCTATCTGTTTCGAGCGTTAATTTATGCGTTAAACGGACGTCAAAAAGCCCTATGGGTGCCAACGTGGGCCGATGATTTAACGATCACTCAAACAGTATCAGCCGGTGCTGCAGCGATAACGGTGGCAAACGTCGGCTACACCCGCTTTGCGAATGGTCGGGCAGGACGCAAAGACATCCGTATTGAGTTGCACAGTGGGCAAGTCTTTTACCGACGAGTTGTTGGCAGTGAAGAGTTAAACACCGATGAAGAACGGCTGGCAATTAACGAGCCCTTTAACCTGCAGATCCAGCCTGGTGAAGTCGCTCAAGTGTCGTGGCTGGCACTGATGCGATTAGATAGCGACACAGTAATGATAGAGCATGTCACTGATAGCGAGGGTGTTGCGCGCAGTCAGCTGATTTTTAAGGGTGTACGCGACGATGACATTTCATAATGCTGAAACATCAATTGCCAACGGCAAGCCAGTACGCCTGTATGAATTTAAACGCGGCGTTATGCGCTGGCTCTACAACAGCAGTGACCGTGACATTCTGTTTAACAATGGCATTTATAAAACGCTGGTGGGCGGCATCATCGACGAAGGCGTTAAACGTACCGGTGATGTAACAGCTGATCGCATGCATATCACAGCACCCGCTGACCTTGATTTTGCACAGCTGTATCGTGCTGTTCCGCCTGCCGATGAAATCGAGCTGATTATCTACGATTACCATTCCAATACCACAGGTGCTGTTATTGCCTGGTGTGGTTTTGTTGAAATGGTCGGCTGGCCCTCTTTAGAAAAATGCAAGATCAGCGCCCAAACCTTGCTGGCTACACTGGATGTACCGGGTCTACGTTTAACGTGGGAGCGCAACTGCGGTGCAGCGCTTTATGATCATCGTTGCAAAGTAAACCGTGACGCACACCGCGTTGAAGTGACGGTGCTATCGCTTGATGGATCATCTGTTCAGTCAGGTGCGCTTCAAGCCTATGGCGATAACTGGTTTACCGGTGGTTTTGTGGAGTGGCCAGTGAGTGGCGGTAACTACGAGCTGCGTGCAATTGTGTCCCACCTCGCGACCAACTTGGTACTTATGGGCGGTACTGCAGGCATAAAAAACGGCCAAACCTTACGCGTTTATCCAGGCTGCTCACGCACCATTCATGTGTGTCATGCCAAGTTTGGCAATAAAGATAATTTTCGCGCAGACCCGAACCTGATGGGCCGCAACATCTTTGACGGCAACCCCGTGTTCTAGGAGCGTTCAGCATGCCATGGCCCCAAATCATCATGCTGATCGCCAGCTTTGCGATCAGCTATCTCAACCGTCCCAAACCTCATGTACCAAAGCGCGCAGCTTTTGAGGAGTTCGATTTCCCTGTCGCTGAGGTGGGCACATCTCAATATGTGGTGTTTGGCGATGTGTGGATTAAAGACTGGATCGTATTGAGTTATGGCAACTACCGCACCACTAAGATCCAAAGTAAAGGCGGTAAGAAAAGTATTGGCGGCTGGACACCAGGGCTTGCGCCTGGCACTACGAATCCACTTGAAGCCAAGCTTAAAGCTCCTTGGGACCCTGTTGGCGACAAGTTAACTGAGTGGGACCCAACACAGCCCAAGCCGCCAGATGATACGGGTATCGGTACAGGCTTACCGGGAGGCTCAACATGGATACCGTGATTCGCGCATGGCCACGTCATTTACATGAAATGCGCATGTGCACATCAGGTGCGCGACTCATTGCAGAACGTAATGGCATTGATTACTCCAGCTTTGTTATGCGAGGCACGCCCATTGATGAACTGCGCGCTACAGGTAACGAGTTTTGTATTTTACTGGCCAACCAAGCCGAACAAGAGGCGCTAAACCATGGGAGGTAAATCAAAACCGCAGACGCTTGGTTATCGTTACTTTATGAGTATTCACATGGGACTGAGTGCCGGCCCTATTAATGAAGTACGTGAAATTAAAGTTGGTGGCCGAACGGCTTGGAAAGGTTCAGCAGTTGGTCAAGCACGGTGGCAGATTCAGTCATCAGGCCTGTTTGGCGGAGACAGTGGCGAGGGTGGTATTTACGGCACCATCGACATGATGCTGGGTGCTGAAGATCAGCCCGTTAACCCGCGACTACAGAGAATGTTGGGCAGTGCATTAGTGCCTGCATTTCGCGGTGTGACCACGTTTTTCTATGACGGCCTGATTGCATCAATGAACCCGTATCCAAAGCCATGGGCATTCCGAGTGCGACGTGTCACAGCAGGCTGGGATGGTAATAATGTGTGGTACCCAGCCAAGTCAACGATCTGGTTGGGTGGAGACACAATCAGCGCCATGAACGGCGCACATATCATCTATGAGGCCATCACCAACCGACAATGGGGCCGTGGCCGCTCTGCTAATCGTATTGATGATGCATCGTTTAAAGCAGCTGCAGACACCTTGTTCGATGAGGGTTTAGGTCTGTGTTTATGCTGGCGTCGGCAAGACAGTTTAAGCGAGTTAATTTCTACCGTTTTGGATCATATTGGCGGTGCTCTCATTGATGACCTTCAAACAGGCAAACTCATACTGCGCTTAATTCGTGCTGACTATGATGTGGAGGACCTGCCTTTATTTGATGAAAACAACGGCTTGCTCGGTATTGAGCAGGATGATTCTGCAGGTGGTTCAGGTGCCGTGAATGAAGTCGTTGTCCGCTTTGTCGATATGATGAACGGCGGCGAAAACAATCAAGTGCGCGTGCAGAACTTAGCTGGCATACAGCAGAGCGGCGCAATCATCTCAGAGACCGTTGATTACTCATGTGTGCCAACCAGCGGTTTAGCGCTACGTTTGGCGCAGCGTGATTTAAGCGCAAAATCAGCAGCCACCAGACGCTTTAAAATACGTTTAGACCGACGTGCTTATTCAGTGTTACCGGGTGGTGTAATTCGTATTCGTTCACTGCGCCGTGGTTACGAGCAACTGGTGCTGCGCGTAGGTCGCGTAGAGTTGGGTAAGTTGAGCGAAGGCACCATCACCGTGACTGCCGTGCAAGACTACTTCGGCATGCCGCTAACCTCATACGTTGAAGTGCAACCGCCAACCGTTAAACCACCAACCAATGAGCCTTTACCAGCAACAATCGTGAAGCTATTTGAAGTGCCGTACTTCAATCTTGCCACCTACTTAACAGCCGCAGATCTCAGTCAGCTAACCAAGTTCTCATGTGCACTGGCCTTGGCCGCGAGACGTCCATCAACGGCGGCGCAAGGCTTTGTTCTAGCTACTCGCGTGGGTTCAGCTGCGTATGACGGCGTATCGGAAGGTGTGTTTTGCCCAACCGCACAGATCACCATAAATTTGGATTACCACACGACCAGTTGCGAGTTCACCTTTAGCACAGACCTATCCTATGTTCAGGCTGGTGATTCCGCGCTGATTAATGATGAGATTGTCCGTTTAGATAGCATCAATATTGAAACTGGTGCGCTGGTTATTGCGCGTGGTTGTGGAGATACAATTCCCGCTAAGCATAAAGCTGGTGATCGCATTTGGTTCTATTCACAAGATGCAGCCGTTGACCCTGCGGAGTACACCACGGGCGTCACCATTCACGCCAAGGTGCAAACGCACACAACATCAGGGCTACTCGACCTATCGTTAGCATCACAAGAGACTTACTTGTTTAAAGGCCGCCAAGCACGCCCCTATCCACCAGGTCGATTCAGAATTGGCGGCCAATCGTATCCCGCTGGCATAGAGGGTGATGTGGTATTGACTTGGGCCGGTCGTGATCGTGTGCAACAAGCAGATCAGCTCATTGATACACACGCATCGAGTGTCGGTCCAGAAGCTGGCACAACCTATACGGCAAGGCTGTTACGCGCTAGTAACAATAGCGTCTTAACGACACAAACAGGCATCACAGCCAACACAGTAACTCTAGCAACAACCTATGAAGGAGAAGTGATTGTAGAGCTATGGGCTGTACGCGATGGGCTAGAAAGCTGGCAGAAATGGCAGCATAAGATGATGCATAGCAATCCATTGGTGCCTTAGTTCCCCCTGTAAGGTTTGCGTTAGATAGATAAGCCTAGACACAATGATTGCTCACTAATACAGGAGCAACATATGAAAATTCACATCATAGGGCACGAAGATCACTTAGGAACAATGGAGCTAGACTATCCGCAAGAACAAGTGCAGAGATTAATCATAATAAGAATAAATCGTGACAGGAGCAGTGACGGTATTCCATTACTAGACCTAACGGGAAAACCACCTAAAAGCTACATAACCCTGGAATATGCTCTTGCAGATTACAAACAGGGAAATGGAAAACCCATGTACCAATTTCACCAAGTATTAGACGAGAGTTAAAGCATGGTTTTGCAAGATATTTGTCACAGGTGCAAAAAATCACCTACGACAAATATCGCGCAAATCAGCGACAAATATCGCGCCGCGCTACATCATCACGCCTATCCAAAAAGACCACATCATCCAAGTATGTCCCTGAGGCGTAGTCTTAACTAACCGATCCTGCTCATCCGCGCGCACTTTACAGCTCCTTTTTATTCAACCAACACAACGTTTAATAAGTGTATCGCTTCAAGCTCAAACAAAAAGTTTCTTTCAACTCTCTCGACACTTTCGCGACACATAGCACCCTGAAAAGCAAAAACCCCTGAAAATCTCTAGGATATTCAAGGGCTTAGGTGTTTCTTTTTGGTGGAGCCGGGGGGATTTGAACCCCCGTCCGCCAGTACTCCGCTGTCGGTACTACATGCTTAGCCGTGTCTACTCATTTAATCCGCAGCCGCCCGATCGGCAGGGTGCTTTGGATGAGTTGTGTAAGTTTTAGCCACTTCGTCCACAACGTACTACGCGGCGATTCTGTTCTATCTGACAATCACTTCGAGTTTACAGACATCCTCTAGTGATTGCTGGAGCCGAAGCTACCAGAAGAGCGGCTAAGCTGCTTACGCAGCTAGAGCTTGTGCTCCGTAGTTTTCGTCATTGGCAACTATAAAAGTTGCAACAGTGGATTTACGAGTTCTGTTACCAACTCGGCATGCACCTAAAGTTTCGCAACCAGCGTCGAATCCTAATCGGCCCCAAGATGTTCACTTTGTAGGTGACAGGCATAGTACGCCAAAGAGTGTGTTATGTCGATCAATCATCCATATCTATGGGCTAACTGCTCAACCATTCTTTGTCGTTTGCCTATCTATTAAATGGGGTTGTCTCGATATTTTTCAAGGTTTCGACTAAAAATACTTTTACACTCTATACCGTACTGTTTGCAGGCACAGTACAGAGTCATCTAAGGCAACCTACTTAACGCAACTGTGGCCCACTAAAGCCCA
Organism: Pseudomonas sp.; assembly: GCA_034006605.1. Lineage (GTDB taxonomy): Bacteria > Pseudomonadota > Gammaproteobacteria > Pseudomonadales > Pseudomonadaceae > Denitrificimonas. The sequence continues at coordinate 53,166 of JAVESM010000020.1, read as the reverse complement.
TCCATATGGCCATACGCTCAGCAACGCTTGCACCGAATTTTTTAGCAAAACGATCAAAAGGTGATTCTTGCAAGGTGAAGTCAACGATCTCTTTTTGACCAATCACTTCGCTCGCCACAAAGCTACTATTGCCTAAAGCATCAATCAAACCGAGTTCCAGCGCTTGTTCACCAGACCAAATCAAACCAGAAAACAACTCTGGATGCTCTGCATCTTTTAAACGCTCGCCCCGTCCTTGTTTAACACTGGCGATAAATTGCTTATGCGTAGTCTGCAATACTTCTTGCCAGAATTCAGTTTCTTCAATGTTTTGCGGCTGGAAAGGGTCAAGAAAGGCTTTATGTTCGCCCGACGTATACACACGGCGATCCACGCCAAGCTTGTCCATGGTACCCACAAAACCAAAACCTGCTGCAGTCACACCAATCGAGCCGACAAGACTTGACTTATCCGCATAGATTTCATCAGCAGCACTGGCAATATAGTAAGCACCGGATGCACCTAAATCACTGATCACTGCGTAAACTTTAGTGTCTACATGCAAGGCACGCAGACGACGAATTTCATCATAGATATAGCCTGACTGAACCGGACTGCCCCCTGGACTGTTAATACGTAACACGATGCCTTTGGTGTTTTCATCTTCAAAAGCAGCACGTAGAGCACTCACAATATTATCGGCACTGGCACTTTCTTGGTCTGCAATCATGCCACGCACTTCAATCAAAGCTGTGTGCGCACCAGTCGTAACGCCTTTACCACCACTCATCAAGGGTGAAAACAAAGCCAATGCACCGAACAAGTAAGTGAAGGTGAGTATTTTAAAAAAGATACCCCAGCGACGTGTACGACGCTGCTCGGTGACGCTCGATAACACGGCTTTTTCAAGTAATTTCCATGTCTTGCTATCGACGTTGGTGTCAGTCATGTAAAGCTCCTTTGAGCAATGTGTTGGGCTGCTGTTGCAGCCAAGTAGTCAGTTCATAGAAATCATCAATGGCCAAAACAGGTTGTTCTTGGTACAGCACGCTTAATGGCTGCGCACCATAACTCACAGCAACAGCCGATACATTGGCATTGTTGGCCATACGTAAATCAAATGGCGAGTCGCCAACCATAATAGCCTGTTCAGGGGTTGCCGCGCAGTACTTGAGGATTTCCTGCAGCATCAGAGGGTCAGGTTTGCTGCGAGTTTCATCGGCACAGCGCGTAATATCAAAATAATCGAGCATTTTATGCCCACTCAACACGCGATGCAGGCCTCGCCTGCTTTTGCCGGTCGCTACTGCGAGTTTATAACCGGCACGGCGATAGTTTTCGAGCGCATCCAGCACTCCAGGATAAAACGGTGAAGGACGCTCTTCTAAAATCAAATACTGTTCACTGTAAGCATGGATAAAACGCTGTTTTAAATCGGCATCGTCGGCCTCGGGATACAGCACATCGTAAGCTTGCGGCATGGCCAAGCCAATAATGGCGCGCACCTGCTCATTACTGCAACGTGGCATTGCACACAGATCAGAAGCCGTATGCATCGCTTCAACAATGCGCTTGATTGAATCCACCAAGGTGCCATCCCAATCAAAGATCAACACTCGGAGTTTATTCACCCCTTCCTCCTAAATCTAAAATCCATAAAGTCATCCGGCAACCAGCCTCTCTCGCAAATACAGCGTATCAATCGCTAACCAACTCATCTATAACAGCCTGCCACTGCTCATCCGGTTTCGCATGAATCGCCAAGACCTCACCATCAGGTAGCGTCACCTTCAAATCACTGGCATGCAAAAATAAGCGCTTACCACCAAGCTCGCGAATTTCTTTGCTGAAATCTTCATCGCCATACTTACTGTCCCCAGCAATCGCATGCCCTGCATACAACGCATGCACACGGATCTGATGGGTACGCCCAGTAACCGGACTGGCCTCAACTAGGGTGGCAAATTCACCAAAACGGCGTAGCACTTTAAATAATGTCAAAGCCTCTTTGCCTTCTTGATTGACTTCTACCATCCGCTCGCCGGAACGCACATTGCTCTTTTGCAACGGCACGTCCACACGTTTGCGTGACGCCGGCCAATGACCACGCACCAACGCCATATAACGTTTATCTACGCCATCATTACGTAACGCTTCATGCAAGTGACGCAACATGCTGCGTTTTTTCGCGATCATCAGTAAACCCGAAGTATCACGATCGAGTCGATGCACCAGTTCGATTTCTTTGCACAATGGGCGCATTTGTCGGAACGCTTCAATCACTCCATAATTCAAACCACTGCCACCATGTACCGCAATACCAGCAGGCTTATTAAGGATAATCAACGCCTTGTCTTCATGCACAATCGCTGCTTCAAGGCGCTCTAGCAAACCTTTAGCTAAAGGCACCGGCTCATCCGCTGGCGTCATACGCAGCGGTGGCACACGCACCAAATCGCCTTCTTTAATCCGATAATCAGGCTTGATCCGTCCTTTATTAACCCGTACCTCGCCTTTGCGTAGCAGGCGGTAAATCATGGTTTTTGGCACGCCTTTTAAACGCGTCAATAAAAAATTATCAATACGCTGTCCCTCAAAGCCAGGCGCAACTTCAAATATTTGCACACCCGTTGAAGCCTGCGAATCGCTATTACTCATAAACCTACACACCTAAAAAGTAACAAATATTCAATAACGCAATCTTACCAACAAACCAATGCTGATGATGGAAAAACCGCAACAGCACAAAACCAAGACAGCAAATGTTCCATCACGTCACAGAGATAAGCAACGCATGCCAATTGAAGAGAACGCGACTTACTGTTATATTCCGCGCACTGCCAAAAGCAGTCAGATCATTGCCGGCGCTAAAAGAAATTAAAGCAAAACGTCGACATCCTCTGGATTGAAATTTTACAGGTAACAGACCACCTCGCTAAGCAACATACGACTTAGCCAAAGTTGTACTGAAACATAATCCGCGACCGCATCATTGCGTTCGTATTTTTATAAACCCGCTCACGATCACAACGAGCGGCACCCGACTTACCAAGGGAAACGTGTAGGGTGGAGATGTACAGTAGATTGATCTGCGTAGCCACGCGCTTTGATTCAGACGTTTCATCACGTCCGCGATCAATCACTGATTCCTCCTCCTTAAACAAGTGCGCTGCAAGCAATTTTACACTGCAGCCAACTGGAGACGCTGTCGCGACATCGGCTTATGACCTCTGTGCGCTAGACACGGTTAAGACTATTTTAACTGCGCGACCCCAACACCGACCCCCATTGTCGAGTGTGCCAATTATGTGATCCGTGAACACGGAATATATTGGTAAACCATGAAAAGAATGCTAATCAATGCAACTCAAACCGAAGAGTTGCGTGTTGCCCTAGTAGACGGACAACGTTTATTCGACCTTGATATCGAATCTGGCGCCCGCGAACAAAAGAAATCCAACATCTACAAAGGCCGTATAACCCGCGTAGAACCTAGCCTAGAAGCGGCCTTTGTCGACTTCGGCTCTGAGCGCCACGGCTTCCTTCCTCTCAAAGAAATCTCTCGCGAATACTTCAAAAAAACTGGCGAAAGCACCGGCCGCGTCAACATCAAAGATGTTTTGACTGAAGGCCAAGAAGTCATCGTCCAAGTTGAAAAAGAAGAGCGCGGCAACAAAGGCGCAGCACTGACCACGTTTATCAGTCTGGCTGGCCGCTATATGGTATTGATGCCGAACAACCCTCGTGCTGGCGGTATTTCACGTCGTATCGAAGGCGAAGAACGCAACGAATTACGCGAAGCGTTGAACGGTCTTAACGCTCCAGCGGACATGGGTTTAATCGTGCGTACCGCAGGCTTAGGCCGTAGCAGTCAAGAGCTACAATGGGATCTCGACTACCTCGTACAACTGTGGGTAGCGATTAAAGAAGCCTCAGAAGGCCGCAGCGCACCATTCTTGATCTACCAAGAAAGCAACGTCATTATCCGCGCGATTCGTGACTATTTACGTCAAGATATCGGCGAAGTGCTGATCGATAGCGTTGATGCTCAAGAAGAAGCCCTGAGCTTTATTCGACAAGTTATGCCGCAGTACGCGAATAAAATCAAACTGTATCAAGACAGCGTACCGCTGTTTAATCGCTTTCAAATTGAAAGCCAGATTGAAACCGCTTTCCAACGTGAAGTGAAGCTGCCCTCTGGTGGCGCACTGGTGATTGACCCCACCGAAGCCTTGGTGTCGATTGATATCAACTCGGCGCGCGCCACTAAAGGTAGCGATATCGAAGAAACCGCACTGCAAACCAACTTGGAGGCGGCTGAAGAAATCGCCCGTCAACTGCGTTTGCGTGACATCGGCGGCTTAATCGTAATCGACTTTATCGACATGACCCCGGCGAAAAACCAACGCGCTGTTGAAGATCGCATGCGCGAATGCCTCGAAGCGGATCGCGCCCGCGTTCAAGTGGGTCGCATCTCACGCTTTGGCTTGCTGGAAATGTCTCGCCAACGTCTGCGCCCATCGTTAGGCGAGAGCAGCGGCGTAGTATGCCCTCGCTGTAACGGCCAAGGCATTATCCGTGATGTTGAGTCCTTATCTTTAGCCATTCTGCGTTTAATCGAAGAAGAAGCGCTAAAAGATCGTACCGCAGAAGTTCGCGCTCGTGTGCCGTTCCAAGTGGCGGCGTTCTTGCTCAACGAAAAGCGTAATGCCATTACCAAAATTGAACTACGCACCCGTGTACGCATCTTCATCCTGCCAGATGATCATCTCGAAACGCCTAATTTTGAAGTGATGCGTTTACGTGATGACAGCCCAGAAGCCTTATCGGGCCAGTCAAGCTACGAAATGGCGCATGAAGAAAGCGAAGAAGTACCCCAGCCAGTCACCGCCACCCGCTCATTAGTGCGCGAAGAAGCGGCCGTCAAGACCAGCAGTTCTGAACGTGTTGCACCACCACCATCAGCGCAAGCGGCTGCACCTGCGACTATCGCCAAAGCACAGCCAAGTTTATTTAAAGGCTTAGTCAAATCACTGGTTGGTTTATTTGCCAGCGAAGAGGCACCTGCCGAACAAGCAGCGAAGCCTGCAGCACAAGGTGAGCGTAGCAACGCCAATCGCAATAACGAGCGCCGTAATGAGCGCCAGCAATCTAACAACCGTCGCCGTGATAACACGCGCAACAACCGTGATGATGAACGTAAACCACGCGACACGGTTCGCGACAACAGTTCTGAGCGTGACACAACTCAGCGCGACACCTCATCAAATAATCGCGATAACAACACAGACAGCCGCCGTGAGCGCCCGCAACGTGAAGAGCGTCCAGCACGTAACGAACGTAACGAACGTCCGACCCGCGAACTGCGTCCAGCTCGCGATACTGCCGAGCCGCGCAATACACGTAGTCATCAAGTGCCAGAGACAGCCACGGATGACAAACCACGTTCAGCACGCCCACAGCGTGAACTACGCCCTGCCATCGATGAGCGTCCGGCCCGCACCGAGCGCCAAAATAACGCCACGCAGAACAAGCCTAACCTAGACGCTGAAAGCGAAGAGTTGTTAGATGTGAACTTGCCAGAGCAAAATAATGAGCAAGATGACACTAACAGCGATGATGATCGTCCACGTCGCCGCTCACGTGGTCAACGTCGTCGCAGCAACCGTCGTGAGCGTCAGCGCGAAGATCACGTAGACAGTGATAACAACACTACTGATGATTCTGCAGCAGAACAAACAGCCACTGAATCGGCGGAAACCAACCCCGCTTCTGCGACTGAAGAGAAAGCCACTCAAACCCATCGCGATGCAACAGCTGACACACAAAAACCAGCAAGCAACGCAGTGACTGTAACCGCGAGCACAGCTGCTTCAGTTAAAATTGAAGATGAGCCATCAGTGCCAAGTAAAGCGACACCTGTCAGTCGCGGTGCCGTTGAAATAGTCGATCCTGCTCAAGCGGTGGCATTAACGGCTGATCAGCCTTTATTGCAAATCTCTGAGCCAGCCAAATCGGCGACCAGCACTGAGCAGGCAAAGCGTGCCGCAGAGCAAGTTGACCTGCCATTAGAGCCAAAAGCCGTTCCTGCGTCTATGCCTCAACCAACCGCAGAGCACACGAGTGAGCCAGCAACTAAAGCACATGCTCAACCCGCTATAGATACTGCGAAAGCAACTGTAAAGGCTGATGCGCTAGAAAAAACGACACAGCCTGTATCCGCACCAGCTGCTGAAGAAAAACCCGAACAACCTGTTCGCCCAGTAGGTCGTGCTTCAAATGACCCAAGAGAGCGTCGTCGTTTAGAGCGCTTGGCACGTGAAGCAGAGGCGGCTAAAACCGCTGCACCGCAAGCAGTAGAAACGCCAGTTGCAGCTGAACCTAAACCAGCGCCTGTCGCTGAAGTTCAAGCAACTCAAGCACAACCTGCTGACAGCAATAGCGTCCAGCAAGACTTGCTCAGCCCTTCTGCAGCAGAGGCCGAGCTACACCAAACAGCAGACCAACAGGAGCAGCCATCCAAACATGATGACGCACCTGCTGCCGAGCAGGACGAGAATAAGCCACACGCTTAATCTGCACCTGCGCCACAAAAAAGGATGCCTAAAGGCATCCTTTTTTTATATCCATCAGAAAGTTTTCTAACGATCGACTATCAACTCAGTGCCAACGAATCGCGCATATTAAGGCGCTAAATACGACGAACGCGTCAAACCTAAGCGTAGAGCATCTAAGTACTGTGTGCGCTCACGTGGAGTGATAGGCGCACAAGAGACCTTGTCGCGATAATAGGTCATCAGCTCCTCAGGCGATAAGTGTACATAGCGCAACATGTCTTCAATGGTGTCATGCGTTTCGATGCCATCGTGATAAACACTGCCGTCCGCGCGCTGATAGAGGTTCACCGAGTCGGTATCGCCAAATAAGTTGTGCATATCACCTAAGATTTCTTGATAAGCGCCAACGAGGAAGATCGATAGCAAATAATCCTCATCTTTACGCAGCTCATGCACCGGCATACTGGTTTCGATACTTTGTTCATCGACATACTGCTTAATTTTACCGTCCGAGTCACAGGTCAAATCTTGCAATACCGCACGACGCATCGGCTCCTCGGCAAGCCGTTGCAGCGGCATAATCGGCAGAATTTGCCCAATCGCCCACGTATCTGGCAGGCTTTGGAATACAGAGAAGTTACAGATGTACTTATCCGCAAGCTTATCATTCAGTTCATCCATTACCACACGGTGCGAACGCTGACGGGCTTTAAGCTGATCGAGCAGACGACGGCATAAAGCAAAGTAGCACTGCTCACCTAAAGCTTTTTCTGCCAGAGTGATTTTACCCGCACCATATTGCGAGCCGATTTCACCAAAAAAGTGCGTGGCACGCCAATAACTTTCAGCAACGGTTTCAGGATCATTTTCAGTCAATAAATCAATCAATTCCTGCAACGCTTCAGGATACTCAGCCCCCGCCTCCAACTCAGGCATGGCATCATTATGACTTTCTACATCCGTCACTTGCACCACCAATAAAGCATGGTGCGCGGTCATTGCGCGGCCACTTTCCGAGAGAATATGTGGGTGCGGCAACTCCAAACGATCACAAAACTCACGCAACATACTGACAATCGTCGCGGCGTAATCTTCCATATCATAGTTAATCGAGCTGGCATTACGTGAATGTGTACCGTCGTAATCGACACCCAGCCCCCCACCGACATCAATATGATCCAGCGGCAAACCTAATGCGCGTAACTCAGCGTAATAGCGAATCGCTTCGCGCAGACCTTTGCGGTAATCCGCAATATTAGAAATTTGCGAACCCATATGAAAATGCAGTAGACGAATGCCCTGCTCAATCCCCGCCTCGCGAAACTGCTCAACCACTCGTAACAATTGCGCAGCGGATAAACCAAACTTAGCTCGCTCGCCACCGGTATCCGCCCACTTACTGGAAGCCAATGAAGATAAACGCACCCGCAAACCAACTTGCGGAACTACCCCCATCTCAGCTGCTTCGTCAATGACTAATTTAACTTCAGACTCTTTTTCAATCACAATAAACACATTATGACCAAGACGCTGACCGATCAAAGCCAAATGAATAAACTCGCGGTCTTTATAACCATTACAAATAATCGTGCCGCCTTTTGGCGCCAGCGCTAAGACAGCCAACAGCTCAGGCTTAGAACCTGCCTCAAGACCAATATTAACCTGCTTGGTGGCGATGATACTTTCGATCACCGCCTCTTGCTGATTCACTTTAATCGGATAAACGGGGGTGTACTGACTGTTGTATTCGTACTTTTCAATGCTTGCCGCAAAAGCGTCACTGAGGCGTCGGACACGATCTTGTAAAATTTCCGGAAAGCGCACGAGCAGCGGCAGCTGTAAACCACTGGTACGTAATTTTGATATTTCTTTTTCTAAATCAATGCCTTGGCTTTTCTGACGACCTGGGTTGACAATCACTCGCCCTGCATCATTGATAGAAAAATACTCACTGCCCCAGTGGCGTATGCCGTATAGGCTACGACTGTCAGCAACAGTCCATTGGCTACCATCATCTTTGCGGGTGCGTCGAACGCTCATGCATGCTCCTTAAAGCCAGTGTTGCCCTCGCAATGGGCTCACCAATACGCGAGCCTGCCAGAGCAGAAATCAATAGACTGAAGACTAAGCGCTATTCAACAGCGGCGCAATGTTGGTTTCCTGCTGGAGAGCATTCCTTCTCGATTTGGCCTCACATGCACCGCAGCAAAGCAGCTTCGGGAATGAATTCCCTCCTACAACATAAGTCAGACCACTGCATGAATCAGACCCACTACAGTCAAACCATCACATGAGTCAGACCCACTACAGTCAGACCACAGCATTAATCAGGCCACAGCACGCGCCCGCTGTCCTGTAGGAGAGAATTCATTCTCGATTTGACCTCGCATGCACCACAGCAAAACAGCCTCGGGAATGAATTCCCTCCTACAACATGAGTCAAACCACTGCATGAATCAGACCACAGCACGCGCCTGCTGTCCTGTAGGAGAGAATTTATTCTCGATTTGACCTCGCATGCACCACAGCAAAACAGCCTCGGGAATGAATTCCCTCTTACAACATGAGTCAGACCATCGCATGAGTCATGCCCACAGCACGCGCCCGCTGTCCTGTAGGAGAGAATTTATTCTCGATTTGACCTCGCATGCACCGCAGCAAAGCAACCTCGGGAATGAATTCCCTCCTACAACATGAGTCAGACCACTGCATGAATCAGACCCACTACAGTCAAACCACCGCATGAATCCGGCCACAGCACGCGCCCGCAGTCCTGTAGGAGAGAATTTATTCTCGATTTGGCCTCACATGCTCCGCAGCCAAACAGCTTCGGGAATAAATTCCCTCCTACAACATGAATCAGCCTTTCTACAACACCAACTGGCTTCTATACTGATTAAGACTACTGCTCTGACAAGGATGCTAAGCATATGCCACATACAATAGTAAAAGGACGCGCCAGTACGCTTCGTCATGGTCGTTTTTCAAATAAAGATATGATTTATCATGTTACTTGGACCACTCACCAGCGCTTGTCCGTTTTTAACAATTTTCACACTGCACACATATTTGCTCAGGAAATACTACTATTCGAAAAGACACAACGCGCGACATCTGTAGCATGGGTCATCATGCCAGATCACGTTCACTGGCTAGTTCAACTACAAAATACCCCTCTGAGCACGCTTGTTAAATCATTAAAAGCACGCAGTGCATTAGCAATCAATAAATCACAGAATAAAAACGGTAAATTCTGGCAAGAAGGTTTTTACGATCGAGCTGTTCGTTATGAGGATGACCTTAAATCGATCGCTCGTTATATTATTGCCAATCCAATTAGAGCCGGTTTAACCAAAAAGGTCGGCGACTATCCCTTTTGGGATGCATGTTGGCTTTAAAGCGCTCACTTGCCTATGGCATTCGGCAGCAGTTGGTTTTAACACCGCCCTGCTGGCGCCCCTACTACTGCAAACCCGCCTCGGGAATGAATTCCCTCCTACAGCATGAGTTAAACCATCGCATGAGTCATGCCCACAGCGCCCGCCCGCTGTCCTGTAGGAGAGAATTCATTCTCGATTTGGCCTCACATGCACCGCAGCAAAGCAGCTTCGGGAATGAATTCCCTCCTACAGTATGAGTCAAACCATCGCATGAGTCATGCCCACAGCGCCCGCCCGCTGTTCTGTAGGAGAGCATTTATTCTCGATTTGACCTCACATACTCCACGGCAAAACAGCTTCGGGAATGAATTCCCTCCTCCAGCATGAGTTAAACCATTGCATGAATCAGACCACAGCACGCGCCCGCTGTCCTGTAGGAGAGAATTTATTCTCGATTTGGCTTGGACTGCAGTATTTAGCCGCCGGACTTTTTCGCTGTAAAGCCGCGTTTGCGTAACTCTTCGAGGAGCAGTTCAACATGCTCCCCTTGAATCTCGATCACGCCCTCTTTTAGCGCACCACCACAACCACAGCGTTTTTTTAAGGCCGCGGTGAGTGTCTTCAACTCATCCAGCGTCAGGCATAGACCTTGGATGGTAGTGACAGTTTTGCCGCCGCGCCCTTTGCTTTCACGGCGCACGCGCGCGATACCATCTCCACTATTAATTGGCCCAGCAGCACACACACACTCAGCTTGTGGTTTTTCACAATCAGGGCAGTGACGACCGCTGTCTGTGGAATACACCAAACCACTTAATGCAGAAAAAGATGACGCATTTTTCACGGAGCACACTCCTCATAAACTATAAAACGCTGAACTTCAGCACAGAGACTTATTTACAGCGCGCCCACTGTCTTGTAAGAGAGAACTTATTCTCGATTTGACCTCACATACTCCGCAGCAAAGCAGCTTCGGGAATGAATTCCCTCCTATAGCATGAGTCAAACCATCGCATGAGTCATGCCCACAGCGCGCGCCCGCTGTCCTGTAGGAGAGAATTTATTCTCGATTTGGCCTCACATACTCCGCGGCAAAATAGCCTCGGGAATGAATTCCCTCCTACAGCATGAGTTAAACCATCGCATGAGTCATACCCACAGCGCGCGCCCGCTTTTCTGTAGGAGAGAATTTATTCTCGATTTGGCCTCATATACTCCGCGGCAAAATAGCCTCGGGAATGAATTCCCTCCTACAGCATGAGTTAAACCATCGCATGAGTCATGCCCACAGCGCGCGCCCGCTTTTCTGTAGGAGAGAATTTATTCTCGATTTGGCCTCACATGCACCGCAGCAAAACAGCTTCGGGAATGAATTCCCTCCTACAGCATGAGTCAAACCATCGCATGAGTCATCCCACCTACAGGAGTCAACATCATCTTCAGAGGGTGAATGACCACCTGTAGAGCTCTACACTAATACCTACAACCAGCGTCGGACTTTACTCATGTATCGGCGGTAATCATCCCCAAAGTGCTCGACAAGCATGTTCTCTTCATGTCGAATCACACCAACCGTCATTGCCACAATAACCACCGGCAAAAACAACCACGGCCAAACGTCCGCCATTAACAACGCAATCCCAATGTACAACAAGGTATCGGCAATATAGATAGGGTTACGCGTCGCGCGAAAAGGGCCCTCGGTGAGTAACTGTTGCGGCTTACCATAGGGGTTTAGCGTGGTTTTACGCCAGAGCATCAGCCATGCCGTCCACAACATTAGCACCATACCAGCATCAATCGCGCCCCAGCCAAGAAACCAAGTCCAAGGGTTACTCATAAGCGGTAACGGCCAGATGGAACTGAGCGCCCAAGCCAGCAATAAAAACGCGGCATATAGCACAGGGGCAGGAATAATATAGAAAGCCTTACGCATCGGGCACACCTTCAAAAAGGGCAATGTATGCGCGACAGTCTACCGCTTCAGTCGATAAACTGCATTTGTATACATACAAAGTTTTATTCGTCAAAACAAATGGCATCGGCGCTAAATTATAGATTTTTTGTAGGTCGGTCTTTCAAGGTCGACAATGGATATTGCGCAGTGCTTGTTGTCGCTCATAAATGAACGATCCAGCAAAGCTTTAAAACCCAGCAAACTGCAAATAACTGCCAGTGATTTGATCACCCCAAATCAACGCGACCCAACCTGCTGCTGCTAAGTACGGGCCAAAAGGAATGGGATTGCTATAACCACTACGTTGCAAGCGCAAAATCAACACACCCAACACGGCACCCAACACGGACGATAATAAAATAGTCAGTGGTAACACCTGCCAGCCACCCCAGGCACCAATCAGCGCTAAGAGTTTAAAGTCGCCATAGCCCATCCCTTCTTTGCCAGTAATCAATTTAAACAACCAAAAAATCGACCATAAACTCATATAACCAAGCACTGCCCCCCATAAGGCATCGGACAAGTGCGTGAACAAGCCAAAGCTATTGAGGATCAGACCCAACCAAAGCAATGGCAGCACTAAAACATCGGGAAGAATTTGATGGTCGGCATCAATCAAACTCATCGCCAGCAAGCCCCAAGTCAATATCAGCATCGCCAACGCTTCCCAGCTGACCCCAAACTGCCAAGCGATCACTACTGAAAACAGGCCACACGCCAGTTCAAGCAAAGGATAGCGAGCACTAATAGATTGTTTACAACTTGAGCATTTACCACGTAAAAACAACCAACTGATGAGCGGAATATTTTCCCAAGGTTTGATCTCATGACCACAGTTTGGACAACTGGAATTGGGCAAGATTAAATTGAAGGTGTCAACGGGTACTTGTTCCGGCATATCCAACACTTCACGCGCTTGCGCCCGCCAATCGCGCATCAGCATCTTAGGTAAACGGTAAATCACCACATTTAAGAAACTACCAATCAACAAACCAACAAAACCGACACACATAGCAAATACGGCAATGTTGTTTGTCCAAAAATCAAGAATATCCATACACACACCGTTTAAAAGTTAACAACCCAAGCCCCTCCCTGTAGAGCAGCATTTATTCTCGCTCCTCTGCACGAGCAAGCCATGTCTACGCCTGCGCTCGACCCTGTTACATGAATGCAAACTCTGCCTCGGGAATGAATTCCCTCCTACAGCATGAGTTAAACCACTGCATGAAGCATACCCAAAACGCCGAGCCCACTTTTCTGTAGGAGAGCATTTATTCTCGATACTCTGTACGAGCAAGCCACATCTACGCCTGCGCTCGCCCCTGTTGCATGAATGCAAACTCTACTTCGGGAATGAATTCCCTCCTACAGCATGAGTTAAACCATTGCATGAAGCATACCCAAAACGCCAAGCCCGCTTTTCTGTAGGAGAGCATTTATTCTCGATCCTCTGCACGAGCAAGCCATATCTACGCCTGCGCTCGACCCTGTTGCATGAATGCAAACTCTGCCTCGGGAATGAATTCCCTCCTACAGCATGAGTTAAACCATTGCATGAAGCATACCCAAAACGCCAAGCCTGCTTTTCTGTAGGAGAGCATTTATTCTCGATACTCTGTACGAACAAGCCACATCTACGCCTGCGCTCGACCCTGTTACATGAATGCAAACTCTACTTCGGGAATGAATTCCCTCCTACAGCATGAGTTAAACCATTGCATGAAGCATACCCAAAACGCCAAGCCTGCTTTTCTGTAGGAGAGCATTTATTCTCGATACTCTGTACGAACAAGCCACATCTACGCCTGCGCTCGACCCTGTTACATGAATGCAAACTCTACTTCGGGAATGAATTCCCTCCTACAGAAAACAACAACGGGGCAGTTTTTAGCTGCCCCGTTTAAACTCACCACGTAATCAATACAACTCGACTTAAACCACCGCACCCAACTGGAAGATTGGTAGATACATAGCAATAATCAAGCCACCAACTAATACGCCGAGCACCGACATAATCAGTGGTTCCATCAAAGCGGTTAAACCATCCACCGCATTATCCACTTCAGTTTCATAGTGCGTTGCGACTTTTTCCAGCATCTCATCGAGGGCACCCGATTCCTCACCAATTGCAGTCATCTGCAAAGCCATAGATGGAAATACACCGGTACTACGCATAGAGAAGTTCAGCTGCATCCCGCTCGATACATCAGCTTTAATTTTATTGACCGCATTTTTAAACACTACGTTACCCGTCGCGCCTGCCACTGAATCCAGTGCTTCAACTAAAGGTACACCCGCGGAGAATGTTGTGGCCAAAGTACGACCAAAGCGAGCCACAGATGATTTGTAAATAATATCCCCTACAACCGGCGCTTTAAGCAGCATTCGATCCATGCTGTCGCGAAACTTTTCTGAAGTTCGATACACATGCTTAAAAATAAATATCGCGGCTACAAAACCGACCACAATCAGCCATCCATCGCTCTGAATAAACTCAGAAATCCCAATCACAAACAAAGTAAATGCCGGTAACTCAGCGCCAAAGCTAGCAAACACTTCTTGAAACTGCGGCACCACTTTAATTAGCAGAATAGCCGTCACAATAACAGCCACACCGACTACAGCAATCGGATAGTTAAATGCTTTTTTGATTTTCGCTTTGAGTGCTTCAGTTTTTTCCTTGTAAGTCGCGACACGATCCAACAAAGCTTCCAACGCACCGGCCTGTTCACCTGACTCAACCAAATTGCAATACAAATCATCAAAGTACTGCGGGTGCTTACGCAAGGACACCGCAAAACTATTACCACCTGCCACATCCTGTTTCACCGTATCCACCAGTTTGCGCATATTTGGGTTGTCCACACCCTCAGCAATAATGTCAAAAGACTGCAGCAAAGGCACACCGGCTTTCATCATGGTGGCCATTTGCCGAGTAAAGATCGCGATATCCATCGGCTTGATTTTTTTACCTGAACCAAACAGTTCAATACCTTTTTTACGCACCTTAGTAGGGTTGATTCCCTGCTTACGCAACTGGGCTTTAACTAAGGCTGCATCTTGACCAGCCATCTGGCCAGACATAATTGCACCTTGACGGCTTTTGCCTTCCCACTTATACATATTGGTTTTTGCTGATTTCGCCGCCATGGTTTAGTCCTTAGTTACACGGTTAACTTCTGCGAGACTGGTCACGCCTTGAATAACTTTAAGCAGTCCCGATTGTCGAAGGCTATTAAAGCCGTCTTTACGCATCTGTGCGTCAATGTCTATGGAGTTGCCGTCCTCCATGATAATCCTTTGTAGTGCCGGCGTGCTTTTAACCACTTCATATATTCCGACACGGCCTTTGTAACCGCCATTGCAATTATCACAACCTTTTGGCTCATAGACTTTAAAGGTACCCACTTGCTCTGCAGTAAAACCTTCCTTGAGCAACACTTCATTAGGCACTTTAATTTCTTGCTTGCACGCACAAAGCTTACGTGCCAAACGTTGAGCAATAATCAAGTTCACCGAGGTTGCCAAGTTAAATGCCGCCACACCCATATTACGTAAACGGGTTAGGGTTTCTGCAGCACTGTTCGTGTGCAAGGTCGACATCACCATATGCCCAGTTTGTGCGGCTTTAATGGCAATCTCTGCGGTTTCTAAATCTCGAATCTCACCGACCATAATCACGTCTGGATCTTGGCGCAAGAAAGCGCGCAACGCCGTGGTAAAGTCCATACCTTGTTTGGGATTGACGTTAACCTGGTTAATACCTTCGAGGTTAATTTCGACCGGATCTTCCGCCGTAGAAATATTCACATCAACGGTATTAAGAATGTTCAAGCCGGTATACAAAGAAACGGTTTTACCGGAACCGGTCGGCCCCGTCACCAAAATCATACCTTGCGGCTGTTTAAGCGCATCAAGGTACAATTGTTTTTGCGACTCTTCGTAACCCAGCGCGTCAATGCCCATTTTTGCGCTACTGGAATCGAGAATACGCATAACGATTTTCTCGCCCCAGAGGGTGGGCAAGGTGTTCACGCGAAAATCGATAGACTTATTTGCAGAGACTTTTAGTTTAATCCGGCCATCTTGCGGTTTACGCCGCTCAGAAATGTCCATACTGGCCATGACTTTTAAACGTGCCGAGATGCGATCACGCAACTGAATCGGTGGGCGCGCCACTTCATGTAAAATACCATCGGTACGGAAGCGCACACGGTAGGTCTTCTCATACGGCTCAAAGTGTAAATCTGAAGAGCCACCTTTAATCGCATCAAGCAGCATCTTATGGACAAAACGCACCATCGGCGTTTCATCCGCCTCCTCTGATTGTGCAGAGCCTTTAGCGTCGGCTTTCGCCAACTCTAAACCATCGAGCTCAGCGTCATCCATGCCATCTAAGCCGCCAGTTGTTGACTCATACAACTTATCAATGGCATGACCAAGTTTGTCGTCTTCAACCAGCAGTGGTTCAACGGTCATCCCCGTACTGAACTGGATGTCGTTGATACCCTGATGATTACCCGGGTCAGAAATGGCCACATAGAGTTTATTGGCACGCTTAAATAAAGGCAGAGTGCGGTGTTGCCGCGCCAGTTTCTCACTGACCAAATCTTTAGGAAAAACCTCTGGATTAACCGCACTTAAATCAAAAAAAGCCACACCAAACTGATCAGAAGCCAACTCCATTAACGTGCGACTTTTAACTAATTTGGTTTGTACAAGCCAGGTCACTAAAGGGGTTTGGTTGCGCTTGGCTTGTTGTACAGCTTCCTGCGCCTTTTGTTCATCCAGCAAGCCCGACTCGACAACCTGCCGAGCCAAACCAATTAAATTGACACTACTATTCATGCATTTCGTCCTGCGCGCATTGTTATTGGCATAATGCGGCTACTTATAGCCTAGAACACCCCTCGCTGCCAAACCCTGTCAGCATTTTTATCCAGAGTCTTGACCTGCACCCGCATTAAGACAACTTAGACAAGCTGAAATCCGACACCATCTGACAAAAAGCGTCACCTTTTAACAAGGTCCGACAATTTATATGGACTAATACACAATATCTGTACGAGCGAGTCGCGCCCACTAAAGCAAAGCTCTTAAGATCAAATACATGGCACAACCCTTGCGTTAACACTTTGAAACCAAATGTTTTATGCTCAACCAAGGAACTTTCTATGCCAGCATCAAGACAAAAAGGCTTTACCCTAATTGAGCTTATGATTGTCATTGCTATTATCGGTATACTCGCAGCCATTGCTTTACCTGCTTATCAAGACTACACAAAACGCGCACACGTATCTGAAGGGCTGGTACTAGCCGAGGGTGCAAAAGCAATAATCACCGAACACTACTCATCAAAAGGCATTTGGCCTACCAACAATGCAGACGCTGGCCTTGCAGCAAGCACTTCAATCACAGGCAACGCAGTAAATAGCGTCAGTATAGACGGTTCAAAAATAACTATTACTTTCAATGAGAAAGTACAAAATTTAGCTACTTTAACTTTACAAGGTACTGAGCAAGGCGGTTATGTAATGTGGGCATGCGGACAGACAAGCTCGACACTAACCGCACGCTATCGTCCTAGCAATTGCAGGTAAACGAAAAGCAAAGGTGGCACAGAATCTGCTTAAAAAACCACAGGTCACATGGCCTTTTTAAAAACAACGGAGTTTCAACATGAAAGCACAAATGCAAAAAGGTTTTACCCTAATTGAATTAATGATCGTCGTGGCGATCATCGGTATTTTGGCGGCGATTGCGTTGCCTGCTTATCAGGATTACACCAAGCGTACTCACGTTTCTGAAGGTCTAAGTTTGGCTGGTGGTGCCAAGTCTGCTCTTACAGAGTTTTATTCAACTATGGGCCGCTGGCCAAGTGCTACGGGTAACCAATCAGTAGGAGTAGCTGTGCCTGCCAGCATTAAAGGCAACGCTGTGACTCAAGTACTGGTTAATGGCTCTACGATTGAAATTACTTATAATGATAAAGTTGATAATGGTAAAAAGTTGACCCTGAAGGCCACTGCAGCATCAGGTGGGTCTGTAGAATGGACATGTGGCAAGTCGGGAACTAACGACGTTGATGCAAAATGGCGTCCAAGCAACTGTCGTTAAGTTGCTTATCTAAGCCTAAAAAGGCATCCGCAAGGATGCCTTTTTAATTGATAGAGAAAAAAATGCAAAACGCCTATATTCCTGTAAAAATTTTAGCAGCGCTCTCATTACTGTTTTTAATAATACTAATAGTTTATTTTCCAGGTTTGTATGGCAATTATGTCTTTGATGATAACGCAAATATTCTGAATAATAAAAAACTAGCTATTGATAAAATTACTTTAGAATTACTGAGTAGCGCAGCTTACTCTGGTGATGCGGGCCCACTAGGCCGTCCTTTAAGCATGCTGTCATTTGCTATGAATTATTACTTTAGCGGTTTTGAGCCTTTCTATTTTAAGCTTACAAATCTAATTCTTCACATTCTGAATACACTTTTTGTATTTCTAATTAGCAAACAGATTTTTATAATTATTCGCTTTTCTGTGCCTGTCAGAGCTGCTTTAGCTGTAGCGCTTCTTTGGGGCTTGCACCCTCTCAACCTAACCAGCGTACTTTATGTAGTGCAGCGCATGGTCAGTCTATCCACCTTATTTGGTTTTATGGCCATATATGCGTATGGCCGTTTACGAATGTTACCCAACTCTGCGGGTGCACTAGGCATTATTTTTCGACTGTGGGTTATTGTTTTATTGATTGCCGCTTCGGCTCTTAGCAAGGAGTCAGGCCTATTATTTGTGCCACTGATTATTTTATTGGAGTTTTTTGTTTTTCGCGGTCGTTATCAAGAACAAAATTTACGCCTCTGTGGCTTTAAACTGATCCATATACTGTATTTTATAACTGCTGCAACAACCCTACTGGTACTTACGCAATTACCCAAATACATGAACCCTGCTGCGTTTTTACATCGTGACTTTAATCTTATTGAGCGCGTATTGACTGAAACTCGAGTTATCTTCTTTTATTTAAAGCTATTCGTTTTTCCGCGCATTACCGAACTCAGCCTTTATCATGATGACTTTCTGATTTCCCATAGCTTAACTGAACCGATCAATACGCTTTACGCTGTTTTGGCTTTACTAGGGATTACCGGCTTGTGTCTGGTACTGATAAAAAAAGCTCCCATGCTACTGTTTGCTTGGTGCTGGTTTCTGGTCGGACATGCCATGGAGTCTACCTTTATCAGTCTTGAGCTGGTACATGAGCATCGCAACTACTTTGCAACTATAGGACTCTTGTTGCTTGCTCCTCTAGCGTATCAACAAGCCAGCTCCAAAATAAAACCTATGCTACTGCTACTATTCGCTGTGTATGCTGCCTATCTTGGCTTTTCTACTTGGCAGAGAGCTCATATTTGGAGCAACTTAGCTGATCATGCTGCTTTTGAAGCCTCTCAGCACCCTCACTCTGATCGCGCCAATTATCAACTTGCCCGTATCTACATTAAGCTCATGGAGCAATATGAAGATGATCAGCAAAAAAAATTGCACTACGCAAACTTAGCAGAACAATCTCTGAGCACAGCACGAAAAAGTTATAATCCATCCAATGGAGCCTGGTTTGCTCACTTACACCTGAGTTACTTTTTGAAACAAGAACCACGTACTCAAGTTATTGATGAACTAAAAAAACGCCTAAATACATTACCTTTTTATAACAGCAACGTAGGCTTCATAAGTGCTTTCGCTAACTGTCAAATTGAAAAACACTGCCAATTACCGCACCACTTAGCCGTTGAGATTTTTGCATCTGCTGCCGAAAACCCAACAATTAACAGCGGTGCCAAAGCGGAGGTTTTAAAAGTACTAGCTCGTTATTTTGCTGAAGTAGCTGGCGATTATCTAAAAGCCGAAGAGTTTTTACGTGATGCTCTTGAATTAAAAAATGATGTTAATGGCCATTTACTGCTGACTCAAATATACCGAGGCCAGAAAAACACAATAAAAGCACAGGCTCAACTAGATCTGGCAAAGCAACTAGACGTTAAAAGCACTTGGTTCCGAGAAGCTCAGCATGAACAAGACATGATTGACATTCTACGTGCTAAAGAACAACAAATATTTGATGATATCTCCAGCGTCAAGGAAACTAAGAAATGAACCGTTTATCCATCGTCCTTCCCGCCAAAAACGAATCCGCTGCTATTGGCGCAACTATCGCGGGCATTATTGCGCTGCTGCCTGACGCTGAAGTGATTGTCGTCAACGACGGCTCCACTGATAACACTTTAAAAGTCGCCACAGCGGCTGGGGCGCGAGTGGTGTCGCATCCCTATTCGAAAGGCAATGGCGCGGCGATTAAAACTGGCGCACGCGCGGCTACCGGCGAAATTATTGTCTTTATGGATGCCGATGGCCAGCATGATCCAGCAGACATTCCGCGCCTACTCGCACGCCTAGAAGAAGGCCACGACATGGTCGTTGGCGCGCGGCAAAAAGGCTCACAAGCCAGCGTGGGCCGAGGCATTGCTAATAAGTTTTACAACCGCTTAGCCACCTATATGACCGGCCACAGAATCGAAGACTTAACCTCAGGCTTTCGTGCAGTGCGCGCTAGTAAATTTCGTGAGTTTTTATATTTACTACCCAATGGCTTTTCCTACCCAACCACCAGCACCATGGCGTTTTTCCGTGCCGGCTACTCGGTTGCCTACGAACCCATTCATGCAGCGCAACGCATCGGCAACAGCCATATCCGCTTACTGCATGACGGTATGCGTTTTTTACTCATTATCTTCAAAATCGGCACCCTATACTCACCACTCAAATTATTCGCCCCCATCGCAGCGTTATTATTTGGCATGGCCACACTCTGGTACGGCTACACCTTTGTCGATGTCGGCCGCTTCACCAACATGAGCGCATTACTCTACACTGGCAGCGTGATGATATTTTTGATGGGGTTGATCTCGGAGCAGATTACGGCGTTGATGTATAAGGATGGGGATTAAAGGAACTATTGCCATGTTAAAAGTCACATCACGTTACTCATTTTTGTTGACTTTTAACATCGTTGTTAATAGTATCCATCGCAACACACCCGCCATGCCTCTCTCCGAAGCACACTTTGGCGGGTTTTTTGTTTTTGGTGTTTATCAATGAATGGATTCAGCAAGCCATCCTTTACGATAGAGCAGCAAATCAGCCTATTGCGTGAGCGCGGACTGCGCCTCATCGACTTACTTGATCGCTATCCAAACGTCTCACGTTGGCACATGGGCTTTCCAGAGGATTGGCAAAGCGATCCGTTTTGGTCGCGATTCGCGACTAGCCCTAGTAAGCACAAAAATACAGAGAATAGTGATGCTTAAAGGCCCCATTGCCCGCGCGACTATTCGCACCAGTTTTGTGCTGGGGCTGCGCCTTGTTGTGCAGGCAGGCACGTTGCTGCTGGTTGCCCGTATGCTGGGGCCAGCGGACTATGGCGCTTTTGCCGCCATTGCAGCGTTGGCCGTGCTGATGGGCACCTTTGCCACCTTTGGCACGCACTTGGTGCTACTGGCGGAAATCTCTAAAAAACCCGACCAGCGCCAACCTGTATTGGCCTACGCCGTGCCCACCACCCTCATCAGCGGTAGTGTGCTGTTTTTGCTCTATCTGGCTGCGGGGCAGTTTTGGCTGGCCAACGCCAGTGTGCCGCTACAGGTTATGGCCTGCATTGGTCTTGCAGAAACTCTGCTACTGCCCATGTACCTCCTGCCGGCCACGGAAGAGCTAGCACTAGAAAAAACCGCTCGATCCCAGCTTTTGGTTATCTTCCCATTGGCGCTGCGTATGGCCGTGGCGGGCATCGTTATGCTGCTGGCACCTGCGCAGCCTTTAGCGCTATTTGCGTGGCTCTACCTAGCCACTGCGTTGCTGGCTTTGGTCTGCATGAAAGTCTACAAACATGATGCCTGGCTACGGCCTAAGCAGTGGAAGCTGCCCAACCGCGCCCAACTCAAACACAGCGTTGGCTATGCCACGCTCAGCCTCACCGCTGCTGGCCCTAGTGAACTGGACAAGATGCTGGCCGTCAAACTGCTGCCATTGGGCGTGAGCGGCCTGTATGCAGCGGCATCGCGCGTCATAGGCGCAGCCACCTTGCCCGTGACGGCACTCTTACTCTCGGCGCTGCCCCGCCTCTTTCGTCAAGCGGGTGAACACAGCGCCCAAAGCCAACGCTTAAACCGCTGGATTTACCTCAGCGTGCTGATATATGGCCTGGCACTGGCTGGCCTGCTCTGGCTAGCCGCCCCTGCGGTGCAATGGCTGTTTGGTAGCCAATATCAAGGTATGAGCGACATGCTGCGCTGGCTGTGCATTGCCGTACCGGGCTTGGTCTTGCGTTTAACCGTCGCTAGCATCTTGATGACCCAAGACAAGCCCTGGCTACGCGCAGGGTTTGAAGTGTTTGGCATGGCCACCCTCGCCATAGCCGCCTTCGCCCTATATCCCCAGTTTGGCGCCAAAGGAATGGCATTGGCATTGGCTGCTTCAGAGTGGGGCATGGTTCTCATAGCCATGATCTTTATAAAGCTGACTTCTACGGCTGCGCGTTAAGTTTATAAAAACCAGCTTCTTAAGCCTTGCGTAGTTTAAGGCTTGGCGGGTGGTGTAAGGGTTTGTATGCGATTGATTGCAAAATCAAAACTCGACATTAAAAAACCCTGAATGGGAATTAGGCTTTTATATCGGAATGCGCGAACTAAAGCGCGCGCGCTTAAAGTAAAAATACGCAAAATATAAAAAATATATTTTTGCGCTGTAGTGTTTGAAAGTTTTTTTGCCAATAGCCAGTGCCCTCGGTTGATGTGATATTCGTAAAATAAAGACCCTCGTCGTGCGCTACCAGACCCCTCGTGGTAGATATGCGCTTCATGGCACTCAGCCGCCTCTAAGCCTAAGCCCTTAGCTCTTAGCGCCAGTTCAACATCTTCGCCATAAAAAAAGAAGTCTTCGTCTAATATACTTCCCGGAAGTTTGTTTATATCAATTAACAAAGCGCATCCACTTGAATATTTAAGACTGTTTTTTTTGCCGCCAGAGTAAATTAATGCCAAAGCTTTATCGTAGTATCCGAAAAGACTATTTAAGCTACTCTTGTCTTTCACCATAGGTTGAACGAAAGCATATTTACTTGTGAGTTCTAGCATTTTTATTAGTCCGCCTTTCTCAAAATAGGCGTCTGAATTCATTAGTAAAATGTAGCTTAGACCTTGTGTTCGAGCTATCTGGCTGCCAGCGTTCACTCCTTTGGCAAAGCCTTGGTTACATCCATTTGTTTCTACAGTAATATGTGCTCCGCCAGCACGGTAGCTGTCCAGTGCGGTTTGTATGTCAGTTAGGCTAGCTCCATTATCTTCTGAGTTGTCAATTAAGATAATATTTTTCAAGCCTTCTTCAATCAAAGACTGGATGCACAAGCTGGTCTTGTCCGCTGTACGAAAGTTTAAAACAATAGCTGCTACTTCATCTAACCTTGCGCTCAACTTTAACTCCTTGGCTTCCTAGCTATAACAATTGTTTCTTCGCCATATCGCGTGCTGCTGGTAGAGCAAATATCAACAAAAAACTTTAAAATTTTTGATAGCAATTTCGATGTACCAACCTTTTCACGCTGAGAAATGGCGTTATTTAGTCTCCACGAACTCTTGTTCACTCCTCCGCGCTTGATAAAGGTTATTGATTCAAATCCTGCATCTTTCAGCCATTTTGATAAAGTGGTCTGACTTGGTATGATTAAATGAAAAGGGGGGTGTAAGCCTACCCATGCTTTTTTGAAGAACCTAGCTCCAAAGGATTCTGGATTTGGTAAGGCAAGCCAAATGTAGCCTCCAGCTGTAAGAGCTTCATGAATTCCTGTAAGTAATTCTTTGGGTGATTTTACATGCTCTATGACATGGCTAAGCGTTATATATTCGTATTTACCCTGTGATTGCAATGTCTGCAAATCACCTTGAATCACATTTAAGCCTATGGCTTTCATGGCGGCTACCGCAACAGGGTCAGGCTCAAGACCGGTTGCATTGATACCCATGCTCTGCGCTCTTAGTAGAAAGTCACCGCTGCCGCAGCCAAAATCTAATAGCCGGGTATTTTTATGGCACATGCTTTTAGGTATGTGTCTTCCGTAGACATCTAACTGCATTCTTAGTGGCGGTATTATTTTAAATAAATAGCGCCCACCAAATAGTGGTTTTTTGGCTTTGAAGTTGAATCGAAATAGCAGGTAGTCGCCAATCAAGCGGTAAATAAATCCTTCGCCTACGAGAGTTTTATCTATTGGCAAGTCGTGTGTGTAGTAGTTTTGATAGGCTAAAGGCAGTGATTTGTCATCCGGCCTTGGGTTAAGATAAATACTGCGGCAAGATTTGCATTTATGCATATGCCAAGTATCTGGAAAATTTAAATTATCATCTCTGCGGCTGTAGTGGACTGCATTGCTTGTGCTTGCATCGCAAACAGGGCAGGAGTTCAGTTTTTCAAGTGTGCCGTGTGCCCAATTGTTCATTTTATTTTTACCATTGTGGGTTACAAATTAATCAGCTAAGTTGATGTATGTCTCGCATATTTATGGGGTATTACTTACAACACCTCTATAAGCAGGGCTGGTTTAAGCCCTCATACAGCGCACTATAGCCAGCCAACATACTGTCGTAATCAAAGCGTTCGCACACGCTTGCTCTGGCAGCTTGCCGCAGTTGAAGCCAAGTACCGCTGCTTTCTCGTACCAGTTGAGCCAAGCCTTGCGGCTTTTTGCATGAACATAAGTAACCACTGTGGCCATGCTGCACTACTTCATCTACCGCCGTACCGCTCATGGCTATCACGGGCAGGCCGCAGGCCATGGCTTCAATCACGACTTGCGGCAATCCTTCACTGCGAGACGGAAACAAGAAAGCATCCGCGTTTTGCATGGCGGTTATGACTTGGGTTTGGCTTAGGCGGCCTAGGTCATGCATGTTGCTGGACATGTGGGGTTGGTCTGCCGTTGCCGCAGGACCGCCGGTGTAGTGCAGTTCATAGCCATTACCCAGCTCACGCATGGTTGGGGCGAGCAAGTCCACACCTTTACGTCGCATCCAGCTGCCCACATACAACAGACGGAGTGGTTGGTTTGCTTTTTGGATGTTGTCGCCAGGGCTGAAAAGCTTGGTATCAACCCCGTTGTAAATCACCTGCATGGGCACGTCACACAAGGTTTTTCTGGCCATATCGGCAACAAACTGACTAACAGCAGTCACATGATCGGCACGACGCAGGACTCGTCGTTCATTAGGCGCTATCCACCAGCGATGATAAGCAGCACGCAACCAGCCTTTATATGGATGTAGCGCCGGATCATGAATGGAGTGGTGTAGCGTTGCTACTATCGGCAAGTGTTTAGGTAGAAAACGGCTATGCAGCCACGTATTCACATGCACAACTGTTGCCCAGCTAGGTGGCTTAGGGGCTTTGACTGTCCACGGGGCATACTCGGCTCGTAATGGCAGCCAAGTAATTTCTGCTTTTATACCTTGCTCGTTTAGGCCTTTTACTAAACGCTCAGTAAACACATCGGTGCCGGTACCAGTACGAACAGTAGGAAACCAGATGGCTGGCTTTGGCTGCATGTTAGTTCTCCGCTAGTAAATTATGCGCCAAATGACACTGAATACCCAATCCCCACCAATACGCTTCAAGCACTTCCATTACGCACCTTCCTGCCAACTTAATAAAGCCCTGATAGCAGTAACTACCAAGACGCTTCTGCAATACCCTTTACTACTGGAGATACTGAGTCTGTAATTGTTCAGCTGGTTAAGAATTAATTTTAACCAGTTGTGACTCAATTGCTTAATCCTGTAAATCCTTACATGGGTTAACTGTCAATAAACTCTCCACTATGGTCACTGATGGCTGCTGTGCGTCTGTAAGCGTGCTTGCAGCCTCAAGCTCTTGGTATTTCTTACACTTGATGTAGTCTTCGACTGTACCTAGAATTTCGCCTTCCATGATTGCATTACCACCTAAACCATCACTACGCTCGGTAGCCTGCCGCATAATAATTGTAGGTACACCTATAGCTGCCAACTCTTCTTGGTTTGAGCCACCATCAGTCAGTACACAGGCCGACTCCGCTGCTAGCTTAAGAAATGCGCTGTAACCCAGTCGTGGGATTAATTCGATATTATTTGTTTGCTCTAGTTTTTCGTATAGTCCTGTCTTTTTTAGACGCTTCCTCGTAGCTGGGTGTAAAACAAATTTTATACGATGATTGATAGCTACATTTTGTAGTAGTTTGACGAGATCGTTTAGCCTTTTTTTCTCGTAAATATTCTGGAATCTATGTAATGAAGCGACTAGATAAGGTATGGAATCATTAACTACGCTTCGAGTAACTCCACTGAGACGTATAGCATCCAAAATAGTATTGCCACCTGTATTGATGGCTGCACAGCGTGGATAGTTCTTCTGTATGTGTTGCAAAGTCTCTTCATTCGGACACATAGCCATATGGCTCAAGTGAAATACAATGCGTCTGGCAATTTCCTCAGGGAAGGGATCAAATAGTTTTTTTGAGGTTAGGCCGCTTTCCAAATGCACGACCCGTGCACCAACTCTTTTGCCTGCAATGGCGCCTAGAACTGTCGAAAGGGTATCGCCATGTACTAAAATATCCATATATTGAGGCGTGATAGGTAAGGCTTTTAATTTTTTAACTACCCCTCTATACGCTTGGGGAAGCCATGCAAATAGAGAAAATATCGTAGAGCGTTCTTTAGCTGGCAACGCTGCTACCTGGGGTGAACGAACACCAAACTCATCCAGCAGGTCTTGCATTGTTTCTTGATGTTGGCCTGTCATTAGCAAGGTGCACCCAAGCGCTCTTTTTTCACACTCTACGATTATCGGTGCAACCTTGATTAGCTGAGCTCTGGTGCCTATGACAAATACGAAATGTCTGTTGTTAGTCATGTAGTTTAATTCCATTTACCATATGGTTGTAGCTCATCTGCTCCATTCCACCCACTAATGGCGGGAGGTTGCGGGTAATGATAAGAACACGTTGCTGACTCATTAACTTTTACCTTCATTTTGCTGAGCTTGCACCACGGCTTTGCCTTGTGCGGTTAAGCGATACTTTTGTAGGCTGCTGTTGGGTTTGTCGGGAATGGTCATTTCAATTAGATCGGCTTCTAGGGCTGGATATAAATAATTAGCCCTAAAAGTTGGTCTATGTTTTAAGCCTAAATCGGCTTGCATCACACTTGGCGCCTTAGGCTCACCAATAAGCGTTTGCAACAGTCGCAGAACTGGGTCGGTTACTGGGTCGATTACTGGGTCGGTTTTTGAAGGCATGACTTGACCTGTGATTATTTCGCCAGCACCAATGCCAACGGGCGCAATTACTTGTGTTTCAGGCTCTGGCCTTTTCAAAATCGCTTTGAATTCATTGCCATTTTTGTGATCTTGCAGTTCTATATGTGGCCACGCTGCCAGCGCACGATGAATACCGCTGCCTAAACCACGAAAAGGTAGCAAGTGTGCTGCATGCTCACTCAGCACAGGATTACGCCGTTTAGTTTTTCCTTGTTTGATTTCTTCGGTACTTATGTTGTCAGGTAGGTGTCCTGGGCTAATAATTTCAATGCGGTCACGAAACACCAACACTCGAATCGAGGCACTATCAAAATAATCACGATGCATTAACGCGTTGACCAACAACTCTTCAATTGCAATCGGCGGTATTTCAAGCTCGCCTAAGGTGTTAAAGCCTCGATCATTTTGCACATGGTGCAAATTGCGCTTAATAAAAGAGAATGCACGCTGATACTGCTCAATTAAGGTGCCGTAAATATCTTCACTGTCTTGGTAATGAACGTCGGCTATGGAGTTTCCATAAAAGGCAACGGCTTTAATCATGCACACAGGCAACCAACGCTGGGGTTGCTTAGCAAAGAACAGCGCACCAGCGACGGTTATTTGCGTGTCTTTTGCCAAGCCCATGTTCGCCAGCGCCACAGGTAGCTGTTCAGGTGTGCAGTCATAGCCATAGCGCTTATGAAAGTACTCAGCAAAGGCTTTTTCATCTAAATCACTTAAGGTGCTGCTCGGTATCGCTAAGGTGTCGGCTTGAATTAAGCCAGCATTTAAAAACATGCGCTGCATTTCTTCGCGTGAAGTGACATGACGCTTGTCTGATCCATTTTTCACCCAGACACGACCTTG
Organism: Pseudomonas sp.; assembly: GCA_034006605.1. Classification (GTDB taxonomy): domain Bacteria; phylum Pseudomonadota; class Gammaproteobacteria; order Pseudomonadales; family Pseudomonadaceae; genus Denitrificimonas. Next base: position 25,037 of record JAVESM010000020.1, on the reverse strand, counting down.
TAAGTCCATATAGGGTTTGTTTAAACCATCTGGCACAGTAACAACAATAACGACACCTTTGTCAGTGGCGACATTTTCAGTCAGTGGATGAACTGGCGGGCGCACATTGTTGGTCGCAGCATTGCTCAGTTGCTGATTAAATTGCCGTACCTGTTCCGGAGCAAGAGCGCAAACTTGCCCATCATCTTCAACACCAATAAATACACGTCCACCACCGCTGTTAGCAAAAGCAGCCAGTTCTGCCGCAAGGCTTTCAATGCGTGTAATTTCACGCTTGAACTGGTGCTTGCTGTCTTCACCATTGGCGAGAATGTGTTGTAGCTCTTGAGCGTCCATGTGCTCTCCTAAGCGGATACCACGTTATTGTGCCCAAGCAGTCGCCCACGGGTATCAACAATTAACTGGCTGTGCTCTAACAGCAACTCATAGTCAAAGGCATCGTGATCAGTGGCGATGATAATGCAGTCGTATTGCTGGATGTTGTCTTGGCTCAGTTCGACTGATTTAAGCTCAAAAAAGTAATCTCTTTTCCGTGGAAAAACAGGGACGTGTGGGTCAGAGTAGGTGATATGCGCGCCTTTTTCTTCAAGCAGCGCCATGATCTCTACCGCAGGCGATTCGCGGGTGTCGTCGATGTTTTTCTTATAGCTCAGGCCCAGAATAAGAATATTGCTGCCTTTGATGGCTTTTTCTTTCTCATTCAGTGCGTCAGCAACTTTTTGCACAACCCAGCGTGGCATGTAGTGGTTGATTTCACCGGCCAATTCAATAAAGCGCGTATTGATGCCGTACTCACGGGCTTTCCAAGTGAGATAAAAAGGATCAATAGGAATGCAATGTCCGCCCAAGCCAGGCCCCGGTTTGTAGGGTACAAAGCCAAAGGGTTTGGTGGCTGCCGCTTCGATAACTTCATGGATGTTAATGCCCATTTTGTCGGCGACAATTTTCATTTCATTGACCAAGCCGATGTTGACGGCGCGGTGAATGTTTTCCAATAGTTTGGTCATTTCCGCAGCGCGCGGCGTGCTGACCGGAACCATTTGCTTAATTGCATGCTGGTAGAGTTGAGTGCCGAGTTCAAGGCAGCTGGCTGTCATGCCGCCAATGACTTTTGGAATATCTTTGGTGCTGTATGTTGTGTTGCCTGGATCTTCTCGCTCAGGTGAAAAGACCAGTGCGCAGTTTTCACCGGGTATAAAACCTTGGCTTTTTAGAGCTGGTGCAAGAATTTCTTCAGTGGTGCCCGGCCAAGTTGTGCTCTCTAGGCTTAATAACTGACCTGCTTTGAAATACGGCAAGATAGATGCAAGGGTATTTTCGACATAACTTAAATCGGGCTCACGATAGACATTTAACGGAGTCGGTACGCAAATGATCAGGGCATCCACTTCTTGCGTGCGTGAAAAATCGCTGGTCGCTTCAAAGCCATCTTTTTGTGCGGCAATAATCTCTTCTGCCTTTAGACGCTCAATGTAGCTTTTGCCACTATTTAAGCTATCGACCTTTGATACATCTATATCAAAGCCAATAACCTTGATACCGACCTCGCTAAAACGCAAAGCAAGCGGTAAGCCAACATAACCCAGCCCATAAATACCCACAACCACAGAGCCAGAGGCAATTCGTTCTTTTAATACACGTAAACCGCTCATAAGTTGCTCAACCTAATGACATTTTAAAAAACCAAAACATAATGCCAGATAACGGCTCATGAGTTTTGCCACAAGGCACAAAATACACTAATTAATTCACCTGCAACCAAGCACGTTATGCCTCATCTACTATTTTTTAATCTACGGCTGTCTTAATATTTGCGACTTCTTGAAAAACAGACTTATTTAGATAGGCGCGAAGGAATGTATCCATGAAAAAAATCATCTTTATCCTAATCATCGCTGGCGGCTGGTATGTGAATAAAAACGGCTGGCCTGATTTTGTGCAAAGATCGAACAGCCCTGTGATTACTAACGCTTCGCTGCTATCGACTCCAACTGCTCCTACATCATTTAAGCCACGCACGAACTCGCCTGCGTCTGCATCATCTTTCCGTTGTGACGGAAGGCAGCATTGCTCGCAGATGCGCTCGTATGATGAAGCGGTGTTCTTTTTACGCAATTGCCCGAACACCAAAATGGATGGTGACCGTGATGGAGTTCCTTGCGAGATGCAGTTTGGGCGGTGATAAGGTCTGATAACAAGAAATCACCACGCTGCAAGCCTATGCGCCGACTGTAGGAGGGAATTTATTCCCGATGCAGTGTCCAAAAATACAAAACGTGTCGGCCAAACAGTTAGGCAAACGATTGTGTTTGGCGTGTAATGCATGCAAGCATTCCGTTTTCTGCAAGGCCTTATCGGGAATGAATTCCCTCCTACAAGGGGTGTGGTATTTGAACCCCACCTTGTGCGGTGGGGTTTAGATCGAGGGGACTTACTGCGCGGCGAAGACGGGCAGCTCCGCCAGCTCAACCGTCACGGCTTTACGTGGCGCGATGATGAGGGCCTCACCATCGACGACTATTTCATCGCGCTGATTGACCACGCGCGTGGCGATGCGTACGCGAAATTTTGGTAGTTTTTCTAAGATTTCTAGCTGCACGGTCAGCTCATCACCGAGTTTCACCGGCAAACTAAAAGTCATTTGCTGGCCGAGGTAAATCGTGCCCGGCCCTGGCATTTCACAGGCCACCGCTGCGCTGATTAACGCACCGCTAAACATGCCGTGCGCAATGCGCTCTTTAAACATGGTGCCAGCAGCATATTCAGCATCTAAATGCACAGGATTGCGGTCACCTGACATACTGGCAAACATCATAATGTCATGTTCAGTCACCAACTTGCTGAAGGTGGCTTTTTGGCCGACTTCTAAACTGTCATAAGGGATGCTAGTGCTTTGTGTCATGGCGCTCTCCGGATACGGGTGGTGGATTATTAAAGTCACGTTTGTAGGCTAACGCGGTATTTAGCCATTGGATAATATCAGCTGTTACTTCGGCGTGATTGAGTTCTTGCAGCACTTCATGGCGCGCGTTGGGATACAGCTTAATATCGACAGCACGATTACCCGCTTGACGCAGTGCGTCGGCTAAATCAATCAGGCGTCGACCCTGATTAATCGGATCCGCTTCGCCACCGACAATTAGGAGCGGCAAATCGTTTTCAATTTGCACCATGTTGCGCACTGGAGTAATGCCCTGCAAGCCCAACAGAAGGTCCAGCCACAGTTGCGTGGTGCAAATAAACCCACACAAAGGATCATCAATATAGGCTTGCACTTGCTCCGCATCACGGCTGAGCCAGTCCCAATTTGTCTGGCGGTTTTTAATTGCACGACGATACGGGTAGAAAATTAAAGTTTCCAGCAACGAACTACGACCTTTGGGGCCAAGACGCCAACGCTCAAAACGCGCCACAGCCATCGCCAGACGATAACGCGCCGAGGTCTTAAAATAATTGGAGCCAGACAGAATCGCGCCCTGCAAACTGCAACTGTGCTGCATTAAATAGCTCAGCGCGACATAACTGCCCATACTGTGCCCAAAAAGAAAAATCGGTGTATTAGGAAACTGCACGCGGATATGGTGGTTCAAGCAGCACAAATCATTGACCACCAAGCTCCAACCTTCTTCATCAGCAAAATACCCCAGCGTACCTAAGGCTGCTGTATGCCCATGACCGCGCTGGTCAAGCGCAAACACGGCAATACCTTGATCAGCCAGTGCTGTGGCAAAACGTGCGTAGCGCTGACTGTGCTCGGCCATGCCGTGGGCAATCATCACAATGGCGATCGGCGGGTGTTCGGTGAACCAGTGATTCACATACAACTCAGTCGAGTCATTGCTGGTTAACCAAAATGCTGCATGGCGCATGATGGCTTCCTCCTGCATGCTGGCGTTGGCTCATTGTAGAGCCTATCTTAGGCATTGGGGAAATCATCTTTAGTGATGAATCAAGAAACGCGAACGGAAAATAATTTTCAGTCATAAAAATGACTAAAAAGCCGCTTTCTGTACTGGCCGCATATTTATAAAGCTGATAATCTCCAAGGGTTTGCTATTAAATAAGAAAAGCACAACATAGATTAATCATTAAAAACACGCCTTGTTGAGATGAGTGACAAGAGCACGCCATTCAGTGACTTTTAAGCATAGAATCGTGTAGCGAAACGGGTATTACTTAGCGCTAAAACAATAAAAAGTAATTTGCGCTTAAGCGTTGTTTATTTATAGTGTGTTTTTGTTAAACACTTTCACAAGGCAGATAAGAGCTGTTGCTTAGGAGTTGACTTGCATGAATGAAAACTTCTGGAAGGATAAATACCCTGAAGGTATTCCAACCGAAATCAATCCTGATCAGTACCCGAATATTCAAGCGGTACTGAAAGAGTCCTGCCAGCGTTTTGCTGACAATCCTGCCTTCACCAATATGGGCAAAACGATCAGCTATGGCGATCTTTATAGGATGTCGGGTGACTTCGCTGCATGGTTACAAAATTACACGGAACTGAAACCAGGTGACCGCATTGCAGTGCAGCTGCCCAACCTGCTGCAGTACCCTGTGGTGGTGTTTGGTGCGATTCGCGCAGGTCTAGTGATTGTTAACACGAACCCGCTGTACACCACGCGTGAAATGGAACACCAGTTCAATGACTCTGGCGCTAAGGCGCTGGTGTGCTTAGCCAATATGGGGCATTTGGCAGAAGAAGTTGTGCCAAAAACTGGCGTTAAGACCGTTATCGTCACTGAGGTCGGCGACTTTCTGCCGCCACTCAAGCGTTTACTGGTCAATAGCGTGGTTAAGTATGTTAAGAAAATGGTACCTGCATTCCATATTCCTAACTCGCTTAAACTTAACGATGTTTTGGCGCTAGGCAGTAAAAAAGCCGCTCGTAATGAAAACCCAGACTCCAGTGAGGTCGCCATACTGCAATACACTGGCGGTACCACAGGCATCGCCAAAGGTGCGATGTTGACCCATCGCAACCTCGTTGCCAACATGTTACAAGCCGAAGCGATGATGGCGTCTAACTTAGACAAAGGCAGCGAAACTATTGTTGCACCACTGCCGCTGTACCATATCTATGCGTTTACCTTCCATTGTATGGCAATGATGATGAGCGGTAACAACAATCTGCTGATCACCAATCCCCGTGACTTGCCCAGCATGATTAAAGACCTGCAAAAAAATAAGTTCACAGGCTTTGTAGGTCTTAATACGCTATTTGTTGCACTGTGCAACAACCAAGACTTCCGTAGTCTAGATTTTTCAGCCCTGAAAATGACTATCTCTGGTGGCATGGCGTTGCAAATTGCTACAGCAGAGCGCTGGACTCAAGTGACTGGGGCAAAAATCTGTGAAGGCTTCGGCATGACGGAAACCAGCCCTGTGGCTACGGTTAACCCAATCCAGAACATTCAACTGGGCTCCATTGGTATTCCGGTAGCCTCAACGTTGTGCAAAGTGATTGACGATGATGGCAAAGAACTCGCGCTGGGTGAGATTGGCGAGCTGTGTGTCAAAGGCCCACAAGTCATGAAAGGCTACTGGTTGCGTGAAGACGCTACCAAAGAAGTTCTCGATGATGAAGGCTGGCTACGCACCGGTGACATTGCACTCATTCAAGAGGACGGCTATATACGTATTGTCGACCGTAAAAAGGATATGATTTTAATCTCCGGCTTTAACGTCTATCCGAATGAAATCGAAGACGTGCTAGCAAGCTTACCGGGTGTTTCACAGTCTGCCGCGATTGGTGTGCCAGATGAAAGATCCGGCGAAGCGATCAAGGTCTTTATTGTCGTACGGCCTGGCGAGAGCTTGACTAAAGAGCAAGTAATTGCACATATGCGCAGTAACTTAACCGGCTATAAAGTAGCACATCATATTGAATTCCGTGATGAACTGCCTACCACCAACGTCGGCAAAATCTTACGTCGCGAACTGCGTGATGAAGAGTTGAAAAAGATCGCCAGCGCTGCAGGACACTAACTCTCTCATGAGAGTGCTGCGTTAACAGTACCGATCATAAAAAAACGCGAGTTTATTCCTCGCGTTTTTTTATGATCTTTTAGGGTGTTTGCCGATAACCTTTGGTTAGACGTTTATTGAGCAGCGCACAAGCAAGGTTCATCTATTGTTTAAGGACACGTTGTGCACGTCAGGTATTCTGTGCCTCAACAAAAAACGCGCCACTGACTACTGCCCTAGTGAGGCAAGACAATGACGCGTTCGGGATCTTTTGTGAAGACTTAGCTTTTTACTGCGACGGCCGGCAACTCTGCTGGCTTACGTGTTTCAGCGGTAGAACGACGGAAATAACTAACTTGTTGCTGACCACTTAAGCCGCGAGGAATTTCTTCAATCTCGCCGCCTTTCTTTAAGAATGCAGCAGTTTGCTCTGCAAGTGAATCGCGTGAAGTAATTGCTTCTTCGGGTTTCGCACGAGTGCTAGAACCTTTAATACGCATGACGACCATGACCTCCTCAAACGTTTAGGCTCTAAATAATACGAGAAAATTCTATAAAAGTCAATCACATATAACTTTAAGCTATAAAAAGCAAGATTTACTGTGCACAAAATTTAAATCAGTGAACCATCTATTTTGAATGCTGGCCTATAAAGGAACGCACGACTGAAAATCTGCTTCGGGAATAAATTCCCTCCTACAATGAACCAACCCCTCTACAGTTAACTCATTTATTTACAGTTGATCAATCTTGGTAGATTTATTGCGCGTCAGCTTGCAGAAATACGGATGCCCACGGCTGTGATCAATTCTAAAACTTGCCAAATGCTTGGAGGAGGGAATGTCTTCCCGAGACGAATGAACCGGCCAGTCACCTCATTCAATACCAGCGCTGCTAATCATACAGCAAACACATTAACCGCGCGGATGATGCTCACTGTGCAACGCCTGAAGACGCGCTCGCGCCACATGAGTATAAATCTGCGTGGTGGATAAGTCGCTATGCCCCAGCAACATCTGCACCACACGCAAGTCTGCGCCATGATTTAACAAGTGCGTAGCAAAGGCATGACGCAGCGTATGCGGTGATAATGGTTTATTGATCCCCGCTACTTTCGCATGCAGTTTAATGCGATGCCAAAACGTTTGTCGCGTCATCTGCTGGCCACGCTGACTGGGAAATAATGCATCAGTCACAGAGTGGCCCAACAGCTCGCCACGGCCTTCTTTAAGGTAACGCACGATCCAATCTAAGGCCGTTTCTCCCATCGGCACCAAACGCTCTTTAGAGCCCTTACCTGTCACTCGTACAACACCTTGACGAGTATTGAGCTGATCTAAGGTCAAACTCACCAGTTCTGTTACCCGCAAGCCGCACGCATACAAGACCTCCAGCATACAGCGATCACGCAGGCCTAATACCTCATCCACATCTGGTGCGGCGAGCAACGCTTCAACATCTGCTTCGGACAAGGTATCCGGCAACGAACGACCAATCTGTGGCAAGTCAACCCGCAAGGTCGGGTTTTCAATAATCAAACCCTCCTCAAGCAGATATTGGTAGAACCCTCTAGCGCCTGACAAAAACCGTGCACTGGAGCGTGCTTTATAACTCGCATCTAAACGCCAGCTTAAATACTCCAACAAGGTATCACGCCGCACCTGCTGCAATGTCTGCCCACGCAGCAGTAGCCACTGAGCAAATTGTTCCAGATCACTGCGATAGGCCATGCGGGTGTTATCAGCCAAGCCACGCTGCAGCCAAGCAGCATCTAAGAAACGCGTTAGAGCCGATAAATCAGGCTGTTTAATCTCTTCCACAGCAATCCCCTATTCAACACAACCAACAACATCAGATCAACAGTACTGCACTGCTTGCAGTATGGTATCGAGAATAAATTCTCTCCTACAGTTGAGGCTTCAAGCAGTATTCCCGGTTAGCCGTGACAAGCGAAGCTCTGGATACTAACCACTCAATGCTTGATTAACCAAGCAAGAGTCTGCAGGAGCATACAGCCACTGTAGGAGGGAATTTATTCCCGAAAAATGCAGCAATATACATAGCGCCAGAGCAGCCTCTAAAGCAACGCAAGCATTGCCAACCAGCACGCTTTACAGTGCGGCTGATGAGCGTTGTATCGAGAATAAATTCTCTCCTACAGCTGAGGTTTCAAGCAGTATTTCAGGTTAGCAGTGACAAGCGAAGCTCTGGACGCTAACCACTCAATGCTTGATTAACCAAGCAAAAGTCTGCAGGAGCATACAGCCACTGTAGGAGGGAATTTATTCCCGAAAAATGCAGCAATATACATAGCGCCAGAGCAGCCTCTAAAGCAACGCAAGCATTGCCAACCAGCACGCTTTACAGTGCGGCTGATGAGCGTTGTATCGAGAATAAATTCTCTCCTACAGCTGAGGCTTCAAGCAGTATTCCCGGTTAGCCGTGACAAGCGAAGCTCTGGATACTAACCACTCAATGCTTGATTAACCAAGCAAGAGTCTGCAGGAGCATACAGCCACTGTAGGAGGGAATTTATTCCCGAAAAATGCAGCAATATACATAGCGCCAGAGCAGCCTCTAAAGCAACGCAAGCATTGCCAACCAGCACGCTTTACAGTGCGGCTGATGAGCGTTGTATCGAGAATAAATTCTCTCCTACAGCTGAGGTTTCAAACAGTATTCCCGGTTAGCCGTGACAAGCGAAGCTCTGGATGCTAACCACTCAATGCTTGATTAACCAAGCAAAAGCCTGCAAGAGTATACAGCCACTGTAGGAGGGAATTTATTCCCGAAAAATGCAGCAAACCTTGCGGACGAGTCGCCTGCGCCCCCAAGCAATAGTAAAACTATACTCCAGAAACAACAAAGCAGCCCTTAGGCTGCTTTGTTTTGAAACACCGGACGAATTAACGTGACAGTTTTTCTTTAATACGCGCAGCTTTACCAGACAGAGCACGTAAGTAGTACAGTTTCGCTTTACGAACATCACCACGACGCTTAACAGTAATGCTGTCAATCAGTGGGCTGTAAGTTTGGAACGTACGCTCAACGCCTACGCCGCTAGAAATTTTACGAACAGTGAAAGCACTGTTGATGCCACGGTTACGCTTAGCAATTACAACACCTTCATAGGCCTGTAAACGCTCACGCTCACCTTCTTTTACTTTTACTTGAATAACTACAGTATCACCCGCAGAAAATACTGGGATCTCTTTAGTCATTTGTTCAGCTTCAAGCTGAAGAATAATCTTGTTCGTCATTCTGTGCTCCTGAAGGCAAATCCTTATGATTCACCATCGATACGTTAATTAACTATCGTTCTGCCGACGAAAGTACTCGTCCAGCAGCATTTTCTCTTCTCCAGAAAGCGAGCGGCTATCCAGAAGATCAGCGCGACGCTCTGCAGTACGCCCTAAGGCTTGTTGCAATCGCCAGCGCCGGATATGTTCATGGTTGCCACTAAGTAGCACCTCAGGAACATCTTTGCCTGCATACCTAACCGGTCGCGTGTAATGCGGGCAGTCGAGAAGACCATCACTAAATGAGTCTTCTTGTGCGGAGTCTGCATGGTTTAATGCCCCAGGCAGCAACCGCGTTACAGCATCAATCAGCACCATTGCCGGCAGCTCGCCGCCAGACAACACATAATCACCAATTGACCACTCCTCATCGACGTAGGTTTCAATAAAACGCTCGTCAATGCCTTCATAGCGACCTGCAATCAGAATTAAATTATCCTGCTTGGCTAACTCGCTGACCGCGGCTTGTTTAAGCTGACGGCCTTGCGGCGACAGGTAAATAACCTTCGCCGGCCCTCCAATGGCGCGCTTAGCCGCAGCTAACGCATCCTCAAGAGGCTTGATCTTCATCACCATGCCTGGACCACCGCCAAAAGGCCGGTCATCCACTGTTTGGTGTCGATCTTCAGTAAAGCTACGGGGATTCCAACAATTAAGTTGCAACAACCCTTGCGTTACTGCACGACTGGTAATGCCATACTCAGTAATCGCAGCAAACATCTCAGGAAAGAGACTGATAACTTCAACGCGCAAGGCATTTACTCATTAAAAATCTGCATCCCATTCGACATGCATTTCGCCTGCTGTCAAATCAACTGACTGTACACACTGCTGCGTATACGGCAGTAACCGCTCCTGATCATCGATGCTGCCAGCACAAGGCTTAACAACCAATACATCATTCGCGCCAGTCTCAAGTAAATGGTCAACAATCCCAAACAACTGCTGGTCTTGATTGATCACCTTTAAACCTTCAAGTTGATGCCAGTACAACTCATCGTCCGCTAACTCAGGCAATTCACTGCGCAACACACAAATCTCATAACCGGTAAATGTTCGTGCAATTTCACGATCATCAAGGCCTTCGATTTTTGCTGCAAGCGCTTTACCCTGTATACGTCCACTGGCCCACTTAACACGCTTAATCTCATTGTCTCGGCGCAATTGCCAGACAGGATAATCAAGCAGATTTTCCATTGGGTCAGTAAAAGAATGTACCTTTACCTCGCCACGCACACCATGCACCGCACCGATTTTGCCGATAACGACCAGATCATCTGCTGCAAGAGGCGTTTTACTCATAGCCAATTAAGCAGTAGCTTGAGTGGTAGCAGCAGTTTTCAACAGTTGCGCAACGCGCTCTGAAGGCTGTGCACCTTTGCTTAACCAGTAAGTAGCGCGTTCTTGGTTAACAGACAAACGTACTTCACCACCTGTTGCAACTGGGTTGAAGAAACCGATGCGCTCTACGAAACGGCCATCACGAGCACTACGGCTATCAGCCACAGTCAGATGGTAGAAAGGGCGCTTTTTAGAGCCACCACGAGCTAAACGAATAGTTACCATTAAAGTTTTTTCCTTTAAGAATATTACAATCAAAACGAACCAAAGACATGCATGGCCCGAAAGGCCGCATATTCTAAGGTTTATCCGCCCCTTTGCATAGGGCTATTTTGCACTCCCGTGCGTGTTCACATCTTAGGCATCCCACCTGCCCCAGGCATCATCCCACCAAGACCACGCATCATCTTACTCATGCCGCCCTTGGTGGTGAATTTCTTCATCATTTTCTGCATCTGTTTATGTTGCTTAATCAGACGACCAACGTCCTGCACTTGCGTACCCGAACCCATCGCAATACGACGGCGGCGCGACCCACTGATAATTTCAGGATCACGACGCTCGCCTGGCGTCATTGAATTAATGATCGATTCCATCTGTTTAAACTGTTTCTCAGCAGCACCTTGCGCACCACCCATTTGCGCTAAATTCATACCGCCCATGTTTGGCATTTTCTCTAACATGCCACCCATACCGCCCATTTTATTCATCTGCTGCAACTGATCACGGAAATCTTCCAGATCAAAGCCTTTACCTTTTTTCAGCTTCTTGGTCAGCTTTTCAGCTTTTTCTTTATCAATGTTTTGTTCGGCTTGTTCAATCAAGCTCAGCACATCGCCCATGCCTAAAATGCGCGAAGCAATGCGATCAGGATGGAACGGCTCTAAGGCATCGGTTTTTTCACCCACACCTAAGAATTTAATTGGTTTACCCGTGATCGCACGCACCGACAGCGCCGCACCACCACGCGCATCACCATCAACCTTAGTCAGTACCACGCCGGTTAACGGCAATGCATCATTAAAGGCTTTGGCAGTATTGGCAGCATCTTGACCGGTCATGGAATCAACCACAAACAGCGTCTCAACGGGGTTGATCGCTGCATGTAACTGACTGATTTCCGCCATCATCTCGCTATCAATGGCTAAACGACCGGCGGTATCCACCAACACCACATCAATAAATTTAAGCTTGGCTTCTTTAATCGCAGCCAGTGCAATGTCTTGCGGTTTTTGGCTGATATCCGACGGAAAGAAAGTCACCCCTACTTCGCCAGCCAAGGTTTCCAACTGCTTAATCGCTGCAGGGCGGTATACGTCAGCAGAGACCACCATCACGGTTTTCTTTTTGCGCTCTTTTAAGAAACGCGCCAGCTTAGCTACAGTGGTGGTTTTACCTACACCTTGCAAACCGGCCATTAAGATCACGGCAGGCGGCGTAGCATTCAGCGCCAAGTCTTCGTTGGCGGCACCCATTAACTGTTCTAACTCGGCTTGAACAATCTTGATAAAAGCTTGACCCGGCGACAGACTGCGAGAGACCTCAGTACCTACCGCACGATCACGCACCGAGTTCACAAAGTCTTTTACCACCGGCAACGCCACGTCTGCTTCAAGCAACGCCATGCGTACTTCACGTAAGGTGTCTTTGATATTGTCTTCGCTCAGGCGTGCTTTACCAGTGACATGGCGTAGCGTCTGCGCAAGACGATCGGATAAATTGTCAAACATACAAAGCCCTCAGCATGGATGCGGCAACAGCGAGCAGCATTGATTAAGCTCACCTGTAAATAAACTGTTGCACAGCGGTTGTTACTCGAATTGACAGAGTATAACCGATCCTGGGCGACGCGACAGCGTCCTCTGTGCAGTTGGGTTAAACTGTCGCCACTTTATAGGAGTCGTTATGCCACCGATTGTACCGCCCATTGTCTTGGCCTCCAGCTCAAGCTACCGCCGAGAACTACTAGCACGCTTGCAGCTGCCTTTTATTTGCCACAGCCCAGAGATTGATGAAACCCCACTGATCCATGAAACACCACAAGCACTTGTGCAGCGTTTAGCCTTAAGCAAAGCCCGTGCACTGGCCGAGCACTACCCACAGCACATTATTATTGGCTCTGACCAAGTAGCAGCGCTTGATGGAAAAATTATTGGTAAACCCTTGCACGCCAAGGCCGCCTTTCAACAACTAAGCGCCGCCAGTGGACGTAGCGTCGTCTTTTTAACCGGACTGGCCGTCATTGATACACGTACCAATAGTGAGCAGATTGATTTAGTGCCGTTTACCGTGCACTTTCGCACGCTCAACGCCGCGCAAATCCAACGCTACATTGCGCTAGAACAGCCCTTTGATTGTGCAGGCAGTTTTAAATCAGAAGGTTTAGGTGTGAGCTTATTCCAAGCGACAGAAGGCAGCGACGCGACCAGCTTAGTTGGTTTACCGCTGATTCGCCTATGTGACATGCTCAGTGCTTGCGGTATTGCCGTACCCTAAAACATCACAAACAAAGGCCATGAGGCGTCGTTATAACGCTCGGGTTTTCTGCTTGAGAATATAGACCGTCACGCAGATCGCGCTCATTAGCATAAAGAGTCGCACCCACAGCAACGGCACAATCCACATGGACACGCTGATGCTCGCCCACATCAAAAGCAAAGCCCAAACCTTGCCTTTCAACGGCAAACCCTGGCCATCTAGATAATCACGAACCCAAGGCCCAAGCTTTGGATGCATCACCAACCACAGATAAAAGCGCTTAGAGCTGCGCGCAAAACACGCCGCAGCCAATAACAAAAAAGGCGTTGTAGGCAAGACCGGTAAAAAAATACCGATCACGCCCAACACAACACTTAGACAGCCACAAAAGAACAGCACATAACGCAGCGTTTGACTACGCGCTTGTCGCTGCTGCGGTTCGTGCATGAGCTGCGATTAATGGCGTGGCTTGAGCAGTACTGGTTTTTCTTCAGGCGCTTGGCATAACAGAAACAGCGCCGTCAGCACTTCAGGAATCTGCTCAATCATACTGTCAACTAAATCATAATCTTTAGCAATTTCAGCAAAATCGGGTTGCTCATCAAACAAGCCTGAAGCGACCATGATGGGCAACAACAGTTCGCTGACTTCATCTTCAGCATCTTCAAACCAAACTTCTTCACGCAAGAACACGCCTTCCATAAAACCAACACACCAGCCACGCAAGTCAGAATCATCCGGCTCATCACCTAAATCCAAGTCGCACGGCAGTCCCATATCGTCATCACTGGCTAACTGGCGCTCAATCTGCGCCTTTAACTGTAAGAGCGCAGCGGTAATATCTGCTTCCTCGGCGTCATCACGATAATGCGGTGACTCTGCAAATAACGCTTCAATCCATTCTTCAGCCGGAACGGGTTCAGGGCAAATAGATAGCGCGGTTAAGTAACCGTGCGCAGCAATATAATCAAGCGCCTCGTCGTGCAGTTCGTCAGCATCGAGGAAAGCTTGCAGGCGGGTCTGTTGCTCAGCGAGGGACATGCGTGATTACCATTGAAAAAGAAATGAACTCTGATTGTAGTCTAGCTCTGCAATAACAGCTAGGGATTGGCGTGATCTTGCCCTACAGAAGCGTTAAAGATTCTGCCCTTGCAACGTTTGCACAAACTTTACAGGTATAATGCGCAGCTTGATTTGGAGAACGGCATGCAAAATCAGGCGTTACACACGCTAAAAAGTGTTTTTGGCTACGATGCATTTCGTGGTCATCAGGCTGCAATTATTCAACGTATTTGCGCAGGCGATGATGCGCTCGTGTTGATGCCTACTGGTGGCGGCAAATCCTTATGCTATCAACTACCGGCACTGCTGCTCGACGGCTTAACCGTAGTGGTTTCGCCACTGATCGCCCTGATGCAAGACCAAGTTGCCAGCCTTGAAGAGCTCGGTATTCCGGCTGCCGCGCTCAATTCCTCATTGAGCAACGATGAACAGCGCGAGATCGCCGACCGCCTGCGTCGCCATGAAATCAAACTGCTGTATTTAGCCCCTGAGCGCCTAGTACAGCCGCGTATGCTGGCGTTTCTGCAACACTTACCAATCAGTCTGTTTGCCATTGATGAAGCACACTGCGTTTCGCAGTGGGGTCATGATTTTCGTCCAGAATATTTGCAACTGGGTCAACTGGCCGAACTCTTCCCGAATGTGCCACGTATCGCGCTGACCGCCACCGCCGATAAACGCACCCGTGAAGAAATCATTAATCGCTTGCACTTACAAAAAGCCGAATGCTTTCTCTCAAGCTTTGACCGTCCCAATATTTTTTACCGAATCACCCCAAAAGATAACCCACGCAAACAGCTGCTGGATTTCTTAGCACAGCGCAAAGGTGATGCTGGAATTATTTATTGCTTATCACGCAAAAGCGTCGACGCCACTGCAGAATTTCTCAGCGCTAAAGGCTTTCCCGCGCTGCCCTACCATGCAGGGCTCGACAGTCACTTGCGCGCATTCCACCAAAAACGCTTTCTCAATGAAGAAGGCTTGATTATGGTGGCAACCATTGCTTTCGGCATGGGCATTGATAAATCCAATGTACGCTTCGTGGGTCATCTTGATTTACCTAAGTCCTTAGAGGCCTACTATCAAGAAACTGGGCGTGCGGGGCGCGACGGCCTGCCCGCTGATGCGTGGATGGTTTACGGTTTACAAGATGTACTGATGCTCAAGCAAATGCTCGGCAACTCTGAAGGTGATGAGCGTCACAAGCGCGTTGAACAACACAAACTGGAAGCCATGTTGGCGCTGTGCGAAGAAACCCGCTGTCGTCGCCAAGCCTTGCTCGCCTACTTTGATGAAGACATGCCAGAGCCCTGCGGGCACTGCGACAACTGCATTGATACCATTGAAACATGGGACGGCACTGATGCCGCACGCCAAGCGCTTTCTGCTATTCACCGCACCGGCCAGCGTTATGGTGTGGGCTATTTATCCGACGTTTTGCAAGGCCGTGAGAATGACCGCGTGCGTGCACTGGGTCACCAGCACCTTAGTGTGTTCGGGATGGGCAAGGGGCTTAATGACCACCAGTGGCGTTCAATATTTCGGCAACTGGTCGCGCGCAGCCTCATTGATGTCGACGTCGAAGGCTTTGGCGGATTGCGCTTATCAGAAAGTTGCCGACCCTTATTACGCGGCGAAACCACATTATTATTACGCCGCGACCTCACCCCACAAACCAAGTCACCGCGCAGTTCAAGCCAAGCCAGTCAATTGGTGCGCAGCGATGAGCGTGAGATGTGGGAAGCTTTACGCGCACTACGCCGCCAATTAGCGGAAGAACACAGCGTACCGCCTTATGTGATTTTTCCCGACTCGACACTCTTGGAAATGCTCCGCGAGCAGCCAGAAGACCTCGATGATATGGCACAAATCAGCGGTATTGGCGCACGCAAATTGGAACGCTACGGCGCAACTTTTTTAAATGTGCTCAATCAGACAGGCACAGCAACTGCTGCGCCTGCAGCGCCAAACAGCCAAGACTTACGCCATGAATTAGTAACTTTAGCGCGCAGCGGAATGACCCCGGAGCAAATTTCCCAGCAGATGCAATGCAGCCTAAAGAATGTTTACACGCTAATGGCACAAGCGATTGCCGCAAATTTATTAAGCCTTGAGCAAGCACTGGATCTGCCAGAAGAACTGCTAGGCGATATTCAAGATGCGTTTTTACAAGGCGATGGTGATTTACCCAGCGTGGCCAGCATTGCCGAGCAATTCACTCCGCAGATTGAGGAGGGCGTGTTGTATTGCGTACGCGCTGCACTGCAAGCTGAATTTGGTGAAGCACTCTAACGGCATCAGCATCACTAACCGACTGAAAGTTCTGTTTGCCATCGACACAGTAATGACTTTCTCAGCAAAAGCGACAGCTTGATCTATGGCCAAGCCGCGTTTGGCGGTATACTTTGCGGTTTTCCGATTAGCCGTCTTCTATTTAGGGGTCCCGCCGCACTATGGATAAGACCTATCAGCCGCACGCCATTGAAAGCACTTGGTACCAAACCTGGGAAACCAATCAATACTTTGCGCCCCAAGGTTCTGGTCAACCGTACACCATTATGATTCCGCCGCCGAACGTCACCGGCAGCTTACATATGGGACATGGTTTTAATAACGCCATTATGGATGCGCTGATTCGTTACCGCCGGATGCAGGGTCGTAACACCCTCTGGCAGCCAGGTACTGACCACGCGGGTATCGCCACGCAGATGGTGGTGGAACGCCAACTGGCCGCACAAGGCCAAGACCGTCATGATCTCGGTCGCGAAGCCTTTCTAGAAAAAGTATGGGAATGGAAAGAGCAATCCGGTGGCACCATCACTCGCCAAATCCGTCGCCTTGGTAGCTCGGTGGATTGGTCACGTGAGCGCTTCACCATGGATGACGGTATGTCAGCTGCGGTACAAGAAGCCTTCGTGCGCCTGCATGAAGACGGCTTAATTTACCGTGGCAAACGTCTAGTCAACTGGGATCCTAAGTTCCACACGGCAATCTCTGACCTTGAAGTGGAAAACCACGATGAAAAAGGTCATTTGTGGAATTTGCGCTACCCGCTGGCTGACGGCGCAAAAACGGCTGAAGGTAAAGACTATTTAGTGGTTGCTACCACCCGCCCAGAAACCATGCTGGGTGACAGTGCGGTTGCCGTGCATCCAGAAGATGAGCGCTATAAAGCCTTGATCGGCGCTTATATTGATCTACCGTTAGTCGGCCGCCGTATTCCGATTATTGGTGATGACTACTGTGATCCAGAGTTTGGTACCGGTTGCGTAAAAATCACGCCAGCCCATGACTTCAATGACTATGAAGTGGGCAAACGTCACAATTTGCCACTGATCAATATCCTGAACCAAGATGCTGCAGTGTTAGCCGTAGCGCAGATTTTTAATGCCGACGGTTCAGTGAATGACTCGCTGGATAACAGCCTACCAGCCGAATTTGCTGGCCTTGATCGTTTCGAAGCTCGCAAGCAAATTGTCGCAGCCTTACAAGCCGTCGATTTACTGGTAAGCATTGACGATCACGCGCTAAAAACACCACGCGGCGACCGTTCAGGTGCAGTCATTGAGCCATGGCTGACTGACCAGTGGTATGTCTCAACTAAGCCACTCGCCGAGCCTGCGATTGTTGCCGTAGAAGAGGGCCGCATTCAATTTGTGCCTAAGCAATACGAAAACATGTATTTCAGCTGGATGCGTGACATCCAAGACTGGTGCATCAGCCGACAACTCTGGTGGGGCCACCGCATTCCTGCTTGGTATGACGAAGCTGGCAAAGTTTATGTCGGTCGCAACGAAGCTGAAGTACGCGCAAAATATAGTTTGGGCGATATTAATCTGCGCCAAGACAATGACGTACTGGACACCTGGTTCAGTTCAGGCTTGTGGACCTTTTCAACCTTGGGCTGGCCGGAACAAACCGATTACTTAAAAACCTTCCACCCGACCGATGTACTGGTGACTGGTTTTGACATCATTTTCTTCTGGGTGGCGCGCATGATTATGCTGACCATGCACCTGATCAAGAATGAAGATGGCACGCCACAGATTCCGTTTAAAACCGTGTATGTGCATGGCTTGGTGCGTGACAGCCAAGGCCACAAAATGTCCAAATCCAAAGGCAACGTGTTGGATCCTTTGGATATTATTGACGGCATTGATCTTGAGTCATTAGTGCACAAACGCACCAGCGGCATGATGCAACCACAAATGGCCAAAGCCATTGAAAAGCAAACCCGCGAAGAGTTTGCCGACGGCATTGCCAGCTATGGCACCGACGCCTTGCGCTTCACCTTCTTATCACTGGCCTCCACTGGGCGTGATGTGAAGTTCGATATGGGCCGCGTTGAAGGCTACCGTAACTTCTGCAATAAAATCTGGAACGCGGCACGCTATGTGATGATGCAATGCGAAGCGCAAGATTGCGGTCTTGATGGTCAAGCGGTGGAGTTAACCGTCGCCGACCGCTGGATTATTTCACAACTGCAACGCACCGAAGCCGAAGTGGCGCGACAACTGGATAACTTCCGTTTCGACCTTGCCGCACAAGCGTTGTATGAGTTTATCTGGAACCAATACTGCGACTGGTACTTAGAACTGTCTAAGCCTGTGCTCTGGGATAAAGAAGCACCCATCGAGCGCACCCGCGGCACGCGTCGTACCTTGGTGCGCGTACTGGAAGCGTCGCTGCGTTTAGCACATCCCTTTATGCCGTTTATCACCGAGGAAATTTGGCAGCGCATCGCGCCGCTGGCGGGTAAAACTGGCGACACCATTATGCTGCAGCCCTTTCCGGCATCGGCGACTGATGCCATTGATGCACAAGCCGAAGGCGATATCGAATGGCTGAAAGAGTTAATGCTGGCTCTGCGCAATATTCGTGCAGAAATGAACATTGGTCCTGGCACACCGATCCCATTGTATTTGGGTAACAGCACAACTGAAGACCTGCGCCGTTTAGAGGTCAATAGCGTCACTCTCAATAAGCTGGCTAAACTTGAGTCGGTGACCTTACTCACCGCTGATCAACAAGCGCCGATGTCCGCTACCGCATTAGTCGGCGAGATGCAGGTATTAGTGCCCATGGCGGGTTTAATCGACACCAAAGCTGAGCTGACTCGTTTAGATAAAGAAATGCAGCGCTTAAGTGGTGAAATTAAACGCGTCTCTGGCAAACTCGCTAACCAAGGATTTGTCGCCAAAGCGCCCGCTGATGTGATTGAAAAAGAACGTGCTAAGCAAGCCGATTTCGAGCAAGCTTTGGCCCGTTTAACTGAACAACATACGCGTATTGCCAGCTTGTAATGAGCTGATTTACACCTATATAAGAACCGGGGTTTAGCTGGCATACTGCCACTACCCCAAAAAGAGGCATGTAAACATGACTACGTTATCAAAAAAAGCGTTGCTCACGCTCAGTGCACTAACCTTATCAATGAGCGCATCATTTGGCGCTTTGGCAGAATCCGTTAAATCAGTTGCAGTGACCGCGATCGTTGAACACCCTGCGCTCGATTCAGTGCGTGACGGCGTACTGGACGCACTCCACGAGGCCGGTTACAGCGAAGGCAAAAATCTAAAATGGCAATACCAAAGTGCGCAAGGCAACACCGGCACTGCCGCGCAAATCGCGCGTAAATTTATTGGTGATCAGCCGGACGCCATCGTTGCGATTGCGACCCCGTCAGCACAAGCAGCAGTAGCAGGAACGAAGCGCATACCGATTGTTTTCTCCGCAGTGACTGACCCTGTCGAAGGTCAATTGACGCCCAGCTGGGAAGCCAGCGGCACTAACGTCACCGGCGTATCGGACGTACTGGAACTGAGCAAACAAATGGAACTGGTTAAACAAATCGTTCCGGATGCTAAGCGCATCGGTATGGTATTTAATCCTGGCGAAGCCAACTCAGTAGCCGTTGTCAACGCACTGAAAAAAATCCTGCCACAATACGGCCTGACTCTGGTTGAAGCCGCAGCACCACGCTCAGTGGATGTTGGCACAGCGGCACGCAGTCTCGTTGGCAAAGTTGATGTAATTTACACCAACACGGACAATAACGTGGTTTCTGCGTATGAAGCGTTGGTGAAAGTCGGTAACGACATGAAAATCCCCTTGATCGCCTCGGATACTGACAGTGTTAAGCGTGGTGCGATTGCCGCCCTAGGCGTGAACTACCGCGAACTGGGCCAGCAAACGGGACGTATTGTGGTACGTATTTTAAATGGCGAAAAACCAGGTGACATCAAGCCTGAAACCAGTGAAAACATTCAGTTATTTGTCAATCTAGCCGCTGCTGAAAAACAAGGCGTAACCTTGTCCGCAGAACTGATTGATAGCGCTGCTGAAGTGCTTCGTTAATACCTTGTCGCACCCCGAGTACTGCGAAGTGCTCGGGGTATTTTTATTTAGCTTTCGGTTAGCCTGCCCATGTCCCTGTTTTCGATGTTTGGTGCCCTTGAGATCGGTTTGATCTTTAGTTTAGTGGCACTCGGGGTGTTTATCTCCTTCCGCTTGTTGCGTTTCCCTGATTTAACTGTTGATGGCAGCTTCCCTTTGGGCGGCGCGGTTGGCGCACTATGTATTTCCAGCGGTATGGACCCTTTTCTGGCGACAGTACTTGCAGCGTTAGCCGGCGCCGGTGCAGGCATCATTACAGCTATCTTGAACGTGCATTTGAAAATCATGGATCTGTTAGCCAGCATTTTGATGATGATTGCCCTGTACTCGATTAACTTGCGCATTATGGGCAAGCCGAACATTCCATTAATTATGGAACCCACAGTATTTACCCTCCTCGAACCAAGCTGGTTGATTGACTATATCGCGCGTCCAGTGATTTTAATTATTGTGGTACTGCTCGCCAAACTGGCGCTCGATGCCTACTTTTCTACTCGCCAAGGTTTGGCAATTCGTGCCACCGGCTCGAACCCTCGCATGGCCCGTGCACAAGGTATTAATACCGGTGCGATGGTGATTTTAGGCATGGCCATTTCCAATGGACTGGTTGGTTTAGCCGGCGCACTCTTTGCACAAAGCCAAGGCGGCGCAGATATTTCTATGGGTATCGGAACCATTGTCATTGGTTTGGCCGCTGTGATTGTCGGAGAAAGTATTTTGCCATCGCGCAAACTGTTCTTGGTCACCCTGGCAGTGATATTAGGCGCCATTGTTTACCGCTTTTTTATCGCCTTAGCTCTCAACAGCGACTTTATCGGCCTGCAAGCGCAAGATCTCAACTTAGTCACTGCACTACTGGTTACCTTTGCCTTGGTGATTCCACTGATCAAACAGCGCATGTCACGCCGCAAGAGGGTTTAAGATGCTTAAAGCCAATGATTTACACATCACCTTCAACCCTGGTACGCCGATTGAAACGCGTGCGTTGTGCGGTTTATCTCTGCAAATTCCAACCGGTCAGTTTGTAACAGTGATCGGTACTAACGGCGCGGGGAAGTCAACCTTTCTCAATGCCATTTCAGGTGACTTAAGCATCGATAGCGGCAGTGTTTTAATCGACGATATCGATGTCACTGAGCAACCTGTCTGGGAGCGTGCAAAACAAGTCGCACGAGTATTCCAAGACCCAATGGCCGGCACTTGTGAAGACCTGACCATCGAAGAAAATATGTCACTGGCCGAGCAACGCGGCCAACGCCGTGGTTTAAGCCGCGCAGTAAAAGCCTCACAGCGTGCAGGTTTCCGCGAGCATCTCGCTACTTTAGGTCTAGGTCTAGAAAACCGCTTACATGACCGCATCGGTTTGTTATCTGGCGGCCAACGTCAAGCGGTGAGCTTGCTAATGGCAGCCTTACGTCCATCACAAATTCTATTATTAGATGAGCACACCGCAGCGCTAGACCCTCGCACCGCTGATTTTGTCTTACAACTGACCCAACGCATTGTTGCGGAGAAACAACTGACCACCATGATGGTCACCCACAGCATGCGCCAAGCTCTGGATGTTGGCGATCGCACCATTATGCTGCACCAAGGGCAAGTGGTATTAGATGTCAGCGGTGAACAGCGCAAAGGTTTAGATGTACCTGATTTGTTAGCCATGTTCGAAAAAGTACGTGGTGAAAAGCTGGCTGATGACGCTTTGCTGCTGAGCTAAGATGAACCTGCAGCTGGGCTGGGTGTTACTGCTTCTACTCCTGGCAGTGGTGTTATTTGTGCGCAATAAACCGCGCATGGATGTCGTGGCGCTATTGATGATTGTCGCTCTGCCGCTGAGCGGTGTACTGACGGTGCAAGAAACACTGGCTGGTTTTAGCGATCCCAGCGTGGTAGTGATTGCCGCCCTCTTCGTGATTGGCGAAGGCTTAGTGCGCACTGGAATTGCCTACCAGCTCGGCGAGCGCTTAATGGATCATGCTGGCAGCAGCGAAACACGTCTAATTATCTTGCTGATGCTGACGGTTGCTGGGCTTGGTTCAATCATGAGTTCGACTGGCGTAGTCGCTATTTTTATTCCGGTCGTATTAAGCATGGCCGTGCGGCTAAAAATCCCACCCAGTCGTTTAATGATGCCGCTTAGTTTTGCTGGGTTAATCAGCGGCATGCTGACACTGGTTGCTACCCCTGCGAATATGATTGTTCACAGTGAGCTGGTGCGCGCAGGCTTTACAGGCTTTAGCTTTTTCGCTTTTGCGCCCATCGGTTTAACTCTTTTGACCCTGGGTATTGCCTATATGCTGCTCACCCGTCACTGGCTGGCTCGCACAGACCGTGATAAAGACACCCGCGAGGCTCGACATAGCATCGCCGACCTCGTGCGCGAATACCGTTTAGCAGGGCGTGAACGACGCTTAAGGGTCCGAGCAGACTCGATACTCACAGGGCAAACCTTAGATGAGTTACAGCTGCGTACACAATATGGCATCAACGTTATCGCGGTAGAACGCCAGCGTCGCTTTCAGCGCACATTACTCGGCGCCACGGGCAGTACGGAATTACGTACGGGCGATCTTCTATTGGTCGACTTAGTCAGCCCAACCATTGATTTGCTTAATTCTTACTATGAGCTGGGCGTTGAGCCCGTGGCGATGCAAAGCAGCTACTTTAGCGATCATCATCGCGCACTTGGCGTTGCCGAAGTGATGTTGCCACCGGATTCACGCCTCACTGGAAAAACCATTCAAGAATTGGGCTTTCGTACTCACCGCAAACTTAATGTGCTTGGCTTGCGCCGTAACCAGCAAGCCTTAGACGGTCTGTTAGTTGATGAGAAACTCAAAGCGGGCGACACTTTACTGGTTGCGGGCAACTGGCAGCATATTCGCAAGTTGCAAGGTCATAGCCGCGATTTTTTAGTGTTGAGCTTACCTGCTGAAGTGGATGATGTGGCGCCGGCACTGAGCCAAGCGCCGCATGCTTTATTCAGTCTCGCCGTGATGATTATGTTAATGGTCACAGGTTTGGTGCCTAACGTTTTAGCGGTGCTGATTGGCTGCTTATTGATGGGCGCATTTCGCTGCATCGACATGGACAGCGCTTACCGTTCGATTCATTGGCAAAGTATTTTACTGATTGTGGGGATGCTGCCCTTTGCTCTGGCTTTACAAAAGACGGGAGGGATTGATTTAGCGGTTGAAGGCTTACTCAGCCTGTTTGGTCATGCTGGACCACGGATGATTTTGGCGATTCTTTTTGTGGCGACAGCGGTGATTGGTCTGTTCATTTCCAATACTGCCACTGCTGTGCTGATGGCGCCGGTCGCCATCGCCAGCGCGCAAGCGATGCAAGCCTCTCCTGCTCCGTTCGCGATGATCGTGGCACTGGCAGCCTCTGCGGCTTTTATGACGCCTATTTCTTCACCTGTGAACACGCTGGTGCTCGGCCCTGGGCAATACCGTTTTAGCGACTTCGTGCGTATTGGTGTGCCTTTTACTGTTCTCGTCATGCTCACCAGCGTCATCCTTGTGCCTGTGTTGTTTCCGCTTTAGCCTCATTAGATCATTAAGCACGCTATGTGCATGCCACGCTGCACCTCTGAAATTCTCTGCTGAGGTAAAAAGCATTGAGCATGCAATGCACATGTCGTACCGCATCAGTGCCGTTCTTCCCTCAATGTGCCGTCCGGGCGCAATTCGGGCGCTGCGCCATCCATGGCTACGCTTGCCACGTCACTGATACGGCACTCATTGATCATCAGCGTGGTTTGCAGGTTTGCTATACGACGCTGGTGGGTGTCTCTACTTATTTTAAAAGCATTACCCACGTTCTGCGCATGCCATACCGCATCAATGCTGTTCTTCCCTCAATGCGCCGTCCGGGCGCAATTCGGGCGCTGCGCCATCCATGGCTACGCTTGTCACGGCACTGATACGGCACTCATTGATCATCAGCGTGGTTTGCATGTTGGCTATACGACGCTTACGGATATATTTGTGTATTTTCAAAACTTTAAGCACTCCGTGCACGCGCCACACCGCATACAAAACACATTTCTGCTATTGGTTTGCTTAAACCGCTCTAGTGCTAACAACGCAGATGGTCAACGAGTACTTCGGGGTGGGTGTGGAAAGCAGCGCCAGGGATGGCGCAGCGCCGGAGTTGAACCCTGGATGGGTTCATCGACGGATGAACACCGACCCCGAAGTACGATGCGTACAGCACTCGATTATTAAATACTCAATCTAAGCAGAGGTGTTCAAGTCTTTTGCGGACGAGCCGCCCGCGCTCCCTGATAACGCGCTCCCGGCAGAAACACTGACTATAAAAAGGCATATATTGGCCAGATGGTTTTTAAACCACACCAGCGCCAACAACGCAGATGGTCAACGAGTACTTCGGGGTGGGTGTGGAAAGCAGCGCCAGGGATGGCGCTGAGCCGGAGTTGAACCCTGGATGGGTTCATCAACGAATGAACACCTTCCCCGAAGTACGATG
>JAVESM010000004.1:0-205441 GCA_034006605.1 Pseudomonas sp. | reverse complement strand
TTTCAGGGTCTGTACGAATTACGCGATGGTTGGATTAAGCTTCATCATTCTCAGTGAAACGCCCTGTGCGGAGCCGCATGCAGGGTGTTGTGGGGGCTGAGGGCTAGAAACCCTCGGCTACCCGATTTGCTTTATAGGTTGAGCAAACCCGCCACGTAGTCCGCATCTTTATCGCCACGGCCTGAGAGATTGATTAAAATCGTCTGTTCAGGTTTGAGTGTGGGTGCTTTGCGCATGGCCCAAGCGACCGCATGTGCGCTTTCCAATGCAGGGATAATGCCTTCCACGCGTGACAAGCGCATAAATGCATCTAAACATTCTTGGTCGCTGACGCTGTCATATTGCACACGGCCTAAGTCTTTTAAGTAGCTGTGTTGTGGACCCACGCCTGGATAATCTAGACCTGAGGCAATTGAGTGCACAGATGCAGGATTGCCATCCGCATCTTCAAGCACATAGCAGGCCATACCGTGTAAGTGACCCGGTTTGCCTTTGCTTAGAGTTGCTGAGTGACGCTGGGTGTCTAAACCCTCACCAGCGGGCTCCACGCCAACCAGTTGTACATCTTTGTCGTTAAGAAATGCGCTAAACATGCCAATTGAATTGGAGCCGCCGCCCACACAAGCGGTTATGTAGTCCGGTAGACGCTGGTGGCGCTCAAGGAACTGCTGACGCGATTCTTTGCCGATAATCGACTGGAAGTCGCGAACCATTTTAGGGAAGGGGTGAGGGCCAACCACAGAGCCGATGGCGTAGATAAAGTCTTCGGGGTTTTTTAGATACTCTTCGAATGCACTGTCGACGGCCTCTTTCAAGGTTGCCGCTCCACGAGTTACTGGAATTAAAGTGCAACCCAATATTTTCATCTTTACTACGTTTGGGTGCTCTTTCTCGATATCCGATTGACCCATGTGGATTTCGCATGGGATGCCAACCAGCGCGCAAGCTGTCGCTAAAGCAACGCCGTGTTGGCCTGCGCCGGTTTCGGCAATGACTTTCTTTTTGCCCATAAACTTAGCCAACAGTGCTTCACCAAGGCAATGATTAATCTTGTGTGCACCGGTATGATTGAGGTCTTCACGCTTTAAGTAAATCTGTGCACCGCCCAGTTGTTCGCTTAAGCGTTTTGCGTGAAAAATCGGGCTGGGGCGACCGACGTAGTCCGTAAATAAACTGGCCAATTCTGCTTGGAATTCTGGGCAGGCGCAGATTTCTTCATAGGAGGCATTGATGTCATTCATGATGGCTTTCAGATGGTCAGGTACAAACTGACCGCCGTAAGGACCAAAGAAACCTTGTGCATCAGGCATGGCAGCGAAAGTGTCAGTGCTCATCGATAAGTTCATCCTTTAAAACGAGTTGAGCATACGTGTGCATGCTTCAAAAAATAGACTTGGCGCCGCGATGAGCGCTGTTCAGTAAGGCCGCAGTTGAATTTTAAAACGTGCGCACGGATTGTTTAAACGTGCACTATTGAGGTTGTTTAGCTGGCTTCTGGGCGCAAGCGCAAGGTTAGACCTTTCAGAAACTGGCGCAGCAGTTGATCACCACAGGCGCGGTAATTGTGATGACCGGCTTTTCTAAAAAGTGCGCTGAGTTCTGGCTTGGTGACGGCAAAAGAAACCGAGTCGAGAATTTCTAACAGATCAGATTCTTGTAAAGTAAAGGCGACGCGCAGTTTTTTCAGGATGATATTGTTGGTCAGCGGTAGCTCAGTGGCTGGCGCTGACTGCGGACTTGGGCCGCGGCGACTGACGATTAAATTGTCTAAAAATCCGACCATTAACTCATCTTCCATGCGTGCAAAAGACTCATCGTCGGAGCTGGCTAAATAGCTGCGTAAAGTTGCTAGGTCCAGTGTGGGTTCTACACCATGCAACATGTCTAGTAGGGTGCTATCGCTGAGGTTAAGGGTGTAGCGTATGCTGCGTAGTACGTCGTTATTAAGCATAAAAATTCTCGGTTAACTGTCTTGAAAAAAAGATATTAAAACTTTTGCGTCGGTGTGCAATAGCGCCATTGGCCAAGCGGCAGTTTGCCCATGGAAACAGCGCCAATTCGAATCCGTTTCATCGCTACGACCTCAAGATCAATACTGGCGCATAGGCGTTGGATCACATGCGGCAAAGGATTTTTAATCACCAGGCGTACATGTTCTTCATTTTGCTGACTGGCTTTGCAGCCGGGCAGGCCGATGCCATTGACTATTTGACCGTGGGCTAAGCGTTTGAGCTTGACTGGGTTAATTTCGCCAACGACCTGCACCACATATTCTTGCTCAAGGCGGGTGCAGTCTTCGGTCAGTTTGCGCAGGGTATGCCAGTCTTGGGTGAATGCCTGTAAGCCTGTGGCATTGTCTTGTAATGGTAGCGCAGTGCTTAAACGAGCAAAGTGGCCTTTCAACTGCATAATCCCGCTTGGGTCTTCAGCCCAGTGCGTGTCTGGTGTGAGTAATGCCATCTGTTGTTCAAAAGTGGCATTGTTCATCACGGGCTGATTGAGCAGCAGGGTAATTGCGGGTAACGGCTCAGCCACAGCATTGGCGCGTAGCTCAACTTTTTGGTCGGTAATTTGGAATTGCGGCTCATCGATGATGGCGTTATTGACCAGTACCCAACCACCTTCAATATAGAGTTGGGCTTCACGGCGTGAACAGCCGATAAGGTTAATTAAATGTTTGGAAAGGCGAACGGAATCAGTCATAAGAAAAAGCCAAAAGAGGAGCGCACAGTATACTGTGTCTGCCTGTTTTATACAGTGCAGTACCAGGATTATACGCGGCGTCACTTTATTGTAGGTGCTGGTCACGTCTAATCAGGGTACAATCGCCGCCTTTTTACGCGTTCGCGTCTCGACTACTCAGGATTTATTTGTGATCTCCACTGCTAATATCACCATGCAATTTGGTGCAAAACCGCTCTTTGAAGATGTCTCTGTAAAATTTGGTAACCGTCACCGCTATGGTTTGATTGGTGCCAATGGCAGTGGTAAATCCACCTTCATGAAAATTCTTGGTGGTGATCTTGAGCCCACAGCGGGTCATGTGATGCTTGAGCCAAACGTGCGCTTGGGTAAGCTGCGTCAAGATCAGTTTGCTTACGAGCAATTTAGCGTGATTGATACGGTCATTATGGGCCATGAAGAGTTGTGGAAAGTTAAAGCTGAGCGTGATCGTATTTATTCACTAGCGGAAATGACCGAAGCAGACGGTATGGCAGTGGCTGAGTTAGAAACTGAATTCGCCGAAATGGACGGTTACACTGCAGAGTCGCGCGCCGGTGAATTATTGCTCGGTTTGGGCATTGCTGTGGATGAGCATTTTGGCCCGATGAGTGAAGTCGCGCCAGGCTGGAAGTTGCGCGTGCTGTTGGCGCAGGCTTTGTTCTCTGATCCTGAATTGCTGTTGCTCGATGAGCCAACCAACCACTTGGATATCAATACGATTCGCTGGTTGGAAGATATTCTGAGTAATCGTAACTGCACTATGATCATTATTTCGCATGATAGACACTTCTTAAACAGTGTTTGCACGCACATGGCTGACTTGGACTACGGTGAAATTCGTCTTTTTCCTGGTAACTATGATGAGTACATGACAGCGGCCACGCAACTGCGTGATCGTTTATTGGGGGATAACGCCAAGAAGAAAGCGCAAATTGCTGAGCTGCAAAGCTTCGTTAGTCGCTTCTCAGCGAATGCCTCAAAAGCTAAGCAAGCCACCAGTCGTGCGCGTGCGATTGATAAAATTCAACTGGATGAAGTTAAACCATCCAGCCGGATCAGTCCGTTTATTCGCTTTGATCAGAGTAAGAAACTGCACCGTCAAGCAGTGGTGCTGCATGACTTGAGCCAAGGCTTTGATGGCAAAGTACTCTTCGATAATTTGAACTTGCAAGTTGAAGCAGAAGAACGTGTGGCGATCCTCGGTCCTAACGGTATCGGTAAAACCACTTTGTTGCGTACTTTGATGGGTGAACTGACGCCGATGCATGGTCATGTCAAATGGACGGATAGTGCTGATATAGGTTATTACGCGCAAGATCACGCCAGTGACTTCGCTGATGATATGACTTTGTTTGACTGGATGGGGCGCTGGACCACTGAAGGCGAGCAAATGGTGCGCGGCACCTTAGGCCGTATGTTGTTTTCCGGCGATGATATTGAAAAATCAGTCAAAGTTATTTCTGGTGGTGAGCAAGGCCGTATGCTGTTTGGTAAGTTGCTTTTGCAAAAGCCTAACGTGCTGCTGATGGATGAACCGACCAACCACTTGGATATGGAATCCATTGAGGCCCTGAACTTAGCGCTGGAGAACTATCCTGGTACGCTGATTTTCGTCAGTCATGACCGTGAGTTCGTTTCATCCTTGGCAACACGTATTATTGAGTTGACTGAGCATGGTATCAACGACTTCCATGGTACCTACGACGACTACCTGCGCAGCCAAGGTGTAGTGGTTTAATAGAATAATCATGCCTCCACTTAGTCACGAAAGAAAACGTGAACTAAGTGGTAACCAAATTGTGATTTAACCGGCCCGTGAATCATCCGTACGGGCTTTTTAAAGACTACATTGTCGATTGATTTTACTAACTGTCCTGGGCGTATTTCGCCCAGATCGCCACCTTTCTTGCCCGAAGGGCAGGTTGAGTACTTGCGCGCCAATTGATCAAAGGGCTCACCCTTATCGATTCGATCCTTGAGTGCCTGCGCTTCTGTTAGCGTTTTTACTAAGATGTGTCGTGCCATTGCCTTGCTCATATAAATCTTCTCAAACCGCTAAAAAACAGCAGTTTAACCTATTTTTACCCATAGCTAGGGCAAGGCCTGCCTTTTTGTTTAGGTATCTGCGAACATGTGTTTTTGTCGATTAAGGAAGACTTCTGTGCCGTATGTGTTGCTGGCATTGGCTGCCGTTATGTTTGCTTTGTATAACGTTTTTATCAAGCTCTCGGCAGATCATATTCAAGCTGTATTGGGTGCTGTAATTTTACAGTTTGTCGCCGCCTTTTTAGGGTTAGGCTTACTTTTGTATTTTAAGTATTCACAGCAATTGGTGCTGCAGGTCACGCCGCGTGGGGTGAGTCTTGCGGTGCTAGCCGGTGTGGCAATCGGTATCGTAGAAATTCTAACCTTTGTTATTTACGGGCGTGGTGTGGCGGTGGCGGTCGGTAATCCTTTGATTGTCGGTGGCTCTTTGTTAGTCACGACAGGGATTGGTTGGTTGCTGCTGCGCGAGGTGTTAAATCCTTGGCAGGTCTTCGCGGTGTTCTGCATCGTGGCAGGAGTTGCTGTACTGGCTTGGCAAGCAGGACGTTAAAATTATGAGTCAGATTATGCGATTGTCGCCTCAGCAGGCCTATGAGCAGGCACTCTCGGACGGTTTTATGTCTGATCCTGCGCAGCGTCAAGCGATAGCAGCGTTGCAAGCATGTTACCAGTCATTACACGCCGGTTCAGTGACAGTGCATGGTGTTTACTTATGGGGCCCAGTTGGGCGCGGTAAGACTTGGTTGATGGGGCAGTTTTTTCATGCCTTAACAGTCCCGGCGCGGCGTCTGCATTTTCATCGGTTTATGCAGGATATTCATCAGCGTTTATTTCGCTTAACCGGCACGGCAGAACCTTTGACGGTGATCGCGGCAGAACTGGCCAGTGAAATCCAAGTATTGTGTTTTGATGAGCTATTTGTCAGTGATATCGCTGATGCAATGATTTTAGGTCGATTATTTAGAGAGCTTTTTGCCTGCGGTTTAGTGATTGTTGCGACCTCTAATCAGCCGCCTGATGAGTTGTACTATGAGGGTTTTAATCGGGCGCCGTTTCTGCCAGCGATTGCTGCGATTAAACAGCATATGCATACTGTTGCCGTGCAAGGAGAGCACGATCACCGTTTACACGGTGGCGCTAGCGAACAACGTTATTGGCTTAAAAGCGCCGAGCAAAACAGTGTGTTTCCCGTTTTATTTGATCAGTTAAGTGCGGGGGAAGCCCAG
Source organism: Pseudomonas sp. (assembly GCA_034006605.1). Classification (GTDB taxonomy): domain Bacteria; phylum Pseudomonadota; class Gammaproteobacteria; order Pseudomonadales; family Pseudomonadaceae; genus Denitrificimonas. The sequence goes on along the minus strand of JAVESM010000004.1, from coordinate 199,445 downwards.
CAGTCTGGCGTTATTATGCTTGGCTCACGTCCGCTAATGACTGTGGCGTATAGTGATACAGTATTGTGCTGTGAGTTTTCAGCGCTATGTGAGCAGCCTTTTGCCGCGTTGGACTTTATTCGACTGTGCGACCGTTTTAAAACACTGTTATTAAGCAATGTGCCAGCACTCAGTGGTACACAGCAGCATGCTAAAATTGCACGCGGTACTGAAGATGCTGTGCAGCGGGTGGTGGCTGGTGATCGACAGCTACCTAGGTTAGCTCCGCGCGATGACAGTGTTAGGCGTTTTATCGCTTTGCTCGATGAGTGCTATGATCGGCGTATACCTGTTTATATTGAGGCGGCGGTGCTGTTGGATGAGTTGTACACGGAAGGTCATTTAACGTTTGCCTTTCGACGTACTTACAGTCGCTTAATGGAAATGCAGACAAGTCGTTTTACCCGAGGTTGAGCGCAGGTTGTTACGAGCGTCAATATAACGTGTAGTGTTGCTCAGGCCATAGTGGTAACAAATAGGAAGTAGGGCATGCATAGAATGATACATAGAGTTGGCTTGATGGGATTACTTCTATTAACCGCTTGCTCTTCGCACGAGCCAGTCAATGAACCACCAGTGACGCAATACACAGCGCCTGCTCGTACATTTAATCCGGCTGCGGATGATCTGTTATTTCGCGCAATTGGTTTAGTGGGCACGCCGTATGTGTGGGGCGGGAATACGCCCGCTTCTGGTTTTGACTGCAGTGGTTTAATTGGTTTTGTCTATCAAGATGTCGCGGGTATTCGTCTGCCGCGCACCACTCAACAAATGATGCAAATGAAAGGTCAGCAGGTCCCGCGCAATCAGTTGCAAAGCGGCGATATTGTGTTTTTTGCTACAGCGGGGCGTGGACGTGTGAGTCATGCCGGGATTTATGTGGGTGATGGTCGCTTTGTACATGCGCCTTCCAGCGGTGGCACCGTACGTTTAGATAGCGTCAACGCTACTTATTGGAATAAAGCCTATTTGCAAGCCAAGCGTGTATTGAGCAATGCGGCGATAGTATCCAACCCTTAATGCATTTAAATGCTGACAGTGCGCAGAACGATTTAGCGAGTGTCTTCAGTTAGCGATGGAATAAAGAAAGTGGTTATGAGTGAGCAAAGACAACCTCGTATTGGGGTGATTGGCACCGGTGCAATTGGCGGATTTTATGGCTTAATGCTGGCCCGTGCTGGTTTTGATGTGCATTTTCTATTGCGCAGTGAATATGACACGGTGAAGCGAGAGGGTTTGCGTATCAACAGTGCCGTACATGGCGAGTTAGCACTGCCGGTGGTACAGGCATGGAATGATGTAGCGGACATGCCTGCTTGTGATTGGTTGTTTGTCGGTGCGAAGACCACCAGTAACGCAGACCTTGCTGGCATCATTAATCAAGCGGCAGGGCCGGACGCGAAAGTGGTGTTACTGCAAAATGGTTTAGCAGTAGAGGATGCGTTGCGGCCTTTGTTGGCTGATCACCTGCATCTGCTCGGCGGTTTGTGTTTTATTTGCGTACACCGCAGTGCCCCTGGGGTTATTGAGCATGAAGCGCAAGGTGGAGTGAATATCGGTTATCACAGTGGCCCAGCAAGCATGAGAGAGCGCGCAGCGATTGTCGAGCAAGCGGTAGCGATGTTTTGTCAGGCCGGCTTAGCGTCCAAAGCTATGCTGCAGTTACAGGAAGCACGCTGGCAAAAACTGGTGTGGAATATTCCTTACAATGGCTTGTCAGTGCTGCTCAACAGCCATACTCAAGCGCTAATGAGTGAGCCGCACAGTCGTGCGCTCATTACTGACTTAATGAATGAAGTAGTCGCGGCGGCAGCAGCCTGTGGTTATCCCTTACCGGATAAACTGGTGGCTAATATGCTAAAGGTCACCGATGCCATGCCAAATTACTGGCCGAGTATGTATCACGATTTTAGCCACAAGCGGCCACTGGAATTGCAGGCTATTTATGTTGCACCTTTGGCTGCTGCGGGTGCTGCTGGCTGTGCAATGCCTAAGGTGGCGATGTTGTTGCAATCCCTTGAATTTTTATCGGCTCGATAAATGGCTTTTTTGGTGTTGGCGGATTCTATCCATAGCCTGGTTGATCCGCTGTAATCGTTCGGTAGAACCGCCGCGGTCAGGGTGATGGGTGCTGACCAATTTTCTATAATGCTGGCGCAAATGCTGCTCGCTTAGGCTATGCAATGGCTGCTCAATACCTAGTTCGGCTAAGGCTTCTTGTACCTGCTCAGGTGGATTAATCTTGTCTAGCGTTCCATACAACAACGCCTCCGCGGCACGGCGGTCGGTAGCTTGTAAATGACTGAGATCTAAGTAATACGCACGCAGTGGATCGCTGCTTTGCACCGCTGTAGCTGATGCGTTGGTATGGCTTGAGCAGGCTTGTAAACGAATCATCAATGCTGAAATGTGTAAATCCAACCCATGCGTAGCGTGCAGTTGGTCGCGCAGCTGGTAGAGCGCATTAAACAGCACGAAATGGGTGCGAAATAAGCTCAGTGGGTCATTGAGATTCGCATCTATAAAAAAAGGATGCTGCGCACTTTTTAATTGCTCAATGAGTTGGTATTCGCTCAGCCCTAGCGGTTGTTCAGCGAGCAGGTTGTGGAGCATTTTTAGCAAAATTGAACGCCTCTTTATATAAATAGGATGATTCGCTATGGTTTTTTGCGGCGGCTGGAACCCTCAAAACTTAAAGTAAGTCTATGTGCTGCGCTTTTCTAACGCAATTACAGCGTTTTTTAGGCTGAGTGACTCTACTGACATGCCTGACAATGTGCTGCTGTTAGAAGCATCGAAAGCGTGTAAGACATCACTAGGGTTTATCGTATCTAGCAGGTAAAATATTGATTTTTTACCTGCTGCGGCTGCGGATCATGTTATGACTAGAGTGTTGATTGACCAGAAGAAATTACAGAAACGTTTATACCGTCTTGCTGGTGAAGCGGTCACCGACTTCAAGATGATTGAAGAGGGCGATAAGGTTATGGTCTGCTTATCGGGTGGTAAAGACAGCTATGCGATGCTGGATGTATTGCTGCATTTGCAGAAAGTGGCACCGATCCAGTTTTCTTTGGTTGCGGTCAATATGGATCAAAAGCAGCCAGGTTTTCCCGAGCATATTTTGCCAGCCTACTTAGAATCATTGGGTGTTGAGTACCATGTTATTGAAAAAGACACCTATTCTGTGGTGAAAGAAAAAATCCCTGAAGGTAAAACCACCTGTTCATTATGCTCACGTTTACGGCGCGGCACCTTGTATACCTATGCCGATGAAATTGGCGCAACCAAAATGGCGCTGGGTCATCATCGGGATGATATTTTAGAAACATTTTTCTTAAATATGTTTTTCGGTGGAACCTTAAAAGCTATGCCGCCTAAACTGCTCTCGGACGACGGCCGTAATGTAGTGATTCGCCCATTGGCCTATTGCAAAGAAAGTGATATTGCTGACTATGCTGACGTGCAAGGCTTTCCAATTATTCCCTGTAATCTGTGTGGTTCACAAGAAAACCTGCAACGCCAAGTCGTTAAAGGCATGCTGCAAGAGTGGGAAACAAAAACACCGGGACGCTTGGATATTATGTTTCGCGCGTTACAAAATGTGGTGCCCTCTCAACTGGCGGATCGTCAGTTATTTGATTTCGCCAGTTTAACCATTGATCAGCACGCTGAGCCGCGGTTTTTAGATGTGATGAGTCTATGACGGTCAATTTAATGACAGTTATCTACATACAAGGCTGTAAAAATTTAAGAACAGTCTCTATTTATCACTAGAAGATCTTGTTGGCTTGGTTATTGCTTTGATTATGCCAGTACAGGTTAATGGCAGGAGTAAGAGCATGGCCAGCACAGATTTTTTACTGCAACTCTCGACAGTCAATACGAGAGCACAGACTATTGAACAGAATAAAAGTGCTAATGAGCGCGTAAGCTCAAGCGCACCTGCACAAAGTTTTTCTGCACTGTATGCGCAACAACGTAGCACTGCTACTAACCAGCAACAGCAGCGTGAAGCAGTGTTGCAGGACAAGCAACAACAGTCCGCGCGACAAGCCGCGGCTAAAAGTGCTGCTGCAGCGCAAGCCCATAAAGAAAAACCTGTAGCGCCCAGTAAAGCGCGTACTGAGGGTAAAACTGAAAAGCCTCAGAACGCAGCTGATGACGCACCCGCTGCGCAATCGACACAAGTTAAGGAACCCACTGAGGTTGCCGATGGCAAAGCTTTGCCGCCAGCGACTGATGAGGCGAGTGACGAGCTCGATAACCCTCTGATTGATCCGATACTGTTGATGGCACTGGCGACTCAGTCAGGCGAGCCAGAGCTTGCTGAGCAAACGCTTGAGGGTGAAGACACTGAGGGTGCTGACCCAGTCAATCTTTTACTGTCTGCTGAAGAGTCGGATGCGGAGGTTGAGCTGAGCGGTGAATTGCTTGCTAAGGATGAGCAGTTAAAACAAAAAAATACTCTGCAGTTGGCTGAGACACAAGAGCCCTCTGAACAAGGTGAAGCCACTCTGCTGAATGCTGGTGCATTAAAAACAGGTGAGCGAACAGAGGAAAAAATAACGTTTGATAAAAACCCTCTGGCCGCCGTTGAATCATCTAAATCTGCAGTTGATACCTTACTTAATAAAGCTGTGGCGGCTGCGGATGGGGTGCGTGCTGATCTGCAGTCACGTCCAGAATCTTCGATGGCTCATCAAGCTGTGCGTCAGGTGCCAGGCCCTGCAGTTGCCATGCAGCAGCCCGGTTGGAGTCAGCAGGTGACGGATAAGGTGATGTGGATGTCATCGCAAAATCTACAGTCGGCTGAAATCAAACTTGATCCTGCTGAATTAGGTCGGCTCGATGTCAAAGTCAGCATTAACCAAGAGCAAACGCAGGTAACCTTTACCAGCGCACATGCCGGTGTTCGCGACTCTTTAGAATCACAGATGTATCGTTTACGTGAGATGTTTGCACAGCAAGGTATGCAAAATGTTGATGTTAATGTTGCCGACCAATCGCAGGCGCAGCAGGACTCGCGTGAGCGTACAGCTGGCCAAGGGCGGACGTCGGGCGAGAGTGACGCGGCTGAGGAATCGGTGCAACATGCCTCAATAATTGGAGAACAACATGACGGACGCTTAGGAATGGTTGACTATTATGCATAATCAATCCTGCATCCTGCGTTTAGGCTGTTAAACTAGCGAGCATGATTTTTAACAGGTGGTATGGACATGGCAAAACAACCTGAAGCGGCTGAACCTGCAACGGTAGCGCCGAAAAAAAACAAGATTAAATTAATTGTCGTTGTGGCTCTAGTATTTATTATGGCTATTGCGCTATCAGTTGCTGGTACTTGGTTTTTTTTAGGGCACTCAACGCCTGACTCTGAGGTGGTTGCTACAGAGGCTGTCATCCCTGGAAAACAGCAGGCGATTTATGAGGTGCTAACGCCAGCGTTTGTTGTCAACTTTAAAAGCCAAGGTAAACCACGCTACCTACAAGTCAGTGTGGCGTTAATGGCGCGTAATAAAGACGAATTGGATCAGTTGAAAATACATATGCCTACCTTGCGCAACCAATTGGTGATGTTGTTTTCTAGTCAAGATTTTGACGAGCTCAATACCACGCTAGGTGTTGAGATTTTAAAACAAAAAGCCACTGTTGCAGTACAAGAATTAGCCTTGATTGAAGTCGGTAAAACAGTGGTGGAACAAGTGCTTTTTACTAATGTTGTCATGCAGTAAAACCTTGATAGGGAATGCTTAAAAATGGCAGTACAAGACTTACTTTCCCAAGATGAAATTGACGCGCTGTTACATGGTGTCGATGATGGCTTGGTTGACACGGATGATGAGGTCGTTCCAGGCAGCATTAAACAGTATGACTTAACCAGTCAGGATCGTATTGTTCGCGGCCGTATGCCGACCCTGGAAATGATCAATGAGCGTTTTGCGCGCTATACACGTATCAGCATGTTTAACTTATTGCGTCGCTCAGCAGATGTGTCCGTGGGTGGTGTGCAAGTGATGAAATTCGGTGAGTATGTACATTCTTTGTATGTGCCAACCAGTTTGAATTTGGTAAAAATGAAACCTTTGCGCGGTACCGCGCTATTTATTCTTGATTCACGTTTGGTGTTTAAACTGGTAGATAATTTTTTTGGTGGCGATGGCCGTCATGCAAAAATTGAAGGTCGCGAGTTTACGCCCACTGAGTTACGTGTTGTACGTATGGTACTTGACCAAGCTTTTGTTGACTTGCAAGAAGCTTGGCATGCCATTTTAGATGTTAACTTTGAATACATAAACTCTGAAGTAAACCCCGCTTTAGCGAATATTGTCAGTCCCAGTGAAGTGGTGGTGATCTCAACCTTCCATATTGAGTTAGATGGTGGTGGTGGCGATTTACATATTACGTTTCCGTACTCCATGATTGAACCGATTCGTGAAATGTTAGATGCCGGTTTTCAGTCAGATGTGGACGACCAGGATGAGCGCTGGAGTAAAGCTATTCGTGAAGATATTTTAGATGTCAGAGTGCCGTTAACGTCTACTGTGGTCCACCGACAACTGAAATTGCGTGATATTTTAAATATGCAGCCGGGCGATGTGATTCCGGTTGAGCTTCCCGATTCGATGCTGATGCGCGCCAATGGAGTACCGACCTTTAAGGTTAAGTTAGGTGCACACCACGGTAACTTGGCCTTACAAGTATTAGGTTTGGTCCAAAAAAACCGCTGATTTTGACTTTATTAAGTAGTTGAGAAAAGAACATGAATGACGAAAACGAGCAAGTTTCGAGTGAAGATCAAGCCCTTGCTGATGAGTGGGCCTCCGCGTTAGCTGAAGCTGACACGGCCACTGATCAAGATGATATTGATGCCATGCTCAATCAAAGCAGTGGCCCAGCGAAAGCACCGATGCAAGATTTTCCTGAACAGCACAATAGCGAAGAAGTTATTACTTCGTTAGGTGGGCCTAATTTAGATGTAATCTTGGATATTCCGGTGAGTATTTCCATGGAAGTCGGCAGTACGGATATCAGTATTCGCAACTTGCTACAGCTCAACCAAGGCTCTGTGGTTGAGTTGGATCGATTGGCCGGTGAGCCCTTGGATGTATTGGTTAACGGTACGTTGATTGCGCATGGCGAAGTGGTTGTGGTCAATGAGAAGTTTGGTATTCGTTTGACTGATGTGATCAGTCCAAGCGAGCGCATTAAGAAACTACGGTAAGCCTATGCGTTTTTTTATCATGCTAATGCTGTTCTCCTGTAGCGCTTGGGCTGTTGATGGAGCAGCTACAAAAAAAGTGATTGAGACTAAAGTTGCCTCGAACAGTTCAAGCTTATTAGAGTCCAGCCAAGTCAGTGGTCAGTTGTTGCAGCTGATTTTGGGCTTGCTGCTGGTGATCGGCTTGATTTTCTTGCTGGCTTGGGTCGTACGCCGTATACAAAATAATCTACCCTTAAAGGGCTCGCAGCAGGTCATCTCGTTATTGGCCAGCCAAACATTAGGTCCGCGAGATCGATTGTTGTTAGTGCAGGTGGGTAAAGAGCAAATTCTATTGGGTTTAACGCCTGGTACGATTGTACCTTTGCATGTTTTACAAGAGCCGGTAGAGATCAGTGCGCCGGCAAGTAATCTGTCATCGGCATTTGCACAACGCTTAGCCAGCGCGTTAAAAACTACCGCGAAGGATGCGCAATGATTGCTTTGATTGCACGTTTTCTCATAGCTACAGGGCTGCTATTTTGCGCAACAGGGGTGTTTGCTGCAGATAATCCTTTGTCGATTTCAGCCATTAAATTAACCACTGACGCGGCAGGTCAGCAAGAGTATTCGGTCAGTTTACAAATTTTAGTTATTATGACCGCGCTGGGTTTTATCCCTGCATTTGTCATGTTAATGACCTGCTTTACTCGAATTATTATTGTTTTCTCTATTCTTAGGCAGGCGTTGGGCTTGCAACAAACACCCTCCAATCAAATTTTAGTTGGCCTGACTGTTTTCTTAACTTTATTTATTATGGCGCCGGTATTTGATCGGATCAATCAAGATGCATTACAGCCGTATTTGAATGAAGAAATTAACGTGCAACAAGCATTAACGGCTGCTGAACAGCCGATTCGTGGTTTTATGCTGGCGCAGACGCGAGAGTCAGATTTAGAGTTATTTGTGAAGCTGTCTAAACGTACTGATATTGTTTCAGCTGAGCAAACGCCGTTGGTGGTGTTGATTCCTGCTTTTGTGACTTCTGAATTAAAAACCGCTTTTCAAATTGGTTTTATGATTTTTATTCCCTTTTTGATTATCGATCTGGTGGTGGCAAGTATCTTGATGGCGATGGGGATGATGATGCTCTCGCCCTTGATTATTTCTTTGCCCTTTAAAATTATGCTGTTTGTGTTAGTCGATGGTTGGGCGCTGATTATCGGCACCTTGGCCAGTAGTTTTGGCACGCTATAGGATGATAATCATATGACGCCAGAGGTTGCTGTAGACTTGATCCGCGAAGCTCTGTCACTGACTGCGCTAGTGGTGGCCGCTATTATTGTACCCAGCTTACTGGTCGGTTTGCTGGTGGCGATGTTTCAAGCGGCAACACAGATTAACGAACAAACTTTAAGTTTTCTGCCAAGGCTTCTGGTCAGTTTTATGACCTTGATTGTGCTGGGCCCTTGGCTGGTAACTCAGTGGATAGAGTATACGACGCGACTGATTCACAATATTCCGTTTGTGATTGGTTGAGTTGCGCTTGCTATGCTAGAACTCAGTAGCGTGCAAATTGCTGGCTGGATTAGCAGTTTTTTATTGCCGCTATTTCGTGTGGCTGCCGTATTAATGGTGATGCCTATCATTGGTACTCAACTGGTTCCGCAGCGTGTGCGTTTGTACATGGCGCTGGCCATCACATTATTATTAGTGCCGGTCTTGCCTGAGATGCCTCAAGTGGATGCGCTGAGTTTACAAAGCATTCTGTTGATTGCTGAGCAAATCGTAATCGGCGCTATGCTTGGCTTCTCGCTGCAGTTGTTTTTTCATATTTTTGTCTTTGCGGGGCAGTTGATATCCATGCAAATGGGGCTTGGTTTTGCCTCAATGATGGATCCTGCCACAGGGGTTTCGGTTCCTGTGCTAGGGCAGTTTTTGTTGATGTTAGTCAGCTTGTTGTTCCTCGCCATGAATGGTCATTTAGTGGTGTTTGAAGTGCTCGCGGAAAGTTTTGTGACCTTGCCGGTGGGGCAGTCTCTTGAGGTTGAGCACTTTGCTATTTTGGCGGGACGCTTAAGTTGGGTATTAGGTGCTGCGTTATTGTTGGCCTTACCTGCGGTCAGCGCGCTATTGGTGATCAATATCGCTTTTGGGGTGATGACACGCGCTGCGCCGCAGTTGAATATTTTTACCATTGGTTTTCCACTAACCTTAATCATGGGCCTGATTATTTTTTGGATGTCCACTGCGGATATTTTGGCGCAATACCACAGCATTGCCAGCGATGCGTTGTTTATGCTGCGCGGCCTTGCGCAAGCGCAATAGGGTGACTGACTATGGCAGAAAGTGAAAGCGGTGCTGAAAAAAGTGAAGACCCTACCGAAAAGCGTAAACAAGACTCGCGTAAAAAAGGTGAAATAGCCCGCTCCCGCGAGCTGAATACCTTAGCGGTGGTATTAGCGGGCACCGGTGGTTTACTGATGTTTGGTGGTGCACTTGGGCAAAGAATTATGCAGGTGATGCATAAAAACTTCTCTTTGCCGCGTGAGTTGTTACTGGATGAACGCTATATGGCTATCAGTTTGTTGCAATCTGCACAAATGGCCGGTGATGCTTTAATACCTTTGTTTTTTATGCTGTTAGTGGCGGCCATAGTTGGTCCCGTTTCTTTAGGTGGCTGGCTGTTTTCTATGGAAGCCTTAGCACCTAAGTTTAGTCGCATGAATCCATTCTCTGGACTCAAACGCATGTTCTCAATGAAGTCGATTGTTGAGTTGCTGAAAGCTTTAGGTAAGTTTTCTATTGTGCTGATGGTGGCTTTATTTGTTTTGGCGCAGGCACGCAATGAGCTGATTAAATTTGCCAGCGAGCCGCTTGAAATGGCGATATTGCACAGCATGCAAGTGGTCGGATGGAGTTCGCTTTGGTTGGCCTGTAGCTTGATAATTATTGCTGCGATTGATGTGCCTTTTCAAATGTGGGACAGCAAGCAAAAGCTTAAAATGACTAAGCAAGAAGTGCGTGATGAATACAAAGATAGCGAAGGTAAACCTGAAGTTAAAAGCCGTATTCGACAGTTACAACGGGAGATGGCTGAGCGTCGGATGATGAGTGCCGTGCCCGAGGCGGATGTGATTATTACGAACCCGACACACTTTGCGGTTGCCCTTAAATACGATGCTGAGAAAGGTCAGGCCCCTATTTTATTGGCTAAAGGGGGGGATTTCTTAGCATTGAAAATCCGCGAAATTGGTAGCGAACATAAAATTACGTTGCTTGAATCGCCGGCTTTAGCGCGAGCGGTCTATTATTCGACTGAAGTGGATCAAGAAATTCCTGCAGGACTGTACTTGGCTGTTGCTCAAGTATTGGCATATGTTTACCAATTACGCCAATATCATGCAGGCAAGGGTAAAAAACCTACTGGGCTTAAAGACCCTGAAATTCCGCTAGATTTACGCCGAGATGAATAGCGCTTGTTATCCTATAACGCCCATCATCCAGATTTGAGGATCATGCATGAAATTGTTAGTCGTTGAAGATGAAGCGTTATTGCGCCACCACCTTTGTACACGACTGAGCGAACAGGGGCATGTTGTCGATGCTGTTGCTGACGCAGAAGAAGCACTGTATCGCGTTGCTCAATACAACCATGATTTAGCCGTGATTGATTTGGGTCTGCCAGGCATGAGTGGCCTAGAGTTGATTGGTGAACTGCGTGAACAGGGTCGCTCGTTTCCTATTTTAATTTTAACCGCGCGCGGCAGTTGGCAAAATAAAGTTGAAGGCCTTGCCGCTGGTGCGGATGATTATGTAGTCAAACCCTTTCAGTTTGAAGAGTTGGAAGCGCGTTTAAATGCTCTATTGCGCCGCTCATCTGGCTTTGTTCAATCAACCATTGGTGCAGGGCCTCTATTATTGGATATTAACCGTAAGCAAGCGCTATTGGATAATCAGCTTTTAGCGTTAACAGCCTATGAATACCGTATTCTTGAATACTTGATGCGTCATCACCAACAAGTGGTCGCCAAAGAGCGTTTGATTGAGCAACTATACCCTGATGATGAAGACCGTGATCCTAACGTGATTGAAGTGTTGGTGGGGCGTTTACGTCGAAAATTGAGTGGAAGTACAGGCTTTAGACCGATTGACACGGTACGTGGGCAAGGCTACTTGTTTACTGAAGTCTGCCGTTAATCTAAATGGTGTAAAGCATGCTAAAGCATCAGAGTCATAAGGCCTCCTCGTTACGTGTACGTTTGATGCTTGGTGCGGTTGTCACTGTTTTATTGTTTATGTTGGCGCTGTTTCCAGCGCTACAGAAAGTCTTTACCTTAGCGCTTGAAGAATCCATTGAGCAACGTTTGGCTGCAGATGCTAGCGCACTCATTTCTGCGGCACGTATTTCTAAAGGTCAGCTGCGCATGCCAGAAAAACTCCCTGATGAGGAGTTTGATATTTTAGCAGCGCGCCAATTAGGCTTTATCTACGACAGTCAGGGCGTTTTGGTTTGGCGTTCACGCAGCTCGCAACAAGAAACGATTAACTATCAACCTAAATATGATGGTCATGGCCATGATTTTCTTCGGGTGAAAGATACTGAGGGGCGTGAGTTCTTTGTTTACGATGTCGAGGTTGATTTACTGCGCGGGCAGAGCGCGGCCTTTAGTATTGTTACGATGCAGCCTGTTAGTGATTATAAATCGATGTATGACAGCTTGCGGCAACAATTGTATGTCTGGCTTGGATTCGCATTATTGTTGCTGCTCGGGTTTTTATGGCTCGGATTAGGTTGGGGTATTCGCAGCTTGCGCACTCTAAGTGCTGAATTAGATGAAGTTGAAAATGGCACGCGAGCGTCACTCAGCGATGAACATCCACGTGAACTGTTGCGCCTCACTCGCTCATTGAATCGTTTACTGGAAAGTGAGCGACAACAAAGTGAGCGCTATCGACACTCTTTAGATGATCTTGCACACAGCCTGAAAACACCTTTGGCAGTATTGCAAGGGGTGGGTGATGTGATGGCTACACAACCGGCCAATAGTGAGCAAGCAAGAACGTTGCAAGGCCAGGTCAATCGGATGAGTCAGCAAGTCAGTTATCAGTTACAGAGGGCTAGTCTACGTAAGAGCGGGCTGCTGCGTTATAGCGTGACGCTTAAGCCTCTGGTTGATAGTTTAGTGGAAGCTTTAGATAAGGTTTACCGCGATAAGCGGGTGACAGTTAGCAGTGATTTTTCTATAGATCTGCGCATACCCGTTGAGCAAGCTGCATTACTCGAATTGTTGGGTAATTTGTTGGAGAATGCTTACAGACTGTGTGTCAGTGAAATACGTATTCGAGCTCAGGTGCTAAATAACTACTGTGAACTGGCGGTTGAAGATGATGGTCCTGGTGTTCCCAGGCACCAGCGCGAACGTATTTTGCAGCGTGGTGAGCGTCTGGATACTCAGTATCCTGGGCAGGGCATTGGTACGGCTGTGGTTAAGGATATTATCGACAGTTACAATGGCCAACTCTTTGTTGAAGAGTCGACATTAGGTGGTGCGCAGTTTAGGATTCGCTTTCCGCGTCATTAAGTGGCGTTCTAGGCATTATACGCTAACGACGTATTTGCTCATTGATGTACAAAAGCCTAGCGCTGCATACTTTGCATATATAGTGCATGCCTTTATTGATTCTGGCATGGCGCTGTGCACTCAGTGCAAAAGGTTCTCGCTGTTGGCACTGACATTTATACAAATAATGGGTTTTTGCTGTGTGACACACAGTGTACGAGTGACAGCGCTGGGCAGGTAATAAATACACCTGCTGCATCACGCCTTGCCACTGCGCTCCGTGTGCGCGAATTCTTTTACCGTACAGTGCATAAGCAATCAGATGTGCCACTTCATGAGCAACGGTGTGCTCTAAAAAGTGTGTGCGATTTTCAGCATACAGGGTTGGGTTAAAGCGTAAGCGATTGTCGTCAATATGTGCTACTCCAGCTTTCTGCCCGCGCAATTTAAAGCTTACTTCTGGACGCTTAAACGAACGTTGAAAGTGCTTCTCAGCGATCTCAAAGCACTCTTCGACACGTTGTTGAATAAGATTTAGCATATTGGGATTGTGCGAGGCAGTTATGGATGAGCAAGTATAGTGCGCAATTCTAGCAGAAATGTTAAGCAGGTCTGGTAACGAGGGAGGGGTTTAGTGCCTTGCGTTTTCGTGATTGCTGATCGCCACCTACAGTAACTTATAGGTGGCGATCGACTTCGTTTAAACTTTAAACTGAGCCAGTTGACGATTCAGCTCTAGCGCGAGCTGGTTGAGTTGCCCGCTTGATGCGCTCAGCTGATGCGCTGCTTCGTTACTGGACTGTGATAAACCGGCCACTTGCGTAACGTTTTGATTAATCTCTTCTGCAACGTGTGATTGCTCAAGCGTTGCGCTGGCAATTGACGCATTGAGGCCGTTAATCATATGCAGTGCGTTACTGATGCTAGTGAGGCTTTCTTGCGCTTGCTGGGCTTGTTCAACGGTGGCTTGTGCCGTGTGACTGCTCTCATTAATGACCTTTACCGCCGCTTGCGAGTTCTGTTGCAAACTCTCGATCATTTTTTGAACTTCATCCGTTGACTGTTGTGTGCGCTGTGCTAATAGACGTACTTCATCGGCGACCACCGCAAAACCACGGCCTTGTTCACCTGCACGTGCGGCTTCAATGGCTGCATTTAAAGCCAGTAAGTTGGTTTGTTCAGCGATTGAGCGGATGACATCCAATACGCGACCGACCTGACTGCTTTCTTCCGCGAGCTTTTGCATCACCTCAACGGCTTGCTCAATGGTTGCGGAGAGCTTGTCTGTTTGTTTAAGACTGTTGTTAATATTTTCTTGACCCGAAACAGCTTGTTCAGTGGCTTGGGAGACTTCGTTCGCCGCTTGCTCCGCATGTTTGGCGACATCTTGCACCGCATAGGTGACTTCATTAATAGCGGTGGCAATTTGTTCTGTTTGTTGCGATTGATCTTCGCTGATATGCAGAGCCTGTGAGGCTTGATTACCCAGCGCTTCAGCGGATTGTTTTAAGGTGGTAGCACTATTTAATAAGTTGCCGATCGTTGTACGTAACTTAAGTGCAAACGTATTGTAATGCAGGCTCAGCTGAGTGACTTCATCCTTACCATAGGTGCCCAGTTCTTGGGTAAGATCGCCGTCACCACTGGCAATATTTTTCATCGCTTCGACCACGTTTTCTAGGGGTTTCACAATGCTGCGCATGATGTTAATAATCAAAAAGGCGATAAATAAGATAATGACAAGACTCATGATGCTGGCATTGATAGCGACTGCACGAAATTCAGTCTGTATATCATCAAGGTATACACCTGAGCCAATCACCCAGTTCCATGGTTTGAACAGTTGCACGTAAGAAATTTTATCAACGGGGTCACTGGCGCCCGGCATTGGCCAGCGATAACTCACGAAGCCTGAACCCTGTTGTTTTGCTGTGCGTACGAATTCGTTAAAAATTTCTACACCGTCAGGGTCTTTGTAACCTGATAAGTTCTTACCATCCAAAGTGGGTGATATAGGATGCATGATCATAGTGGGGCCTAAGTCATTGATCCAAACATAGTCATTGCGACCGTAGCGCAGTTTACTGAGAGCGTTTTTCGCTTGATCTTGTGCTTGTTGAGTAGTCAGCTGCCCGCTTTCTTCAAGGCTATGAAAATACTCAATTGTACCTAAGGTGCTTTCAACAATATGTTGGATTTTAACAGCCTTTGCAGAATGCATAACACTATAGGATTGCTTTAAAGCGAGTGCTCCAAAAACAAAAAACATCCCTACAGTAATTAAAAAGATCAGCCAAAGACGTTTGCTGATGGAAATTTGGCGAAGAAACTGCATAAAACACTCCTAGCGAAACGCGCCTGAGGCATCGTTCTGTGATGGTCATCAGTATTATTGTATGTATCGGTCACTAGTGGAAAAAGTTGATGACCAATTGATGCATACCTTTAATTCTTTCTTATTGATCTATCTTTTTTAGTTGGCAATAGATTTTTCTTGGATATTACGAGTTTTCTAGGCATTCAGCCATGCGACTAAGCGCCTTATTTTATATGTGTACCACAAGCGTTAAGTAATTCCCGTGAAAAGCACCGCGCACAAAGGTAAGATGCGCAACCTTACAGTATTTATGCAGTTGATTAGGATGTTATGGATATTTGGTTAGCGGTACAGGCGTTTATTTTAGGTGTGGTGGAGGGGCTGACTGAGTTTTTGCCTGTTTCGAGTACTGGGCATCAAATTATTGTGGCGGATGTAATTGGCTTTGATGGGCAGCGCGCGAAAGCCTTTAATATTATTATTCAGCTGGCCGCTATTTTAGCGGTGATGTGGGAGTATCGAGTCAAAATTACCAGTATTGTTATTGGTTTACCGCATGAGGTCGGTGCACAACGTTTTACCGCTAATGTGTTGGTCGCCTTTTTCCCTGCAGTGGTATTGGGTTTAACCTTTGCTGATTTAATTGAGAAGTGGTTATTTAACCCGATCACTGTTGCTAGTGCGTTAGTCATTGGCGGTCTTGTTATGCTTTGGGCTGAGAAGCGCACGCATTGTATTGAGGCGCAAACCGTCGATGATATGAATTGGAAGCAAGCCTTAAAAGTGGGTTGTGCACAATGTTTAGCGCTTGTGCCAGGTACTTCACGTTCAGCCTCCACAATTATTGGTGGTTTGTTTTTTGGTTTGTCGCGCAAAGCCGCGACTGAGTTTTCTTTTTTCTTAGCCATGCCTACTATGATTGGCGCTACGGTGTATTCGGTTTATAAGCACCGCGAGCTTTTTGTTAACGGTAATGATTTGCCGGTGTTTGCGATTGGCTTTGTCACCTCATTTATCTTTGCGATGTTAGCTGTGCGTGCCTTGTTGAAATTTATTGCCAATAACAGTTATGCAGTATTTGCGTGGTACCGCATTATTTTTGGCTTGCTTATTTTAGCGACTTGGCAACTGGGTTTTGTTGACTGGGCATCGGTCGGTGACTAAATTGCTAGCCGTCGCGTCTTTGCTGCTCTTAAGCCAATAAGCCAGCGAAATAATTGTTTTTATGTGTGATATTTGTCTTTACTGGATTGGTAGGCTTGACAGTAAATACGTTTCAAACGTATGTTTGAAACGATTATCTAGAGTGGAAATTGCATGGCTCAGTCAGACACTGTAGAGCGTATTTTAGATGCAGCAGAGATTCTGTTTGCAGAGAAAGGCTTTGCGGAAACTTCATTACGGCTTATTACCAGTAAAGCGCAGGTCAATCTTGCTGCGGTAAATTATCATTTTGGTTCTAAGAAATCGCTGATTCAAGCGGTATTTTCTAGGTTTTTAGGGCCGCTTTGTATCAGTTTAGATGAAGCGCTTGAACGTCGTTCAGCCGATGATCAGCCCGCTTGGACTGTAGAAGATTTGCTGGAATTGTTGGTGCAGCAAACCCTTGCCGTGAAGCCTCGTAGTGGTAATGACTTGTCGATCTTTATGCGCTTATTGGGTCTCGCGTTTAGTCAAAGCCAAGGACACTTACGCCGTTACCTGAATGAAATGTATGGCAAGGTTTTTCATCGCTATATGCTGTTATTGCATACTGCAGCACCAGAAATACAAGCTATTGAGTTGTTTTGGCGCGTGCATTTTATGATTGGTGCCGCTGCATTTAGCATGTCGGGTATCAAAGCTTTGCGTGCTATTGTTGAAACTGAGTATCAAGTACACATGACCACCGAACAGGTGATGCGTTTAATGGTGCCGTTCTTAGCGGCGGGCATGCGTGCCGACAGTGCGATTGACACTGTGCAAATGCAGGCTGCAATTAAAAAGAAAGCACCCTAATCAATCTTAAAGGTAATTTGTGATCATTAATTATCTGCATGTTTCCATTGCAGAGCAGCGACTGTATGCTTTTTCGAATCAGCAGTTAGTGCGTTGTTACATTATTTCAACCGCTTTAAATGGTTCGGGGGAACGCAATGGCTCGGGCTGCACACCGCGTGGCATACACTATGTGCGTGCAAAAATTGGTGCTAACTTACCGCTGGGCGCAGTACTGCGCGGACGGCGCTGGACCGGCGAGGTTTGGTCGCCACAACTGCAGCAGGCACAACCAGAGCGCGATTGGATCTTAACCCGTATTTTATGGTTAAGCGGTACTGAGCTGCAGCGTAATCGCTTAGGTGATTGTGATACCTTTCGTCGTTATATTTATATTCACGGTACGGCAGATGAACATCTGTTAGGGCAGCCCTACTCACACGGCTGCATTCGCATGCATAATACCGACATAATTGAACTCTATAATCACTTGGCAGACGCTTGCCCTGTTGAAATCAGTGAACACACCGAGGCGGAGATTTTACGCTGCCACAGTAATAAGGATGGAGCATGCAAGGCTCGTTGATGTTGGATATTAGCGGTACCTATTTAACTGCTGAGGATCGTCAGTTACTGCGCCAACCTGAAGTGTGCGGAGTTATTCTATTTGCTCGAAATATTGAACACCCGCAGCAAGTTCGTGAGCTGTGTCGTGCGATTCGTGCGCTGCGCAGTGATTTGTTAATTGGTGTTGATCAAGAGGGCGGTCGTGTGCAGCGCTTGCGCCAGGGCTTTGTTGCATTGCCTGCGATGGGGCGTTTGATTGAAGCGGATAACCCAGAGCAGCTTGCCGAAGAGTGCGGTTGGTTAATGGCTTGGGAAGTCTTAGCGATGGGCATTGATTTTAGTTTTGCCCCGGTTTTAGATCTTGATTATGGACGCAGCAGTGTGATTGGCCTGCGCTCATTTGGTCCGGATGCAGCGACTGTTGAGCGGTTGGCTGGTGCTTTTTTAAAGGGCATGCAGGCGGCAGGTATGCCGGCAGTGGGTAAACACTTTCCAGGACATGGCTGGGTGACGGCCGATTCGCATGTGGACATTCCGGTGGATGAGCGCAGTTTTGCGCAGATCAATCAAACCGATTTACAACCGTTTAAACGTCTAAAAAATCTGCTGGCTGGAATGATGCCCGCGCATGTGATTTATCCTCAAGTGGATACTGTTCCTGCAGGCTTTTCGAAAATCTGGCTGCAGGATATTTTACGGCAACAACTCGCTTATAAAGGTGTGTTATTTAGCGATGATTTGTCGATGGCGGGTGCGCATGTAGCGGGTGATGCGGCGCAACGTATGCTCGCTGCACTTACCGCCGGTTGTGATGTTGGGTTACTATGCAACGATCGTGTTGCTGCCGAACTGGCGTTGAGTGCTTTGCAGACTCAGCAAGTGAGGCCTTGTCGACAGCTATCGGTGATGCAAGGTCATCACCTTGCTCAGCATGACTTTCAACAGCATCCGCGATGGCAGTCCGCACGCCAGGCACTAAAAGTAATTTAATTGAATCAATGAGAGGTGGCAGATGAGTAGATACGCAATTATCGGCGGCACCGGGTTAACCCAGTTGGAAGGACTTACGATTCGCGATGCATTGTTTATTGATACGCCTTATGGACCAACCTCTGCTGAGATTTTATTAGGTATGTATGCCGGTCGCGAAGTATTGTTTTTAGCGCGACATGGTCATCCACATCGCATTCCACCGCATCAGGTCAATTATCGCGCTAACTTATGGGCGTTACGTCATGCCGGCGCACATTCTATTTTGGCGATTAATGCGGTTGGTGGCATCACGGCTCATATGCCAACTGGGCATTTCTGCATTCCAGATCAAATCATTGATTATACTTCTGGTCGTCAGCACACTTTATATGACGGCGAGTTAGAACATGTTACGCACGTTGATTTTAGCTACCCCTATGATGAAACCTTGCGTAAAAAGCTAATTGCTGCGGTAGCAGCTTGTGGTTATAACTGCACCAATCACGGCGTGTATGGTTGCACTCAAGGCCCACGCTTAGAAACAGTGGCAGAAATTGTGCGTATGGAACGTGATGGCTGTGACATTGTCGGTATGACAGGTATGCCAGAAACAGTCTTGGCGCGTGAATTAGGCATGAGTTATGCATGCTTATCTTTAGTGGTCAACCCGGCTGCAGGAAAATCCACTGGGGTGATTACCATGACGCAAATTGATGCTGCGTTAAATGTTGGTATGTCGAAGGTCAAGATTATTTTAGCGCGCATGCTCAAGCACGCTTAGTCTGTTCTTGCATTATAAGTGACTCAGTCAAGGTCACTTATAATGCAAGTTGTTGGTGGCTGCAGGCACACTGACTAAAGTGATTGCACTGCCGTGTAAGCGCGCAAACTGTCCCTCAAGTTCGTTGCCCACTTGCCATTCGCTCGAGAGTTGCTTACCCAGCAGCAAGCGGGCTCGGCCCATTTCAGCAATTTCGAAATCTAAAACCTGTGCATCCTGAAACGTGAAATACACGTCAGTCAGCGGATTTAACGCTTTAAACAAGCTTTCTTTAAACGAGAATACATAGGTTAAATACCAGGCTGCGCTGTGTGCATCTAAGCTCTGATAGTATTGCTGTTCGGCTGAGGTGAGGATCGTGCTGGAGAGGCGTTGAGCGCGTTCAATCTTGAGTGGTTTTTCAATATCCAAGCCCAAGCTCTGCCAGCGCTGAGTGTCACCGACAATTGCAGCGGAGATGCCGTGGCTATGGCTCATTGAACCACAGCTTTGAGTAGGCCAAGCCGGCGCGCGACTGTTCTCTTGTGGGGTTGGCAAGCCCTCCTGCCCAGTTTGTACCATCAGCGCCTGCCGCGCACATAAGCGCGCGGATAAATATTCTGCTTGGCGTTTACGTACGGCATTAGGTGCGCTGATACCGGCGTTAATAAAGTCTTCATCAGTGAGTTGTTGTTGCTCAAAACGAGCGGATACTAGAGTGCAGCATGGCTGTGCTTGCATAAAGGGCCAGTGCTGTTGAAAGGCCTTTAAAAAAGCTGGACGTGCAGCTGTTGAAGTCATCAATTACGCCTGCGTTTAAATGATTAATATTAAGTTAATGGTTATAAGTGTGGAAATAAAAATTCATTACAGTTATAAGTAATGTTGAATTTATTTTGCCAGCACTTTTTTCTCGAGGTACCTGATGAAGCTACAACAACTGCGCTATATCTGGGAAGTATCACGCAATGGCCTTAACGTTTCTGCTACTGCACAAGCCCTTTATACCTCGCAGCCCGGCATTAGCAAACAAATACGTTTACTTGAAGACGAGCTTGGCGTGGAAATTTTTGCCCGCAGTGGTAAACATTTAACTCGAGTGACGGCTGCTGGTGAACGCATTATTAAGACCGCTGGGGAAGTGCTGCGTAAGTGCGAAAATATTAAACAAATTGGTCAAGAGTTTTCGAATGAACGCATCGGCTCATTATCCATTGCCACCACGCATACGCAAGCACGTTATGCCTTACCACAGATTATCAGTGGTTTTATGCAGCAATACCCTGATGTTGCATTGCATATGCATCAAGGTACGCCAACGCAAATTGCTGAAATGGCCGCCGATGGTACGGTTGATTTTGCCATCGCCACCGAGGGTATGGAGCAGTTCGGCGATTTAATTATGATGCCGTGCTACCGTTGGAATCGTTGCGTTGTTGTGCCTAAAGGACATCCTTTAGCGAGTTTGCCCAAGCTCAGTCTCGAAGCATTATCTGAATTTCCAATTGTCACCTATGTGTTTGGATTTACTGGTCGTTCTAAATTGGATGAAGCCTTTACGCAAATGGGGCTGATTCCAAAGGTGATTTTTACTGCTGCTGATGCTGACGTTATTAAAACCTATGTGCGTTTGGGTTTAGGCGTTGGAATTGTTGCCGGAATGGCGGTGGATGCGCTGCAAGATCAAGATTTAGTGGCCTTGGATGCCAGTCATTTATTTGAATCCAGTGTGACTAAAATTGGCTTCCGTCGCGGTACCTTCTTACGCGGATTTATGAGTGACTTTATTGAGCGCTTTGCCCCTCACTTGGATCGTGAAATTCAGGCCAAAGTTATCCAAGCGCGCAGTAAAGATGAAGTGGATGACTTGTTTAAAAATATCGAATTACCCGTCTACTAAGGCTGTCACATGAGGTCTGCAAAAGTCACTGCAGTGACCGCGCAGCCGTGTTTGTATTTCCTGTAATTTCCGCTGATGCTTACCGTATAATCACTGCAGTTTTTATTAGACGTCTTCTGAGGGGCACCATGACTGATTACCGTGAAACGCTGCATGATAATTATGGCCAGTTTTTTCAAATAGATAAGATATTGCATGAGGTTCGAACCGAGCATCAGCACTTAGTTATTTTTGAAAACGCGAGAATGGGTCGTATCATGGCGCTCGATGGTGCGATTCAGACCACCGAGGCCGATGAGTTCATTTACCATGAAATGCTCACCCATGTACCCATTTTGGCGCACGGTGCTGCACGTAATATTTTAATTATTGGTGGTGGTGATGGTGGCATGTTGCGTGAAGTATGCCGCCACTCCAGTGTTGAACGCATCACTATGGTCGAGATTGACCAAGCCGTGGTTGATATGTGTAAAGAATATTTACCCAATCATTCAAATGGTGCTTTTGATGATTCTCGAGTGAATTTAGTCATTGATGATGGCATGCGTTTTATTGCCAATTGCACTGAAAAATTTGATGTCATTATTAGCGATTGCCCGGACCCAGCCGGTCCTGCGCAAGTGCTCTTCTCAGAAGATTTTTATCATGCCTGTCATCGTTGTTTAAATGATGAGGGTATTTTGGTTGCACAAAATGGCACACCGTTCTTACAAATTGATGAAGTTAAAACTACAGCTAACAATATCCAAGGGTTGTTTGCTGATTGGCATTTTTACCATGCGGCTGTGCCAACATACATTGGTGGCAGTATGACTTTCGCTTGGGCGGCTAAAAACCGTAAGACACGCCAGACCCATTTGGATAGCTTGCGCCAGCGTTTTGCCGACAGTGGGATTATCACGCGCTACTACAATGCTGATATTCATCAGGCTGCATTTGCCTTGCCGCAGTATGTTTTGCAGGCTATTGGTAAATCAAGCAACGACTGATAATTATGTTAACCCGCCCTGTGGCTAGGGCCGGTTATTTTGTGTAAGCAGCTTAGCAAAATAGTTATCAGAGCAGCATTTCTCTACGTGTTCGGAAAAATCTCAAGGCACGCCAGCTCATCACTCTGACTTATGCCAGCCAAGCTTTAGCTCGGGCGAGTGAGTGCAGAGCAAGAGGCGAGTGTTGTTTAAAGAGTAATGCGCGGCGTCACCTCTAAACGCACAGAGGTGTGCAAGAGTTCTTCAAGTTGTGCTTTTAAAGCGACTAAGTCGGCATAAGTGATTTCAGTGTCGGAGCTGACTTCCAGCTTGAGCTGTGTCTCTGCGCTTTTTATCTGTACTTGTAAAGTGTCTAGATGCAGTTCTTTGCCGTGTATATTTAATGCTAACGCATCAATTTTTTGCTCTACCTGCCAGATGCTGTACATGGTTTGAAATGACCAAGTAAGGGGCACCGCAATGGCCAACATGAGCACCAGTGATAGTACTAAGCCGCGACGGGCTTTAACAATAGGTGCGTAGCCTAGAACTAAAAAGGTCAGTGCGGCGGCGAGAGCGATACCCACCAAGTTGGTTAAGAAGAGAAGGGCTGCGCCACTGATGACTTGCCAGTCCCACCAGCCAATCCCAATCCCTGCGACACATAGTGGCGGCACCAATGCGACCGCAATAGCGACGCCGGGCATGCTTTTCATTACGCTTTCGCGTGCATGTGCATAAGCGCCGGCCATACCTGAGAAGATTGCCACGCCGAGGTCGAGGAGATTGGGGTGCAGGCGCCCAGCCATTTCCGGGGTAATGCGGGTAATCGGAATAATCAATGCCAATAGCGCTGCCATGCCGATGGCTAAGACAATACCAATAACAATGGTGGATAACGATTTTTTCAATAGTGTCAGATCGTTACGCAACAGGGCCATTGATAAAGACACTATAGGTGACATCAATGGCGCGAGTACCATTGCACCGATAATTACAGCAGGGCTGGATAAAAAAAGACCTAAGCTACCGACTAAGCTGCTGAGCATCATCAAGGAAATAAAGCTGCTATGGGCTTGAGCATTTTCACGCAGCTGCATGAACAAGTCTTTAAAGTCTTCTTCAAGCGCATGAGTAAACATTGGTAAACGTTGCTCAATCATATCTAAGCGTTGTTCGTTTAACGGTAAATTTTCAAGTTTTAGCGTGTCTTTATCGCTATGTTGTTCGCCTTGGGTTTCGTAGTATGTTTGCGGTAAGTTAATCTTAACGGCATCTGGGTAGAGCTCCAGTTCAATGCTGTGTGCTTCACGTTTTTGGCTGTCGATATAGAATGTCAGTGGCGTTGTGCTGTCGACGCGCAAATAGTTGCTGCGCACATAACTCATAGACTCGGGTAAACGGCTGACTTTCTTATCAAAATTGAAAGACGCTTTAATTAAAAACATCAAGTATTGGCTGATTGATTTTGGCGCGATGAGTAAGGTGGAAACTTTGCCGTCTTGTATCGAAATACTGGTGTTGATCAGGCGTGCGGCAGCGTTGGTGACATTATTTTCAATCGAGACCATGCCAGTAATGGCTGTTTTAACGCTGTATTCACTGCCAACCGATAAAGTAATAGGAAAAGGATGAATCGCAAATAAGTTACGTGAGCTACTCCAGAGCACCGCCAGCATATAAAAAAGACGGCGTATGAGGGATTCAGAGCGTTGTCGATAAGTACGGCTTCTTTGATCAAGAAAGGGGGTTTTGCCTAGCATGATTGAGCCCAGCGCGACCTCATTATTGCAACGCAATACATCGATTGCTTTACTTGGTGTATCGAAAGCAAGCGCTATATGTTCCTCCACTTTCCCCGTAAACATAAACCAATCACGCAGACGTATTTGTTGGCTGTCGACGGGAATAATGCCAAGGCTAAAGTTGAGTGATTTAGCTTGATCAATCAGCTTAGCAAGATCGCTGTCAGAGCAAAGGGCAACGACATGATTGGCAAAATCTAAAGGCCGTCCTGGTTGTGCTAAAAAAGCACTGAGCGACATTTGCGAGAGCTTAATGTCATTAGCAGCAGCGTACTCAATAACCGCTTGCACTCGCGTGTTTTCGGCATCTTCATAAATAAACAACGCTTTACTGCATGGCATCCGTCTTCTCCAAAACAGGTGGTGATAAAAAAGCCGGATAAAAAATCCGGCTTTTTTTGTTGCTTAGCGTGTTGCTTAAACTGGGAATAATTCGCTCAGTTTCATGGCTAGCATCATGTCGCCTTCAGCGCGCAGTTTACCGCCCATAAATGCTTGCATACCATCAGTTTCGCCGGTTGCAATGCCTTTAAATGTTTCGCTGTCCATGATCAAAGTAACGTTAGCATCAGCATTTTCGCCCGCTTGAACGTCGCATGTGCCGTCTTTAACAGTCAAAGAGTAATTTTCAGCATCTTCGATGTTGAATTGAAAAACTAAATCTAAGCCAGCAGCAGCTGCAGCATTAAATTTAGAAGTAAGCGTTTTAATGATCTCTGCGGTAGAAGACATAATGTATCCTTTTTAAGATTTTTGTGCGGTTTATACCGCGTGATATTAAAAACTCAACGGTAGGTGATGAGTTTTTTATTCTTTAACAGGTCAAGGTGTGCATGACTGTTAAAAGAAGCCAGTACCACCGAGTCGTCGCGAAACTTTAGACGGCTGAGTGAAGTGTTAACGATTTGCCAATTCAGTTCAAAGGCTTTATCTGCTGTTACCCCGGTGAGTAGGTGCAAAAATGCCGTAATAGTCCCGCCTGAAGTAACAATGCCGATGTGGTCATCAGGTGCTGCATTATGGAGGATGCGCTGTAAGCCTGTCTCAACGGTCTGGATAAATGTCGACCAGCGTAAGTGCACAGGAATATCATCGGTTTCTGCTGACCAGCGCTGCATAATCAGCGCAAAAATACGCTGGAATTCGGCTTTGTCCTGTAACGGATTGCGCAAGCTGTGGATTGCGTTGGGCTCATCATCCAGCATCAAAGGAGCAAGAAAGCGAATCACTGCATCTGCGTCGATTTCGTTGAAAGCACTATCAATACTTAGTGTTGGTGCTGGCAAGCCTGCGTCAGTAAAACGCGCCAATGTTGCTTTAGCGGTATCTTTTTGACGATGTAAGTTACCACTGACACAGGTGTTCAATGTTACACCTGTGTTGATTAAGTAATCACCAAGTTGCTGCGCTTGCTCTATACCGAGTGCTGATAGTACATCGTAATCATCGGCGCCGAATGAAGCTTGGCCATGTCGAATTAAATAAATGCTACCCAACGCTATGTACACCTGTAGATGTGCGAGCTATGGAGATTATTGTGAACGAGCAGGGCTGTCAAATAAAATTCATACGATTGTTTGAAAAGGCTGTGGAGTGTCTTCGAATGCGCGTTCGAAGACTGTCTTGAGCGGTGATGAGCGGATAGAGTAAAACGTTATTGTGGTTAGATGTGAGGCGATAATTGTTCTCAATACCTAGAGGCTCTCAGGTAAGATAGTGATGAATATTTTTTAAGGAGTGAACAGTGGACTTTTTACTTGAATACGCAGGGTTTTTGGCGCGTGCGGTGACTGTTTTAGTGGTTATTATTGTTATTCTGGCGATGGCAACTGCATTACGTTCGCGTGGGCGCACCCGCGCAGGTGAGCTGCTGGTAAGCAGCTTAAATGATTTTTATACTGAGCTAAAAGATACTATCGAGCTCAATGTGTTGGATAAGGCACAATTAAAAGCACGTTGCAAAGCTGCAAATGCACAAGCAAAAAGAGATAAAAAAGCGGGTCTAAATAAACCGCGTGTGTTTGTTTTGGATTTTGATGGTGATATTAAAGCCTCTGCCGCGGATAGTTTGCGCCATGAAATTACTGCGCTACTTGCCGTTGCACAGCCCACCGATGAGGTGGTTTTGCGTCTGGAAAGTGGCGGTGGCATGGTGCACAGCTATGGTTTGGCATCTTCTCAATTAGCCCGTATTCGTGAGGCAAAAATTCCTTTAACGGTCTGCGTGGATAAAGTTGCGGCCAGTGGCGGTTATATGATGGCGTGTATTGGCGACAAGATTTTAAGTGCGCCTTTTGCTGTTTTGGGTTCTATCGGTGTGGTTGCGCAATTGCCCAATATTCATCGCTTGTTAAAGAAAAACAATATTGATGTGGAAATCTTAACTGCCGGTGAGTACAAACGTACGTTGACCATGCTGGGTGAAAATACCGAGCAGGGTCGTGAAAAGTTTCTTCAGGATTTGCAAACCACGCATGATTTATTTAAACGTTTTGTCGTGCAGTACCGTCCGCAGCTGGACATTGATGCTGTCGCGACCGGTGAGATTTGGCTGGGTACTGACGCTCTGCAGCAACAGTTGGTCGATCAATTACAAACCAGTGATGAGTATTTGTCGAAGCGCGCTGTAGACGCTGATTTGTATGCGTTAAAGTTTGTGCAAAAGAAAAGCCTACAAGAGCGTGTTGGCTTAACTGCAGGTGCTGCTGTTGAGCACATTGCTGATAAAGGTTGGGAACGTTTGCAGCGCCGCTTTGTTGGCTAGCGCGCGATACACCAGTAACCGTAGAGGATATTTAATGAATACCTATCAAGCATTATGGGTGACTGAAACACCACATTTCCAGCAAAGCGTAATTGAGCGTTCAATGGATGATTTGCCAGTGGGTGATGTACTGATTCGTGTGAAGTATTCATCCTTGAATTACAAAGATGCGCTATCGGCGACCGGTAATCGAGGGGTGACCCGCACGTTCCCGCATACCCCAGGTATTGATGCGGCGGGTGTGGTTGAACACTCTGCTGTGGCAGAGTTTGCGCCGGGTGATGAGGTGATCGTTACGGGTTATGATTTAGGCATGAATACTTATGGTGGTATGGCGCAATATATTCGCGTGCCTGCCGCGTGGGTGATTAAGCGTCCTAGCGGTTTATCGATGCGTGAGGCGATGGTGCTGGGGACTGCGGGTTTAACTGCAGCATTGTGCGTTGATAAGCTAATGCGCGCGGGGTTAACGCCTGATGCGGGTTCTGTATTAGTGACGGGCGCGACCGGTGGTGTTGGCTCCATTGCGGTGGTCTTGCTCAATCAGTTAGGCTTTCACGTGACTGCTGCCACCGGTAAAGCTGAGCAGGCTGATTTCTTACGGCAACTCGGTGCGCAGGCAGTAATAGACCGTGAAGTTTTAACTGCAGGTACGGATAAGGCATTGCTTAAACCGCTGTGGGCTGGCGTGGTGGATACCGTCGGTGGTGATATCTTGTTTAACGCTGTCAAAGCGTTGCAGTATGGCGCGAGTGCGGCGTGCTGTGGGCTCACGGCAGGTATTGATTTTAAAGCCAGCGTCTTACCGTTTATTTTGCGTGGGGTGAATTTGCTTGGAGTTGACTCGGTCGAATTACCCTTGGTTAACAAGGCGTCGATGTGGGATAAGCTCTCGCTGCAATGGAAATTGGACTTAGAAGGCTTAGTGAAAGAAATCAGCTTAAAAGATGTACCCAATGCCATTGCCACAATGTTGGCAAGCCAGCAAACAGGACGTACTGTCGTGCGAGTTGACTGAGTTGATGGTTTTATTGGCATAAAAAAACGGCCGTTGCAAATAATTTGCAACGGCCGTTTTGCTTAACGTTTACTTATTTCGTATAACGCTTAAGGATCAACGTGGCATTTGTGCCGCCAAAACCAAAGCTGTTACTCATAACTGTATTTAAAGTTACATTTTCTTGCGTTTGCTGCACGATTGGAAGGCCTTTGGCTTCGTCGTCAAGCTCTTCAATATTTGCAGAACCGGCAATAAAGTCGCCTTCCATCATTAATAATGAATAAATGGTTTCTTGTACGCCTGCGGCTCCCAGTGAGTGACCTGAGAGACTTTTTGTGGAGCTGATCGGTGGTGCTTTATCGCCAAAGACTTCACGTATTGCACGAACTTCTGCAATATCACCTACCGGTGTGGAGGTGCCGTGAGTGTTGAGGTAGTCGATAGGCGTATCCACAGTCGCTAAAGCTTGTTGCATGCAACGTACAGCACCTTCACCGCTGGGCGCGACCATGTCATAACCATCAGAAGTTGCGCCGTAGCCAACAATTTCAGCATAGATTTTCGCGCCACGTTTCAGTGCATGCTCTAGCTCTTCAACCACCACCATGCCGCCGCCGCCGGCGATGACAAAACCATCGCGTTTACTGTCGTAGGCACGTGAAGCTTTTTCTGGCGTGTCGTTGTATTGCGTAGACAGGGCGCCCATCGCGTCAAATAAGCAACTTTGACTCCAATGTTCTTCTTCGCCGCCCCCGGCAAACACAATGTCTTGTTTGCCCAGTTGGATTTGTTCAACGGCTTGACCGATGCAATGAGCACTGGTTGCGCAAGCGGATGACACTGAGTAGTTCACACCTTTAATTTTAAATGGTGTGGCAAGACAAGCTGATACGGTGCTGCCCATGGTGCGGGTGACGCGGTATGGGCCAATACGCTTTACACCTTTCTCACGCAGGATATCAATGGCTTCCATTTGGTTTAAGGTGGATGCGCCACCTGAACCAGCAATCAAACCGGTGCGAGGATTGGAGACATCTTCAGGGCTTAAGCCACTGTCTTCAATTGCTTGCTGCATGGATAAGTAGGAAAAAGCGGCGGCTTGACCCATAAAGCGGAAAAACTTACGGTCAATCAGTGCTTCTAAGTCAATCTCAACCGTTCCGGAAACTTGACTGCGTAAGCCCATTTCCGCATAGGAGGGGTTAAAACGGATACCGGTATGGCCTGCACGTAAGTTGGCGGCTACGGTGTTTTTGTCATTACCTAGGCAAGAGACGATGCCCAATCCAGTGATTACAGCGCGACGCATACTGGTTATCCTTTAGAAAGAGTCTGTAGAAGAAAACAAGCCGACACGTAAACCTTCGGCTGTATAAATTTCGCGGCCATCAACACTCACAGTGCCGTCAGCAATCGCGAGAATCAGCGAACGATTAATGGTGCGTTTAATGTCGATTTGGTAGGTGACTTTTTTAGCTGTTGGTAGTACTTGTCCAACAAATTTAACATCGCCTGAACCCAGCGCACGGCCGCGCCCAGGAAAGCCTTGCCAACCCAGATAAAAACCGACGAGCTGCCACATGGCATCAAGGCCTAGACAGCCCGGCATAACTGGGTCGCCTTCAAAGTGGCAAGCAAAAAACCATAAGTCCGGATGTATATCAAGTTCGGCAGTGATTTGCCCTTTACCATATTTGCCACCGGTTTCGCTGATGTTCACGATGCGATCCATCATAAGCATATTCGGGGCGGGCAGTTGCGCGTTACCTGGTCCAAAGAGCTCTCCGCGACTGCATTTGAGCAATTCTTCATAGGTGAAGGCGTTTTGTTTGGTCATGCGGGCTCCTCAACGTGCCTAATCGTGTATTGCATGTGGGCGATGGAGATCCATCTACTCTTTAATGTGTCCAGTGTATCAGCGTGTTTTTAACACATTTAATAACGCTTAACAAAAAAACTCTATTCAACTTAAGCCTTTTCCCTGCTTATTTTTGAATAAACTGCAGGGATGAGACAAAAAGCATCAGGACTACTTATTTGCATGGTTAGACCGCACAGGCGTGTCATAAGTCACAGGTTTTCATCGCGCCTACTGTTTTATCGTGTTGCACATAATGATCGTGTACGCCCTTTGGTTTTTGTTTTAAGCCACTTTTAACCGGTACTGTCATGCAAGGGTACGCTGAGGGTAAATGTTGATCCGTGCTGCAACTCACTAGTGACGCTGAGTTGGCCGCCCATTTGTATGGCTAAAGCATGCGCAATGGATAAGCCAAGACCTGTGCCACCATAGCGGCGTGAAATACTTTGATCACCTTGGTGAAAAGCATCGAAAATATGCTCAAGTTGCTCTTTTGCAATACCAATGCCTGAGTCAGTAACTGCACATTGTAAAAGAATTTGTCGATCTGTGCTTCTCGTCCAGTTAAGGCGTAAGGTTACTTGCCCTTGTGCGGTAAACTTTAATGCATTGGACAAGAGGTTGACTAAAATTTGTCGCAAACGAGTCGGATCACCTTCAACCTTTAGCGGCGTGATATCGTTAAGCATATAAAATTTCAGGTCAATAGCGTGCTGCTCAGCACTGTATTTAAAGAATCGCTGCAGTGACGCAAATAAGTCAGCCAGTGAAAAAGCAATGCATTCCAGTTGTAAAGCATCATGCTCGAGTCGTGAGAAATCGAGAATGTCGTTAATCACCTCAATCATTTGTAGGCTTGAACTGTGTGCAATGGCGGTGTATTCAACTTGCTCTTGGCTCAGTTGCGTTTGCTCAAGCAGTTGTAGCATGCCCAGTACACCATTCATCGGTGTGCGCAATTCATGGCTCATCATGGTTAAAAAATCTGACTTGGCTTGATTGGCACGTTCCGCTTCATGCTGGGCGCGTTGCAGTTCAGTCGTGTTTTTTTGTTGGGTTAGTTGTGCGTTGTGCAAGGTCTCTGAGAGCATATTGATGCGCTGGCTGAGCTCCGCTAACTCGCCATTGTGGATACCTTCTAGCGCCGGCGTATGGTAAAGACCGCTATCCATAGCATGTAGCTTTTGTCGCATTTTACTGATGGGGGTGGATAAACTGCGCGCCAATGTATAGGCCAACGCCCAAGTGAGAGAGAGGGCGAGGCAAATCAACCAAAAAGCATGAAACAAAATATGTTGCTGTTGTTTTTTTAGGATGCCGTCGGTCATGCCGACCAGTACATGGCCGATGCTTTCTTCTTGTTCTGCTGTGTCAGCTAAAAACGGTGAAGATAGAAAAAGAGGATCTAATCGCACCGTTTGTCGGGTGATGTTGGCTTGAAAAGTTGCACCTGCAGCACTTTTTGGTAAGTCTTTTGCTTTGCGTGTCAGAAGCCGTTGTTGCTTATCGTAAATCTCAATAAAGGCAATGTGCGGGTGCTTTAATGTGCCTTGTAGCAGTGTATCTAAGACTTGCAGGTTGCCTGAGATCACGCTGAACTCAGCTGCGGGTGCCAGCTGATTAGCAAATAGCTGGCCGGCACTGGCCAACTCTTCTTGCAAGTTTTGCAGACGAGATAGAGTGAAATATCCCGTGAGTAAAAAGGCGACAAGTACCGCCGGCAGAAGGCTAACAAATAAGGTATGACGGTGAATGCTGCTACCAAGCCATTGTTTCATGGTGTCTGCCTGCGTTGTTGGAGTTGTGTATTGATTAACGAGGCGCGTGTTTTCTGAATGCCCAGTGAACGTGCAACTTGGCGGTTACTCATGACTTTAAAGTCGCTCGGATATTGACTGCTCGGCCAAGTTGTTGATGGCATTTGCAGCAGCCTACTGAGTGTGTGTATCCAATCATTTTGATCGCTATAAGTGGAAGCAAGGCTGCCTGCTTTAATAAAAGCTGCGGTGGGCCCAATTAAAGTTTGTTTGCGTGCATAGCTACTGAGCAAGATGCTTTTAATGGTTGTTGGATTGTAAATAGTGGTGTCATCGATGCCCAGTAAGACCTCGGTTTTCTCCAGTAAATGGTTAAGGCTGCGTGCATCATGGCTGTTAGACCAGTAATACTTGTGCAAGGTGAGGTTTTCCGTCTGTAAGATGTGCTCCATTTCGGGTAATAAAAAGGCGCTATGTTTACCATATAAAACCCCTACGTTTTTGAGCCCTGGCAACATAACCTTGAGTAAGGCAACTTGCCGTTCTAGTGGCGGATCACTCCATAAAAAAGTTATTTGGCTCGGTTGTTGACCAGCGAGGCGCTGATAGGCCTGAACGCGGCTGACTTGTAAGATCAGTGTTGCTGGGGGGCGCCCGCTGAGCTGTAGACGCCAATCAAGCAATGCTGGGCCAAGTAAAATCAACTGAGTGTCTGCAGAGAATTGAGTCTGCGTGGTTAGCTGTGTACGCGCCACATATTGAATATCCAGTTCGGGCAATGCTTGCGCCAGGGTTTGAGTAAAGCGGCGCACGTTGACGCTGTCATGCTCGGCGCTGAGAATGATTTGCGCAGCGGCAGGCACACTTACCCCGCAGAGCAAGCAGGCTGCATACAATAAAAGCCTGGCACGCTTAAGCATCGCGCATTTAAAACTCCAACTGCACGGTCGCGTAAGCAGTGTCAGAGGAGTTGTCCTGGTTGTTGGTGCGTCCTATTGGCTGATTATTCAGCGCTTTCTGTAAGTTGCCAGCGATTTGTAAATGGGTTTTGCCCAGTTGAAATTGTTTACTGATACGAGCAGTGATCAGTTGCAAGTCGTGTTGGTTCAGTTGCTGTGCAGCAAAATATATAAGGCTACTGCTCCATTGTTCGTTCCAATTGCGCAGCCATGCTAATGAGCCGCTGTGTGGTGGGGTTACGCCTTGATCGAGAGAGTTACTGGCTTGTTCTTTAATATAGGCGTAGCTGATGCGCAGGCGGTCTTTATCGGTGGCGTACCAGTTGCCTTCCAGCTCACTGCCATAAAAGCGAATATGATCGTTATTACTGAGGTTGAAAGATTGGATACTTGGTTTATGGCTGATCATTTGGGTGATTTTTTCATCAAATACTTTGATATCAACCGAAAGCCTTTGCGGCGCGAAATGACCATTGTAGCCCAGCTCAACTGCACGCATTTTTTCTTGTTGCAAATTGCCGCTGCCTTGCGCGTTCATAAAGAAATTAGCGCTGCTGCTTTGCCCAATGCTAGGGCGTAAGTCCTGTACCTGGTATTGCCAGTCAGCATTGTTTTCAAACATGTCCGGTGAACGTACCGCTTCGCTGTATACCGCGCGTACGCTATGCGCTGGGGTAAACAAGTAGTTGACGGCTAGGCGAGGAGAGAAAGAGTCACCGTTGCTGCTGTCGTGCTCTAGCATGCCGCCGCCTTGTAACAGCCAGTGCTCGGTGGCATACCATTCAAATTGGCTAAACGCGCGGGTAATATCTTTGCGCTGACGGCCATTTAAAAAGGTTTTCGAGCGGGCTTGGTCGTAGCGATAACTTAAACCGCTGATTAAACGTAAGCTTTCAGAGAGGCTGTAGGTGTCTTGCAGTTCAAAATCGATGCGCGATTCGCGGCTGTTTTCGTTAATCAAACCGCAGCTGTGGGCTAGGTTGCCGGGCATGAATAACTTACTTCCGAGCCAGGTTTGTAATTGTACTTGGCGTAAGCTTGCACCACTGATTAGTTTTGTAGGGTTCGTAGTGAGTTCTTGACGCTGTGCGGCTGAGGAGATACGCCACAGCTCATTGAGCTCAGGGCTGAAGCTGATTTGTGCATCACAGCCGCGCCATTCACGTAAGCGCTCCCATTGTTGTGCGTTGACCTGTAAGGAAAGACTGTGCTGTGAATTCATATGCGCCGTCCAGCGCAGGCTGCCAGCGTAATCTTTAGCTTGTTCATCCGAGTTGCTGTCTTGTTCCTCGGCTGTGGGTTGGATTTTACTGGCAAAGATAGAGTGGTAATTGTTATTGACTTGATTAGAGCCTTCTTTAAACGCCAGCTGCCAATCAATACTGTTTTGCTCATTTAATTGATGATTGGCTCTTAAGTTAAAACGACTGAGACGTCGGCTGTCACGAAAGTCGATGCCGTCATCACGTATATCAAAGCCATCATCAGTCAATGATGAGATGGATAAGCGCATGTCAGCACGTTCGCTGTGCCACGCTTGGCGCGCATAACCGTCACGAATGCCGTTACTCCCGAGGTTGCTTTTGATTAGGGTGCCGTGGCTGTCTTTGGCGCTGTAGGTGATGATATTGATCACGCCCATTAGCGCATTGGCACCGTAACTGACTGTGTTAGGGCCTCGAAATACTTCAATACGCTGAATATCCTCTAGCGCGACCGGTAAATCAGACCAATCCACTTGCGCAAAAGCGGCGCGATAGACCGAGCGCCCATCAATTAATACTTGTAGGCGACGGGCTTGGCCTGGGCTGCTGCCGTGGTAGTTTGCTGTAGCCAAATTACTGCTATCGGGCACCACCAGCATGCCTGGCACGAGACGTAATAAGTCAATGATGTTGCGTGCGCCGCTGGCAGCGATCAACGCTTGATCAATCGTGCTGACACTGCCAGGGACCGCCGCAGGTGCTTGATAGAGGTGGGTGGCTGTTAGTACCTCGGGTAAGGCTGTATTACTTATAAACAGGT
Source organism: Pseudomonas sp. (assembly GCA_034006605.1). Classification (GTDB taxonomy): domain Bacteria; phylum Pseudomonadota; class Gammaproteobacteria; order Pseudomonadales; family Pseudomonadaceae; genus Denitrificimonas. The sequence continues at coordinate 165,009 of JAVESM010000004.1, read as the reverse complement.
CGTTCGCGTAGCTGGCACAGGTTGCGCCGAGTACGCCAGGCAACACTACAGCGCAATTTAGGAAAAGCCGCAATAAGTTGATGCGCTGCAAGTGCATGCCTCTTCATTGAAGAAATAAAAATAAGCGATAGTTTAACTGATAATGCTAAACACTGGTTATGCTTGGGCAGCACCGTATAATGATGCAATCGCCAGTCTACGGCAGAAGAGAATAGATACATGATAATAACAAAACCAATCGCAGTAATAGGTGGGGGCAGTTTTGGTACTGCAATTGCGAATTTATTAGCCAGCAATCAGCAGTCTGTGCGCTTGTGGATGCGTGATGCACAGCAAGCGCAAGCGATTAATGACAACCGGCAAAATCCGCGTTATTTAAAAGGCGTCACGGTGCTTGAGGGGGTTGTGGCTGTCACTGATTTGGCGATTGCTTTAGCTGAGTGTGATTTGATTTTTGTGGCTTTACCGTCAACGGCGTTGCGTTCAGTGTTAACGCCTTATGCTGATGCACTACGTGACAAAATGCTGGTCAGCACCACCAAAGGTATTGAGCCGCAAACGTTTTTGCTGATGAGTCAGATTTTAGAAGACATTGCGCCTTTGGCGCGGGTTGGCGTGTTATCTGGGCCTAATTTGGCGCGTGAAGTCGCCGCGCATGCGTTAACTGCCAGTGTTGTTGCCAGTGAAGATGAAGCCTTATGCCGTGAGGTGCAAAGGGTACTGCATGGCCCTACTTTTCGTGTGTATGCCAGTCGTGATCGCTTTGGTGTGGAGCTTGGTGGTGCGCTGAAAAATGTCTATGCGATTATCGCGGGTATGGCAGCGGCTATGGGTATGGGAGAAAACACTAAAAGTATGCTGATTACCCGAGCGTTGGCGGAAATGACCCGTTTTGCTGTGAAATTGGGTGCTAACCCGATGACCTTTTTAGGCTTAGCTGGTGTCGGCGATTTGATTGTGACCTGTACATCACCGAAAAGCCGTAATTATCAGGTAGGCTTTGCGCTCGGTGAGGGTTTAAGTCTGGAAGAAGCGGTTGAGCGCTTAGGCGAAGTTGCTGAAGGGGTTAATACCTTAAAGGTACTTAAAGCCAAGTCTCAAGAGCTGGATGTTTATATGCCGTTAGTTGCTGGGCTGCATGCCATTTTGTTTGAAGGGCGTACGCTCGAACAGATTATTGGTGGATTAATGACCGGCGAACCAAAAACCGATGTTGATTTTATTTCGACCGATGGCTTTTAAAAGAGGTTTTTAGAATGACAACACCAGAAAAAATTATCCGACGTGAGTCCATTGTGTTGCGTGTGCTGTGGATGCTGTTATTTCTCTTGGTATGGCAAGTTGCGGTGCCGCTGCTGGGTATTTTAGTGGTGGCTCAGTTGCTGTACCGTCTTTTTTATGGAGCGCCCAGTGCTCATTTTATGAGTTTCGGCGACAGCCTGAGTCAGTACTTAGCGCAGATTGGCCGCTTTGCGGTATTTAATAGTGATGAGAAACCATGGCCTGTCGCAGATTGGCCACAGGCTCGCGCTGCTGAAGGTGAACCGGCCTATGTACCTAAAGCAAAAGCGGCAGTGGATGCTCCAGTAACAGCTCCTGCAGCACCTGTCGAGATCGCTGAACCGGTGCTTAGCGCAGAGCCAGCAGCGGAAACAGTTGCTGCGTCAGAAACACCTGCCGCCCCTGATACATTGGAAACAGAACGTCATTCGGATGCCTCTGCGAACTCAACAGCGGACGTGCCTAAGCAATGAAGTTATGGCTGCTAAGGCATGGCGAGGCACAGCCCTATCAGCGGCATGATGCGGAGAGGCAGTTGACTGAACAGGGACGTCAGCAAGTCTTACAAGCGGCTGCGCTGTTGCATGATGTTCACTTTGATCGAGTGTTATCCAGCCCTTATGTGCGTGCGCGACAAACCGCAACGCTGTTTTGTGCGACAGTGCCGTATCAGGGCGCTATTGAAATTGTGCCGTGGTTGACCCCAGCAGAGGATGTGCGTGAGGTGGTGCGCAAGCTTGATGGCTGCTCTGTGGAAAACGTCTTAATTGTCGCGCATCAACCTTTATTGGGCACCTTAGCCAGCTGGCTAGTGGATGCTGATCGTCTGCATGGTTTGCCATTGGATACCGCTAGTATGGCTTGCTTAGAAGGCGACTTTATTGGTGCTGCAAGCATGCAGTTACGTTCCTTACAACATGTGCGCAGAGAATCGCCACATCCTCCATTACAACAATAGATACACGAATTAAGGAGTACTGAGTGGCTGCTTCTGCTCAAGAAATACGTATTCAATTACCCCATATTGATTTGGCGGCTCGCGTTTACGGCCCAGAAGATGGTCAGCCCGTATTGGCGCTGCATGGTTGGTTGGATAATGCGATGACTTTTGATTTGCTCGCGCCAAAGCTGCAAGGTTTACGCATTGTCGCGATTGATATGGCTGGTCATGGTCATTCAGGTCACCGCGCACCCGGTGCCGGCTACCAGCTCTGGGACTTTGCTCTAGATGCATTGATGGCTACGCAACAATTGGGTTGGGAAAGGTTTTCCTTATTAGGTCACTCATTGGGTGGAATTATCAGTGTCTTAATTGCTGGCGCTGTACCCGAGCGGGTTGAGCGGGTTGCTTTGATTGATGGTCTTGTGCCGGATACCGGTGAAGCAGATAAAGCACCCCAGAAACTCGGTGAAGCATTATTAGCGCATATTAATCTGGCCGAGAAGAAAAAAACCATTTACCCCAGTGTTGAACAAGCGGTTCAGGTACGTATGCGAGGCTTTATGCCGGTCAGCCAGCTGGCCAGTGAATTGCTCGCACAGCGCGGCTTAAGTCCCGTGGCCGGTGGTTATTGCTGGAGCACTGATTCACGTTTAACCCTGCCGTCGCCGCTGCGTTTGACTATGGCGCATGCGGCTTCCTTTGTACATGCGGTGCAATGTCCAATGAGCATGGTGCTAGCTGAACAGGGCGTTTTAGCCGTAGAACCCGATTTCATGAAGTTTCTCAGCACTTTATCGTTAGATGTGCAACGCTTAGCGGGTGGTCATCATTTACATCTTGATGATGAGCAGGGCGCGCAAGCGGTGGCTGACTGTTTTCAAACGTTTTTAACGATGCGCTAATGTGCTAGGTGGGGTAAAAAATTACGCCATAGCGGCTGATTAAAGGAGTCATTATGATTTATATACGACGGCTAGGCCCAATGGCGATCTGACCTGCTGTACAAAAAAGATGACATGTTCCCGTTCGCGCTGATATGGATTAGCGCGCCATACACACGGCACAGACAATATTGGTAAAGTGATAATGCACAATTGGATGTATAAAGTGGGTATAGCCGCATTGCTGACTGCTCTAAGCAGTAGCGTATCGGCAAGTGAGTTTTCTGCGTTGCTGGGTCTTGAACACTTGCGTGATGCCAAAATCATTACCCAAGAGCATAGAGAGGCTGTAGAGAAAATCTATCCGAAAGGTTCGGTACGCCGTATCAGTGGCAAGATGCGCTATAGCGGTGAAGTGTTAGTGCGTGGCTCAGTTGATGTATTAACTGTGCAGCTGGCGCCGACGCATGAAGGACTTGATGCTTTTAATGCAAGCCGTGAACTGTTGCAGAATGAACAGGCGCAGATGTTGTATTGGTGCGCTGCGCGTGAATGCGGTTCAAGCAGTCTCTGGGCGAATCAAGTCTTTGGTAATTCGCGCTTATACGGCCCTGATGATCGACAAGCCTATGCACTGTTTCGTTTAGCTGGAGAAGAGCAGGCCAACTTGGTTGCGGTGTATGCGATCACGCGTGGCAATGGTCGTGATTTTTTGCACTTTGAGCGCTTTAAGGCGGAGCAGTTGGCGACTGATTTGTTTCCGACTCCGACGACTTTGGAACGTCAATTGAATACGGATCAGCGCTTGGCACTGCCGGTACTCACGGGGCAGCCCGATCCTGTTTGGGTCAAGCTACTGGTGCGCGCCTTGAATCAAGATATCACCATGCGTATCAGTATGGCCGGTGAACATGCTCAAGCATGGCGTGATGCGATGGTTGAGTCTGGACTGAGATCCACGCGCATTGAGTTGGACGCCGAGTATACTCAGGCCGGTCTCGTACTGCAGCGATTACCTTAGCCATGACGTCTTCAAGGGGGGCAGCGCATGTTCAGTAATGATCGTTTATTAGGTCAAATTTTGCTCTTGAGTTTGCTGGGCGCTTGCTTGTGGGTGCTGGCACCGTTTATGACCGCTTTGTTCTGGGCGGCGGTATTGGCGTTTGCCAGTTGGCCGTTAATGCGAATGCTGACCCGAGCGTTGAACGGTAATGTCTCGTTAGCGGCGGGATTATTGACAGCGGGCTGGATATTGATCGTTGCGGGTCCTCTCGTGTGGCTCGGTTTTAACATCGCCGATAATATTCGTGCTGGCACTGAGCTTGTTAAAGATTTACGCGTGACGGGCTTGCCAGAAGCGCCTGCTTGGTTAGTCAGCGTGCCAATGATAGGCGAGCGTTTACAAGAACTTTGGCAAACGATTGATCAACAAGGTGCGGCACTGTTTTTAGCGGTTAAACCTTATATGGGGCAGACCGGTAATTGGCTGTTAGCGCGCAGTGCCAGTATTGGTGCGGGTATTCTTGAGTTGGCGTTGAGTTTGGTTTTGGTTTTCTTCTTCTATCGAGATGGCCCACGCTTAGCTCTATTTGCCAGAGGTTTAGTTGAGCGCTTGATTAAAGATAAGGCCGACTATTATCTTGATTTAGTGGCTGGCACGGTGCGTCGAGTGGTTAACGGGGTGATTGGTACGGCGGCAGCGCAAGCGGTAGTCGCTTTATTTGGCTTTTTAGTCGCGGGTGTGCCGGGTGCTTTATTATTAGCAGCGATGACTTTTATGTTAAGTCTTATCCCTATGGGGCCACCGCTGGTGTGGGTGCCTGCAGTGGCTTGGTTGTTTTGGCAGCAAGAGTACGGTATGGCGATTTTTCTGTTGCTATGGGGTTTCTTGGTGATCAGCAGTGTTGATAATTTCTTAAAGCCCTATTTGATTAGCCGTGGAGGGAACTTACCTCTAGTGGTTGTTCTAATGGGGGTCTTTGGTGGATTGTTTGCGTTTGGTTTTATGGGCTTATTTCTTGGTCCTACCTTGCTCGCTGTAGCCTATAGTTTAGTGAGCGATTGGATTGCCAGCAATCACCCGAAAATTGAACATCCTTAGCTTGTCAAACAATAGGGGTCTATTTTATGCGTTTACATATATTGTGCGTATCGTTAGCGGCAGTGATGATGGTTGGGTGTGCGGGTAAAACCAATTACCGCAGTAGCTGTGCGCAGCAACTGGATGCTGCTTGGGCAGAGTTAGATATTGCTAAAGCAGAAGGTTTTGCCGGTACGGTGAGCTACTCGAAAGCTTTAACGTTATTAACCGGTGCGAAAACTCAGCAGCAATTTGAAGCCTATCAAGGCTGTACGCGTAAAGCTGAAAAAGCACGTTTTTACATTCGTGAGTCACGCGCCGGACGCTAAAAGGTTCGAGTCCTGCGTTTAATTGCGCGAGTTTCTGGTTTTGGCTTTGCGTGCTGAGCAATTGCTGGCTAGCATAGCCAAATACTAGAAATGGAGCTTTACCATGCGCAATCAGTTAGAAGCCTGTATCCATGCGGTTAATCAGGTTATTTTAGGTAAAGATCACGTCGTACGTCTGGCCATGGCGTGTTTATTGGCGCGCGGTCATTTACTGATTGAAGATTTGCCGGGTATGGGGAAAACCACTCTAAGCCATGCGCTGGCGCAGGTGTTGGGCTTAAGTTATCAACGCATTCAATTCACTTCGGATTTATTGCCGGGCGATATTTTAGGGACGTCGGTCTTCGATCGGGACACAGGACAGTTTATCTTCCATCCAGGCCCTGTCTTCGCAGAGCTGCTACTCGCTGATGAAATCAATCGCGCTACCCCTAAAAGCCAAAGTGCTTTACTTGAAGCTATGGAAGAAGGACAGGTCACCATTGAAGGTGCAACACGGCCTTTGCCAGAGCCCTTTTTTGTGATTGCTACGCAAAATCCGATCAGCCAAGGCGGTACGTTCAGTTTGCCTGAGTCACAGTTGGATCGATTCTTAATGCGTCTGTCATTAGGCTATCCAAGTGCTGCTGCAGAGCGGCAATTATTGCAGGGCAGTGCCCGTCGGCAATTGCTGATCGCGTTGCAACCACTGATTGAACGTGCGGACTTATTAGCCGCACAGCAGCAGGTTAGTGACGTGCGTGCCAGTGATGCGTTGGTCAGTTATGTGCTGCGTTTAGTTGAAGCAACGCGCACCCATGCGCAGTTGGCGTTTGGTTTATCACCGCGCGGCAGTTTAGCTTTATTGGCTGCAGCTAAAGCCTGGGCGTATTTAGCTGGACGTGACTATGTGATTCCAGAAGATGTGCAGGTGGTGTTGCCGGCGGTGGTGGGGCATCGTCTGCGTGAGCAAAACAGCCCGAGTGGTGTAGGCAGTGCTGCCGTGCTGCAAAGTTTACTGACTGACGTGCCTGCTTTGTAATGCTGAGCAGACTGTTCAATCTACCGAGGCAGTGGTTTGCTGCATGGCTGGCACGACGTTTACCGCCGGTACAAAGCATTCGCTTACAACAGCGGCATATTTTTATTGTGCCAACGCTGGCGGGTATGGCGTATTCGGGAGCCTTGCTATTGATGCTGTTGGTGGCGATTAATTATCAAAACAGCTTGGCCTATGCGCTTACGTTTTTATTGGCCTCATTAGGGCTGCTAAGCATGTTTCACACATGGCGTAACTTGGCGGGTTTAACTGTATCGGCATCCGGTAGCACGCCTTGTTTTGCTGGTGAATATGGCAGTTATCGACTGCGCTTGCACAGTGGAAAAGCGGATTATCAAGCGATTGCTGTTGGCTGGCATGCCAAACAATTAACCCTTGTCGATGTTGCGCATCACAGTGAACAATGTGTTGAACTGAGTTTGCTCGGGCGGCGTAGAGGTTGGCAACAATCGCCACGTTTACGTGTTGAAACACGCTTTCCATTGGGCTTATTTGTTGCTTGGAGCCAGGTTGATTTAGCGCAAAGCATCTTGGTGTATCCGCAGCCGTTACCTGATGTTGTTGTCGCGGCCACAGGTCAGGGTGATGAGGCAGACAGTGAACAAACCAGCGTAGTCGCTGGCGTGGATGATTATCAAGGCTTGACGGCTTGGCAAGCGGGTGATTCGTTGCGACGTATCCATTGGAAAGCGTGGTCGAAAGGCCAGGGCTTATTGATTAAGCAGTTTACGGAACAGCAAGGCCAGCTGCAGGTTTTGGATTTTCAACAGATGCCAGGTGACGTGGAGTTTCGCTTATCGGTGCTGTGCGCGCAGGTGCTTAAAATCAGTCAAACCGATCAGCCTTATTGTTTGTTATTACCCAGTCAACAGATTGGTCCTGATTTGGGTCCTGAGCATCGTCAGCGTTGCTTGCGTGCCTTAGCACTGTATGGCGTTGGCATATCATGAGTGCAGTGAGGGCAGCGGCTCGGCTGGGTGATGATATCCCGCGGATCAGCTTGATGTGGTTGTTGATCGCGCAAGCCTTGGTGATTATCCCGCACTTGCTGCATGTGCCTGTGTGGCTGATTGGTCTGTGGTTGCTTTGCGCTGTATGGCGTGTGCAAGTGTTTCGGATGCGTTGGTCATTTCCTAATGGTTGGATGAAAGCCACTTTAATGCTGGGCAGTGGTTTTGCTGTGTATTTAAGCCGCGGTGGTTTGGTTGGCTTGGATGCGGCGGTCGCACTGCTGATCACTGCGTTTATTCTAAAACTACTGGAAGTACGCAACCGTCGTGATGCCTTGGTGCTGATTTTTCTAGGCTTTTTTACCGTGGTTACCAGCTATTTGTTTGCGGACAGTTTACTTGCAGCGCTGTACAGCCTATTGCCGGTGATTGCTTTGCTCTCTGCGTTGCTCGGGCTTCAGCAAAGTCGTTTTGCCACGCAACCTTTAGCCACCTTAAAGCTGGCCAGTCGCTTATTCGCGCAAGCCATTCCGTTAATGGTATTGCTGTTTGTGTTGTTTCCGCGTCTTGATCCTTTATGGAGTTTGCCGCAACCGAAAGACAAGGGCACTACGGGACTCTCCAGCAGTATGACCCCCGGCGATTTAGCGGCGCTTGGTCAGTCTTCTGCCTTGGCTTTTCGGGCGCGTTTTGAGGGGGCGATTCCTGCGCCGACGCAGTTGTATTGGCGCGCGTTAACCTTGCCTAACTTTGACGGGCGCAGTTGGTCGATCAGTGAACGTTTTGAAGCGCGACAGCCAGAATGGCAAGCGCAAGGTGAGTCGATTAGCTACAGCATTATTATGCAGCCCAGCACCCAGCCTTGGTTGTTTAGTTTAGATGTAGGCAGTAGTGAGCAAGCTGATATTCGTCTGATGAGCGACTTTCGTTTACAGCGCCGTACACCGGTTAATCGAACTTATCAGTATCAAGCCACTTCTTGGCCGCAAGCACTGCGCCAGCCGCAGTTGAGTCAGGCGCAGCAGTACGAGTTTTTGCAATTACCGCGCGATGGTAATCCACAAACACGTGAGTGGGCGCAAACTTTACGCGGGCAATATAATGAGGATGATGCCTTGGTTGCTGCGCTGTTGCGTCATTTTAATCAGCAGCCCTATCACTACACACTGAAGCCGCCGTTGTTGGGTCGTGACAGTGTGGATGAGTTTCTCTTTAGCAGTCTGCGCGGTTTTTGCGCACATTATGCAGGAGCTATGGTGTTTACCTTGCGTGCGGCAGGTATCCCATCACGTGTGGTAGCGGGTTATCAGGGTGGTGAAATCAATCAAGTGGGGCAGTTTGTGCAAGTACGTCAATTTGATGCGCATGCATGGGTTGAATACTGGCAGAGCGGGCAAGGTTGGCGCAGTGTTGATCCGACTTTCCAAGTTGCGCCTGAGCGTATTGAGCGTGGCTTGCAAAATGCATTAGAAGATGAAGCTGACTTATTTCAGGGCGGTTTTTTATCACCTTTGCGTTATCAGAATATTGCTTGGATTAATCAGTTGCGCCTGAGCTGGGAAAATCTCAATCACCGTTGGCAAACGCAAATCCTTGGCTACCAACGTGATAATCAGCAAGCATGGCTTAAACAATGGTTCGGTGAAGTCGATTGGCAAGCGTTAGGACTATTATTAGTCGCCAGTGCTGGGCTGATTATTGCGCTGATTGTGCTGTGGATGTTTAAGCCTTGGCAGCGGCAAACTGACCCTGTGCAGCGAGTATTGACTGATTTTCAACGACTGTTGCGTCGCCGAGGTTTTAATCGTTACAGCGGTGAGGGCTTACGCAGTTTTTACCAGCGTATTCACTTGAGCTTGTCCGAACAACAGCAACAAGCTTTGAGTGCATTTATCGAGATCTATGAGCAGCAGCAATACGCTGAGCAAGGCTCGGATTTGGCTGGGTTGCGTAGGGCTTTAGCGCAGGTGAAAAAGTCATGTTAGATCGCTTGCAATTAATGGCTTTAGCACCGCTTTTATTGTGGCAGGGCCGTAAGGTTCGGAACAATACGTTGCGCTTGCCGGAAGCAGCCGGTGTGCGTACAGGCTGTCTTGGGCAGGGACAACCGTTGCGCCTACTATTGTTAGGTGATTCTGCGGCCGCTGGGGTTGGCGTCAGTCGCCAAGAGCAGGCTCTCGCCGGACAACTCTCTAAACAACTGAGTAGACATTTTCAGGTCACTTGGCAGTTGCTCGCAGAAAGTGGTTTAAATTGTCAGCAATTATTGAATAAATTAGATGGACTAACCCCGCAGTCTTATGACTGTGTGGTGCTGTCGATTGGTGTGAATGATGTGACTGGCGGCACGCAAGATCGGCTTTGGTTGGCGCAACTGCAACTGTTACGCGAACGGTTGTGTGCAGACTTTAATGTGCAGCATATTTTTATTTCGGCGATTCCACCGATGCAATATTTTACTGCACTGCCCGCACCACTCAGTGGCTATCTAGGGCGACGTGCAAGACGCTTAAACCGTGTGACTGAGCGATTGGCTGAACGCTGCGATGATCTGTGCTTTATGCCGATTGAACTCGGCGTTGATCCGCAGATGCTAGCTGATGATGGTTTTCACCCCAGTGCTTTAGCATATCGTTTATGGGCTGAGCAGGTGGTGGCGCAGATTAAAGTTATCTCGTTTAAGTGAGAATCCAACACTGAGTATGCTTTTCATATAATATGCGCCGGCATATTAATTCAAATAGGGAGGCTCGTGTGCCTGTTAGTGTATGGGGCTTGGCCATTGCTCAAGCATTGCTGACCACTGGAAATATTTTATTGGTCGCAGTGTCGGCGTTAATAGGTAAACAATTGGCCAGCCATCCGGCACTGATTACCTTACCGGTCGCTTTGCAATTTCTCGGTTTGATTATGGCCACCTTACCTGCGGCTCATTTGATGCAAAAAATGGGACGTAAGGTTGGTTTTATTCTAGGTAACTGTATTGGTTTAATAGGCACTTGGGTGGCTTTGCAAGGTTTAGAAGCCAACAGTTTAATGCACTTCGCCTGTGGTACTTTTTTGATTGGTATGGCCATTGGCACCGGCCAGCAATATCGCTTTGCTGCGTTAGATGTGTGCTCGGTAGAGCAGCGTCCACGGGCCGTCAGCATGGTGATGGCAGGCGGCGTATTGGCTGCTATTTTAGGCCCTAATTTAGCGATTTGGTCGCGCCAGTGGTACGACGGCAATGCTTTTGTGGGCGCGTTTTATGGGCTATTGGTTATTTATGTATTGGCCTTGCTGCTGATCAGTAGCTTGCCTTTGGCGGTGCCGTTAAAGACGGCGACCCAGCAAATCACGCGCAGTTACCGTGTGCTCTTTCAGCAGCCATTGTTAATCGCTGCGATTGCGTCTGGTGCGATTGGCTATGCAGTGATGGTGTTGTTGATGACTGCTACACCCATTGCCATGCAGCATGATAACTTCCCCTTTCACAATATTGCTTGGGTGATCCAGTGGCATGTATTGGGGATGTATCTGCCATCATTTTTTACTGGTCGCCTCATTCGTCGCTACAGTTCGCGCCGTGTGATTCTGTGGGGTTGTGCGGTTTTAGCGCTGTGCGTGCTGGTGAATGTTTTAGGTAATAACTATTGGCATTATTTCTTTGGTTTGTTGCTGCTGGGTGTCGGCTGGAACTTTACTTTTATTGGCGCCACGCATTTGCTGACTTTTACTTATGAGCCTGCAGAGCAAGGTAAAGTCCAAGGCATTAATGAGTTTATGGTGTTTTCTGCAGCGGCGCTGGGCAGTTTGTTGGCAGGTGTTGGCGTGGATACACTGGGCTGGGCATGGCTGAATATGGCTGCCTTACCACCGATTATTATTGTGGCATGGTGGATCGCTAGATTAGCTGATCAGCGCGCACGAGTCAGTGAGAAAGGCTAAGTGATCGTGCTAAGCCGCGTCTGCTTTGCACGGCTTAGCACGGAGGGTTGGTGCTGTCACAGTTGCTTATTGTGGCCAGTAGTAGCTGTCCGGTTGTGAGCGCGCCCCAAAGATGGCTTGGCCGATACGGACAATGGTTGCGCCTTCCGCAATGGCAATCTCAAAGTCGCCGGACATGCCCATCGACAGTTCGGTCAACTGCATACCTGCGGGTGCTGTGGCTTGTAAGTGGTCGCGCAATTCACGCAGCTGAATAAAACAACCACGTACAGCTTCACGATTTTCTGAGTTCATCGCGAGCGTCATTAGACCGCGCACGCGTAAGCGTGGGAATTGCCCCAATTGTCTGATCAGTTCGGGGGCTTGTTCAGGATCAATGCCGTATTTGCTGTCTTCGCCAGATGTGTTGATTTGTACCAGTACATCTAAGTAGCGGTCTTCAATCGTGAGGCGTTGATCAAGCGCTTGGGCTAAGCGCAGGCTGTCGAGGGCATGAAACTCACTGGCAAAACGTGCAACATATTTGGCTTTGTTGGTTTGTAAGTGACCAATGATGCTCCATTCTAGATCGTTTAAATCTTCAAGCTCCTGCCATTTTTGATAGGCTTCTTGAATTTTGTTTTCACCGAGCATACGGCAACCTGCAGCGTAGGCAAGCCGCAAGTATTCTGCTGGGTGGGTTTTACTGACGGGTAATAAACGCACGTCTTGTGGGTCACGTCCGGCTTGTAAGCAGGCTTGATCAATGCGCGCGCGAACAGTGGCTAAATTTTGACGAAGTTGCTCGATCGTTTCGGCCTGCGGGAAAGTGCTGCTGTCGTTCAAGGTGGACTCCTATAAGCAAAGCAAAAGAGAGCGCTTAGTCTATCAGGCTCAAGGGGTTTAGTGATCAACATGCCTGTCAAGGCGATTGCTGAGTAATACAGCACAGGATGATCTGTGTAGATGCCGCATCGCACGATACATTGATCGTCTAGGGTCAGAGCTACAACAGCAACCAGCATTGGATGAATCTGCTAAACTTTGCAAAAATCAGCTTGATGAATGGCCATGAAATTTGTAATTAGCGTGTTATCAGCGAGTCATGCACCGTCGACGCGGCGGGCATTGCGTTTTGCCCAAGCGACGCTGGCAGCGGGGCATGAGATTGTTCGTGTATTTTTTTACCAAGATGGCGTTCTGATTGCATCCAATAACATTGTGGTGGCGCAGGATCAACAAGATATTGCTAAGCAGTGGCAAACGTTTATTGCTGAGCATAAGTTGGATGCAGTGGTCTGTATTGCTGCCGCGTTGCGCCGTGGTGTACTTGATCAAGCAGAAGCGCAGCGTTATCAGCGCGATGCAGTAAATCTTGCCGGGGTTTATCAGTTGTCAGGGCTTGGCCAACTACACGATGGCTTACAGCAGGCTGACCGCTTTATCAGCTTTGGAGGCGAGTAAATGATCAAGTCCGTGTTATTGATCAGTCGCCAAGCGCCGTGGGCGGGTCTTGGTGCTGCGGAAGCCTTGGATATTGCTTTAGCTGCCGGGGCTTTTGATTTGCCACTGAGTATTCTGTTTATGGATGATGGTGTATTGCAGTTGTTAGATAAACAACAGCCGCAGACGCTTGAGCAAAAAGATTTATCGGCCAACTTACAAGCACTGCCGCTGTTTGGTATTGAGCAACTGTATGTCGCGCAGCACTGCTTAGCTCAGCGTGGCTTAGACCATCGTACGCTTGCCGTTGCCGCTGAAGTGCTGGACGACTCGCAGATTCAGCAGCTTATTCGCCAATATGACTATGTGATGACACTGTGATGACGACTTTACATATTTTAAATGCGTCACCTGTGCATGCATCGCAACTTAACAGTTGCTTACGGGTTTTGTCTGTTGAGGATGCTGTTGTGCTCTGTGGTGAGGCGGTACAAGCTTTACGGATAGGCAGTGAGGCGGCAAAGCAGTTGCAGGCTTGTGATCGCGCCTACCGTTTATATGCCTTAGAGGAAGATGTGTGCGCGCGCGCGATTGATCTGGCAGATTTGCCTGTGACTTTGCTGGATTATCCGGCTTTTGTGGCTTTGTGTGTCGAGTATGCGCGGGTTAACAGTTGGACATGAGTGCGGAACACTTAGTCATTAATGGGCGGGAAATCCCTCTCGATCAAGATGCTTGCTTGTGTGATCTGAGCGATTGGTCGCCGCAAGTGGCACAAGCGCTCGCTGAGCGTGACGGTATTGAGTTGACTGATGCGCATTGGGAGATTTTGTACCTCTTGCAAGCGTTTTATATGCAGTTTCAGTTGTCACCCGCCAATCGTGCGTTGGTTAAATATGTTGCGCTAAAGTTAGGCAAAGAGAAGGGTAATAGTTTGTACTTAAATGGCTTGTTTAATGGCATGCCGGCTAAGTTGGCAGCCCGCCTTGCGGGTCTTCCAAAACCTGCGAATTGTTTTTAAAAAGCATGCACAATGAAACTTGATATAGATCAAGTTCTATCAATGCTTGCCGTCAGAAAACCACGTATGCTGCGCCAATATGAATAATAACCAGTGGTTTGGAGTGCTGTGATGAGCGAGTCGATGGAACACCCTTTTGCCTCTTTTGTACGTATTTTAGGTAAAGGACAAAAAGGCTCACGGGGCCTGACTGAAGATGAAGCCTATCAGGCCATGGGTATGCTGCTCGATGGCGAGGTGGAGGATACCCAGCTCGGTGCTTTTTTAATGCTCTTGCGGTTTAAAGAAGAAACTCCAGAAGAACTGGCGGGTTTCGCTCGAGCCGTACGTCAGCGGGTGCATGCCCCAGCTATTGCTGTTGATATCGACTGGCCTGCGTATGCGGGCAAACGTCGTCAGCTACCTTGGTTTATGCTTGCCGTCAAAGCGCTTGCCAATAATGGTGTACGTATTTTGATGCATGGCGGTGGTCGGCATACCGCCGGACGTATGTACGCCGAAGACGTGCTGGATGCCTTAGCGATTCAGTCTTGTGACTCATGGGATCAAGTCGCTGAGTCACTCGAACGTGACAGTATTGCGTTTATCCCCTTGGCTGTATGGATGCCACGCTTACAGCGCATGATTGATTTACGTAACATTTTAGGGCTGCGTTCACCGGTGCACTCATTGGCACGTTTGCTCAATCCACTGTCGGCGCGCTGTGCTTTGCAAAGTATTTTCCATCCTGGTTATCAGCTGGTCCACCAAGCAGCGAATGTCATTTTGGGTGGTCATGCCTTAGTGATTAAAGGTGATGGCGGCGAAATTGAAGTGCGCCCTGATACCACGGATCAACTGTTGGCAGCGACCAATGGACAGGCTTGGAATGAAGAGTGGCCGGCGCAAATTGGCCGTCAGGTTAAACCGCAAGGCTTAGATTTCGAGCGTTTGCTGGCGGTGTGGCAGGGCAGTCAACAGGATGTATATGGCGAACAGGCCATTTTAGGAAGCATGGCACTGGCTTTACGTGGTTTGGGTCGTGAGCGCGATGCCGCGTTTACAGAAGCGGCACAGATGTGGGCCAACCGTCACTCGCTAGATCAATAAAACAGCGCCGTGTGGAAAACACTACGCCGCTGCGTAATCAGTGCGTCTTAACCGCCTAAGTAGGCCTGACGCACGGCTTCATTACTGAGTAAATTTGCTCCGCTGTCCTCTAAAACAATACGCCCGTGTTCCATCACATAACCACGGTCAGCAACTTTCAGCGCTTGGTTAGCGTTTTGCTCGACTAAGAAGACAGTAACGCCGTCTTTGCGTAGTTGTTCGAGAATCTGAAAAATCTGCTGAATAATAATCGGTGCCAAGCCCAACGACGGCTCATCCAGTAGCAATAAACGTGGCTCACTCATCAAGGCGCGGCCAATAGCTAGCATTTGTTGTTCGCCGCCACTCATGGTGCCGGCACGCTGCTGGAAACGTTCATGTAAGCGAGGAAATAAAGATAAAACACGGTCTAGGCGCTCATTCTGAACATGTTTGTCATCACAGAAAAAAGCCCCCATGGAAAGATTTTCTTCGACGGTGAGACGTGAGAACACACGGCGTCCCTCAGGTACAATCGCCATGCCCATGCGCATGATTTGCGCGGTGGTTTTACCGCGCAAATGCTGACCTTCATAAATAATTTCACCGCTTGCCGCTTGTGGGTCACCGCATAAGGTCATCATTAATGTGGTTTTCCCCGCGCCATTGGCACCAATCAACGTGACAATTTCACCACGATTGACCTGGATCGAGACATCATGCAACGCTTGGATTTTTCCGTAATAGGTACATACATTATTCATGACAAGCATGGTTTATTCCTCCCCCAGATAAGCTTTGATCACGGCAGGATTGTGACGCACCTGTTCAGGTGTTCCTGAGGCTAAGGGGGTGCCTTGATTGATTACGATAATATGGTCAGAAATATCCATTACCAGTTTCATGTCATGCTCGATCAGTAAAACGCTAATCTGATGGTTATCACGTAAATCTCTGATCAGCTGTTTGAGCGCCTCAGTTTCACTGGGGTTGAGACCGGCCGCAGGCTCATCGAGCATTAACAACGACGGGCGGGTGACCATGCAGCGGGCGATTTCTAGGCGGCGTTGTTGGCCGTAGGCAAGGGTGCCTGCTTCACGATTGGCGTCATCCAGTAAATGTACTTTCTCTAACCAGTAAATGGCATTATCAAGCGCTTGTTTTTCAGCGTTACGATAGCTGCGGGTTTTGAATAAGCCAGCGAGTAAACTGTTATTCATATGCTGATGCTGCGCCACCAGTAAGTTTTCGAGCACTGTCATATCTTTAAATAAACGCACATGCTGAAAGGTGCGAATCATGCCTTTGCGCGCAATTTGGTAGCCGGGTAAACCTTGGATTTCTTGCTTGGCAAAGATGATTTTGCCGCTGGTGGGCTGATAAAAACCAGTTAAACAGTTAAATACTGTGGTTTTACCGGCACCGTTGGGTCCAATCATCGAGACAATCTGCCCTTTTTTAATGGTCAGTCCCACACCGTTCACTGCGAGCAAACCGCCAAAGCGCATGGTTAAGTCAGAGACTTCTA
Source organism: Pseudomonas sp. (assembly GCA_034006605.1). Lineage (GTDB taxonomy): Bacteria > Pseudomonadota > Gammaproteobacteria > Pseudomonadales > Pseudomonadaceae > Denitrificimonas. The sequence goes on along the minus strand of JAVESM010000004.1, from coordinate 148,537 downwards.
AAATGCTCTCGCTCATTGTTGTAACTCCACATGCGGGCGTTTCATCGGCAACAAGCCTTGTGGTCGCCAAATCATCATCAGTACCATCATTAAACCAAACAGCAACATGCGGTATTCGTTAAATTCGCGAGCCATTTCTGGCAGTACCGTCATCACAATTGCCGCCAAAATAACACCAATCTGCGAGCCCATACCGCCCAGTACAACAATCGCTAAAATGATGGCAGACTCAATAAAGGTGAAGGACTCAGGGCTGATAAAGCCTTGCCTCGCGGCAAAGAAACTACCGGCAAAACCGGCAAAGGTCGCACCAATGGTAAACGCGCTGAGCTTAATATGGGTTGGATTAAGACCCAGTGCACGGCAGGCAATTTCATCTTCACGCATGGCTTCCCAAGCGCGACCAATGGGCATGCGCATCAGGCGATTAATCACAAATAGGGTGATCAGCACCAAGAGCAATGCCAATAAATAGAGAAACATCACGCGGTGATTGGAGTTAAAGGCAATTCCAAAAAACTCATGGAAGGTTTGCGTGCCTTCACTGGCACGCTTACTGAACTCTAAATTGAATAGAGTAGGTTTAGGAATGCTGCCAATCCCGCGTGGTCCGCCGGTTAGATCGGTGAGGTTATTCAGCATAATTCGAATGATTTCACCAAAGCCTAGCGTCACAATGGCTAAATAGTCTCCTCTGAGCCTAAGCACTGGGAAGCCCAGGATAAAGCCAAAGAACGCCGCCATAATCCCTGCAGCGATCAAGCCTGTCCAAAAGCCGACACCAAAGTACAACGCTAGCATGGCGTAGGTGTACGCACCGACCGCATAGAAGCCAACGTAACCTAAATCTAAAAGACCGGCTAAGCCAACAACAATATTCAGTCCTAAACCGAGCATCACGTAGATGAGTACTAGAGTGGCTAAGTCAATTTGACTGCGTGAGCCTAAGAATGGAAAAATCAGCGCTGCGGCAATTAAGAAACACCAGGTTAAACGTTGCACAAACTGACGTTGACTCAATTCACGTAATCCGACTGATAGGGTCGGTTTTGGTATCGATCCCAGTATGCGCTCAATCGGGTCGCGAAATAAGTTGTAGAGGAAGATCAGCAGACTTGCTGCGGCAATCTTCCACAATACAGCATCTTCCGCACCGACCAGGGTCAGCTCTGTGCCCACTTGGGTCAGGCGTACACCCAGTAACACTGAGCTTAAAATTAACACGACAATAGCAGAAAAAATCGCCGATTTAATATACAGGCGCATTACACTTTCTCCACTTCTGGACGTCCCAAAATACCGGTCGGACGAAATAACAGAATCAAAATCAACAGAGCAAAGGCCACTGCATCTTTATATTGGCTACTGAAATAACCGGAGGTCATCGCCTCGGTAACGCCCAGTACTAATCCACCGAGCACAGCGCCTGGAATACTGCCAATACCACCAAGAACAGCGGCAGTAAAGGCTTTTAAGCCGGCCATAAAGCCGATGTAAGGGTTGACCACGCCGTAATACAAACTCAATAAAACCCCAGCCACTGCAGCCAAAATCGCGCCAATCACAAAGGTGATCGCAATAATCGCATTACTGTTGATACCGAGCAGTCCGGTCATCTTGATGTCTTCAGAGCAAGCACGACAGGCGCGTCCAGTGCGTGAGCGAGAAATAAAAATACTCAGGGCAATCATTGCAATCAGAGTGGTGGCAAAAATAATTATTTGCATATAGGACAAACTGGCATGGAAGCTGGCTTTATCACCCAACGTCACACCGCCTGTCACTAAACGTGGCATCGCTACATCACGAGCACCTTGTGCAATACGCACAAAGTTTTGCAGCAAAATAGACATGCCAATCGCGGAAATCAAAGGGATTAAACGATTGCTACCGCGTAGCGGTCGATAAGCAACGCGTTCAATGCCGTAGCCGTAGGCGCTGGTGACAATAATACTCAGAACAAAAGCGCCAAAAATCATCAATGGCAGACTTTCTAAACCGAGCATTGCTAGGCCAGTCAGGGCGATAAAGGTCACATAGCTGCCGATCATATATACCTCGCCATGGGCGAAGTTGATCATACCGATAATGCCATACACCATGGTGTAACCAATGGCAATCAGGGCATAGGTACTGCCTACGGTGAGGCCGTTGAGCAGTTGTTGTAGAAAATAAAAAAACGCTTCGTTCATAAGAGTATCCGGCAAACAAAACAGCCTCGCGCGCTTACAAAATAAGCGGCGAGGCTTAAGACAGTTAAATTACTCGGTTAGAGCGGTTTTGCTGCCGTCTGTATGCCACTCGTAAACTACAAAACTGAAGTTTTTCAAGTCGCCTTTGTCGTCAAACTCAAGTACACCGGTTGGTGTATCAAAGCTATTGCTGCGTAAAGCCTCAGCAACTTTTTCTGGATCTTGTGACTGACTAAGCGTCATTGCGTCGGCCATTACTTGTACGGCTGCGTAGGCAGGGAATACAAAAGCACCGCGTGGGTCTTGTTTTTTCGCTTTAAAGGCTTCAACTAAATGTGCGTTTTTAGGATCAGCATCGAATGCTTTCGGCAAGGTGACTAACATGCCTTCAGAGGCATCACCGGCAATTGCCGAGATATCACTGTTACCGACGCCTTCTGGGCCCATAAAGAGGGCGTTGAATTTGTTTTCAGCAGACTGACGCAGCAACATACCCATTTCTGGGTGGTAGCCACCGAAGTAAACGAAATCAACATCTTCTCGTTTCATTTTGGCAATTAGCGCAGAGAAGTCTTTATCACCTGCGGTGACGCCTTCAAATAAAGCAACTGGAATACCTGCTGCATCGAGTGTTTCTTTTACTGCGGTAGCAATACCTTCGCCGTATTGCTGCTTATCATGCAGAATTGCAGCGCGCTTTGGTTTGAGTTTCTCAACCACGTAGTTACCCGCGGTAGGGCCTTGCATGGTGTCTAGGCCAATGGTGCGGAAAAGTAAGGTGTGACCACGCTGAGTTAATTCTGGAGAGGTGGACGCAGCGGTGATCATTAGGATGCCTTCTTCATCATAAATATCGGATGCCGGCTGGCTTGATCCAGAACATAGATGGCCAACTACGAAACGAATCCCGTCATTGACAATTTTATTGGCTACGGCGACTGCTTGCTTAGGGTCGCACGCATCATCATAAGTGACGGCTTCTAGCAGGCTGCCATTCACGCCGCCCGCTTTGTTGATTTGCTCAATGGCCATCAAGGCACCCATTGATTGCATATCGCCATACTGGGCAACAGGGCCTGTGACTGGGCCGGCGAGGGCAATTTTAATTGGCTCAGCAGCCAGTGAGTAACTTGCAACACCGGCTAAGGCCATCGCGGCGAACAGTGTGCTGATACGTTGAGTTGTTTTGCTCATAAAATTGGCACCTTTTAATTATATTCTTATAGTTACAGCGCTTAATCATGACTAAGCAGTGTATTTCAGAGATCATCAGTGTAGTGAACTTCAGCGGCAAGTGGAACTGTGTAATATAAGCTTTAAGTCGTTAATTGTGGTTAACACGTTGATTGTTTAAGGATTTACGCTAAATCTAAAGGACTTGACGTGATGACCTATAAGTCAGGATGAAATGCTCTCATGTATGAGTCTAAAAATGAGCCTTTGCTAACCCGTGTACAGTTTTACTGGCGCTTAGCTTCTCATGCGCTGGTTGCTGTGCTGATTATTATTAGCTCAATTGTTATAGGTATGTTTGGCTTTGTGTATTTCGAGCAGATGGCTTGGCATGATGCTTTTCTACATGCAGTGTTTTTGCTGGGTGGTCTGGGCGCACTGAGTATCCCCGTGAGTCTCTCTGGAAAGGTTTTTCTCGCGATGTACGGCCTGTACGCCAGTCTTGTGTTTGTGGCGGCGTTAGGGATTATTGTTGCACCGATTGCGCATCGAATTGCGCATGGTTTTCATTTGGATGAGCAAGATTAAATAATTCAATCTTGGTTGTGGCAGTCAAGCGCGTGCTGGTCTGCCACAGAAATAATCAAGATGGTGATTACACCGTACGGGAAAATTCGCCGCGCTGTTTGACACCTAAATACGCGTCAAAGGCCATTGCTACACTGCGCATCATCAGATTACCTTGATCAAGTAACACAATTTCTTGATCGTTAATGGTGACTAAACCGTCTGTAACGTGCTCTTGCAGCGTTGTTAGCGCCTCAGCAAAGTACTGGTTAAACACAATGCCGTGCTGTTGCTCGATCGCAGCAATGTCGATGCGGTTATGGCACATCAAGGCACTGATCACATCACGGCGTAGACGGTCATCCGCGTTGAGTTGATAACCACGCTGCAGTGGTAATTCGCCTTTATTTAAGTAAGCGTAATACTGCGACAATTCTTTAACGTTTTGACTGTAAGTGTCGCCGACCTTGCCAATTGAGGACACACCTAAACCGATCAGATCGCAATCGGCATGGGTTGAGTAGCCTTGGAAGTTACGCTGTAGGGTGTCATTGATCCGAGCCTGCGCCAATTCATCGTCTGGCAGAGCAAAGTGATCCATACCAATATACACATAACCTGCATTGCATAAGCGATTAATGGTTAACTCTAAAAGCTCAAGCTTACGCTCCGGTGGTGGCATGTCTTCAGGACGAATTAAGCGCTGGGCACGCACCAGTTTAGGTAAGTGTGCATAGCTGTAGGCGGCTATCCGATCAGGGCGTAGGGCGATAATTTTATCCAGCGTGGTATTAAAACTTTCCACGGTTTGCAGGGGTAAACCATAAATTAAGTCGACACTAATTGAACGGAACTCAGCGGTGCGTGCTGCCGTCATTAAGGCTCGCACTTGTTCTTCGCTTTGGATGCGATTAACTGCTTCTTGAACTTTAGGATCAAAGTCTTGGATGCCAAAACTGATTCGGTTAAAACCTAAATCGCGCAGCTGCTGAATTTGTTCTGGGGTAATCGTGCGTGGGTCGACCTCTAAAGAGAACTGACGCTGTTCACTTTCATCTAAATGATAAGCGCTGCGCAAGGTATCCATGAGGTCTGTGAGCTGTTCTTGGGTCAGATAAGTCGGTGTGCCGCCACCGAGGTGCAGTTGGGTGACTTGGCGTTTTTTATCAAATAAGCGTGCTTGCAAATAGATTTCTTTTTTGAGGTATTCAAGGTATTCAACTGCACGGCTGGTTTTTTGCGTGATGATTTTATTGCAAGCGCAGTAATAGCAGAGGCTTTGGCAAAATGGGATATGAATATAAATGGATAAAGGTTTTGGTGAGGCTTGTGTGTTGCTGCGATCAGCTGCTTGGCAGTAATTATCGCTAGCAAAGGCAGTATGAAACTGTGGGGCCGTTGGATAGGAGGTGTAGCGTGGACCTGGACGGTCGTATTTCTCTACGAGAGCTCGATTAAAGCTTGGCATGTGCTTCATTGGCCAGACCCCTATATTTAAGACTTAAGGCAGATTAAATGCTCAGCTTTGCTGATCATTATGAATTAGCGCTAGACTACATGATGTGCGCAGATGTGCGGTAAAAGAGCGGCAAGATCTTGATTTAGCGCAATTTATTAAGTGGTTCACAATGAGCAATGATTGAATCGTGGCAATTTATGACTAAGAAATTAATACAGTGGGGGCTGCTTGGTTTGAGTGCTTTATTATTCGGTTGCAGCAGCTTGCCATCTTTAGAGGGTCGTAGCCAAACGTGGGCTTACAGTAAAACACAAGTGGCTGACACCTTTTTTGCTAAGGCATTAGCACCGCTTGAAGCGCAGTATGGCTTAGATAAAAGCGGTATTTTGCCGCTGATTGAAGCCGATGAGGCGTTTGCCGCACGGATGATTCTGGCCAAATATGCGCAACGTAGTCTCGATGTGCAATATTATATTTGGCAGCGCGATATGACCGGTACCATGTTGTTTGAGGCTTTACATGAAGCAGCTGATCGTGGCGTGCGTGTGCGTTTATTGCTTGATGACAACAACACGAATAATACGGATTCTGTGTTAGCCGGTCTTAATCGCCATGAAAATATCGAAGTGCGTTTGTTCAATCCTTTTGTTTTACGTAAGCCACGCTGGTGGGGTTTTCTTACCGACTTCTCACGGCTTAATCGGCGCATGCACAATAAATCGTTCACTGCCGATAACGCTCTAAGCATTATTGGTGGGCGTAATGTTGGTGATGAGTATTTTGGTGCGACTGATGATGTGTTATTTGCTGACTTAGATGTGCTGAGTGCAGGGGCTGCGGTGCAAGATGTATCGGATGATTTCGATAAATATTGGCACAGTGCTTCAGCGTATCCGTTGGAGCGCATTGTTGCTGGTAAGCACGCTATGGCGCTGACTGAGCTGCGTGAGCGGGCCGCATATATTGCGGCCAGTGCTGGCGCGCAGAAGTATGTGGCGTCTTTACGTGAGTCGCCTTTTATTAGTCAATTAGAACAGCATAAAATCAATTTTGAATGGTTGACTGTGCGTATGGTCAGTGATGATCCGCGTAAAGGCTTAGGGCGAGCGCAGAAAGCATCATTAGTGATTCAGCAGCTACAAGACATTATTGGTGATCCGCAAGTCGATGTTGAATTGGTGTCGCCTTATTTTGTTCCCACCGAAGCGGGTGTTGAGGCATTAGCCTGGTTGGTGCGCAAAGGTGTTGAGGTTAAAGTATTGACCAATTCTTTGTCGGCGACGGATGTTGCGGCGGTGCATGCCGGCTATGCGAAGCGGCGCCAAGCGCTGCTTAAGTCGGGCGTGATCTTATATGAGATGCAACGTCATCCTTCTCAACTTAAACGCATCAAAAGGAAAAAACGCTTTTTAGGCAGTTCCGGCTCCAGTTTACATGCCAAGACTTTCTCAGTGGATCGACAATATGTGTTTGTCGGTTCATTTAATTTTGATCCGCGTTCGGCAAATTTAAATACTGAGTTGGGGTTTGTGATTGATAGTCCGCGCTTGGCGCAAGGTATAAATAAAGCCTTTAATGATGAAATACCCGCACATGCCTATCAAGTCAAAGCAATGCCAAATGGCCGTGTTTACTGGACTGAACAGCAAGATAGTGGCGTTAAGAGTTACACAGCTGAACCTAATAGTAAGCTCTGGCGGAGAGCCTTCGTACGCGTGCTTTCTTGGTTGCCGATTGAAGGATTATTGTAATACTGCAAATTCTCTGTCGGATTGAATGGATATTTCTGTTCGACCCCACTAGAATGCATGCCCTTGATTCTAGGGTCGGTATGTCTGGCCACGTCTATTCAACGAGGAATAACCATGCAAGTTTCCGTAGAAAGCACTTCCGCCCTTGAGCGTAAAATGAACATCAGCGTTCCTGCTGAACGTATTGAAAATGAAGTGACTAAACGCCTTCAACAAACGGCTAAGCGCGCGAAAGTATCTGGCTTTAGACCGGGTAAAGTACCAATGAACATCATTCGTCAGCGCTATGAAGCTGATGCGCGTCAAGAAGTTTTAGGTGATGTGATTCAAGCCACTTTTTATGAAGCAGTGGTTGCTGAAAAGCTTAATCCGGTGGGTCAGCCTGCGATTGAACCGCGTGTATTTGAGAAAGAAAAAGGCCTTGAGTACATTGCAACCTTTGAAGTGTTTCCAGAATTCGAAGTGCAAGGTTTAGACAGTATTGAAATTGAGCGTCAGAGTGCTGAAGTAGCCGACACTGATGTTGACAACATGCTCGATATTTTACGCAAGCAAAACACACGTTTTGTGACTGTAGAGCGTGCAGCAGAATTGAACGACCAAGTCACCATTAACTTTGTGGGTCGTATTGATGGTGAAACGTTTGCTGGCGGCACGGCTGATAATGTGCCTTTAGTATTGGGTTCAGGCCGTATGATTCCTGGCTTTGAAGATGCTTTGGTTGGCATGAGCGCTGGTGAAACGAAAGATATCGCACCGACTTTCCCTGAAGATTACCAAAACCTTGACTTGGCTGGCAAAACAGCAGAGTTCACCGTAATGGTGAGCAAGGTTGAAGGTCCAGAGTTGCCAGAGCTGAACGAAGAGTTTTTCGCAATGTTTGGTAATGCTGAGGGTGGCCTAGAAGGTTTCCGCGCTGAAGTGACCAAGAACATGCAGCGTGAGCTCAAGCAGGCGATCAAAGGCAAAGTAAAAAGCCATGTCATGGACGGTTTGTTAGCTGCCAATGAGATTGAAGTGCCAAGCGCATTGATTTCTAACGAAGTGGATCGTTTACGCGTGCAAGCCGTTCAGCAGTTTGGTGGCAACATCAAGCCTGACCAATTACCTGCTGAGTTATTCACTGAGCAAGCTAAGCGCCGTGTGGCTTTAGGTTTGATTGTTGCGCAAATGGTTAAGCAGTTTGAAATCAAAGCTGATGATCAACGCGTGCGTAGCACCATTGAAGAAATGGCTGCTGCTTACCAAGAGCCACAGCAAGTGATTGAGTGGTACTACAAAAACGAACAGCAGTTAGACGACGTTCGTGCGGTTGTGCTTGAAGAACAAGTTGTAGATACTGTTTTAGCGAAAGCCAAAGTAACTGATGTTACTGTGGCTTATGAAAAAGCAGTTAAGCCAGCAGCAGCGCCTCAGGCTGAAGAAGAATCCAGCGCTGAGTAATTTTACGCTGCTGACACCCAAGTGCTAGCAGGCCTGTGAGGTCTGTTAGCCAATAAGCCAGCCTTAGTGCTGGCTTGTGTGTCTTTATGACGATGAGCATTAATCTGGGAGCACAGCAGATATGTCACACAATACATTTATGCAAAACCCGCAAGATATTCAAGCCGCTGGTGGTTTGGTGCCAATGGTTGTTGAGCAGTCATCACGTGGTGAACGTGCGTATGATATTTACTCGCGCTTGCTCAAAGAACGCATTATTTTCTTGGTCGGCCCAGTCGAAGACTACATGGCGAACTTAGTGGTTGCGCAGTTGCTATTCTTAGAAGCTGAAAACCCAGACAAAGACATTCACCTATATATCAATTCACCCGGTGGCTCGGTGACTGCAGGGATGTCGATTTACGATACGATGCAGTTTATCAAGCCCGATGTGTCGACCATGTGTATCGGTCAAGCCGCCAGTATGGGCGCTCTATTGTTGGCTGGTGGTGCTGCAGGTAAACGTTACTGCTTGCCGCACTCACGGATGATGATTCACCAACCCTTGGGTGGTTTTCAGGGGCAAGCATCTGATTTTGAAATTCATGCGCGCGAGATTTTAACCATTCGTGATCGCTTGAATAAAATTTTGGCTGACCATACTGGACAGCCCATTGATGTGATTGCTAAAGATACCGACCGCGATAACTTTATGAGCGGCGACGAAGCAGTTAAATACGGCTTGATTGATCATGTGGCAACTAAGCGCGAAATGCCTGTTTAATCAATATTAAGCAATGCTGTATGTGTTTTATGTGGGTGTATGGGTTGAAAAAGTCAAGTGAAGGCTTCATCTTGTACGCATAGCCTACCAAACTGGAAATAACGAATGACTGATAAGCGTAGTGGCGAGGACAAAGGCAAGTTGCTGTATTGCTCTTTTTGTGGCAAAAGCCAACATGAAGTGCGCAAGCTGATTGCCGGTCCCTCGGTTTTTATTTGTGATGAATGCGTTGATCTGTGCAATGACATTATCCGTGAGGAAGTGCAGGATGCAGAGGCTGATAGCGCAGCACATAAACTGCCTTCTCCAAAGGAAATCAGCGCCATTCTTGACCAGTATGTGATTGGCCAGGAACGCGCGAAGAAAGTGTTAGCTGTAGCGGTATATAACCACTATAAGCGCTTGAATAATCGTGATAAAAAAGATGACATTGAGCTGGGTAAAAGTAACATTTTGCTGATTGGTCCAACCGGATCAGGTAAAACTTTGTTGGCTGAAACCTTAGCGCGTTTGCTCAATGTGCCCTTTACAATTGCTGATGCGACAACCCTGACCGAAGCCGGTTACGTGGGTGAAGACGTCGAAAACATCATTCAAAAGCTGCTGCAGAAGTGTGACTACGATGTAGAGAAAGCACAGATGGGCATCGTCTATATTGATGAAATTGATAAGATTACCCGTAAGTCGGATAATCCATCAATTACTCGTGATGTGTCGGGTGAAGGTGTTCAGCAGGCTCTGTTGAAGCTGATTGAAGGCACTGTGGCATCCATTCCTCCGCAAGGTGGACGCAAGCATCCGCAACAAGAGTTTTTGCAAGTGGATACGCGCAATATCTTGTTTATCTGTGGTGGTGCTTTTGCTGGTTTAGAAAAAGTGATTCAAAACCGCTCGGTAAAAGGTGGTATTGGTTTTTCTGCAGAAGTGCACAGTAAGCAACACGAGAAGAAAATTGGTGAAGCGTTACGTGACGTTGAGCCAGATGATTTGGTTAAATTCGGTTTGATTCCTGAGTTTGTTGGTCGCTTACCTGTGATTGCAACTCTAGAAGAGTTGGATGAGGCCGCATTGATTCAAATTCTCACTGAGCCGAAAAACGCACTGACTAAACAGTACGCAAAACTGTTCGATATGGAAGATGTTGAGCTTGAGTTCCGACCTGATGCCCTGAATGCTGTAGCCAAGCGTGCTTTGCTGCGTAAATCAGGCGCACGTGGCTTGCGCTCTATTTTAGAAGGCATCTTGCTTGATACCATGTATGAGATCCCATCAGAAACTGATGTGACTAAAGTGGTGATTGATGAAAGTGTGATTAATGGGACTTCGAAGCCATTATTGATTTATGCACAGAAAGAACCCGTTGCTAAAGCAGCACCTGATGCTTAAGGTTGCTTAGTGCGTTGACATAAGGGCCTACGGGCCCTTTTGTATTTTATAGCGCTGCCTTGTAATTGTTGTTAAGTATCCCCATCTTTAATCCCATGCTTAGCCCATTTTTTTACGGCCTGCGTGCCGCATGTGAGAGAGAGAATGAAGACAATCATTGAATTGCCGTTACTGCCACTGCGTGATGTTGTGGTTTATCCGCACATGGTTATTCCCTTGTTTGTTGGGCGTGAAAAATCGATTGCAGCACTTGAAGCTGCGATGGAGGGTGATAAGAAGATCCTTCTGATTGCGCAACAACAACCTGCAGATAATGATCCAAAACTTGATGCCCTGTATACAGTGGGCACTGTTGCAACTATTTTACAGTTACTTAAACTCCCTGATGGCACTGTTAAAGTGCTGGCTGAGGGTGAGCAGCGTGGCGAAATTATTGAAGCGCTGGCCGAGTCTGATTATTTGCGTGCGCAAGTACAGTTACACAGCGAAGAACCCGCCAGTGTCACTGAGAATGAAGTGCTACGCCATACCCTATTTGAGCACTTTGAAACGTTTGTGCAGCAAAGTAAGAAAGTTCCGGCAGAAGCCTTAGCGACCTTGGCTGATATTGAGGATGCAGGGCGCTTAAGTGATTCTATTGCTGCGCAAATGGCCCTGAAGCTTGAGCAGAAACAAACGGTACTGAGTCGTTTCGATATAGCCGAGCGTGTTGATCTGCTACTGGGTGTCTTGGATACCGAGCTTGAGTTGCTCAATGTTGAAAAACGCATTCGTGGTCGTGTTAAGAAGCAAATGGAGCGCAGCCAGCGAGAGTACTATTTGAATGAGCAAATGAAAGCCATTCAAAAAGAACTGGGCGAGGGCGAAGATGGCCACAACGAAATGGATGCGTTAAAAAAACGCATTGATGAGTCCGGCATGACTGAAGAGGCCTTGAATAAAGCGCACTCAGAGTTGAAGAAGTTGCAGCAAATGTCACCGATGTCTGCCGAAGCATCAGTGGTACGAACCTATTTGGATTGGTTGATTAGCACCCCTTGGAAAGCTAAAAGCAAGGTGCGCTTAGATTTGCAGCGTGCTGAGGAAATTCTAGAAGCCGATCATTTTGGTCTTGAAGAAGTTAAAGAGCGCATCCTTGAGTATTTAGCCGTACAAAAACGAGTCAAAAAACTTAAAGGACCGATTCTTTGTTTGGTGGGGCCGCCTGGCGTGGGTAAAACCTCACTGGCGGAGTCGATTGCCCGATCGGTGAATCGTAAGTACATTCGCATGGCTTTAGGTGGCGTGCGTGATGAAGCAGAAATTCGTGGTCACCGGCGTACCTACATTGGAGCGATGCCCGGTCGGATTATTCAGCGTTTAAGTAAAGTTGGCGTACGTAATCCGCTCTTTTTACTCGATGAAATCGATAAAATGGGTACTGATATGCGCGGTGATCCGGCGTCTGCATTGTTGGAAGTGCTGGATCCTGAGCAAAATCACAATTTTAATGATCACTATTTAGAAGTGGATTATGATCTGTCCGATGTGATGTTTGTCTGTACTGCCAACTCAATGAATATTCCTGGGCCTTTATTAGACCGTATGGAAGTGATTCGCTTGCCGGGTTACACCGAAGATGAAAAACTCAATATTGCTGAAAAATACTTAGTCAGCAAGCAACTTAAAGCCAATGGTTTAAAAGATGCTGAATTGAATTTTGAGTCAGATGCGCTACTCAAGCTTATTCGTTTGTATACCAGTGAGGCGGGTGTGCGTGGTTTAGAGCGTCAAATTGCTAAAGTGTGTCGTAAAGTTGTTAAAGAACAGAGTGCGCAGAAAAAAATTAAAGTCACCGTAACCGTGGATGATTTAGAACATTATTTAGGTGTGCAGAAGTACACCTATGGCTCAGCCGAGTTAGAAGACCAAGTTGGTCAGGTAACGGGTTTGGCTTGGACTTCAGTGGGTGGTGTTTTGCTCACTATTGAATCCGCCGTGGTCCCAGGTAAAGGCCAGCTGATTAAAACGGGCTCGCTGGGTGATGTGATGGTTGAGTCGATGACTGCCGCGCTGACTGTCGTGCGCAGTCGTGCGCAGCGTCTAGGTATCGCTCCTGACTTCTACGAGAAGAGTGATGTGCATCTACATATGCCAGAAGGGGCTACTCCTAAGGACGGCCCTAGCGCTGGTATAGGCATGTGTACGGCGCTGGTATCTGCTTTAACTAAGATCCCCGTACGTGCCGATGTGGCGATGACTGGTGAGATTACTTTACGTGGTCAAGTGTTGGCGATTGGTGGTTTGAAAGAAAAATTACTGGCTGCACACCGTGGTGGAATCAAAACAGTTATCATCCCTGAAGAAAATGTGCGTGACTTGAAGGAAATACCAGCTAATATAAAGGCCGATTTAGATATCAAACCAGTAAAATGGATTGACGAGGTGCTACAAATTGCGTTGCAATACATGCCTGAACCTTTGTCTGATGTCGCATCTGAATTGTTACTGAAAGATGATTCGCGAGAAACTGAGGCGAGTGATCGCATCAGTACGCATTAATGAACATTAATGCGGTTGTAGTTGACATGCTTTTCGACACCTTGCTATAAAGCGCGGTGTCTGTGTCTTTTGATTGCATAACGACGTTGTTTTGCTTGAATCAAAACTGTAATTATAATTATTTATGAAAACCTAAGGGGACTTACGAGTGAACAAGTCAGAGTTGATTGATAAAGTTGCTGCTTCGGCAGATATTCCTAAAGCCGTTGCTGGACGTGCCCTAGACGCCGTTATCGAAAGCATCACAGGTGCCCTGCAAGAGGGTGAGTCAGTAGTTTTGGTGGGTTTTGGTACTTTCGCTGTTAAAGATCGTGCTGCACGTACAGGTCGTAACCCACAGACGGGCAATCCAATTGAAATTGCTGCAGCAAAAATTCCTGGCTTTAAAGCAGGTAAAGCATTGAAAGACGCGGTTAACTAAGCGCTTTTTAAGCACCAGTGTTAAAACTGGTGCGCTTGGTACGTTCTATTTGGATCGTTTAATAGACAGCGCAAGCTTTACACGTATCATTGAATACAAAGGCGCATCATTGGGTGCGCCTTTGTTTTATTGGCCCTACCCATAATGCACAGCTATTTTTAATAGCGACATCGGGGGATGCATGCTGCAGAATATTCGAGATAACTCTACGGGGTGGATCTCTAAATCAATTATTGGTTTGATTGTCGTGCTCTTTGCTTTTACCGGCTTTGATGCAATTTTAGGCTCGACCAGTAACAGTAATAATGCCGCTAAAGTAAATGGCGAAGAAATTACCCTCGATGCCTTAGCTGAAGCAAAAAATCTTCAGCGTAGACAGTTATTGCAACAGCTTGGGAAGGATTTTGATGCCAACCTGATTGATGATGCTCTGTTATCAGAAGCGGCACTGAAAGGACTTATTTCACGTAAATTGCTGATGCAAGCAGTTGATCAGGCTGATTTCGCTTTCTCTAGTACAGCGATTGATCAATTTATTTTGCTTGCACCTGAGTTCCAAGTGGATGGCAAATTTAATGCCGACCGTTTTGACCAAGTGATTCGGCAAATGGGCTACAGCCGTTTGCAATTTAGACACATGATTCAAGAAGAAATGCGTGCTGGACAATTACGCGCGGGGATAGCCGCGACTGCTTTTGTTACCGCGCAAGAAGCCCAAGCCTTTGCCAGCCTAGAGCGTCAAACGCGTGATTTTGCGATGTTAACAATCAAGCCCGAACTGAATAAAGTGACGGTGACAGATGAAGATGTTAATGCCTATTACACCGAGCATGCTTCTGAGTTTTTAACGCCAGAACAGGTGGTGGTTGAGTATATTAAGCTTGATAAAGCGGCTTTCTTTGATCAAGTGACGGTTGATGACGCTGAGCTTCAAGCATTGTATGAGGCTGAAATTGCCAACCTTACTGAGCAACGTCGTGCTGCACATATCCTCGTTGAAGTGACTGCTGACGTGACGGATGAGCAAGCTAAAGCTAAAGCACAGAGTGCGCTTGAGCGTATCAACGCGGGTGAGGAATTTTCGGCAGTTGCCAAAGATTTGTCGGATGATCTCGGTTCAGCTGAAGAAGGCGGTGATCTTGGTTTTGCCGCGCCGGGTGTCTATGAGCCTGCATTCGAAGAAGCTTTATATGCACTTGAGAAAGATCAGGTGACTGCACCGGTACGCACCGACTATGGCTGGCATGTGATTAAGTTACTTGATGTGCAAGCAACTGAAATCCCAACTTTTGCTAGTTTAAAAGATAAGTTAACGCAAAATGTAAAAACTCAACAAGTTGAGCAACGTTTTGTTGAAGCCATTAAAGACTTAGAAAGCATCGCTTATGAGTCTGCTGACTTGCAGCAACCCGCCAGTGAATTGAACTTAGAGATCAAAGTCAGTGAGCCTTTTGGTCGTGAAGGACTTGATGGTTTATTTGCTAATCGCCAAGTGCTTGAAGCTGCATTTAGCCCTGAAGTGCTTGAAGAGGGTGCCAATAGTACAGCGCTTGAACTGGATCCTGAGACCACTTTGGTATTGCGTGTTAAAGAGCATCAACGCCCAGAACAGATTGCTTTTACTGAAGTGAAAGCAGCCATTCATCAGCAGTTGATTGCGCAGCGCGCGATTGATCAAGCAAAAGCCCAAGGGGAAGCCTTGTTGAGCAGTTTGCAGGGCGGCCAAACGTCTATTGAGCAAGCCGAACAAAATGCTTGGCAGGTTGTTGAGGCGGTCACTCGTGATCAAGACAATATTGACCCGCAAGTGGTACAAGCCTTATTTAAAACACCTAAACCTGAAGTCGGTGCTGCGCAATTTACTGGCTTAAGTTTAAGCAATGGTGATTATGTGGTGCTACGTCTGACAGGTGTTAATGAGTTGTCCACGCCGTTAGATAATGATGAATTAGCTCAATACCAGCAGATTCTTGCGTCACGCGTAGGTCAAGTTGATTTTACAGCTTTGTTACAACAGCTTGAGTTAGATGCAAAAATAGAACGCTTTTGATTGATTTTGCTGTATAAAAAAACCCGCTTTAAAGCGGGTTTTTTTATACTCAAACTAAACTCATTCTTCTTCTATGTTGCCCATTGCCGTCGTATTAAAACCACCATCGACATACATTATTTCACCACTGATACCTGAGGCTAAGTCAGAGCATAAAAATGCACCAGCATTACCTACTTCATCAATGGTGACATTGCGGCGCAATGGTGTTTGTTTTTCATTTGCAGCGAGCATTTTTCGGAAGCTTTTAATGCCTGAGGCGGCTAAGGTGCGGATCGGGCCTGCAGAGACGGCGTTAACCCGTGTGCCTTCTGCACCCAAACTGCCGGCTAAGTAGCGCACGCCTGCTTCAAGGCTGGCTTTAGCCATACCCATGACGTTGTAGTTGGGCATGGTGCGTTCAGCCCCTAAGTAGGTGAGGGTAAGCAAACTACCATTGCGACCTTGCATCATGCTACGACCGGCTTTAGCTAAGGCGATAAAGCTGTAAGCGCTGATATCGTGAGCAATTTTAAAGCCATCGCGGGTGGTGACTTCAGTAAAATCACCGTCGAGTTGGTCGCCAGGGGCAAAGCCGACGGAGTGTACGATGCAGTCTAAACCGTCCCACTTTTTCGCCAGTTCAGCAAAGACCTGTTCGATTTCTTCATCATTGGCCACATCGCATGGGAAACACAGGTCTGCTGATGAGCCCCAGTTTTGTGCAAAACCTTCAACGCGGCCTTTGAGCTTTTCGTTTTGGTAGGTAAAAGCCAACTCGGCACCTTCACGGTGCATGGCCGCCGCGATACCTGAGGCAATCGACAATTTGCTGGCCACGCCAACGATTAAAACGCGCTTACCGGTCATAAAACCCATGGTCTTTCCTCTTCTTGAGTCAATTATTTTAATCACAGTTGTTTTGAGCTGTTTATAAAGGCGGCTGCTAACAATTTCTGTGTGTAGTCATGTTGCGGTGCGGCAAAAATATTTTCAGCCGCGCCTTGTTCAATTACTCGCCCTTGTCGCATTACTAATAATTGATGACTCAGTGCTTTTACCACTGCCAAGTCATGGCTGATAAACACATAGGTCAAATTGTATTTGAGCTGCAAGTTACGCAGCAACTCAACCACTTGACGCTGTACAGTACGGTCCAGCGCGGAAGTGGGTTCATCCAAAACAATCAGTTTTGGCTTAAGTACTAAGGCGCGAGCAATAGCAATACGTTGCCGTTGCCCTCCAGAAAACTCATGGGGATAGCGGTGCCGAGTCTCTGGATCGAGGCCCACTTCATCCATCGCTGCGATGATGGCCAGCTCTTGCTCTTGGGGGTTACCCATCTTGTGGATGCGTAAACCTTCGCCAATGATATCTGAGACGCTCATTCTTGGGCTCAGGCTACCAAATGGGTCCTGAAAAACCACTTGGATATCGCGGCGCAGCGGGCGCACCTGCTGCTGAGTGAAGCCATCAATGGCTTGTCCTGCGTAGAAGATGTCGCCTTTGCTATTGATTAGACGCAAAAGAGCTAAACCTAGCGTCGATTTCCCTGAACCACTTTCGCCAACAACCCCAAGTGTTTGTCCGCGTTGCAACGTAAAACTAATGCCATCAACGGCTTTGACATAATCAACAGTGCGTTGCAGTATGCCTTTTTTAATCGGAAACCAAACGCGTAAGTCACGGGTTTCTAATAGCGTATCACTGGCCGTATGAGGGACGGGCGTGCCGCTGGGCTCGGCTCCGAGTAGTTCTTGTGTGTAGGGGTGCTGTGGGTGGGTGAAGATTTGCTCACAGGTTGCTTGTTCAACAATCTCGCCATTGCGCATCACACAGACGCGGTGGGCAACACGACGAACCAAGTTTAAATCATGGCTGATTAATAATATCGCCATACCGAGGCGTTCTTGCAAGTTCTTGAGCAGTTCTAAAATAGTTTGCTGCACAGTCACGTCTAGCGCTGTAGTGGGCTCATCAGCAATTAGCAGCTCAGGCTCATTGGCCAAAGCCATGGCAATCATCACCCGTTGCCGTTGGCCACCAGAGAGCTCGTGTGGGTATGCGTTCATGCGCTGGGAAGGATTTTTGATCTCAACTAAAGTTAGCAGTTCTAGGGTACGTACCGATGCTTGCTTGGCGTTCATATCCTTGTGCAAGATCAGAACTTCATTGATCTGCTTTTCAATCGTGTGCAAAGGATTGAGTGAGCTCATGGGTTCTTGAAAAATCATCGCAATACGGTCGCCGCGTACTTTACGCAGATAGTCAGGCGCAGCGCTGAGTAAGTCGTTGCCTTGATAAAATATTTTTCCGCTCGGATGGCGGGCTAGCGGGTAGGGCAGTAAGCGCAAAATAGAATGTGCTGTAACTGACTTGCCTGAGCCGCTTTCGCCCACCAATGCCAGCGTTTCACCTTTATTGATGATGAAACTGATGTGGTTAACCGCGCGCTGTATATTTTCACCGCTGATAAACTCAACCGATAAGTCTTCAATACTGAGCAATTGTTCTGTCTTATTTTCTTGGGTCGAATGCATCGCGAGCAGCCTCACCAATAAATACCAATAAACTTAGCATCAATGCCAGTACCGTAAAGGCGCTGATACCTAGCCAAGGTGCTTGTAAGTTGGATTTGCCTTGTGCGACTAACTCACCTAATGATGGTGAGCCAGGCGGTAAGCCAAAGCCTAAAAAGTCCAGTGCGGTTAAAGTGCCAATCGCGCCGGTTAAAATAAAGGGTAAAAAGGTAATGGTGGAGACCATGGCGTTGGGCAAGATATGCCGAAACATAATGGCGCTGTTCTGCATGCCTAACGCACGTGCGGCACGCACATATTCCAGATTGCGTCCACGTAGAAATTCGGCACGGACTAAATCGACTAAGCTCATCCAAGAGAACAGCAGCATAATGCCCAGCAGCCACCAGAAGTTTGGCTGAATAAAGCTAGCCATAATGATCAGTAAATACAAAACGGGCAGCCCTGACCACACTTCTAAAAAGCGCTGGCCAATCAAATCCACCCAGCCACCATAAAAGCCCTGTATCGCGCCGACAAACACACCAAACACAGAGCTGCACAGCGTTAGGGTTAAGGCGAATAATACAGAAATGCGAAAACCATAAATGACCCGAGCTAAGACATCACGCCCTTGATCATCGGTGCCCAGCCAGTTTTGTGTGGAAGGTGGCGCCGGTGCTGGCACTTGTAGATCGTAGTTGATGCTGGAGTAGTAAAATGGAATGATTGGCCAAAACATCCAGCCGTTTTTTTCCGCAATTAACTCTTGGATATACGGACTTTTATAGTTGGCCTGCAAGGGAAACTCACCGCCAAAAGTAGTTTCTGGGTAGCGTTTTAGTACGGGGAAGTACAACGCGCCGTCATACTGCACCACCAGTGGTTTATCGTTGGCAATGAATTCTGCACCTAGCGATAAAATGAATAAAACCGAAAACAGCCAGAGTGAATACCAGCCGCGCTTATGTGCTTTAAATCGAGCAAAACGTCGTTGATTAATCGGGGAAAACGCCATATCAATTCCCCCTGCTGCTGAAGTCGATACGCGGATCGACCAAGGTATAAGTGATATCGCCAATCAACTTGACCAGTAAGCCCAATAGTGTGAATAAAAATAGGGTGCCAAATACAACAGGGTAATCGCGATTAATCGCTGCTTCGAAACTGAGTAAGCCTAAGCCGTCCAAGGAGAAAATGACTTCAATTAACAATGAACCAGTAAAAAACATGCCAATAAAAGCGGCAGGAAAACCAGCAATAATAATCAGCATGGCATTACGAAACACATGACCATATAACACCGTGTTTTCCGGTAAGCCTTTTGCACGTGCGGTGGTCACGTATTGTTTATTGATTTCATCTAAGAAGCTGTTTTTAGTCAGTAAGGTCAGTGTGGCGAAGTGGCCAATCACCAATGCTGTAACCGGTAATGCTAAGTGCCAGAAGTAGTCGCCAATTTTACCGAGCATGCTTAGTTCTGCAAAATTGTTTGAGGTGAGGCCGCGCAGCGGAAACCAATTTAAATAGCTGCCACCGGCAAAGACCACCACCAATAAAATCGCAAATAAGAACGCAGGAATGGCATAGCCTAAAATAATTGCCGAGCTGGTCCAGACATCAAATGCGCTGCCGTGGCGCACCGCTTTACTGATCCCCAGCGGTATGGAAATCATATACATCAGCAGGGTACTCCAGAGCCCTAGAGAGATTGAGACGGGCATTTTTTCAATAATTAAGTCAGTGACTTTGGCATCCCTAAAAAAGCTGCTGCCAAAATCAAAATGGGCATAGTTTTTCAGCATAATCCAAAAACGCTCAATGGCTGGTTTATCAAAGCCATACATCTTTTCGATTTCGAGTACCAGCTCAGGGTCAAGTCCTTGTGCGCCGCGGTAGTTGGCGGATGCACTGCTGGATACTTCTGAACCGCCACCTGAGATGCGCCCTGTGGCACCACCGGCCGCTGCGTCAAAGCCTTCCAGTTTGGCAATCATTTGCTCAACAGGCCCGCCGGGCGCAGCCTGAATAATAATAAAATTGACCACTAAAATACCCAGCAAGGTAGGAATAATCAGAAGTAACCGTCTAAAAATATACGCCAGCATAATTATTTTTCCGCCGCGGAAGTAGGGCTGGCAGGGTTAGATTTAATCCACCACGTCATTAAGCCATAGTCATATAAGGGGGCTATTTTTGGCTGAGCAAGATGCTGCCAATAGGCGACTCGCCATGTATCAATGTAATAGTTGGGAATTACATAATGACCCCACAGTAAAACTCGATCTAATGCCCGTGCATGATTAATTAAGCTTTCTCGGCTTGGTGCGTTGATTAAGCCCTCTACCAGCGTGTCGATGGCAGGGTCTTGTAAACCAATAAAGTTACGGCTGCCGGGGTTGTCAGCACTGCTGGAATGCCAAAAATCACGCTGCTCATTACCTGGTGAGTTTGATTGTGACCAAATACTGGACGTCATATCAAAATCCCGCGAACGCATGCGATTGATGTATTGCGAGACATCGGTGCGACGAATGGTCATCGCAATGCCCAGTTCAGCCAGATTTCGCTTAAAGGGCAGCAATACACGCTCAAGGTTGGCTTGGGCAATAATAAACTCAAACTCGAGAGGCTCGCCTTCAGCGTTGACCATACGATCATTTTCAATACGGTAGCCGGCCTCTTGCAGTAAACGCCAAGCGTCTAAACGGCGTTCACGAATAATACCACTGCCATCGCTGACAGGTGCTTGGTAGGTTTTGCTAAAAACCTCCTCAGGAATGGCGCCTCGTAATGGCTCTAAAATGGCCAGTTCTTCTGCTGACGGCAAGCCTTGCGCAGCCAGTTCAGAGTTGGCAAAAAAGCTTTGAGTGCGGATATACGAGCTATAAAAAAGTTGCTTATTGGTCCACTCAAAATCAAACAGTAAGCCAATTGCTTCGCGTACGCGAGGGTCTGCAAATATTTTTTTACGGATATTAAAAGTGAAACCCTGCATTCCAACGGGGTTGTAGTTTTTGATGTCTTTTTTGATGATTTTTCCGTCACGCAACGCCGGTGAGTTATAGCCGGTTGCCCAATCTTTAGCGGAATATTCGAGGTTGAAATCAAATTGACCTGCTTTAAACGCTTCTAAGGCCACTGACATATCGCGATAGTAATCAATCTGAATAGTGTCAAAGTTGTACAAGCCGCTGGATACTGGCAAGTCTTGTCCCCACCAGTCCTTAACGCGTTCATAACGTAAGCTGCGGCCGGCATCGACGCGAGTGAGGCGGTAAGGCCCGCTACCCAGAGGGGCGTCTAAACTGGTTTTGCTGAAATCGCGCTCGGCCCACCAATGCTTAGGTAGAATTTGTAGTTGACCTAAGATTAATGGCAGCTCACGGTTATTGCTGTGCTTAAAGTCAAAGCGCACTTGTAATGGGCTTTCTACCACGACCTTCGCTACATCTGCATAGTAGTGACGGTACAGCGGATGGCCTTTTTCGAGCAGGGTATTAAAGGTAAAGAGTACGTCTTCAGCGGTTACCGGTTGGCCATCATTAAAACGCGCTTTAGGATTCAAATAAAAACGCACAAAACTATGGTCAGCGGCTTTTTCGATACGCTCAGCCAATAGGCCATATTCAGTAAACGGTTCATCGGCGGAATGGTAGGTGAGGGTGTCGTAGAGCAAACCAATCTGATCGCCAGCATTGCCTTTAGGAATAAAGGGGTTGAGGCTGTCAAACCCATTGAGCCCAGCTAAGCGCAATGTGCCACCTTTGGGTGCGTCGGGGTTGCTGTAGTCAAAGTGCGTGAAGTTGCTAGGGTATTTAGGCGCTTCATCGTACAGCGTCATGGCATGTTGCGGCTGGGCAAATACACCTGTGCTCAACCCTAAAACAAACAATGATAAACAACCACGACGCAGTACAGTCAGCATTAGTTAATCTCCGAAGGTTTTAACCACCAAGCCCGTAAGCCTAAGGTGTAGGGTGGTATGCGCACAAACTCAAAGCGGTTCTGATAAGCAATACGGTGGTGGCTAATATACCAGTTTGGGATGCTGTAGTAGTTCCATAGTAAAACACGATCGAGGGCGCGTGCTGCAGTGCGTTGCTCATTGTAACTTTTGGCATTAAGTAGATGCTCGAGTAACGCATCAACCACTGGGCTACTGATTCCTGAATAGTTTTTACTGCCACGCACCATGGCTTGCGACGAATGAAAGTACTGCCATTGTTCAAGTCCTGGACTTAGCGTTTGTGGCAGCGTCAGTAAGGTTAAATCAAAGTCAAAACTGTCGAGGCGTTGTTTGTATTGGGCGCGATCGACGGTACGCATGCGAGCATCGATCCCAACATCATTGAGGGTGCTGATATAGGCTTGTAAAATGCGCTCTAAACTTGGATTGACCAATAGGATTTCTAGCGTAAGGGTTTGCCCTTGTTTGTTTTTCAGCCCATTGGCCGTACTTTTCCAGCCTGCTTTCTCCAATAAACCTAAAGCTTTACGCAGTGTCTCGCGCGGAATACCGCGACCTTCAGTGGGCTCTAAGGTGAAAGGTTGCAAAAATAATTTTAAAGGAAGTTGTTCGCGCCATTTAGACAGTAGCAACCATTCAGCGCCTTTGGGTTTGCCTTGGGCAGAAAAATCACTGTTAGGGTAGTAGCTGCTGGCACGTTGATAGGCGTTATTAAATAAAGTTTTATTGGCCCATTCAAAATCAAATAATAACGTCAGTGCTTGCCGAGTGGCACTGCTATGAAATTGTGCACGGCGTGTATTGATAAACAACGCTTGAGTTTGTGTGGGGATTTTATGGGCAATTTCTGCGCGAATCACCTTGCCTTTAGCAATATCTGAAAATCGATAATTATTGGCCCAGTTTTTTGCTTGGTGCTCAATATAAAAATCAAAGCTGCCGACTTTAAATGCTTCAAAGGCAACATGCTTATCACGGTAAAAATCAACGTAGACTTTGTCAAAATTGTACTTGCCGCGATTGACTGCAAGATCTTTGCCCCACCAGTCTTTAACCCGCTCAAAGACTAAGCCCCGCCCAGGCTTGACTGAGGTGATTTGATAGGGTCCGCTGCCCAACGGTGGTTTGAACGTGGTTTGACTAAAATCTTGATCGCGCCAGTAGTGTTCAGGTAATACCGGTAAATCGCCAATCCGTAAAATTAATAAAGGATTACCGGAGCGTTTAAAGATAAAGCGGATACGGTGACTGCTAAGAATATCGACACGTGCGACTTCTTGTAGATAGGTACGGTATTGCGGGTGACCTTGCTTTAATAAGGTGTGATAAGAAAACGCCACATCTTTAGCGGTGATCGGCGTGCCATCATGAAAGCGTGCTTGTTTGCGTAGGTTAAATACCACCCAGCTGCGACTGGCATTGTATTGCACACTTTCCGCGATCAGGCCGTAGGCGCTGGCTGCTTCATCACCAGAAGGATCGTAATTGCCACTGCCTACCATCAAAGGTTCATTGAGTTCACTGATGCCGTAACTGGCAAAATCAGCCGTGGCGATCGGGCTGGTGCCTTTTAAAGTATAGGGATTGAGTGTGTCAAAGGTACCGAACGCCATTAAGCGTACTGTGCCACCTTTTGGTGCGTCTGGATTAACCCAATCAAAGTGCTTGAACTGCGCACCGTATTTGAGTTTTTCAAACTGTGCATAGCCGTGTTTAGTCACTAAAGTGGCGAGCGTGTGTTGGCTAAATAGCAATGTAGCGATGACGAAAAAAAACACACGCATAAAACAAGCAATCCATAATTAAAAAACAGGTATCGAGTAACTGTGCAGTTTACTCGATAAGCAAGCGCTGCGTGAGACATTCAGCTATACACTTAGGTTCAGTAGGGCTGATTAATGCAGGCGTAGGTTGCTCAAGTATTTTATAAGTAGAGCGCGAGCGTTTGTCCAGGTTTCAGCGCGGTGCTAATTTTTGGATTCCAGTTTTGTAGTTGCTTTAAGGTGACTTTATGCCGTTTAGCGATGGCGTAAAGAGAGTCACCCGCGCGTACTTTATAAAAAGTAGCCGATGCAGGCGGGGCTGTTTGATTGACGCGAGTATTGCTGGCGGTGAGTGTCAGGTTTTGTCCAATTTTAAGCGCATTGGATGACAAACTGTTCCAGCGCTTAATATCTTTTACCGAAACTTTTTGTTGCAGTGCAATCTTGGATAAGTTATCCCCTGCACGCACCATGTAAGTGCGGCTTGGTGTCGTTGGACGGTTGTATTGGGCTAGATTACGGGTGGTTCCAGTCGGACTTCTAGGGATGTTCAGTACTTGGCCTATGCGTAAATTATTGTTGGGCAGTTTATTGATGTCTTTGATTAAACCAATGGAAACGTAGTGTCGATTAGCAATGGCCGACAAATTATCACCGCTACGTACTGTATATTGCTGCCATAGTACCCGTTCGCTGGGTTTCATCATGGCCAGTTTAGCGGCGAGTAATTTAGCGCTTTGTGTCGGTACTAATAAATGTTTAGGGCCGCCAAAAGTAATGCCTTGCATATATGCTGGATTAAGTTCTAAAAGTTCGTCTTCTTCAATTTTTGCCAGCTTAGCTAAGCGGGTGATATTCATTTGTTGTTTCAATGGGATCTGCGTGAAGTACGGCTCATTTGCCACTGGGCTGAGGTTAATGCCATAGGCTTCGGGTGCATTGATTAACTGTGATACGGCCAGTAGTTTAGGGACATAGGCTTGGGTTTCAGCGGGCAGATTAAGGTTCCAGTAATCAGTGGGTAAGCCGCGCGCGATATTGCGTTTAATCGCACGACCGACAGTACCCTCGCCAGCGTTATAAGCGGCTAAAGCCAACAGCCAGTCGCCATCAAACATTTTATTGAGGTAGGTAAGGTAGGTGAGGGCTGCTTGGGTTGAGGCCATAATATCGCGACGGGCATCGTACCAATGGGATTGGGTCAGCTTAAAGTGCCGACCTGTCGATGGAATAAACTGCCATAAGCCTGACGCATGCGAACGTGAATAAGCCAGAGGGTCGTAGGCGCTTTCAATCATCGGCAGCAATGCTAATTCAAGCGGCATATTGCGTGCTTCTAAGCTTTCAATGATGTAGAAAAGATAAGGATTGCTGCGCTCGGAAATAATTTCAATCGAGCGTCCACGACTGGCAAACCACAAGCGCTGCTGATCAATACGCGGATTATCCATCTGATCTTGCAGTTGAAAACCCTGACGAATGCGCTGCCAAGCATCATCTTCAGTGGTATCGACTTCATTAACCCAGCTTGGATTGTTTTCTAGGCCAACAATAAAGTTGTCATTACGACTGTGTTGTTTTGGCGGGGACTGTGATAAATCGTCTGTTGTGCCACGAAAAGATTGGCAGCCTGAGCTGAGGGCTACGGCAAGAAGCATAATCGTCACGGTAAAAGAGTGACGAATATGTTGCATAGCACAGAATTTTTGGCGGCTAATAACAGGCATCAATAGATATGCTTTTTAAGAAGTTTGCGCGATTCTAGGAAGCTCAGGAGTAAGGGTCAAGTTTATTGGTCAATTTTGTGGACTTAAAATGTATCTTTCCATGAGCGTAAAATGGCAAATACAGCCGTCTCCGTGTTCAACTGAGTGTGTGCTTTTTGTTCTGCAGCGAGTTTTACCGTTGCTTCTGAACAGCGTAAAAATGGATTGCTGGCTTTTTCTAGGGCAATGCTACTGGGCAAGGTGATGCATTGGTTCTCGCGTAATGCTTTAACTTCAAGCAGACGTTTTGCAAGGTCTGGATTGTTGGGCTCGACTGCTTGAGCAAAGAGTAAATTACTCAAGGTGTACTCATGCGTACAGTAAACTAAGGTTTGCTCGGGTAATGCAGAAAGCTTGCTTAAAGAGGCATGCATTTGTTCAGGGGTACCTTCGAATAGTCGCCCGCAACCACCCGCAAATAACGTATCACCACTTAACAGCCAAGGCGTATTTGCAGTGTCTTGGCAAAAATATACAACGTGACCGAGGGTGTGTCCCGGTACGGCAAAAACCTGTACGGTGTGCCCAAGTAGAGTGATCTGTGAGCCTTCATCGACAGCAACATCTAGACTGGGTATTTTCTCCCGAGCAGGGCCGGTGACTTGGGCTTGGCTTGCGTGTTTGAGTTGAGTCACGCCGCCCACGTGGTCAGGGTGATGATGGGTGACTAAAATATCAGTCAGCTGCCACTGCGGGTTATTTTCTAGCCAGTTGAGCACCGGTGTTGCATCGCCTGGGTCCACCACAGCACAGTGTTGCGTTGTTGAGTTTTGCACCAGCCAAATATAGTTATCATTAAATGCAGGTAGAGCGGTAAAGGTAAGCATGAGATGAACCTAATAAGCAGTATTTTTGCTAGCTTAGCATGTTTGTAATAAGGCTTTTTACGTTGCCGGCCAACTCAAGTGAGTAACAGTTTATGAAGTTACACCGATTTTCAAGATTTTTGGCGCGGCCGCGTAACGCTTTAGCCAGAAGTCTATCGCAGTGGTTTACCACCCCTAAGGGACAACTCCTCGATGCCATGGAACGTCAGTTGTTGGAGCCGCAATTGGCACGGCACTTTGGTAGTTTTATTGTGTATTACAATCCGCCCGCTGGGCTCGCGCAGGCATCCAGTCTTCGTCATCAGATCAGCATTGGTGATCGTCAACTGGCTGTGGAGGTGCATTGTGCTGAAGATAAATGGCCGATTGCTGCCGACTCAATAGATGTCGTGGTATTGCAACACAGCCTGGACTTTTCCGTATCGCCGCATGCGGTTTTACGCGAAGCGGCGCAATGTGTGCGACCCGGTGGACATTTGATTATTATCGGCGCGCATGCGTGGAGTTTGTTTGGTGTATACCGATACTTTACCCGCAGTGTTTGGAAACATGCTTATTGTTTGCCACCTGCGCGGATCACCGACTGGCTCGCGGTTTTGGGTTTTACCCTAGAGAAACGCAGTTTTGCTGCTTACCAACCTTTATTAACTGCGCCTGCGTTGCAGTCAAAATTAAGCGGGTTGGAACGCTATGGAATGGCTAAAAAATTACCTTTAGGTGGCTGCTACATGTTAGTTGCCCGTAAAATGGTGCATGGTGTGCATCCGCAAGCACAATCATCGAAAATACGCGTGCAAACATTACGACCCAATGTGGTTGCTGCACAGACAACACATCAAAGTAACTTTAAACATAGCGAAGAACATGACAGATAAAGTGGATATTTTTACCGACGGTGCCTGTAAAGGTAATCCAGGACCCGGTGGCTGGGGTGCATTATTGGTGTACAAAGGTAAAGAGCTGGAGTTATGGGGTGGCGAGAGCGCTACCACTAATAATCGAATGGAGTTAACTGCGGCCATTCGCGGATTAGCTGAATTAAAACAATCTTGCTCGGTTCGTTTGGTGACTGACTCTAAGTATGTGATGCAGGGGATTCAAGAATGGATGCCAAACTGGAAGAAGCGTGGCTGGAAAACCGCGGCAAAACAGCCGGTTAAAAATGTTGATTTGTGGCAGCAGCTCGATGAGCAAGTCACGCGGCATGAGATTGAATGGCAATGGGTGCGCGGTCACACGGGTCATCATGGTAATGAGCGTGCTGATCAATTGGCCAACCGTGGTGTAGAAGAGGTTATGGCATGAGATACGTCGTATTAGATACTGAAACCACCGGGATGCCGGTCACTGATGGCCATCGTATCATTGAAATTGGTTGCATTGAATTACAAGGGCGTCAGCCCACCGGACGTCATTACCATGTGTATTTGCAACCTGATCGCACGATTGATGAGGGTGCGATTGCAGTGCATGGTATTACTGATGAGTACCTGAAAGATAAACCGCGTTTTAAAGATATTGCCGATGAGTTCTTTGAGTTTATTCAGGGCGCGGAGCTGGTGATTCATAATGCGGCGTTTGATATTGGTTTTATCAATAATGAGTATGCTTTGCTGGGCCAATCCGAGCGTTCCGAGATCAGCAAGCATTGCACTGTTTTAGATACCTTGGTGATGGCCCGCGAGCGTCATCCGGGGCAGCGTAATAATTTGGATGCGTTATGCAAACGCTATGGTGTCGATAACTCTGGGCGTGATCTACACGGTGCTTTGCTCGATGCCGAAATTCTAGCTGAAGTCTATTTAGCGATGACCGGTGGCCAAACGAATTTATCGTTAGCTGGTGATGGTGGGGATGCGGGTGGTGGTTTTATAAGTGTGACTAAGGTTCGCCGAATTGCTGCTGATCGAGATGCTTTAACCGTGGTCGCTGCGAGTGCGCAAGAGTTGGAAGCGCATCAGGCTTTTCTTGAGAGAATAAAAAAGGCCAGCGGTATTGAGCTGGCCTGGAATGATTGAAACAGTATTGCGTTGAACACGCCGCAATAACCAGTGAATGGCTATTGCGGTTTTTTTATGCCCAGTGAGTAATGCCCCACCAGCCAAGGATACTCATCACAACCGTGTACGGCAGTGCCATGAAAACCATACGGCCATAGGACAAACGCACTAAAGGTGCAATTGCAGAGGTCAGCAAGAATAGAAAGGCGGCTTGACCGTTTGGTGTAGCAACGCTCGGCAAGTTGGTACCTGTATTGATTGCGATCGCCAGAAGATCGAAATGTTCTTGGGTCATTTGCCCGGCTTTAAAGGCTTTTTCAACTTCAGTAATGTAGATCGTCGCTACAAACACGTTATCACTGATTGCCGATAAGAAACCGTTGGCAATAAACAGCATAGACGGCTGTTGTTCAAAGGGCATGCTCAGCACATATTGAATCACTGGGGCAAACAAGCCTTGTTCTTGAATGACCGCAACCACTGCGAAAAAGACGACCAGCAATGCGGTAAACGGCAGCGCATCTTGAAACGCACGACCAATATGATGCTCATCAGTAATACCGTTTAATGAGGTGATTAAAACAATCACCAATAAACCGATTAAGCCGACTTCAGCGACGTGAAAGGCTAAACCTAGCATCAAAATCACCGCTGCAATAGCTTGTACAACCAATGCGGCTTTTTGCGAGCTGGTGCGGCGTTTCCGTTCTTCACGATCATAGTCAGCCAAGACGTTGCGTACGGATTCGGGCAACTTGGCACCATAACCAAACCAGTGAAAGTACTCCAAGATTGCACAGGTCGTTAAACCTGCGGCCAATACAGGCAGAGAAACCGGTGCCATATGCTTAAAGAAAGTGATGAAGTCCCAGCCCATAGTTTTACCAATCAGCAGGTTTTGAGGTTCACCTACTAACGTACAAACGCCACCGAGTGCCGTACCTACAGCCGCATGCATCAGCAAACTGCGTAAAAATGAACGGAACTCTTCAAGGTGTTCCCTGTGCAGTTCAATGACATCGGTATCTGAGCCGTAGTTACTGTCTTCGCGCGGACTCTTACCTGATGCCACTTTGTGGTATACCGAATAGAAACCTACCCCAACACTTATAATCACTGCAGTGACTGTCAGTGCATCGAGGAAAGCAGACAGGAAGCCTGCTAAGCCGCAAAAGAGCAAACTCAAGAGTATTTTCGACTTCACTTTTAGCAACAGTTGTGAAAATGCGGCGAGCAGTAAATCCTGCATAAAGTAAATGCCAGCCACCATAAACATCAACAGCAGAATTACTGGGAAGTTATGTACCAGTTCAGCATAGAGCGCGTCAGGTGTTGCCAAGCCCATTAGGATGGCTTCTAACACGAGCAAACCACCGGGTTGTAGTGGGTAACACTTAAGGGCCATGGCTAAAGTGAAGATGAACTCGGCCACTAACAACCAACCGGTCGCTGCTGGACCTAAACTTAGAAATACTAAGGGGTTGATAATTAAGAAGAAAAGTATGGTTTGTTTGTACCAATTGGGCGACTGCCCTAAGAAGTTGCGCCCGAAAGCAGCAGCAAATGATTTGGACATTTAGAGTATCCCCGAAAAAGTTGCGCATACTGTCAACCCCAGTGCGCAAAAGATCAAGTGTTTCAAAGCATTTCAGTAGAAAAATTGATTGATCTCTAGGAAATTGGATCGTCATGCCAATATCGACATTCTTTGCTGACTTGCTATAGTGTGCTGCGCAGGAGAAAAAGAATAGAAATTACAAAAACAATCTTGAATAGGGGAGCAAACTGTGTCTGATTACAAAGCGTTTAATGTTGAGCTGAACGATAAAATTGCCCATGTACAAATCAATCGTCCTGACAAAATCAATGCGATGAATGCGGATTTCTGGTCGGAAATCCGTGATATTTTTGCTTGGATCGAAGACACTGCAGAAGTGCGTGTTGTTGTATTGTCCGGCGCAGGTAAGCATTTTTCTTCTGGTATTGATCTGATGTTATTGGCCCAGGTTGGTGGTCAGTTAGGTAAAGAAGTCGGACGTAATGCTCGTGCATTGAAACGCAAAATTGCAGAGTTGCAGTCCTCATTTAATGCGGTCGACAATTGCAGTAAGCCAGTTCTTGCTGCGATTCAAGGTTATTGTTTAGGTGGTGCGATTGATTTAATCAGCGCTTGCGACATGCGCTATAGCACCGTTGATGCACAGTTTGCGATTAAAGAAATTGATGTAGGTATGACGGCTGATGTCGGTACTTTACAGCGCCTGCCACATATTATTGGTGATGGCATGATGCGCGAGCTGGCCTACACTGGGCGTACTGTGCTGGGTGACGAAGCGCAGCGGATAGGTTTAGTTAACAATACTTATGCAGATCAAGAATCCCTTATCGAGGGTGTGTTTGCGATTGCCCGTACGATTGCGCAGAAATCACCGCTTGCGATACAGGGCAGTAAAGAGATGATTGGTTATATGCGTGATCACACAGTAGCCGATGGTCTTAATTATATTGCTACTTGGAATGCCGCTATGCTGCAAGCTGAAGATTTGCGTGTGGCGATGGCTGCGCATATGAGTAAGCAAACACCTGAATTTAAGGACTAAATCGCATAAGTATGCGGTGACTTTGTTAAGCACCGCATACTCTTAAGATCGAGCTACACGCCATGCTCGCGGCCTTGCTACTATAAGCGATTGGCCGTTTTTGCTGTTACGTGTGAGTATGTGCAGCGAAGACGTTTTATAGATGTATGATATTTTGCAATGTATTTTTAGAACAGGATGCTAGGCATGGTTACTGGAGCAACGCCCTTAAGCATGGTTCGCGATGAGCTCTTCGCCACCATGGCGGAAACACAACAATATCTTGAGCAGTTTCTAGAGGCTCGAGACAATGGCACTTTGTTGCAAAGTGCCGTGAGTAATTTACAACAGATTAAAGGCATCCTGTCACTGGTTGAGTTGACTGGCGCAGAACTGCTCGCGGAAGAAACACGCGCCTTAGCAATGGATATTCCAACTGGCGCAACAGTTGAACGCAATGATCAATTAACCGCGATTAATAATGCATTGCATGTCTTGCGCAGTTACTTAGAACAGTTAGAAGCACATTGGGTCGAAATGCCTGAGCTGCTACTGCCGGCAATTAATAAATTGCGTCTTGCCGGTAAACAAACAGCGTTACCAGAGAGTTTCTTTTTTGCCGCACGTTTGGATGTGCGGCGCCCAGTTGTTGCATCGAAAACCGCAGGGGCTGTTGATGCACTGCTACAAACTCGACGTTTAAGACAAATGTACCAAGTGGGCTTGTTGGCATTTATTCGTGATGAGAATCCCCAAGGCAGCTTGCGTTTAATGATGCGTGCATTGCAGCGTTTAGATGGTCTCTATGCTGGACAGCCAGTCAGTCATTTATATTGGGTAGCTGCCGCTGCATTAGAGTCGCAAGTAGATGGACAATTACTGGCGAAGAAAAGTCGTAAACAGCTTTTTGCACGGGTTGACCGTGAGATTAAATTGCAAACTGACAGCAGTAATTATCTTGCTTCACGTGGGGTGATCAAAGATTTGTTGTATCTAACGGCGTTAGCTAACACCAATGGTGTGTTGGCGACTGAAGTGCGCAATTTAACCAATTTGCCGAGCTTGCCGTTTACTGATCATATGCTCGATGACGAGTATCAGCGTTTGTCGGGTCCAGGGCAAAACGTTTTACGTTCCCTGTCTACCGCTATTCTTGAAGAGCTGATCGGCGCAAAAGATCGGCTTGATTTGATTGAGCGTGGCACGGCATCAAATGAAGAGTTAGGGCATTTGCATCTCATTCTTGCCAAGCTTGAAAAAACTTTAGCGATGGTCGGTTTAAGCAGTGCTGCGAATGCCTTGAGAAAACACCTGACCTTGGTTGAGAGCTGGAGTCAGATTCAATCCATTGATAACAATGCTTTGTTAGCGCTGGCCGATACCTTGCTTTATGTAGAAAGCATGGTTGCCGGTTTGCAGCGAGGCGAGCGTGAAGCGTTAAGTCAGAAAAAAGATGTGCTCAGTGAGGCAGAGGCCTTTGCTAAGCATCAGTTGATTGAGGCGCGTATTGTTGTCAATGATGAGGCTAAGAGTGGCTTGAGCCTTGCGAAGCGTGCGATCACTTCTTACATTGAGTCAGAGGGTGATAAATTACACTTGGCCAATGTGCCAAGCAGCTTGTTGAATGTGCGTGGCGGTTTATTGTTTTTAAACCAAGAGCGCGCAGCAGAGCAGGTGGGTGCGTGTGCGCGTTATATTCAACAACATATGTTAGATGCTGCCAGCATGCCGTCAGAGCACATGCTAGAAACCTTAGCGGACGCCTTATCCAGTCTTGAATATTATCTCGAAGGTGGCGTGCTCTTGCATTCTAAAGCCAATCGCAGCGTGCTTGATTTAGCTGATGAAAGCTTACGAGCGCTCGGAGTGAATGCATAAATGTACGATGTGTCGATGAGTACGCTGGATTGGCAGCAAGGTATGCCAGACACTGCTTGTGCGGGAGGCCTCGCTGTTGCTCATCAGAACATGCACTTTTTAAGTGATGCTAACGGTGTGTTATTTCCGCGCCAATGGTTAACGGCACAACTGAGCGACAACATTATTGCTGAGCAAGGTATTGGTTATTTGAATGGTGAGCCGGTGTTTATGCTGGAGCTGAATCAGCCATTGCAATGGCCTGGATTTGACTGGCAGAGTCTGCGTCAATTTATGCTAGATGGGCATTTAACCTTGTTTCGTTTGCTTGGTTTTGCCAGTCAGATTGGCACTTGGGCGCGTGAGCACCGTTTCTGTGGCAGTTGTGGGCAAGCCATGCAGCAAGCCGTTGGGCATCGAATGATGCAGTGTAGCTGTTGCCAAGTGCAACATTACCCACGCTTGTCGCCCAGTATGATTGTTGTGGTGACTCGCGGTGATGAGATCTTACTGGCACGCTCGCCACGCTTTGTAAGTGGCATGTACAGCGCTCTAGCCGGTTATGTTGAGCCCAATGAAACTGTAGAGCATTGCGTTGCCCGTGAAGTGGCTGAAGAAGTCAGTTTAGAAATTAGTGATATCCGCTATATTGCCAGTCAAAACTGGCCGTTTCCACATTCTTTAATGCTGGGTTTTCACGCGCAATACAAAAGTGGTGAGATTGTCCCGCAGTTGGATGAAATCGAAGATGCTCAGTGGTTCAGTATCCATGCTTTACCGCCATTGCCTGCACAAAACTCCATTGCCCGTTACTTGATTGATTTGTATGTTGCCCAGCGCTTAGGTCAAACCGAACCAATGCTGCCACGCTAAGCGTGCTGCCAACGCCATGACTACCAAAATAAATATCGGACGAATTAAACGGTTGCCGCCACTGATGGCAACCCGCGCGCCGACGACTGCACCGAGCATCAGCGCCGCTCCCATTCCGAGACCTAACGCCCAGGCGACATTACCGCTGATGATAAACATACTCAGCGCGGCTGCATTACTAACAAAATTCATCGAACGCGCGACACCGCTCGCGCGTAGTAAATCCAAAGGGTAGAGCAATAAGGTGCTGACCGTCCAAAATGCGCCAGTGCCAGGCCCCGCAACGCCATCGTAAAAACCCAAACTTAAACCTTGTGGCCACTGACGTGTGGTTTTGAGCAGCGCTGTGCTGCTGGTGCTGACTTGCGGGGTGCGACCGAACAATAAATACACCGCGCAAGCAAATACCACCACCGGTAGCATTTGGTTCAGCCATTGGGCAGGAAGCTGTTGTGCCAATAAGGCACCTACTACAGCACCGATCCCTGTGGCCAGTAAACCGTTACGCCATTGCTTGGGATTGAATAAGCCTTGGCGGTAAAATGCCAAGCTGGCGGTGGCTGAGCCAAAGGTTGCGCAGAGCTTGTTGGTGCCTAATACTAAGTGCGGTGGTAAACCTGCCATTAATAAGGCAGGGATGGTTAATAAGCCACCGCCGCCGGCAATGGCATCAATAAAACCAGCAACAAAAGCCACCGCTATTAAAATTAATAAAACATGTGGTTCGGCAACGAGATTGAGAGTCAGAGACATAAAAAACCTTAACCTGTGTGATAACGCACAGAACAGAGTTTGGACGAAAGTGGTTAAGCCACGCATAATGCCAGCTCAATAACCCTATAAGGAATGTTTGCATGCAGTTTATTGGGCTTGCCATCGGTTTTGCAGTGTTGGCAGTAGTTGTTTTGCTTTTTGCGAGTCGCATACTGTTGTCTGAGCGCTGGTTGTTAGGTTGGCTGCGCGGCATGCTGGGCTTAAGTTTATTGGTTGTTGCACTGACGGGTGGGTTGTTGGCCTACGATATCAGTACGTATCAAAAAATTCCAGAAGACCAGCCCTTGTTTACCTTAAGTGTTCAAGCGCAAAGCGCGCAGCGGTATCAGGTTACTATTTTAGAGGGTGCAACAGAGCGCAGTTTCTTATTGGATGGCGATTTGTGGCAATTGGATGCGCGCCAACTGAAATGGAAAGGTCTGGC
Source organism: Pseudomonas sp. (assembly GCA_034006605.1). GTDB lineage: Bacteria > Pseudomonadota > Gammaproteobacteria > Pseudomonadales > Pseudomonadaceae > Denitrificimonas. Next base: position 113,460 of record JAVESM010000004.1, on the reverse strand, counting down.
AGATTTAATAGGCTTGCAGCCCGGCTACCGCTTACAAACATTAAATGGCCGGTTTCTAGCCATTGAGCAACAAGAACTCGCACAGTTTACTCAAGTTGACTTGGCGCAGAGCTTATACGGTATTGATTTTTGGTATTGGTTGCGCAGCCTGCAAAAAGACTTATTGATCGTTGATACTAATGCTTTACGCGTCAGTTACTTACCTATAGCTGATGGTGCGGTATATAGCGTCAGTTTAGTGCCAACCGGCTTGCTGGCTAAGCCGCTCAATAGTGCCGCACAACAAGCACTCAAAGATTGGCAGTGATTTTTATGCGCAGGGGCATGACAACTTTAGCTTGACTGGGTATCATGCTCGGCGCTGAAAACGCTGTTTTTTGCTCGCTCAATTGGATAGAACGCCCTTTGTTAAGAGGAGAGTGCTCCAATTGTTGCAGCAGTAGAGCAACGCTCTCAACAATACATTTGCCCATGTTTTTCACCGACTTTTTGCCGGTTTCCTCCAACCGCCCTTAGCTCAGCTGGATAGAGCAATCCCCTCCTAAGGGATAGGTCGCAGGTTCAAATCCTGCAGGGCGGACCATTTTGATCTTTCCCTGTTTTGCTTGAATAAAATGCCCATCAACCCGTCAATGGGTGATGTGAGTGCTTGTTAGGATAACGCTGTTATTGAGTGTTGCTTTGGCCGTGTAAAGTACCACTGGATACTAAAACACATCAGGCAATGCGTGAAGAAATGCTAACGAGAGACAGCGTGTATTTACCCTCTTTTAGAGGTGATTGCAGACCACTCTTGGCTGCCAGGTCCAATCACACATTGGTTATTCTGGCGCAGAGCTAAACGTAATCGGCATTTTTCTATCTCGCCTTCAAATTCTTGTTCTGGAATGCTTTGCGCTGCCTCCCTTAGCTTGGTATGAAAGGGAAGTTTTCCGTTAATGAGGGTATAGAAAACCCACTTGCCTTCTTTTTGGGCAGTCACCAAGCCTGCTCTTTGCAAAATCTTCAAGTTGCGTGAGACGTTATAGTGCGTCTCGCCTAGAACATCCATCGCCTCGGCTACACAAATTCGTTCATCGATTTGTACCAATAGCCAAAAAAGCCGCAGACGGTTAGGTTCTGCGATGGCTTTTAAGGCTTCTACATACAGCTCATCCATTGATGACTTCCACTATTACGTCAATCCAAAGCGTGCACAATGACCGCTCAGGCAGGGGTATGATCAAATTTAATCATTTTTTTGTTTCTTTCGCGAACCTTTCCTTACTCAGTGCTTTAAGTATGAGCAGGATACCAAAGAAAAATACGATTCCAGAATGTACAAAATGAAATATAAGCTCACCTCTGCTTGCGCCAGTGAATAAAGCGGTCCAGAAAAACGGGCAAAAAAATCCCAGTAGAGCAATAAACGCGCCTTGTCTAATAGAGTCTGGCAGCTTACGCTTTGTAATGACGTGTTTTATTACGCAGTAAAGATGCGTGTAGGCGCAAAAACTCATTAGCACTTGCTTGGCTGAGCGCATATTTCTCTCGTAGGCAGCAGCCTGCCCAGTAAAAAACGATTAATTACTCCGCAAATAACATCACTGTCGTCATTTTTTTGCATGCTCAGCCTCGCGTTGGTAACAGTATTAGCGTCGAATTGAGTCGCTGTTACCGTTAAGAATGCATCGAAGAAATGCCGCGTAAATTCTGGGTGTCCTTGGATTGTCAGAATATTATCTGTATGGCTCAACAGATAATAAGGACAGAACGCATTGCCGCCAAGGTGATCGAACCCCTCAGCCGGAACAATTACCTGGTCACGATGCATTGCAAAAAGAGCAATAGACTCACATGACGCTAGGCTGGTTATTTTATGGTAGAGCTGTATTGAATAAACGCCTAATCCCCAACCCGTTGATGCGCGCGCAACTTTTCCACCGAGCGCATGGTGAATCATTTGATGACCAAAACAGATTCCTAGTAAGCGACGGTTTGCACTGTGTGCGCGGCGAATAAAGGCTCCGAGGAGGTCTATCCAATATTCTCGATCGAGCACGCTCGCTGGGCTTCCGCTCACTACATAGGCGTCCGCTTCCGCAACACTGTAAGGCAGCTCATTCTGCCATGCGCGCCAGACCTTGATCTCCACGTGTCTACCGTGTAGTTGGAGCTTATTAATTAAACAGTGCTCGTAGCTACCAAATACTGGCTGTAACGCTGCATGTACGTTGCCACACAACAACAAGCCGATGCGAATCGGCCGTTGCTTTGGGTGTGCCAACTGTAAGTGTCTGCTAATAGATGGCACTGAAAATGACTCCGCCAACTAGTGCAATGGTGATTACCGTCATTACGAAAGCTACAACTGCTTTTGGTCTTAATATGGAGGAAATAATGGCTATTTCAGGCAGGCTTGCTCCTGTACCTCCAATCAGCAAAGCCATTGCCGCTCCCATACCCATGCCCTTGGCAATCAGCACTTGGAGCAACGGGATCGCCATTTCAATGCGTAAATACAGGGGTACACCAATAGTTGCAGCGACAGGAACTGCATACCAAGTGTCATCCCCTATGTATTTTTCAACAAGATCTGCGGGTAAAAATGCTGCGGACAAGGCACTGATGACAGCACCGATTAATACATAAGGGATAATACGTTTAAAGAGCATCCAGGCGAAGCGCATCGCTAAGCTTAACCTGACTCTATGTGGGGTTCTTTCAGTGCTGGAACTCGGCGTACAAGAAAAGGTTGCACAAGGCTTTAATGTTTCTGTATGTGCTCGATTCTCTATTGTCTTGCTGGTCGCAGAGCAAGCAGTTGCAGGAGTAGGTGGGGCACTGCCGTTGTTAACTAGCGTTGGAGTCACCCGACGAAACGATTTTCGTAGTGGTGTTAGGCTCAGTACATAGCCTGATACGATTGCTCCGCCAAGGGTTATGAGTAAATAAAGGAGCGCTATTTGCCAGCCGAACATAGCAATGATTAACCCGATGACCACAAAATTACATAGTGGCGCCGAAATAAGAAAGCCAAACACCATTCCCAGTGAGGCACCCATCTCAACCATACCCATCACTACTGGAACCATAGACGCACTACAAAAGGGTGTAAGCGTTCCGAGTAATGCACCAACCACGGGGCCGTGTTTTTCGTTTTTAGCCAATTTTTTTTGTAGCTTTTCCTGTGGAATATACTCACGGATGATGCCTGTCAAAACAGCAACTGCTGCGATTATTATCGTTAAAGCAACACCTACATGAATCAGTTCTTCAAGGGCTAATATCCAGCCGGTTTTATTCATAACGCTCTCAATTCTCAACTTAGCTAAATTATATGCATTAATGCACGTATGCGCGTTTGCGCTAATGTAATTTAATCGCTTCTTGCACATTTGGCAAGCGTTACAAGCGCATTAACTTAAAAGTGGAGTGACAGTCGTGAAGGCACTACTGAGGAAGCGTCTTCTTGCCCACCAGAAGCCGATAGTTTGCGTTCACTCATTACACTGCATTCGCTGTTGGTCAAGTCGGTATGGAAATCCATGTAACGATGACGAAGTTGTGGATTTAGAAGGGCTTCTCTCGTGTTTTTAATAGGGCGCAATATTTAACTGAGCGAGAGTGGCGTTCTTATCAGTCGTTAATGAGTTGATTGGTTTTATATTGAAAATACTGCCAAAAAAGCCAAGGGCAGCGGCGGAGTGAGTGGCGGTACCCAAGCATGTTCCCCATGATGAAATCGCCGCAGCAACACTTAGCTGAGCGTGTTGAGAGCGCTGTGTTAGGGATCAATCAACAGTTTTAGAGAATAAAAAAGTTTAGAAATCAGTCTGCTGCAGGATCTGTTCGGCGTGTTTGCATTCAGGGATTAGCGCGTTAAGTTTTTTATTTGTATATCTCTTTTGTGAACGAAAAATCGCGCCTATTGAGAGGCCTTTGCTTGGCTCTTGCAGTGCATCACCTTGGTGCTGAGCAGGGCGCTTATGCACTGTTATGGCGCATTTTTTTTAGTATGGGAGCAGTTTTGCCCTGTATTACCGGGCTTTTGCTTGTGGCACAGCATTTGCTACATCCTCTATAAAGCAGCATTGCGCTGCGGTTATTACTTTGACTTAGAGGAGTCATTTTACATGTCTACCAAGACCCAAGCACTCATTAGCGAGCATCAAGCCCAATGGGTAGATTTACGCTTTACCGATACGTTAGGTAAAGAACACCACATTACTTTCCCGTCTGAGACATTAGATGAAGAGGCCTTTGAAGAAGGCAAAATGTTTGATGGTTCATCGATTCATGGTTGGAAAGGCATTGAAGCATCGGATATGACGCTGTTGCCGGATGACTCGACTGCAGTCATGGATCCGTTTGCTACAGAACCTACGGTGATTGTGCGCTGCGACGTGGCTGATCCGACCACGTTAGCAAACTACGACCGTGACCCGCGTTCGATTGCTCATCGTGCAGAAGTGTATCTGCAGTCTACGGGTATTGCTGATACGGCGTATTTTGGTCCAGAACCAGAGTTCTTTGTGTTTGATGCCGTGACGTGGGAAGAGTCGATGAATAAAGTGGGTTTCGAAATCCACTCAGATGAAGGCGCTTGGTCATCCAAAACATTAGCCGAAGGTAAAAATAGCGGACATCGCCCGCGCGTTAAAGGGGGTTATTTCCCTGTGCCACCAGTGGATTCACTGGTTGATGTGCGCACCTCGATGTGTGACGCCATGAAAGCGATGGGCTTAGGCATTGAAGTGCATCACCATGAAGTTGCTAATGCTGGGCAGTGTGAAATTGGTGTGCCGTTTAACACCTTGGTGAAAAAAGCCGATGAAGTGCAGTTGTTGAAGTATTGCGTGCACAATGTGGCGCATGCCTTTGGTAAAACAGCCACCTTCATGCCTAAGCCTCTGGTTGGCGATAACGGTTCAGGTATGCATGTGCACCAGTCTTTGTCGAAAGATGGCAAGAACCTATTTGCTGGTGATGACTATGCGGGCTTGTCTGAAATGGCGCTGCACTATATTGGCGGCATCATTAAACACGCACACGCGCTTAACGCCATTACTAACCCAGGCACAAATTCTTACAAACGCTTGGTGCCAGGTTTTGAAGCGCCGGTGATGTTGGCTTACTCAGCGCGTAACCGTTCTGCTTCTATTCGTATACCGTGGGTGAAAAATCCGAAGGGTAAGCGCATTGAGTGCCGTTTCCCTGATCCAAGTGCCAATCCGTATTTAGCGTTTTCCGCGCTATTGATGGCCGGTCTTGATGGCATCAAAAACAAAATTCATCCTGGTGATGCGATGGATAAAAATTTGTATGACTTGCCTGCCGAAGAGGCTAAAAACATTCCACAAGTGGCCTACAGCTTAGATCAGGCGTTGGAAGCTTTATGGGCAGATAGACACTTTCTGATGGAAGGCGGCGTGTTTACTGAAGATATGCTAGAGGCTTATATCGCTTGCAAAATGGGTGAGGTGACGCGCTTGCGCCAATCGGTACACCCGGCCGAGTTTGATATGTATTACAGCCTGTAAATACTTATGCCCCTTTTTGGGGCATACTTATTTTTATAGACATTATCTGTAAGTCATTCAACTATGAATTCATCTGCCTTGGGCGCTACCTTGCTGGAACAACTCTCGACTGCGGTATTACTGTTGGATGAGCAATTGACTGTGTTGTATGCCAATCCGGCAGCAGAACAGCTCTTTGCAACCAGTCGCGCGCAATTACTGGCGCGACCTATTAACATGTTTTTTTGGGAAGATGATGACTGTCTGGATGCTTTGCGCAATGCGTTGTTAGACCAGCAGCCATACACGCGCCGAGAAGCACGCTTACATTTTCCGAGCAGTGCTCAGGTGATCACCATGGATTATACGGCCACGCCTTTTAATAATCCTGGGCAGCCAGGCAAGCAGCTGCTGGTCGAGTTATTACCACAAGACCGCTTATTACGTTTGAGCCGTGAAGACAGTTTATTTACGGCTCATCAAGTGACCCGTGCTTTAGTGCGCGGTGTTGCGCATGAAGTGAAAAATCCATTGGGTGGTATTCGCGGCGCAGCCCAACTGTTGGCGCGTCAATTGCCTGCACCAGAATTAAAAGAATATACCGATGTGATTATTGATGAGGCGGACCGGTTAGGGCATTTGGTTGATCGTATGTTGGGGCCGTGCCAGCGCTTGAATTTTGACCGGATCAATATTCACCAAGTTTTAGAGCGTGTACGCCTGATCTTGCAGTCTGAAGTGGGTGAGTCGATTAGGATTGTGTGCGATTACGATCCAAGCTTGCCAGAGTTACGCGCTGATTTGGACCGTTTGATTCAAGTTGTGCTCAATCTTGTGCGCAATGCCGCACAAGCGTTACTGGAAAATCCCAGCCAGCGTCCGGCTGAAATCATCTTGCGTACGCGGGCGCTACGCCAATTTACGATTGGTACACATTGCCATCGTTTAGTCTGCTTGGTGGAGGTCGAAGACAATGGCCCTGGGATTGATCGGCAATTATTGGAAACCTTGTTTTATCCGATGGTGACGGGGCGGGCTCAAGGGACGGGGTTGGGCTTGCCGATTGCTCAAGCGATTATGCAGGAACACGGTGGTTTGATTGAGTGTGACAGTACTTCAGGGCATACCGTTTTTCGTATTTTAATCCCTTTTGAGCCTCACTTTGAGACCTACCAAGGAGTGTCTGCTCATGACTGATCAAGTGTGGATTATCGATGACGATAAATCGATGCGTTGGGTGCTGGAAAAAGCCTTAAATCTGGCAGGCTTTACCACTGCTAGCTTTGCCAGTGGCGAGGAAGCCTTGGCTCAATTGGCTGATTCGCAGCCGAATGTGATGATCACCGATATTCGCATGCAAGGCATGGATGGTTTGGCTTTGTTAGCCATCGTGCAGAAACGCTATGCTCATTTGCCGGTGATCGTAATGACCGCACATTCTGATTTAGACAGTGCGGTAAAGTCCTATAAAAGTGGTGCCTTTGAGTACCTGCCCAAACCCTTTGATTTGGATGATGCGGTTGCCTTAGTGCGCCGTGCTTTAGCCCATTCGCAAGAGGCAGCGCTCAGCACAGAACAATTGGTCTCGGGAAGCAGCGCTATTATTGGTGAAGCACCTGCTATGCAGGAGGTGTTTCGGATTATCGGGCGGCTGTCGCACTCGAGTATGACTGTGCTGATTCATGGCGAGTCAGGTACCGGTAAAGAGCTGGTGGCGAATGCTTTACACCGTCACAGCCCGCGTGCGCAGCAGCCATTTATTGCTTTGAACATGGCGGCGATTCCCAGAGACTTAATTGAGTCGGAACTGTTTGGACATGAGAAAGGTGCTTTTACCGGTGCGGCGAGTGTCCGTCATGGGCGCTTTGAGCAAGCGGATCAAGGCACGCTGTTTCTTGATGAAATTGGGGATATGCCATTGGATACGCAAACGCGCTTGTTGCGCGTGTTAGCCGATGGCACATTTTATCGAGTCGGCGGCCACACCGCTATTCGTGTTGATGTGCGGATTATTGCCGCAACGCACCGTGACCTTGATGTGTTGGTCGAGCAAGGGCTGTTTCGTGAAGACCTGTATCACCGCCTTAATGTGATTCGCATTCACTTGCCTCGCCTGAGCGAGCGACGTGAAGACATTGCTAAATTGGCGGCGTATTTCCTGCAAAAAGCAGCGGATGAGTTAGAGACTGAGCGACGAGTCTTATTACCGGAAACCGAGGCTTACCTAAGCCAACAAGACTGGCCAGGCAACGTACGGCAACTGGAAAACACCTGTCGTTGGTTGACCGTGATGGCCTCCAGTCGTGAAGTAATGGTCAGCGATCTGCCTTTTGAACTGGCGCATAGCAAAGCTTCGGTTGATCAGCTCGGGCAGTGGGAGGTCAGTTTGCGACGCTGGGCCGAGCAAGAATTACAACAGGGCAGTACAGGGTTATTGGATCGTGCGTTGCCGATTTTTGAGCGGGTGATGATCGAAGCCGCCTTAGCGCATGCCGGCGGACGGCGACGTGATGCTTCGCAGTTGTTAGGCTGGGGACGTAATACTTTAACGCGTAAAATCAATGAACTGGGTCTAGACGATGGCGCTGTGGATGATGAGGGTGCAGAGTAAACGGCTGTAAATGCACAATTTTGGTGCGTGACCGCATGATTTTGGTGCGAAAACGCCTTGAAAAGGTGCGCGAATTTTACCTTACTGCGTCTGTAAGGTGCATTCCTGCGGGATTTCTATAGGTTGGCCTAATCCTTGCTAAATTAAGAGAATAAAGCGCGGCAACTGAGTTGCTTCGCCGTATTTTATTTTTATTTAGATAGGGAGTATTCCTATGCCTCAGGCAACGCCGGAAGCCCAAACTTCAGAGACTGTGAAAGGTGCAAGCACACAGGAAATTCAAAACGCTATTGATACTGGAATGTATGCCAATGCCGAGCATGATGCCTGTGGCGTTGGCTTTGTGGCTCATATTAAAGGGATTAAATCGCACGCGATTGTCCAGCAAGGGTTAAAAATCCTTGAAAATATCGATCACCGTGGCGCGGTTGGCGCTGACCCATTAATGGGCGATGGTGCAGGTTTACTGATTCAAATTCCAGATGCCTTTTACCGTGCAGAAATGGCCAAGCAAGATGTCACCCTACCGCCCTTGGGTGACTATGGTGTGGGCATGGTTTTTTTACCTAAAGAAGCTGCCGCACGTCAAGCCTGTGAGCGCGAATTAGAGCGGGCGATCGCCGCCGAGAAACAAGTGTTGCTCGGCTGGCGTGATGTGCCTGTCGACCGTGAACTACCGATGTCTGACGATGTGCGCGCCAGTGAACCGGTGATTCGCCAAGTGTTTATTGGTCGTGGTGCTGACATTATGGTCTCGGATGCGCTCGAGCGTAAGTTGTATCTGATTCGTAAAACCGCGTCGGCAAAAATCACTCACTTACGTCTCACCCATAGCTTTGAATACTATGTGCCGAGCATGTCGTGTCGCACGGTGATCTATAAAGGCTTATTGCTGGCCAATCAGGTTGGCCAGTACTACCTCGATTTACAAAACCCCCAGTTGGTTTCGGCATTAGCCTTAGTGCATCAGCGCTTTTCGACCAACACCTTTCCTTCGTGGCCGTTGGCTCACCCATACCGCATGGTTGCGCATAACGGTGAAATCAACACGGTGAAGGGTAACTTTAACTGGATGCGCGCGCGCGAAGGGGTGATGTCCTCACCGGTATTAGGTGATGATTTACAAAAGCTGTACCCGATCAGTATGGACGGTCAATCCGATACCGCGACCTTTGATAACACTTTAGAGTTGCTGGTGATGGCTGGCTATCCGCTCGCACAAGCGGCGATGATGATGATCCCCGAAGCGTGGGAGAAACATAAGCAGATGGACATTCAGCGTCGCGCTTTTTATGAGTACCATGCGGCGATGTTAGAGCCTTGGGATGGTCCTGCGGCAATGGTCTTTACCGATGGTCGGCAAATAGGTGCAACCCTTGATCGTAACGGTCTGCGGCCTGCGCGGTTCATTATCACCGATGATGACATGGTGGTGCTGGCCTCTGAGACGGGTGTTCTACCCATTCCTGATCATCGCATTGTGCGTAAATGGCGTTTACAGCCGGGCAAAATGTTTCTGATCGACTTAGAGCAAGGTCGCATCGTTGAAGATGAAGAGCTTAAGCAGCGCTATGCGCTGGCTAAACCTTATCGCCAATGGATCGACAATGTGCGTATGTGCCTTGATACATTAAGCACTGACGCGCAACCATTGACCTTCGCCGAGCCTTTGTTAGTGCGCCAGCAAGCCTTTGGTTATAGCCAAGAGGATATTAAGTATCAATTGGCGCCGATGGCGGTTAAGGGTGAAGAAGGCATTGGCTCGATGGGTAATGATGCGCCGCTTGCGGTGTTGTCGGCTCGTAACAAGCCTCTATATCATTATTTCCGTCAGCTCTTTGCCCAAGTCACTAATCCGCCGATCGATTCTATTCGTGAAGCTGTGGTGATGTCGCTGGTCTCATTTATTGGCCCGCGTCCTAATTTGCTGGATATCAATGCCAGTAATCCGCCGCTGCGTTTAGAAATCTCTCAGCCTATCTTAGATGTGGCCAATATGGCGCGTTTACGGCATATCGAACAGAGCACGGGCGGTAAGTTTCGCAAGTGTGAAATTGATATCACCTACCCAAGTCAGTGGGGTAAAGCGGGTATTGAAGCGCGTATTGCTTATCTGTGCTCTGAAGCCGAAGAGGCGATTCACGCCGGCTGTAATATTCTAATTATTACGGACCGACATATGGGCCGTGATCAGGTGGCGATCCCTGTTTTATTGGCGTTATCGGCTATTCACCAGTATTTGGTGCGAGCAGGTTTACGTACCACAGTGGGTCTTGTGGTAGAAACGGGCAGTGCCCGCGAAGTGCATCATTTTGCCGTATTGGCAGGCTTTGGTGCTGAAGCGGTTCACCCATACCTTGCCTTAGAAACATTGGCTGATATTGCCCCAGCTCTAGGTGTCACAGCAGAGCAAGCGTCACAGCATTTTGTTAAAGCGATTGGTAAAGGCTTAACCAAAATCATGTCGAAAATGGGTATCAGTACCTATATGTCGTACTGCGGTGCACAAATCTTTGAAGTGATGGGGCTCAGTGATGAACTGGTGAAGAAGTACTTTGCCGGTACCCCTTCAAAAATTGGTGGGCTGGGTATTTTTGATATTGCTGAAGAAGCGATTCGCACTCATCAGCAAGCCTTTAATCCTGCAGCAGTGGCCAATGAGCAATTGGATGTTGGTGGTGAATTTGCGTGGCGTGCCGGTGGTGAAGAACATGCTTGGACGCCTGATGCGATTGCTAAGTTACAGCACAGTACGCGCACCAATCGTTATGAAACCTTTGCTGAATACGCAGCCATCATCAATGATCAATCCAAGCGCCATACAACACTGCGGGGTTTGTTTGAGTTCCGTATCCATCCTAAGCACAGTATTGCTGTCGATGAGGTGGAAGCGGCCAGTGAAATCGTTAAGCGTTTTGCCACCGGTGCGATGTCATTAGGCTCGATTTCCACTGAAGCACACATGAACCTTGCGATTGCTATGAACCGTATTGGCGGCAAGAGTAATACCGGTGAAGGTGGCGAAGATCACGCGCGCTATCGCAATGAAATGCAAGGTCAAGGAATTGATGCGGGGACCTTGTTGAGTGAGGTGATGGGTAAAGATACCGTTGAGGTGGACTACATTCTGCGTGAAGGCGACAGCCTGCGCTCGAAAATCAAACAAGTGGCCTCAGGCCGTTTCGGGGTCACCACTGAGTACCTTGCTTCCGCTGATCAAATTCAAATCAAAATGGCGCAAGGAGCAAAACCTGGCGAAGGTGGGCAGTTACCAGGTAACAAGGTTTCAAATTACATTGGTAAGCTGCGTCACTCTGTGCCGGGTGTGGGATTAATCTCGCCACCACCGCACCATGATATTTATTCGATTGAAGATTTAGCCCAGCTGATTCACGATTTAAAAAACGTCAATCCAAGCGCTGATATTTCAGTGAAACTGGTCTCTGAAGTGGGCGTGGGGACTATTGCTGCCGGCGTCGCTAAAGCCAAAGCCGATCACATTGTGATTGCTGGGCATGATGGCGGTACGGGTGCTGCTTCTTGGAGTTCGATTAAGCATGCCGGCACGCCGTGGGAATTGGGTTTGGCCGAAACTCAGCAAACCTTGGTCCTCAACCGTTTGCGTGGACGGGTGCGCATCCAAGCCGATGGGCAAATGAAAACCGGCCGTGATGTGGTGATGGGTGCCTTGTTAGGCGCTGATGAATTTGGTTTTGCCACCGCGCCCTTGGTTGCCTCAGGCTGCATTATGATGCGCAAGTGTCATTTGAACACCTGTCCTGTGGGTATCGCTACGCAAGATCCGATTCTGCGTAAGAAGTTTTCCGGTAAGCCTGAAGATGTGGTCAATTTCTTCTTCTTTATTGCTGAAGAAGTCCGCCAGATTATGGCGCAACTGGGTGTGCGTCGCTTTGATGACTTGATTGGCCGTGCTGATTTACTGGATATGCGTCAAGGTGTCGAGCATTGGAAGGCGCAAGGCTTAGATTTTAGTCGCGTATTTGCCTTGCCTACTGCTCCGGCCGAGGTGCCGCGCTTACACACCAGTCAGCAAGAGCATGGTCTAGAAGAAGCGCTTGATCATCAGTTGATTGCTCAGGCTGGACCCGCTTTATTGCAGGGTAAACCGATGCGTATTGACGCGGAGGTTAGGAACATTAACCGTACAGTCGGTGCGATGCTGTCTGGCGCGCTGATTAAGCATCACCCTGATGGTTTGGCGGATGACAGCATCCATGTGCATTGCACCGGTACCGGTGGCCAGAGTTTTGCTGCATTCCTTGCCAAAGGTATTACGTTTGACTTGGTCGGTGAAGCCAATGACTACAGTGGTAAAGGCTTATCGGGCGGGCGTTTAATTGTACGTCCCAGCCGTGAGTTTAAAGGCCTTGCGATGGACAATATTATTGTCGGTAATACTGTGTTGTATGGCGCAACCTCAGGCTCTGCTTTCTTTAGTGGTGTGGCGGGTGAACGCTTTGCAGTGCGTCTTTCAGGTGCGAGCACGGTGGTCGAAGGCGTCGGTGACCATGGTTGCGAATACATGACCGGTGGCACCGTTGTGGTGCTGGGTCAAACCGGACGTAACTTTGCGGCGGGTATGTCGGGCGGTGTGGCGTTTGTGTATGACCAGGATGGCCAGTTTGCCCAGCGTTGTAATACTGAACAAGTCGGCTTAGAGCCCTTGCTGGATCCCGCAGCACAAGCGGCGGCCGGTATTCCTCTGCACGCGCAAACAGCCGATGAAACCTTATTAAAAGGTTTGCTCGAAGAGCATTTGCATTTGACTGGTTCTCTGCGTGCTGAAGAACTGCTGGGCAACTGGGATACAGCCAAACAGCGCTTTATCAAAGTGTTCCCGCATGAATATCGTCGCGCGCTTGAACAGATCAACGCCGCCATGCAGGACACTGTGCCTGCCATCGCTAGCGCTCGTTGCTAGGAGGAGTAAAGAATGTCAAAGATTACTGGATTTCTAGAATATGAACGCATCGAAGAAGAGTACGATGCGGTTGAGTTACGCCTGAAAGATTACGATGAATTTGTGCATGGCTTAACGCCAGCCCAAGCGCACCAACAAAGTGCACGCTGCATGGATTGCGGTACGCCGTTTTGTCACAGTGCGTGCCCAGTGAATAATATTATTCCTGATTTTAACGATTTGGTGTATCGCGATGATTGGTATAACGCCAGTAAGGTCTTGCACTCTACCAATAATTTCCCTGAATTTACTGGGCGCGTCTGTCCTGCGCCCTGTGAAGCAGCCTGTACTTTAAATATCAATTCGCAGCCGGTTGGCATCAAGTCCATCGAGCATGCCATTGTTGATCGCGCCTATGCCGAAGGTTGGCTGCAACCACAAGTTGCCCAGTATAAAACCGGTAAGAAAGTAGCGGTGGTGGGCTCAGGCCCTGCAGGGCTGGCAGCTGCGCAGCAATTGGCGCGCGCAGGTCACAGTGTCACCTTATTTGAAAAGAATGACACTGTTGGTGGTTTGCTGCGTTTTGGTATTCCAGATTTTAAATTGGATAAAATGCATATCGATCGACGCGTTGAGCAATTACGCGCTGAAGGCGTAGAGATTCGCACCAATACTTTGGTTGGCGAGTTGCCGATCGATAGTAAGGTAACCAACTGGGCAACCCAGAGTGTTACCCCAGAGCGCCTACTACAGGAGTTCGCTGCAGTATTGCTGAGCGGTGGTGCTGAGCAATCACGTGATTTGCCGGTACCTGGCCGAGAGCTGGACGGTGTGCATTTTGCCATGGAGTTTTTGCCTCAGCAAAACCGTGTCAATGCAGGGGTGGCGGTACCCGAGCAGCTGCGTGCAGAACATAAGCATGTCATTGTGATTGGTGGCGGTGATACTGGCTCGGATTGTGTGGGTACCTCCAACCGTCAAGGCGCGGCCAGCGTCGTGCAGTTTGAATTGATGGCGCGTCCGCCGGAGCATGAAGACAAACCTGTCACGTGGCCTTACTGGCCCTATAAATTACGTACCTCTTCCAGTCACCAAGAAGGCTGCGAGCGTGAGTTTGCCATTGCCACGAAAGAGTTTGTCGGTGAAAACGGCAAGCTCATCGGTCTGAAAACCGTGCGTGTTGAGATGCAGCAGGGCGCCTTTGTCGAAGTGCCAGACAGTGAACAACTGTGGCCTGCCGATTTGGTGTTGCTAGCCATGGGTTTTGTCAGTCCAGTCGCCAGCCTTCTAGAAGGCTTTGGTGTGGACTTGGATGCTCGCGGTAATGCTAAAGCCAGTGATGAGCTCCACGGCGGTTATGCCACCAATGTGCCGAAAGTGTTTAGCGCCGGCGACATGCGCCGTGGTCAATCGCTAGTGGTTTGGGCGATTCGTGAAGGTCGCCAAGCGGCCCGTGCGGTGGATGAATTTTTAATGGGCACAACCACGTTGCCGCGTTAATCCTACTTCGATAAGGTCATTATGATTCGTATTAATGAGCACTACCAAAAACTGCAAAACAGCTACCTGTTTGCTGAGATTAATCAGCGCATCCAAGCTTTTCAACAACAGCATCCTGAGCGTGAATTAATCCGCTTAGGCATTGGCGATGTCACTCAGCCATTGCCCGATGCTTGCGTGCAAGCGATGCATAAAGCCGTCGATGAGTTGGCTGAGAGCCAGACGTTTCGCGGTTACGGCCCGGAGCAAGGCTATGATTTTTTACGCACAGCCATTGCCCAGCATGATTTCCAAGCGCGCGGCGCGCACATTGATGCTGACGATATCTTTGTCAGTGACGGTGCCAAGTGTGACACCAGCAACATTCAAGAGCTGTTTGCTCAGGATTTACGCTTAGCCATTCCTGATCCGGTGTATCCGGTCTATGTTGACACCAACGTTATGGCTGGTCGCACGGGTGCGAGCCAAGATGGGCGCTATCAAGGCTTGGTGTATCTTGAATGCACGGCTGAGAATAACTATATCCCTGCGCTGCCGAGTGAGCCGGTGGATTTAATCTACCTGTGTTTTCCGAATAACCCCACCGGTGCCAGTATCACCCGTGATCAGCTGCGCCTTTGGGTTGAATATGCGATTGAGCACCAAGCGCTCATTTTATTCGATGCCGCCTATGAAGCCTTTATTCAAGATGAGGATGTAGCGCATTCCATTTATGAAATTGAGGGTGCTGAAAAAGTCGCGATTGAATTTAGAAGCTTCTCGAAAACTGCAGGTTTCACAGGGGTACGCTGTGCCTATACAGTTGTGCCTAAGGCCTGTGTCGCCTACACAGCGGCAGGCGCGGCGGTCTCGGTACGTGATTTATGGATGCGCCGCCATACCACCAAGTTTAATGGTGTGTCTTACCCAGTACAGCGTGCAGCAGAAGCTGTCTATAGCCCAGCTGGTAAAGCCCAAGTGGCTGCGTTGATTGAGTACTACCTGAATAATGCGGCGTATATTCGCGACGCCTTCCAACGAATGGGCTTTGCGTGCAGCGGCGGCGATAATTCACCCTATATTTGGATACCGGTTAAGCAAGATGCGTGGACATTCTTTGATTTCTTATTGAATAACGCTGGGGTGATTTGTACTCCAGGTGCGGGTTTTGGTCGTTGCGGCGAACAACATATCCGGATCAGCGCGTTCAATAATTTCGAAAAAGTTCAGCAGGCCATGCAACGTATTGAAACTGCATTGCTGCAACATTCACCACTTTAAGGGGGCTTGCTTATGCCTATTTCTAACGATTTTAGTCAACGTTTGTACCCAAATCTGCGCAGTATCGCCGCTGAATTTGGTACGCCGTTTCATATTTATGACGAGCAAGGTATTCGCGATACTGGCCATCAATTACAACAGGCCTTCGCCAATGTCCCAGGCTTTCGTGAATACTACGCGGTAAAAGCACTGCCCAATCCCAGTATTTTAAAGATTATGGCGGATTTAGGATTTGGTTTTGACTGCAGCTCGATTGCTGAATTGGTACTGTCGCGTCAAGCCGGTGGACGTGGTGAAGACATTATGTTCACCTCGAATAACACCTCGATCGAAGAGTTTGTGGCTGCGCAGGAGCAGGGCGGCTGTATTGTCAATTTTGATGATATTGGTTTGCTGGATAAAGTCCCGCAGATGCCAGAATTGGTGTGCTTTCGCTATAACCCAGGTGCAGCGCGCAGCGGTAATAGCATTATCGGTGTTCCTGAGGAGGCTAAATACGGTCTGACTCACGCGCAAATTTTTGCCGCTTTTACTCAAGCGCAAGCGCGCGGTGCGAAACGTTTTGGCTTGCATACCATGCTGGCATCTAACGAGTGCAATCCTGCGTATATGGTGCAAACCACGCAAATGTTGTTAGATCTCGTGGCTGAAGTGGGTCAAGCGCTGAATATTGAATTTGAATTTATCAATATTGGCGGTGGCTTGGGCATTCCATACCGCCCAGAAGAAACAGCGTTTGATATTGAGTTGTTAGGCCGCGAGACCGCAGCACTATTGCAGACATTTGCTGCGCAACACGGCTACCAGCCCAAGCTGTATATGGAAAGTGGTCGTTATATCACCGGCCCACATGGCGTGTTGGTGACTCAGGCGATTAACCGTAAAGAGATTTATCGCACCTATGTCGGTGTGGATGCCTGCATGTCGGCATTAATGCGTCCGGGCATGTACAACGCCTATCACCATATTGACGTGCTCGGTAAAACGTCGAGTGCTGATGATGCGGTTGTCGATGTGGTGGGTTCGTTATGTGAAAACAACGATAAATTTGCGATACAGCGCGCACTGCCACCGATTGTTGATGGTGACTTGCTGATTATTCAAGATACTGGCGCACACGGTCATGCTATGGGGTTTAACTACAACGGCAAACTGCGTCCGCAAGAGTTGTTGCTCAGAGCCGATGGCAGCGTTGAACGGATTCGCCGTGCTGAAACACAGGACGATTATTTTGCCACCTTACATTTTGCAGCTAAGGTGTGGTCGTCTAAGTAAAACACCGCTTGGTCAACCCCTGGATCATGTAAGCCATTATTCAGGGGCAAGTAAGTAATCCAACACCTCCCTCATCAACTGATTGATCGCAGCATACCGCTCAGGTGCTGCGGCCATTATCTCTGCGGCGCTTTGAATATAGCGTCCATCGACCAGTTCAGCTGCGCAGTGGCTGACTAACGCCTTGGCACTTTGCTGAGTGGTTTCTAGGTGAAACTGCAAACCAATAATATGTCGCCCGAGCTGAAATGCTTGCTGAGCGCAGCCTTGACTGTGCGCCAAGCGAATGGCTCCGTGCGGCAAACTGAAGGTTTCTCCGTGCCAGTGAAACACCTCAATGCCATTGGGAAATTGAAACACCTGATCCTTGCCATGATTGCTATTCACGATCGAGTGCCAGCCAATTTCCTTTTCTGGGTTGGCGTGCACCTCAGCACCTAAAGCGCTGGCGATTAACTGTGCACCGAGACAAATACCCAGCATGGGCTTGCCGGTGGCAGCAAAACGGCGGACAAAGTCTTTTTCATCAGACAGCCAAGGATATTCTGCTTGATCATGCACACTCATTGGGCCGCCCATAATAATCAGGGCGTCTATGTGTGCAAGGGAAGGCAGGCAAGGTTTAGCGAAAAATTTGCTATAGCTGATTTGATGTACTGTTTGGTTAAGGTACGGAGTGATAGAACCCAGCCCTTCAAAGGCGACATGTTGTAAGACGTGGATACGCATGGGGAGCAACTCTGGTATAAGCGTGGCGAGGGGCCACCGTCATGGCCGAGAGACCGTGACGGTGGCTGACGCTATATTAGGTTCTATTGGTGAATTCAGGGTAGGCTTCAATACCGCATTCGCTGATATCTGCACCTTGGTATTCATCGTTAGCGCTGACGCGCAGACCAAACAGTTTTCTCAGTATCCACCACACGACAAATGATGCTGCAAAGGCCCAAACAAACAGGGTTGTTGCACCGATCAACTGACCTAAGAAAGTGGTCTCAGTGGCGCTTAATGGTACGACTAGAAGACCGAGAATACCGGCTACACCGTGTACAGAAATGGCGCCGACAGGGTCATCTAATTTGAACTTGTCCATTAATAAAATGGAAAAGACCACTAAGCCGCCGGCTACTAAACCAATCAGTACCGCCAGTACTGGTGTCGGGGTATCAGGACTTGCAGTGATTGCTACTAAACCGGCTAAAGCACCGTTTAGGATCATCGTCAGATCCGCTTTGCGGAACTTCAGATAGCTAATGATAAGCGCGCCAAGTAGACCACCAGCTGCAGCGGCATTGGTATTTAGAAACACTACAGCAACTGAGTGTGCACTATTAATATCGCCCAGCTTTAATACTGATCCGCCGTTAAAACCAAACCATCCGAACCAGAGGATAAAGGTACCCAGTGTGGCTAAGGGTAAGTTTGCCCCAGGGATTGCACGTACTTCACCGCGTTCATTGTATTTACCTAAACGTGGGCCCAACAAGATGACCCCAGCAAGCGCAGCGCTGGCACCGACTAAGTGCACTAAACCGGAACCTGCGAAGTCTTTAAACGCTAGGTTTTCTGTTAGAGAGTAAAGACCAAAGACTTCTTTACCGCCCCAGCCCCAACTGCCGCTGACCGGATAAATTAAGCCTGTCATAACGATGGCAAAGACTAAAAAGACCCAAAGCTTCATGCGTTCGGCAATAGCGCCTGAGACAATTGACATGCAGGTCGCGACAAAGACTGCTTGGAAGAAGAAGTCAGCGGCAGCCGAGTAGATGGCCGCACCGCTAAAGCCGTCTTCACGCGTGGCGAATTGAGCCAGCACGGCGTCAGTATCTAGCGCGGTGATTCCAGAAAGGAAATAGCCGCCGCCATACATGATTTGGTAACCTACGGCTAAGTACAGGGTGCAGGCGAGGGCATACAGTACAACGTTTTTAGTGAGGATTTCGGCAGTGTTTTTGGAGCGTACTAAGCCTGCCTCCAGCATGGCAAAGCCTGCTGCCATCCACATCACAAACGCACCAGCGATTAAGAAGTAAAAGGTGTCTAGGGCGTATTGCAAAGCAAAGATATTATTTTCCATCATGGCCTCCTGCGGCTCAATGACCCAAAGGTCGAGTTACAATGCATCTATGCCTGTTTCACCAGTGCGAATGCGGATGACGTGTTCTAAATCGGTCACAAAAATTTTGCCGTCACCAATGGAACCGGTGTGGGCAGCGTTGACGATGGCATCGATCACTAGACTTACCTTGTCATCATTGACTGCCACTTCGAGTTTGAGCTTAGGTAGGAAATCCACCACATACTCGGCTCCTCGGTACAACTCGGTATGGCCTTTTTGTCTACCAAAGCCTTTAACCTCAGTGACCGTAATGCCCTTTACGCCAACATCGGACATGGCCTCGCGAACATCGTCGAGCTTGAAGTGTTTAATGACGGCTGAAATGAGTTTCATGCAGTTATTCCTTTAGAGTGGAAGTGAAAGGACTCTTGAGGTGTTCGTTAGAGGTAAAGCAGTACTCATGCCAATTTTTAAAAGTGTTTATATTTCAATTGGTTATGTGTTTTTTATGATTTTTTTAAGGTTTTTATGCTTTATAAAGGGGAGGTTTATTACAGGCTTGCACTAAAAAAGTGCGCCGTTATTTTATGCTTGACATCAGGCTTGCTCAGTGAGTAGTTTTGCCTCCTTGCTTAATCAGGATCGGGACATGTCTATGCAAAATCGTCAAGCTGAGATCGCTCGTGAACTTAATGTGGTCGCGCCTTTCTGTGATGAAGCAATGCTGGCTGCGGAAATAGCGCGACGTATTACTTTTATCCAAAACACCTTGCAAGAAAGTGCTTTAAAAACCTTGGTATTGGGTATCAGTGGTGGGGTGGATTCCAGTTTGGCGGGGCGTTTGGCACAACTGGCGGTCGAGGGGCTGCGTGCACAAACGGGCGATAACAGCTATGGTTTTATTGCCGTACGCCTCCCTTATCAAACTCAGCACGATGAAGCGGATGCGCAGTTGGCGCTAAAGTTTATTCGCGCCGATCAAGAGCACACCGTCAATATCGGAGCCAGTGTTCTGGGCTTGTGCCAAGCGCTGACTCCTTTGGAAAGCCTCAGCCCTGCACGCGCCGATTTTGTTCGTGGTAATGTCAAAGCGCGTATGCGTATGGTGGCGCAGTTTGCCATTGCAAATGCGACGGGCGGTCTGGTGATCGGGACGGATCATGCCGCTGAGGCAGTGATGGGTTTCTTTACCAAGTTTGGTGACGGTGCATGCGACCTTGCCCCTTTGGCAGGCTTAGTCAAAGGGCAAGTCCGCGCAATGGCCAGCTATTTGGGCGCGCCTGAAGCATTGGCACACAAAACGCCTACCGCCGATTTAGAGGAGTTGACCCCTGGTAAGCCTGATGAAGTGTCGTATGGTGTCAGTTACGCCGACATCGATGCTTTCTTGCATTGTCAGCCAGTCAGTGCAGCGGTTTTTCAATGCATTACGCGTGCCTATGCGGCCAGCACACATAAGCGTCAATTGCCCAAAATACCTTAACCTTGGTGCACTTAAAGAGTGCGCTTGCTCTCTTATGGCGCAGGAAATCCCCTCCGTTGTCCTTTGCCTCCTTGATTTTTAAGGCTTAGCGGCCGCTTTAAAAGTGGCACAGTTTTCGCTAAACATCTTCTCACTTATTTGTGTGGAGATTTTAGTATGACAGCCATTCCTACGCCTTTGGCTTTTACCAAGATGCACGGTCTGGGCAATGATTTTATGGTGCTGGATGCCACGTGCGAGCCCATCAGCCTAACAGCTGAACAGATTCGCCTGCTCGCCGATCGGCACTTTGGGGTAGGCTTTGATCAGCTGTTAATGGTGGAGTCCGCTAAGCAGGACGCTGTTGATTTTAACTACCGTATTTTTAACGCAGACGGCAGTGAAGTTGAGCAGTGCGGTAATGGTGCACGCTGCTTTGCGCGTTATGTGCACGATAAAGGCTTGACCAAGAAAAACCCCATTCGTGTCGCCACCCGCGCCGGTATTATTGAGCTCAATATCGACAGTGCTGGATTGGTGCGGGTGAATATGGGTGTACCCAAAACAAGGCCTGCTGATATTCCCTTTGTAGCTGACGTCGATGCCAATTTCTATACGTTGGCGGTTGAGGGGGAAAACGTGAAACTGGCCGTAGTGAATATGGGGAATCCGCATGCGGTGGTGCCTGTACCCAGTGTTGAACACGCTGCTGTGCAGCATTTAGGTGCGCTTCTTGAATCGCATCCGCGTTTTCCTGCTAGGGTGAACGTTGGCTTTATGCAAGTGCTGGCGCGTGATGCCATCAGGCTGCGAGTGTATGAGCGTGGTACGGGTGAAACCTTGGCCTGTGGGACCGGCGCCTGTGCCGCAGTGGTGGCCGGTATACGTGCTGGCTGGCTGGATTCTAAAGTGGAGGTGCAGCTGGCGGGAGGGACGTTACAAATAGAATGGGCCGGTGAGCATGCATCTGTACTGATGGAGGGGCCCGCGAGTACCTTGTATGAAGGTGTGTGGGGGGCGTGAACGCATAACGTTGAATTGGCGTGATGAGGTGTGCTGCTTATTGTATAATAATTGCATTCATTGGCTATCAGTCCATCTGCTTAAGTGACCGTTTGCTGTACTAACGTTTATAGGAACTCTCACATATGCTAAATAATAAGCCGCCTTGTTATCGCCTTTGGATGCGTTTAGGTGTGGCTTGGTTGATTTTTTTAGCATTTATTACGACGTACTGGTGGCGTTTAGATATTTCTCATCAAAACTTATTGGTTGATGCCGAGCAGCGTGCGCAATTGCGCGCCAGTCAAGCGGTTCATGCGCTGAGTACGCAAGTGCATGCTCAGTTATTAGGTACCAGTTTTGTTCTTGAACACTTAATTGAACATTGGACTGACCATGATGAAGCAGTGTTTCGTAAGCTGATTGAGCTTGCGCAACACGGCATTTTCAAAGGTTCACTGGATGTTGTTGCCGTGACTGATGCAACAGGACGGGTGATCTTTAGTAGCCATAAAGTAGTTGGGCAGCTTTTGAAGGAAACGTCTCTAGCGGACCGAGATTACTTTCAGCAACTTGCGCAACACAGTGAGCAAAACTTTTTGATTAGCCGCCCTTTGTTGAATAAAGCTACTCAGCGCTGGACAGTGCAGTTCAGTCGTAGAATTGTCAAGAATGGGCAGTTTGCTGGGGTGATTGTTGCCTCTGTACCGGCTGAACACCTTGCGGAAGCTTTTAAGGAAGTGTATCCAGATCAAGACGATGTGGTGCTACTTGTTTTAAATGATGGCCAATACCTGACTCGCACCGATGCATTAGATAAAGCGCTGCGTACAAAAGTACCTGCCTCGCGTGAATTTATTCAACGACCAGAAAAAATCAGTGGCCATTATACGGTTGTTGCACCTATCGATGGCGTGGCGCGTATCTATGCTTGGCACCGTACTGCAGGGTTTCCTGTCGTCGTGAGTCTGGGCTTAAATAGAGATAAAGTGCTGGCCCCCGTGTTATCTACAATCAGGTTCAGTCGCACACAAAATCTTATCGGCGCAATTTTACTGTTCCTTGCCGCGCTGTGGATTACCCGTTTAGTGTTGATTCAAACTGAGCAGAATGGCGCCATACTGCAGAGCAAAGAGCGTTTGACAACCTTACTTAATGGTGTGCCGTCAGGGGTTCTACTTGAAGATGAAAACAACGTCATTGTGGCATTGAATGCGAGGTTGTGCGTGTTACTTAATCTCGATAAAAACCCCAAGGGCTTGATCGGTTTACATCATGAACAGTTTTTAAATCTGCTTCGAGAGGAGCAAATATCTTGGTTACCGTTACCTTGTCGTGAGTCGAAGCTGAGTCAATCGCATGAGGTGGTAGATGGTTCATCAGGTGCTACGCTTAAAATTGATTGGGTGACGATTCAGCGTGACCGGCGCTATTTAGGGCATGTGTGGTTTATTCAAGATATCAGTTCGCGAAAACAAAAAGAGCAAGCGTTGCTGGCGTTAGCAACGACTGATCCACTGACAGGATTACACAATCGTCGTAGCTTTTTGGATATCTTTCAACGGCAGTTAGAGTTAAGTCAAGCCGACTTGCCTGGTGCTTTGCTTATGTTTGATATCGATCATTTTAAGAATATTAACGACACATTCGGCCATCCCGTTGGCGACCTTGTCTTACAAAACGTTACAACAGCAATACGCCAAACCTTGCGCCAAGATGACTTTAGTGGACGTGTTGGCGGGGAAGAGTTTGCAGTGTTGCTACCTAAAGTAGGTCTACAGCAAGCAGTACAGTTGGCTGAGCGTATTCGCAAAAATGTAGCAGCCACTGCAACAACGCATCAAGCAGATAAAATTTACGTTACCGTCAGTGTTGGCGTGACCTCTATTTATGGGAAAGATGTAAACCGCGCTCAAGTCGATGCGGATCAAGCATTGTATCAAGCAAAAAACTCGGGTCGTAATCGAGTGTGCTGTTCTGAAACTGTTGCAGTTGATAAAAGCTAACTCATGACTATAGTTTTATGGTAAAAATTCTGGTAAACCATAAGACTGAATCCAAGCAAAGACAATCGGTGTTTGTTTATAGTGTTTTGTATGAATGCTTAGAACTATTTTAATAAGTCTTGGTTTTATATTTAAAAAATTTAATAAATGGAGAGGGCTGGGTTGGGTTTTAAATATATTATAAGAATAACCTATTTTATCTGGTTTAATTAAATTATGAAATTCCAACGATTTTTATATACTGGCTTTATCGCTTATGGGATTTTTATTGTCTTCTTGGTATTGGCTGGTTTATGGAGCTATAATTTTTTATATTTAGTATGGAGGCTGGTCAAAAAGTATTCTATTTGATACTTGTAAGTGCGCTTGGTATCTTTACGGTCGCTTACTGGTTGACTGTATTGTTAGTCTATAAAAAATATATAGCGAAGAAACAAGAAGAATCAATATTTGAATTAAATCGTTTTAAACTTGCCTTAGAAGCTTCGCACGAAGCGCTATGGGACTGGAGTTTGAGTGAAGATAAAGAAATTTATTTTTCTGTTGATTATTGTGCAAAATTGGGTTTTACCCAAGAGGAGTTTGGTCATACTCAGCAAGCTTGGCGCAATCACTTATTACCCGAGATAAGTGAAAAAGTATACCAAGATGTTATGCGCTTCATTGCTGAAGGGGACGGCCAATATGATAAGACCTATCGCATGTTGCACCGTGATAAAAGTCATCGTTGGATGCGTTCACGTGGTCGTTTAATTAAGGATGCACAAGGTAAGCCCATACGCTTTATTGGTATTGCGCGAGACGTAACAGAGGAATATGCGGCAAAAGTACGCTTACAGCAGGCGCAGGCGGTATTTGAATCGACCCGTGAAGCTGTATTAATCACCGATCACACCAATAGCATTGTATATGTCAATCCATCATTTACGCGGATTACTGGATATAGTGAGCAAGAAGTCATCGGTAAAATGCCTAATATACTCAAGTCAAACCGGCACTCAGACGATTTTCATCGGGGGATGTGGAAAGATCTAAATGAAAAGGGTATGTGCAGCGGAGAAGTATGGAACTGTCATAAAAATGGTGTGCTACTTAGACAGTATCAAACGGTAAAGTCTATAAAAAATGAAAATGGCATTGTTTCGCATTATGTTGCTGTTTGTTCAGACATTTCAACCATTGATGACTCATTATCCGAGCTGAGTTTTCTATCGCTCTATGATCCGTTAACGAAGTTGGCTAACCGCTCGCACTTGTGTGAACGGTTAAAAATTTCATTAAGTAGAGCTATTAAACAACAGAAAAACAATGCGCTTTTTTTAGTAGGTTTAGACCATTTTAAAAATATTAATGAGAGCTTAGGGCATAACTTAGGCGATCAACTTTTGCAAGATGTAGCGTTGCGTATAAAAGAAATCGCTCAGCTGTCAAATACGTTAGCGCGCACAGGAGGAGATGAGTTCGCGCTTATTTGTGAAGACGTCGCTACCGTAATGGACACCGTTATTGCAGCAGAGAAAATCATTCAGGCTTGTAAAGCCCCTTTTATGTTGGCCGGAAATCAGATCTTTATCAGTGTCAGTGTCGGTATTTGTTTATATCCGTTGGCAGGTGGGAGCGTGGAAGAGATTATGCGCAACGCTGACTCGGCGCTTCATAAAGCCAAAGATAGCGGACGTGAAACCTTTGCTTTTTATTCCACCGACATGACTGAACAAGCTTATCAGCGCATTCGCATCGCGAGCGAACTCAGGCGTGCGCTCGAAAATGATGAGCTGGAATTACACTATCAACCCGTCTATGTCTTAAACGAGCAGAAACTGGTGGGTTGTGAAGCTTTAGTGCGCTGGAATCATCCTACGCAAGGTTTCATGGCTCCGGATAAATTTATTCCTATTGCTGAAGAAAGTGACCTAATTAGTGCTTTGGATGCTTGGGTGTTGAAGACGGCATGTGAACACATGCATATGTGGTTGGCACAGAAAATCAGTTTGGAATTTATTGCGGTTAATTTATCCAGCCGTTCATTATCCGATGCGGATTTAGCGGATAAGGTCGCTTTGGTATTACAGAGAAACAACCTTGATGCGAAATTTCTTGAGCTTGAAGTGACTGAAAGTGCCGTGATGGAAAACCCAGAACGGGCGGATATTGCTTTGTGTCAGCTTCGGGATATAGGTATTCGTCTTGCTATTGATGACTTTGGTACAGGCTATTCATCTTTAGCGCGTTTGAAATCACTTCCCGTGCATAAACTTAAAATTGATCAAAGTTTTATAAGAAACTTGCCAAGTGATGCAGATGATGTGGCTATCGTCAATGCGGTTTTGGCTTTGGGCGTGAGCATGGGGCTTACAGTGCAGGCTGAAGGCATTGAAAAAGATGAGCAAGTGCAATTTTTACAGGCGCATCAATGTGCACTAGGACAGGGGTATTTATTCGGTCGACCTATGCCTGTTAAAGATTTTACAGTGTTGCTTAACAAGAGCCTGTCAATGCAAATTGGACTTCCCTTAAAAGAGTAAATATTCATTGATTTATACGGCATCAGTAGACGTCCTCAAGGTAGCGTCCTTGGGCTTTAAGTGCCCTCACGTCGATGTCTAGTGGGGCAACGACCTCCTTCAGGACTGCCATTACACTGCTGGCCATGCCGCGACCGCCGCAGACTAGAATTTGCGCATCATCCTGAATCAATTTACGCAGTTTTTCAGCATCTAAACTGATTTTGTCTTGTACGTAGGTGCGCTCGCTACTGCGAGAGAAAACAGTGTTTAGTTCTGTCAGTCGTTTATCTTTGAGGTAAGTGTTCAGTTCAGGCGCATAAAGAAAATCGGATTCTGCAGAACGGCCTCCCCAATAAAGGTACATGGGGCGATGTGCTGTATTGTGACGAATAAAACCAACCAGTGGCGCAATCCCCGTGCCTGCGCCAATCAATACGATTGGTTTTTTACCTGATATGGGGCGGAACCCAGGGTTGAGTTTAATAAACGCTTCAATGCTGCCACCTATTGGTAGTGTGTACAAAAAGTTTGAACAGAGGCCGCTCGACTGCTGACGTACACAGATTTCTAAGCTGCCGTCTTTCGATGCTGACGCTAAAGAGTAAAATCGTGGTATTGGACTGTTTGGCGGCACGATGCCAACCAGGTCGCCAGCTGCAAAGTGTGGTAGTTCACTATGCTTAAAGAAACGATGTAATAGGCCTGTTTCAGCATTTTCTTGGGGTGTTTTGAATCGCAGTACAGCAGTTGGAGCCTGTACTGCAACGCCATATTCCACTCGGTCAGCCAGCTCTAGTGTAATGGTGCGTGGTCGTTGTGGAATGTGCAGCAGCGTTAGTTCTGTACCGAGTACTTTACCCACTGCATTACCCCAGCGCGCGAACTCTTGCGGCGACTGTCGGTTGATACTGTCAATGGGCAATAATTGTGGCCAACCTTTGCTGCTTATGGCGTTTTCTACCGTTTTAGAAAACCCGCAAAATTGAGGGTATTGACGGTCACCAAAACCCAGTACAGCGGTAGCGAACGTCGGTTTTTTGTTAATTTTTTCTAGACGACTGAGAAATTGCTTGGCTGAAGCGGGTGCCTCACCATCACCGTAGGTCGCGCTCAGAATAAACAAGCGTTGCGCCGAACGATAGTTCGAAGCCAGCTGATTCATAGGTGCGGTATGCACGTGGTGACCCGCTTCTACCAAACTGTCGTGTAAGGTCTTAGCGAAACCCCACGTGCTGTTACTTTCACTACCGACGAGAATCACACTATCGGCAGAGTTTGCGCCACTATTGGCAACGAATTTTGGTTTGGAACGGTAGCGCTGCCACCCGATGATTGCCCCTGTTACGGCGATGAGCGGTACAGTGAGCGCGGCCAAACCAAGGATGATTCCAAGCCACCAGAGGCCTTCACCAGTGTGCAGCATATAGATGAATTCATAAAAGAGGTGAGTTGTGTCATGCCGCTGGTACGCGAGCCACTCACCACTGACCTGATCGATATAACCTGTACCTTGCTCGGTGGTTAGGGAGTACATGCTGGCAGGATCGTCAGGGTAGGGATAGACCAGCTCACGCAGATCGGTCAAGTCGGTAGTTTGCAAAACCGCTAGCGTATCGATCGCTGCAGGTATGCCACCTGATGCTTCTAGTGGCAACTCGGGCTCGGCCTCCAATCCTTCTGGTGCGAAACCGAAAGTGGTGGCGCAAAGGTAGGTTCCTGTTAGCGCTGACAGCAGCAGCCCTATTACCACTATGCGAGCGAACTTAATGTGCAGTTGCTGACTTAGACTGCCGCGCACCGGTTGCAGCAACTGCCGCCAGCCGCCCATGCGTGTGGCCAACAGCATAATGCCGGAAATCGTTAGCACAACCATTAGCAGAGCTGTGATACCGACGATCGCACGACCGGAAGTATCGAGCAGTAGCGAGCGATGTAGATTTTTCACCCAACGAGAGAATGATGATGGTGCATAAGGAGCGATGGCTTCGCCGGTACGAGGGTCGATTTGATCAATCCCAACTTGGCCATCTTGGGTGAAATAGACGATCAGGGTTCCTGAGGGGGTTCGTACGATTTGCTCAGTCCCAGGGTAATGTTGCGCCAACTTGCCGGTCAACTCTGCGACGCTCATGTGTCCTTCGCCGGGCTGCACAGCGGCCATTCGCTCGATTGCTGGGTTAAGCGATAAGATTGCCCCTGTCACCGTGAGCACGATGGCAAACAGTGCGGCAATCAGACCGAGCAGTGAATGCAGTTGGCGTAGCATGGCAGTAAGCTCCTTGTGTGCTCTGAATCAGAAAGTGTAACGAAGTGACTGCACGTAGCCTCGGCCTGGAAATGACTTTCCTACACCATCGCTGGTTAACGCCGCGCTGACGTCAGCGCGGTTGTCGCGCATGTCCTCAACCGCAGTGTCCACGCGTACTTCATAGCCCGCATCGATCATCTCATCAGCAATATCTACGGTGATATTCAGGGTCTTTCCGCTCAACACGCTGGCCCCAGTCACACCATCATATTCACTGCTGCGCAAACCGCTGCCGCGCGCCCAATCAGCGAGGTGTTTGTAGTATTTTGATTTTTTCCCAGCAAGCCAAAGCGTACGTTGGTATTGGCCGTTGGCGTCAACCAGATAAAGTGCTAGATAGGCACCATCGCCGCGATAATTTTTCAACTGGGTGGTGAAGGTTACGTCGCGTGCTTGGGCGAGTGTTGGCAGCGCGATAGTGGCTGCCATGGCCAGAGCAAGAGTGAGCTTTTTCATGGTTTTTCTCCATTATCATGATTGTCTCGGTTGTTGCGTTTTTCTCGACTTTTTTGCATAGGTAAGCTTGGTAGGCCGTCAGGTATGGCCGCATTCTCTTTGAATTTTGTTTCCAGTTTGCGTAGGCGCAATGTTGCTGGGAAAAACTCTGCCTTGACTTTGTTGCCGTTCTGATCGAAACCTTTGACTTCATAGCAACCCTCGTCAACCTTGATGCGGTGTACTTTCCAGCCTTCGGCTTCGAGCATCTGGCGTAAGACTTCTCGAGATTGCCAATCGGCAACTGGGTTATGACAGTCGTCATCAGCTAACGCTGACCCCGTGATCAGAGTGGTAGCCAATAGTGTGGTGATAAACAGTGGTGTTTTCATCGTTTTTCTCCAGAACGTTTCTTGTTGTTACTGTAGGCCGATCAGCTTAAGTCAACCTTAAGAAATTATGTGTATTTTGCTATAGGGCGGGATGTAGAAGCGGCTTGAGTACTTGGATCGGCGTTAAAATAAAAAATTGAGCCTAAAATAGATGTGCTGCATGGGCAGAGCAGCGTACTTTTGTGTTTAAAATTAAATTTGGGTGATCAGTGTTCGGAAAGCGTTGGATTTATTCTAAAGAATGCTTACCCATGACCGATACATAGATACGGCCTTGAAATGCAAAGGGATTGCTTTTAATACACTGAAATGATGAGCCTTCTGGGGGCTTGGCCATGCTTTACCTTTCTGTAACGCATATTACGATCATATTGCTTATTTGTTGATTTTTAAAATAAAGATTTGCAGCCGAAGAGGCTACGGATACCTTTAACTACGAGGTTGATACATGACACCAGTTGACAATTCAGTTAAAAAACCTAGCCGTCTGATTAATATTGTGGGTCATTACCATAGTCATGTTGGTAAAAGTTTATGGGTGATTACATTATTAGCGTGGGTGATGTCGCTAGGTTTTGCCACTCAGCACGATACTTGGGGGCTGGCTATTGTGGTTGGTGGTCTCTTGACGTTGACTAATACTGTTTTGGTTTTTGCTGTCAACAGTCGTTTTGCTTCAATGGGCGTTGGGATGATCTTGATGATTTTCGTCAGCCTCCATGTTCACCAGTTACACGGCATGATCGAAGCACACTTTGGTTATTTTGTCTTTATTGCGGCTCTTTTCGCCTACTTAGACTGGCGTACTATTGTGGCAGCGGCGGTTACTGCTGCGGTATTGCATGTGGGTGTTCATGAGTTGCAAGCCATGGGCTACCCTATCTATTTGTTCCCCGATCATATGCATTCTTGGGGCGTTGTCATGATGCACGCTTTTTATGTGGTGATTGAATCAGCCGTGCTCATTTATTTGTTGGTTTTGGCGTCTAATTTGCTAACCGTTTCCCAGTCATTGTTGCAAACCTTGCAAGCCATCCGTAAAGATCCACAGCGCCTCGATTTATCCGTACGAGTGGATAGCAAGAAAGGTCGTAACGCACTCATGAAATTATTAGATTCATTATTGGAAGGTATGGATGGCACCATTCATCAAGTGCAAACGGCGCAAAAAAATACCAGCCAAATTTTAAGTCACGTCACCACAAATACCCAGCAGCTGCTTGGTTTTGCGGCTGAAAATCATCAAGATGCGCAGCAAATGCATCACACGCTTGAGCGCAATCTAGAGTATTTTGCTAACGAGAAAGAAGCGTTAGCGAAAACTGTTGTATTAATCAATCAAGTTACCGAACAGCAATCTTCAGGTAGCGCGCTGGTTAAAGAATCAGAACAGAGTCTAAAGCAACTGACCAAAACCCTTGAAGATACGTCTAAGATCGTTGACGCTTTGGCGGCTGACTGCCAGTCGGCGATCGGTATGATTAGCGAAGTGCAAAATATTGCTGAACAAACCAACTTGCTGGCTTTAAATGCTGCGATTGAAGCGGCGAGGGCTGGCGAACTCGGTCGTGGTTTTGCTGTGGTGGCAGATGAAGTGCGTTCGTTGGCGACACGTTCCAAAGAGTCGACTGAGCGTATTAGCCAAATCATTTATCGTTTAGAAGAAAGCTCAAAAACATCAGTAAAGACCATTCATCAAAGCGCAGCGTTGGCCATGCTTAATAGCCAAAAAAGCCAAGAGGTCGTGGTGAATTTTGACAATATCAGTTCGTCATTACAGACGATGCGCCATCTTGGTGAAGATGTTGCACAGATTTCCGAGTTGCAAGATCAAAGCACTCAGAAGCTATTAGCAGAAGCGACTCAGGTTGAACAAGTGGCGATTCAAAGTAAGCAGGCTAGTTTACGTATTGCCGACAGTATGTCAGGACTGACCGAAGAGTTTGAGCAGTTGCAGAAGCGTTTGATGGCGTTTAATACATCCGCTAAATAGCGGCTTAACACTATATACCTGGCTCTGAGTGCTTTTGATCGATGTATGCGGTTTGAATTCATGAGGCATGAGCCAGCAGTCAAAAAGCGGTGTAAGTTTGAAAAGAAATACACGGCTATTGATAAACCCATTGCGCTCATCGAGTTTAAGCTGGATGGCACATGGGTGTTTGCTAATGCTATCTGTCTTGCGCTGGCAGGTTCTGGCTTGTCAGACACTTCCCAGCAAAGTCATCGTATGGTCTGTCTGCTCAGTGATATCCCCAATAGTCAGTATAAAAAGCTTTGGGTGCGTTGGGCTGCAGGTGCGTTGATCTAAGATCGGTTTTGCACCTCGATAAAAATAATTAAGTGTGTTGACGATATCCCTGCAGACGTTGCACAGCAGCAGGCGGAATGGCAAGTGGCAACACTGGCGTATGAGATTTCTGCAAAACCAATACGAATGCACGGAATAGCGCGCAAACCGCACACAGTACCGCTGCTTTGCTGCAAGGTATTGCTGACCTAAATGACAGCTACGACTGAAGTATTATGAAAACAAAGCTCATTAGGCGTAGAGTCTACTCAGATTGCTAAGGCGCATAAAATACACCTCAATGAGGTCGTAAAGTGTCTATGGGCCTAGGGATTCACCTAAACCCAGAGCAGACCTCAGGTAAAGGATTCGAATAGACGAGTGACTTGCTTGCGTCATCAGCAATCCTTCACGACGAATACATATTTGCGAGGACGGCATTATGAGCGATCAAACCCCTCTAGACTGGACACCTTCACGGCGACAGTTTATTGCTGCAACAACAGTGACCACAGCTATCAGCGTCTTACCTTCTTGGGTCTATGCTGGTCAAGCTGATGCAGTTCCGCTGGAGCAATACCTTCCTGAATTTTTGAATGCAACAGAGTGGGCCTTTGTCATGGCCGCAACTGCACGGTTGATTCCCTCGGACGGTCATGGCCCTGGTGCTTATGAAGCACATGTTCCGGTGTTTATTGATCGTCAACTTGCAAGCAAATATGGGGCCGGCTCAGACTGGTTCATGCAAGGGCCACATGACCCCAATGCGCCGCCTGCACAGGGCTATCAAACACCGCTCGCACCTGCGCAGATCTATCGCCAAGGCATCGCAGCGCTCAATGCTTGGTGTGATAAAACGCATGGCAAACGCTTTGATAAGTTGGCGCTTTCGCAGCAAGATGAAGTGCTCGCCGGTGTGCAGCAAGGAACCATCAATTTAGGTGCAGAGCTGCGTGATTTCTTTTCTATACTGCTTGGCAATACTAAGGAAGGTTACTTTTCTGACCCCAAATATGGCGGCAACTATAAAATGTTGGCTTGGTCGTATATTGGCTTTCCGGGGGCACGGGCGAGCTTTAAAGAGTGGGCCGGTCAACATAACGTAGCTTACCCCTTAGGGCCTGTTTCAATTTCTGGCGAGAGGGCATAAGCATGGCACGTACAGATCCCAAAAAAGATGTTGTTATTGTCGGTTTAGGTTGGACGGGTGCCGTTCTCGGTATGGAGTTGGCGCAGGAAGGGCTTGAGATCCTTGCGCTAGAGCGTGGAGAAGATCGGGATACTGTACCTGATTTTAAATACCCCAATATCGCTGATGAACTGAAATATGCTATCCGTTATGACCTGATGCAAAAGCCCTCGGCCTCAACCCTGACTATTCGGCGTACAGGCGATGAGGTTGCCTTGCCTTACCGACAGTTGGGTTCATTCTTACCCGGTGATGGGGTGGGTGGCGCTGGGACACACTGGAACGGTCATAACTGGCGGCCGCAGCCAGAAGAGATGCGTTTACGTTCCTATACGATCGAACGCTTTGGCCGTCAGACCATTCCAGACGGTATGTTGCTGCAAGATTATCCTATTAGCTACAGCGACTTGGAACCGCACTTTGACCGATTCGAGCGTATGGTGGGTATTTCAGGGCAAGCAGGCAATCTCAACGGTAAAATCATCCCCGGTGGCAATCCTTTTGAAGGCCCGCGTACGGCTGATTATTGTATGCCGCCTATGCCGCAAACTTATGATGCAACCTTATTTGCTAATGCAGCCAAGTCGCTAGGCTATCACCCTTTTCCTCGACCCGGTGCGATTGCCTCAGAGGCGTATGTCAATGAGTACGGTATGCAGCTTGGCCCCTGTAGTTTCTGTGGCTTCTGCGAACGTTATGGCTGTTATAACTATTCCAAAGGCTCACC
This sequence comes from Pseudomonas sp., assembly GCA_034006605.1. Taxonomy (GTDB): domain Bacteria; phylum Pseudomonadota; class Gammaproteobacteria; order Pseudomonadales; family Pseudomonadaceae; genus Denitrificimonas. Next base: position 80,015 of record JAVESM010000004.1, on the reverse strand, counting down.
CAATGTCTGTATTTTGGATGCACTGAAACGCAAGCCTAACTTTTCTTATAAGACAAGGGCCGAGGTGCTGCGCGTTGAATTGGCTGCAGATAAGAAAACCGCAACAGGGGTTTCTTACTTTGATCACAGAACGGGTGAGGAGGTTTTTCAGCCGGCCGACCTGGTCATCCTTTGTGCTTATCAACTGCATAATGTCCATTTACTGCTGCTGTCGGGGATTGGCGAGCCTTATGACCCAACCACGGGTGAAGGTGTCACCGGCCGAGGCTATGCTTATCAAATGAATGGTGGGGTGCAGATGTTCTTTAAGGACAAGGCCTTCAATCCATTTGTTGGCACTGGCTCCAATGGCATGGTGATTGATGATTTTGGTATTAATCAGATTGACTTCGGGCGTGAAGGTTTTATCGGTGGCAGTTACATTTCCAGTGGTACAACGAATGGACAACCGATCCGTTCGATGCCGTTACCGGCGGGTACGCCAGCGTGGGGTAAAGGCTGGAAAGATGCGGTGGGTCAGTGGTATGGGCATGCCATGAGTATTGGTTCGCATGGCTCTTGTATGTCGTATAAAAATTGCTATCTGGATCTAGATCCAACTTACAAGGATCAGTTTGGTCGTGCCATGTTGCGTATGACATTTAATTGGAATGAGAACGATATCCGCATGACACAGTTTATGCGTGTAAAAATGGAAGAAATCGCTGCCAAATTGCAACCTGATCTGATGCAGTCAAATTTCAAAAAAGAAGGGGCGATGTACGATGTGCGTCCTTACCAAACCACGCACAATGTGGGTGGCAATATCATGGGTGATGACCCTAAAACATCAGTGCTGAATCGTTATTTGCAGGCACATGATGTGCACAATGTGTTTGTTATGGGGGCGGGGGCTTTTCCGCAAAATATCCAGTATAACCCGACCGGGTTAGTGGGTGGGCTGGCCTATTGGGCGGCGCATACACTGCGTACTGATTATCTGCGACAGCCTCGCAATCTTGCCTAAGGATCAATCACTATGAAAACTTTAATGCGCATCATGTTGGCATTGATTGTCTTGGCTGTTGTGACGATTGTCGCGATGATCTGGATACCTGTGCAGCACACAGCGAGTAAAGCCTTGTCTGAATCTTCCTCTGCGGTGACGGTTGCTCGTGGCGAATATGTTACGCGGGCGTCTGACTGTATGGCCTGCCATACGACTGATGAGGGACAACCCTTTGCCGGAGGACGCAAGATTGAGAGCCCGCTGGGTACTATTTATTCGACTAACATTACTCCTGACAATGAAACAGGGATTGGCGCTTACTCGTTGGACGATTTTCGCAGCGCCTTGTATGACGGTTTGCGCAAAGATGGTGCACATTTGTATCCAGCGATGCCGTATGAAAACTTTCGTTTCTTGAGTGAAGCTGATGTGCAGTCGATGTACTTGTATTTTATGCAAGGCGTGCCAGCTGTACATAGTGTGACGCCGCAAACTGAGCTGACATTTCCATTCAGTCAACGCTGGGGATTGCGTGCTTGGAACTGGCTGGTGCTACAAGATCCTCAGTTTAAATCGGTCTCTGACGATGCGCATATCAATCGCGGGGCCTACCTTGTACAAGGTCCTGCGCACTGCGCTGCCTGTCATAGTCCGCGTAACTTAGTGATGGCTCAGGATGGCGTGTCTGAAGATAATCCAGCCTTTCTCACTGGGGGCAATGTTGCGGGCTGGTCGGTGCCTGAGCTGCGTAGTAAAGACAGTGTAGCTGCGCAGTGGAGTACCCAGCAGATGGCCAACTATCTCGCCACGGGGCGCAATGCTTATGCAACCAGCGTCGGAGAGATGTCGTTGGTTGTCGAGCATTCGCTGCAGTATCTGACTGATGAAGATAATCTGGCCATTGCTGCTTACCTTACGTATTTAAGTGCAAGTTCCGATGCGGGTGTGCTATCAACCCAAAGCCATATAATGCCTACGGATACAGAGCGACTGCTCACCAGTGCCGATCCTTCTATGCCGCTGGGGCCGCGTTTGTATCTGGATAATTGTGCCGGTTGTCACGCTGTCGATGGGCGCGGTGCCGCAGAAATTTTCCCTGTGCTTGATGGTAATGCTTTGGTTACTGGTGACTCAGCCACAGGCTTGCTTCATATTATTTTGCATGGTGCTGAGTTGCCGTCCACCGAACGTCGGCCTGCTAAGCTGCGAATGCAGGGTCATGCTTGGCGTCTGAATGACGAAGAAGTTGCGGCCTTAGCCACATTTGTGCGCCAAGCTTGGCACAATCAAGCCGCTGAAGTAAGCGCTAGCGCAGTGCAACCGTTGCGTTGATAGAACATTGCGTACCGCTTGCGGCACGCAATGTTCAACTCGTTCGAGGACGTTCGGCTTTTGTGATTTAAGCTGTAATGCAAGCGCATCTGCGTCTGTATGTTTCTTTAAAATCACCCGATTTGGGTTACTCTTTTTCGATTCTAGTCAGTTTATATTGCTTTTCTGCGTACTCATCGGCTCCGCCGCTGATCCTTGCGTTAGACCTGCTTGCATCCGCGTCATAAATCAGTACAATAGCCGCGCACCACATCGCTGGTGCGCGCGTTATGGCGACCCTGCCGGTCCCCTCGCAACGATTAACCGTTAACCTGGTCAGGCCTGGAAGGGAGCAGCCACAGCGGTGACATTGTGTGCCGGGGTGTGGCTGGTAGTGGTTGCCACCTAATTTGCTACACCTCCTTTCGAAATTCATAAATAAAGCCTCTTGGTAAACCCCGTTACGGGTGCATTTTCTGTTGTGCTCCGTTAGCATGGGCGTCTGTTTTCTTGCTGGTTATAGTTGCTATGAGTTATCAGGTTTTAGCCCGCAAATGGCGTCCCCGCTCATTTCGTGAAATGGTTGGCCAAACCCACGTTTTAAAAGCATTGATCAATGCGCTCGATCATCAGCGTTTGCACCATGCCTATTTGTTTACGGGCACTCGCGGTGTGGGTAAAACCACGATTGCGCGGATTATGGCCAAGTGCCTGAACTGCGAGCAGGGTGTGAGCTCGACGCCTTGTGGTGAGTGCTCGATTTGTCGTGAAATTGATGAGGGTCGCTTTATTGACCTGATCGAAGTGGATGCGGCCAGTAAAACGAAGGTGGAAGACACCCGTGAGATGCTGGATAACGTGCAATATATGCCAACCCGCGGACGCTATAAGGTTTATCTGATTGATGAAGTTCACATGCTGTCCACCAGTTCATTCAACGCTTTGTTGAAGACCCTGGAAGAGCCGCCGCCGTACGTTAAGTTTTTATTGGCCACCACTGACCCGCAAAAATTGCCGGCGACCGTGTTATCCCGTTGTTTACAGTTCTCGCTGAAAAATATGCCGCCTGAGCCGATTGTTGGCCATTTGCAACATGTTTTAAGCAGCGAAAATATTCCGTTTGAAGATGATGCGCTGTGGCTGCTCGGCCGTGCGGCTGATGGCTCAATGCGTGATGCGATGAGCTTGACCGATCAAGCGGTATCTTTTGGTGATGGACGTGTATTTGCTGATGATGTGCGGGCCATGCTTGGCACGCTTGATCAAGGCCAGATTTATGGTGTGCTCAAAGCGCTGATTGCGGGTGATGCGCGTGAAGCATTGAGTGCTGTTGCACATCTGGCTGAGCATGGTCCAGATTGGGCAGGGGTCTTGGCAGAAATTCTTAATGCCTTACACCGTATTGCGATTGCGCAGTTGTTACCGGATGCGATTGATAACGGGCAGGGCGATCGCGCGCAAGTGCTCGAATTGGCGGCGGTTATACCAGCAGAAGATGTACAGTTTTACTATCAACTTGGTTTGCTGGGTCGCCGTGATTTACCCTTGGCACCCGATCCGCGTGATGGTTTTGAAATGGTTTTGTTGCGTATGCTGGCGTTTCGTCCTGCCAGTTTGCCGGGTACGCCAAGTACACCTTTATTGCAGTCAGCTTCAGGCATGACGCAAGCAACGCCAGCAGCTGTTAGGCAAAGCTCAAGCGCTGTGACGGCGCCAGAACTCGCGAGCGCGACCTACAATGTTGAGCCTGCCGTCAGTGCGAGTAGCACTATTGCAGAATCAGCCGAGCCAAACCTGCAAACTCCGGTTGTTGATCAGGCCTCAGGCGCCTTAGCGTCTGGGCAAACTCCATCGCTTAAGGCTGTATCTGTTGTGGCTGAAACAGTCGCTCCAGAAGACATTCGTGCGCCTTGGGAACATCATCCAGAGCTAGCAACACAGCCTGCTGAATCCCATGCTGCAGAGGTTTCTGTCGCGCCTGAGACGGAGCAGTCTGCTGCGCCTGAGCAGAAAGACGATGAGCCTGAGGTTGGTGCTGATAAAACCAATGCAATGAGCGCTGATGTTGCAGTTGCAGCTTCGGACGATGCGCATCTGGATACGCCTGAGTCAGCAGCCGACTATCAAGAAGAGGATTACAGTCAAGCTTTTGCTGCAGAGTCAGAGTCCTCGAATGGTGACGAGAGCGGCCTGGATGCTGAACAATTTCAAGGCTATGACTATATTTCCAGCTTAAGTGAAGAAGATGCCAAATTGGCACAAAGCAATGTCAATCTGGCGGATTTGCAACCCAGTATTGCGCAAGCGACAGGTTTGGCCGCTGAGTGGCAGGCTGTATTTGCCCAGTTGAAGCTCGCTGGTATGACTGGCAGCATCGCGGCGAATTGTGTGTTGATGGAAAAAAGTGCGACGGCGTGGTTGTTGCATCTTGACCCCAACCACAGTGCTTTATTTAATAATACCCAGTTGCAACGTATCAGTGATGCGATCAATGCTCAGTTGTCCGCCGCCATTGAGCTGACGATTGAGGTGCATGCGATTGATCAAGAAACACCGGCTTTAGCATTGCTGCGCAAGCAAGCAAAACGCCAACAAGAAGCAGAAACTGCAATCCATACTGATCCCATAGTATTGCAGTTAATAGACACCTTTGGCGCTATAATCAGCGCTGAAAGTATTCAACCTATAGACTCGGTAATGTAAGGAATCCCGTATGAAAGGTGGTATGGCTGGCCTGATGAAACAGGCACAACAGATGCAAGACAAAATGCAAAAAATGCAGGAAGAATTGGCCAATGCTGAAGTGACGGGTCAATCAGGTGCAGGTTTAGTCAGCATTGTGATGACCGGTCGGCATGATGTGCGTCGTGTCAGTATTGACGACAGTTTATTGCAGGAAGATAAAGAAATTCTTGAGGACTTGATCGCTGCCGCAGTCAATGATGCCGTCCGTAAAATTGAGCAAAGCAGTCAAGACGGTATGGCGGGAATGACCGCTGGCATGCAATTGCCACCAGGTTTTAAATTACCCTTCTAGGACTGTAGGGTGAGTGCGTGGCTTTTATTGGTTGAAGCGCGCGGCTTACCCTCGTCGTTTGGCAGCGACTGACTGAATAAGCAGTCGTTGTATCTTTTCTCGTTAGTCAATTCGCTGAGTATTCATGTCGTTTAGTCCTTTGATTCGTCAACTTATTGATGCCTTTCGTGTGTTGCCTGGTGTCGGTCAAAAAACCGCGCAGCGTATGGCTTTGCAGTTATTAGAGCGTGATCGCAGTGGTGGTCAGCGTCTTTCTCACGCTTTAAGTCAGGCGATGGAAGGCGTTGGGTATTGTCGTTCCTGCCGTACGCTCAGTGAAGATGAAATCTGTAATATCTGCAGTGATCCGCGCCGTGATGACAGTTTGCTGTGCATTGTGCAGGGTCCAATGGATGTGTATGCGGTTGAGCAAACCGGTTATCGCGGTCGTTATTTTGTGCTCAAGGGGCATCTTTCACCGCTCGATGGTCTGGGCCCTGAGACCATTGGTATTCCAGAATTGCTTGGTCGGGTTAATGCGGGTCAGTTTACTGAAGTAATTCTTGCCACAAACCCTACCGTTGAAGGCGAAGCTACGGCGCATTACATTGCGCAGATACTCGCCGATAAACAACTGATTACGACGCGTTTAGCCCACGGCATGCCACTTGGTGGTGAGCTGGAAATGGTCGATGGTGGCACCCTCAGCCATGCCTTGGCCGGCCGGCGCCCGATGCAGATGTAGTGTGATGTTTGCAGTGATTGGCGTGCGGCTGCCTCGCCCACAATTGAGTGTTAGATCATTGCTTTTGTATGCGCAGGTCATGCCCGCGACGTGGGTCTGTCATTGCAACAGTAGCTTGCTGGTTGAGTTGTAGAGGTTGTGTGCATGGCGCACTGCGCTAAGTCTGCTTTTCCCTCAACGAGACTCCTGTCTCGATTCGGGCGCTGCGCCATCCATGGCTAGGCTTGCCACAGACCCAGCGCCGCACGCCTTGAACATCTGCATTATGTGCTGGGATACTGATGTATCTTTTGTTTGCTGATAATACTGGGCACGCAAGCGCTTTTGTATGCGCAGGTCATGCCCGCGATTGCGGCCATTTTAAGGTGCAGGCAGCAAGGTCAATCGCTGTTTGCCATACAGCGTGCTGATGTCCTTGTAGTTGGTTGGTAGCGGATAAAGCGTGCCAGCAACACCCGGTTTTAACTGGTAATACGAGCTGTATGGATTATCCGATTGCCCGCTAAAACTGGCGGCGGATAAGGGTATCGCACGTGAGAAATCCACCAATATGCTTTGGCTGTTTGTTAGCTGTGCTCCTAAGGTTTGCTGACTCAGCACTGCACGGCTGCTCAATAAGTTTTCTACGAGAAACTGCGCTTTAGATGCAGCGACGCTTTGCCAGAACGGGCTGTCTTCACGGCCCAATAAATGATCTAACCAGGCCGGATAGCTGTGCTGATTATGCACCGCAAAGGTTTGTTGCATACTCGCCGGTAGTGTCTGCAGTTCTTGTTTAAATAATTGCGTGTGTGCTTGGGTTAAAAAATCGTCCAGCCAAGCGGCTTGCTCAGGAGATAAAGCATGTTGAGCATTGATCGAGGTAAAATTTTGCAGTGCTTGTTCGGCTTTTATCCGTTGCTCACTGGGTAGTTTTTGTAACGCCTGCTGCAGTGCTTCTGGCATAGCGCCGGCGCTGAGCATTTGCTGTAATTGCGTGACGAGCCATGGTCGTAATTGAGCGGAGTTTTGCAGGATCAGACTGGCCGCGACGGGTCTTTTAGTCAACTGTTGCTTCAGATTTTCAGCACGCTCAGGACTGCTCCAGCTACTGGATAACTGCATGCCGTAAGCGGGTTGGATCAGACGCTGGTTGGCGGCGCTCAGCCAACCTTGCTGTGGGTCTTGGTCGTATGGATAGAGCATCGGGTCGGCATAACCTTCCCATGCCACGCTGGCGTCCCAGCCTGGTGACGGGAAAAGACCGCGACTGTTACGACGGTTTGGGTAGGTGCCGGTGACTTGCCAAGCAATATGCTCAGCATCAGCCACTAAAACGTTGGCGGGTAGCGCCCGCAGGTTTTGCACAATCTCTGTGGCCTGTTCAATACGCTTACTGCGTAACAGCTGCCATAGTGCGTTTAAACTTGGGTCATCGTCCAGCCGCGCATGTTGCAAGGCCAAGCCATAACCGCTATTGCTATTGACAGGTAATGCGCTGAGTAACGGGCCGTGCGCGGTGCGGTACAAGGTTTCGCGGATGGGGCGTTGGCCACGGATAAAGAAAGTTTCCATCCGTTGTTGGGTGGGCTGCCATGTGTTATCAGCGAAGTATTCAAGACGGCCATTGTGGCGTCGCAGTTTTTCAATAAATACATCTTGGGTATCGGCCATCACTGCGCTGATGCTATAGGCCAATTGGCCATTAAAGCCTGATATCAATAACGGCAGGCCAGGAATGCTTAAGCCCGCTGCTTGCAGTTGTGGTGAGTGTAAATTGACCCAGCTATATAATGAGGGTTGTTGATTTGAAGCCTTTAAGGCAGTACCTGCAGGTTGCAGCGTGTTGAGTGCTAATATACTGCGGCGCTTGACGCTCTGTTGTGGACGGGTTGCCCAGCTGCTGGCCAAAGGTGCTTGTAACGAATTGACCGCGGCCAGTTGATTGAGCGCGTCTAACAATTGCAAAGTGCTGTCACGTAAGGCTTTGTCTTGCACTGCAGAGTGAGACATTGTCAGCAGCTTGTCTGTTTCATTCAGAGCCAAGGGCTCATCGGGATAGATCGGCAATAACCACGGCAGCTTGTGCCCATCTAAGTGTTGAGCAAAGGCTAAAGCTAAAACTTCTTCAGAGAGGTTGCCGCTTTGACTAAAACTATACAGGCTGAAGATTAATGCACTGTCTTCGGCGCGCCAGTAGTCTGGTTTGTAGTTCGCCTGCGTCAGCTCTGGTGGTAGCGCATCGCGCATCTGATACAAATACGCGTTCACCCCGCGTGCGTAAATTTCAAAATAACTTTGCAGATTTTTAGGCGCCTGTTTATACAGGTTCTGTGCATCGGCTTGCAGATTAATTGAGCGCATTAAACGATCGAGATTGAGCATCTCAGCGCCATGCAGTTCGGCTAAACGGCCTTGGGCTAATAAGCGCAGTTGCACCATTTGCGCAAGGCGATCACTGGCGTGGCTGTAGCCTAAGGTAAACAGTAAATCATGAAAATTCGCGGCTTCAATCAGTGGCATGCCTGCAGGGTTTTTCCTGATATGACTGGACTGCGCAATACCTTTGACGCGGAGCACGCCGCTATCGGCGACCACGCTTTTTGCCGCACGTGATTGCAGCAGTTGGCAACCCGATAAACCACCTAAGGTACTCAGCAATAGCGCTGCACAAACGGCCGATATAAAAGAAGAGGGCAGCCCAGTCAATCGGCGCATAGTGATAATCCGCATGTATAAAACTCAATTCAAAAAGATAAGCCGGCAGTCATTGCGGCAGGTGCCTATTGTACGGTGTTAGCTGTTATTCTTGGCAATCTTTTGCGAAGTCTATAGGCAGACTTTGTCTCGATAGTGGCTGATCAATAAGGGTGCGCAGCGTGTTGCAAACAGAAAACCAGTATGTGCAATGGCAAGACCAAGAGATCGCTCAGCATACCCGTTGGTTATCGGAGAGCAATCAGCCCGCACCGGCACGGATTGTGGTGATTGATGATCAGACCACGGCCGATGAGGCTTATCGTTTTGCTTGTGAAGGAACATCGCTGTTGTGGCGTGGTGATTTTCATAATGCGCGGCAATTATTGCAGGCTATCACTCGGCGCATTGAGCGCACCGAGCAACGTAAAGCCAGCAAAGCGGCTAAATCTGCTGCTGAGGTATCGTTAATCCCCAACTTATTTCATCAGCAACGTCAGGCGCAAGCGCAGCGTTCACGCGTGCTCAGTCGATTGTTATTGGAGCTGGATGCGGGATATGTCAGTCGCTTGCGTCGTGCTCCTGAGTTTAGCGCGGCCTGTACTGCGGCTTTTGGTGAATTGAACGAGCCTTGTCTGATCTCCTTTCGTGATCTGCAAGGTGCTTTAGGCGCAGCACAGTGGCGTGAAAAAGGCGTACCGATTAGCGCGTTGGAGCTCTCGATTTTCCCGCATTACGGCGTCTTTGCGCCGACACGCCATGAGTATGTGCAATTGCTGCTCGATGCAGCGCTGCCAGAAATACATGAGTTAGCCTTTGATATTGGTACTGGCACAGGCTTGCTAGCGATTATTCTCGCGCAACGTGGTGTTAAACAAGTGGTTGCTACCGACCTCAATCCGCGTGCGCTAGCCTGTACCGCTGAGAATATCGAGCGCTTGGGCTTATCGACAATTGAGATACAGCAGGCTGATTTGTTTCCTAGTGAGCAGCCATTAGCCAATCTGATTGTCTGCAATCCACCTTGGCTGCCGGCCAAGCCCAGTTCACCGCTGGAATATGCCGTTTACGATGCCAATAGCGCGATGTTGCGGGGGTTTTTGCAGGGTGTGTCCAAACATTTAGCAGCGCAGGGCGAAGCTTGGCTGATTCTTTCGGATTTAGCCGAACATTTGCAGTTACGCACCCGAGAGGAGTTACTTGGCTGGTTTGTCGAAGCGGGTTTAGCAGTGAAATACCGTCTGGATACCCAACCTAAGCACGGCCGCAGCCAAGATACGACTGATCCGCTGTTTGCCGCGCGCAGTGCGGAAGTGACTTCGTTGTGGTGTTTGTGTCCGCAGCACCTGCAGGTGGTTTAGCAGATGTACGCTGATTGGCTGGTTGAGTAATCTTTTAGATCTATAGGCAAGCCCCTATTGACCCACGACAAGGCTGTTTGCTGTTGCTTAGTTAAACTCAATTGATAGTGTTGTGCACGGCTATGTGCAACGGCGTTAAGAGAGGAATTGAGCATGCAAACAACCCGCTGGTTGATGATTGACGGCAATGAAGCCACCGCAACGATTGCCCACCGTTTAAGTGAGGTGTGTGCGATTTATCCGATTACCCCAGCCTCGGCGATGGGCGAATGGGCGGATGAATGGTCGGCGCAAGGGCGCACCAATCTGTGGGGCACAGTGCCGGATATTGTCGAGATGCAAAGTGAAGGCGGCGCGGCGGGTGCGGTGCATGGCGCTTTGCAGTTGGGCAGTTTAGCCACGACCTTTACTGCTTCGCAGGGCTTGCTGTTGATGATCCCCAATATGTACAAGATTGCTGGTGAGCTGACGCCTGTGGTGATTCATGTGGCGGCGCGATCGTTAGCCTGTCAGGCCTTGTCGATTTTTGGTGATCACAGTGATGTGATGGCGACGCGCCAGACCGGTTTTGCCATGCTCTGCGCAGGTTCGGTGCAAGAGGCGATGGATTTTGCGCTGATCTCCCATGCGGCCACTTTAATGGGTCGTTTGCCTGTTTTGCATTTCTTTGATGGCTTTCGCACCTCGCATGAGGTGGCGAAGATTCAAGCAGTGGATGATGAGGTGTTGCATGCGCTGATTTCACAACAAGCTTTGCATGCCCATCGTGCTCGCGCGATGAGTCCGGATCATCCTGTGTTGCGCGGTACCGCACAAAATCCTGATGTGTATTTCCAAGGCCGCGAGACGGTCAATAAATTTTATTTGGCTTTTCCAGCCCTGGTGCAGCAGTTGATGGATCAGTTTGCCGAACTGACCGGTCGCCACTATAAAATATTTGAGTACCACGGCGCTGCAGATGCTGAGCGGGTGATTGTGCTGATGGGCTCTGCTGCAGATGCTGAGCGGGTGATTGTGCTGATGGGCTCTGCTGCAGAAACCGTGCATGAGACGGTAGATTACTTGCAGGCGCAAGGTGAAAAGGTTGGTGTGTTGCGGGTGCGCCTGTATCGTCCATTGGATGCGCAGGCGTTATTGGCCGCGTTACCCAGCAGCGTGAAACAGATTGCCGTGCTTGATCGCACTAAAGAGCCAGGCTCCGACGGTGAGCCACTGTATAAAGATGTGATCAGCGCTTTGGCGCAAGCACAGATGCAGGGCATGAGCCCCTTTGCCGAGCTGCCGACAGTGATTGGCGGGCGTTACGGTTTATCTTCTAAAGAGTTTACCCCTGGCATGGTTGCGGCGATCTTTACAGAGTTGCAGCAAGCACAGCCGAAAAATGGCTTTACCATTGGTATCTATGATGATGTCACTCATACCAGTTTGGCATGGGATGAACATTGGCATACCGATGCGCATAAAGGCTCAGTACAGGCACTGTTTTATGGTTTAGGTTCCGACGGTACGGTTGGTGCTAATAAAAACACGATTAAGATTATTGGCGAAACCACGGATTTATATGCGCAAGGCTATTTTGTTTATGACTCGAAAAAGTCTGGCGCAATGACCGTTTCGCATTTACGTTTTGGCCCGCAGCCGATCCGTTCCACCTATTTAATTGGTGACCATCAGGCGCAGTTTATTGCCTGCCATCAGCCGCAGTTTATTGAGCGTTTTGAAATGCTGGATAAAGCTGCAAATGCTGCGGTGTTCTTGCTCAATAGCGCACACCCAGTCGATCAGGTCTGGGATGAACTGCCACGGCGTATGCAAGAGCAGATCATTGAGAAACAGATCCGAGTGTATTGCATTGATGCTTACGCCGTGGCGCAGCAGGCCAATATGGGTAAGCGTATCAATACCATTATGCAGACCTGCTTCTTTGCGATTTCCGGGGTGTTGCCGCGTGAGCAGGCGATTGCTTCGATTAAACAAGCGGTGCAAAACACTTACGGCAGCAAAGGGCAAAGCATCATCGATTTTAACTTCCGTGCGATTGATGCGGCGTTAGCTAATCTGCATGAAATGCCCGTACCCAGTGCTGCGACCAGTACCTTTGAGCGTCCGCCGTTGGTGGATGAAAATGCTCCAGATTTTATTGGTCGCTTTACTGCGCGTTTGATTGCTGGTGAGGGCGATCGCGTGCCGGTGAGTATGATGCCGGTGGATGGTAGCTTCCCCTTGGGCAGTGCCGCCTATGAAAAACGTAAACTGGCCTTAGAAATTCCGGTCTGGGATCAAGATCTGTGCACCCAATGCGGTAAGTGTCCGATGGTCTGCCCGCATGCGGCGATTCGCAGCAAACTGGTGCCCAAAGACTTAGTCGCTGATGCACCCGACAGCTTTAAATCGCATCAAGTGTTGGGGCGTGATTATCCACAAGACCATGTGATGATCTATCAAGTATCCGCTGATGATTGCACCGGTTGTGGTTTGTGTGTGGATATTTGTCCGATCCGCGATAAGTCCAATGCCTCGCACAAAGCGCTGAATATGCAGGCCATTGCGCCGATACGCCAGCAAGAGCAAGCCAACTGGCAGTTCTTCGAAGCCTTACCTGAATATGACCGTAATGCCGTCAAACAAACCACGATTAAAGGTGCGATGTTGTTGCAGCCTTTGTTTGAATTCTCTGGCGCTTGCGTGGGTTGTGGTGAAACGCCGTACTTGAAACTGGCCACTCAGCTGTTTGGTGATCGTATGGTGGTGGCCAATGCTACTGGTTGTTCTTCGATTTATGGGGCGAACTTACCAACCACGCCGTGGACGGTGAACGCTGAAGGCCGTGGCCCTGCTTGGAATAACTCGCTGTTTGAAGACAATGCCGAGTTTGGCTTAGGCATGCGCATCGCCATTGACCAACAAGAGGGTTTTGCCCGTGAGTTGCTGGAAGAATTACGCGACAGCATCGGTAGCGAGTTAGTCGATGGGTTACTCACAGCGGAACAAAACACCGAACAAGAGATTGCTGAACAGCGCTTGCGCGTGGTGCAGCTTAAGCAACGTTTGGCTGAGTTAAGCGATCAGCCACAGGCGCAAGAATTGTTAACCGTGGCTGAACAGCTGGTGGTGCGCAGCGTGTGGATTATTGGTGGCGATGGCTGGGCTTATGATATTGGTTATGGCGGCTTGGACCATGTGCTGGCCTCGGGGCGTAATGTGAATATCTTGGTGCTCGATACCGAAGTGTACTCCAACACCGGCGGGCAAACCTCCAAAGCCACGCCGCGCGGTGCGGTGGCCAAGTTCTCCAATGCGGGCAAACCTACGGCGAAAAAAGATTTAGCCATGCTCGCCATGGGTTATGAAAATGTCTATGTGGCCAAAGTGGCCTACGGCGCGAAAGATACGCAAACCTTGCGCGCCTTTATTGATGCGGCGGCGCATGATGGCCCGTCACTGATTATTGCCTATTCGCCTTGTATCGCGCACGGGGTCGATTTAACCCATAACCACCGTCAGCAAAACTTGGCGGTGAAAAGTGGCCACTGGCCGTTATTTCGTTATGAGCCCTCCCGTGCTGAGAAAGGTTTGAATCCATTGCGTTTAGATTCCGCCGCGCCGTCGATTGATTACACTGATTTCAGCTCCACTGAGACGCGCTTCAGTATGCTCAATCGCACCTATCCAGAGGCCGCTAAACTGTATCAAAAACAAGCCCAAGACGATGTGATCGCACGCTTTGCCCATTATCAGTCGCTGGCGGATTTGCCCGGCGCTGCAGATTTAGAGAAAAAGGAGTCGGCTGATGATTGATTTATCCACTGAGTATCTAGGCCTTAAGCTAAAAAATCCGCTGGTGCCATCTTCATCGCCACTCACCGGTGACTTAGACAGCGCTCGTGAACTGGAAGATGCCGGTGCCAGTGCCTTGATTCTGCCGTCATTATTTGAAGAAAGTATTTTGGCCAGCGAAGCCGCGGCAGTGCGCTTTTTACATGAGCAGGATATTGGCTTTGGCGAAGCGGGTAGTTTTTTACCGATGCCTGACGAGTCAAACTATCGTAGCGAACTGGATGAGTACTTGCAGTATGTTCAGACGTTAAAAAGCAGCCTATCGATACCTGTGATTGCCAGCCTCAATGGGATTTCTACTGAAGGCTGGACCCGTTATGGCAAGCAGTTGCAAGAAGCCGGCGCGGATGCGTTGGAGCTGAATGTTTATTATGTCGCTGCGGATATTTTTGAGTCGGGCGCTGAGGTGGAAGCGCGTTATCTCAAGGTGCTGCGCGAGCTTAAGCAGCATGTGACTGTGCCGATTACTATGAAGCTGTCTTCGCAGTTCAGTTCGGTCGGGCATTTTGTGCGCAGTTTGCAGGAGGCGGGTGCGCAAGGGGTCTCATTGTTTAATCGTTTCTATCAGCCGGATATAGATCTGTTGACCCGTGAAGTGGTGCCAACCATTAGCTTGTCGTCTTCCTATGAAAACCTGCTACGCATTCATTGGGTTGCGACTTTGTTTGGCAAGGTGGATCTGTCTTTGGCGGTTACTGGAGGAGTGCATACTGCAGAGGATGCACTAAAAGCCTTAATGGCTGGCGCTGATGTGACGCATGTGTGCAGTGTATTATTGCAGCAAGGCCCACAGGTGATCAGCGAGATTGAGCAGGGCATGCGCGAATGGATGGCCGAGCATGAGTATCAGTCGGTGCAGCAACTAAAAGGCAGTGTCTGCCGTGAGCGTGCGATTGATCCCAGCGCCTATGATCGCGCCAATTATGTGCAAGTGATGCACAGTCATCGCAGTGCGCGAGGGGTTTGGCGCTAAGGGCGGTATTTTCTGTAGGAGCGAATTCATTCGCGATACTGAGTTGTAATTGATTGTTTATTACAAAGATTGCTGCGCGCAATACGGGTTGCACTGATGCAGCGCTGGCTGGTTTTACAATGTGGAAGGGTTATCCACAGATGCTGTGGATAACTATGTGGGTAAGTTGGTTGTAGATGGCTGCAAGGCTGATGCTGTGGGGCTGCAGCTTAGATTGATGAAAAATCAAACGTTATAAAAAAGTCTTTATAATCAATATGTTAAGAGTCTTTGTAAGAATTTTATAGAAGACTGCTGGAAAAATAATAAACATAAAAGTCAATCATTAAAATGTGGACAAGTTTATTTATTTGTCTGGATTTAAGGTTGACATCGGTAAAGAAGTGGCGCTAGTCGTATCGAACAAGACGTGTTGATCAGTGCTGTTTAACGTAAGCGGCACAAGTCTTTCAGTTTCATACGGCAGGTGATTGCGGTGGGTGTGTTCTATATTCAGGGTTAAGCGCCTTTTCACAACGACAAGACGTGCGCCGCCAGGTAGAGGATTAAGCGTAAACCTGCAAAGCGTAGTAAGATTGAACCCAATACATTGAACTGAAATTTAAAGCGTACTTGAACATGACTGTTAATCCTGCAAACCCTGACTATTTTGAGCAAGACAATGATGATGTAGCCATTGCTCCCGCGCGTCCTGTATTACAGCCGCCACCGATGTACCGTGTGCTGATGCTTAACGATGACTTCACCCCGATGGATTTTGTGGTGGAGGTGTTAGAACGTTTTTTTGCTATGACTCGCGAACAATCCACGCAAACGATGTTGGCCGTGCATAATCAGGGCTTTGCGATGTGTGGTGTATTTACCCGTGATGTGGCTGAAACCAAAGCGCAGCAAGTCAGTCAATATGCACGTGATTGCAATCACCCTTTATTGTGTGAAGTCGAAAAAGACGTATAAAGGTATGTGGCTTAAGTGAGGTGAAAGCATGTTGAATTTAGAACTTGAGGTCACCCTCAATCTTGCATTTAAAGATGCACGCGTGAGTCGTCATGAGTTTATGACGGTGGAACATCTGCTGTTGGCTTTACTGGATAATCGTGAGGCTGCCAGAGTGTTGCGCGGTTGTGCGGTCAATCTTGATGTATTGCGTCATGATTTACGTACCTTTATTGAAAACACCACGCCATTATTGTCTGAGCATGCTGAAGAGGCCGATACCCAACCGACCCTTGGTTTTCAACGGGTGTTGCAGCGTGCTGTATTCCACGGGCAAAGTTCAGGTAAAGAAGAAGTCGGCGGCGCTAGTGTTCTGGTTGCGATCTTTAGTGAAGCCGATAGCCACGCGGTGTATTTGCTCAAACAGCATAATGTGCAGCGTCTTGATGTGGTCAGCTATATTGCGCACGGTGTTGACCGTGAGCCTACTGAAACAGATGCTCAGGCGTCTGAGAGCGAAGCTGCGGAGGGTGAGCGCGAAACCACGACGAATCCTTTGTTGGCGTATGCGCAAGATTTAAACGAGCAGGCACGCCAAGGCCGAATTGATCCATTGATTGGCCGTGCGGATGAACTTGAGCGAGTTGCGCAAATCCTCGCGCGTCGCCGGAAAAATAATCCTTTATTGGTCGGCGAAGCGGGCGTGGGTAAAACTGCGATCGCTGAAGGCTTAGCGCGACGTATTGTCGATGCTGATGTGCCTGAGGTATTGCTCGGCAGTGTTGTCTATTCGCTGGATTTGGGTGCATTGCTGGCTGGGACTAAATACCGTGGTGACTTTGAGAAGCGCCTAAAGAGCTTGTTGAATGAGCTGCGCAAGCGGCCGCAGGCAATTTTATTTATTGATGAAATTCATATGATTATTGGTGCGGGCGCGGCTTCTGGCGGTGTGATGGATGCCTCTAACTTATTAAAGCCATTATTATCTTCTGGCGAAATCCGCTGTATTGGCTCAACCACCTACCAAGAATTTCGTGAGATTTTTGAGAAAGACCGTGCTTTGGCACGCCGCTTTCAAAAGGTCGATGTGACCGAACCCTCGGTTGAAGACACCTATCGTATTCTGCAGGGCTTGCAAGAAGGCTTTGAAAAACATCACCAAATAACCTATACCGATGCGGCGCTACGTGCGGCGGCAGAGTTGGCGGGTAAGCATATCAATGACCGTTATATGCCAGATAAAGCCATTGATGTGGTGGATGAAGCTGGCGCTTATCAGCGTTTACTGCCTCAAGCGTTGCGTGCGGCTTGCATTGATGTAAGCCAGATTGAAGATGTTGTGGCAAAAATTGCACGTATCCCAAC
This sequence comes from Pseudomonas sp., assembly GCA_034006605.1. Classification (GTDB taxonomy): domain Bacteria; phylum Pseudomonadota; class Gammaproteobacteria; order Pseudomonadales; family Pseudomonadaceae; genus Denitrificimonas. Next base: position 62,807 of record JAVESM010000004.1, on the reverse strand, counting down.
CCGGCAAGTCAGTAGTTCAGATAAAGAGCAGCTGCGTCATCTTGAGCGCGATTTACGCTTAACCGTGTTTGGCCAAGAGGCGGCGATTGATGCGTTGGCGACGGCGATTAAACTCTCTCGAGCAGGGCTTAAATCGGCCAATAAACCGGTGGGCTCGTTCTTGTTTTCAGGTCCAACAGGCGTTGGTAAAACAGAGGTGGCCAAGCAGTTGGCCAACTCACTGGGTATTGAACTGGTGCGCTTTGATATGTCGGAGTACATGGAGCGCCATACGGTTTCTCGCCTGATTGGTGCGCCGCCAGGCTATGTGGGCTTTGATCAAGGCGGCTTGCTCACTGAAGCAATCAGCAAACAACCACATTGTGTGCTGTTGTTAGATGAGATCGAAAAAGCTCACCCTGATGTTTTTAACCTGCTATTGCAGGTGATGGATAACGGTACGCTGACCGATAACAACGGTCGCAAAGCGGACTTTAAGCATGTGATCTTAGTCATGACCACCAATGCTGGTGCTGAATCGGCGGCACGTGCCTCGATGGGCTTTTCGCGTCAAGATCACAGCACCGATGCCATGGAAGTCTTGAAAAAGACCTTTAGTCCAGAGTTTCGCAACCGTCTCGACAGTATTATTCAGTTCAGCCGCTTAAGTCCTGAAACCTTGCAGTCCATCGTGGATAAGTTCTTGACTGAGCTGCAGGCACAGCTGGAAGAAAAACAAGTACAGCTGGATGTCAGTAGTGCTGCGCGTCACTGGCTGGCTGAGCATGGTTATGATCAAAACATGGGCGCAAGGCCTATGGCACGCTTGATTCAAGACCATATTAAACGGCCTTTAGCAGAAGAAATTCTGTTTGGTGCATTGGCTGATCAGGGCGGTATTGCGCGCATTGATGTGAAAAAAGATGGGCTTATATTGACCTGTGTAAAAGCCTGCAGTCCTGAGCATGCTTAAGATAGGCTGCACGGTAGAGGCTGTGGGTATTGTTCAATAGACTGCGTGCCAAGGTGTTTGGCATGCATCATGCTTTGCATTGAACAATACTTGGCATCATCTTGCCGTTGCGTCAAAAAAACAACGCTAAAGCTGAATGCCTCTATGATTGTTTGTTGAATCAATAAAAGACAGAGAGGCCCCTTTAGTTGTTGGCCTTTTTGCCGATATCAAAAAATATGCAGCATGCCAATACTGTGAACTCGATAACAGTTTGCAATGCTTGCAGGTTGCAATGGTCGACCATTCTTTTAAGCGGTTTTGGGATTAACAATTATGAATCACCTGTCAGAACAGCGTCAGATGTCGGTGCAAACAAAAATAAATATTGCCTTGCTCTCGGTGTTTTTTGTCGTGATGTCAGCCTCACTTATTTTTTCTGTCAATAATGAGAAAAAATTGGTGTTAGAGGTTGTTGAGCAACAAACCAAAGATACTGCTGATAGCTACTTTGATAGCATCAATACCATGATGCTGACAGGGACGATGGCGCAGCGTAATGTCTTGCGTGACAAAATCCTTGCTCGTCCCGGTATTACCGATGCGCGTATTATTCGTACTGATTTAATTACCTCGGTGTTTGGTCCTGGTTATGACCATCAAGCGCCCGCTGATGAGTTGGATCGCCGTGCGCTGGCCGGTGAAGAAATTATGCAGGTTACCGATGAGGGTCATGGCCGTGTATTGACAGTGATTAATCCTATTCATGCGTCTAACAATTATCGTGGTACTGATTGCTTAGCCTGTCACCAAGTTCAGCCTGACGCTGTGGTTGGTGCTGTGCGCATCAGCTATGCTTTAGATGCATTAGACAGCCAAGTGGAACGTAATTTATGGACGGCAGCAGGTATTCAGTTGCTGTTGTTGTTGGTCGGTTTGGCTGTGATGGTATTTATTGTGCGTCGTACCGTGATTAAACGAATTCACGCCATGCGCCATACCATGGAAGCCATTGCTAAAGATGATGATTTAAGTTACAGCGTTGTCGTAGATAGTCATGATGAAATTGGTGCCATGGGCAATGCGTTTAATCGCATGATTGCAAAATTTAAGCAGAGTTTACATGCTGTATCTGACGTGACCCAGCAGCTGCATGATGTGTCTGATCAGGTTGCACAGGTGGCTGATACAACCTTGCAGGCTGTTGTTGAGCAGCGTACCGAAACTGACATGGTTGCTTCGGCCATGAATGAAATGAGCGCCACCGTACAAGAAGTGGCGCGGCATGCCTCGCAAACCGCGCAAGCCTCACAAGGTGCTGATGAGGAATCGAAGCAGGGCGTTTTGGTGGCTGAACAAGCAATCGCAGGGATTCGCGAGTTGATTGTAGAAATTGAAAGTGCCGCCAATGTTGTGCAACAGGTGGAAACGGATACGGCAAATATCAGCGCTGTATTGGATGTGATTAAAGGCATTGCCGAACAAACCAATTTACTGGCATTGAATGCGGCCATTGAAGCCGCACGGGCGGGTGAGCAAGGCCGTGGTTTTGCAGTGGTGGCCGATGAGGTGCGCACCTTGGCCTCGCGTACGCAGAAATCGACTGAAGAAATTCAGAATATGATTGAGCGTTTGCAGCATGGCGTGAAAAATGCCGTGGGTGCGATGGGCGGTGCACAGCAGCGTGCCACTACAGGTTCAACCTGTGTTGAAAAAGCATCACAAAGTTTGCATGTGATTGCGGCTGAAGTGGCGACGATCAATGATATGAATACGCAAATTGCTACTGCTGCGGAAGAGCAGAGTGCGGTAGCAGAGGAAATCAACCGTAACATTACAACGATTAGTTCGATTGCTGATAACACCTCAGCGGGTGCAACACAGACTGCACAAAGCAGTGAAGAGTTGGTGCGCTTAGCTGCAGAGCTGCGTCGCTTGGTTAATCAGTTCAAACTGTAAAAGTTACTTTAATATGTACAAAAAAACGCGCTACGGCGCGTTTTTTTGTACGTTGCGTACTTGCTCTTGCAATGCACTGATAGTGCGGTTGGTTTGTGCACGATAAGCATCAAAGTCAGCAATGGACGGTCCTTGTTGGAGGACTGCTGGTGCAGATGAGCGCTGTTCTAATTCGCTGCGTAGAATTAAAATGTCTTGCTGGAGGCGGGTCACTTCCTCGGTTGTTACGGCGCTTTTTTGTAGTGTATTGAGTTTGCTTGTAAGGTTTCTCAGGGTTTGCCCTTGCTCCACCCATTGCGCAAGCTGTTGCTGATTGATCTGGCTACTTTTGGTGAGTTCGGTTAATTGCTGATGCTGTTGTTCAAGGCGGGCGTTAAGCTCTTTTTGTAAAGTGTTTAAGGTGTTTTTTTGTTGTTCGACAGCCTGTTGCTGCTGATTTGTGGTTGTTTTTAATGCGTCTAGCGTGCCACTGATTTTAGTTAAGCGCGATGCGTGTTCGGATAGATTGATTTGCTGTTGTTTAGCGGCTTCTACCGCTGCGCTTTCTATTTTATTGAGGCGCATTTTTAGAACTTCATTGTCACTTAAAACACTGGACTCGGTTGCCGTGAATTTGCCGCTGATATCTTTAATACGGCCTGCGGCATCTTCACTGATCCGCGAAAAACTGTCTTGAGTGGCGACCAGTTGCTGCTCTAGTCGCTCGATACGCTGCATGCTCCACCAAGCAAAAGTGCCACCCGCGCAGAGTAGCGCCAAAGTGAGAGCAGATAAGACCCCTATGGCTTTATTTGACTGCGGCGTATCGCTCAGGACATGTGTGGGCGATTGTGCAGTAAAAGCCTCTGAAGCAGAGCTGCTGGATGCTTGCAGTGATGGCTCGATACGAGCTGCACTCAGGCTGGGAAGTTCATTAATCTCATCGCGTGCATCGTTGCGCATAGTGGTTAAACCAGTATTGATTAAGGCTGATATAGGGTGAGCGGCAGTATAACGGAAAATACTTTGCCACTGCTTGTGCACATCTTAGATGCCCTAGGCGCGTAGGGTTCCATGATGCTTATCACTTTGTGCTGCTGGTTATGAGAGGACTGTGCAATCCATGCCTGCGTGTGCGACTGAGCCAGCACCGCATAGGGTAAAGATTTATAGTGTTGACTCAAGTTAGGTAGGTCTGGTCTTAATGATCTACACGCTATAAAGAGTGGTATATGGATGTTCTAGTGATTAGACTAGGGCTTTATTATCAGCGCGTTGGAGCACTTAATGAGTTTATTTCTAGTCGGTTTATTACTTGCGGCTATTTTGCTGGTGGCATGGGGCGTGAGTCTGTACAACGCCTTGGTTCGCCTCAAGCATAGCGTGACTAAAGCGTGGTCAAATATTGATGTATTACTGAAACAGCGTCACGATGAGTTACCGAAGCTGGTAGAAACCTGTAAACAATATATGCAGCACGAGCGCCAGACTTTAGAAGACGTTATTAAGGCGCGTAATGCTGTATCCAGTGCGCGTGAACAACATGATATTGGTGCATTAGGTACAGCTGAAACAGGCTTACGCTTAGGTTTAGGCAAGCTGTTTGCGCTTGCGGAAAATTACCCAGAACTCAAAGCTAACGAAAGTTTCCAGTTTTTACAGCAGCGTATCAGTGCTTTAGAAAATGGGATTGCGGACCGTCGTGAGTTGTATAACGAAGCGGTGAATCTGAACAATGTGCGCATTGAACAATTCCCCGATGTCCTCATTGCTGGGCATTTCAACTTTACTGCGGCTGAGTTATTGCGTTTTAGTGATGCTGAAAAAGCCGATGTTGATATCAAAAGCCTGTTTGGTTAACTCATAGTGGATATTGTTGGCGTCAGTATTTTCTTGACTGTGACATGCAGCGCCAGCCTGGCGAGTGGCTGGTGGTGTATCAATAACCTGAAGAAAGCGCGTTACTTATTGGACACCCCGACCTCAAAAGTGCGCTCTGCGGCGCAAGGTTATGTTGAGCTGTACGGTGTGTTAAAAGAGGGTGAGCAGCTATTAAGTGCGCCTTTAACGGGCGAGCCGTGTGTATGGTGGTCATTTGCTATTGATGAGCAAGTTCGCAGCGGCAAGAACAACAAGCGCTGGCAGCAAGTGGAGGGTGCCAAAAGTATCGCACTATTGTGCTTAAACGACGGTACGGGTGACTGCCTGATTGATCCGCAAGGGGCGCATGTGCTTCCTATGACTAAGCAGGTTTGGTACGGCTCGTCGCGCCATCCGCGTCAAGAGTTGCCACGTAGAAATATTCTGCAAGTGATGCTCTCTGGACTAAAGAACTACCGCTACACCGAGCAGCGTTTGCACGTCAATGAACCGCTGTATGCGATTGGTGATTTTGTCACCCGTGGTGGTGGTCAAGAGGCTTTTGATTTGACGGCGACTCAAGGTGCAGTGATTCGCGAGTGGAAAAGTGATTATGCTGGGTTATTGCGCCGTTTTGATCGTGATCGTAACGGTGAGCTTGATCAGTCCGAGTGGCTGAAGGTGCGAGAAGCTGCGGAAGTTGCCGCACAGCAGTTGCATCGCCAGCGCAGTGCTGCTCCAGCGCAGCATTTCTTAGGTAAGCCGCAAGAAAGTCAGCCCTTTATTTTATCCAGTCATGGTGAAGATGACATTGCCAAGCGTTTTGTATGGCAAGCAATCTTTGCTGCTTGCATCTGTATTGCCAGTGGGCTTGGCGCGGCTTACATCATTAACACTCAGTTCTAACAGTTTATTATGGGTTGGCTTAAGTGCTGTCGTTCTAAGCTACTCATCAGGACGCGGACTTTTTGAATGGATTCCTGATATTCGTCTTCTATATTAGAGTCAAACACGATACCACCGCCGCCCCAGCAGCTGATATCGCCATGATTGGCCAGTAAGGTGCGAATGGTGATAGAACTGTCCATCTCTCCGCGGCTATCCAGATAAAAAACAGTCCCGCAATAAATGCTGCGCACGCTGACTTCAAGTTCTTTAATGATCTGCATCGCACGGCGTTTTGGTGCGCCAGTAATTGATCCGCCTGGGAAACTGCCAATCAGCACATCAAGGGCGTCATATTGTACGGCGAGCGTACCGGTGACGCTGCTGACCATGTGATGGACATTGGGATAGCTTTCTAAGCTGAATAGCTCCGGCACGCGGATGCTGCCGGTTGTGCAGTAGCGGCCTAAATCATTACGCAGCAAATCAACAATCATCAGGTTTTCTGCACGGTCTTTACCGCTAGCGAGTAATTCATCAGCCAGTGTTTGGTCTTCTGTGAAGCTTGCTCCGCGCGCGCGCGTGCCTTTAATCGGACGGCTTTCAACCTGGCGCTGACGCACTTCAAGAAAACGCTCGGGTGATAAGCTCAGAATCGCTTGTTGTGCATTGACGCGAATAAAGCTGGCAAACGGCGTTGGACAGCTGTCACGTAAGCTGCTGTAAGCCTGCCAAGGATCGCCTGTATATTGGCTACGAAAGCGTTGCGTGTAATTGACCTGATAACAGTCGCCTGCAGTAATGTAGGCTTGAATACACTGTAAGGCTTGCTGGTAAGTGCGCGCGCTGATACTTGGGACGAAGGGGGCTTGTAAACTAAAGGGTGCATCAAGCGTTGCGCCGTTCATTGTGTTGTGACTAAAGCGCTCGCGCAATGCGCTCATGCGTGTTGGCGAGATATTCGGATGACACATCAGCCAGCAGCAGGCTGTTTTGTGATCATTGACTAATGCCCAATCGTATAGGCCGACCGTGGCGCAGGGTAAGCCTTCAATTTCGCTGCATTGCTCCAGCGTGTTGAACTCATAAGCTAAATAGCCGATCAAGCCGCCGCTGAAAGGCAGTTCAATTTGATTTGGCGGCTGACATTCAGGCAGTTGCTGTAACAGTGTTCGGCAGCGTTGAGTAAAATGTGCGACGCACTCATGGCTGTGCGGTGTAATGGTTTGCAGCGGCCAAGCACTGATCAGGTCATAGCGTCCGCGTTGGCTATTGGGCTTGCCGGAATCAAGCAGTACTGCTCCGTCTTCCGCGTGCAGCTGAGTGAAGTAGTGTCTCGGGTCAGCATGGTACTCAATCGCAAAAAGATGGCAGGTCAGCATAAGCACTGGTTGTACTCGGCAGACTGATGACAGCTGCCGAGTACAAAAGCCTCGTGAGTATTATTGAGAAGGGATAGAGGCAAATAAGCTCTGCGAAAAATGCACGCGTTCTTCTACAGACTCTGTACGGCCTTGGCGTTTGAGCTCCGCTAAGTGATGCTCAACTGCATGGGCACGCAAGGTTAAACCCGCGTTATTAGCAATCTGGATATTTAAGCCGGGTCGGGCGTTGAGTTCAAGAATCAAGGGGCCTTTATCTTGGTCGAGTACCATGTCGACACCGATGTAACCTAAACCGCAGAGCTCATAACAGCCAGCGGCGAGTGTCATAAAGCCATTCCAGTCGGGCAGTTGTACGCCGGCCACATGGTTGCTGGTGTCGGGGTGCTTGTTGATGATGTTGTTCAACCAAGTCCCTTGTAGCGTTATTCCTGTGGCTAAATCCACGCCAACACCAATCGCGCCTTGGTGTAAGTTGGCTTTACCGCCGGATTGACGTGTCGGTAAACGCAGCATTGCCATAATCGGGTAACCCATTAAGACAATCACGCGGATGTCCGGCACGCCTTCGTAACTGATACTTTTAAACAATGGGTCTGGGGTGACTCGGTACTCAATCAGAGCGCGATCACGCGAGCCACCAAGTGAGTAGAGGCCTGTCAGAATACTAGAAATTTGATATTCAATTTCTTCATGACTGATGATTTTGCCAGAGATTGTTTTGTAACGGTCTTCAAAGCGATCGGCAATCACCAAAATACCATCGCCACCAGCACCCATGGCTGGCTTAATTACGAAATCAGTGCGCCCAGCAAGAATGCTGTCGAGCTTTTCGATTTCTTTTTCTGTGGAAATAACGCCATACATTTCCGGTACGTTAATGCCGGCACTGATCGCACGCTCTTTGGTAATGATCTTGTCATCAACAATCGGGTACAAGTTGCGCTTGTTGTATTTAAGGACGTAATCGGCATTACGTCGATTAATGCCCATGATGCCCTTGGCGCTCAGCTCGCGCCACGTTTTAATTAACCCAAACCCAAGCATGCTATCAGTCCTTTAAGAAGGCTTTGAAACGGAACAGTTCTGTTAAGCGATAGCCGCGGTAGCGACCCATTGCCAACATAAAGCCAACCATAATCAGCAGTACTGCTGGGAAGGTGAAAATAAAGTAGGCCAGCTCAGGAATGCTCATTAAGTAATGGGCTAACGCGGCAGCAAACAGTGTGCCAACCGCGACCTTAAACGCATGGTTACCGCCACGCTCTTCCCAAGTAATCGATAGACGCTCAATGGTCATGGTCAAAATGACCATTGGAAATAGAGCCACTGACAGACCGCGCTCTAAGCCGAGCTTGTGGCTGAACAAGCTGATCACCGCAATCAATACCACAACAAAGGTCAAAACTACCGAGAGCCTTGGTAGCATTTGCAACTTAAGGTGCTCTAAATAGGAGCGCAGCGAGAGACCTAAGGTGGTGATTAGAGTAAATAAGATGATGCCGAAACCTAATTGTGTTTCACGGAAGGCGAGGGCAATCAGTACAGGCGTAAATGTGCCCAGCGTTTGTAGGCCGCCAAGGTTACGCAGAATCAAAATCACCATCACGCCGAGCGGAATCATAATCATGATTTGATAAGTTTGCTGGGTTTGCAGCGGTAAACCGTACAGCGAGTAATCTAAAAATCCTGCTTCAGTATTTTCATTACTGAGCTTAGCCAAACGAATGGCGTTCATTTCGCTGTTGCTTAAAGTAAAGGTTACTGCTGCTTTGTTGCCGCCATCTAAGTCAAGGAGCGGTTCATCACCTAACCACCAAATTAAACGGTCGTTAGGTAGGCCTTGCTCACCCGATTGCGGGTTGAAATACAGCCATTTTTCACCGTTAAAACTGCGTAACCATAACTCGGGCGATTGTTGTACATCGGCTTGTAAGCGGATGGTGTGCAAACGTTGCATCGGTACGTGAGCAATCGACAGTAAAATGTCAATAACCGAGGCTTTACGCTCACTTGAGACATCACCGCCTAGGAGTAAACGTATATTGTCATCTGAGGTGTTATTGACGCGTTTTATCGTTTCGCTGATAAAGGTTTCAACGTCTGCTGAGTGCTGACGAATTGGTGCGAGTAACGCTTCGGCAGCAATTTTCTCAGCGCCTTCAATGGGCAAGCTTTCGCGATAAATAGGGCCTTTAGCTTTGATTTGTTCGCCGCTGTAGCGTTTAGTCATGACTAAACGGTAGTACAGGGTTTGTTTGCCGCTGGCACGACGCGCTGACCACGTAACGCGGCGGTTATCATCGCTGCGATTAACGCTGACACCATAATTATTGGAGATAAAGCTTTCATTGAGACTGATATAATCTTGGTTCAGCGGTGGTACAAACATATGCAGTTTGATTGGGTCGCGTGGATTGGCTTGAAATTCAACTTTAGCGTCAATATTCCACAGACTGTCTGTCTCATCCTCAGAGACGGGAATACCCAACACAAAAATTTGATAGGCCGTTACCGTGACTCCAATAATGACACATAGAGCGATTAATATTTTTAGATGCAGTGTCAGAGAACGCATGATAATTACTCGGCAAAGGCTGTAGTGATGTTATTGGTGTCGCACTGTGGTTGACCCACAGAGTATTTTAAACTTGGGTCAATCAACGCATCAAATGTCTTCAGTGCGGAAGAACCTAATAAAAAGGGGTATTGGAAAGTACTGCGGTCGGTTAAGTTAACTTCTATGGTTCTTAACGCTCGCCCCATACAAACGGTCATTTCCACGACGGGACGTGGTGTGTAACTTTTATCTTCTTCTGGATCATAGTCGCCAGAACGGCGCTTGATTTTACTGACGCGAGCCAGCGGTAGCTCAAATGCACGCTCATGAGCATCATCTAGCGCTAAATAAAAGCGTACCCATGATTCACCGTCACGTTTAAAACGCTCAATATCACGTGCGCTGAGCGAGGCTGTTTTAGCGCCAGTGTCGAGCTTAGCGGTCATGTGCATATCAATATCGGCGATATACACATGCTCATTTAAGCCATAAATATTTTTTTCATTAATGTCGTTAGCATAAGTCATAGAGGGCAGTAAAACGAGGCACGTTAGCAGTGCAAGCAAATTAAGTCTCATAGTTCTCGCAGATATAAAAATGTGAGTGTCTTTACGTCTAGTTAACAGCAGATAACCGATGCTATGTCTAGCACATAGGTTGGCTGGCTGGGTAGGCGCCACCCTATCGAGGCATATTCTAATAGGCAATGCTAAAAATAACCATGTAATCCTATACGTAGGGTGTTTCTTATCGCAAGTCTCCCATGATTACGCAGGTGTTGAGTCTATTCGGTGTAAAGATTACGAGCAGATTCATTTCGGTTTATTCGACCTTGGTCTGAGGATTGTCGACAATCGTCGCTGCTTTGTTGACATATACGGGGCTTGGATGTAGTTTTCAGGCATTGTTTGGTTAAAGGTGTCGACACTGTGCCAGAGCTTCTTGAAGAATCAACACGTATCAGCGGAGATTCTGCAACCTTGTCAGAACAGGTGTTTCGCAGTATTCAAGCTGCGATTGTCTGCGGTGACATTGCCCCAGGCAGTAAAATTTCTGAGCCGGAGCTTGCTCGCACCTATGGGATCAGTCGCGGTCCCTTACGTGAAGCCATCCATCGCTTAGAAGGACAGCGTTTATTGGTCAGGGTTCCGCATGTTGGCGCACGCGTGGTGGCTTTGTCGCATGCTGAGCTGATTGAGTTGTATGAAATTCGTGAGTCCTTAGAAAGCATGGCCTGTCGTTTAGCCGCCGAGCGGATGAGTACTGAGGAGATTGCTGAATTGCGCGCGGTGCTTGATACGCATGCGCGTGATGCGGCCTTTCAAGCTGGAGTGGGGTATTACCAGCAAGAGGGTGATTACGACTTTCATTACAAAATTATTCAAGGCAGCGGTAACCAAATGCTGGTCAAACTGCTGACACAAGAGCTGTATCAGTTGGTGCGTATGTACCGGATTCAATACTCGACTACCCCCAATCGTCCGCAACAAGCTTTTAAAGAACATCACGGCATATTAGATGCTATTGCCTCTGGCGATGGTGAACTAGCCGAGTTGCTCATGCGCCGCCATATTGCTGCATCGCGGCGCAATGTTGAGCGTCATTATCAAGGTGCCAATGACACCGTCCAATCCCTACGAGGTAAATTATGAGTCGTACAACTCCTGGTCAACGCTTTCGTGATGCTGTTATCGAAGAAAGCCCGCTACAAGTGATTGGTGCGATCAATGCCAACCACGCTTTACTTGCACAACGTGCTGGTTTTAAAGCAATTTACCTGTCTGGTGGCGGTGTTGCCGCAGGTTCACTGGGTTTGCCTGACTTAGGTATCACCGGTTTAGAGGATGTACTGATTGATGTGCGCCGGATTACCGATGTATGTGATCTACCCTTATTAGTTGATGTAGACACCGGTTTTGGTTCGTCAGCATTTAACGTGGCGCGTACGGTTAAATCGATGATTAAAGCGGGTGCCGCCGCGATCCATATTGAAGACCAAGTGGGCGCTAAGCGTTGCGGTCACCGTCCGAACAAGGAAATCGTCACGCAACAGGAAATGGTTGATCGTATTAAAGCAGCGGTTGATGCGCGTACCGATGACAGTTTTGTGATTATGGCGCGTACTGATGCACTGGCCGTTGAAGGCCTCAACTCTGCTTTAGACCGTGCTGCAGCGTGTGTTGAAGCCGGTGCGGATATGGTGTTCCCAGAAGCCATCACTGAACTGGATATGTACAAGCTGTTTGCTGAGCGCATTAATGCGCCAATTTTGGCTAACATTACTGAGTTCGGCGCTACGCCGCTGTTCACAGTCGAAGAATTGAAAGCGGTCAATGTTGGCTTAGTGCTGTACCCCTTGTCGGCCTTCCGTGCCATGAACAAAGCAGCGGAAAATGTGTACAACGCTGTCCGTCGTGACGGCACCCAGAAAAATGTCATCGATACCATGCAAACCCGTATGGAACTGTATGACCGCATCAACTACCACGCTTTTGAGCAGAGCTTAGACGCTTTGTTTGCTCAGAAAAAAAGCTAATTGCGAGTTAATCGCCGATTGAGTGATGACCAATAATAAAAGTATGAGGAATAACGTGATGACTGAAGCAAAGAAGAAGGTACTTAGCGGCGCGGGTCTGCGTGGCCAAATTGCCGGACAAACCGCTCTGTGTACTGTCGGTAAAGAAGGCGCTGGCTTAACCTACCGCGGTTACGATGTGCGTGACTTAGCCGTTCATTGCAAAACTTTCGAAGAAGTCGCTTATTTGCTGCTTTACGGACATTTGCCCACTCAAACTGAGATCGATGCGTATCTGAAGCGTTTGCATGATATGCGCGATTTGCCTGCGACTTTAAAAGAAGTCTTGGAGCGCATTCCTGCCGATGCGCACCCGATGGATGTGATGCGTGTCGGTACAGCAATGTTGGGTACTTTAGAGCCTGAACTGACGTTTGAGCAGCAGTATGATGTGGTTGATCGTTTGTTGGCCGCTTTCCCGGCGATTTTGTTGTACTGGTACCGCTTTAGTCATGACGGTGTGCGCATCGACTGCATGACCAATGAGCCTGATATTGGTAGTCACTTCCTCGCTTTATTGCATGGTAAGTCGCCCAGCCCGTTACACCGTGAGGTGATGAACGTTTCACTGATTCTCTACGCAGAGCATGAGTTTAATGCATCAACTTTTACCGGTCGTGTGTGTGCGTCCACTTTATCTGACCTGTACTCGTGCATTACTGGTGCAATTGGTTCGTTACGTGGACCTTTGCATGGTGGTGCGAATGAAGCAGCGATGGAGCTGATTGAGCGTTTCACCTCGCCAGAAGAAGCCGTTAAAGAGCTGCAAGCAATGATTGCTCGTAAAGATTTGATCATGGGTTTTGGTCATGCGATTTACCGTGATTCTGATCCGCGCAACGAAGTGATCAAAGGCTATGCGAAGAAGTTGGCAGATGAAGTCGGGGACACGGTTATTTACCCTGTTTCCGAAGCCATTGAGTCCTTTATGTGGGATGAAAAGCGTTTATTCCCGAATGCGGACTTCTTCCATGCGTCTGCTTACCGTTTTATGGGTATCCCGACCAAACTGTTTACGCCGATTTTTGTTTGCTCGCGCGTGACCGGCTGGGCTGCACATACCTTTGAACAGCGTGCTAATAACCGCATTATTCGTCCAAGTGCGGAATATGTCGGTGAAGAGCATCGCGCAGTACCGCCTGTTGGCGAGCGCTAAGAGTTTGAGCGCTTAAGCTGATCCATCAACCAGTTGTGTGCAAGCGCAGCTGGTTTTTGTGGTTACGTTTACAGCGTTCTCCATGTTTACCTGATGGATTTTAAAACGTTATGAATACCGAATTCCGTAAAAAACTACCTGGCAGCGCACTCGACTATTACGATGTGCGTGAAGCGGTTGATGCCATTGAACCGGGCGCTTATGCCAAGCTGCCTTATACATCACGCGTATTAGCCGAGAACTTAGTGCGCCGCTGCGAACCCAGTGAGCTTACGGATTCGCTTAAGCAACTCATTTACCGCAAGAATGACTTAGATTTCCCTTGGTATCCGGCGCGTGTTGTGTGCCACGATATTTTGGGTCAAACCGCTCTCGTTGACTTAGCAGGCTTGCGTGATGCAATTGCTGAGCAGGGCGGGGATCCATCTAAAGTAAATCCCGTCGTGCCGACGCAGTTAATCGTTGACCACTCGCTGGCGGTTGAATGTGGTGGTTTTGATCCTGAAGCTTTTGAAAAAAATCGCGACATTGAAGATCGCCGTAACGAAGACCGTTTTCACTTTATTGAATGGACCAAAACAGCGTTTAAAAACGTTGATGTGATTCCAGCCGGTAACGGCATCATGCACCAAATCAACTTGGAGAAAATGTCTCCAGTGATTCAGGCGCGTGATGGTGTGGCCTTCCCTGATACTTGCGTGGGTACCGATAGCCATACCCCGCACGTGGATGCCTTGGGTGTGCTAGCCATTGGTGTCGGTGGTTTGGAAGCGGAAACCGTTATGCTCGGTCTGCCATCAATGATGCGCTTACCGAATATCGTTGGTGTTGAATTGGTTGGCCAGCGTCAGCCGGGTATTACCGCGACTGATATTGTTCTGGAAATGACTGAGTTTCTGCGTAAAGAACGCGTGGTCGGTGCGTATCTAGAGTTCTTTGGTGAAGGTGCGGCAACCTTATCGATTGGTGATCGTGCCACTATTTCCAATATGACCCCAGAGTACGGCGCGACTGCTGGTATGTTCTATATTGATGAGCAAACCATCGACTATTTAACGTTGACCGGCCGAGAGCCCGAGCAAATAGCTCTGGTGGAAAACTACGCAAAAGCCACGGGTTTGTGGGCGGATAGCTTAGTTGATGCTGATTATGAGCGTGTGCTTAAGTTTGATCTTTCCGCCGTCGGACGCAATATGGCCGGCCCATCCAACCCACATGCCCGCGTTTCTACCCGTGACCTAGCTGCCAAAGGTATTGCTGGTGCGTGGAAAAAAGAAGCAGGCTTAATGCCGGATGGTGCAGTCATTATTGCGGCGATTACCAGCTGCACCAATACCAGCAACCCGCGTAACGTGGTGGCCGCTGCGCTCGTTGCGCGTAACGCGAATGCCTTAGGCCTAGAGCGTAAACCTTGGGTGAAAACCTCGTTTGCACCGGGTTCAAAAGTTGCTGAACTGTACCTTAAAGACGCCCACTTACTCGAAGAGCTTGAGCAATTGGGTTTTGGTATTGTTGGTTTTGCGTGCACCACCTGTAACGGTATGAGCGGTGCATTAGATCCAGTTATTCAACAAGAAATCATTGATCGTGACCTCTACGCCACTGCGGTGTTGTCGGGTAACCGTAACTTTGATGGTCGTATTCATCCGTATGCTAAACAAGCGTTCTTGGCCTCACCACCATTGGTTGTTGCCTATGCGATCGCGGGCACTATCCGTTTTGATATTGAAAAAGATGCACTGGGTTACGATAAAGATGGCAAGCCGATCACCTTGAAAGATCTGTGGCCGAGCGATGCAGAAATTGATGCGATTGTGGCGGCTAGCGTTAAGCCGGAACAGTTTAATCAAGTCTATATCCCAATGTTCGACTTAGGATCGATTACTCAATCGCCAAGCCCACTGTATGACTGGCGTCCGATGAGTACTTACATCCGTCGTCCGCCGTATTGGGAGGGCGCATTGGCGGGTGAGCGTAGCATGAAAGGTATGCTGCCATTAGCTGTGCTGGGTGATAACATCACCACTGACCACTTATCACCATCCAACGCGATTATGCTGGACAGCGCTGCTGGTGAGTATCTGCACAAAATGGGTGTGCCAGAAGTCGACTTCAATTCTTACGCCACTCACCGTGGTGACCACCTCACCGCACAGCGTGCTACTTTTGCTAACCCAAAACTGTTTAATGAAATGGTTTTGGATGAGCAAGGTAAGGTTCGTCAAGGTTCCTTTGCGCGTATTGAGCCAGAAGGCAAAGTGACTCGCATGTGGGAGGCGATTGAGGCCTACATGGAACGTAAACAACCGCTGATTATTGTCGCCGGTGCTGACTACGGTCAGGGCTCATCACGTGACTGGGCGGCAAAAGGTGTGCGTTTAGCCGGTGTTGAAGTGATTGCCGCAGAAGGTTTTGAACGCATTCACCGTACTAACCTGATTGGTATGGGCGTGTTGCCGCTGCAGTTTGCTGAAGGCACCACCCGTAAAACCTTGGGTTTAGATGGTACTGAATCCTATGATGTGGAAGGTGCACTGAAACCTGGTAATACCATGACGTTAGTGATCACGCGTCGTAACGGCGAAGTGCTGCGAGTGCCAATGCTCAGTCGTATTGATACGGCGGCAGAGCTGGTTGTCTATGAAGCAGGTGGCGTTTTACAGCGCTTTGCTCAAGAGTTTCTCGCCTCGGAAACCCCGCGTGCTTAATGTGCGTTAATGCATGACCCGACCCGCTAAGCGAGCAAGACTTGTTTAGCGGGTTATTATTTTCTAGTGGTTGCAGGTTGGCGACCACCATTATTTCTATTGTTAGGTTAGGGAGATTCCTCTATGAGTCAGGTCCCACAAATTAAAATCCCCGCCACTTATATTCGTGGCGGCACCAGTAAAGGTGTGTTTTTTCGTATTGATGATTTGCCCGTCGCGGCGCAACAGCCCGGCGCTGCACGCGATGCGCTGTTACTCCGTGTCATTGGCAGCCCTGATCCGTATGGTAAACAAACCGATGGTATGGGCGGTGCCACCTCCAGTACCAGTAAAACGGTATTGCTGGCTAAAAGTCAGCGTGCTGATCACGATGTGGATTATTTGTTTGGCCAGGTCTCGATTGATAAACCCTTTGTCGATTGGAGTGGTAACTGCGGTAACTTAACTGCGGCGGTTGGTTCTTTTGCGATTTCGAATGGCCTGGTTGCGGCGGACAAAATTCCGCAAAATGGCATCTGCACTGTGCGTATCTGGCAGGTCAATATCGAAAAAACCATTATTGCCCATGTACCGATGACCCATGGTGAAGTGCAAGAGACTGGTGATTTTGAACTGGATGGTGTCACTTTTCCAGCCGCTGAAGTGCAGATTGAGTTTCTCGATCCCGCCGATGGCGACGGTGATGATGCGGCGATGTTTCCTACCGGTCATGTCGTGGATGATCTCGACGTGCCCGGCGTAGGAACGCTGAAAGCTACGCTGATCAATGCGGGCATCCCAACTATTTTTGTTAATGCTAAAGACATTGGCTACAGCGGTACTGAGCTGCAGTCAGCGATTAATAGCGATAAAGCCGCGCTGGCTAAGTTTGAGCTCATCCGCTCGTACGGTGCAGTGAAAATGGGTTTGATCAAAGATGTTGCCGAGGCAGCGGCGCGTCAACACACCCCGAAAGTGGCGTTTGTTGCGCCACCAGCGGACTACACTGCCTCCAGTGGCAAGCAGATCAACGCGACTGATATTGATGTGCTGGTGCGTGCGCTCTCTATGGGTCAGTTGCACCACGCCATGATGGGTACTGCAGCGGTTGCAATTGGTACTGCTGCAGCCATTCCTGGCACCTTAGTCAATTTGGCTGCAGGTGGTGGTGATCGCCAAGCAGTGAACTTCGGTCATCCCTCCGGCACTTTACGTGTCGGTGCAGAAGCGGCGCAAGACAATGGCAAATGGATTGTAAAAAAAGCCATTATGAGTCGCAGTGCACGTGTATTGATGGAAGGCTGGGTGCGTATTCCAGGTGATGCTTTTTAAGTCGCTGTCACTGACCCTCGGTGTCTCCAACAAAGCGCTCTTGATGAGCGTTTTGTTTTTTCTATATATGACAAATCAGCGCGATAGGCAGCGACTCGCAACCGATGCGCTTACCTATAATAGTTATTAGCGCTCACAGTGTTGATTAAGCCTGTTAGTCTTAGGGTCTTTTATGCTTAAGCGGTTAGGAGTTTTTATTGTTTACTGATTTGTTATTTGAAGAAGGGTTTAGCAAAGTGGATGCTGAACTCGATGTGATCTTTGTGCCCACGGATGAGTTGGTTGTCGAAGCCATGCTAAAGATGGGCGCTGTCACTAAAGACGATATTTTGTATGACCTTGGCTGCGGTGATGGACGTATCGTGGTGGCGGCGGCGATGGAGCGTGAGGCGCATGCGGTTGGCATTGACATGGACCCGCGGCGTATTGCTGAGGCGAATGCATTGGCTGAGATGGTCAGTGTTGAGCATCGAGTCAAATTTATTCAAGATGATTTACTGACTGTCGATTTCAGTGATGCCAGCGTGGTGACCTTGTATCTACTGCCGTCACTTAACGTGAAATTGAAAAAGCGTATTTTAAGTGAGCTCAAACCTGGGACACGCATTATTGCCCATGCCTTTAATATGGGGAACTGGCAGCCTGATGCTAAGCGGGCGTTTGGTGATGTCTATCTTTATAAGTGGTACGTGCCTGCACCGCTGCAAGGTACTTGGGAGTGGCTTATGGCTGACGGTCGTGTGTATCGCGTCGCATTACAACAAACCTTTCAAATGCTCAGCGGTCAAGCATGGGTAGATGATCAGCCGGCGCAACTGCTCGAAGCGAAAATGCAGGGTGACCGCGTGCATTTAGTCATTCAGCCGGAAGGTGCTGAACAAGCACTGTTTGTGTCCTCTTATCAGGATGGCTACCTTTTGCCAGCAATCGGTAGCCAGCAGGTGTCCGCTGGGGTAAGAGTTGTAGAATAACTTGCTTATTTACCCTTCTCAGTGTTTTTAGGCGGCGTCAAGCAGTCGAGCTATTATAACGGTTGAGTGTGTCGGTCCGCTGAAAACCGTTGTGCTGATAAGTTGCTAGTGTTAAGCGTTGAATAGCTAAGATTTTGCTTATATCGTCTGCTTAGCTTTGATGAGATATTGCTAATATAAATAGTGCGCATTACTGATGAGTTATACGGTGCGACTGAAAGTGTATATGTAAGGTAAATACCGGCTCTACGTCAATCATTCAAAAAAACCTATAAAAGCCTGCAAGGCTTGTCAGGCCTAGCTATCAATGCAATTTTCTTTGCTCTGTATGGGCGTTTTAATCGTGCGGCTGTATGTTTTCTCATTCTTAAAATAACTAACCGTATTGATTGGAAATTCTATCTAAGATTGACGATGGTCTTGCTTTATATAATTAATTTTAATTTATGTGTTGCTTTCTTTGATTCTTGCAGATCTTGGACTCTTAGCCTGATAAATGTTTTAATTGTTAGCGTTATAAATAATAGATTGTACTCATGACTGATAAAGTCGTCATTAAAAACGTATTTAAAGTCTTTGGAGATAATCCTAAGCACGCTATAAAAATGGTTCAGGAGGGTGTTCCTAAGGCGGAGATTTTTGCGCAAACCGGCCAGACTGTTGGCGTAATGGACGCCTCCTTTACTATCAAACAGGGTGAGATTTTTGTGATTATGGGGTTGTCTGGCTCCGGCAAATCCACCCTTGTTCGTCTCCTTAACCGCTTAATAGAACCCAGCGCTGGACAGATACTGATTGATGGCCAGGATATTTCTGAGCTGTCTGATAAAGAGCTACGCGAGCTACGTCGTCGCAAAATGAGCATGGTTTTTCAATCGTTTGCGCTAATGCCTCATCTGAACGTTTTACAAAATGCTGCCTTTGGTTTAGAGCTGGCTGGTATTAAAGTAGCCGAGCGCAATCAGCGTGCCTTGTTAGCTTTAGAACAGGTTGGCTTAGAAACGGTACACATGAGCTATCCCGATGAGTTATCTGGGGGGATGCAGCAGCGGGTTGGCTTGGCCCGTGCATTGGCGAATGATCCTGAAATTATGCTCATGGATGAAGCCTTCTCTGCGCTTGACCCGTTGATCCGGACGGAAATGCAGGATGAGTTGGTGAAACTGCAAAGCAAGGCCCGTCGCACCATTATTTTTATCTCGCATGATCTCAATGAAGCTATGCGTATTGGCGATCGTATTGCCATTATGGAAGGCGGACGTGTGGTTCAGGTGGGGACCCCAGATGACATTCTGAAAAATCCTGCCGATGATTATGTGCGTTCATTTTTTCGCAATGTCGATGTCACCACTATTTTGAGCGCTAAAGACATTGCCAGTAAACAGCATGCAACGGTGATTGATCGTGAGGGTTTCGGGCCGACTGCGGCCATTGAGCTGTTACGTCAAAATGACCGTGATTATGGTTATGTGCTATCACCTAAGGGTGAGTTCTATGGTGTGGTTTCCGTGCAATCTTTATTACGCGCCGAACGCAATAAAGGCAAAATCAGTGATGCTTTTATCAATAACTATGAGCCTCTAGCGCACGATACACCGCTGTGTGAAGTGATCGGACAAGTGGCGAAATACCCGTTTGGTCTGCCGGTGATTGATGAGGTAAATAAATACCTAGGGGTCATTACTCGAGTGGCCATGTTGCGCGCACTGGATCGGGAAGAGGAATAAGTCATGGCGAATGAAACGACAGGTAATCCAGAGGCGAGCGTGGATGACACAGGCACTGCAGGCAATCTTTTGAACACGACAGAAAGTACCGCCGCTGAAGTGGCTGATCCTTGGGGTGTGGAAGATAGCGAAGTGGTTGAGTCGAGTCATCCATGGGGTAGCGATGAGCCCACTGAGACGGTAGAGCCCATCAGCGATTGGCTCTCTGCTGCTGCACCAGAAGAGCAGAGCTTTAGTTTACTGAGTCCATTTGATAACTACACCTTGCCCGTGCAAGATTGGGTTGAGTCCGGTTTAGCTTGGATGGTGGATAATTTTCGTGGTGTCTTCCAAGCTATTCGTGCGCCGATTGATACTGTTTTAACCAGTGTAGAAACGACGCTTAGTGCGGCACCTGCATTATTAGTGATTGGAATTATGGCGTTACTGGCTTGGCAGTTATCGACTAAGCGCTTGGCTTTGGCAACCGTTATTTCTCTGCTTTTAATTGGTTTTATCGGGGCGTGGCAGGAAGCCATGATCACCTTGGCTTTGGTGATTACCTCACTGATATTTTGTATCTTGATCGGCTTGCCGAGCGGGATTTGGCTGGCCCGTAATGACCGTGCTGCGACTGTGATGCGGCCGTTACTTGACGCGATGCAGACCACTCCGCCTTTTGTTTACTTGGTACCTATTGTGATGTTGTTTGGTATCGGTAATGTGCCGGGTGTCGTGGTAACCATTGTGTTTGCTTTGCCGCCCCTGATTCGTTTGACTAATTTAGGTATTCGCCAAGTCCCTGAAGACTTAGTCGAAGCGTCGCGTTCTTTCGGTGCTAGCCCTCGACAGTTGCTGTTTAAAGTGCAGCTGCCGTTAGCGATGCCGACCATTATGGCTGGGGTTAATCAAACCTTGATGCTTGCGTTATCGATGGTCGTGATTGCGTCAATGATTGCTGTTGGTGGCTTAGGACAAATGGTTCTGCGTGGTATTGGTCGTTTAGATATGGGTTTAGCAACTGTTGGCGGCTTAGGGATCGTGCTGTTAGCGATTATCCTTGACCGTATGACCCAAGCGCTAGGTACTGCTGAGCGTAGCTCTGGTGTCCGTCACTGGTATCAGCATGGCCCCATTGGCTTAATCCTCAAATTATTCGGCCGTCACTCAGTCGATGCGACACAAAACACTTAAGTCTCTGCACAGCGAGTCGCTTGTGGTCACTCTGTGTTCAATTGATATACATATAAAACTAGGAGAATAAAATGACTTCATCATGGCTAAAAAAAGCAGGTCTAGGACTGCTCGCTGCCACTATGACCTTGAGTCTCAGTGCGCAGGCCAATGATAGGCCAGGCGAGGGTGCAGTTGTCACCCCTCTTAAAAGCTCCATTGCTGAAGAAACCTTTCAGACCTTATTGGTCAGTCGTGCTTTAGAAGAATTAGGTTTTAAAGTTAATGACATTCGGGAGCTGGAATACCCCGCCGCGCATATCGCGATTGCCAATGGTGATGGTACGTTTTTAGCAGATCATTGGTACCCCATGCACATTGATTTTTATGAAAAAGCCGGTGGCGTGAAAAAATTATTCCGCTCCAATGTTTATTCAGACGGTGCACTGAGTGGTTATCTGATTGATAAAAAAACGGCTGATAAATACGCCATCACTAATATTGAGCAACTTAAAGACCCTAAAATTGCTAAGCTTTTCGATAATAACGGCAATGGCAAAGCTGATCTCACCGGCTGCCCTCCAGGCTGGTCATGTGAGCAGATCATTGAGCACCATATGGATGCTTATGGGCTACGCGATACCGTCGACCATAACCAAGGTTCGTATTCGGCACTGATAGCGGGCACTATTGCTCAGTTCAATCGTGGTGAGTCAGTGATTTACTACACGTGGTTGCCGTACTGGGTCAGTGCCGTGATGAAACCGGGTAAAGATGTGGTTTGGCTTGAAGTGCCGTTCTCATCTTTACCGGGTGCAGGTAAAGACACCGACACGTCACTGCCAAATGGTAAAAACTACGGTTTCCGTCCAAATACGCAGCACATCGTCGCCAATCAAGATTTCATCAAACAATACCCATTTACTGAAGTTTTGTTTAACGCGATGAATGTGTCGAATGCTGATATTTCTGCGCAAAACTTGGTGATGCGTAATGGCCAAGATAACGATAAAGATATCGCTCGTCATGCCGATCAGTGGATTAAAGCCAACCGTGCAACTTTTGATGGCTGGTTGAAAGCGGCACGCGACGCGGCTCAATAAGCCTAAGGTCAGCGGTTAAGAAAACAAAACCCCATTGCTGCTTAACGTGGCAATGGGGTTTTGTGTTTTATCTCGATTGTCAGGTCAGATACATGTACGGCGCGTACTGGGCTAAGTTTGTTGAGTGCCTCTCCTGTTCAATGCGGCGCTTTGCGCCATCCATGGCGATGCTTAACACAGACCTTGCAGCGTATATTCTGACTATCTGTGCTGTTTGCTTAACTTATACATGTCTTATCTTGCCGGCTGGGTGTACACGCCCATTCTAAAATGTTGCACAATGTCCACCGGAGGGTGCTTGGCCTGATCCGATGGCAATGATGGGTGGCTCTAAACGCAAGTTAACCGGTTGCGAGCTGTGCCAATCCCAAACGAAAAATCCAATCAGCAGAGTCCAAAAGACCACAATGCGTACGCTGGTTAATGTATTCATATCAATATCCAAAATGACGGCGAACACGTACACCGATCAGTGAGCCTAAGAACGCCATGACCACCCAAATCCAGCCATGAATACTACCGGTTGAAATACCGCTGACCATCGCTCCTACGTTACACCCGAAGGCTAAACGTGAGCTGTAACCCAGTAGGAAACCAGCAATAATTCCGACAACCCATTGCTGAGTATTTAATTTTTTAGCTTTACCTGTTTTATTGCGGGAGAAAATCCATAATGCACCGGCCAAAATACCAATATTGGTGATTGAGGTCAGATCTAAAAAGACCGATTGTTGCAGTGCAGTGGTGTTTACTGGCTGGCTCCAGAAGGCGTTAGTCGTTGGATCAAACAGGCTGCCTGCTTGGGCAATTTTTGCTGCCCACAAACCAAAACCGTAGACCACCCCCCAAGGCTTGCCCGCAACAACTAAGATCAGTACGGCTAAGACAGCAATCAGTAGTGCGCCAATGATTAAATTTTTATTCAATAAGCTACGTGATACACCGCTGGTTTTTGACCACCACCAGGCGGCGAGACCGATTAAAGCTAATCCTAAATAGGTCAGTCCTAATGCACCGCCTAAGCCGGCTTCTTCGACTAAGCTGACCGGCTTTACCTGACCAAGCTCGAGCCACCAGCCAAGATGTGCTGAGCCTAAGAAACTGCCTAGTGCAAAGACCGGTAAAATCGCCATATTCAATGGGATTCCTAAGCCTGCTTTATATAAAGTGCCGGAGCCACAGCCATCGGCAATTTGCATGGCTCCACCAAACACTAAAGCACCAACCAATAGGCTGATGCTGGGCGGGCCTAGAGCTGCACTGAGTTCTGTTGGGAAACTGGCCAGTAATGGCATAGAAAAGGCTGCAGCAATGGCCAGCAGTATTAACTGAGCGAATACGCCACTGGCATCGCGCTGTTCAATTAAGTTGCGCCAGCCAGTAGTAAAACCAAAGCGCGCACCTGCCAGTACCGCACCTAAACCAATACCGATGATAAACAGTAGGCTTTGGCGTACTGATACAAACCAAAATAAGAACACTGCAAAGATGGCGAAAATGGCCGTTAGAAGCAAACGATTGTTCATCTTAGTCATTCACTCGCTTAGAGAACTTAGACTGCAACTGTTCCCATCGACTGGGGGTATTTTCCATGGGTAGACTCACCTCGGTTTGGGTCCATTCGGCTAGAGAAGCAGGGTAGAGCCGCACATCTTTGAGGCCTGCCAATTCCGATAGTACAAACCAGTTGGTGGCTGCCCAGTGACCAGTATTACAAAACGATACAGTTTCTTGTGCTTGATCTAAACCTTGCGCGTGCACCATCTGTTTGATTTCTTCGATAGGGCGAATGCGTGTATCACTGTCATTAAACCACTGTTGAAAAGGTGTGTTTTGCGCCGTAGCGATAGTGCCACCAATGCTGGCTGTGGGTGCTTTAACTTTGCCTTGGTAAAACAGCGGTGGACGTGCATCCAATAGCTGATAGCTGTTGTCTTGCTGAGTGATTTTCTCGAGCAGTTCGTCTTTTAAAATCACCAGTTTTGGATTGCTCTGCACGGTCAACTGGCTGGCTGAAACCTGTGTTGCGTCGATGCTAATCGGTTGCTGGGCACGCTGCCATTGCTGGAAACCGCCATTGAGCACACTTAAATCACTTAAACCGAGATACTTAAGTGTCCAATACACCCGTGCAGCCGCACCGAAGTCGGTTTCATCAGCGCCGCTGGAATAGACCACGATCGGTTGTTGATCGGTCAAACCTAATTGACGGATGAGTGTTTGAAAGTCAGCATCATTGGCCAACTGACCTGGATTATCAGCCGGTCCACGCCATTGTCCATAAGGTGCTGACACAGCGCCTGGGATATGCCCCGCGGCATAGTCTTCTGGGCTACGGATATCGATCATCTGTAATTGTGCTTGAGCCGTTAGCGCTTTGTTGAGCGCTGGTGCTTCTATGAGTGGCTGATAGGTTGCTGCCTGTGCACTGCCAACGGCTAAGCATAAAAAGAATGCCAAATGGGCGTAGAACTGTTTCATAGTGATAACTCCTTAATCTATGCGACATATGTTCGCACAGCATCTGCCCATGCAAAAGGAATGATTTGCTATATTGTTATATATAATTAGCTTGTTATAACTGTTTTTGCAAAATGGCGTGTGCGTACAATGCGCAACACAGATGCTAAGCAGATGAGATTTTAGAGCGGTGCTTGCACTAAACTTGATCAATAAAAAACCTGCACGCCTTGATGAGGCGTGCAGGTGAGTCGAGTATTTAGTTGTTTTCCGCGAGGAAGAACCATGTATCCAGTACTGAGTCTGGATTGAGAGAAACGCTTTCGATGCCTTGTTCCATTAACCAGCGTGCAAGATCGGGATGATCCGATGGGCCTTGACCGCAAATGCCAATGTATTTATCCGCTTTAATACAGGCTTGAATTGCCATTGACAGCAATTTTTTAACCGCAGGATCACGCTCATCAAATAAGTGTGCAATCACTCCTGAGTCGCGATCCAGACCTAAGGTCAGTTGCGTCATGTCATTGGAGCCGATGGAGAAGCCATCAAAGTGTTCAAGGAACTCATCGGCTAACAGAGCGTTAGACGGTAGCTCGCACATCATAATCAGGCGCAAACCGTTTTCGCCACGTTTGAGACCGTACTCTTCAAGCAAGCTGACCACCTGTGCCGCTTCGTTGACCGTGCGTACAAATGGCACCATTAACTCAACGTTGCTCAGACCCATGACGTCACGCACACGTTTCATTGCGCGGCATTCTAATTCAAAGCAATCGCGGAATGATTCGCTGATGTAGCGTGAAGCGCCGCGGAAACCCAACATCGGATTTTCTTCAGTTGGCTCATACAGTTTGCCGCCAATCAAATTGGCATATTCGTTAGATTTAAAGTCAGACAAACGCACAATGACTTTTTTCGGCCAGAACGCAGCAGCTAAGGTGCTCACCCCTTCAACCAGCTTGTCGACATAGAAATCGACTGGGCTGGCATAGCCGGCAATGCGCTTCTCTATACTGTCTTGTAGCTCACTTGGCAAGCTATTGAAGTTCAGCAATGCTTTTGGGTGTACGCCAATCATTCGATTGATAATGAACTCAAGGCGAGCTAAGCCAATGCCTGCATTGGGCAATTGTGCAAAGTCGAAGGCACGATCAGGGTTGCCGACGTTCATCATGATTTTGAACGGTAGATCTGGCATGGCATCCACCGAGTTGGTGCGGATGTCAAAATTCAGCTCGCCGTCAAATACATAACCGGTATCACCTTCAGCGCAGGAGACAGTGACACCTTGGCCATCTTTCAGCAGCGCTGTGGCGTTGCCACAACCGACGACAGCAGGGATGCCTAACTCTCGGGCAATAATTGCCGCATGACACGTGCGTCCGCCGCGGTTAGTGACAATCGCGCTGGCGCGCTTCATCACCGGTTCCCAGTCAGGGTCGGTCATATCGGACACAAGTACATCGCCGGGCTGGACTTTATCCATCTCGGAGACATCATGAATGATACGCACACGGCCTGCCCCGATACGTTGACCAATTGCGCGTCCTTCAACGAGAACACTGCCTTGTTCTTTCAGTAGGTAGCGTTCCATAACATTGAGATTGCTGCGGCTTTTTACTGTCTCTGGACGCGCTTGTACGATGTAGAGCTTGCCATCATCACCGTCTTTAGCCCATTCAATATCCATTGGGCAGCCATAGTGCTGCTCGATGATCATGGCTTGTTTAGCTAAGTCAGTGACTTCTTCGTCGGTTAAAGCAAAGCGCATGCGATCAGCGGGTGCGACCTCGACGGTTTGTACTGATTTACCTGCGCTGGCATCCGCACCGTAAATCATCTTCAGTGCTTTACTGCCCAAGTTGCGGCGTAAAATCGCTGGACGACCCGCGGCCAGAGTCTGTTTATGTACATAAAACTCATCAGGGTTGACTGAGCCTTGCACAACTGTTTCACCTAAACCATATGCGCCGGTGATAAACACCACGTCACGGAACCCCGATTCAGTGTCGAGGCTGAACATCACCCCAGCAGCGGCGGTTTCTGAGCGAACCATGCGCTGTACACCCGCCGATAGCGCGACGTTGCGATGGTCAAAACCTTGGTGTACGCGATACGAAATAGCGCGGTCATTAAACAGCGAGGCAAACACTTCTTTGGCGGCGCGGATGACATTGTCGACGCCACGAATATTCAAGAAAGTCTCTTGCTGTCCAGCAAAAGAGGCATCGGGTAAGTCTTCTGCGGTCGCAGATGAGCGCACGGCAACTGCCATATTGTCGTTACCGTTGGCCATTTCGGCGAAGGCACTGCGAATATCGCTATCTAACTGAGCAGGAAAATTGCCGTCTAAAATCCATTGACGAATTTGCGCACCTGCTTTGGCGAGCGCATTGACGTCATCAATGTCTAACGTATCCAAAAGATCGTGGATACGGACGTCTAGATTATTGGCATCAATAAAGTCACGGTAGGCTTGTGCGGTTGTGGCAAAACCACCAGGTACTAAAACACCGACACCGGCAAGATTGCTAATCATCTCGCCTAGGGAAGCGTTTTTGCCCCCTACGCGTTCAACATCATGGTTACCGAGTTTATCGAGGGAAACTACGTACTCAACCAAGGTGATCTCTCCACGTCTGTATTGAAAAGGCCAGTGTAATCTATTGGCCTTGTTTGGGGAAAATGGGTCACAATGTTGCCTAACAACATGTCTGGCAAAAAACCAGCCTATAATAACCGAGAAACGTTCACGACTTAAGGCTTTTGGTAATTATGAAACGTACCGCTTTTTTTATTTCTGATGGAACAGGTATCACTGCTGAAACACTTGGCCAGAGCCTTCTTGCGCAATTTGGCAGTATCGATTTTCGGCGATTGACCCGACCTTACATCGATACTGTTGAAAAAGCACAGGCAATGGTACAGCAAATTAACGCTGTCGCCGAGACCGAAGAGATGCGGCCGATTGTCTTTGATACTATTGTTAATACTGAAATACGTGACATTTTAGCCACGGCGAATGCTTTTAAAGTGGATATTTTTTCAAGCTTTCTTGCGCCTTTAGAGGAGGAATTGGATGAGCGTTCATCCTATTCAGTTGGTAAATCTCACTCTATCGCGCATAGCGCCAACTATGTTGAACGTATTGAGGCGGTGCATTTTGCCTTGGATAATGATGATGGCGCGCGCACTCGTCATTACGACAGTGCAGATATTATTTTAGTGGGTGTCTCGCGCTGTGGTAAAACACCTACGTGTCTGTATATGGCGATGCAGTATGGTATTCGTGCTGCCAATTATCCGCTGACTGAAGAAGATATGGAACATTTACAGCTGCCATCATCGCTGAATAAGTACCAAGATAAGCTGTTTGGTTTGACCATTGATGCGGATCGTTTAGCTGCTATCCGTAATGAGCGCAAACCCAATAGCCGTTATGCCAGTTATGCGCAATGTGAGTTTGAAGTGCGTGAAGTGGAATCTTTGTTTCGACGTGAAAATATTAACTTTATCAATACCACGCATTTTTCAGTGGAAGAGATTTCTGCAAAAATTTTAGTTGAGAAAGGCATTGAAAGACGCCTGAAGTAAGCAACGCAACCCTTCAAATATTTTGTGTAGTAAGCCTGTGCCGTTGCTGTTGAACGGCGCAGGTTTATTTAGACGCGTCAGGGTTTAGGCAAAATCGTCCCAGCCGCCCATTTCTTTCCAGCGATTGACGATACCCAAAAACAACTCTGCAGTTTTCTCAGTGTCGTAACGCGCACTGTGTGCTTCACGCGTATCAAAATTGATCGCTGCGGCTTCGCAGGCTTTTGCTAATACAGTTTGACCGTAGGCTAAACCAGCTAAAGTCGCAGTATCAAAGCTTGAGAAAGGGTGGAAGGGGTTGCGTTTAATCCCACAACGCTCAACCGCCGCATTTAAAAAGCCTAAATCAAAATGGCTGTTATGACCGACTAAAATAGCGCGTTTGCAGCCACAGGCTTTTAGTGATTTGCGTACGCTTTTGAAAATCTCAGCTAACGCATGCTCTTCTGAAACAGCCATACGTAAAGGGTGGTCCAGTTTGATCCCGGTGAAATCCAACGCGGCTTGTTCAATATTCGCACCTGCAAAGGGCTCAACTCGGAAAAACAGCGTGTGTTCGGCGTAGAGCAAGCCCTCATCGTCCATCGCAGGTATCACTGCTGCGATTTCTAAAAGGGCATCCGTTGCCGAGTTAAAACCACCGGTTTCAACATCAATTACCACCGGTAAATAGCCACGAAAACGCCGCGCCATCAAGGATTTCAAGCCGCCACTGTGATTGCCGCTAGTGTTACTGAGGTATTCTTCTTCATAGTCTTGCATAGAGTTGCTCATGCTTGAGTTCCTAAAACACGCCAGTTAAGGGTTTCACCTGCGCGCAAAGGAATCAGCTGTTGTTCGCCGAACGCTAAGGAGGCTGGGGCAGTCCAAGGTTCACGGACTAGGGTAATGGTATCTTGGTTACGTGGTAACTGATAAAAGTCTGCGCCAAAATGACTGGCAAAACCTTCTAGTTTATCCAGTGCATTGCGCTGTTCAAAGGCTTCTGCATACAACTCAATTGCTGCATAAGCGGTGTAGCAACCAGCACAACCACAGGCCGTTTCTTTGGCATTCTGTGAATGTGGCGCTGAGTCAGTGCCTAAGAAAAATTTTGCTGAACCGCTGGTTGCTGCATCGAGTAAGGCTTCTTGGTGGGTGTTGCGCTTGAGAATTGGCAGACAATAGAAGTGCGGACGAATACCGCCCGCGAGCATGTGATTGCGGTTATACAACAAATGGTGTGCGGTAATGGTCGCCGCAACAGTATTGGCTGAGCTGCTAACAAACTGTGCAGCATCCGCAGTAGTGATATGTTCAAGTACCATTTTCAAGCTGGGGAAGCGCTTAACTAAACCAATCAAGTGATCGTCAATAAAACGTTTTTCACGATCAAAAATATCAACATTACTGTGAGTGACTTCTCCGTGCAGCAGCAGTGGCATGCCAACTTCGCTCATGGCTTCAAGTGCAGGATAAATGGCCTCCAGCTTAGTCACACCAGAGTCGGAGTTGGTGGTTGCACCGGCTGGGTAAAGTTTGGCGGCATGTACAAAACCACTTTTTACTGCGTCATGGATGTCCGCAGCTGAGGTTTGGTCGGTCAGGTATAACACCATCAAAGGCTCAAAAGTGCTCTCTGCTGGACGCGCGCTTAAAATACGTTGGCGGTATTGGTCGGCTTCAACTGCATTGCGTACCGGCGGTACTAAATTTGGCATAATAATGGCGCGCGCAAAGGTGCGTGAGACATCAGCAACCGTGCGCGGCAAGAGTGCGCCATCGCGCAAATGGATATGCCAATCATCAGGTCGCAGCAGGGTAAGACGGTCAATCATGAAAGCTTCCAGTCAGTTGAATTGAATATAATGTGTTGAATGCTACCGTAAAAGCGTGATGCAGACATCTGCTTTAAAGTTTTCTTGGTTGTAACCGATACAAGCGGTGAGCATTCTGTTGACGGGAGAGCGCGATGCGCTTACTTGTAATTTCTATTTTGGCCAGTATTTCAGCGACACCAGCGCTTGCTGTCACGTTTCAAACGCCTTTAGAGCATGTTGAATGGACGGTTGTCGGTGATCGTTTTGAATGTCGCCTGACCCAGCCGGTTAAAGGCTTTGGTCAAGGTGAGTTTGTTCGGCGCGCTGGAGAAAATCCCGTTTTTAAATTACAGGCACAAGAACCGTGGCTCAGTCGTGGCTCCGCAACTCTGCTGGCGGCCGCTGCGCCTTGGCGTGTGACGCAGGGCAATATCAGTTTAGGTTCGGTCACTATTAATGTGAGCAATAATGGTTTGCAAACCTCACAGTTACAAGCAGGGCGTTTATTGACAGGGTTATTAGAAGGACGCGGGCCGTTGATTCGTCATCGCACTCAGCAAGGTGATGCGTTAGAAGTGCGTATTATGCCCGCGCATTTTTCTGATGCCTATCAGCGTTATCTTGATTGTACGGCAAGCTTATTGCCCTATAATTTTGAGCAAATCAAACAAACGCGAATTGGTTTTGTTGATGACAATATGACCCTCAGCGATGCGGCGCAAGGCCGTTTGCAATTGATTGCTGATTATTTAAAAGAAGACCCAACAGTCAATCGTATTGAGTTGGACGGGCATTCGGATAGTTGGGGTAATCGACTCAGCAACCGTGAAGTGTCGCGGCAGCGTGCGCTAACGGTTAAGCAGTTTTTTATCGATCAGGGTGTGCCAGAAGAGCACATTGTGGTGCGTTTTCATGGTGAGCGTTATCCGCTTAAACCCAATAACAGTGAGGCGAATCGCGAACTGAATCGTCGGGTGAATGTGGTCTTGTCGCGCGTACCTGAAACCACCTACAGCGCCTTAGACAGCGCTGTCGAGGATTAACAGCTTAAGACTGTTGAAAGTGATCTTGGGTCAGCTTGATCACTACAGGGCTGAGCACCAATAGCGAGATTAAGTTAGGCAGTGCCATCAAGCCATTCAGGGTGTCTGCGAGCAGCCATACAGTATCCAATTGGCTCATGGCACCAAGTGGAATCACCAATACCCAGATCAATCGATAAGGCAAAATGGCGCGATTACCAAATAAGTACTCCCAGCAGCGTTCACCATAATAACTCCAGCCTAAAATAGTAGTGAAGGCGAACACCACTAACGCTGTGGTTAAAATATAGTTACCCGCACCTGGCATGGCTGATTCAAACGCTGCCGATGAGAGTGCTGCGCCGCTCAGCCCATTACTCCAAACTCCCGAGCAAATAATCGCTAAGCCCGTCATGCTGCAAACAATGATGGTGTCGATAAACGTCCCCATCATGCCGATTAAGCCTGAAGTGACAGGGTCTTCGCTGGTGCCCGCCGCTTGTGCAATACCTGCACTACCAAGGCCTGCTTCGTTAGAAAAGACGCCGCGGGCAACACCAAAACGAATCGCCGCAATCATTGCTGCGCCAGTAAAACCACCGACTGCTGCATGACCATTAAATGCAGAATCGAAAATTAACCGCAGCGCGTCAGGAATGGCTTGGTAGTTGGCAACCAGTACAACCATAGCGGCAATCACATAAGCGAGGCACATAAAGGGCACCAGTGTTTTAGCCACCGCGCCAATTCTTTGAATGCCCCCCAAAATCACTAAACCCACCAGCACCATCACACTGATACCACTAAGCCAAGCAGGAATTGCAAAAGACACGGTTAGGCTGGCGGCCATGCTATTGACCTGTACCATATTGCCAATTCCGAAACTGGCTAAACCACCGAACAATGCAAAACAGGTACCAAGCCAAGCCCACTTGTGGCCGAGTCCATTTTTAATGGCATACATGGGGCCGCCGACAAAATGGTTGTGGGCGTTTTTTTCGCGAAAATGCACGGCTAGAACCACTTCACAGTACTTCGTTGCCATGCCGACCAGTGCGGTACACCACATCCAAAATAAGGCACCTGGCCCTCCAAGAACAATGGCTGTTGCCACACCAGCGATATTGCCGGTACCGACGGTGGCCGCTAAGGTGGTCATTAATGCGGCAAAAGGACTGATTTGTCCGGTACTGGCATGGCCTTGTTCGCGGCCTTTCCAAATTTCTATGAAACCACGCTTGATATTCAAGATGGGCATCAGTTTTAGCGAGAGCATCAGAAATAACCCGCTGCCAAGAATGGCAATCAGCATAGGCGTTCCCCATACCAAGTTATTGACGCTGGTTATTGCGTTAGTGATTGTTTGCATAAGAAAAAAGTACTAACTGGTTGGAGAAAAGGTGACGGGTATAGGTCGCTTTGTACAGTTGAGTGCTGCGCGAGTGGACTCAATAGGGCTTTGCTGGAGGCGCTTGGTATTATCCGTGAATAAGCTCTGTTGTACAGAGTTTTATTGTCTTTTCGCGCGTGTTAAACGCGATCATGCGTTACACTGGCGGCTTGTTGGAGACGCTGAGAATACGATGAAAAATATAACAATGATGCTATTACTGGCAGTGCCTGCGGTTGCTTTTGCTTTTCCATTTGAAGTGGAGACACAACTTAATGGTGCTGAGATATCGATTAACACGCTCGACTTAGGCAATAATATGCCCTCGGTATCGCTCTCTAACTACGGCGCGCGTGATGCGGTCTGTAAAGTGCGCTTTCGCAATGGTCCAGAAGCCCCGCGTACTCGTAAAGCACATGTAGCGGCCGGTGAAACTGCACATTTAACGGCACGCTTTAATAGCACCGTGATTAAAATGCGCGTCATGGTTGAGTGCAAACAAGATTAACCTGAATTCGATAAAATTGAGTGTTCTATAAGGGTAGAGTAGGGTATGGCGGCAATCGTTCAGGGGTTTTGGAAGCGTAAAAGTCTTGCCGAACTTGATCAAGAAGAGTGGGAATCATTGTGTGATGGTTGTGGTTTGTGCTGTCTGCAAAAGCTTGAAGATGAAGACGATGGTTCAGTGTACTACACCAACATTGCTTGCAAGTTGTTGGATTTGGATACTGCGCGCTGCAGTAATTACCCAAATCGTAAAAACTTTGTGCCTGATTGTATTCAATTGACTGCGGATCAGGCTGATGCCTTTCGTTGGTTGCCGAGCACGTGTGCCTACCGTTTAGTGCACGAGGGCAAGGATTTATTTGTTTGGCACCATTTGGTCTGTGGTAATCGTGATGCCGTCCATACTGAGCGTGTTTCGCAGCTGGGTCGTATGGTCAGCGAAGTCGATGTGCATGAGGATGATTGGGAAAAGCATATGATCTTTAGATCAAGCTAAGACGCTAGTACCGAGTGCCTGTAACCCCTCTGCTAGGCTGTTGCTGCGCGCTATGATTAGCGCGCAGCAACAGCATTAATCTGTAGTAAGACGCTTACTTTTTTAATAAGTCAGCTAGCCCAGCTAACCCTTTGAAAGTTTGCTGCGGGCCTTTTTGGCCGGCGCTTTCCTCTTTTTGGTAATGCATATCCACTTGGCGCTGATGCTCATTGTCATGACAATACAAACATAACAGTTCCCAGTTTGAACCGTCAGACGGGTTGTTGTCATGGTTGTGATCGCGGTGATGTACGGTTAATTCGCTGAGGCCTTTACCACTGAACTCACGACTGCAACGGCCACAAAAATGCGGATACATTTTCAGCGCTTTATGCCGGTAGCCGCTTTCACGTTCTTGGTAGGATTGCGCTAAAATCTTATCGAGCTTACTGGTACTCATTGTATCGGTCCTTTGCAAATCAGACTGAGCGGCGTATTTACCGAAAACAATTTAGCACGAATGCCTATTACACCGCTCACGGTGAGGCGTGCACGATGCATATCAAGGTAGTTTTGTGCAGAGGTAGCGTCACTAAATAAATACACACCAC
Source organism: Pseudomonas sp. (assembly GCA_034006605.1). GTDB lineage: Bacteria > Pseudomonadota > Gammaproteobacteria > Pseudomonadales > Pseudomonadaceae > Denitrificimonas. The sequence continues at coordinate 28,687 of JAVESM010000004.1, read as the reverse complement.
CGGCTTCTTGGGTGTCTGCGTTTTCAGTCCAGATTTTCCAGATGAGTCCAGGTTCTTGGCTGATTGACTCAGCTAAAGGCCGCATGGTTTGCTGCATCTCCTCAGCAAAAGGTCCGCTAAACGGAAAATCAATTTGCAGTACAGTCTGCATTGCCAAACTCCATTCCTATTTAGAGGAATAATAGAGCTTGGCTGGATAATGCTCAAGGTGCACAACGCAAATTAACTGACTGCAGGCATCGCTTGTTTACCTAGGGTCTCAATGGTTTGCCAGAGCCAGCTGGGCAAATCATCCGAATCGAGGCTGTCGATCATGTTTTTAACGGCTAAGCCCAGCTCAGTATCACCATCAATTTGTAAGCGACGCCGGAAGAACAGAGTGTCGGGATCTTCCTGGCGACTGGCCAACAATAAAAAGTCACGCCAGTTGCCGCTGATAGTGACCTCAACCGGTGCGCGGTCTTGGATGAGTAAACGATTAGTGCCTGAAGCCTTACTTAGACACCAAGATAGCTTGAGGTCATTGACCTGCAGGCGCATCCAGCGTTGTTCGAGAATATCGAATAAGCCGTCTTGCATTGCTAGAGCAAACACTTGATTTAGGCTGCGTTGCAAAGCAAAACGCTGTAAGAAAAAAGGCATACGAGAAGCAAGGGGTAAAACACGATCACCTGCCGATAATAAAAAAGGTGCTGCACGGGTTAACATAAACCTGCCTCCTCAATACTGACCATGCCCGGGCGGCCGTGCCAGTAGCCATTACAGCCTTGTACAGCAAGGGGGGCAGGCTGGCCTTGACGCACGCTGTCCCACGCGGCAATGATTTGGCTCATACCTTGTGCACGAGGGCTTAAACGAGCAATATCAGTGCCTGCGGCTTTGAGTGAGGGAAAGTCAGCCAGTAAGTTATTGATTTCGGCTGACATGGTTTGAATCCCGTTAATGGTGAACAGTGCTTGGCCTTCCTGGCTGAGTAGAGGTATACCTTCTTCGTATTTGATACAGCACAGCTCGCAATCATCTTTGGGGCGGTTTTCTGCGCGTGCAGTAAAACAGCGGGCTGAATAGGCTAAGGGTAAATGTCCGTAAGCAAATACTTCAACTTCGGGACGTGCCACGCCGAGCTCATCGAGCTGGTTTAACGCCGCAGAAATAATATGTGCTGAACATTCAACGGGCGGAGACCAGCGTTGCATGCCGCAAGCGATAAATTCAGCCAGTGTGTGGCCGTTATAAATATTTAAGGCAGGTCCACCGACGAAAGGTACTTTAAGTTCGCTCAAATAGTGCACCGCAGACATGTCGTTGGCTTCAATCAAAAACTCACCGTTCGCGCACATCCGCTTTAGACTGGACAGTTCAGAAGCCGCTTCAACTAATGTCAGTCCTGACATGACAACTTGCGCCTGGCTTTGTTGCTGCATATCCCGCGCTAAACCCAACCATTGGTCAAGTGAAAGTGAGCGTCGTTTTGAACAGACGGTTTCACCCATGTAAATAATGTCCAGCGGTTGTTCAGCCATATCCGCATAAAACTGCATCAGCGTATCGCGTTCCCAGAAAAATAAAACGGGGCCTAAAGAAAGTTTCATAATCGTTACACCTATTGCCATGCGCGGTGGTAGGCACCGAGAGTGGTTTGACTGCCTTCAGATAGACCCGCTAAGGTTTGTCGCCAAACGGGCTCAACTTTGTATTGCTCAGGGGCTTTGTTGTAACTGTCCAGAGCTGCGCGCCATACACGGGTGACTTGTTCAACATAGGCTGGGCTGCGCTGACGGCCTTCAATTTTCACAGCGCTGACGCCAATTTTGCTCAGCTCAGGAATTAAATCCATGGTGTCGAGGCTGGTTGGCTCTTCAAGGGCATGGAAACGCTGGCCGTTAACCATAAAACGACCTTTGCATAGGGTTGGGTAGCCGGCCGATTCGCCTTCACTGTAACGATCGATTAACACCTCATTGAGGCGTGAGGTCAGCTCACCTTCTTCATTGCTCCAGCGTACCGCTTTAGCCGGTGAGCAGACACCGCAAAGGTTGGGGGATTCGCCGGTTAAGTAAGAGGATAAATGACAACGCCCCTCAGCCATAATGCACAGACTGCCAAAGGCAAAAACCTCAATCGGTACGGGGCTTTGACTGGCGACATGCTTCACTTGAGCTAATGACAATACGCGCGGTAATACAGCGCGTTTAATATTGTAACGGTCTTGGTAGAAGGCTAGCGCAGCGGCATTGGTGGCTGAGCCTTGCACGGATAAATGTAAGTTAAGCTGTGGGTGCTGTTTGCTGGCATAGGCCAAGACGCCTGGATCGGCAGCAATCAGAGCATTCACTCCGAGGTCGGCGGCTTGATCGACAGCACGTTGCCAGCGCTGCCAGCCATCCGGTTGTGCATAGGTGTTGACTGCAATGTAAACATGCTTGTTATGTTGCTGGGCAAAAGCAACACCATTTTCAAGTTGTTTGTCATCTAAGTTTAAACCGGCAAAATGGCGCGCATTGGTGTCATCGCGAAAGCCAACATAGACAGCATCTGCGCCTTGGCGAACAGCCGCTTTAAGTGCAGGCAAGCTGCCCGCAGGACAAACCAGTTGCATGTGATCTCCTTACGTCAGGCATGGACACACGCATCAGCTGGCAGGTCCATTTTAATCCATGCAATCTAAGCAGATTGGCACAGTTAGGCCTTGACGGAGGTCAATTACATCCAAGTGGCTATTTGTCTGAGTTGAAAAAAGAAGGGTGGTTGATAGTGAAAGATTAGGAAAAGATGCTAAGCCGCGTGTTTTACTGCGTTACAGGAAACCTTATGACCTACTGTGCATGCCGTGAGGATAAGCAGAGCACAGTAGGTTTCAGGAGGGCAAAATTAGCCTTGCAGCATTAACGTAGCAGCTTCCATTGCAGCGGATAAGTCTTCATCGTCACTGAGGCGCTCTTGCACATCAAGGCCAAGCTGCGCGAACGCAGTCACTTGACTCCAGTCAACTTGGGCTAGCGGGTGATCAGTGTCAGCATAGCTTTGTAAAGTGGCCACTTGCACGATATCAATATAATCGACTGTCTTGGATTGACGCTGGAAATCAAGATAGTTGCTTGGCACTGTCGCGATTTGTTCGGGGAAGTCCCAGGCGCGTAAAATTTTCTCCCCTAAAACAGGGTGAATACGATCAATAATATGATTGAGACTAATCGAGTCTTTCATCAGTGCATTGCTTTCTTCTGCATAGGTCAGAATCGGTAAAATACCAATTTGGTGAACAAGCCCAGCAAGCGTCGCTTGATCAGGTTTTAAACGGGTAAAATGGCGGCATAGGACGTGACAAATTCCCGCGATTTCTGTGCTTTTATTCCAAACGTCACGCATTTTGCTATCAATCACATCTGAGGTGGCTTGGAACATTTGCTCCATCGCTAAACCCGTGGCTAAGTTCGACGTGTAATTGATGCCTAAACGGCTGATGGCCATATTTAAATCGGTGATTTCTTTATTGGTTCGCAGTAGCGGACTGTTCACTACTTTAATTAAACGAGCGGTCAGTGCTGCATCGTTACCAATCACTTTGCTGAGCACCGGAATGCTGATATCTGGATCTTCAGCCGCTTCGCGCACGCGTAAAGCCACCTCCGGTAAAGTAGGTAACACTAACTCATCATTTTCAATTGCTTCTAACAGCTCGTTTAAAACTGTTTCTGCCAAACTACTCATGCACATATTCCTTTAAAATCTGATGCTGAGTCAATCAGCGTAAAATTTCACGTTCAGTATCTAACGCGTAAGGCAACTCAAGTTGCTCCAGCAAGGTCTTTTCATCGCTTTCCAAATAGATGCGTCCATCAGCAACCGCATCGTCTAAAGCTGTCGCTAATAATTCTACACCGTATTCGCTCTGCGCCGCGCTCACGACTTCGCCTACAGCGCTTGAATGCACGGGTGATATCAGTGGTGTGCCAGGCTCTGGAATCGTTTGACTGGTCAGTTGAAAACGGTACATGTGACGTTTTAACTTGCCAAGGTATTGCATGCGCGCAACGATCTCTTGACCGGTATAGCAGCCTTTTTTGAAGCTGACAGCATCCAGTGCAGGCAGGTTTAACATTTGCGGAATAAATTGCTCACGCGTGGGCATCGTTACGTGACCAATACCGCTGCGAATTTGCGCGAGTAACCACATGTTTAATGGCGCTTCGACGAGGTGGCCCAGTAAACGTTTGCGTAGACATGCCCCTTCGTCTGCATGCACCCAGAGTTCGGCCAGCTCTGCAGATACCCGAACCGCAATCATATGGTTGTGATGTACGATGCTGTTGGGTTCGGCGGGCAGTTCAATGCCGAGTGCTAAAAGTGCTGAGTCAGCTTGATATAAGCCAAAGCGACTCCATAGCGCGCTATCATCGCTTAGCTTAGATTTAGAGAATACGGCGAACTTTTGCAACTCGGCCAATTGTGCGACTAAAATGTCGTAATCCATGGCTAACAAATAACCGTCATTTTCTAAAAGCACGCGAAAACTTGATAACATACGACCTTTAGGCGTGCAGCGCGCACCTAGACTGCTACGGTTATCATTGACGTAGCCAAGATGGCAGGTGATTTGTCCTTGCAGAAAGGTTTTTGCATCTGCGCCGCGTATGGCTAGAACGCCTTCGTGGGTTAACGGGGTAAAACTTGCACAATCAGTCATGACTGTCTCGCTGGTAAATAATGCATGGCTCTATCATAGAGGGCTAAAGGCATCTTGTCAGCGTGTGTTGCTCGGTAACAGCTGTCTGGTACTTAATTTATTCTTTTTTGGAGTGTGTCATGTCTATTGAAACAGAAGTTAAACGTCTTTATTGGCACAGTCGTCGGGGTATGTGGGAGCTCGATCAGTTATTGGTACCTTTTGTTGAAGAGCAGTATTTGCAGCTGGATGAAGCTGATCGTGAACGTTATCGTTTACTTTTGGATTGTGAGGATCAAGATATTTTTGGCTGGTTTATGCGTCGTGCTGAGCCAGAAAGCGAGGATTTAAAGCGTATTGTTGCATTGGTTTTGGAACATGCGCGGCCAAAATAATGGATGGGCTTGTCATTGGCAGCCTTCTTTGTGGCTGTCAGGGCTGGCTTTGCTGATGACTGTTCTGGCTGGCTTTGCTGTATCAATGTCAGCTATTGACTGGCCTTGGAAGATCGGTGTATTGACGCTGCTGGCGTTGCAGAGCACTGATCAGTTACTGCGGTTAAGGCGCCTGCAGCAGCCGTCGCAACGACGCGGTATACGCCAGAATGAAAACGGCTGGCAGATATGGACTGCTCAGCAGGGCTGGCAAAGCGCGCAGTTACGCGCTGATAGCATGGCTATTCCTGTGCTGGTGTTGTTGCGTTATCGCTACGCACATCAATGGTTTTATCGCACCTTAGTCATTGGCGCCGATAGTTTGCCAGTAGACAGCCATCGACGCTTGCGCGTACGTTTGAAATTTAGTCGTCAGCGTTGGCGGGCTGTAAGATAGTATCTTGCGCCTGATCGGCGAGCTCTGGGTAATCTAATGTGTAATGTAAGCCGCGACTTTCTTTGCGCTGCATGGCTGAACGAATAATTAGATCAGCAACCAAGGTTAGGTTGCGCAGTTCAATTAAATCGCGACTCACCCGATAGTTACTATAGAACTCATCAATCTCACTTCGTAGTAAACGCACACGATGCTGCGCGCGCAGTAAGCGTTTATTGGTGCGCACAATGCCGACGTAGTCCCACATAAAGCGTCTTAACTCATCCCAGTTGTGGGCGATAATGACATCTTCATCTGAATCAGTGACTAAGCTTGCATCCCATTGGGGTAACCGTGCAGGGGGCGTAATTTGTGCATCTTGCTGGGCAATATCTGCGGCGGCTGAGCGTGCATAAACAAAACACTCCAACAATGAATTGCTGGCCATGCGATTGGCACCGTGCAGGCCTGTGAAGCTGGTTTCACCGATAGCATATAAGTTGGGAATGTCAGTGTGGCCGTGCTGGTCAACTACAATACCTCCGCAGGTGTAATGTGCGGCGGGGACTACAGGAATGGGTTGTTTGGTGATATCAATGCCAAAGGTTAAGCAGCGCTCATATACAGTGGGGAAGTGCTCTTGAATAAAGTCGGCTGACTTATGGCTGATGTCCAAATAAACGCAGTCAATCCCTAGGCGCTTCATTTCATGGTCGATGGCTCTTGCGACAATATCCCGTGGCGCCAATTCTAGGCGCTGATCAAAGCGGGCCATAAAACGTTCGCCATTGGGCAGTGTGAGGTGAGCGCCTTCACCGCGAAGTGCTTCAGTGATTAAAAAGTTCTTCGCTTGCGGGTGATATAGACAGGTAGGGTGAAATTGATTGAACTCTAGATTACCTACGCTGCAGCCGGCCCGCCAAGCCATCGCGATGCCATCACCGCAAGCGCTGTCTGGATTGCTGGTATATAAATACACTTTAGCTGCACCGCCAGTGGCCAATACTACAAAGCGCGCAGCATAGGTATCAACTTCGCCAGACTCTCGATCAAGCACATAAGCGCCTAAGCATTCGCTACCTTGGCGGCCGAGTTTTCGGGCGGTAATAAGATCCACGGCGACTTGCTGTTCAATCAGTTGGATATTGCTATGTTGGCGTGCGCGCTCCAGTAACGTGACAAAAATTGCCGCACCTGTTGCATCAGCCGCATGAATAATACGTCGATGGCTGTGTCCACCTTCGCGAGTCAGGTGGTAGTCAAAGTGCGTATCATCGTCAGCTGTTGATTCGTTACGTGTGAAAGGCACGCCTTGTTCAATCAGCCAATCAATGGCACTGCGACTGTGCTCAACTGTAAAACGCACGGCATCTTCTCGGCATAAGCCGGCACCGGCGATTAGGGTATCTTGTACGTGTGATTCGACCGTGTCGGTGTCATCTAGTACGCCAGCGACGCCGCCTTGCGCCCAGTAAGTTGAACCGCTGGCTAAGTCGCCTTTACTGAGTACGGCAATGCGTAAGTGGCTCGGTAATGTGAGTGCGGTTGTTAAACCCGCAGCACCGCTGCCGATAATCAAAACGTCGTACTGGTAATATTGGCTCATGATAAGAATCCACTGATAAGTCTATGCTGAAGACGCCCGGTAGTATAACGCTGGATGGCTTAGCAAAATACTTACAAATACAGGGAACTTTTAGGGGCTTGATGGCTCAATAATGGCGTATTTCATTAAACAACGCGTAATTATTAAGAAAACGTTACAGTAGATGCAGTGCGCAGCTGTGGTGAGTCTGGCCTTCGACACCAGTTGTGTTTCTGTTAACGTTTAATGAGGAGAAATTTTTTATGGCGCACATGAATTGTGCTGGACGCATTAAAAATGCAGTGTGGTTTAAATACTACGCTGAGGGTTACGCATGACGCCAGATGATGATCAGACGTTGGTTGAGCGTGTGCAAGCAGGAGATAAACGCGCTTTTGACTTGTTAGTTTTGAAGTATCAGCATCGGATTATGGGATTGGTGGTTAGATTTGTACATGATCCACATGAAGCGCAAGACGTCACTCAAGAAGCTTTTATTAAGGCCTACCGTGCTTTAGCAAATTTCCGTGGTGACAGTGCTTTTTATACTTGGCTGTACCGAATTGCGATTAATACTGCGAAGAATTACTTGGTGTCGCGCAATCGTCGCCCTCCGAGTAGTGACGTCGATTCAAGTGACGCGGAGTTTTATGATGGCGATCATGCCTTAAAAGATATGGCTTCTCCTGAGCGCTTAATGCTGCGTGATGAGATTGACTCCACCGTGCAAGAAAGTATTAAACAATTGCCAGAAGATTTGCGCTCAGCACTAACTTTACGTGAATTTGAAGGTCTCAGTTACGAGGACATTGCAACAGTGATGCAGTGCCCCGTAGGTACCGTGCGCTCGCGCATTTTTCGGGCGCGTGAGGCAGTTGATAAAGCCTTACGTCCATTGCTACAAGACGCTTAATGCGCAACGTCAGTCAGATGAGGAAGCTAAACATGAATCAACAAGTCCTTCAGCAGTCACTCTCGGCCCTCATGGATAATGAGGCCGATGAGTTAGAGTTGCGTCGAGTTCTTAAAGCCAGTGATGAGCCGGAGGTGCGTGCTGCGTGGACGCGTTATCAAGTTGCGCGTACTGCTATGCATAATGAAACGGCCTTTGCTTCAGTTGATTTGTCAGCGCGGATTATGGCTGCCATTGATGCAGAACCAGCGCTTAGCGCAGCTGCATCCACTTCTGGGGCAGCAATTGAGTCTGTGGGAACACATAAAACACGCTCTATGCCGTGGCTGGGACGCGTGGCCGTTGCTGCATCTGTAACCTTGGCTGTATTGGGCGGTGTGCGTTTTTATAACCAAGATGCCGTACAGCAAGATGCGCTGGTCGTGCAAAGTGAGCAACGCTTACCTGCTGCGTCACCTGCACAGAGTTCAGTTGTCTTGGCCAGTTATAATGCACAAGGACAAAGTGCGCCGATGGCAGAGGTGACCTCAGGCTCGAACTTATGGTACGAGCGTCGCTTGCCAAGCTATTTACGTCAGCATGCTCAGCAGAGCAGTGTTAATAAAACTGAAGTCGGCTTACCTTATGCTCGTGCTGCCAGCTTGGAAGGTCAATAAGGGATGCGCTTAACTGCACGTTGCTCGGTTTTTTTCTTATGGGCGGCCTTGGGTAGTTCTGCCTATGCTGCTCAGTCTGCCAATCAATGGTTGCAACGCTTACACGTTGCGCAGGACACACAAGGCTACCAAGGTGCCTTTGTGTATGAGCGTAAAGGTGCCTTTTCTACCCATCAAATATGGCGTCAGATCAATGCAGAAAAACAGGTTGTTGAGCGTTTTCTACAGCTAAATGGACCTGCGCATGAGGTGATGCGTATCGATGGGCATGTCACGTGTATGAGTGGGGCTATCGCCAATGCATTGTCATTAGCTGATGTTTGGCCGGTGCAAAGTTTTGATGTGCAACAATTACAAAAGTGGTATGAAATTCGCGAGTTGGGAGAGTCTAGAGTTGCAGGGCGCAATACGGTCGCTTTATTGTTTGCTCCACGCGATCAGCATCGCTATCCGCTTGAGTTGCATCTTGATGAAGTGACAGCCATTCCGCTAAAAACTTTATTGCTCAATGAGCATGGTGAGTTGCTGGAGCGCTTTCAATTTGTTCAGTTCAATGCCGATCGTGATAATAATCTGCGTGTCTCGACAACCCCGTCTATTGCCCCTAGTGCTGACTGTCAGACTGTTTCCGCGATTTCAAGCATGTCTGACATCGAACTCGATGTGGACTGGACGGTCAGTTGGGTGCCGCCTGGCTTTACTTTGATCAATAGTCATTATCGCCCCTCTGAAGACGGTGTAAATAACGTCCTCAGCCAGGTTTATTCCGATGGTTTAGCGCACTTTTCGATCTTTTTTGAGCGTGTTGATGATTATGATGTTGAGAGTGGTCGTCGCCAGTTAGGCCCGACTGCTGTCGTTTCTAGACGCGTGGTGAATGACACACAGCAGGTGATGGTGACTGTGTTGGGTGAAATTCCTATCGGTACTGCTGAGCGAGTCGCTTTGTCTATGCAGTTTGGATCTGGAGACGGTGATGATTGAAGAGGCCGGCATCGTAATGGCGATCGAAGCGGATGGTGTTTGGGTTGCTACGCAACGTAAAACCACGTGCGGCAGTTGCTCTGCACGAATGACCTGTGGTCACGGTTTGTTGACGAGTTTAGCGTCGGATAAGAAACCACATTTGATAAAAGTACATACTGATTTTGCGTTATGCGAAGGAGACCCAGTGATGCTAGGTATCTCTGAGTCGTTATTGGTGCGCAGCGCTTTTCTGGTTTATATGTTACCGCTGTTGGTGATGTTTATCGGTGCACTAACAGCCCAGGCTTTGGATGTATCCGAGCCATGGATTATTCTTACAGCTGCGTTGGGTTTTTTTGCTGGCGCTCTGTGGGTGCGCCGTTACAGCGATCGCTATATTGACTCTGCAGCAATCCAACCTGTTTTGGCTTGCGCACAGATCGCTGACAGTCCTGCGCTTGAAGTTTGATTAGAAAGTGGAGAGCATTATGCTGCATAGAAAAAAATCGTTATTCATGAGTGCTGGCTTAACGATGATGATGCTTTTAGCGTCAGTCGCACACGCACAATTGCCTGATTTTACTGAATTAGTTGAGGAGTCTGCACCAGCGGTCGTCAATATCAGTACGCGACAAAATATTCAACAAGGCCAAGTCTCTGCTGGTGGCAACTATGCCATTCCAGAACTCGATGGTTTGCCGCCTATTTTTCGTGAGTTTTTTGAGCGCAGCCTGCCAATGCCGCGCGCTCCTGAGGGGCAAAATAAAGGTCAGCAGCGTGAAGCTCAGTCGTTAGGCTCAGGTTTCATTATTTCTGCTGATGGCTATGTGCTGACGAATAATCACGTGATTGCAGATGCTGATGAGATTATTGTGCGTTTATCCGATCGCAGTGAGTTAGTGGCTGAATTAGTCGGTGCAGATCCACGTACTGATGTTGCGCTACTGAAGATTCCGGGTAAAAACTTGCCGATGGTGAAGCTTGGTAAGTCCAGTGAGCTTAAAGTGGGTGAGTGGGTCTTGGCGATTGGCTCACCGTTTGGTTTTGATCACTCGGTGACGGCGGGTATTGTTTCTGCTAAAGGCCGGAGCTTACCGAATGATAACTATGTGCCATTTATTCAAACGGATGTGGCCATTAATCCAGGCAATTCTGGTGGTCCGCTGTTTAATTTGAATGGCGAAGTGATCGGTATAAATTCACAGATTTTCACCCGTTCAGGTGGCTTTATGGGCTTGTCTTTTGCAATCCCTATGGAAGTTGCTTTGGATGTTTCCGATCAGCTTAAGGCCAGCGGCAAAGTTAATCGTGGCTGGTTAGGTGTGGTGATTCAAGAGGTTAATAAAGATCTAGCTGAGTCATTTGGCTTGGATAAACCTGCAGGTGCGCTGGTTGCGCAAGTTCTGGAAAACGGCCCTGCTAGTAAAGGTGGCTTACAAGTCGGTGATGTCATCTTAAGCATGAATGATCACCCAGTCGTAATGTCTGCAGATTTACCGCATTTAGTCGGCACTCTCAAGCCTGGACAAGCGGCGAAGTTGCTGGTTATGCGTGATGGCTCACGTAAAACCCTCGATATCAAAGTAGGCGCGTTGCCGAGTGATGGTGAAGAAATGTCGCTTTCTGGAACTGAAGGCGCAGCAAGTAAAAGCAATCGTTTAGGCATGACTGTGGCTAATTTGACGACGGAGCAGAAAAAGGCCATTGATTTACAAGGCGGTGTAGTCATACAAGACGTACAAGACGGTCCTGCGGCAATGATTGGTTTGCGAGCTGGGGATGTGATTACCCATTTGAATAATCAAGCCATTGATTCTGCAAAGACTTTTACTAAAATTGCTGAAGCACTACCCAATAATCGTTCATTATCGATGCGGGTATTACGCCAAGGTCGAGCCAGCTTTATCACCTTTAAATTGGCCGATTAGTGCTGATTTAACAATTGTTTAGCTTAAAAAAGCGGCGTTATGCCGCTTTTTTAATGTCTATAGCTTGAGCCTTTTGATAAGGCATCAGGGTTTTTGCCGCGCTGCTCGTGCGATAGATGACTTGCAGGGGATAAATCAGGTAAACTCTCGGGCTATTTTCTGTTGGCAGTCGGTCGACGGACTTAATTGTAGAGTGCTGTTCTGTGAGTGACTTGAGTCATATCCGTAATTTTTCCATTATTGCCCACATCGACCATGGTAAATCCACCTTGGCCGACCGCTTCATTCAAATGTGCGGTGGCTTGACTGAGCGTGAAATGGCGTTTCAAGTCTTGGATTCTATGGATCTCGAGCGTGAACGGGGCATTACTATTAAAGCCCACAGTGTAACCCTGAGCTACACCGCGCGTGATGGCCGTATTTACCAATTAAACATTATTGATACGCCTGGTCATGTTGACTTCAGTTATGAAGTCAGTCGCTCGCTGGCCGCTTGTGAAGGTGCATTGCTAGTGGTCGATGCAGGACAAGGGGTGGAAGCACAATCCGTTGCGAACTGTTACACCGCGATTGAGCAAGGCCTCGAAGTGATGCCGGTGTTGAATAAAATCGACTTGCCACAAGCGGACCCTATTCGCGTTCAAGAAGAAATTGAGCATGTGATCGGTATTGATGCAACTGATGCCGTGTGTTGCAGTGCGAAAACCGGTTTAGGTGTTGACGAAGTTCTTGAACGCTTGGTGCAAGTGATTCCGCCGCCAGTTGGTGAAATTGATGCGCCATTGCAAGCACTGATTATCGACTCTTGGTTTGATAACTATTTAGGCATTGTGTCTTTAGTGCGAGTTAAACATGGCCGCATTAAAAAAGGTGACAAAGTCTTGGTTAAGTCAACCGGGCGCGTACATCAAGTTGACAGTGTTGGCGTGTTTACTCCAAAGCATACACAAACTGTGGATCTTAAAGCCGGTGAAGTAGGTTTTATTATTGCTGGTATTAAGGATATTCAAGGTGCTCCAGTGGGTGATACCTTGACCTTGTCGAACACGCCAGATGTGGATATGTTGCCGGGTTTCAAACGCGTTCAGCCACAAGTGTATGCGGGTTTGTTTCCGGTGAGCTCAGACGATTTTGAAGACTTCCGAGATGCGCTAGAAAAACTAACGCTCAACGATGCAGCCTTGCAATACCAGCCAGAAAGCTCTGAAGCATTGGGCTTTGGTTTCCGTATCGGCTTCCTTGGTATGCTGCATATGGAAATCATTCAAGAGCGCCTTGAGCGAGAGTACGACCTTGATTTGATCACCACCGCACCCACGGTTATTTTTGAAGTCGTGCTGAAAAATGGTGATATTGTTTATGTTGATAATCCCTCACGTATGCCTGATCCATCGATGATTGATGAAATGCGTGAGCCGATTGTTAAAGCAACTATTTTAGTACCACAAGAACACCTCGGTAACGTGATTACCTTATGTATTGAAAAACGCGGTGTGCAGACAGATATGCACTTCCTTGGCAGTCAAGTTCAAGTGGTCTATGACTTGCCAATGAACGAAGTGGTTCTCGACTTCTTTGATCGTTTAAAATCGGTCAGCCGTGGCTATGCCTCACTTGATTACAGCTTTGATCGCTATCAAGCGGCTAACTTGTCACGTTTAGATGTGCTGATTAATGGTGAGCGTGTTGATGCGTTGGCCTTGATTGTACACCGTGATAAAGCGGCATCAAAAGGTCGTGCGTTGGCTGAAAAAATGAAAGAACTGATTCCACGTCAAATGTACGATGTGGCAATTCAGGCTGCTCTTGGTGGTCAAGTTGTCGCGCGCACCACGGTTAAAGCGTTACGTAAGAACGTTTTAGCAAAATGTTATGGCGGTGATGTCAGTCGTAAGCGCAAACTGTTAGAAAAGCAGAAAGCGGGTAAGAAAAGAATGAAGCAGGTGGGTAATGTGGAAATTCCGCAAGAAGCTTTCCTTGCTGTGCTCAGAGTGGATGACTAGCCCATGACCTTAAACTTTCCATTGATCTTAGTCATTGCCGTGGCTCTATCAGGTTTTTTAGCGTTGCTGGATGTGGTGTTTTTTGCGCCACGCCGCCGCGCGGCAATCGCACAGTACGAAAAAGATGCCGTGTCGTTCAACTCTGAAGTACGTGAGCGCTTAGATAAAGAACCGTTATTGATTGAGTACGGGAAATCGTTTTTTCCAGTATTAGCTGTGGTTTTGGTATTGCGCTCATTTATTGTTGAACCCTTCCAGATTCCTTCAGGATCAATGATTCCAACGCTTGAAGTGGGTGACTTTATTTTAGTGAATAAATTTGCTTATGGCATTCGCTTACCCGTGATTGATGAGAAAATCATTTCAGTCAGTGATCCTAAACGTGGCGATGTAATGGTGTTCAAGTACCCTGAAGATACGCGCATCAATTACATTAAACGCGTAGTTGGTTTGCCGGGTGATACCATCACCTATACGTCTGAAAAGCGCATTTTAGTCAATGGTAAACCGATCGCTGAAGCTTTTTTAGGTGAAGAGCCGGGTAGTCTTGGTAGTGCAGGTTTGTACACTGAAACGCTTGGTGAGCATGAGCACTATATTCGTAAAGAAGTACGTCGCCGGGTTGAGCCCACTCGTGAGTGGCATGTGCCGGCGGGTCACTACTTTATGATGGGTGATAACCGTGATAACTCGAAAGACAGCCGTTATTGGGATGATCCAAGTATTCCTTTAGAGCTGCAAGGTATGGTGCCGGATGAGTATATTGTCGGTAAAGCCTTTGCGATTTGGCTGACTTGGGCTGATCCCAAGTTCAGTGTGTTACCAAGCTTAAGTCGAGTCGGCTTGATTCATTAAAAATCTAAACTGTGTGTTCTGTGCTTACACCGAACAAGTAAATATCGGTTAAAGTGCGCTGACATTAATAAAAATTGAGGGTGCTATGCAAAATATTCATAAACAAAAAGGTATGTCTTTTTTTGGTTGGCTGGCTATTTTGGTGTTGGTGGCTTTTTTTGCGAGCGCTGCATTTAAGCTTATTCCGCACTACTTAGATAATAGAGCTTTAGAAAAAGCCATTATGGCGATTGAAGAAGACAAAACGGTTGGCGATAGAGTTGTGACGGTCGGTGATTTTTATGGCCATATCAGTAAAAGTATGCAGATTAATAGCATTCGTAATTTAAAAATGGATGATATTTTGACTGTGACAAAAAATAACAATGACTTTATCGCGCATCTTAAATACGAACAGCGTGAGCCACTGATCAAAAATATCGATCTCATTGTCAGCTTTGATAAAGAATATCGCGTGCGTGCCAAGTGAGTGATCCAATCTTAAGTTTGCAGCGTAAAATTGGTTACACTTTTAAAGATGGAGACTTGTTGACTTTAGCGTTGACGCATCGAAGCTTTTCTGGGCGAAATAATGAGCGTTTAGAGTTTTTAGGTGATGCTATTTTGAATTTTGTTGCGGGGGAGGCTTTATTTAATCATTTCCCTCAAGCAAAAGAAGGTCAGCTGTCACGCTTACGCTCGCGTTTAGTTAAAGGTGAAACCCTTGCGGTGTTAGCGCGTGGCTTTGGGCTGGGTGAATATTTGCGCTTGGGCTCGGGTGAGTTGAAAAGTGGCGGTTTTCGTCGTGACTCAATTCTTGCCGATACCACCGAAGCCATTATTGGTGCGATTTACTTAGATTCAGGTATGGATATAGCGCGTGAGCGTGTTCTTGCTTGGCTTGAGCAGCATTTCTCTGAACTCACGTTAGTGGATACCAATAAAGATCCAAAAACGCGTTTGCAAGAATTTTTACAATCACGTGGTGGTGAACTGCCACAGTATGATGTGATTGATATTCAAGGCGAGCCGCATTGTCGCAGTTTTTCTGTGGAATGCCAGGTCAGCTTACTTAATGAAAAGACCCAAGGACAGGGCGCGAGTCGACGTATTGCTGAACAAGTAGCAGCGTCTAAAGCGCTACAGATACTGGGTATAGAGAGTAAAAATCAGCATGACTGAAGAGCAAACACGTTGTGGCTATGTGGCTGTAGTGGGGCGCCCAAATGTGGGTAAGTCAACACTGGTCAACCATATTTTGGGTCAAAAGCTCGCCATTACCTCGCGTAAACCGCAAACCACGCGTCACAATATGCTGGGTATTAAAACCGAAGGGGCTGTGCAAGCCGTTTATGTCGATACGCCAGGCTTACATAAAGGTGGGCAAACAGCGCTCAATCGATTTATGAATCGGAGCGCCTTAACCGCGCTGAAAGATATTGATGTGGCTGTGTTTGTGGTTGACCGCATGCGTTGGACTGATGAAGACGAAATGGTCTTTGAGCGGATCCAATACCTAACCTGTCCATTGATTATTGCAGTGAATAAAGCGGACCGTTTAGAAGATAAAAGTCAGCTTTTAGCGCACTTAGAATGGTTGGCTGAAAAGTTACCTAATGCACAAATTGTCCCGATCTCTGCATTACATGGGCATAATTTGGATACGCTTGAGCGCTTGGTTGGTGAGTATTTACCGGTCAGTGAGCATTTTTTCCCTGAAGATCAAATTACCGATCGTTCCAGTCGCTTTTTAGCGGCAGAAATGGTGCGTGAAAAAATCATGCGCCAGCTGGGTGCAGAGTTGCCGTACCAGATTACGGTTGAAATTGAAGAGTTTAAGCAGGATGGCCGTATTCTGCATATTCATGCGTTGATTTTGGTTGAGCGTGAAGGGCAGAAGAAAATCATTATTGGCGATAAAGGCGAGCGTATTAAACGCATCGGTCAGGAAGCGCGTAAGGATATGGAAACCTTGTTTAACTCTAAAATTATGCTTAATTTGTGGGTTAAAGTGAAAAGTGGTTGGTCAGATGATGAGCGCGCCTTGCGTTCATTGGGTTATCAAGAGTATTGAAACCTGCTCAGCATGCGCTCTGTTCTGGAGCGTGTGCTATTTAGAGGCTGAGTTATGCAGTCGTCGTTAGCATTTATTTTGCACAGCCGTCCTTATAAAGAAACCAGTGCCTTAGTGGATCTGTTTACGCCTCATGGACGTTTGCGTGGCGTGTTGCGCAGCGCTCGTGGTAAGCACGGCAGTGTCGCGCGACCTTTTTCTTTATTGGATATTGAGTTACGTGGTCGTAGCGAATTAAAAACTGTAAGTCGTATTGAACCTGCGGGTGAATTTAATTTCTTGCAGGGGCAAGCGCTATTTTGTGCGATGTACCTCAATGAATTACTGGTGCGCTTACTGCCTCTGAATGATCCACAGCCGCAACTGTTTGAGCATTACACCTTGTCTGTGCAAGGTTTAGCGCATGGCTTAGCGCTGCAGCCTTTGTTGCGAAATTTTGAGTGGCGTTTGCTTGAGCAGTTGGGTTATGGGTTTTCTTTTGTAGAGGATATTCATGGGCAGGCGTTGCAAGAGCAAATGTTGTATCGTTTAGTTCCGCAAAGTGGCTTCGAGGCCGTATTGTTGATTCAATCGGGTGTGTTTTTGGGTGCAGATATTTTGGCGTTGTCGACAGCTGATTGGCAACAAGAGCGTGTTTTACTAACGGCAAAACGAGTGATGCGCCAAGCATTGGCTGCACATTTAGGTGGACGTCCGTTGATGAGTCGCGAATTGTTTTTGACAAAGAAAGGATCGGTGTGATGAATTTGAATAAGCGTATCTTGTTGGGTGTAAATATTGATCATATTGCAACTGTGCGTCAGGCGCGAGGCACGCGTTATCCTGATCCAGTGAAGGCCGCATTAGATGCTGAGCAAGCGGGCGCCGATGGCATTACTGTGCATTTACGTGAAGATCGCCGTCATATTCAGGACCGTGATGTGCGCGTGTTGCGTGAAGTGATGCATACCCCGATGAATTTTGAGATGGGTGTGACTGATGCAATGTTAGCCTTGGCCGAGGAGTTAAGGCCGGAACATGCTTGCTTTGTGCCTGAAACGCGTGCCGAGTTGACCACTGAAGGTGGTCTCGATGTGTTGTCGCAGGAAGTGCGAATTGCTGCAGCAGTGGAGCGTTTACATGCAATTGGTTGCAATGTTTCGCTGTTTATTGATGCAGATGAACAGCAGATTTTGGCGGCCAAGCGTGTCGGTGCAACGACGATTGAATTGCATACCGGTCATTACTCAGATGCTGAGACGCCAGCTGAGCAAGCGGTGCAACTGGAGCTGATCCGTAAGGCGGCCTCTTTAGCAATTGAGCTGGGTTTACTGGTGAATGCTGGGCATGGTCTGAACTATCATAATGTTGAGCCTATTGCTGCGATCGCTGGAATAAATGAGCTTAATATTGGCCACGCAATTATTGCACATGCGTTGTTTGTGGGTTTGCCAACAGCGGTTGCAGAGATGAAAGCATTAATTCTTGCAGCGGCTGAGCGGGCTTCTAGCGCTGCAAAGGAGTGTTAATTTGGAACTTATCGCGATTCTGGCCTGTATTGCGGCATTCTTTTTAGGTTGGTTGTACAGTATTAAAACGCTTGCCACATTGGGTGTTTTTCTACGTCACTTCATCAGTATATTAGTTGGTACTGTGACCTTATTGATGGCCATTGCAATATGTATCTTTCTCGGACTAATCACGCCACAAGCTAAGAATATGGCCGCTCCAGACGTAAAAAAAGACCCCTCCGCAGCGCTATTAGAGTCGCTGGTGCCGGCTCCTAGCGTTGAGCTTGAATCTAAGCCATAACGCGCAGGTTGAGTCATCTACGCGGCGCTAACTAAGGCATACAGTATGCATTGTGTGGTATGCCTTAGTGGCTTTTTGAGTGTGAGCCCTTGTTCTCCTTATCTATTTAGGCTTCAGGCTTGAGCATATCTTGCGGACGAACCCATTGGCTGAATTGCTCATCGCTCACCAAGCCCAAATCAATCGCCGCTGCCCGTAGAGTGAGGTTTTCTGTATAGGCCTTTTTAGCGATTTTTGCTGCATTATCGTAGCCAATATGCCGATTCAATGCTGTCACCAGCATGAGGCCATTTTCCAAGTGATCGGCCATTTGTTGCGCGTTGGCTTGCATACCTTCGATGCAGTGTTCTTGGAAGTTACGACAGCCGTCGGCCATCAGTTCAATGGATTGCAAAATGTTATGAATGATCACCGGTTTAAACACATTAAGTTGTAGATGACCGTGGCTGGCAGCGATATTAATAGTGACGTCATTGCCCATGACTTGGCAGGCCAGCATGGACAGTGCTTCACACTGTGTAGGATTAACTTTGCCAGGCATGATTGAGCTGCCGGGCTCATTCGCAGGAAGCAATACTTCAGCCAGCCCCGCACGCGGCCCTGAGCCGAGTAAGCGTAGGTCATTGGCAATTTTGATCAGCGCCACCGCTAAGGTTTTTAATGCGCCAGATAAGCTTACCAGTGCTTCATGTCCAGCTAATGCTGCAAACTTGTTCGGTGCAGAGGTCAGCGCTAGACCTGTTGCTGTCGCCAGTTCTTTAGCAATATCATCGGCAAAGGTTGGACTGCTATTTAGCCCTGTGCCGACTGCGGTGCCGCCTTGAGCCAACTGACACACAGCAGGCAAACTCAACTCAATCGCTTGTTTGGCGTAATCTAACTGTGCAACAAAGGCGGATAATTCTTGACCAAAGGTCACAGGGGTGGCATCCATCATATGGGTGCGCCCCGTTTTGACTAAGTCAGCATAGCGCTGTGCTTGTTGATCAAGACCGTTACGTAGCAGTTTAATGGCTGGGAAAAGTTGTTTTTGGATCGCCTGCAGTGCTGCTATATGCATTGCGGTAGGGAAGCAGTCGTTGGAACTTTGCGCACGATTGACATGATCGTTAGGGTGCACTGGAGATTTGCCACCACGGCCTTGACCGGCAATTTCGTTGGCGCGGCCAGCAATCACTTCGTTAACATTCATATTGGTTTGTGTACCGCTGCCAGTCTGCCAAACCACCAGAGGGAAGTGTTCGTTTAGCGTACCGTTAATGATTTCATCGGCGGCTTGCTCGATCAGGCTGGCAATATTGTCAGGCAACTCACCTAAGCGCGCATTGACTCGTGCGGCGGCTTTTTTGATCTGTGCTAAAGCATGTATGACGGGCAATGGCATGGGCTGTGAGCCAATCACAAAGTTTTCTTTAGAACGCTGTGTCTGCGCGCCCCAGTAAGCCTCGGCGGGTACTTCAATGGCGCCTAAACTATCGGTTTCTGTACGGAACATAATCAATCTCCAAGCATGTTGTGAGGGACTATTGGTCTTGCTGGCGTTCTTGTGCCTCCAATTCGGCGTTGCGCTGTTTCATTAATGCCAGTTTGTCTTTACTGATGGGCATTTTGTTTGCCGTATTGCGCAGTCTCAGCAGGCCTGCGACAACAGTACCAAGCACTAGAGCGATTAATAACCAAATATACCAAGGCATACAGCAACTCCTAAATTTATTAAATGAGAATGTATCTCATATTTAACATTGTAGCACCTATAAAACAGTCAATAATTGCGGCAAAGTAGCGGCTTCTTTGTTCATTATGCAGTGATCTTTTTAGTGGAATAAAGCAACGTAGCAACGCATAAACTCTTCTAGCAACAAAGTCGATGCGACAGTGTGCCTAGAGGAAGGCTACAATGCTGCCGATTTTATTGATACGAGACTTAAATCATGTCCAGTCCAATTGTTGTAGCCCTCGATTTTCCTAGTGAAGAGCAAGCTTTAGCGTTAGCTGAGCGTCTAAATCCACAGCAGTGCCGTCTTAAAGTGGGTAAAGAGCTGTTCACTCGCAGCGGGCCAAGCGTGGTAAAAGGCTTGCATGCATTGGGTTTTGAGGTGTTTTTAGACCTTAAGTTTCATGATATTCCGAATACCACAGCGATGGCCGTTAAAGCGGCGGCTGAGCTGGGTGTCTGGATGGTCAATGTGCACTGCTCGGGAGGTTTGAAAATGATGCAGGCATGCCGTGAAGTCTTGGAACAATATAATGGCAGCAAACCTTTATTGATTGGTGTGACTGTGCTGACCAGCATGGAGCAAAGCGATTTAGCCGGAATTGGTTTGGACATCGCACCGCAACAGCAGGTGTTACGCCTGGCGGGTTTAGCTGAACAAGCCGGTTTAGACGGTTTGGTGTGTTCAGCGCAAGAAGCTTCAATCCTTGAACAGCAATGGCCCGCTGGGCTGTTGGTCACGCCGGGCATTCGACCATTGGGCAGTGCGCTAGATGACCAAAAACGTATTTTGACTCCAGCCCAAGCGATGCAAGCGGGTTCGGATTATTTAGTGATTGGCCGTCCAATCACGCAAGCGGCTGATCCGGCACAAGCTTTGAATGATATTTTGGCTGGACTTGCGTAAGCATAAACGCACGTGGGTTCGCCGCCCACGTTCCTTGCACCCTCAGCTCAACACCCAGCAGTGCCGATTCGAGCTAACTCATAGCTTATAGCTTTATATCAATCTTAGTGATAGTACTGTGCGTGTTCGCTGAGCTGGCTATTATCAATGGCTATATCAAACAACAAGAGCAGGGGTTGCCAATGAAATTATCTGGACAGGTTGCAGTCGTCACCGGTGCGGCAAGTGGGATTGGTCGTGGAACAGCATTAGCGTTTGCTGAACACGGCATCAAAGTAGTGGTCGCGGACATTAATGCACAAGGTGCGGCAGAAACGGTCAGTTTGATTGAAGCCGCGGGCGGCACTGCTGTTTTTGTCAGCTGTGATGTGCGTGATGAAGAACAAGTCAAGCAGCTCGTAGCCAGCACCGTTGACACTTATGGTCGTCTCGATTACGCCTTTAATAATGCGGGTATTGAGATGGAGAACCAGCGTTTAGATGAGGGGTCTATGCGTTCTTTTGACATGATTATGGACGTGAATGTGAAAGGCGTTTGGCTGTGTATGAAGTATCAGCTCCAGCACATGTTGATTCAGGGCAACGGTGCAATAGTTAATGCGGCGTCTGTCGCAGGCTTAGGCGCTGCGCCAAAAATGGCCGTGTATTCGGCATCCAAGCATGCGGTGCTGGGTTTAACCCGTACGGCAGCGATTGAGTATGCCCGCAAAAATATTCGCGTGAATGCCATATGCCCCGCCGTGATTGATACCGCGATGTATCAGCGCGTGTGTGAAATGGATCCAAGAATCGCTGAGCGTATGCCAGCATTGCATCCGATGGGTCGGGTTGGCCGTGTTGAAGAAATTGCTGCTTCGGTATTGTACTTGTGCAGTGATGGTGCAGGTTTTACCACCGGTCATGCCTTGACTGTTGATGGTGGAATGACAGCCATCTAACCGGTAACTCTACGGCTCAGCGTCAACACTGAGCCGCAGACATCGGATTAGCTGTTGCTCTTCCAGTTTTGCGGTAAGTTTATAAAGTCCACCAGTTCGCGTAAGCGGCCGTGATCACGGCGATTAAATACAAACTCTAATCGGTGCTGGTTACAGAACTCTGGTTCATTGTGTCTTGCTGCACAATACGGCACTTGTACAAAACCACCACTGACACACAGATCTAAAAACTCTTTATGCAGGGTTTCTAATGCTTGATCATTCAGCGGATGATTAATGCGCATTACGAAGCTTTCGTTAAACCAACGAGTAGAATGGAAGCTACGATAGAAACGCGCAATCTCCTCGCCCGCTTCTTGTGGCGAACGCACTTGCCGCATGAGGCGCAAATCGGTGGGCAGAATATAGTTTTTATCCGCCATTTCTGTTCGCATAAATTGCAGCGCTGTATCCCAATACGTACCACCTTCTTGATCGAGCAGCACAACCGGCACCAGCGGGCTTTTACCGGTTTGAATCAAGGTCAGCACTTCAAGCGCTTCATCCAGCGTGCCAAAACCGCCAGGGCAGAGCACTAACGCATCGGCTTCTTTAACAAAGAACAGTTTGCGCAAGAAGAAAAAGTGGAACGACAGTAAGTGACCACTGCCATTCACCGTTTCATTTGCGCCTTGCTCAAACGGCAGGGCGATATTAAAACCTAGACTGTTTTCAAGCCCTGCGCCCTCATGCGCCGCCGCCATGATACCGCCGCCGGCACCCGTGATGACCATCAAGTTATGCCGCGCTAAAATTTCGCCTAACTCTTTGGCCTGCTGATACAGCGGGTGACCTGATTCAGTACGTGCAGAACCAAACACCGTTACTTTACGCCGCCGCTTAAAGCGCTCTAACAGACTGAACGACGCTTCCATTTCGCGCAGCGTCTGCATCATGATTTTTGCATCCCAACGGTTACGATCAGTCTCCGCCATGCGAGCTACAGTCAGCATCATCTCGCGGTACAACTCAAGATTAGGGCTGGTGGGCGGCACGGCTAAGTGCAACAGTTCATCAATTTTTGCGTCTAAATCGATACTGCTGACTTGGTACTGACGGGAGAGGTAATCCTCAGAATCAAATGACATAACCGCTCCTTATAGTGCGATGCGATCGCCTAATTCAGGGATATTGGCATCCCAATCTAAGCGTTTTTTTAATTCGCTTTGCAGGATTTTCATTTTTTCCAATTCACCATGAATAAGGTACAGCTCTGGGTGGTTTTCAAAATGACTGGCCCACTCGATCAATTGTGATTGACCCGCATGTGCAGAAAAACCACCTAAGGTGTGCACCTGTGCGCCGACCATAATATCTTCACGGAATACCCGTACAGTTTTCGCACCATCAACAATTGCTCGACCCGTTGTGCCGCGTGCTTGGAAGCCGGTAAAAATCAGATGGCAATCTGTACGCCAAAGGTTGTGTTTAAAGTGATGAATAATCCGTCCGCCATTGCACATACCGCTGCCGGCAACAATAATGGCGCCACTTTTGACGTCGTTAATTGCCATTGATTCTTCTGTTGATGGGGTCAACTTTAAAATCGGCAGCCATTCTTTTGATGACTTGATATTGTACTTGTCGAGCATCTCACGGTGGTATTCATCGAAGTCGTCACGGTGGCGAAAGTAGATATCATTAGTGCGAATTGCCATCGGACTGTCCAAATACACCGTATGCTGCGGTAGGCGACCTTCCTGATAGAAACGTCCTAAATGGAACAGGATATCTTGGGTGCGGCCGACCGAGAACGCAGGAATCATCACGTTGCCGCCGTCTTTATCCGCTTGTTTAAGAATTTCCGCTAACTCATTGAGGGTATCTTCATTGCAGCGATGATCGCGATCACCGTAAGTGGATTCCATCATCAAAACATCAGCATGTTTTAGAATTGCCGGGGCTTTCATTAAAGGCGAGCAGGTGCTACCTAAGTCGCCGGAGAACACCAACGTACGCAGACTGTCATTGGGCTCAGTGAATTCTAATTGAACAATGGCTGAACCAATAATATGACCCGCATCGAAGAATGTAACCTTTACACCCGGCACAACTTCAGTGGCTTCTTCGTAATGAACAGGATTGCGTTGTTTAAGCACGCGCTCCGCATCAGCACTGACATAAATAGGTTTGATCGGCTTTTTGCCTTTGCGCGCACGCCAGCGGTTTTCCCACTCAGCATCTTTTTCTTGAATATGCGCGGCATCCAGTAGCATCACTTCCATTAATTCACAGGTGGCATCAGTTGCATAAATCGGTCCGCGAAAACCTTCAGACACTAAACGGGGTAACATGCCACTATGATCAATATGAGCATGAGAAATGACCACTGCATCAATGTGTTCAGGGTTAAATGCAAAAGCTGAGCCATTCGTGTTGCCGTTGTCATCATTATTGTTTTCGTTATCACCGCCTTGCTGCATGCCACATTCGAGTAGAATATTCTTTTTGTCATAGGTTTCTATGAGGTAGCAGGAGCCAGTGACTTGTTGAATAGCACCGAGAAAATTAAGAAGGGCCATGAAATTTCCTTGTTGGCTGTATGAATTGAGTATCACAGGATGAGCAGTTATTGATAGCTATCATGATAACCTTAGTCAGCTGTCGTTAAACTGCACACCATTCGATTTTATGGAGTATTACTATGCATCAGATTTTGCCGAGCCTAGCTGACTTAAGTGAGTATGCCAAGATTGAGCCAGCGTTTGCGCAATGGCAAAAGGGCTATGGCCCTATCCAGCACACGGCAGAAACACAGGCTGCAGTATATCGCCTTGCTCATCAGCTCGTGCAAGCTGGAAAACAACCTGACCCAGCCACTGTATACCTTAAGCTAGAGGCTTTGGACAAAATTACGGCGGCCGCTATGTCATTGGTTGTGCATATGACGTATGCCCGCAAAGTGCATTTAGATGGCAGCGATTTGACATCTGATGATTTTAAAGTTCAACCAGAAGGGCACACTGGCGGCGCCTTGAATATGGTGCCTGGTTATGCCGCCTACATGGCATTAAATGCCTTAACTGGCGAAACACGCAGCTGGTTAATGGGGCAGGGGCATAGTGTCGCAGCCATCGAAGCAGTGAACGTCTTATTGGGTAATTTACACCCTGAACAAGCCGCTGCTTACGGTAATGGTGAAGAAGGCATCAACCGTTTACTACAAGATTTTTACAGCTATGGAATTGCCGCTGATGGCGCCATGGCCGCACCGCTAGGTAGCCACGTTAACCCGCACACTGCTGGTGGGATGATTGAAGGCGGTTATTTAGGTTTTGCTGAATTGCAATATGCGCATATGCCATTGCCAGGCGAAAAACTGGTCGCGTTTTTATCCGATGGTGCCGCTGAAGAACAGCGCGGTAGTGATTGGGTCCCGCGTTGGTGGCGCGCTGAAGACAGCGGACCTGCGTTACCGATTATGATTGCTAATGGTCGCCGCATTGAGCAACGGACTGAGCTTGGCACGATTGAAGGCTTGAAAGGCTTTGTGCGTCATTTGCGTGGTTGTGGTTTTGATCCGATTGAATTTGATGGCCGTGACCCCGCTGCATTTGTGTGCACTATTTGGGAAATGGAACAGCGCTTAGAGCGTCGCGTACAAGAAAAAGACAGCGGTATTTTGTCGTATCCATTACCGATTCCTTATGGCATTGCTGAAACGGTTAAGGGCTTTGGTTTTTATGGTGCGGACGAAAACAAAGCACATAACCTGCCATTACCGGGTAATCCTCACGAGGATGAACAATCACGCAAGCTGTTTAATACACACATTAAGCCGTTGTATGTTGCTCCAGAAGAGATGCGCGCCGCGTTAGCGTTACTCAACACCCATAATGCGCATAATCGTCCGCTTGAGCGTGACCATCCGTTGGCCAATCGGCATCCAAAAACGCCGGTACAACCTGAGCTGCACTACCGTGATGATGCGTGCTCAACCATGACCGCGCTGGACCGGTATTTTGTTGATCTGGTTGCAGCCAACCCCGATTTACGCCCACGGGTTGGTAATCCCGATGAGCTGGCCAGCAACCGTTTAACCGAAGTACTCAAAAATCTGCGGCACCGTGTGTGTGAGCCAGAAAGTGATTTAGAAGCCATTGATGGCAAAATCATTACGGCACTCAATGAAGAAGCGGTGGTCTCGGCCTGTTTAGGCAATCAATCTGGCTTAAACTTGGTTGCCAGTTATGAAGCGTTTTGCGTAAAAATGCTTGGCGCGGTGCGTCAACGCATCATTTATGCGCGTCAGCAAAAAGAAGTGGGTCGTCCAGCGGGTTGGTTAGGCTGGCCTCTAGTCGCCACCTCGCACACCTGGGAAAACGGTAAAAATCAACAATCACACCAAGACACCACCTTCTGTGAAGCCATGCTCGGCGAGATGAGTGATGTCTCGCGCGTATTATTTCCTGCGGATCACAACAGCCTGTTGGCTTTGTTGCCGCAGATCTATAGCGCACGTGGACAGATTTCGTGTGTGGTCGCAGCCAAGCGCAAGCGCCCTGCCTATTTCACGCAAGCGCAAGCCGAGCAATTGGCCCGTGATGGTGCCATCATTGTCGAAGAGTTTGAAGGCAATGATCCGTTGCTGTTGATTGCCAATGGCAGTTACCAGTTAGAACAAGTGTTGCGTGCGGCCAAGCGTTTGCAAGAAGCTAAAATGGGTTATCGCGTGGTTTACTTGCAAGAACCGGGTCGTTTCCGTGCCCCGCGTGATCGTTGGGAGCTCGCAAGTTTAGCCAGTGATGAACTGGTCGAGAAGTTATTTCCAGAGCGCTTTCGTTTACGCGTGCTACTGACGCACATGCGCCCTGAAGTGATCCGTGGTCACTTGTGGACGATTTTGCCCAACGCCAACAGTACCTATGTGTTGGGTTATCGCAATCGCGGTGGCACCTTAGATGTGTTCGGTATGCAGTTTGTTAACCGTGCGTGTTGGGGTAATGTGTTGGCCGCTTGTGCACGTCTGCAAGACTTACCACGCACCGCCTTACTGACCATTGATGAAGCCGCAGCCGTCGCCGGCAAAGGTGATCCGCAGATTTTGCGTTAAGACCCAACCGCAGATAAGACGTGAGGCATTTGAGGTTTTATTGGTGCCTATATTGACCAGTAAAACCTCAATATTGCGACTCGATACAACTTTTGCTCAACACGCCTATTCTGGGTAGTGATACTTCAGCATACACACCAAGGAGGATTAAACATGGCTGGTTTGATTTTCCCTTGGCGCGCGGATAACCAGCTTCAACTATTGATTGATGGCTCCGTCTTTTTTGAAGACTGGCTCGAGCGAGTGGCTACAGCACAAGTACAGATTGATATTGAACTGTATTTGGTTAGCAGCGGGCACAGTGCCGACCGGGTTGAGGCGGCATTGATCGCTGCGGTACAGCGTGGCGTGCGGGTACGTTGTTTATTTGATGGCTTTGGTAGTCGTCATTTTAAACAACAGCAACGCCGTGATTGGCTTGAGGCCGGGATTGAGCTGCGTTTTTATAACCCGCTGCGTTGGACGCTCGGTCTAAACAATTTTTATCGTGATCACCGTAAACTACTGATGATTGATCAGCAGTGTGCGTATGTGGGCGGTGCCGGCTTAACCGATCAATTTTGGCTGCCGGATGCCGAGTTGAGCCATTGGCATGAAGTGATGGTGCGGGTAGAGGGCCCAGTGGTGACCGACTGGCAAACTTTATTTGATGAGCAGTGGAACAGCGCTATACAGCATTCTTTTTGGAAACAAAATAACAATCCTGAACAAGCGGTGATTCACGACACGCCCGCATTGCCTTTTGCCAATGTCGGTAAAGCACGCGTGGCGTATGCAGCCTCAACACAACACCGAGATATCCAAAAATCATTACTGCGCACCATTAAAGGTGCGCATCAGACTGTTTGGTTAGCCACGCCCTACTTTTTGCCAACGTGGGCCGTTCGCCGCGCGCTGCGTAAAGCAGCCGCTCGTGGGGTTGAAGTATGCTTATTACTGACAGGCCGTCATACCGATTTACCTTCAGTACGCTGGGCAGGGCAACGTTATTACCCCGCCTTGTTACGCAAAGGCGTACGTATCTTTGAATATCAACCACGGTTTTTACATTTGAAAATGGTCATGGTGGATGATTGGGTCAGTATTGGCTCATGTAACTTTGATCATTGGAATTTGCGCTTTAACCTAGAAGGTAACCTTGAAGCGCGCGACATAGGCTTGCTTGAGCAAGTCCGTCAGAGCTTTCAAAATGACTTTGCGCAAAGCTTA
The DNA here is from genome assembly GCA_034006605.1 of Pseudomonas sp. Classification (GTDB taxonomy): domain Bacteria; phylum Pseudomonadota; class Gammaproteobacteria; order Pseudomonadales; family Pseudomonadaceae; genus Denitrificimonas. The sequence continues at coordinate 601 of JAVESM010000004.1, read as the reverse complement.
GAAATCACTGAACAACTCTGGCAACAACGGCCCTTACTGCAGCGCATTCGCCAACGCCTGTGGGGCTGGATGGATAGACTGGTGATTAACTTTTTGGATAAGCGAAGATGATCTTAAATTTTCGATTTATAGTTGGATTGATAGCTTAGTTAAATATCAAATAAAGCATATACAGTATCAGCGACTTACAGCCTAAGTTTGCGCTGAGTATTTATTTTCGTAGCAGAAAGTAGCCACTTAACTCTCATTATATTCTGTAAATAATTCCGCGTTTTCTAATTGTCTTAATTATTTCTTCGTGCATGATAGAGCCTCTAATCAATGGCAAGCTTACAATGTCATTACAAATGAGAAAGAGGTAGACAAAGCATGGAACAACTCACCGACCTTAAAGCTATATTGCATTCCAAGCGCGCGAATATTTACTACCTTGATAAATGCCGCGTCATGCAAAAAGACGGACGCGTGCTTTATCGGCTCTTCGCATTTAAGGGTGTAGCTGATTTCTAAACCCTCCTGACTTCAGCAAGCACCGGGCTATGTAATTGGTTAAATTTCTAAAGCCCAGGGCGGTACCTCGTAAGTGCTCAAGTCGCCCGTT
>JAVESM010000019.1:0-65540 GCA_034006605.1 Pseudomonas sp. | reverse complement strand
TGGTAGTGTGGGGATTCCCCATGTGAGAGTAGGTCATCGTCAAGCTTATACAGCAAAACCCCAGATCAGTGATGGTCTGGGGTTTTTTTATGCGTCAAAGAAAATCTGTATTGGCGGATTCAATCCGTGCTTAAAACAGCAATCTTGACGATGCAGAATCGATCGTTTTAATAAAAAAGGTTTATTTGTGATTTTTGATTCATATTGAGATCTATGTCACTCTAATTAGTTTTTGAATAAGTAAGGATGTAAGCGAATGTCACGGATGACGGTAAGAACATGGTTCTTAAGGCATATGGATGTGCTTTTTTATTTTTCTTGTATTTGTCGAGTGTTTCTGCACAGATGCAGCTCCCGACAGATAGAGAGTTATCTAGTGAACGCCAAGAGCGTTTGTTGCAAGAGCAGCAGCGTCGCCTCGATGAGCTGCAAGGCCTCCCCGGCCGAGAGTTAAGCGTACCAAGTCTGCCTGCAGATGACAGTAGTGCTTGTCTTCAAGTCGATAGCATTGAACTGAGCGGTGCTAATATTTTAGTGCCGCGTCAGCGCACGCAGTTACTTGAACCTTTTGTTGAGCAGTGCCTAACCGCCAGCGATCTCAATCGATTGCTCAGCGATATCACCAATGCCTATCTCAAGCGTGGTTATGTCACCACGCGCGCTTACTTGCCACCACAAAATTTGCAAGACGGTGTGTTACAGATCCAAGTGATTGAAGGGCGTCTTGAAAGCATCGAAGGTGGTGACTTAAGCAGTGCTTTAGAAACCTCGATGAGCTCTCCTGCAAAGATTGGCGAGCGTTTAAATCTGCGTGAACTTGAGCAGTTGATTGATCAGCTGTCACGCTTACCGTCTCGGCAAGTCAGTATGGAGTTGGCGCCCGGGGATGTAGTGGCATAGTGAATTTGGCCATCTAATTAGAGGTGCTACTATGCACCAGGAAGCAATTAGGTGACAGTATGAAAACAAGACCAAAACGTAATTTCAGTCCTGAGTTTCGACTCGAAGCAGCACAGCTGGTTGTTGATCAAAACTACAGTATTCGGCAAGCGGCTGAAGCCATGAATGTAGGCCTCTCGACTATGGATAAATGGGTTAGCCAGCTACGCCAAGAGCGTAACGGTGAAAGTCCAAAAGCAACGCCAATGACGCCCGATCAGCTTAAGATTCGTGAACTTGAAAATCATATTCGTCGGATTGAGATGGAAAAAGACATATTAAAAAAGGCTACAGCTCTCTTGATGTCGGACTCCCTGAACAGTTCTCGTTAATTGAGAAACTCAAGAAGAGCTACCCAGTGAACACGCTCTGCGAAGTATTTGGCGTGCATCGCAGCAGCTTTAAATACTGGAAAAAATGTTTAAAGAGGCCTGCCTCATCAAAGCTATGGAAATAGCCAAGATTACAAAGCTCTTTGATGACAGCGAAGGCTCAGCTGGGGCGCGCAGTATTGCGCAAATGGCAACGGATCAGGATGTCCCTTTAAGTCGCTACCGCGCTAGTCGTCTGATGAAAAAGCTAGGGCTTATCAGTTGCCAGATTCCAGGACACACATACAAGAAAACAGGTCATGAGCATGTTGAGATATCGAATGAATTAGATCGTCAGTTCAATCCTGACGAGCCCAATCGTGTTTGGTGTGGTGATGTTACTTACATCTGGACGGGGCATCGCTGGGCTTACTTAGCAGTGGTGATGGATTTGTTTGCACGCAAGCCTATTGGTTGGGCGATGTCATTATCGCCCGACAGTGAGCTAACCAGTAAGGCGCTTAAAATGGCCTATGAAAGCCGTGAACGGCCTAAAGGCGTTATGTTTCATAGCGATCAAGGCAGTCATTATACGAGCCGTAAATTCCGGCAAACGCTCTGGCAGTGCCAAATCAAACAGAGCATGAGTCGAGGCGGTAACTGCTGGGATAATGCGCCAATGGAGCGCTTTTTTAGGAGTTTAAAAGTCGAATGGGTGCCAACCTATGGCTATCACTCATTTACCCAAGCACAGCATCATATCGTTAAGTATTTAATCGGGTATTACAGTCAGCTAAGGCCGCATAAACATAATGGTGGCATGAGCCCAAATAAAGCTGAGGAAAATTACTGGATTAACTATAAATCGGTGGCCAGTTTTACTTGACCACTACATAACGCCAATCTACGACAGAGCCTGAAGAGATAAAAATAAGACGTAGGGTGTGTCATTTCGCTATTTACGGTTTGTATTGCTTGGTATGGCGTGATTATTCACATGCTTAAACTATCTGTGCGTTTCTGTCCTGACCCCGCTATAATCCCTACCTATTTAACTTTTGACTTTGGTTTGATGCTATGACCGAACTTGTTGTTGACTACATGCAGCGCCTTGGCGAGTCTGCGCGTGAGGCTTCGCGTGTGTTGGCAAGAGCCAATACTGCGCAAAAAAATCAGGCTTTATTAGCTACAGCTGTTGCTCTAGATAAATCGCGTGACACCTTGCTGGCAGCCAATGAGCTGGATATGCAGGCGGGTCGTGCTAATGGTCTAGATGATGCGATGCTTGATCGCTTGTCTTTAAGCTCAACACGCATTGATGAAATGATTGAAGGCTTAAAGCAGGTGGCGGCATTGCCTGATCCGATCGGTGAAATTCGTGATATGCATTTTGTGCCATCGGGTATTCAAGTTGGAAAAATGCGTGTGCCGCTTGGCGTGATTGGCATCATTTATGAGTCGCGTCCCAACGTCACTATTGAAGCTGCCAGCTTATGTATTAAGTCCGGTAATGCAACCATTTTGCGTGGTGGTTCAGAAGCGATTCATTCCAATCAAGCCATTGCTCAGTGCTTAAATACAGGCTTAGCTGAGGCTGGTTTTCCTGCGTCTGCTGTGCAAGTGGTTGAAACCATTGACCGAGCTGCAGTCGGGGCGTTGATTACAATGCCTAAATATGTCGATGTAATTGTCCCCCGCGGCGGTAAAGGCTTGATTGAACGCATTAGTCGTGACGCTAAAGTACCGGTGATTAAACACTTGGATGGTGTTTGCCATGTCTATGTGGATCAGTCTGCTGACGCAGAAAAAGCCATTCGTATTGCTGATAATTCGAAAACCCAGCGTTATGCGCCTTGCAATGCGATGGAAACTCTTTTGATACATGAGTCGCAAGTGGATGCTGTGCTGCGTCCACTTCTGGATATCTATGACGCCAAACACGTTGAGCTGCGCGGTTGTGAGAAAATCCGTGCTTTATTTGCTGATCGGGTTAAGCCTGCTACTGCAGACGATTGGGCGGCAGAGTACAATGCGCCGATTCTCGCTATTCGTATTGTGAGCTCGCTGGATGAGGCTATTGAGCATATCAATACCTATGGTTCACAGCATACCGATAGCATTGTTACGGAAAACTTCACTGATGCACGGCGTTTCTTAACTGAAGTGGACTCCAGCTCGGTGATGATTAATGCATCAACGCGTTTTGCCGATGGTTTTGAGTACGGTCTTGGTGCGGAAATTGGTATTTCTACTGATAAACTGCATGCCCGTGGCCCAGTTGGTTTGCTGGGCTTGACCAGTGAGAAATACGTGGTGTTTGGTGACGGACACGTGCGTGGCTAAACGAATTGGCATGCTGGGAGGCACGTTTGACCCCGTTCATATCGGTCATCTGCGCAGCGCATTAGAGGTGGCGGAAAGCTATACGCTAGATAAGTTATTATTGATTCCTAGTGCGCGCCCGCCGCATCGAGATGCACCACAAGTCAGTGCGCAGCAGCGTTTGGACATGGTGCGATTGGCTGTGGCTGATGAGGGCCTGCTCAGCGTTGATGACCGTGAGCTATGTCGCGATAAACCGTCTTGGAGTATCGATACCTTGCTATCATTGCGTGCAGAGTTGGATAAGCAAGACCAATTGCTGCTGATCTTAGGCTGGGACGCGTTTTGTGGTTTACCAAGCTGGCATCGCTGGGGTGAATTATTAGAGCATTGTCATATTGTAGTGTTACAACGCCCTGATGCAGATATAGAGGCACCGCAAGTGCTGCGTGATTTGGTTGCAGCGAAAAGTGTCAGCGGCCCACAAACTTTACAAGGGCCGAGTGGTCAAATTGCTTTTGTATGGCAAACACCGTTGGCTATTTCAGCAACACAAATTAGACATTTATTAGCAACACAACGTTGCGTGCGGTATTTGGTACCAGATTCCGTTTTTAAATATATTTATACTCACCGACTCTATCAAGAGTGATGAGCTTTTTGAGGTTAGATACCCAATGCAAAATGAACAACTTGTTAAACTCGTCATCGACGCTTTAGAAGATGTGAAAGCCAAAGACATCGTGACGATTGATGTGCGCGGTAAAACTAGCATTACCGATTTTATGATTATTGCTTCAGGCGGCTCCGCGCGTCAGGTTAAAGCGCTGGCTGGAAACGTTATCGACAAGGCTAAAGAGCAAGGCGTGCGACCTGTGGGTAGCGAGGGCTTAGACGGCGGTGAATGGGCGTTGATTGACTTGAATGATGTGGTTGTACACGTGATGCAAGTGGAGACTCGTGAACATTATGACCTTGAGCGTTTATGGCAGGGTGCTGAACAAAGTCGTGCACAGCACAATGAGCAAGGCGCTGAGTAAGTGCGTATTCGCTTAATTGCTGTTGGTTCGAAGATGCCGCACTGGGTGCAAGAGGGCTGGCAAGAATATGCAAAGCGTCTGCCCAGTGAGCTTCCTTTAGAACTTGTCGAAATCCCTTTGAGCACGCGCGGCAAAAACGCCGATGTGCAAAGGCTGATTCGACAAGAGGGTGATGCGATGCTAGCCAAAGTGCAACCGGGGGAACGTATCGTTACCCTAGAAGTACATGGTAAGCCTTGGAGCACCGAGCAATTGGCGCAAGAGCTTGAGCGCTGGCGCTTAGAAGCCCGCAATGTGAATTTAATGGTGGGCGGGCCTGAAGGTTTAGCTCCACAGGTGTGTGAGCGCAGTGAGCAGCGCTGGTCGTTGTCGCCCTTAACACTGCCGCACCCTTTGGTGCGTATTCTCCTTGGTGAGCAGATTTATCGCGCTTGGACTGTGCTTAACGGCCATCCATATCATAAATAGTGAGCGGATATGCCACCTCCTATTCGGTTAAAAGACCATGAAGTTGATGCGCGACTGATACGAGGACGGTTACTGTTCGGCGGTTTGGTCATCATTACTTTAACGATGCTACTGATGTCGCGAATGTACTATTTGCAAGTGGTACAGTTTGAGCAGCATTCGACCTTGGCTGAAAATAATCGTATCCATATTCAGTCACTCCCCCCCACCCGAGGCACTATTTACGACCGTAACGGTGTAGTGATTGCAGATAACCGCGCCAGCTTTAGTCTGACTTTAACCCGCGAGCGTGCCGGTGATTGGGAAACTGTTCTGGATTCAATTATTGAGCTCTTTGAACTCGATGCAGACAGCCGTGTGCTGTTTGAGAAACGGATTCGCCAGGGCCGTCGTCCTTTTGAACCTGTACCGGTGATGTTTGAGCTGACTGAAGAGCAAATTGCTCGGATTGCCGTCAACCAGTTTCGTTTGCCGGGTGTTGAAGTGGCTGCCAGTTTAGTACGTTATTACCCGCAAAAAGAACACTTTGCCCACTCCGTTGGTTATGTGGGGCGAATTAACGAAGAAGAACTGAAGAAGCTTGATCCGGTGAGCTACAGTGGTACTCACCATATTGGCAAAACCGGAATTGAGCGCTTTTATGAAAATGAGCTGCATGGCGAAGTGGGCTATGAAGAAGTCGAAACCAATGCACGAGGACGAGTGCTACGTGTATTAAAGCGTGTTGAACCTGTTTCTGGTCAAGATATTTATTTGAGTTTGGATATTGCTTTGCAGGAGGCTGCAGAGCAAGCGCTGAATGGTCGACGTGGTGCCATTGTTGCACTGGATCCGGATACGGGCGATGTGCTGGCGATGGTCAGTCAGCCCAGTTTTGATCCTAATCTATTTGTTACCGGAATCAGCTTTAAAGCCTACGGGGCGTTGCGTGACTCACTCGATCAGCCTTTATTTAACCGAGTGCTAAGAGGCCTTTATCCGCCGGGTTCAACCATTAAACCGATGGTTGCGATTGCTGGTTTAGATAGTGGAGTTATTACGCCCAGTACCCGAGTGTTTGATCCTGGTTTTTATCAGCTGCCCAATAACCAGCACCGATACCGCAACTGGAACCGCTATGGTGATGGTTGGGTGGATCTGGATTTGGCTTTGTCACGCTCGAACGATACCTATTTTTATGATTTAGCCCATAAGCTGGGTATTGATCGTTTGCATGATTATATGGAACGCTTTGGGTTTGGTCAGCGGGTCTCTTTAGATATGTTTGAAGAAACGGCAGGCCTGATGCCGTCGCGTGATTGGAAGCGCAATCGCTACCGCCAACCATGGTATCCCGGTGAAACATTAATCTTGGGGATTGGCCAAGGTTATATGCAGGCCACGCCATTGCAACTCGCTCAAGCCACTGCTCTTATGGCGTCTAAGGGTAAATGGATACGTCCACATTTAGCACGCAGTATTGGTGGCTTGCAGCCGGTCGATGATAATACCCCGCCTGATATTGTGTTACGTGATCATCAAGCATGGGACTCCGTTCAATTGGGTATGGAGCATGTGTTGCATGGCGCGCGTGGAACCGCACGCAAAGTGGGTGATGCAGCTCAGTATCGCATTGCTGGTAAGAGTGGTACCGCGCAAGTTGTGGCGATTAAGCAGGGCGAGCGTTATGACCGTAATAAAATACAGGAACGCCACCGTGATCATGCATTGTTTGTTGCCTATGCTCCCGCGGCTAAGCCCAAAATAGCCGTTGCGGTGATGGTTGAGAATGGTGAGTCAGGTTCAGGGGTTGCCGCTCCGGTTGCTAAGCAAGTTTTAGATGCGTGGTTGTTGGATAAAGATGGGCAATTGAAAAGCCAATACCGATCAGCGGATAACGTTTTGCCTGCAGGAGATAAACGATGACGCGTGGTTTTGATCGTGCCTTAGCTGAGGGAGATGTATTACGCCGCCGTGCATCGTTTTTACAGCGCATACATATTGATGGCTGGCTGTTGTTTTTATTGTTGCTGCTGGGTGCGGTGGGTTTGTTTGTGTTGTACTCCGCAGGTGGCAAAAATCAAGTTCTGCTGGTGAAACAGGCTTCGTCATTTGGTGTTGGTTTGTTGGTTATGGTGGTCGTTGCGCAGTTTGAACCGCGTTTTATGGCCAGTTGGTCGGCGCTGATGTATTTGGTTGGGGTTGCCTTACTGGTGGCTGTGGATGTCATGGGCCACAACGCGATGGGTGCTACACGTTGGATTAATATTCCAGGTGTGGTGCGCTTTCAGCCCGCGGAACTGATGAAAATATTTGTGCCGATGACTTTGGCTTGGTACTTGGCGCGGCATAATTTACCGCCGACTTTTAAGCGTATTGTTATCAGTGGTCTATTGATTGTTGTGCCTTTTGTGCTTATTGCGCGTCAGCCTGATCTTGGTACTGGGCTGCTGGTATTGGTCTCTGGGGTTTTTGTATTGTTTTTAGGCGGGTTGCGTTGGCGCTGGATTCTCGGTGCCATAGCTGCAGTGGCACCTATTGCAGTGGGTATGTGGATGTTTGTGATGCATCAATACCAAAAGCAGCGTGTGCTAACGTTTTTAAATCCAGAAAGTGATCCGCTTGGTAGTGGTTGGAATATCATTCAATCCAAAGCTGCAATTGGCTCGGGCGGTGTGTATGGCAAAGGCTGGTTGCTGGGTACTCAGTCGCATTTAGATTTTCTGCCCGAAAGCCATACCGATTTTATTATCGCTGTGCTCGGAGAAGAGTTTGGTCTAGTGGGTATTTGTTTATTGCTGTTAGTGTATTTACTGTTGATTGCTCGTGCGATGGTGATTACGCTGCAAGCACAAACGGTCTTCGGTAAGCTGTTGGCCGGATCGATTACGTTGACATTCTTTATTTATGTTTTTGTCAATGTCGGTATGGTCAGTGGTTTGCTGCCTGTTGTGGGTGTGCCATTGCCCTTTATCAGTTACGGCGGAACTTCCTTGGTTACCCTCTTGTCTGGGTTTGGTATTTTAATGGCGATCCATACGCACCGTAAATGGATTGCTCAATCGTAAGGGTTTTACATGCAAGCAGCATTGTTTCGAATGAAAAGTTTAGTGGCGTGCTTAGGCTTAACGCTCGCTGTTACACATGCTTCTGCACAAGAAGAAAGCTATGCGCAGCATCCTTTGACAGGCTCATTTATTGAAGAAATGAGTAGCGAATTTGGCTTTTTACGTGAGCCGCTGCAGGCTATTTTTGCTGATGCTGCGCGTAAACAAGTGATTTTAGATGCGATTTCGCGTCCGGCAGAGCGTGTTAAGCAGTGGAAAGACTATCAGCCGATTTTTATTACTCAGTCGCGTGTTGATAAAGGGTTAGAGTTTTGGGCGAACAACCAAGAAGCCTTGGCGCGTGCGGAACAAGAATACGGTGTCCCCGCTGAGTTTATTGTTGCCATTATTGGTGTGGAAACCATCTATGGCGGCAATACGGGTAACTATCGAGTGATTGATGCGCTTTCGACTTTAGCTTTTGATTATCCTCCGCGCGCGCCTTTTTTTCGTCAGCAGCTTAAAGAATACTTATTGCTTACCCGTGAAGAGCAGGTCAATCCCTTGAGTCTGAAAGGCTCTTATGCCGGAGCGATGGGTTTGCCGCAGTTTATGCCGGGTAGCTTTCGCGCCTACGCAGTTGATTTTGATAACGATGGCCATATTGATATATGGAAGAACCCAACTGATGCGGTGGGCAGTGTTGCCAATTACTTTATCAAGCATGGTTGGCAGCCAGGACAAGAAGTGGTTGTTCGTGCTGACTTGGAAAATATTACTGCTGCAGAGAAGGGCTTATCAGATAGTTTAGATCCAAAAATTACTGTGCAGCAGTTGCAGGCATTAGGTTGGGTGCCGCGCACGCCTCTTGATGCAAAAGAAAAAGTAACAGCTTTTCGTTTAGAGGCTGAGCAAAACAATGAATATTGGCTTGGTTTGGCGAATTTTCATGCCATAACGCGCTATAATCGCAGCGTAATGTATGCCATGGCTGTCAATGAGTTGGCTGAGTTATTAACGGCCGCCCGTAAGGATTAATAATGTTTAAACACAGTGTGCAGGTATTAACTGCAGCTGCTTTAGCTGTGGCTTTGGTCAGTTGTTCATCGAGCAGCCCCAAAGGGCCACAGCCGCAGCCGGTGATTCGTAATGGGTCCGTCAGTGGTCCAAGTGACTTTAAACAACCAGGCAGTGATGGCGCTCCTTGGTGGTCGGTGGATGTGTCGCGGATTCCTGATGCTGTACCGATGCCGCATCAAGGCAGTTTTAAAGCCGCGCCTTACACTGTGATGGGGAGCCGCTATTTTCCGATTCAAGATGCCAGCGCCTACACAATGACCGGTACAGCATCTTGGTATGGCACTAAGTTTCATGGTCGTGATACCGCCAATGGTGAAACCTTTGACTTGTACGGAATGACTGCAGCGCATAAAACTTTGCCACTACCCAGTTACGTTAAAGTCACGAATTTAGAAAATGGGCGCAGTGTGACATTGCGCGTCAATGACCGTGGTCCATTTTACTCTGACCGTATTATTGATTTGTCGTTTGCTGCCGCGAAAAAGCTCGGTTATGCCGAGAAAGGTGTTGCGCGAGTCCGCGTCGAAGGGATTGATCCACATGAGTGGTGGGCCGCACGTGGGCAAAAAGTTCCAATGGCAGGCGCATCGTATACAGTGGCGAATGCTAAACCTTTGAGTTTGCCGACTTTGCCGCAAGAACCTGAAGTGTATACCCCGCCGATTGAGCAGCATGCTGGCGCTTTATTGCCAGTGCAGATTGACTCAAAAAAAAACGCTTCATTATCAGTCGATGGCCTTTATCTCCAAGTCGGAGCCTTCGCCAATCCAGACGCGGCACAACTACTGCGGGACAAGCTGAGCACGCTGACCAGTGCGCCGGTGTTTATCAATTCAGTGGTGCGCAATCAACAAGTGCTGCACCGCGTGCGCATGGGGCCTGTACCCAGCCAGAACGAGGCTGAAGATTTGAAAAATCGCGTTCGATTAGCGAATTTAGGTCAAGCTGCTTTAGTGGCCGCTGAGTAAGTCGTCGATTGCGTTGTTGGTGGTCGGTTGAGTGCGCGAGTAATATCGAGAATGGACGCATCCATTTATTTTTATCAATTTGAGAGTGGTATGAAAATCAGTTATTTTTTCCAAGCGTTTTGTTTCAGTGCTGTCGTCTGTGTGGCCAGTTATTCCAATGCAGCAGCAGTGCCTACACCTACCGCGGCAACCTCGCCTACTGTGATTCCTGCGATGCCAGAGTTAGCAGCTAAATCCTATGTGTTGATGGATGCGGCCAGTGGTAATATTTTGGTTGAACACAATGGTGATGAGCGTTTACCGCCAGCCAGTCTGACTAAGTTGATGACTGCTTATATCGCTACGGTCGAAATGCAACGTGGACAAATTGCTGCCCAAGATCTGGTGACTATCAGTGAGAAAGCTTGGCGTACAGGCGGTTCACGGATGTTTATTGATGTTGGCAAGCAAGTCTCGGTCGATGATTTGCTACACGGTATTATCATTCAGTCGGGCAATGATGCCAGTGTTGCGCTAGCAGAACACATCGCAGGGAGTGAAGAAGCTTTTTCTGGCATGATGAACACTGCTGCGACACATTTGCAACTGGATAATACCCATTTTATGAATGCTACGGGCCTTCCCTCTGAAGAACATTATTCTTCAGCGCACGATATGGCTAAGTTAGCGCGCGCGATTATTTATCAAGATCCCGCACACTATTCTATTTATGCGCAGAAAGAGTTTCTGTGGAATGGCATTAAACAACCGAACCGTAACTTATTGTTGTGGCGTGATAAAACCGTTGATGGTTTGAAAACCGGGCACACGGATGAAGCCGGTTATTGCTTAGTGGCCTCTGCAGTGCGCGATGATATGCGCTTAATTTCTGTGGTTTTTGGTACGACCAGTGAAGCGGCACGTGCGGCGGAAACACAGAAACTTCTGACCTATGGTTTTCGTTTCTTTGAAACTAAAACCTTCTATCAAAAAGGCGTAGAGTTGGCTGATAGTAAAGTTTGGAAAGGCAAGGCAGCGCAAGTTAAAGTGGGCTTAGCTGAAGATTTGACCTTAACCTTGCCACGTGGCCAAGTGAAAAAAATGGCTGCGACTATGGTTCTTGATGAGAGCGTGATTGCTCCTGTCAAGAAAGGCGATCGTTTAGGTGTGGTTGAAGTTCGACTCGGCAATGATGTTCTGCATACGGCTGATTTAGTGGCGCTGCAGGCTGTTGAGGAAGGCGGCTTTTTCCGTCGCGTTTTTGATAGCATTCGTATGTTTTTTTATAGTTTATTTAATTAGTGCCTGAATTTACTCTATAGACCTTACAGGCAGCACAGGGTGCTGTCTGAGGTTTTTCATCGCGTTCAGGGCTGTAATGACGTGGCTTTACCCAAGCTGCTTACTGAAAAGAGCCAAAAGCTCGGAGTTGAGATGACGGAAGAAACAGAACAACAACCGCCTAAAATTGAATTTCCCTGCGCCAATTACCCGATTAAGATTATAGGCGACAGCTGCGATGGTTTTGTGGATCTTGTGATTGAGGTCGTGCAGCGCCACGCTCCAGAGGTTGATCCCTCCGCGATTACGCGTCGAGATAGCAGTAATGGTCGTTTCTTAACTGTCCAAGTGCATATTCATGCCAAGGGCATTGAACAGCTGGAAAACATTAATCGTGACTTACGTGAGACGGGCGTTGTGCGCATGGTGCTTTAATGTCCAGATCCGTTGTTGTACGGCATTTAGGTTGTGTGGCCTATGAGCCAACTTGGCATGCGATGCAGCACTTTACGCAAACCCGTGACGCTGATAGCCCTGATGAAATATGGTTGCTTGAGCATCCCAGGGTATTCACCCAAGGGCAGGCGGGTAAAGCTGAGCATGTGTTAGCTGCTGGCGATATTCCAGTGGTGCAAGTCGATCGTGGTGGTCAAGTCACCTACCATGGGCCGGGTCAGTTGATTGCTTATATTTTGCTTGATGTGCGCCGTGCAGGGCAGGGCGTGCGTGACTTAGTCACTGCGATTGAAAATAGCCTGATTGCGCTGTTAAGCCAATATGCTGTGTCAGCGCAAGCTCGACCGGATGCGCCGGGCGTGTATGTCGGCGAGAAGAAAATTGCATCTTTAGGCCTGCGCATTCGTCGTGGCTGTTCTTTCCATGGTTTAGCCCTGAATGTCGATATGGATTTACAGCCGTTTCAGCGAATCAATCCGTGTGGCTATGCCGGCATGCAAATGACTCAATTATGTAATGAAACGCAACAATCTGTCGAAATGTCTGAAGTGAGTGTCCGCCTGCGTGATGCGCTCGTCTCACACCTGAAATACAGTGAATACATAACCCTTACCGATGGGATTGAATGCTATGAGTAATCAAGAGGCTCCAGTCAGCGCTAAGCCCGCTAAAGTTGAAATGGGTGTGAAGTTACGCGGTGCAGAAAAGTTAGCGCGTATCCCTGTGAAAATTATTCCAACCACTGATATGTTGCGTAAGCCTGACTGGATACGTGTGCGCGTACCGGTATCGCCGCAAGTGGAAGGCATTAAACAAACCTTGCGCAAGCATAAGTTGCACAGTGTTTGTGAAGAAGCGTCCTGCCCAAACTTAGGTGAGTGTTTCTCGAGCGGTACTGCGACCTTTATGATTATGGGTGATATTTGTACTCGACGTTGCCCTTTCTGCGATGTAGGTCATGGCCGTCCGAATCCATTAGATGTAAATGAGCCGCATAATTTGGCAAAAGCGATTGCCGATATGAAGCTTAAGTATGTGGTGATTACTTCGGTTGACCGTGATGATTTGCGTGATGGCGGGGCACAGCACTTTGCTGATTGCTTACGTGAAATTCGTGCACTGTCACCGACTGTACAGTTAGAGACTTTAGTGCCTGATTATCGTGGTCGGATGGATATTGCCCTCGATATCACTGCAACCGAGCCTCCCGATGTGTTCAACCATAACCTAGAAACGGTACCGCGCTTATATAAAGCTGCGCGTCCGGGTTCTGATTTTGAATGGTCTCTGGATTTGCTGGAGCGCTTTAAGCTGCGTGTGCCAAGTGTACCGACGAAGTCAGGTTTGATGCTGGGTTTAGGTGAAACGGACGAAGAGGTGATTGAGGTGATGAAGCGTCTGCGTGAGCATCATGTTGATATGTTGACTTTAGGTCAGTATCTACAGCCCTCACGCGATCATATGCCTGTGCAGCGTTATGTGCATCCTGATACTTTTGCATGGTTTGCCGAGGAAGGCTTGAAAATGGGCTTTAAGAATGTCGCATCCGGTCCTTTGGTGCGCTCTTCTTATCATGCTGACCAGCAGGCGCATGAGGTGAAGTAATAAAAAACCCCGTATCCGAGCATATGGGCGGATACGGGGTTTATGACGCGTCGCTTACGCAGTGCCACGCAGCGATTAACTCGATAAACGAGCCAAGCTTAGCGCTCTAGATATTGCAACTTATTAGCTACGCCATCCCACTCTTCTGCATCTGGCAGAGGGTCTTTCTTCTCACTGATATTTGGCCAGATATCGGCTAAATCTTTGTTGATTTCAGTGTACTCTTGCATGTCATCAGGCACTTCATCCTCTGCGAAAATAGCTTCAGCAGGGCATTCTGGCTCGCACAATGCACAGTCGATACACTCGTCAGGGTGAATGACCAAAAAGTTTGGACCTTCATAGAAACAATCTACAGGGCAGACTTCTACGCAGTCGGTGTACTTGCATTTAACGCAGTTATCAGTGACAACGAAGGTCATAACTAGCTATCTCCTTGGGCTGGTGACTTGCGCTCTATCTATGCAGAGCTGGCAAGTAAAGTAGTAAGCGCTGTTACGAGGCAGCGCAATCAGTAAATTAAAGGTCAGTAATTCTAGCAGCTTGTGTATAAGTCGCGTTAGATTTGCGCCTTCCAAGCATATAACAGATCAAGCGCCTGCTTAGGTGACAGCTCGTCTGGGTTTGTATCCTGCAATTCTAGCAGCAGGTGATGCGGCTGCGTAGCGAATAAATCATTTTGTATCGGACGTTGGCTGTCGCTTTGGGTATGCTGCGCCTGCATCAAGCTGCTGTCTTCGAGTTGCTTAAGATGTTCACGTGCTCGTGCAATCACTGCGCTTGGTACGCCGGCCAGTTGTGCGACAGCTAAGCCATAGCTTTGGTTAGCAGGCCCGCTGCGTACGTTATGTAAAAAGATGATACGGTCTTGATGTTCTGTGGCAGTCAGGTGCACGTTGGCAACACTGCTTAAGCGTTCGGGCAGTGAGGTTAGCTCAAAATAGTGCGTAGCAAATAAAGTCCAAGCCTTGATCTGGGCCAGTTGCTCGGCTGCCGCCCAAGCTAAAGATAGGCCATCAAAGGTACTGGTGCCGCGCCCAACTTCATCCATCAATACCAAGCTGTTAGCGCTGGCGTTATGCAAAATATTAGCTGTTTCGCTCATCTCCACCATAAAAGTAGAGCGGCCACCAGCCAAGTCATCACTGGAGCCAATACGGGTGAAAATGCGATCGACCAATGACAGTGAGCAGTGCTGCGCAGGAACAAAGCTGCCGATGTGTGCCAGCAGTACAATCAAAGCGGTTTGACGCATGTAAGTTGATTTACCGCCCATATTAGGACCAGTAATAATTAGCATACGCGTGACATCGTCCATACTGACATCATTAGCTACAAAGGCTGTGGTCAGCACATGTTCAACGACTAAGTGGCGACCTTGCTGGATATCCAGCAACGGTTGCTCAGTAAAACTTGGGCGACACAGATCAAGAGTCAGTGCGCGCTCCGCTAAGTTACTGATCACGTCCAGCTCGGCCAATGCTGCTGCACTGTCTTGTAATGGGCCGATATGAGTAATTAGGATATCCAGCAGCTGATCATAGAGCTGCTTTTCACGCGCCAATGCCCGGCTTTTAGCGGACAGGGCTTTATCTTCAAAGGTCTTTAGCTCGGGGGTAATAAAGCGTTCCGCGCCTTTAAGGGTTTGCCGCCGAATATAATCAGCCGGTGCTTGTTCGGCTTGCTTAGTGGGGATTTCAATAAAGTAGCCATGCACACGGTTATAGCCGACTTTGAGGTTAGCTAAGCCGGTTCGGGCTTTTTCGCGAGTTTCTAAATCGATTAAATATTGCCCCGCGTTTTCGCTGATTGATAACAGCTCGTCGAGCTCTGCGTCGTAGCCAACTTTTAACACGCCCCCTTCACGGATTACTGCAGGCGGATTATCAATAATCGCACGGCTAAGTGTGTCGGACAGCTCTGGATATACGCTTATGGCGGCGGCCAGCTGTTGGATACGCTTAATATCAAGGTCTTTCAGTACGTGCTGCAACGTGGGCAAGGCGTTGAGTGCATCTCTAAGACGTGCTAAGTCACGTGGCCGTGCGCTGCGCAAACTGATTCGCGCTAAAATCCGTTCAATATCACCGATGTCTTTCAGTGCGGGCTGTACGCTTTCAAAGTGATAGTCATTGAGCAGATAGGCAATGGCATCTTGGCGTGCGTCTAATACAGCGCGTTGACGCAGTGGGCGGTTCAACCAGCGGCTGAGTAAGCGACTGCCCATGCTGGTTTGGCAGCGATCAATCACTGACTGCAGGGTGTTTTCCCGGCCGCCAGAGAGGTTTTTATCCAACTCAAGATTGCGGCGTGTCGCGGCATCTAAGACTACAGTTTCACTGATACGCTCATGGTAGAGGCTGCGAATATGCGGTAGTGCGGTGCGCTGAGTTTCTTTGGCGTAATTGAATAGGCAGCCGGCTGCGCCAATGGCGAACGACAGTTGCTCACAACCAAAACCTTTTAGATCTTGAGTGGCAAATTGCTGACATAAAGATTTCAACGCACTATCGTAGTCAAAGTCCCAAGGCGCACGGCGTTGAGTGCCGCGACGTTTATCAAGACCAATCGGGGCCGACCAATCATCAGGAATTAATAGTTCGGTGGGGTTAATGCGCTCAAGTTCAGCTAAAACATTTTCTTCGCTGTGCAATTCTTGCACGCTAAAACGTCCGCTGCTGATATCCAAAACGGCCAAGCCAAATAGATTGTCTTTACCCAGTAGTGCTGCAACTAAATTGTCACGGCGGTCATCCAGTAGGGCTTCATCGCTCACCGTGCCAGGGGTGAGAATTCGCACGACCTGGCGCTCAACAGGACCTTTAGTTGTGGTTGCTGGGTCGCCGGTTTGTTCACAGATCACCACGGATTCGCCGAGACTGACTAAGCGAGCGAGATAGCCTTCGGCTGCATGGAAAGGAATGCCCGCCATGGGAATGATGCTGCCGGCAGACTGGCCGCGCGAAGTGAGGGTGATATCCAGTAGTTGTGAGGCTTTTTTTGCATCGTCATAAAAGAGTTCATAAAAATCACCCATGCGATAAAACATGATTTGATTAGGGTGTTGATGCTTTAAGCGCCAATACTGTTGCATCATCGGCGTGTGGGATAAAGTCGTTGTCATTCAATGCCTTATCTTGGGCTGTCTATTTGCATTCGTTAGATTGTCTAATACTATTTTATAAAATCCAACATCGATGGCGGTTGCGCAACGTCAATTTCACGTGCTCGAATATAGCGCGCTGTCATTCTGGCGTCAGTATGTCCGCTGAGTTTTTGAGCATCGAGGCCTTGCCGTTTTGCATCGGTTAAAGACTTCGCTCGAATGTCGTGTATCGTAGCATCTTCAACGCCTGCCAGTTTGCGAGCTGCTGCAAAGGCTTCTTTTACTGTTGTGTAAGCAACTGGAAGTCCTGCTCGCTTCGATGTGAATAGCCGTCCAGACTCTGACTCATGTCGATTATCCATGATGCTCTGTAATAGAGCAGTCACATCATCCGTGGCAGCGACGATAAGTCGTGCGCCTGTCTTCTCTTGCGTGAAAAATATTCCCTTTTCGGTTATATCATCAAGCTTGATCGCCAGCACATCGCCGATTCTTTGCCCAGTTAGGTATGACATTAAGAATATTTTCTGAATGTTAGGTTTGCAGCGGGAAAGGATGGCTGAGAATTCATCGTCAGTGATATACCGCTCTCGTGAATGCTCAGGATAGCGCCGAATACCAATGCATGGGTTGCTATCAACAAGCTGCCACTCGAGCGCATACCGGAACACCATGCGCAGAAATGAAATGATTCTGTTTGCCATGCTAGGTGTTTCCGACATTGCTACTTTATAAGCTGCAATGTGCTTTGGCATGACCTGGTTAGGCTCGAACTCTGCAAAAACTTCTTTGCAGCGCTGAGCTGCTTGAGCGTATTGATCCATCGTGTTCTTTTTTAACGTCTTGCGCATTTCTACCATCACGCGATCAATCAGATCCGGCATTCCGTTGTCTGTGCCGCCTATTGTTATCTTGGCGTAAGCGAGCAGGGCTCGCTGGAAGTCAGTGTCTAGCCTGTGCCACTTGTTTTTCTTTACGTAGTAATAGCATCCGTGCTTCATGTACATGCAAGCAGGCAGATGCCTGTCTTTTTTTCTGGGTCGCATGACAACCTCCTTGGGTTCACGCCAGCCTTAACACTGGCTCATTTCTTTTTTTCGACTGCTCGCTTCCAAGCCTGCTTACAACTACGGCACGCAGAACCTTGGGTGCGCCGCTTGAAGATACGACAAATCCAAAGCGCTCTGCTGTTAACCAGCGTATCTGAGCGCTAGGCTTGGTGTACCCAGTCATGTCCGCAACTTCGTCTGCAGTTAAAAACATGTCCCACCTCGCTAGATGCTAATCTCAAGTCTCATAAATAAATTCGCTGGGCGTAACTAGCCTTGAGAGGGACTGGCCTCTGCAGAATAAGTAAATCGCGCGCATCAGTGTTTTTGACGCTTTTATTCTTTCTGACCCTCCCCCTGAGGCTCCACCGTTCATGATAAAGTCCCTTGCCCTTAGCGCCATATGATCAGCCTTTGTTTCAGGTAGCCCGCTATATAAAACATCCACAAACTGAGAAATTCTTTCTTGATCCTCGTGCAGCGACGCTATTGCGATAGTTCCTTTTACTATTGCAGCTGACACTCCTCGCACGTTTTTTTTAAAAATATCCGCAGTGAAAACAATCTCGCGCTTGTGCATTTCGCAGAAGGCAACAAGCTCAGTCGTTGTGCGCTCGGAGCTTTTGTAGCTTTGTGATAGCTCCATCATGGCGTTGGCGATCTGTACGTGCTTCGGCATTATCCAGTCTGACATTCCTGCGTAAGCGATCTCATCAATCTGAGATCGCGGCTTCTGTCTGTCAATTCCGCTTCTATCGACCCCCCAAGCGACAACCATTTCGACGGGTATTCCGGTCTCAATTATCGCGACAAGCCTGTGCTGGCCATCGGCAAGACTGCCTTGCTTGTCAAACCCGATCCCCTGGTGAGTCTTGGCCCAAGCCCCTTGGCGAAGATCTTTCTTATACCGCTCAACAGTCGATCGATTAAGAGGGCGATTACCTGTATTTAATGCCATCCAAGATTTCGCCAGCGCTGGCGTCACGAGCATGATAGTTACAAACATATTTACAGTTGCTATTGCCTTTTGGCCTTGCTCAATAATTTTCATCTGGCTCAAATAACTCAACTCTAGAAGCTCGGCCGGAGACAAGTAGTCTGGTTTTTTGCAGCAGATAACAACATTGTCTAAATTAATTCCTAAAACCTTGTTTATCGAAAATAAGAGGCGGCTTACAAATCCTGAGCCCACCATCGGCTCATACTCCGGGTCTAGATCAAAAGCCCATAATTCTTCGCTCTTTTGAGATAGAACGCAGTGTCCGGCAACGGACGCTGTCATTCCCGTCAAGCCGAGCATTGGCAGTAGATCTGCCCACTCACGCTCTAGCTTCGATCCAGATTGCTTTTCAATTTCCATGGTTTAATTCCTTGCTTAAATTTTCCGTTAACCGGCTGCTAGCAAGCTTTGGCATTGCTGGCGCTGTGAGCGCACCGCACCGCTTGCAGCGCTGCTTTTCAGTGGCGCATAAGTCGTTAGGCCGCCGCGTTTTGCGGCAGATTATCTTTGTTTGCATGCTTCTTATTTATCCGTTATCGCTGATTGGTGCTGTGTAAAATAGCTTTCTGGCATCTTCTGCTGAGAAGCGAGTGAGCTGATCACTTTCATCGAAAATGAAAACATCGCCGACTTGCTGTGTGACTACGCCGCCGCTGGTCATTTCAAGCGTTGCGACTTCATCAATCAGGTAACGTAGGCCGCCTGTGAATTCGGCGCATTCATCGCCCGTATACATAACGTAGGCGCCGCTTACGAAGTCGCCATACGGCGCGCCATCGTTTCCGTTTTGCATGATCTGGAGCGAACGCGCCTCTGCAGATTCTGGCCAGTTGCCTTCAGCCGGAACGATGCTTCCTTCACCTGCTTCTCGAAAGAAAATCACGATGCCTGCAAGGTAGTTGATTGCGCCGAGCAATTCTTTTTCGCGCTGCTGGCGGTCTTCAAACTGCAATCCCTCTGTCATCTTTTTAACAACTTGATAGGCCATGCCGTCTGGACTATCTAGGAGCTTGCTGATTGATTGCATTCTCTGCTTGCGGAATGGCAGGCCGTTGGCGTGGCGCTCTTTGCCTTTACCGTGAGCCGCTTGATCGTGGGCAGCCTGAAAGACAGCCACAAGTTTTTCGTAGCCTTTTTCTATTTGCATTGTTTTACCTTTGAATAATTGAGCGTTACGCGAGCGCGTGACGTTAAGAAGATTGTTTATTGTTGCGGGTAATTGGCTTCTTGAAAAAGCTTATCAAGAAATTCTCGACTTCCAGCAATGCTGATTTTGATCTGATCAAGGCTTTCTATTGCAGCAGGCGTTACTACTCGCTCATAATTTTGCAGGATGCTTAAAATATTTGCTGCTCGCTGCATAACTTTAATGTTTTTCTCTACGATGGATATTAAAACTATATTATCGGCCTCTAGCTCATGTCTGGTCATGCATCGCCTCATTAAGAAAAGATTGTTTGTTTCTGCTCTGGCGTTAAGAGCTCGGCGCCATGGATTAGGCGGGTGATAAGGTCCTGTGGCTCATCGATGCCTGCTTCAATCAAGAGGCGATCAAGAGTTTCGCTTGTGCTGTGGAATAGATGCAGCTTGATTGTCTTAGCAAGCAAGGCATCAAGCCGCTTTTCCTCATCCAGTTTCTTGCGCTGCCGGTATTCGCGCGAACGTTCTGCGCCTGTTTTAACCGCCATTTTTTACCTCGCGCTTCCTCTCGAACTCAGTGCAAATAACTGCCACCGATCCGTCACTGTATTTCTTAGCGGGCCGCATATTGCTAAACGCCAAGTGCGAGCAGTTGCGATCAGCATGCCTGCATGATGCGCACATAGAGCCTTTTGGCTGGCTCATGGCGCGCCACCTAAGAGCGCGCGGAGCTTGCTTACCAAGTAAGCAGACTTGAGCGCCCACTTGTGCAACTGCAAATCGTTTTTGTTCTCGATCACATCGCACAGCTCAAGCGCGGTAGCGTGAATATTTGCAACATCGGCATGGCTGGACTTGCTGTTGCAACTCGCGTTGTAGGTGGAGCCTGAGCAGGGGGCGGCCTCGAGCATGGCGCGATAATCTTCACAGGCAATGCTTCTTGGATCGCAAGCTGTGCCGTCGCTACGCATCGCAGCATCAGCCATTTCTTTTGTCGGCTCGATCGGCACCAGCTTCCAGCCGCTGGGCGCAGCGAGTGATGCGTTAAGTCGAGATACTTCATCAAGAGCATTGTTAAATGCGTCAGACTTCATGTTTTCAGCAGCGCCTGCAAACGCATCCCACTTTTTTCGCTCAGGCATCACCAGGGACGCGTGACAAGGATGTATTGGAGACGCCGGATCTGCTCGCGCATTCCATCGCTTTAAAATGCCTGCCATAGTAGAGAAATCTATATGTGCAGGGATATATTCGCACCGATGGACAAGGCAATACTCATCACGCTTGAAGTGCTTTGTTACTTCTGGCTGCTCGCCGCAGAACGGGCAAGGTAGTGTTTTTTGATCGGCCATATATCACCTGATTACGAAAAGATTTTTTGTTTCTGCTCTGGCGTTAAGAGTTTCGCGCCATGAATCAGTCGAGTGATCACGTCTTGCGGCTCATCGATGCCTGTTTCAATCACGAGTCGATCAAGAGTTTCGCTTGTGCTGTGGAATAGCTGCAGTTTGATTGTCTTGGCCAGCAGTCGCGTTAACCGTTCTTCTTCTGCCAGCTTGTCACGCTGGCGCTTTTCACGCATACGCTCTGCTGCTGTTTTAGGTTTTCTAGTCATACTCTTAGAATCCTCATAACCTCAGCGTCTGTGAAGTCGCGCTCAAACGGCGTGGCGATCCAGCCTGCTTGCTTTCCGTGCTTAGGGTTGATCGTGGCTAAAAGCCTTTCGTGCTCTTGATTGAAATAATCGACAGTCGCGGTATGAAAGCGCGGCTCGGTCAGCGCATGAAGCTCTTGCTTAACGTACTTGCTGCCGCTTGGCTCGATGCCTACGGCAACTAAAAGCATGTTCCAGCGATGCTGTATTTTATCGATTGCGTGAAAGTGAAAGTCATTTGCCTGCACGCCTATCAATTTCACAGTGTCAAACAAATGCACTGAGCCAACATCGCTTGACCAAACTAGGCCGGTTGTACGCATAGCTGCTAGAGCCATGCGATTAGTTCGCTTGATCACTTGTCGCCCCCATCACTTTTCTTCGATCAAAAATTTGCTTTTTGGGATATCTATAGCGCACATATCGCTGTAAGTTTTGGCTGCGTAGACTTCGGCCTTGGCAGTGTCGGTGATCTTGGCTGCTAGGTTGCCAACCGCATTAGCCTGGGCAACATCAATGTCTCCAGCTAGCAGCTTTTCAATCGTTTCGTTCAATGTTTTGCGTAGGCTCTCTGCTGTTACGGTCACGTTCTATTCTCCTAAGCCGCCGATTAAAGCCACCAACAAGTCGCACTTGCTCGCGAACGTCGGGCGGTAATGTTGTGATTGAGTTTCTGAGCATGAGCTGTGCTCGGGTAAGTAGCTCAAGATTAGTGATGCTGAAGTTCTGCTTGTTTCCGTCTTTAAATATAAGCGCATGGCCGCGCGGCACTTTGCGCCCGGTATGCTCAATCCATACCAGGTGATGAACTGGTACAAAATCTCGATTAGGTACGCCAGTGTCAGTCATTTTTCGCTGCAGATAGCCGTCTTTGGTTATGCGCTCAGAGCCGATAGGCATCCAGTTGGCAGGCTTTGAGCCTCGCTTGAATTGAGTCTCAGATGATCTTCCTGATGGCGGGTGGTTTTTACCTTTATTCCACGGCGTAATCCCTTTCTGGAATCGCCCATCATTCGTTACGTCCGGATCTTTTTTAAGACCTAAAGTGGCGGCCCTATTTTTAATTGCGGCAAAAGACCGATCCAGCAACGTCGTTATATGCCGCGCTGGAGTTCGAGGGTAAAGACTTTTTAAAACACGGTCCTCCCACTCTTTCCAGTCGTTACGCTTAGTGCTGACACCTGCAGGTCGCATTGTTTATGACTCCGTATTTCAAACCAGCTCATGAATCACTTGGTTCGCCAAATGAAAAACACGCTGTAACGGTGAAAGAAATAATGACGCTCGCAACCGCAAATGTTGCTACAAATATGTTTCGATCATCGAAGTCATAGCCAGATAGCCACGCTATCAACCAGCACAGCGACATTGTGGTCACGAATATGAGACTCAATCTCAAAACAAAAAATCGATCTTTCATATTTAATCTCTACAATTGAAACTCCAGCTGCTCCTCTTCTGAGTGCAGCTGGCGCTTTACTTTGGTTTTCTTGCGCACTGCTTCATAGCCACGCTTGACGCCTGGCAGTGCAAAACTGGTTTGCTCGACCTCAGAAATAAACTTCTCAGCAGCTTCTTTGGCGGCAAAGTAGCGCTTGTATAACTGGTGTCTCTCCGCGAGCTCAGGCTCAAAAAGATGGTATGAGCACTTGCAAAACAAGGAGCAAGAACTAGAGCAGCCGAAAAGCTCATTACCGTTTGGTATCTGGTTGTTAAAATCAGCGCTCGCTCTGCGGAACACATGGCTATCAATGCTACGGCCAAGGCTTGCTTGGTATTCAAGGATCTCAACCTGCGAGCGAGCTTTTATTAGCCGTTCTTTTAGAGTTTTCTGTTTTTCTAAAAGGACGTCAGGCGCTAGTGTGCTCATGACTCACCGAGCCTGACGTCACCAGTACGACCAGTTTCTAGGTAGTGCATATCTTCGATTGCTAAACGGTCATCTAGCGTGAAAAGCGGATTGCATACCGTGCAGTGGCCAGTTATCTGGATGGCTTTAGCGTTTATGTCGATGCTTTTATAGTCACGACTGCAGTTAGTGCAGCGCACTTCAAAAACGCCACAGCATTGCTCTGCTTCTCGCTCAGAATCATGGACCACCCCGCAATCAAGGCATCCGTACAATTCTGTGACGCTAGGCCTGCAGCACTCACGGGCACCGTCTTCGTCGTCATGAATTTCTCGACACTCATCACAGCGCCATAACTCTTTGTAGTTATCCATAATAAAGCTCCATCTTTATGCTCTTAGGTAAATACCAATGCTCTCAGCAACTCGCTTGACTGACGGGGATAGCAATCTGAACCCACGCTGGCGCAGCATGGCAGACACTTCATAAGCCGACCTGATTATCGTTACGCCTTCGATCTCGATGCATGAGAGTTCTGCGATAGCTGCGTGCAGGGCTTCTTTTTCTTGCTGGCGCTCTGCGCGCTTAGCTGGCGCCACCGCTATGGAGTTATTGAAAACAAGACGCTCAACTTTTGACTCTCTGCGAGTCTTCAGCTCAGGCACTTTGTTTTCTTTCATGAATTGCGCAACTTGTGCGGCTAATGTTCTGCGCTCAACGTCTTTCATTCGCACTTCTGATGCGTGAGCTGACGCGGCAGAGGGCAGCATGAATGCTGTGTGTTCTGCGCAGTTCATATTTAGGCCGCCTTTAGCTTGTAGATGTTTACCCATAAGCCGTTTTGACGTTCGCTTTTCACCGGCCACACATGACCAAGGCGCTGAGCTAAATTAATTACCTGGCGAATGTCCTTGCCGGCAACTTCTTCAGTTGCCGCATGAGTAGTTACGGTTACGTTTGTCATGTCGGTTTCCTTTTTCGATAAAATTAGGGCAGCAGCGCACGCCGATGCTGCTGGATCGGTTGAATAGGCATTACTAAGTAATGTGCAGGTGCGCTCTGCGTACTGGTCAGGGCTGACCAATTAAAAACCCGCTCGATTTGTGCGTGGTACCGTCATTGATGACGGGACCATAGGCATGGCGGGTATGTTTAAGTCTTTGCCGCTTACGCCGGCAAGTCGGTTTATATGATCACTGCTAGAGCAATTGGCTTCGCTCTCTATTGACCGTGTGATCTTGATCATCCCGTTATCGCACGTTTACGGGACTGCCCAGCTCTGCCTTTCGACACCCGTGCTGAGCGAATTAGTAATGCAGCGGCAGGAGCTGTTACATCCCTGCTTGGGTCGTCGGGTTTTTCTTATCGAGTCTTTTACTGACTGAGACGAGACGATCACCTGATCCGTTTACGATAGTGCCAGCCAATCAGCCTTGGCATTTCACTGCATTGGTTTAGCGGCATAGAGACTGTAGTGCAATCACCTAGGATTGCTGCTTACTACTTCGGTCACCATATCAAGCAGCGCTTATATGCCGCTAACCAATGAAGCCTACTTTTTGCAGAAGCAGGAAACTGGCTTTTTAGTCTGTGCTGACTTAGCACTGCTTACGGCAGTGGCTCGAATGCTTCCAGTCAGGCGATGGTCTTGGCTATGACTGGACTCTGCATTAGTGAACCATCTAGGAGTGTCATCACGAGTCGACTTGCCACGCATACAGCAATAAAGCGAACGCTCTGCAACTTCGAACTTGCAGGGGTCTTTGCTGGCAGGACTGCTGAAACAGTCCAGGTTTAAATGGCGGCGTTAATCGCTCGGAACTTAACTACGCAATATGCCTAGATGGCTCACTAATGAAGTGCTGCTTACGGCAGCAAGTCGGCAGGTGTTGGATGACGCGAATATTATTTACCCTGCACCCGTCGCACGGGCATAGCTGCTTACGCCAGCCAGTCGTCCACTCTTTCGCCAGGTGCGTGACTACACCTTATGTCGCTGAAGGGCTTGGCTTATTGTTTACTGTGATCATCTTGCGCTGCCCGCCGTGAATGCCGGGCTGAGCTAGGAACTCGCTAACAAGGTGAGTAATGTCCGTATAGGCGAACAATCACGCCACCTGCGCACCGTGTCTGGCAGTGCGCAGGCTCAATTTACGCGGGGAGCGTTAAGGTTTAAGGGTTTGAAGCTGGCGCTGCATTCTGTTGCTGAATGCGCTTGTAGATCTCTTCGCGGTAGACACCTACGTGCTTTGGCGCTTGAATGCCTACGCGCACTTGGCCGCCTTTTACTGCAGTGATAACGACCTTGATGTCGTCTCCAATGTTGATTGCTTCGTTTTGGTTGCGTGAGAGTATTAGCATTAGCAGGCCTCCTAGCCTTGGTGTTGTAAAGTCAGTGTAGTAGGGTTTTCAAAAGCTGCTCTTTTTCTGCGAGATTCACGAACTGCGTCGCGAAGTGTCGTAATCATTCGATCATTTGCTCGCGTAAGCTTTTCATGCGTGATGGCGCCGCCCTCATTGAGTCCTGCAAGGTACCCCTTTAGGAAATCTGTAGATGCCATGGTGGGGTGGTTCTCTAAATCATCCTTAAGCTGATTAAGATGTCGATTGATTTCTCTGTCGATCCTAAGCTGGCATGGCTGCATAACTCACCTCGTGGCGTGTGCTGCGTACTGTTCTACTTATTGCTGGGCGCTGTGCTGGCGCTGTTGTTCTGATTTCAGTGGCGGTCCCGCCAACTAGCGCGACACACACAAGAACTGATAGTGGCGTGATGATGCCGCGGCGTATCACTTCTGTTACCAGGCCTCGCAAGGTCTTTTGAAAGCCTAGCTTCCAGCGAGCATTATCAAGCCGCGCTTTAACGGTGCCTGCTTCAATATGCATCTCTCGAGCGATCTCCTTAACCGACAAGTCGTTAACCGCGTACAAGGTTGCTTCCAGCTCGCGAGGTGACAGCGAGTGAGAGGCCTCAGTCGTTGCCCAGTGTCCAATAATTAATTTTTCCATGATTAGCTCCTGCTTATCTTCTAGTTTTTCCACTCACTCCACTTGAGCGAGAAAGCTTTTTTTGAACCCTTTCTAGGCTCAGTTTTATGCTTGTACTTGATAGTAAGATCACGGCATTCCCCGTGCTTTCTTAGTAACCCTATAAAGTCATTAGCAAAGTGGGGCGTATCAAATGGCTCGCTTAGCTGCACGCAACATTTTGACTTGAATAGCTTGTCGGAATGCGCTTCGACAGCGATAAGCCACTCGGCTTCCGAAAGGTCGCGAACAGCGCCCCCCCCCAGAACATTTGAGCCGCGCTCAATCATCGTGGTTGGCGTGTTTTTAAGTGCGGCTTGGTTGGCGTAATAGCGCGTCATGCCAAATACAGCAAATGTACTCATGAGATCCTCCTTGCGTTTTTTTTGCTTTCCAAAGCGCACTGCGTGTTTGCTAATTCAATGCGCTTCAGTAAAACGTTTCCCTGGCTAAACCGTAGGGGGCGGGGCGCTAAGCGTTGCGGGTCATTCGCACGGTTAAAGCATTTGGCTAAAGCTGTCCGTTAAGTTCGTCTTAACGTTGGTAGGCGTTCGTTCCTATACAGCTCCGGTAGCGCAAGAGGCTTAGCGGTCTATTTCTCGGTTTACTGACCTCCCACCGAGCAGCGGGGAGTGACCTAGGCCATCAACAAGTGATGGGTTAGTCGTTCATCGCGTATGTTTTTAAAGAACTGTGTTTCTTGGAACCAATAATCACGTATCGTGTTTTTAATGTCAACACGTAATGTGTTTATTTTGTGTGTTTATTTTTATGTGAAGGTTTGAATCGAGAGGGCGCTTCTTTTTGTTGCGGTGACGGTGAAGTCTTTTGGTAAGATTGTTGGATCATTTATGGAGGGGTGTATGAGGAAGTTACTTTTCGTTGCAGTGATGCTGCCAGCGCTAGCCAGTGGTGCCGTTTACAAGTGTGTTGATGCAAGCGGCAAGACTACGTTCTCTGATCGCGCCTGCGCAGGCACAGAGGGCGGGGTGAAAGTAGACGTTAAGTTGGCGAGCGGAGCTGGCGAGCCTGTCGCTCAGAGAGAGTTTATGAGCCCAGAACAGCGGCGCATAAGTGAAAAATATAAGCGCACTGCTGATCTTCTTAGGGAGCCTCGGCGCAATAGGGTGAGGCAGGACAGCTCTACGGATAGCGGCCCATGCAAGACCTTTAGCGATACCGATATAAGAACAATGATTATCAAAAACCAAGTGGTCGAGGGAATGAGAGCGTCAGACGCATCGAGAGCTTGGGGCACGCCATGGCGCGTCAATGGCAACCAGCACGCCTATCACTGGGAAAGGGGTAGTGCTTATTTTTATACTGAAGATGGCTGTGTCAGAAGCGTGCAGGGCGGCTATGTAGGCGGGAAGTTTGTGAAATAGATTGTCGCAGGGCGGAACAAAAAACCGCCCGTAGGCGGCTTTAAATCAGTCTCGGGAATGTCTAGCAGTCTGATAGAGTTCTAAGGCAACTGATTACTATAGGGAGTAGAAATAAGCCTAGCCACCCAGAAGCTTATTAATAGCCTGAGTCACCTCTTCATACTCTTTTTTGTATTTTTCTTTTGTGGCTCCTGATAAACACTTGTCACTTAAGCATCCTAATAAAAACTTTTTTCGGTTTTTTAAGCTTTTTACGGCCGCGAAATTTTCATAGCTTGAAATCTGCATCAAGGCTGCTAAGTATCTAATTGCAATAAATATTATCGAAATAAATATAGGAGTGGCAATGATATAAAACTCTAAGCCATCGGGCTTGAACTGATACAACCCTGCAATAATAACCGAAGATATGGCAGAGAAAGAAAAATCCATTAATGGAGAGCTTTTCATGTGCTGGATCGCTCCGGCATACTCAAAATCGCCTTAACTAATTCGTCAGTGTCTTCAAGGTAAATAGTTTGCTCATGTGGCACACCATTCTTAATGATGGTCAACGTAATCGTTTTGCTAGTAAATAACGTCTTGCAAACTACCTTGCCAATCACGCCGAATGCCCACCAAACAGCAGGTAGCGATAATATAACCGCCACCCACATAAGGGCTTCTAGAATGACCGGCTCTGGCGTCATAATATTTTCTTGTCTCTGTCAGTGGTCCTATGTCTTCTTACCTCAGTGATTCGATAAGAAGTGCTTTCTTTATTGTCTGCGCGAAGAATAGCTGTTTCTAGCTCAACCTCAAAAAGCTCGCCTTTGACAGGGAAGTCTTTCTTCAGGTTAATTCTGTCTATAAAATTAGTATCGTCCATTTTGACAGAGAACTCCTTACTTTCTTGTATTTTTATCTTCCAGCCGTTTCTGCCTTCAAGATTTACCTGCACAAAAAACACATTCTTAATCTCAGTGCTTATAGTCTCTTCCTGTAATGACTTTTTAGGCGGTGCTTTCAGCAAGACCGCGTCATCATGAGTAATAATCTGGACTTTATCCTCCTCCATGTCACTACCAATCTTAACGACGGCAGTTAGGTCCTTAAGGATAGGCTTTCTAAAAATGTTATCGACCTCGGTTCGTACCACGTGAGATTGAACCAGCTTGGCAATCTCTGTCGTGCAGGCCACCCTTTCATTGTCTTCAAGCTCAATATAGCTTTTTGAAGGATCGTCATGATTGATAACGATGTGTGCAACTTTTCGATTGCTCAGTCGTTTTAGAGTTGCAAGTAACGAAGCGCCAAAAGCAGTCGCACTCATCGATGAGATGCCAATAGTTTTCAAGACATCAATACCGCCAGAAGAAAGCCAAGCAACAAACTCGACCTCGAACGAACCTTCTTTGTTAGCTTTGACATCTACTTTAGGCTGCGCTTCTTCGCCGTTAAGCAGTTTGTCAGCCTGAGTAATTAGAGATGCCATACTAATTAAACTCTGCCCTAATATATCGGCGCTCATTGTATGGTCTTTTGTAGAGTCTCCGTCGTAAGACAGCGTGAATACGTGCTCGACGGCTTTGTTTGAATCCTTACCTGATTCCATTTTCATTTTCCTTGTAGTTGTTTTGCCGGGTATTAGTTCGCGTCTTCAGCGCGCAAGCTGCTGGCTGCTTAATAATAGTATAGAGAGCCTGCTTTTCTGCCCATTGAGCAGCCACTCATCAGCGCTCTGCCGTCACGAGCGAAAGCTGAGGCAGGTGATGCCAGGGCAATACTGCTGGTTATAATTGCTGCGGTCTTCTTCATTAGAAACGCCTTCCTTTGGCTGGTTTTACGAAATATTCCCGCCGCGCCAAATAACGCGCCCAACAAATGGCAGCTCGTGAATTGTTTCCGCGCTGACCTTTTCATCTGTGCGGTCAGGGTTGTCACTTTTAATTACCCAGTCGCCGGCCAGCTGCTGCACCAAGCGCTTAATACTCACGCTATCGTCAGGGCGGCGCACAACATAAACTTGGCCATGCTTTGGCTCAGTGTCTGATGTATCAAACAGCACGACGTCGCCATCGAATATGTAAGGCTCCATGCTGTCGCCGGCGGCGTAGATAACAGCAAGGTTTTCGGCTTTGGCACCGATGCGTGCCAGCCAGTCGCGCTTGAATGCTAAACCATCGCTGAGCTCAACGTGGTCATTCAAATAACCGTTACCGCACTCACCGACGGCTGAGTATTGGCGAATTAGCGCGTAGTCATACGAGTTAGGGGTTTTTACGCCAGGTTCTTCTGGCTGATAACTCGACAGTAAAAGCTGCTCGGGCTTTATTGATAGCGCCTTTGCAATTTTATTAATGTCTTCAATCTTTGGCTCTCTTGAGCCTGTCTCGTAATTTCCAACTCTGGACTGTGAGGCCCAGCCGCATGCGGCTGCCAGTTGTCCCTGGGACATGCCTGCCAGTGTTCTGTAATGAGCTATACGCGATGCTAATGTTTTCATAATTCCATGATAACCACGCTGCGTGTTTAGTTCTTTCACTTTTCGTGATTGCCTTTAACACGTAATGTGTTTATTCTCCTTTTTAAATTAACAGGAGTACTTGATGAACAGAATCGCCATCGTCAGGGAGCGCGCAGGAATCACACAGGTTGAGCTTTATAAAAAACTCAACTGGCGGCAGTCGCGCTTATCGAACTACGAAGGTGGGAAGCGACCATTAAAGCTATCGGATGCCCGGCAGATTGTTGCTGCACTAAACGAGTTGGGTGCAAACGAGTGCTTTGACGATGTATTCCCAGCTGAGTGCGCGACTTCAATAAGTCCTGCGCCGCAATCGTTAAAAGAAGATTAAGAGCTTTGCTGCCGATCCGAAAGATCCGCATTAGCACTAGATAGATAAACAGTAAATTTCAGACATAAAAAAGCCCCGAGAGACGCGAATCGTTCGGGGCTTAGTACAACGAGAGGTCTAAGTATGCACAATCAAGCTTTAGTAATCAATAACCAAGCTGGCGCGACTATGAGTAGTCGTGAAATCGCCGAGCTGACTGGAAAGCGTCATGACAATGTTGTTCGAGATGTTCGTAGCATGCTTGGTCAGCTAGATAAAGATGCCCTCAGTTTTGAGGCTATCTATTTTGACGATAAAAACCGCAAACAAACTGAGTTTATTCTTGATCGAATCCATGTTGAGTGCTTATTGACTGGATATAGCGTGCCACTGCGCATGAGAGTTCTTGAACGACTCCAAGAGTTAGAGTCGATCAACAAGCTTGGTTATAACCCAAATAATGAAATTGAAGTGTTGCAGCAGCTGCTTATCACAAAGCAAACGCTGGCGCAGCAAGCACAGATGATTGAGCACCAGAAGCCAGCTGTTGCGTTTGTTGAGCGTTACGTTGCTGCTGACTCAGGAAGTAAAGGCTTTCGGCAGGTTGCTAAGTTGTTGAATGCCAATGAATTCGAGTTCCGCGCTTTCCTTTCTGACAACAAAATCATGTACCGCCTTGGTGGTGAGTGGATGCCGCACCAAAAACATATCGATGCTGGCCGTTTTGAGGTTAAAGCGGGTCTGGCTGGCGATCATGCATTCAATCAAGCCAAGTTCACCGCTAAGGGCATCAACTTGATAGCTGGCCTATGGGCTCAGTACAAGCTGGAGGCCTCAGTATGAGCATGCTATTGATGGTTAAGGCTATGCAGGTGCAAGTTGGCAATCCATTGCGCAAGCTGGTGCTAATCAAGCTAGCAGACAACGCTAACGACCTAGGTGAGTGCTGGCCGTCATATCAGCATATTGCTGACCAGTGCGAGATTAGCCGCCGATCAGTGATCAATCACATCAAAGCGCTTGAGGAAATTGGCTTTCTAGTAAAAAAATACAGAAAAGGGACTGAAAAGCGCAATGCATCTAACGTTTACACGCTTAATTTTAATGTTTCTATAAGTTTTGATGGTGCAGCTCCTGCACTAGGTGGTGGTGCAGCTCCTGCACTAGGGGGTGCAGCTCCTGCACTAGAGGGTGGTGCAGCTCCTGCACCCAGAACCAGTCACTCTTTTGAACCAGTCAATGAACCTAATGGCAACCTTGCGGTTACTGGCGATAAAAAACCTCGTTTCGATCCGCTATCAATCAAGCCTGAAAACATAAGCGCCGAGCAGTGGACTGAGTGGGTCAAGTACCGCAGAGAGCGAAAGATATCCTGCTCAAAGATGACCATTGAAAAACAGATCAGCCTGCTTGAGTCCGAAATCAATCCTATTGAGGTTATCAACCAGTCAATCACTAACGGCTGGCAGGGCCTATTCAGCATCGATAGAAAACAAGGTTCTGCCAACAAGGGCTTTATGAATCGGCATACAGGCTTTAGCGATCGTGATTACGGCAAGGAAGGTTTAAATGAATTCTAATATTGTTCAGCTTCAGCAAGAAGTTAAAACAGGTATCGATACCTGCGAGCTGCATGGTGATTACCAAACCAAGATCCACACCTTGATGGGCAAAGAGTTTCGTTCTGCATGCCCCGAGTGCTCTGCGATTGCCAAGGCCGAGGCCGAGGCAAAGGCTACTACTGAGATGGCGATCACCAAGCGCGTGCGCATTGAGGAGAAAATGGGCAGCGCTCTTGTGCCTAAGCGCTTCCAGGGTAAGAAATTTAATACGTACAAAGTAGAAAACACTGGCCAGCAAAAAGCACTTGATGCCTGTCGGTCTTACGCTGAAGAGTTTAAAGAAAACCTTGCCATGGGCCGCTGTCTTATTTTATGCGGCCAGCCGGGTACTGGGAAAACCCATCTGGCTACAGCTATCGCTGATTACCTGATCACTGAGACTAAGTACACGGCGGTTTACCGCTCGCTGTTTAGTATTTTGCAGTCGGTCAAGAACACATACGGCAAGGATTCTGAGCACACCGAGCGTCAAGTTTTTAGAGACTTAGAGCGCCCTGACTTGCTGATTATTGATGAAATCGGAGCAACTAAATCAACCGAATTTGAGCTGGCCACGCTGTTTGCGCTGATCAATGCGCGCTACGAGAACCAGCTGCCTACGCTGATCATTTCAAATCTTGAGCCTGATGAGCTGAAGGGCGCGATTGGCGAGCGCTGTGTTGACCGTCTACGCGAGGGAGGCGGCAAGGCCTTGAGTTTCGGCTGGGACTCTATGCGCTCGAAAATAGGAGCTGCAAGCTAATGATGACCGCTCGAGTAAACGAGCTGAAGCGCGAAGGCTTCAAGGTTGTGCAGAAGCGCAAGGATTGCACGTACATGGCGCTTGGTGCTGACCACCGGGTTGTGATGATCGATGGCACGATGAAGCGCGGCCAGCCGGAGCACAGAGGTGAAAGACGATGAGCTTTTTAAATGATACGTATGTTTGGTTTGCGTTGGCGTATTTTGCTTTCGTGATGATCTGGATTGATCGTCGCCGGCCATGCGGCTCTAAGCTGAAATCATCGAAGTCAGATCAGAAGTGCCCGCACTGCGATAAGTGGCAATCAGAGCACGGCGGGTGGGCGTGGATTGGAAACGCTGAAAATCCAGAGATCGACTTTGCAGCCGAGTGCGGCGGGTGCGGACAGTTATCGTACTGGGTGTGGGTTGGCCCAGACATCTGCGCGACGTTTGTGGGAATCAACAAGCCTAAGCGTAAATCAACACCACCAGGGGATGAATGATGAGTAAGTGCGAGAAGTGCGGGAAGACAGATTTTAATGACGCTGATGGCTGTCTGGATGCTGGAGTCTACAGCGCAGCTATTGGCGATTGGACGTGCGCAGCTGGAAGCCAGCCGCTAGGGGTTAAGTTCGCATGGCAGTCGCCCGAAACAGCGCCCCGTGATAAGCCGTTTATTGCGCACTTTGACGGCTACCCGTGGGCGTTGGTTGCCATGTACAGCCCAGCGATGGGCCAGATTGTTATTGCTGATATTGAGGCCTCTACGTATCAAGGTAAAGACGATCTGTTTTTTACAACTGAGTGGTTCGGCATTGGTGAGCTGCTTGGCTGGATGGGTATGCCAGAGCTTCCAGGGAAGCATAAATAATGAAGCTAAAAGACGAAGAGGTTCTAATGGCAATGCTTGCGCTCGGGCTTGTCTTGCATGCGGATCACAGCTCAGCTGTCGGTATAGAAAAGGCCATAGTTAAAAAAATGCAGGCGCTACACAGCAAAATGAAAAAACACATTCAGGCGGTGAATGAACGATGAGCGGAACCATTACCGTTACGGCATTAAGTGACGCTGAGATCAAACGGCAAGCACAAGGTAAAACCGGAACCTTGCGTGATGATCGTTATCCGGGCGTTAGGTTTCGCTTTCTGACTGATCGCGCCAAGGGCAGCTGGTTTCTTATATCGGGTGATAAATGGGAAAAGGTTGCTGGGTACCCGCAGCTTAGCTGTAAGAAGTTTTTGGAGGTTCTGCCTGAGCTGCAGGCGCAGCGGGTACTTGGTAAGCCTGCGACTGTTATCAATGGCCGCTGGGACACTTGTGGTGATGTGCTCAATTGGTACAGAGAGCGAGTAGCAAAAGACCGCAGCCTTACTGCTAAACGCAAGGATGGCGTGCGCTCAATGATCGATGTTCAGTTAATGCCTCGCATTGCAGGTTTGAATATTGACGAAGTGTCGCGGGAGTCAATTGATCGACTTCTTATGTGGCCTATGCAGGAAAACTTATCAACCGGTTACGTTCGGTCAGTGCTTCGGGTTTTGCAGATGGCTTTCGCTCAGTCAAAGCGACTGGATGTGATCAGTGCTAACCCATTGGCTGGCTTAAAGTTTACTGACTTTGTACAGGCCAAGATCAAGCCGAAAGCAGCTCGGCTGCACATACTGGATCTGAGCCGCTTAATGCTGCGGTTGACTGACTGTTTCGATGAGCGCATCGAGCTTGGCATGATGGCCTTGATGATGCTTTGCCATGGCACGCGAATTGGCGAAACCAGACAGGCTTTATGGCGACATATCTGCCTAACCCAGCGTGTATGGGTAATCCCCTCCGAGAATACTAAGACAAGGTCTGAGCACGTTCTTCCGTTAACTGAGCAGGTGTGTGAGTTGCTGCGCATCTACCGCGACCGACTCAGTCGCTCAGGTAGGGATAGTGATGCTTTATTCACTGACCGAGTAACAGGAAAGATGATAAGTGAGCGCTCTGTTTACGCTGGGTTTAGATGGATGAGCAGTGGTCAGTGGAGCAGTCACGACTTACGCAAGCTGGCAAGAACGGGCTGGGTAGAGATCGGCGTTGATTACCTTATCGGTGAAATGCTGCTTAACCATGCTGTCGGGTTCAGTGCTGAAACCTACATCAATACCAGTGCTGAAAACCTGAAGCTTGAAGCATTGAATCGCTGGCATGAGCGCCTAGATGAATGCGGTTTTACTTCTATTCACACATTGAC
Organism: Pseudomonas sp.; assembly: GCA_034006605.1. Lineage (GTDB taxonomy): Bacteria > Pseudomonadota > Gammaproteobacteria > Pseudomonadales > Pseudomonadaceae > Denitrificimonas. The sequence continues at coordinate 30,461 of JAVESM010000019.1, read as the reverse complement.
AGGCGCGGGACAGTGAAGCCACAGCAAAACACAAAGACAGCCGAGAATAAAGGCTTTGAGTGCGAGACGGTATTCTTAATAAGAGAGGCTATAAATCAATGAAACGAGCAGAAATGAAGCCACTGAAGCATGTAAAGAAGTGCGAAACATGCCGTGGCGTCGGTCAGGTTTGGGGTGCTGTTCAGCACATTATCTGCCCTAGCTGCCTAGGTGTCCGCTTCCAAGCGATCGGGGTTGAGGATCGACCTGCTAGCACTCAAGAGTTGGGTGCTGAGCTGCATGAGACGCGCATCGCTTTGGCTATAGCGATTGATCGCTTGAACGCTGCTCCATTATCTACAGGTCCCGATTCGGCTTACTACGGAAACAATGGCCGTGGCGCTGGTGGATCAAACTTTACTGGCGATTGATTGGGGCTTGGCATGACTGGAATAAAGTGGAAGCAGCAAGTAAATCGTGACGGCGACAAGGTTGAGAATTGCTGGGTTACTGAGTGCAAGTATACGGTCGCTCGCTGCTTTGACGGCACTGCCGAGCAGTTCATGGTTACCGCGCCTGGCGCGAGAGCGGCGTTTGCTTATGTTGGTAGTCGTGAAGAAGTTATCGCTGTAATAAAAATTGATAAGGAGCAGCACATTGATCGTCGTTAATTTGCCCTGGCCGCCTCACCAGTTAAACCCAAACAAGCGCCTGCACTGGTCGCGCAAGAGTCGTGCTGCTCGCCTGTATCGCAACATGTGTTACGTCCTCACTAAGAATGCGGTCCAGTCGAGTGACTACCATTCTGCCGGCTGCGGGAAAATGGTCTTCTCCATTGAGTTCTTTCCGCCGGATAGGCGCCGTCGTGATGACGACAACATGCTGGCATCGTTCAAGGCTGGTCGTGATGGCGTGGCTGACGCACTTGGCGTTGATGATAATAAGTTCGTTACCAGCTTCGAGGTGTGCGATCCAGTCGAAGACGGGGCGGTCAGGGTAACTATTCAGGAGCGCGCTCAATGATTTACCGTAACGTTTTGAGCGCCGTTGTGTCGGTACTGGCTGCTGAGTGCATTGATAATACGAGTAAGCAGGCATGGCAGCGCTTAGTTGGTGATGATGTGCGGCCAGCTGGTGGCGGTATGAGTGCTGATGACAGAGCGCTGCTTGATTGCTGGGCACATGCTAGGCTGCATGCTCAGCTATCGCCCAGGCATTGGAATGTTTTAGTTGCTAAGTATTCAACGCACAAGGGCCGCAAAGTGCAGGCTGCAGGTAGGCTGACATCATTGATTGCTACACCAGCGCCTAAGCTGTTCTTGTCGTATGCGGTGTATGCCTGGGCAATTCCGAAACTAAAAGGCGTGACGGGTAAGCGTGACGAATCAGTGCTAGCGCTGCCCGATCTCTACTATGACATGAACCACTGGGATACAGAAGCAAGGCCAGAGCCGACACGGCGCCGCTGGCGTAGCGATATATTCAAGGCATTAAATCAGTTGGAGATGGATGCTATCGCTGCCGCTGAGCATGTTCTAACTGAAGAGGGTGTGCTGCCTAGTTGACTTGACTGATTAAATGATCGAATATATACCCATCATGCGATTTTTACGTGTGCATGAGACATATCACGACCCCAGCCAAGCAATTGGTCTGGGGTTTTTTATTGCCTACTATTTACCCCGCGGGGTTAAGAGATGCGGACCATGCCTGATAAAGATCTGAGTTTCTGGGCTGGCGTCATCGCGACCCTGCGTGAACACGGGTTGATTATGATGCTGACTTTTATTCTTTATTACATGCGTATCCAGTTATATGGAGACGGCCGAACTTGGAAAGCTGAGCTGCTTGAAGCTGCTCTCGGAACTGTTGTCATTATGATGACCGCTCAAGGATTGCAGGCGATGGGAATCAATGAGGGGTGGACTTGGGCCTCAGCGATCTTTATCGGATTGATTGGTATTGATAAGGCGCGGGAGTTCATTGAGCGCTGGGCTAATCGAAGGTTTGGCAATGGCTAGGCGCCCATTAAAGCGGTGTGCAGCAGCCGGATGCTCAATACTTGTACGTGGTGTTACGTATTGCGATCAACATCAGCGCGAGTATGAGCAGCGCAGATCTGTTCAGGTTAAGCGCACGCATAAGACTTACAACGATAAGCGCGATGCATCGGATGACTTTTATAAGCAATCCAAGTGGCGCAAGTTAAGTGTTCACTATCGCCGACTTCATCCTTTATGCGCTGAATGCGAGCGCGAAGGACGCGCCACTCCGTCCAAAATGGTTGACCATATCAAGCCGTACAAGACGCACCCTGCGCTTGCCTATGAGTGGAGCAACCTTAGAGCTTTATGTTGGGCATGTCATAACAGAATTGGAGAGCGAGTCGGGCTTGTGGGAGCTACAGTCCACACCTCCGGGGAGGGGGCGTAAAAAGTCTGTAAAGAAAAGACCCTCGAACGACAGGGGGAACCACTTTTTCACACCCGCGAATTTAAAAAATCAACTTCGGGTTTTGGGAGGTTTGTAATTGAGTATCGTTATCGCCTCCGGCCGCGGTAGAAAACCAAAGCCAACGGCGCAGAAACAGCTTGCAGGAAACCCTGGTAAGCGTGCGCTAAATACATCCGAGCCAAGCTTTAGTAGCGTTACAGATATCGATGCACCGTGCTGGTTTTCTGATCGCGCAAAAGTTATGTGGCAAATGTTAGTGCCCGAGCTTCTGCGTGAAAAAGTTTTATGCATTACGGATATGCATAACGTAGAAGCCTTTTGCATTGCCTATGACAAGTGGCGTCTAGCAGAAGAGAGTGTGCAAACACTCGGGATAATTGTTGAGGGCGCAATGGGTGGACCAATGAAAAACCCTGCGCTAACTGCGGCTAACGAGGCTATGCGTCAAATGGCAACATTCGGAAGTTTGCTCGGCTTGGACCCAGCCTCAAGAAGCAGAATTATTGGAGGTAGCAAGGGGCAGGCGGACAACCCGTTCGCATCATTACTATCGGATTGACCTATGACCCAAGTCCACGCGAACGTCAACAAGGCGATGAAGTGGGCAAGGGAAGTTTTAAAAGGTAAGCACCCAGCCTGCAAATTCATTGGGCAATCTATTCAGCGCCACTTTGATGACGTAAAAAAAAGCCGCAAGAAAGATTACCCATATAAATTTTGCCCAAAGACGGCAGAGAAAAAGTTAAAGCTGATTCAGCTCCTGCCGCACACAAAAGGCGAGTGGGCTTTTAAACGCCTACCGATCACGCTTGAGCCTTGGCAGCTGTTCGGCATGTCGTGCATGTTTGGCTGGATTAAAAAGGCTGACGGGTATCGCAGGTTTAGAGAGGGTTACTGGGAAGTACCCAGAAAGAATGGAAAGTCTGTTGTTGCGGCTGGCGTTGGCATTGCCATGTTTGTTGCTGATAACGAGTTCGGTGCAGAAGTTTACTCCGGAGCGACAACTGAGAAGCAGGCTTGGGAGGTTTTTAGGCCGGCTCAGCTAATGGTTAGACGCAGTCCTGGGTTGGTTCAGGCGTGCGGAATAGAAGTAAACGCATCGAACATGAATATCCCGGCTGACGCTAGCCGCTTCGAGCCAGTAATCGGTAACCCTGGCGACGGATCGTCACCAAGCTGTGCGCTTATTGATGAATACCACGAGCATAAAAGCGCAGCAATGTACGAAACAATGCTGACCGGTATGGGTGCGCGTCGCCAGCCTTTGATGCTAATCATTACCACTGCCGGCTCTGATATCGAAGGGCCTTGCTACGATAAGCGCAGACAGTGCGCCGAAATGCTGAGTGGTGCAGTTCCAGATGATGAGTTGTTTGCTTGGATATGGACGATTGACGATGGCGACGACTGGACTGATCCTGCTGTTCTGGCCAAGGCTAACCCAAATTACAACGTTTCTGTGTACAGAGAATATCTTGAGAGCCAGCAGCAGCGCGCAATCCGCTCTGCTCGGTTCACTAACACATTTAAAACAAAGCATTTAAATGTCTGGACTTCTGTAAAGCTGGGTTTTTTCAATATCACAGACTGGAACGCATGCGCTGATCCAGATTTAACACTGGATAGCTTTGCTGGCTGGAAGTGCATATTGGCATTTGACCTTGCCAGAAAGCTCGATATGAACTCAATGGCCCGTATTTTCTGGGAAGAAATAGACGGAAAAATGCACTACTACTGCATTTCTCCAAAGTTCTGGGTGCCAGAGGCTGCCGTTAGCAGTAATGACAATCAGCGGCTCAGTGATAGATATCGATCTTGGGTTAACTCTGGGTTGATGTATGAGACTGACGGTGCGGAGGTTGATTACAGGGAGATATTGAGCGAGGCGCTTGATGCCCACGACCACAACCCTGTCGAGTTTTCACCAATTGACCCGTTTGGCGCCACAGGCCTGCAGCATCAATTGGACGATGAAGGCTTAAACCCAGTCGTTATAACTCAAAACTACACAAATATGAGTACACCAATGAAAGAGCTTGAGGCAGCTATTACCTCGGGCAGATTTCATCATGACGGCAATCCGATCATGACCTGGTGTATCAGTAACGTTATTGGCAAGAACGTACCCGGTAACGACGACATCGTTAGGCCGATTAAACAGGGTGTTGATAACAAAATCGATGGCGCGGTTGCGCTAATCATGGCTATCGGAATGGTGGTCAATAGTGTTGAGAGTGACCGCGAAGAAGATGACTTTATGAACACAATACGGAACCCAATAATCTGATGAAAGTATTACTCCTGTTTTTACTGCTCGGGGTGCTTGGCCTCTCATGCTTTGTGGCTGGCATATTTGTTCTTTATGGGCATGGGTGGGCATTAATTGCCGCGGCCCCATCATTTATATCTGCTGCAGCTTTTTTGAGACGGGGCATGACCGATGGCTAAAACATTAAAGCAAGTTCTAGCTATGGCAGCTGTCAAGCCGTTTGCCTCTGCAGGATCTGATCGTAAGTGGCTGTCGAGCGGTGGCGGTTGGTTTGCCTCTAGCGGTAAGGCTGTAAGTATTGATTCTGCGCTACAAGTGTCAGCTGTATGGGCCTGTGTTCGCATAATTGCGGAAACGATCGCGACACTGCCGCTTGGCGTTTACATTCGTAAAAAAGACGGTAGCAGAGAGATTGATCGGTCCATGCGCCTGCATGATCTGATTAGCAATATGCCAAACAGCCGAATGACTGCTGTTAACTTCTGGGAGTCGGTGGTTGCCTCAATGCTGTTTAGAGGGGCTGCTTACGTTGAGGTTAAGCGTCTAGGCGGGCAGGCTGTTGCGCTTGATATATTGATGCCGCAGCAGATTACCTGGTGCAAGAAAAAGGAGCTCTGGATCTATCGAGAAGCTGGCGGCAGTCGAGAGATTAGCCCTGCTGACGTTATGCATATACCAGCATTCTCGCTTGACGGAATCAATGGGTTGTCACCGCTTCAGTATGGCGCAGTTGTTATCGGCTCAGCTATATCGGCAGATGAAGCAGCAAGCGGAACGTTCAAGAATGGCCTAATGCCAACTGTTGCGTTTAGCGTTGATCGCGTTCTTAAGAAAGAGCAGCGCGAAGCATTCAGAGAGTATGTAGAAAGCGTTTCTGGTGCTATGAATGCTGGTAAATCACCGGTTCTAGAGCAAGGTGTGGATGCCAAAACAATCGGCATTGATCCGGCGGATGCGCAACTGCTCGAGTCTCGCGGCTGGAGCGTTGAAGAAATATGCCGCTTCTTTAGAGTGCCGCCGTGGATGGTTGGCCATACCGAAAAAAGCACCAGCTGGGGCACCGGCATCGAGCAGCAAATGATCGGGTTTTTAACGTTCACGCTTGCGCCATGGTTGAAGCGTATCGAGCAGGCGATCAACAACAACCTATTGTCACCGACTCAGCGACAAACTCATTACGCAGAGTTTGCGTTAGAAGGCTTATTGCGCGCTGATAGCGCTGCTCGCGCTGAGTTCTACGCGAAGATGACCACTAACGGGATTTATACGCGAGACGACTGCAGGGTAAAAGAAAACCTGCCGCGTGAAGGCGGAAATGCCGCGAAGCTCACTGTGCAAATGAATATGACAACGCTGGATAAGATCGGCGAACAGAATGACGGGCAAGCCGCAAAAGCTGCCTTAATGAGCTGGCTGAGTCAGTCAGACTAACTAGGAGTAATGCAATGCCTCGATTTGAATTAAACCCACAGGCTTTAGCCTCTTGGAACCCAAGCATTAAGGCTGCTGTCGCTGAGCAGAGTAACTCAATCACCATGTATGGCGTGATTGGTGACTCCTATAGTAGTTACTACGGTGAAGGCGTAACGCTTAGCCGTATCGATGCCGCCTTGCGCTCCATCGGCGACAATGAAGTTGCTGTGTATATCAATAGTCCGGGTGGCGATATGTTTGAAGGTATCGCTATCTATAACCGTCTGCGCGAGCACCCTAAAAAAGTCACTGTGAAAGTGATTGGATTGGCCGCGTCAGCAGCGTCAATTATCGCGATGGCCGGCGAAGATCGGCTGATTGCAAAGTCAGCATTCCTTATGATCCATAATTGCTGGTCATATTTTGTCGGTAATCGTCACGATTTGCGCAGTATTGCTGATCAACTTGAAGAGTTTGATACGTCCATGCGGGACGTTTATATCGACACGTCTGGATCGTCAGAAAAAGACATCGAAGAAATGATGGATCGAGAGGCTTACTTGTCTGGTCGCAGCTCTGTCGATAAGTCTTTTATGACCGGTTATCTGAGTGCCGATGAGATCACAACAGAAGCGACTCCAGAAGATACCCAGACGAATGCGCTTAAGGCGCTTGATGTTGCCTTATCTAAGTCAGGAATGCCGCGCAGCGAGCGCCGTAAGCTGCTAGCTGATCTCAAAACCTCAACCGAAACACCCAGCAAGCCAAGCGCTGCTGATAACAGTATGCCGAGCGCTACTGAGCTAGACCCGTCATCCTTTGACGAATCACCGTGCCTCGTTGCTAGTTTGCGTGGCGCACTAACCATTTAACAGAAAACCACTACACACATACCGCCTTAATTGGCGGTTTTTGCATTTAAGGGATACGACTATGCCATTAGCTAAAATTGAAGCTACTCAGAAAGAAATTAATTCCAGCTTGAAAGAAGTTGGTGATCAGCTTCGCGCTCACGCTGAAAAAACAGCTAAAGAGCTCGAAAATCACGGAAAAATGGGCGATGAAACCCGCGCCTCTGTGGACAAATTGCTAACCGAACAGGGCGCCTTACAGGCGCGCTTAAACGCGGCGGAACAAGCGATTGTTGCTCGTTCATCCAATCACCAAAATGACGCGCCCAAAAGCCTTGGTGAGCGCTTAGTTGAAGCGGACGGATTCACTCAAGTGAACTCAAGCTGGCGTGGCCTGCACCGTGTAACAGCGCCTCGCAGCGAAATCACCACTGCAACGGCTGGTGGCATGGTTCAAAAAGATAACGCCGGAATTATCCTACCTGCTCAGCGACGCATGACTGTGCGCGACCTGATCATGCCGGGACAAACCAGCTCAAACGCGGTTGAGTATGTTCAAGAAACAGGGTTTACAAACAACGCTGCCGCAGTCGCTGAAAATACTGCTAAGCCTTACTCTGATCTTGAGTTCGAAACCCTTACAGCAAACGTTCGCACCATTGCCCACTTGTTCAAAGTCAGCCGTCAAATGCTCGATGATGCACCTGCTCTGCAAAGCTACATTAACGGTCGTGCCGCATACGGGCTGCAGTTAGCTGAAGAGCGCCAGTTACTGTTCGGTGACGGCACTGGTCAGAACATCAAAGGCATCGTTCCGAGTGCTCAAGCGTTTGCGGCTGAGTTCGAGCCTGAAATGCAGACGGTTATTGACCGCATCCGCCTAGCGTTACTGCAAGTGGCTCTAGCTGAGTACGCTGCTGACGGCCTGATCTTAAACCCGATTGATTGGGCGATGATCGAAACCACTAAAGATAAAGAAGGCCGTTACATTGTCGGTAATGCGATCAATGGCTCGGTGCCGTCACTGTGGAATATGCCAGTTGTTGAGACTCAGTCAATGACTAAGAACACCTTCTTGGCTGGTGCTTTCGGCATGGGCGCGCAGATCTTTGATCGTATGGAAATCGAGATTCTTATCTCAACTGAAAACGACAAAGACTTTGAAAAGAACATGGCAACCATCCGCGCTGAAGAGCGCTTAGCGTTTGCTGTTTACCGTCCTGAAGCATTCGTGAGTGGCTCAACCATCATCACGCCTTAACTGCTCACTTCACTAGATCAGGCGGGTCGCAAGGCCCGTCTCTATGTAAAGGTAAGAATTTATGAAAGTTAAATGTTTAGCGCTCAGGCCATTTCTGTTTCAGATGACTGTGCTGGCGATTGGTGAGCCATTTTCAACCACAAAAGGCCACGCGACAGATCTTGTCGCGGACGGCTTGGCCAAGTACGCGACTGACTCTGATGCTGAAGACCCAGCATGGCGTGGGATAGACCTTGCGGATGATGCCCAGCTCGATGCTAGCGATGGCGGTGCGCCCGCCGCCGACACTGAAGGGTCGGATGAGTCAGCGCCAGATCAGCCTGCTGAAAAAAACCAAGACTCCAGCGACAGCGGTGTAGCCGCTAATGAAAAAAATGAAACACAGGAAAAGGAGCTTACCGATGACAGTGATAACGCTGGATCAAGCGAAGCATCAGTTGCGCCTGTGCGGAAACGAGGAAGATCAGCACCTAAGTCTGCTGATTGAAGCGGCTGTTGAGCACGCCTCGCAGTATATCGATCGGCCTATTCCATGGCTTGATAGCGATGGGCAAAAAGCGCCTGTGCCGTCAGACCTTAAGCTTGGGATCTTGCTTATCCTGAGTGATCTGTATGAAAACAGAGAGGGCCAGTTTGTAGGTGTTGCTGTTACTGAGAATCAGGCAGTACAAAACTTACTGCACTTCCATCGAGTGGGGCTTGGCATATGAGAGCAGGCCGTTTGCGTCACCATGTAAGTATTCTCGAGCTAAGCCACCAGCTTGCGCCGGTTGCTATCGGATCAGCATGGGCAAGCATTGTAGCCAAAGACAGTGCAGAAGCGCCTGCGGCTTCCGGGTTGCGCACCGGCGCGAAAGTAACGGTACGCGCACGGTTTAATTCGCGGCTCCGGCAAGGCATATATCTTCGTCATCAAAACAGGCTGTTTCACGTAACAAGCTCGCGTGACGTTATGGGTACTCGCTCGGAGCTCGTGCTTACCTGTGATGAGTTTGTCGGTGCTGATGCTGTTTATTACCCCGCTGGAGAGCCTCCTGTTCAGTGCAGAGTGCACCTTACGCACGGAGCACCCTACTTAGATGACTTCGGCAAAGTTACAAGCTACCAAACCAAGGCTGAAGTACTGCTGATCGAAGTAGGCAGGCCCCAAGAAAATGATCGAATACAGGTTAATGGCGTGATGTTTATTGTCACGCAATACGCGAGCGACACCGATGACGGCGTGGTTCGCGGGTTATGGCTCGATCCTATGGAGTAGACCATGCAGCTTAGAGTGAAAATTAAAGGCTTGGAGGATGCGCGCAGAAAGCTTGAGCGCGCAGGCAGGCGAGTTGATCCAGCTCTACGTGGAGCGCTAAATACAACAGCAACAAAAACCCGCGCCGAGCGTTACGTAAAACCGTTACGCGCCTCAATTCAGCCAAAGCGGGTTAGAGGGGCTATGCGAATCAAGCGTGCCCGTCGCGGGATGATGAACTCTCGAATCATTCCGTCAAGCGCTGGCATACCAGTCATTCATTATCGGTCGTGGGGTTTTGACGCTATAGACAAAACCCGCGCAAGAATATGGGTGCGAGGACCTGGCTCAAGAAAAACCGGAGCAGGCTTCGTAAACCCAAGCAGCCTACACAAGTTGCCACTTTCAACGCGCAGTTCAAAGACTGCAAAAAACGGCAAAACATACAGTTACAAAAGGCACTTGCAGCTTGCTCAAGGGCCTAGTGTGGCTTACTGGTTCAAAGGTCTTTCTGGTAGCGATACTCATGCTTGGGTTAGCGCCTTCCTGCAGAAAGAATTCATTAGCAGAATGCAGAAAGAGCTCGATAAAGCATGACTAAAGCAAAGGCAATTACTGGTCAGCTCATTAGCTGTTTAGAAAATATAAGCCCTCGAAACGGATACATAACCGAGCTTGAGAATATCTACCCGCATGCTGATACAGCGCCAGATAAGGCCGCATTCCCTTGCGCGCTCGTTCGCGTTGCAGCCGATAACTGCACAGGCATGGCAAGCACTCAGGCGACGCGAGAACGAGTCTTTGAAATCGAAGTTGTATTCAAACGAGGAGCGAGTCAAGACGACCTTGATGCAGTGCATGTAGACATTCTCAGGTCGCTAGGTTTTGGAAAGCATGAGTACGAGCGAGAAATGAAAGGCCTGCTAGCTGAGCAGCAAGAGGCTGTTTTCGAGTTCGCGGCGCAAGGCAATAACTTCACCACAGTCACGATCACCGTGGCATTTATATATGTAGAAAACTACGCATAGGAGCCAACCAATGGCCGAGCACATGAATTACACACAGCTATTCCGCGGCACTGCGCTAGTGGCCGCTTATCCTGGTCATTCATATCAAGAGATTTTCAAACTTCAAGATACGACTGCAGAGCCAACCATTAATGAGATCACGATTTCTGATCCGACACGTATCGGCTTGCCGACGTACGACAGCGTTAGTACCGTTTCTGAAATCGTAATCAATGGTGAAGCGGTCGACTTCAGCCCGCAAGCGGCTGCGGTAGTGATGTATGGATCTGTTGCGAATACGCCATCCGGAGATAAAGTTGATGAAGAGCATGACGCATCTATTGATCGCGTGATCGTACTCGACAGCATCCCTCTTGACGTGACTAAAGTTTCTGATGCTGACGATATTGAATACTTCCGCAACACAGACTACTCAATGACTCATGCTGGTATTCGGGTTCTTCCAGGTGGTGATCTTGCTGCAAAAATTGAAGCGCTGATTGCAGGCCCGGGTGCTTTAAAAAGCCTGCCCTTAAAAATCAGCTATAGCTATCCGTCAGTAGATATCATCAAGCCGTTCATTGAAGGGCAGAAATATTACCGCGTAGTTTTCGGGCAGATTAACGAAGCAGGTAACAACGAACGTCGCCGCATTCGCTGTTTTTATTGCAAGATCAGTCTGAATGGCGGTATTCCCTTAAATCAAGGCACTGACTTCGGCACTATTCCTGTGAAGATCAGCTTGCTGGCCGACCCAAATATTGACGATGCTGGTGAAGCATCGATGTGGGAATGGATGGTTGAGCGCAAGTAATACTTATGCCAATTAAAGCTTTGCAGAATTGCAGGGCTTTTTTGCTACTTTAAATAGGTGTCAGCACATGCCAGAAATCAAACAGAGCAATGAAGATTTGTTTTATGCAAAAACATCTGCGCTTGAGCCAGCAATTACCACTGCCGCTGCGTGCGCACGAGAAGAGAAGTCGGAAACTGTAAGAAGCATTCTTTTGCTTCATCTTGAGCGCTTATGTGATCTTCAGATCCAAACTTTGCGCACGTAACGCCTCCTTGGCTGTACTTTGCCGTTAACTCCATTTAGATTCTGTTTATAAGTGAATTTAAATGGAGCTTTTATGAAGTGCCCTAACTGCGATTTTATTGATAAAGATGAAGCATTTGGCGATCCAGCAACGTGCCCTAAGTGCGGCGCTATCTATGAGAAAGCGCTCAGGATAAAGGCTGATAAGGAGCGGCAAGAGCTTTTTGAGAAAAAGAGACTGGAGTCAGCGCAGAATCATCATTCGGCGTCGCTGAAAGGCCGCCTGGCTCATGCGTCTACTAGTGTTTCTGATGGTCGTGAAAAGCGAGCCACTGCTGGCGCGCAGAATCAGAAAAAAAGAGAGCAGCAGATGGTGATTGTTGCCGACATAGATATGCCTTTCTGGTCAATGGTGAGCTTCATGATCAAGTGGGTTTTAGCGTCCGTACCGGCTCTATTTATTTTGGCGCTGATAGTGGTCGGGGTTGTATCGATATTACGTATTTTATTTAGCTAACTCTAAAAGCTCAAACAAACCCGCTGCGGCGGGTTTTTTATTACCAGGAGAAAACATGCAAAGTCTGAAAATACTATTTCCAGAGCCAGAGTTTGTTTCAGTGGCAGGCCGCAAGGTTTTGGTTAAGCCGGTTACGTTTAGTGATTTTGAAAAGTTTGGAGAGTCAGCTTCCGTAGTAATCGCGATGGCGACAGCAAAAACTGTCGAGCAGCTTTATGTGTACGCGAAGCGTACAGATCATCTCGAGCGCCTACTTATTAGCTCGACAAATTTATCACGCTGGCGCATACGCAGGCTGCCCGCGGCTGCTGCGGTTCATTTGATGCTGCACGTAATTCGTGTCAACGCTTTTTTTTTCGAAAGTGCGCTGCAGGACATGGCAAAGGTTCTGGATGGGCCGAAGTAGCTGCAGGGCTTATATATTCAGGGCACAGGTTCTGTGATGTGAAAAATTATACGCTTCCACAAATAGAGTTATTCACTACGGCGTTGAATAGCATTCAGTCTGACCAAGCGAAAATCGGCGCTATTGCTGCACGGGCTGGACAAGCATCAGCTGCAGATTTTAAAAAGTTTATAAGGGGCAAATAGTGGCTAAAAGTCCGAAAGTTCAGCTCGTTATTGACGGCAAAGATAATACTAAAGATGCTTTCGTGTCTGTCGATAAAGGATTGCTCAAAATAAGTGCGTCTGCTGTAAAGGCGGGGGCTGCCATTGCTGGCGCGTTTGCAATCACAACGGCAGGAGTCGTTGCAAAATTAGTGAAAGACAGCATTGATGCTGCTGACGCTATGAGCAAAATGGCCAGCGGAGCAGGGGTTAGCACTGAGGCTCTCAGCGGTATGTCTTGGGCTGCAGGCCAGTCAGGCGTCGACATTAAAGCTCTAACTACTGCTATGGGGCGTCTCAATAAAGGGGCAGCCACAGTTGAGTCCGGAGTAGGCGCCTATGCTGATGTTTTCGGTTTTCTCGGTATATCGGCAACAAGTGCTAGCGGCGACTTAAAAAGTGCTGATCAGTTATTGCTTGAAATTGCCGATTCATTTGAAAAGATGCCTGACGGCGCGCAGAAATCCGCCATCGCTATGGAGCTTTTTGGACGCAGTGGCGCGCAGATGATCCCTTTTCTAAATGCTGGCGCTTCAGGTATATCGGAGCTAACAGCACAAGCTGAGCGCTTAGGGTTAGTGCTTAGCAGTGAGCAGGCGTCGGCATCAGAGCAGTTTAATGACAACCTATCTATTCTCGGGGCTACAGCGAAGGGAACTGGAAATATTCTAGCTGGAGAGTTACTTCCTGCGTTAAATGAATTTAGCGGTCTACTTGTTGATATTGCGGAGGACGGCGAATCAGTAGCAAGCATGGCCGGTACGCTCTCGGGTGTAATGAAAATATTAGCTTCCGTAGCAATCATTTTAGGCGGAGCATTTCAGGCGACCGGCAGTATGATCGGCGCACTTTCTGCCGCGTTTTTTGCTTTTGCCTCTGGTGATTTTTCTGGCGCTGCTAGCATTTTAAAATTAGGCATGCAGGATTATTACGACACAACAAAAACGACTCTTGAAAGGGTTTCAAAACTGTACGATGGGACTTACGAGCGCGAAGGAAAGCAACGCGCCAAAGAGTTGGCAGAAAAAAGAAAAGCCGGTAATGAGGAAAAGGCTTTTGAGCTGCAGCGTTTATCTGAAATTAAGATTATTAAGGATCAGATGCTTGAGCACAATAAGGATAGAAATAAAAAACTCCTAACTGAAGAGAAAAAACATCTCTCAGAGTTGGAAAAGCTAAAAACAAAAGAGATTGAGATAGAGTCTCGTTACAAGTCCGCTATAGCCACTCTTAGTGGCGGATCTGAAGCAGGTGCTGAGCCGTCTTACGGAGCGGCAAATGCGCTAAAGGTTAAGGCGAAACAGGCGCGAGCGGCTGGTGACGGCGCGGGAGCTAGAGAGGCAGCATCAGCAGCGCTTGAAATGCTTCTGGCTATGAAGGCGGCAGGGCAGAGCGCATATGGACTGGCTGGATTTGCAAAAGAGCTTGAGGAAATTGAGAAAGGATCGGTTAGTGATGAAAAGCATGAGTTAGAAGACAGGCTTCATGCGGCCAAAACAGCCATGGAACTTCTTAGTAAAGAGGCTGAGAAACTGAAGGATATACCTATTTCGGTAGAGCTTGATGATGCTTCTTTTGAGGAGGCACGATCAAAGCTGCAAGGTTTGGCTGAACAGGCTCGCTCGCCAGTTACATCTACTGCGATTGACCCGCTTAAAGCTCCTGCTGGTGAGGTGGTCGGCGAGTTAAAAGTGAAGATGGCTCCAGAGATTGATGTGCCAGCAACTCAGAGAATATTTCAAGATGGTTTAAATAGTTTTACTGATACGCCTAAGCTAGCTGTTCAGGCTGATCTTGCGCGCGTTAAAGATGCGGTTATCAATGAAAATATTGACCTGCCATCACTTGATATTAATGCGAAGCTTGATGAAGATGCCGCGTCGAACCTTAACACCGCCCTAGAGGAAATGATCGCCAAGCTAAAGGCTATAGCCGTTGTTCCTGTCACCTTAGAGGTGGCGCAAGAAATAAACCTGAGCCCTACTAACACCGTTCCTCAGTACGCAGCAGGAGGCAGCGTTCGCGGACCAGGTAGCGGCACCAGCGATAGCATCTTGGCGCGCCTTAGCAATGGTGAGTACGTGATGCGTGCTGCGGCCGTGCGAAAGTACGGAACTAATTTACTCGATAATCTGAACGGTTTAAATGTTCCGAAATTTTCTAACGGCGGGGCTGTGGGGCAGGTGGAAAGCATGAGCCCGCAAACAAAAAACATCGGAACACTTAACTTCAACCTGCCTGGCGGCGACTCATTCAGCGTAGACGTTGCGGGCACTAGCAGTCTCGATGATCTGCACCGAGCCGCTCTTAAGTTTGGGCGGACTCGTAGCTAAGGCCTAAACCAGTACTAGCGCAGTGAGCGCGAAGCTTATGGTTAACCAGTTTTTTTGTTAGCCATAAGCTTCTTGGCTTTTTCTAGGCGACTTTCAATCGCTTGGCTAGACGCAAGAGAGGCAAGGCGTTGGCGTTGGCCAGAGGTTACAAGCTGGTGTGCGTCATGCTGTTTAACAAGAGCCAGCCAAGCGCTGGCAACTCTTACCTCAACAGCATATTTATTGCTCTTTCTGGCAAGAATGCAGGCTCGCAGAAAAGCACTAGGGTTAATTGGCGTGATATTTTCTAGGGGATTGTTTTTGTATGTAGAGATAATTGATTGGCAGCATTCGGCCATTATCGAGAGATCGTCTTTTTTGTATTTGACTAGGCTTTCTATGTCCGTTCCGTCGACTTTCGGCGATATGAGCTTTGGCTGGTCTGGGTTGTGAACTGCCACTTTCCCAGAATCGATTGCTGCTTGTTTGATAACAACCACAATATTCAAGTACACACCGACTGGGTCGCTACCCCTGACAGCTCTTACGTTTGCTACTAGCTCATGCATGCCGTCATCCATCTTCTTGGCTTGCCGTTCGGTCACGTCAGCGCGCAGATAGCCGATTTTATGGTTATGAACGTAAACCGCGACAGCATTTTTGTCGTATTTGTTTTTTGGTTCTCTGACTAGGTCCGCATGATCTCCAGCGGAAACTCTTCGCCTGATGAATCTCTGCCGGTCACTGCCGTCGTCATTTTTAAATGTAACCCCGGCAACGGCGCAGACGAACGGATCATATGACCGCTCCTCAGGAGTTAAAGGTGGGTCGGCCTCGATGTTTTCTGAGTTGCTTTTTGGTTTTGAGTTTAGTGATCGTACTGCCGAGGCGGCAATCTTGAATGCTTTTTTAAAGAAACTATCCATAGCTTGCATGCTTCCTTTCTGCGCTTGTTACGCGGGTGGTCTATAGAGTTATTTGTTTTTATTCATCTCAGCAATGACCGCCTGAGCAATTTGCTTGGCCAGATCCTGAGAAAAGTCTTTCGCGATAATCGACTGCGGCGCTACATGTTGCGCTGCTGGCGCTTGAGCAAAGCTTTCTTCAAGCCGAGCAACTATTTCAGCGTTCATAGATTTACTTGTTTTATCAGCTGCAGCCGCAAGCCTCTCATGAAGGTCGCGAGGTATGCGCAGCGTGATTCTTGTGTATCGACTGTCTTTTTCCATAAAGCGAAATATACACGTAAATAGTGTCGCGCAACAGTTGACATAGATATGGTGTCGCATCATAATCAGTGACACAGAAACAGTGTCACTTGAGAGGGTTTAAAATGGACGGATACATTAGAGCTACCACGAGAATCCCGAATGATGTAGCTAAGTGGTTAAAAAGCAAGGCAAAGACACAGAGCCGATCCATGAATGGCCAGCTAATTGAATGCCTAAAACAGCTAATGCAGGAAGATGTTCAGAAAAAATAAAAAAGCCCCAAGCGCGGTAACGCTTGAGACTTCGGGTAACGAAATCAACTACTAGGAAGAAAACGTCATGAATAATATTAGCACAGCAATAGATTTCAGTAAATTTGTAGAAGCGAAGAATGGCAATGTATTTACTACCTCAATTTTAGTTTCAAATGCTTTTGGACGGCTTCATAAAGACGTGCTTCGCAGCATTGTTTCGCTTGACTGCACAAGTTATTTCATTGAGCGCAATTTTACGCTCAATGAATACAAGGACACTATTGGGCGCAAGCTCCCTGCTTATGAGATGACTAAAGACGGCTTCATGTTCTTAGTGATGGGATTCACCGGGAAAAAAGCAGCGGCAATCAAAGAGGGCTACATCAATGCCTTTAACTCGATGGCTGAGCAGCTTGGTAAAAGCGCCCAGACAATCGTAGAGGACATCATCGGTACCGCCGGCGTAAATGTTCTTAATAACGTAATCCATCAAAAAGCTCTGCGCTTGCCAGCAGAAAAGCAACGCAGTTTTGCTTGCACAATTAAAAGCCGGTTACGTGGGCGCTTTAATGTTGCGCGAGTCGAGCAGATCCCATCGCAAGAGCTTGCTGAAGCCTGCAATTTTATTGCGGCTTATGCGCTGGAAGGCGAGTACATAGAGAGGCTGGCAGATGGCGGATCAATCACACTTAGCGAGAGCGAGGCTTCTCACCTGTACTCTTTAATGTCGCATTTCTTTTATCTGCACGAGCTTAATGCAAAGCATCGTATCGCCACGATTGGCCAGAAATTAGGCTCAAAACCACTGCTAATTATGGGTGAGCGCATAAGTGAGGCTGGTTGGGCTTTTCAGCAGCTAGATAAGCGCCGCGATGAGCTTTATAAAATACGCACGAAACTTGGCGTTAAGGGTGGGTATTCTGAGCTACTAAAAGGCCGATTGTTCAATGACTACTCAAAAGGCTTTGCAGTATAAGCCCGCAGTTAATGCGCTCAATACAATAGAGCCTGGGCTAACAGAGGAGGGGTAAATGATTTTAGGTTGCTTGCTTATTACATTGTTTTTCCATGCTATTTACCACTTCGTGATTGATGGGATTATCGCACCGACTGAGCGCATGATTTTCAGGCAAAAGGTTTTTGTGGATGAGAAAGAGGCTAACTAATGATACGACCTCACGTAACACTTGGCGGCTTGCCGATAATCCTGCATGCGGGAGCTGTCGGCCAGTCATACAGCCAAGAAACAGGCTGGACGGATGTGCGTCTTTCCGGAGGCTCGCTTGTCCGGATGGCCCACTGGTCAAAAGAAACAATCAGCATGTCAGGCGCTGGCTGGATGGGCTTAGGCTTTGATGCTTTGGATTACACTCAGCCGCTTGAGCTGCGCTGTACTCAGCCAAAAACCATAACCGGTAATTCACTAACGTACACGCTCAACAGCACCCCGCGCCCAGATGTTGAGCCTTGGGCTCATGCGCTTATTGGTTCGCACTGGGTGCGCACTGCAGTCAGCGTGAGCGGCAAAACGGCAACGGTTACTGCAGTTGCTGGAGCGTCTGCGTATCGCGTTAGCTGGATGCCAGTATTTAACGTGCTGGCAACGCCGCCCGCTGAAGCGCTGGATTCTGCTGCTGCATCATTTACATGGCAATTTACTGCACGAGAAATCTAAATGTTAAATAGCGCACCTATAAACAGCTGGCCTCTCAATGCGTTAGCTGGGGGTGCCGAGCCTGTAGATCCTATTGTAATTGATCCGCCTCAACCGCCAGAGTCACCCCTCGTGGGTGATGGTGTGTATCCAGGCTTTCCGGTACCGCCACCAGCAGCAGGCCATAGTTTCAGATGGTCAGCAGTAGTGACGCTTGGCGGTGTCGATGTAACTGACTTACTGACAGGCAGCATTCGAGTTGACCGAGAAGAAGGCGCAGCTGGAATTGCTGAGTTCGGCCTGTTCTACATGCCTGGGCAGTTCGTGCAAACCGACCTTGCGGATCGCACGGTAACCATTGATTACATCACCGATGACGGTCAGAGCGCTGTACAGGTTCGGCTTTTTACTGGCCTCGTTGCAGAGCCTCGATGGGATGCACCGGCGCGCGTCATGCACATTACTGCAACGGATAATCTGCAGCACAAGATTGAGGCTATGCCGATTGCTCAGATCGACTCACTCACGCAAGGCATGTGGAGCGAGGACGTTTTCGAGCCCGTAGAAGGGCGCTCACGCTGGGATTACGCACAAGAACGCATGAGCACACGCGCGGCATCACTTGATTGTTCCGCGCTTGGCGTGCCGCGCACATACAGTTGGTATGCGAACGTTTCGCCACATTACATTTTTGGACCCGATACAACGGTTTATCAGTCGATCAATGTTGATCTAGCTCAGCTGCGCAGCGTGACTAACCGAGTCGAGCTTGAAGTGGCGTACCGATACCCGCGCCTGCATGATGCACGGCAGTCTTTTGCATGGCGTCACCCAGGCACGGGAAACCAAGAAGGCATTAGCGGCTTCTGTAACTGGCGAAGTATGTCTTCTGAATTGCCAGACAAGAGCATGGTTATCAGTGCAACAACCAGCGCCGGCTTAACGCCCGTATCAGCAAGCTGGTATGAGCTACCGCCAACGATGCCAAACCCTTGCGGCAACGGCCAGCCGTGGATCAATAACCAAGCGGGTTTACTTTTGGGCGCTGGCTGGGTTGGTGCGCGTCGATGGGTTCAATCGGTAACTGAAACCTACAAGCTGACACTAGCGACCGAAGCCGGCCAAGTTGAAGGGCAGCAGATCATTAGCCGCACTGGTACCAGCGTTGATGTTGATCATCCTGACTCTGATGGTTGGAGCTCTAGCCTGAATCCGGTTGATGAGATTAAGTCGGGTTCCGCAATTGACGCTCCTGTAAATCCTCGTTACGGCCCTCCGGGTGATCGCGCTGACGAGCCGCGCAGGGTTTTAGCGCTTGGCTGCATGCTGCAGATTGCCAGCACAGAGATCATAGAGGCGCACCGCAAAACATCCGTCAGCTGGAGCGTTCCGACCAGCATGGCGCTGGGTGTGGATTTGTCGCACACGGTAGAGATCAACGATCAGTACACGCACGCACGCGCCAAATGCTCGCATCGAGTTGACGATCTGAACTTTGAAACAGGCAGTGCGTTAACCAATATCACCATTTCAGTGATGCGCGGCGGCGGTGTGTCTGATCCATTGCTTGTGCCTGATCGCCTTGGCGCGATTAATAATTGCGGAGGTAATGGCCTTGACTCCCCGCAGACAATGCTAGCAACCCAGCTGGGCGGACGGTTTACGAGCGGTGAGTACGATGATGAGCTGGATGGCTTCTCGGGCAACTACGATGCCAGGCAAGACGCCACTTTAGAAACATTTCCGCGTCGATTAGCGGTCACTGCAAAAGAAATTAGCGCCGAGCTGAATGACGAAAAAACGCACGAGCTTGAGCGCGTTTACCGCGTTGGCGTACCTAACGACCTGCTGGAGCTTTGAATGAAATACATCAACAACTGGATAACGCAGCTCACTGCACCGTTACCCGCAGACGCGACTGTGTTGCCGATTTCTCCAGTCGCAGCCGCTCGATTGGATCTATCCGGAACAAACCACTACTGGCTGACGCTAACAAATAGCGCAAACCCACTCGAGCAAACGCAGTGGGAAATTGTAGAGGTGTCAGCTGGACTTGCAATAGCTCGCGGCAAAGATGGAACAACCGCCC
Organism: Pseudomonas sp.; assembly: GCA_034006605.1. GTDB lineage: Bacteria > Pseudomonadota > Gammaproteobacteria > Pseudomonadales > Pseudomonadaceae > Denitrificimonas. The sequence goes on along the minus strand of JAVESM010000019.1, from coordinate 10,305 downwards.
AAGGCTGGCCAGCTGAAACGCTTATCTATTGTGCGTTAACGGCGGGCCAACTCACAGCACTGCAAAGCAGAATCGAAGCGCTTGAAGGTGGCGGCGGGCCCGTTGTTGACGGCGCGCTAACAGATGGGGCTGGCAATGCTTTGACAGACAAAAACTCTAATATTTTGACAGGTGCATAACATGGCTAACGTACAGCATATTTTCACAAGCGATGCGGATCCTATTGGCGTAGCGCCTCCTGGCAGTCACCATATCAACAGCTTGAGTGGTGATATCTGGCTTTACGGGGACGAGTGGAGCCTTATTTATCGCGGCGGCACCGCCGGCAATATCGCAGTAACTGAAGGCGCTGGCGAACCACTCGAAACCCCCGCATATCCGCGCATTCATATTGACACAACAGATAAGCGAGCATTTATAGCAGTGAATAGCTCTCTGGATGGCTATTCGTGGGAAGAAATTCAGTTTGTTCAAGGCTTACCATAAGGTGATCGCATGACTAACGAAGAGTTGCGCAGAAAGTCAGGCCGAGACATGGAGTTTAACCGCCAGCAAAGCGGTCGTGACATGGAGTTTAACCGCCAGCAAAGCGGTCGTGACATGGAGTTCAATCGTCAGCAGTCAGGACGAAATATGGAAGAGGCCCGCCGAGCGTCTGGCCGCAAAATGCGGGACGATATGAATTCCCTAGCCGAGCGCAACCGTCCCAGCAAGTCTTTGCCTGATATTCCCGTCCGCGGTCCTGTTGCGGCTCGACGAGGAAATGCCCCCTGGGGCGGGGCTACTCCGTCGAGCAGCGGCATCAGTGGAGACCTGTCAGAGACCGCAGGTACTCGCCAGAAATATCCAACTTCAGTAATCATTCCTGACGGGGGTTTTTTTGCATACTTGGTAAGCCCTATAAAACAAATGGAGTTTTCTTCAGGCGGAGACACCGTAAAGGTGAATCTACAGCCTCCTGATTACACGTTAGTCGAACCAGTATTCCTTAGGAGTAGTCATGCCAGATCTTTATAAGGCCGCTGGCTTGTCAGGCATAGACGAGCAGTTATGCGCAGGATGGCCCTATCACGGCGCAGTTAAAGTTGTTCAGGCATATGAGCTTTCATCGAAAAGCGATTATGAGCTGGTGGGTTATCCCGATATTGGCCACAGCCAATTATCCGCACGACCTCAAAACAACGGTAACTATTACGTTCAAGTTGGGAATCGCAGAGCAGGTTGGGATTACTTCACCTTGCAGGCCTTTGAGTACGGCACGACCCCGCCATACGGCGCAATTACCAAAGGCGCCGAAACATACCGAGTGGCCTCTATGCTTATAGGAGCTGGAACGTGGGACGTAGGATTGCCATTAAAAACGCCGCTCGGCCGCTATCTGAACTTTAATGTTCTGGCCGCCGTGGATGGCAGCAAAATAATCGCAACAAGCCGTCCTCGATTATTCACTTACACGATGACAGGCATCACTGAGGACGCGCACCCTGCTGGTGTTTTTGATACGACGCATAGCTTTATAGGGTGCAAGTCATTCTACGGGCAATTTACAAGCACTTCATCAACCGCACCCACTCAATACGTCCCTGTCGCCGATATTAGTAATGCGCGGTTTTCATGCAGAGTTCTTGATTATAAAAGCGATCGGGTTTTGATAGCTTTGACCACAGGGGCTTTAAGCACTGCAGCCGGGTCAAATGTCGATGTTTTGAACGGCATCGCAAACGCTAGAAACTACAGGTTCAATGAAGTCGGCTACACATCGTCTTCAAGATACTCGGTCGGCGTTGATATAGTATGCATATATGAGCTTGTCTTGACTGGTGAAACAGCGGAGGATGCAACGCTAACGCTGATTAAAAGCCCTCAAGAGTGTGAGGGGGTAATTGCTAGAATCAGTCCAACTTCTACTACGACCACGACGGACGAGAACAGCCCTGTTATAGGCGCGTTAAAGAATGTTTATAACTGCAGCGTTTCGCAGAGCGGGGCGATACTAGATGCTTACTACTCGAATCTTGAAGATGCTGCGGACAACCCAATAATCTTTGTCGATTACAGTGTTGCGCACACATTTGCGGGTGAGCATTCAGGTCAGTACAAGGGCAAGCTATGGCAGCAACGCGCGGAATATAACTCGACAATGAGTATTGCTGGCGTAACTAAAGACTACAAACAAGTCACGGAACATGTTTTTGATATGCCGCCTGAGTGGTCGCCGATCATGCCAGGGCTTGGCGATCCTTACGTAAAAATCACTAACAAAATATGGGAAGACGGTGTTCTTGTAATTGATGAGCAGTTCACACCCAAGGACTACGACTTTGTCGTCAGCCCTGTATCTCTTGAAAATCTATCTGGTCGCCGCGCCCCTTTCCCGGGATCTGATTCTAGGGTGGGACAGTACGCTTTAGGCTATGGCTACGCTAGCTATAAAGCGGTATTTAATATGCGCTTTTACAGTATGACTTTGCGAAACAATGGCTCTGGGACATGCGTTCTGTACGGCGTTATTGATAGTTTTGGAATACATCCAGAGCTCGATAATATAAAAATGGTGAGCGATGTATCAATTATCAGTCGCTCAGGCGTTAAGACCTTGCCAGCCTTTACAGACACTGTGCTTTATAATGACCCTAGATACACACTGACATCAGGTGCTAGCACGTACAGGTACCACATGTATCGAGGCTATATCGGCGGGATGCTAAAGGGGACTGTAAACCACATCACTGACGAGTATTACGCGCTACCAATCGACTACCCGATGGCTTACACATGCTGGCTATGACATAGAGCCAACACTAATAACAGCGAGCCTAGCTTTAAAACCACACCGCCTCGAGCGGTTTTTTTATGCCTAAAATTTGGAGCCAAGCATGCAGCCAGCACACTTTGATCTAGTCATAACGCGAGGCATGACGTGGCGCAAGCCGCTAAAAATCATGCAGCCCGTGTACGAATACAAACCCATCACATCAATAAACCAAACGGCACCGCTCACGCTGACGGTCGATCACGGCCTGCCGCTTGAGCACTGGCCGGCATGGATCGAAGCAACGACATCAAGCGTGCTAAACACTGATAAAGCACTTCAGCGCGCACGAATGGTGCGCGCAGTCGACCCGCAAACGGTCGAGATAAACGGCACTAACGGCCACAGCATCAAGGCCACCGGTGGCTATCTGGTTTACCAGCTTCCTGTGGATTTCATCGGCTGCACAGCCAGCATGGTTTTTAGTGGTGCGCATGATGATATCGAGCTGACAGAGACCAGCGGCCTATCAATCGGCCTCGGCTACATCGATGCAGAGCTAACGGTAGAGCAGGCGCAATTGCTCACTAACAGCTCGACATACAAGCTTTGGGTGACACACCCGAGCGGCGACAAAATCCCATGGTTATGCGGTGGAGTGAGCATCAATGACTGCAAAAACAATAGCGCATGCTGAGCAGTTCGCTGTAGTCGCTAAGGAGCACGTCGCGCATCCTGTGGCTCACAGCGAGCCGTTTGCTGTCGTGGTCTCCGACGATGAGCGCGGCGCGGTAATTGTCACCGCCGGCGCACAAGGACCATCTGGCATTCAGGGTCAAATTGGCCCGGCTGGTGGCAGCGCATTCACTCGCGAGGCAGGAATAACGATCTCAGCATTAACAGTGGTTTATGAGAACTCTGAGGGCGTCGTTTTCCCGATCAGCAATACTGATGAAGTCAATATCGACCAGCTGTGCGGAATTGCTATCACAGCTGCAGCGCAAGGTGCGGACATAACAATTCAGCGAGCAGGGCCGCTTGATGCGAACGGCCTTGGATTATCCGTTGGGAGGGTTTGGCTTGGCGTATCAGGCGCGCTAACACAGCTCGCACCGCAAACAGGCTTTGATGTGCTGATTGGTTATGCCACGGCAGAGCAAAGGATTTACATCGATTTTAGCGACAACATTCAATTAAACGAGGAATAAAACCATGGCAGCTTCAAAATATTTGGCTCGCGTGAACGGTCGTACACAGCAGCAATCTGCAAAACAAACCAGTACCGGTGTAGCAGACGCAGGAAAAATGGCGGCACTGAGCGATGACGGCCGTCTTGATATGAGCTTGATGCCTGCAGGTATTGGCGCAGACACCCAGATCATTCCAGCGAGTGAGGCGTTATCGGCGGGTAACTTTGTGAATATTTGGGCTGACACAGGCGCGGCCAAAGTGCGCTTAGCCGACAACTCAAACGGTCGCCCCGCTGACGGCTACGTGCTTGACGCTGTTAGCAGCGCTGCAGATGCCACGGTCTATCCGCTGGACGGTACAAATAGCGAACTTGCCACGCTTTCGCCGGGCGCATCGTATTGGCTTGGTACAGCTGGTGGCGTTATCGAAACGCCCTTAGTTGAAACAGATATCGCAAACGCCGGAAAAGTGAGCCAGTTGCTGGGTAAAGCGAAATCAGCAACTGAGCTTATGACTAGCGACGACAGTTATGTGATTCTGTAATGACTGCCCGTAGACCATTGGTACGCGTCGGAGGGCGCGTACTTCAACTGCCAGCAGGCGACATGCTGGACGGCCCGAGTGCTGCGCTGATCCGTGCGCCTATTCCAATTGAGCCATTAAATGGGGGTGATTTAGTTGGTGAAAAACCAACGCTACTAGCGTCACCTTTTGCACCACTGTATAGCGTTGACTCTCGCAATTACCGCAGATTTCAGGTTGCTTTGAGTTCTGACCCGTCTTTTACTGCACCTGTTTTTAGCGTTGACGTTAATGCGGATTCAGTGGTTGTCGGGTCTGGTTTAGTTGTTTCAGCCTCATACGTTTGGCGCTGCAAAGATGTTTCTACAAGTGGCGATGAGAGCGATTGGAGTGTTGCGCAAACAATGACGACCAAAAGCGCGTTCAATAGCTACATAGCAACACCAACACCAACTCCCGCCATGGGCGAGCCGTTCGAGGGCGGCTTTTACATGGGTATGTTTTGGAATCAGATTGCGCAATCGTCTGGCTCTAAGGTATTGGCAACTGGTACGCAGACGTTCACTGTTGCGGATATGAGCGCTACTCCTATTGTGTACGAAGGCCAAGTGCTTGAGGTGCGTAGTAGAGCGAATCCTGCTAATAGGTTTAAAGGTGTTGTGACAGGCGCTAACGGCGCCGCATTAACTTTAAACGTAACCTCAATAGAGGGTGGTGGCACGTTTAGCGACTGGTCTGTTATGAGTCGGTTTAGGAATATTGTCGCGCCAAAATCCAGTGGCGAAAACCCTAGTATTATGATGAAAAACACTAACTCGGAACTGCCAGTTGAATGCCAAACGCTAAGCGATGGTTGGCTGGCAACTGAGTCGATGCGCCTTGCTGGTGACGCAACAGTCTATCCAGCAGCTCATTGGGCTAGGGCGTTAAGCATTGGCGGCTACACAGACTGGCACATCCCGACGAGAGACGTTCTTGAGCTGTGCTGGCGTTACGGAAAGACTGCCGCTGAGGCGAACTACGTTGGCACTAACCGGCTCACTGGGTTTGACTATAAAAAAGACGGCAGCTTCGGTGACACATCCACTAGTCACGGGGTTAATAATAGCTCAGAGCCAGTCGGGGTGGCGTACACGGCGGGCAGCCCTGCCCAGACCTCGGCAACATCTTTTAGAGAAGGCGGAGCAGAGGCGTTCATATACGGCACATCTTTTTATCTGACATCTACCGACCTCAACGCTGCTAGCATTTGGTATCAGTATTGGTATGCGGGTAGCGCTGGGCGACAAGGCAATTCTTATAAAAACACCGCTCAGCGCGTTCGGGCAGTAAGGCGTTCAATCATTTAGCAGAGGTGTTCTAGGTGAAACACATTAATTACACATACATTAATGACAACCGCATGCCTAATGTCGATGGGCTAGAGTTCGTTTGGGCGCGTGAGAGCCAATACCCAACTGATAAGCCTGAGTTTTTCGGTACGTGTCCAGATGGCAGCAGTGTAGGCGTAGCCGGGGTGATTGCAGAGTTGTCTGGAGAGCAATACTTAGCTGAACTGCAACAAGAAATCGCAGACAGGAAGCTGCTGTTAACGAAGAGAAATAACCAAGCTTACGAAAATGCTCTTTCGATGATGACCAGTGACTACCCGCCGTCAGAGATACAAACGTGGGAGCGGCAAAGAGCGGAAGTGCTAGCGTGGAACGCAGATCCTCTAGCAGTAACCCCGTGGATTGATGTGGCCGCATCGGCGCGCGGGCTAGATCGCAATGAATACCTGTCGCGAACACTGGTGAAAGTGCAAGCGTTCGCTGCTGCCAGCGCATGGCTGACAGGACGGCGGCAAGGCATTGACGACAGTATTCGAGCAGCGATGACTCTAGAACAAGTGAGTTCTGTTTCAATCAGTTATAACGACGGAGTAGAGCTATGACAGTAGTGTTAGCACTGCGCAAGAATGACGACCGTATTACAGCGAAGGCTATCCAGTGGTGGACGAACTCTATTTATTCGCATTGCGAATTGATTGTTAATGGCCTGTGCTACTCATCTAGTCCGATGGACGGCGGTGTCAGAGCAAAAACCATCACCATGACTTCAGATAAGTGGGACTTTATCGAATTGCGATGGGCTCATGCTGAAGCAATACAGCAGTATTTTAAAGATACTGACCGCCACAAGTACGGTTGGAGCGGGCTGGTATTCAACCAGCTATTCAATCTAAACCGCAGTCCCGACAAGTCACAGTTTTGCAGCCAGTGGTGCGCCGCTGCGATTGGGTTACCTAATCCAGCCAGCTACAGTCCTGCGACGCTTGGGGCTCTTTGCGGATTTGTTGATAGCAAGCTGCAGCTGGCAACTTAATCGCGCCAAATGACTTGGCCAGCTAAAAAATAAACCAACAAACCCGCTAAGGCGGGTTTTTTATTGCTTGAAAACAGGTGATGTATGACTGAAAAACTTTGTGACGTAGTTGAAAAAGCGATCAAACCAGCGTTTACGCTACTGCCAGCGCGCATGCGTAGCCGTGAAGCGGTCGTGATGTTGCTGGCGATCGGGCTGCAGGAGTCGCTGTTTAAGTATCGGCGGCAAATGGGCGATGGCCCATCTCGCGGCTTGTGGCAATTTGAAAAAGGGGGTGGTGTTGCTGGCGTGATGAAGCACACGTCCAGCGCAGAGCTTGCTCAATTTGTGTGTCGTGAGCGGCAGGTACCGCAGTGGCGAGCAGATGTTTTTATTATCAGCGCATACAATCAGCTTGAGCATGACGATGTGCTTGCAGCTGCGTTTGCTCGCCTGCTTTTGTGGACTGATCCAAAGCCATTGCCAGCCCTGAATGATGTTGAGGCTGCTTGGCAGCTATATCTGCGCACCTGGCGGCCAGGTGCTTATACGCGCGGCACAGCAGAACAAAAAGCGGCGCTGCGTAAAAAGTGGGGCGGTTACTACGCCATAGCAATGCAGGAAGTCAGCAAATGCAGCGCTTAATTATTTATGCCGCCGCTGCTCTAGCAATTGCAGCGGCAACATGGTGGCTGATCGCGTTGCCGCGCATCGAGCTTGCTGAGCTAAATCACACTATAGCGACAGATCGTGTCGCAGAGTTAGAGCGTCTTGATGATCAGCGGGTTGAGCTAATTCAGAATCAGCAGCTGCAGATCTTAGAGATCACAGAAAACGAACGCCGCAATCGCGAGCTGCTGCAAACAATTGCAGGGCAGAGCAGAGCGCAATCCCGCGCCTTCGAGGAGTTGAAACGTAATGATGAAACAATTGCCGAGTATTTGCGTAGCCCTGTGCCTAGTGATCTTGGCCGGCTGTACCAGCGCGCCGCCACAACAGACCCAAGTACATATCGACAACAGGCCATTGTGCCCGCTGACGTTATGCGTTCTGCCAGCGCGAAGCTTGATACTGACAAATGATGATTGGCGGCTGGCAGTTGATGAGCTTGAAGATGAGCTGATCAGTTGCTCGGTTCAAATTCTCTCATGCATCGAATTGCAGAAACAAAAAAGCCCCGATTAAGGGGCTTTGTTTTACAGTTTAAGCGCTTCTTGCCATGCCGCTTGATCGCTGCCAATTCCGCCTTCACAATCCGCAGCGTTTAGCCCGTGCTTTTTGTGCGCGAGAATCGCGGCGCTTCTCAGTGTTTCTGTTGCATTGATGCAGCGCTTAAAAAGCTGTACTTTTTCAGTGTATGATTTTTTCACTTTAACGACTCCTAAGCTGTCGAGTCAAGAAACAGTATCTACAATAAATGCCGCTAAATTTTCAACAATTTCAGGGCTGATACTTCTATTGATTTCAACTTCGTCAATTTTTTCAATTAACTCGACTTTTGTTGAGTGACCCTGTAGATACTCGTCACCTGTCCAAATTATCCCTGCTTTTTCTGTAGTAAATACAGCTGTCCAGATTTCACCGCCATGAGTAACAATGTGGCTGCTGTTTATTCTCAGAAGATAGTCATTCATCGGCACAGCAGATACATTCGCACCCCATTCTTCTGCTACATCGTCAATTGATAACTCTAAAAGCATTACGAAGTCTTCAATCGTTGCGCCTGATGCTGTGATTAATTTTTCTAAGTTCATTTTGTTCACCTTTGTGACTCTTGACTCCGTTCTGCGAGTCTCCAGCTCAGTAGCTCTTTGCTGCTGATGGCTCTAGTGTACAGGGTCAAGCCTGTATTGCAACACAAAACAGATAAATAATTAAATTATTTTGAGTTTTGTTTTAGTTTGCTGATAACCCATTGATTTAATGATAGATTTTCTTTCTCTGCTGCTGCAATCCACGCTTCTTTGTCTTCGCTAAAGCAGCGCAGAGACAAGCTTGCGTCCGGTTTCGGCGCGTTCTTGCGCGCGTTTTGATTGCCCATCATTGCTTTTGATGCTGTCTTTTTACTCGTCATCGTCTTCTCCTGCCGCAATCAGCAGCGGTGGTATCCATTTCACTCGCACTTCGCGCTCATCAGAGTCGCGCGGGCCGGCGTAAAAAGTATGCCAGTGCGCGCGGCGGATATGCGGCCTTGTCGCTGATCGGCTCGAGCTACTGTCTTTTTCTTTTGCTGAGTACTGCTCCAGCTGCTCGCCCATTTTATCGCCCAAATTCCACACGCGCATGTGATTTGCAGCAAACAGTCTCCAGCCTTTTTTAGTGCGCTTTGGAGCAGGATTGCTTGGCTGGGCGCTGGCTCGGTACTCCACGCCATCACTGCAAACATATAAAAGCAAGCTGATTAAAGGGTAGAGTTGCGCGGCTTGCTCTTGAGCGTAATCGGCAGGTATTGATCCTGAGATTTTTTGCACCTGGATATGTTTGTTTGCCTCGCTTGCTGCGCGATCGACTGCTTCAGTGATAGTCCAAGGACCGATGTGCAGCGGCGAAGCCAGAAGGCCATCATCTTTAACAAGCATCAAGCGCAGCTCCGGCTGCTCCCGATTTGCGTCCCATTCTAAGTGCGCAAAAAAACCATACAGCTCTGAGTTGTCATGCTGCAGCCCCGGTGTTTCTATGTAGACGCACCACTCCGGCATGCGCATCAGCAGCGAAACGGGAAGCTGGCCGCGCGGCACTGTGTCGATAAGAGACTGATAAAGCGCTGGATTGATTCGATAAATGCTCTGTGTGTAACGCCACGCACCAAGCGCGGCCAGCCGCGCCACGTCTGCTATGTATGTCATGCTGACTTTATCGACTTGCAGCTCAGCGCAAACAACAGCGTACCAGCCAGCCATCGGGAAAAAACAGTAGTCAGGCCAGTTGGGTAAATCCTTGCCTTTATCCTGCCGCCACGCTTCCGCAAGCCTCCAGGCGGAATGGTAGTCATCTGTTGCGGCGTTCAAAATTGCACTTAATCTCTCTTGAGTTCTCATCGCGCGCCACCTTTAGTGATTCTTAGCTCCGTTCTGCGAGCTTCCAGACCAACTGCTTTTTGCTGTTGACGTGGTCAGTATACAGCTTTAAAACTGTTCTGCAATACAAAACAAACAAAATAAACATAAAAGATACAAAAAAGCCCCGCGCAGATAACTGGCGGGGCTGGCTTTTTAACTGTCTAAAACTACCGAAACAACGGCTAATTACTGTCTAATACTCGCCATTGATGTCGCATGTTTCGCGGCCTTGGTGTGCGCTATGTCGCGCTAGAGTATTAGACAAATTATTTCTATGTGGTTGAAATTAAACGTGTTTTAAAGGTTTCAAACAATACTGTTGCATCATCGGCGTGTGGTTACTTAAATCTGTAGCACTCATAATGAACTGACTCAATTGCGTTGCAAAAACGCTAGTCTAGCGGATTAGGCGGAGAATTTATGCAATGCTGCGTTGTA
>JAVESM010000039.1:0-13103 GCA_034006605.1 Pseudomonas sp. | reverse complement strand
TGCCGTCTTCAAATACAAAGGTGATGGACTCAACTTGGCCACGTACACACGATAGCGTCCAATCGCCGGTGGCGGTTCCTGCCATCACTGCACCAGTGACTTCGGGTAACTCAATGCCGTTGGCGGCGAGGTTGTCTTTACCAATTAACACTTTGAAGGGGTATGGATCGTTGACGGAACCATCAATGGGCACACGACCAATGAGCGCTGTCATAGTTGTTGAGCCCATCAGAGTAGAGTTCTCTGCGATGGTATACATAGGCTTTTGCTCGTCTTGCCTGCGCGGTTGTTTACCGAGGTTACGCTCACCTTTGTAAGCCGCTTTTAGGTCTTTATGCGACTTATCTAAAATAGAGCCATCTAACGGATTGGCGAACGAATTAGGGAATGTAAAACTTGTTGCTGGCTTGCCTTTGATAACCTGGACTGCATCGCTTGGCTCAACCCACACAACACTTTCAGTAGGCTCCAAGCCGTCTGACAAACCAGCCTCTAAACCTAAGCCGATAGGCAATTGTGAGATGCCTGAGCCAGAGACTTTTTCCTGCAGCTCTGCAAACATTTGCATGGCTTGCTCATTGAGCTGCAGCGCCTCTGTTTTTGCTTTTCGAGCATCTTCTGAGGCTGCTTTTACGGCTTGATTGATACGCGCTTCTAATGCTCGTTCACGCTCCTCAAACCGCTTATTGTCATTGGCTAGAGTGGTATTGCGTTCATTGGATGCGTTGATTTGTGTACGCATACTTTTCAATTCACCAACGAGGGTGCGCAACGTGTCTTGAGGTGTGTCACCCTCGATGCCGAGCTCTTTAGCTTCTTCCTTGGAAAGGGATAACTCAAAGTGCTGTTCACCTTGGGTGGGCTTCTTAGGTGATTTGAAAGCGATCAGAATAATAACGATGGCTAGAATCACGGCTGGCACAATGAATTTAAGTAACGTATTACTTTTCATGGCGAGCCTCCTTGCTTCCAAGGTCTGGCAACAGTACTGGTGACAATAAAGCGTTTTCGATACCGCCGTTGCGTGTCACAAGGTAGGCAATGGTGGTGTCTTCAGCTGTGCCGCGTGCTCCTAACCAGTTGTGCTGAAAGGTTGCAGAGTAGAAGTGACCTTGTATGTCGCGAGGGTCAAGCTGCAAGGCGCTGCGTTGTGTGTTTTGGAGCTTTACCGCCGTTACCGTATAGCTGCCCATTTTGAAGGCTGTGAGTGCTTTTGCTTTAACTGAATAAGTCGGCAGTATGGGCAGATCGTCACCAGTAACTTTTATGGGTACTTGGGTGATACCTGATACGGGTTCTACGGTGCGCAAAGGCGCGTACATCATTTGTGAGGCATAGCGGGTTAAAGCAATTGGGGCTGGTATTTTTAATGCTTGCGTTTGCTTGTCAGCAATCGCCTTACTTTCTTCATCAGAGCGAGCTAGAGAGGCATCGCCTTCGGAAAGTATACGAATGGGTTCAAGTGCTGTGCCGGTGCTGGGTACAGTGGTGATGTCCAGCAGAATGACTTCACTGGTTTCAACGTCTTGTACCTGCAGGCGAGTGGGTTCAATTTCATCATTGGCTAATAAGTACAATGCACCGGCAGCCGACTGAACGCGCAGTGTGTTCGCCAGTTGGCTACTCACTCCAACACGTACATTCTTATCGAGAAAGATGATGCGTTCTTCGCCTTTAACCAAAGGAACGGCAATGGGCAACCGCTCCCATTGAACAAGCTCTACAGCCAATAGATTTTGGCTCAACAATAGAGCGCAGGCAGACAACGCCATTGAGCGTAATTTATTCATTCTGTTCACCCTCAATTGTGAGGCGTTGGATTTGGCCAGAGAAACAATCGAATGCCAGGCCATATGGGTTTTTGGATGGATCAATGTCGTAACGCACAATCTTCACTGGGTAACGTGCGACTGAGCGCTTAACTTGTTCAGTTAAGAAGTACTCATCAGCATTAAGATCCAGATTAACGAGCCATGAGTTTTGACTGCTTTGCTGCACTCTAAACGTGGGTTTATCGGCATAGCCACGACCAAGGATCTCGTAAACACCACGCACTCGTTTTTGCAGTTCTCCGCGCACTTGGCGTGAACGATGATCTTCCTCCAGCTCTGCTTTGCAGGATGGAGTCAGGTAGTTTTGCAGTGAGTAAATGGCTTTTGAGTAATCTTTATCCCCGCTGTTTGGCCAGCGGTTGAGTTGCTGGAAAATGTAGAGCGCAAAGCTGTACACGTTCTCCGGTGGAACATCCCACCATAGGCGAGTGCTACCTGAGCGTAAGTCGGGTGGGACATGCACAGTTAGCGTATTAGGGGCTGATTTCCAGCCATACCAAAAGGCTGCGCAAATAATCACGACGCCAACTAATGCAGCTCGCAGCGTATTGATATGCGCTTTTTGTTGATCGACTGTATTTTTAAAGCGACTCATTTTTCATCCTGTTGCAGTAGTTTGAGTAACGCCTGTCGGTGTCTGTTTTCACGTCTGATTGACCAGTTGCCGGAGCGTAAAATCAGGGCTTCGATGCCTATATTGATACCGCGTTTGGCAAGTCGGTATTGCGCGGCGCGGTACACCCAGGTGTTAGGTCGTCCTCGCTTCATTCTTCGTAGCAAAGAGCTTCCAAAGAACAAACAGAGCACGGGACCGATAAGAAACATTGACGTAACGATCAGCGCAGCTTCATCGGTGATAATCCATAAAAAGATGCCAAGACCGAGGCCGAGAATTACGCCAATTAATGCGATGACAAACATTTCATCTGCCGTCATACCGCGAATCACGGTTGGATCTCGATTCAGGCGTTCTGGTAGGAACATGACGGTTCCGTCATGGCTGGTTTCAACTTTGTTATTCATACGTCAATGCTTCTTCGGGGCGATTAAAGAATGTCTGCAGCTTTACTGAGCAGCCAGATGACCACCACAATGAGAATTACGCCTACCGCGACAACCGCACCAAAGTCGCTCCATTTTTTTTTACCGTTTTGAACTTCAGAAAACACTGCGATTCCATGCCAAGCCACACCTAGAAAACCGATGGTTGCAATGAGTAAGCCGATAAAGATTCCTGCGTCATAGGCGTAGTTCTTCATGGTTTCAAAGATGCCGCTGCCTTGACCGCGAGAGGGGTCTTCAACAGTTGGAAGGTCTGCAAATGCAGGTGGTGACAGCACACTGAAAAGCAGCAGAAGTGCTTTGTTTTGGATTTTTTTAAAGTTGCTTTTAATGCGTTGAAACATGATGAACTCCGAGATTTTAAGAAAGAACAAACCAGATCAATACAACAATGAGCACACCCACTCTGATGTACACAGCGCCTGCTTCGCCTGTTCTGACTGATTTATTGACCCAACCTTTGTAGGTGGATAAAAGCACCCATGCAGCCCATAGGAATACGACGGTGAGCAGTACAGAGAGGAATAGGGTGTTACTGCCTAACAAGGCGTTATCACCCACACCTGATGCCGTATTGAAGGCTTGACGTTGTTGCTCAGTGAGAGCCATTGGCTGCACCCACTGATGCACTCAGTTCGCGCACATCCCGACTGTATGAACGGGCAACGTCATGCGAGTCTCTCGGCTGTGCGCGATGGGGGCTCAGATAGTTCTGAACTCCCAGCTGAATTTGTTGTAGATCTTTTTCGAGGCGTTGATAGTCAAACCAAAAGCGTGTTGTTTCATTTGGTGTGATATTTTTTTGAGCGTTTTTCAATAGCAGTTCTGCGTTATGCAGTTGCTTTTGAATGAGCATAAGTTGCTCACGCTCAAAGGCCTCAGAAGATGCGTAGGCATGACCTGTTGTCATGAGCATAGCGATGCATAAAGCTGCTAAGCCTGACTTGGGTAAACGCCGTTGATGTGTTTGAGAAGTTTTGTCCATACCCGCTCCATAAGGGTGTATTGCGTACGGACATCAACTTTATGCATTGCAAGAAAAAATACTGCAAACAAACCGATTTTGGTTTGATCGGTTTGTTTTTAGCTTGCAGAAAAAGCGGTAGCTATGAGTTGTGTTAATCGTGAAACGTGATTTACTTCTAATTAGTAATTTTTATTGTAAAAGTTGCTATTGAAAACTACATTAATTTTGAAAGGTATATTCTTGTCATGAAAATTGAAGACTTAAACCCAAAAGCAAGAGAAACTTTTGCTAGATCATTAGTTGATATAGGAGTTTCTATTTTCAGGGGTTTAATGATAATAATTACGGTTACACCTGTGGCTGCTATTTTAAAAGTTGTTTTTGATGGGGAGGCGGAAAAATTTTCGATTTTGAGGTTTTTTGCGTCATTTACTTGGGATACATATTTAGCTTTTATATTGCTGTTGGTTATTGGTTTTTTTGTGGGGGATATCTTCAGAAAAGAGGGAATACGTCTTCTACATGAGATGGAGGTAAAGGAGTAGTAGCTAGTAATTGATTAAAATAAATTGTGAGCACATCATATAAAATGGCTGATTGACAGCGTGCGAAGACGCAACAATCAGCTTTTGGTGTGGAAATAGATAAAGTTATATTTTTTATCTGGGTGAAGTGGAGACTTAAGATATAGATTTTAAGGGAAGGAATAGACGATTATTTTCAGCTGTTAGCGAGGTAAAACCAAATGATTCGTAAAACTGTTGAGCTTGTTGGTTAATTGCATCGACAATCAGCGCATAGATTGCAATGTGCTCACTGGCTGCCAGTGTCCTCTTGACTGCATCCGCCAATAGCATTGAACCAATACCACGAGATTGCATATGAGTGCTAACGGCCAAGCGGCCTAATAAAGCAGCTGGGATAGGGTGTTTAGGCAGCTTTTTAGCTAGTAGGCTGGGTAAAGAAGGAGCCTCAATCGCTAAAGAGGAAAGGGTGTAGTAGCCTAAAATACAAGTTGGGTTATTAGCGTTTGTCGCAACAAATACTTTACTCACACGGCGCTTAACGTCTTGATTAGCTTGTTTTTTTAAATAATTATCTAGGGCTTCTATGCCACACGCAAAACCTGCTCGATCGTGAGAGTTGTTGAGTGGGTTTATGACGAGTTGGGACGTTCCAATCATTTGCTCTCAACATTCTGGCTATGGATCGTTAAAGCGCGAAGCAGTTTATCGTTAAACTGAATAGGTTGTGCGAGAGCATCGAAGAAAGCCTCTGCATCATGGCTATTTAAGCGAATGATCTCATGTTCACTAATTGTTTTTTCGGCTTGCACGAGGGCACTGCTGAGAATAAAGCTGCTGATCGTTTTACCTTCAAAGCCAGCTGCACGCTCAAGCGTCTTTTTGACATCGTGCCTTAACCGTAAGTTGATACGGTCCTGTTTGGTGTCTGTAATTATGTTCATAATGAGTCTCCTGTTGTTATTGCTCTGTACGTCAATATGGTGCCTTTTCTCTGATTGTATTGCAAACAGAAATTATAAATACTTCTTAAACGTCGTAATCGTGACTAAAATAGCAATGCCTAATGAGATAGCACAGGGAATCAAAATTAGCTGTGGATAGACTGCGATCGGTGCGGAGAGATATAGAAACCAAGGTGCGATAATCATCGGAACGATCAGCTTTTTGGCACGGTGATAGATAAAGCTACTTTCACTGCCTGCTCCAAACTTGCGAATATCACGGCGAATCAATCCATCCACTACGGCTGTTAGAGCAGCCATAATGAAGAGTGGAATGGATAGCACGAGAATGCTGAATCGGATGATAAAGGTCATCACGATAAAGACACTGGCTAGAATAAAATTTTCTGCGACAACATATATACTGGCTATAAAAGCGCCTGAGCCTTTGCCTTGAGCTTTGATTTGAGCGGTTTGTGTCAATTCTAAGAGTCCCGTTTTAATCATTACCCAGTCAAAGACTTGCTCGATTACAAGGCTAATAAAATGCCCAGGACTACTCATTAAGAGTGATTGTTTAAAGTCATTGCTGAGCCAGCTCAATTCTTGCTGAAACATTCTCTGGCTGTGCTGCCAGCCTTCTTCTGGCCACCAGAACACGAGGCCAATGTATTCAAGGACTAGAGAAAAAAACAACGAGATGGCCAACAGGCCAATGATCTTCCAAAACAGCGCTAGGGTTTTGCCAAACAATGTTTTGGGCTTTTGCTCAACTTGAGGTTGCGTTTGATTGTTTGTGCTCATATTAGAAGTCGTCGTTATTGTCTAAGTCGATGTGGTCATCACTGTTGTCAGCATCTTCCTCATCAACAGTACTTTCAAAGTCAGTACCAGGATCTCTGCCCATGGCCATTACGTCCGAGAGTGGTGACGCCGACACACTGCTGCTGGTGTTTGACCACCAAGAGCCAGCGCTTTCGTTATAGTTTTTACGCATTTGTGTAGCGAGTTCCTGCAGGTTATCCGGCAATACATCATCAGGATCTGGCTTGGGTAAGGGCATTCTTACTTTCCACAGCTGACCACCTTCTTGCAGTGAAAACATTTGCCCTTTGGGGAGCTTGACGATGTGAGCAGGCTCAATCATTGGGACGCTGGTTGCGCTGACACGGTCTTGTGATGATGAGGTAAAGTCTGTGGCCGCACTTGGGTCGGATGTGTCAGTGGCACCTGAAACCAGAGTGTTGGTGAGCACGTTGACCTTGGGTAACTGTTTAGTGAGTAGCTCTGCTGTTTTGGTTTCACGCACACGTAGCATTTGTAGTGTGTTGAAGTTACCGACGACTTGGCCAGCTTTGGCCGCATTGCCAATGCGTGCCTCAATGTCACTGATGGTTTGGGTGTAAGCGGTTACTTGCATGCCAGCACCACCACCTTTGTTAATGAGTGGAATAAACTCATCACCCATCAGCTCGTTAAACTCGTCAGCATGCAAGTTAATGGCGCGCTTAGCGAACGCGTTACCACCAGGTAAACCATCATCAATACCGTGCTTATAAATTTGGCCGGCAACGGAAACAAGATCAGCAAACATGCTGTTACCAACGGCAGAGGCTACGACGGCATCAGACATGGCATCGAGACCGACATACACCACACCTTTTTTGCGGATGACTTGCATCCAATCAAAGATGGGTCTTGGGTCAGTTAGATCTGCATAGTTTGGCGCGAGTAGCTCAGCTATTTTACCCGTTGTGAGCTTCTCCAGTAGAGGTAAAAGAGACGCAACAATTTTATCAAAGTAGGTACGGTCATAACGCACAGCAGAGCGTAAGCCATCCATCACTGGGTCAAAAAAACTGGATTGTGAAATGTACTGCTCAACAGCAACGACGCGCTTATCGCGTCCACGCATGTTCATTGGTATGTTTTTATCATTGAGTTTGTTTTCAATTTCAACAATGATTTCCCATGCATTGACTTGCTTGTCGCGCTCAAAGGCGAGCTTTGCATACTCAATAAACAACTCATCAATATTGACCACATGGCGAGCAATTTGAGTGTAATCAGGTCGGCGGCCTAGCTCGACAAGCGCTTTGGCAATGATGTTTACAAACCGCCAAGCAAACTCACGGAAGGCTGCTGAGTTACCCTCACCAGAAAGTTGACCAGAGATACGGCCAGCCACTTCGGAGATACGTCCAAACCGGCCAACAGCGTTATAACGCGCAGAAATATCCGGGTAGCCCAAGTGAAAAACATAAAACTCCTTTTCACGCCCAGCACGTTTGCATTCAACGTACATACGCTTGAGTAAATCAGCATCGCCTTTAGGATCAAACATGATGGTGACATCACCACGGTGAATGTCTTGGGTAACATAGACTTCGGCCAACCGAGTTTTACCCACGCGAGTCGTGCCCACCACAAGCGTATGACCAACCCTTTCGCCCAGTGGCATGTAGACATCTTTTTCGTTGGGCTCTACACCATGTATCAGTGATGAACCGCCCACTGGTGGCAGTGGGCGAATTGGGTTTAGGCGACTGTCCCACTGTGTCATTTTTGGTATGAAAGATAGGACTTTGCTGTCCTCTAGGCTTTTCTCCAAATGACGAGCTAACCTAAAAGCAGCGGAAGGCTCAACCAAGTGTGCGACGTTGGGATCACTTGCATCCATTAGGCGCTGGGTGTGAATACGAGTCCACTCAAAGCCTCTGCCCATAAATAGAAACTTATTACTTACGGGTATTTGTGAACTGGTCATCTCATAGACTGGTAAGCGCTTGAGGTTTTGCCGGTAACGAACAACATTCAGTCCTTGCTTGAAACGAATGGCACCGGCGAGTGCATAGCAACCACCGGTAGCAAGGCCGATACTGGGAGCTAATGCAACAGCCCAAGGTGAATACACACAGAGTGTTGCGGCAGAAAAGAATACAGATGCACTGTAGAACTCAACGGCAGGGCGTAGTTTTGACTCAAGGATATGCTTACTCATTATGCGACTCTGTCATTACTGTTCAATGCTGTTGCGCGTTAGCAAAAACGGGTAATGCTTTGTCCCAATACGTTCTGCAATATCATCTCCTGGTACAGGGGACATCATGAGTTCAGGTACTAAGCTTTGCAGATAAGCCATGGCTTCGGCATCAGGCACGTTAACCACTAAGCCGATGGCATTAAGCTCAACAAGTATGGTTCTGCGTTGTTGCAGCCACTCAATGGATGTTTCGTCGTATCCCATTAGAAAAATGGGTTGAGCTAAGCCGTTGGCGTTAATCGTTCTTGCTTGTACATAGCCAGGGGTTAGGTTGCTTTTAACCGGAAACATCATGTTGTTGATGTCATGCACTTGAATGTTTGGCAGTGGCGGGATGGCTTTTTCAGAGGATTGTATCGATAAGGATTCATAGTAACGTGATGCTGATGAACCGCCTGCAGAGAGCACAGTTAGGTCATTCGCATTGGCCTGTGTGCTGAGTAATAAGACTACAAGTGAGCTGATATTTTTGAGAGTTCTCATACGGTATGTCTCATTTCTGTGTGGTGGTGATATAGCGCAGCGTATTTAAGCGCTGAGCAACAGACTTTTGGTAGCGTGCTGCAATGTGCCCACCGGCAGGGTGGTGATACAGGCCAGTAGCAACATTCCAATCGCCTGACGCGCGATAGTGTTTGCGTAATAAATGGCCTGCTGCAGTGAGGTTTTTGTACGGATTGAGCGCTTCGCAAGGCGATGCAAATATCCCAGGATTCCAACCCCAGTTAATTTGAGCAATACCCACGTCGATGTTCTTGGGGTTATGAGCTTTGAGCGCGATATGTAGCGCTGTACAGGCTTTGTGTTGGTTAGCGTAGTAGTAACTTTTACCGGCTACGTTAAGCGTCCAAGGCCATGGTCTATGCAGTTTTGGATGAATTGTTTTTCCTGACTCTTGCAGGGCGACGGCATACAACACAATGGGTGGAACACCTGTTGTTTGTGCGATCAGTTGATAAGCAGAAGGCACAGACGCTTGAGCTGACTGTGCCCATATCAAAACACTTATCGCTGTGATGAATACAGCTCGACTTTTGACCATTGGGAGCCCAGACGTTTAAACAATATTGGCAGTGTTACGCTTTTTATATCCTTAGTTTTGGATAGTGTTTGCAGCTCGGTATTGTTGTGATTCAGCGTGATGAATTTGCGCTGAACTAAGTCAGGCTTAATGCCTACACGCATTGCCCAGTCACGGATCGCTTTGTCATCGCTTTGTGTGCCAACGACATAAATATCAATACGCTTTTGCTCTGACTGCAGGCGTTGAATCAAAGCGTCACAGGGCTTGCAACGTATATTCACAAACACAATGAGCGGCAGTTCATCAGGTAAGCCTTGCTGTTTTAGAGGTGGAAAATCTTCTTCAGTGATCTCAGGAGAGGTGATAATGAGCTGGTCAGCAAAGAGCGTTTGAAAAGCTGTGTCATATGCACGCTGGTAAGCCAGCTCGGCTTCGGTACGATGGTATTCAGCCTTAGCTTGGAGCTCTGCGTAACGCATGCGATCGGCCTGTGTCTTAGCTTCAATACCCAATACGGTTAAAGGATCGAGATTAGGACTCCAATAGCTGCGAGGTCCCTGCATCAGGGCTTCGAATTTATCCCACTCATCAGATGTTAGCCCCCAAACGGCTGCTTTTTCAGAGCTTGTGAGTGTTATTGCTTGGGCATTGCTGTCGCTTGATACCTGTTCGGTTGTTGTTTTTTGGCTGTTCTCGATCTGAGAGTTGGCTAGGCTTAGAGTGCTCCAGCTGGCTAAGATTAAGACCAAAAATGCTTTATAGGTTCTGAGATTTACCATCACAACTCACCATTAACGCTTGGCGCTAAACGAATAGGTTTGTCGTATTCGGAACGCACAGTGAAGCAAATAGAACGTTTGAGCTCATCTACTTCTACGCTAAATGCAGGGCCAGCTAAAACTTGTAAGGCATTGCGCAGGGTCATCGGGCCAATTTTTTTATGAGCTTCAGGTAATGGCAGTGCATAGAGGTTTTTAATGTGCTCAGCATGCGCCGGGCATAGACGGTAGCCTGATCGTGCAGTGACGCTATCTAGTGCATCTTTGGCGGTGATGTGTACGGCTAAATTGGCATTAAAGGTAATGATTTGAGCAAGTAAGTCTTGCTGCTCAGCTGATGGTTTGGTGCTGACTAAACGATAGCGCCCTTCGCGAATGACCGGCTCTTGGCTGGCCTTGGCACCAGTAGGATAAATATCAGGCGTAATTTGTTCTGGGTTGCGAGCGCCACGGCTACCATCAGTGTAATTAACTGTTGGTGCTTGTGTTGCGCAGCCTGTTAGAGCAACGGCGAGTAAAATGGCTGACAGTGGTAAGCTGTGTTTCATGGATAAGACTCCGAAGAAGTGGAGTCAGTACCATGCAAAAAAGCGAGACCAAAAGCCGTAAACAAAGTGATTTTGGTTTGATCGGTTTAGATGGGGAATGAAAGGGCTGGTGAAAGTACAGATACTGAGAATGTTGTTTCAGAAATTTACTTTTGATATTAAGCTGTGTGTCTGAACAGGTTACCTGGCGAGCACTTGTTAGAATGCTCGTTTTGTTGCTGCGCGTTGCGCGCTTCTCTGCTACGTTTTGTTTTTAAGTTATATAAATCAGATGGTTATAAAAGTTCTGGAATGATAGTGAGCATGTGCTTCGCAAGATATCGTGCATGCACAGACTGTGATAAATTAGTTCTTCTGCTTTTTTAGAAAAAGCTTTTAATTTCAGATTGTTATAGTGAATTAAAGTGTGCAGCTCTGAGCGTCAAAACGCGCATGCTTACTAATATAATGTTATGCATTAAGGGGGAGTCAGTGCTCGAACCAGTAGTTCAGGAGGAAGCCACGGGATGCGGAATCGCGTCGGTTGCCAACATTCTGGGCAAGACGTACTCAGAGATGAGGGCCGTAGCCAATGCTATGGGCATCCATGCTTCGGACAAATCGCTGTGGTCAGATACACAGTATGTCCGGCGTATGTTGTCGAGCGCAGGTGTCAAAACTTCCGCTGATGAAACCCCATTTGAATCTTGGGAGGCATTGCCCAATCTGGCGTTGTTGTCTATCAAGCACCATCAGGAAGAAGGCAAGGACTTCTGGCACTGGGTTGTATTCAAGCGCGTGGGAGGTCAACCATTTGTGCTGGATTCGGCTAGTTACCTGCCATCCAATATCCGTCAGGATTTCGACGCCATGCAGCCCAAGTGGTTCATTGAGGTCGACAATGCATAACAAGGCGCTGTTGTCGCCGCTATCGCGGCTGGGACGGTTTACGCTTCGCTCCAGCCGCCCCAAAGCTTATCGTTATAAGGCATCATCTGGCACATGATTCGAACGGAACGATTGATACTTCGACAGTGGAATGACGAAGACCTCCTTCCTTTCTCACAGATGTGTGAGGATAAGGATGTGATGGAGTTTTTCCCTAAGCTTCTTACAGTTGAAGAAAGCTACGCAATGGGGGAAAAAATCAGATCACTCATTGCTGAGCGTGGGTGGGGGTTTTGGGCAGTTGAGATTCCTGGCCATAGCAAGTTTATTGGTTTTGTTGGTCTGCACATTCCCACGGAAAGAATGCCTTTTTCACCATGTGTTGAGATTGGCTGGCGTCTTGCGAAACGATATTGGGGTGTGGGTTACGCGGCGGAGGCTGCCAAAGAATCATTGCGGTATGCTTTTACTCATTTGGGCTTAGATGAAGTGGTCTCTTTTACGACAGTGGGTAATATTCGCTCGCAGTCTGTCATGGAGAAAATCGGGATGGCTTATACCAGCAATTTTGAGCATCCTGACCTAGAACCTTCTGACCCGCTTTGCGAGCATGTTTTGTACAAGATCAGTAAAGATCATTGGGAGTTACATGCCTTATAACCAGGCCAGGCACGGCGACGGCTTTTCCGTTGCGGCTTCGCCTTCACTACAAAGCCGCGCGTGCTGGCGGCGTTAAATTTTACTATGATTGAAGAACTTGCTAAATTCTGGGCTAGCGAATTCGATAATTTCGCTCCCGAGGCTCATAACTTAAAACATGAGTATAAAAGCCGATGGGTGCGCTTTCATTCGTTGCCAGAGTCGAAGCGATATCCAGAAAATGAAGACGAGTATTTAGAAATCTTACATAGGTACAATCTTGTCCTTCAAGAGTTATGCGGCAATGGCAGCAAGGTTCTCGTTGTCTTGCCAGAGTACTCTGAGGAAATAGTGCCTTCACGACCAGAGCCAGCGCTCTTAAAGTTATTTTCGACCAGTGAACCTTGGTGCACACTGAAGTGTCATGAAGATGACGACGATTATGAATCCTATTGGCATTTTCATGCGGCGGAGATCGAGTTCACTGGTAGTGAGTTGAATAGCCTTTTTCGTATGGTGGCCAACGATGAAGTGGGTAATATTATGATTATCTGTCCCAGCAAAGGTATCGTTTTTCACCCTTATGATGGAGGCGCTGACGTTGTATTGGCTTCAGCAGAGGAAAGAGATCGCCTAAAGGAGCAGCACCGTGAATGGTTATCGTCTCACCCTGAAGGCTTCTAAATTTAACAAGCGCATGTTGTCGGACTGATTTTCCGCCGCGCTCCAAACCAGCCGCAAATGCGGGCGTTAAATAGCAAGGATGGAATCTATGCTTACTCGAGAAGTAACAGAAGATGATATTGAACAAATCTGCAAATTAGCAGAAACACGAGAAGAGCTTTTTTACTGCTTTCCTAGAGCAACCTTTCCG
>JAVESM010000018.1:0-66806 GCA_034006605.1 Pseudomonas sp. | reverse complement strand
GGGTTTTCAACGTCAATAAACGCTTGACCTGTTATCCAGCAATGACTTTTTTGGCTAGGCTTATAAACGGAGCGTGTAATCAATTGAAGGTATTCAGAAACAACAGACTGAAGTTCTGCTCTTCCTTCGAAAACTGGCAAGGATAATATTTTAAGACACAATTGAATTTAACGTATTTATATGACTCTTACAATGTTTAAGCATAATGCTGCATCCCATGTGCGACATATGTCACCCATGGGCATAATGAATATATCGCTACAAAAAACATCCGGAGCACAGACTCTTGTGCGCTATGAATTCCTATTCAGCGCAGGAATAAGGGAGTCTTCCTTGCACGGTGCAATTTTCTTGCATGCCTGAATAGAGAGCAAAAGGTTCTCCGTGGGCTTACCCTGAAAATGGGCAATATGCCATTAACGCATCTCTTAGAACGCGAATAAAGCCCAGCAAACAAGGCTATTCTACAGCCACTAACGGCCATCAACACCATCAACAAAGTCATTTGACGGAGCGTTGATTCTAGCCATAACATGACGTTTAAATAGCCATGTGTTAGGAAGCGAGAATGACAACGGCATTTGTATTAGGTGGTGGAGGGCTGCTTGGGGCGCACCAAGTCGGCATGCTACGAGCGCTTATAGAATGGGGCATTACACCCGATTTAATCGTCGGCACCTCGATTGGAGCGGTCAACGGCGCAATGATCGCTGCGGACCCATCACTAAGCACCATCGGCCGAATGGCTGACCTGTGGACAACCATAGGACAAAAAGGTGTGCTCGACTCATCATTTATCGAGCAAATCAAGACTTTCTCTCAATCTGGAACGCACCTACAGAGTAACGAATCGCTACGCCAGCTATTTACCGATGCCTTCACGGTCGAACGATTCGAGGACTTAGTGGTGCCTTTCCAGTGTGTTGCTGCCAGCATTGAAGCGGCAAGCATTCATTACTTTGAACACGGCCCCCTTATCGAGGCGGTGCTCGCTTCATCGGCAATGCCAGGTTTGCTCCCCGCCGTAGAGATTGATGGCCAGCACTACTTCGACGGCGGCCTAGTTGCACCGATCCCGCTTGACCGAGCGATCGAGCTTGGCGCGACAACAATCTATGTGTTACAGGTGGGATGGATCGAAGCACCGCTTGCCGTACCGACAAACCCATGGGATGTCGCCATGGTCGCGTACGAAATTGCACGTCGACACCGCTTCCTTGAGGCGTTGGCCAGCGTACCACCGGAAGTAAAGGTACACGTGCTGCCGACAGGCGAGCCAAAAGCCTTCAACAACCTCAAGAACCGTGTTGCGAATTCGCAAGCCGTTGCCGAACGGATAGAAGAATCATACAAAGCAACATACGCGTACCTCAACAACATCGAAACGTTAACCGCAGCCTCCGCCCGCGTCGGTTAGCCACTAGCAATTGTTCGTGACGATAAGAGCAACTTCTTGGCAAGCGGAGTAAGCTTGCCGCGTGTTGTGTTGATGATACCGAGGAGCTAAACGCCTCTAGACCCTCAGGGAACCAATGATAGCTAGAGGCATGCACAATCACTTATTTATAAAAGGCCTCAACAGTACCTTTTAGCGTGACCATTAGAGGCTGACCACGACGGTCCTTCGCTTTAGGCGAAGCAATTTTTACCCAACCTTCGCTGATGCAATACTCCTCAACATCGAAGCGCTCTTTTCCGTTTAGTCGAATACCAATCGCATGCTCAAAAATTGCTGCAACATGATGCGGGCTACGGGGATTACCCGAAAGATGATCAGGTAAAGCAGGTAGTGAAGTTGTGTCGTTCATGTCTGACCTAGGGTAAATAAAAAGTGCGCCATTGTAGACAACATAGGCCTACTGCTCAAGAAATAGCACCTGCAATGCCATTCAGAGTAGCTTCGGTATAGCGAACGCACGTCACGCGGCCTCACCTTAGGCTATTGGTTCTGCGTTATTTTCGTTTCTCTGTAGCTCTCTTTGTAAAAATATTTCTACCGGTACAAACGCAAAGGGAATAAAAGCCGCCAAGAACAGCAAGAGCCAGACCAGCACAGGCCAACCCTGTTTATGTGACGCAAGAAATGAAAGCAGCAAATACACAATAAACAGCGCACCGTGCGCCATGCCAATGGTGAACACCAACTGCCTGCTAATAAAACCCAGTGTCACGCACAGTATGAGCAGATAAGACAGTCCTTCCAATAGGCTTGCAACTCTAAAAAACTTTAACATTTAAGACTCTTTTGATTGATTGGTATGGCATGCCATAAGATTTAAGTTGAGGAGTGACGACCCGACGTCCCAAGAAACCAACACGCGGTTAGGCGTGATGAAAAATACACTATTTTATGAGTCTACTATCGATCGATTCTAAATCATCGGCACAGTCAGACTGATGACCTCGCAGACGAGCGCCAAGGCTTTTTCGCAAGGAAAATAGTATGGTGACTGCCTTTACCTGGCCTCGCTCTCACTGTACGCACGCTCACTGTGAACCCAGCTTTTTTGAGTTGAATCACAAACATCGAATCTGCCCCAGCAGACCAAACAGCCAACACCCCTTCAGGGCGCAAACTATTATATAAAGCCGCTAAGCCTGGCGTGGAATACAGCCAATTATTATTGCTATGCGTGATGCCTTCTGGGCCATTATCGACATCAAGTAAAATGGCATCAAAAACAGGCTGCTGTTGTTTAATTAATTCAACAATATCACCCAGCCGTACGTGACTGCGCGGATCAACCAAGGGCCTGCCCGCACATTCACCGAGTAAGCCTTGGTTCCACTCCACCACTTCTGGAATAAGCTCGGCCACAGTGACCCGTGAACTGGCCGTCACACATTGCAGTGCTGACGCCAACGTATAACCCATACCCAAGCCGCCCACTAAAACTTCGGCATGCTCTTGGTTTTTAATATGCGCACAACCAAGCGTAGCCAACTCTTGTTCAGAGTTGAAAATGCGGCTATTCATCAACTCCCCACGCACACCGGAAAGCCGTATAGAAAACTCATTTTCACGCTGAAACAAAGTCAACTCACCGCCATTGTTAGGAATAATCGCTGTCGCGAGTTTATTTAATTGTTTCATATCATCTCGTGGGAGTTGTAAGGTTTTTGATTGAATCGCTATGCATGTATTGTTGATAGAACATCATCAGAACAGGAAACAAGCGGAAGGTATTTTAAAATAAAAACTCATTATGTGTTGCTGTGTCGACAGACGCTTAGTTAAGGGGCGAACTTTAGCCCGTCCCAGTGAACGAAGCGAGCGGTTTGAATCTTTTGTGTACGCCCAACATGGGCATGCACTAATGAGGTGAACTCTGTAGTAAAGGTCACCATCCTTAGCGATTTTTAATGGTTTGGACTTCCCCTAAAACTCATTCGATCATCCAGTACTCTACAACTACGCATTCAGTGACAGAGCCAAAGGAGACCTTATGCTCATGAAATAGCCCCTTATCACGCTCTATTTTAGAAAACCACTTCGTCATGTTTAGCAGTAAAACACAATTCACTTCGCACTGACTTACATAAAAAAGCCCCAAAAGTTAGTCAAACTTTTGGGGCTTTTTTATGTAGCTGCGCATTTTTTATATGCTTTGACTGTACTGAGCCTATGACACTAAGTCTTATGCATATTCTTTACGCAATTGCTTCGCGGCTGTCACCATGTGCGCCAGTGCACCTTTAGTTTCTGGCCACGCGCGAGTTTTTAGACCGCAGTCTGGGTTAACCCAAAGGTGCTCAACAGGAATACGTTTAGCCGCTTTGCGGAGCAGATTAGCCATTTCATCGCTGCTAGGCACGCGTGGCGAGTGAATGTCGTAAACACCTGGGCCAATGTCATTTGGATAATGAAAGGTTTCAAAAGCTTCCAGTAATTCCATATCTGAACGCGAAGTCTCGATTGTAATAACATCAGCATCCATCGCAGCGATGGAATCAATCACGTCATTAAACTCGCTGTAGCACATGTGGGTGTGAATCTGCGTCTCATCACGCACACCACTAGCGGTGAGACGGAAGGATTCAGTGGCCCAATCCAAGTAGTTCTGCCACTGCGCACGGCGCAATGGTAAACCTTCACGGAAGGCTGCTTCGTCAATCTGAATGATTTTGATCCCAGCCGTTTCCAGATCCACCACTTCGTCACGGATCGCCAGTGCCAATTGACGCGCTTGTTCTTCACGTGAAACGTCTTCACGCGGGAACGACCACATCAGCATGGTCACAGGACCGGTCAACATGCCTTTCATGATTTTATGGGTTTGCTGCTGGGCGTATTCAATCCACTCAACGGTCATGGCTTTCGGGCGGGTTAAATCACCGAAGATCACCGCGGGCTTCACACAACGTGAACCGTAGCTTTGCACCCAACCAAAGCGGGTGAACAAGTAACCGTCCAGTTGCTCGGCAAAGTACTCAACCATGTCATTACGCTCGGCTTCACCGTGCACCAACACATCCAGATCCAATTCTTCCTGAACGTGCACGGCGTGTTGGATTTCTGCCTGCATGGCTTTTTGGTAATCCACTTCGCTGAGCTTGCCCTGGCGATAGCCTAGACGTGCGGCGCGGATCTCTTTGGTTTGTGGGAACGAACCGATGGTTGTAGTTGGGAACAGTGGTAAGTCCAAACGCTCACGTTGCAACTTGATGCGCTCAGCAAACACAGATTTACGCTGGCTGTCTTGCGCCGTTACGGCAGCCAGACGCGCTTGTACTTCTGGCTTGTGAATACGCGGTGAGTTGGCGCGGCTTTCTTGTACTTTACGGCTTTGTGCCAGTGCAGCTTTTACTTGCGGACTGTCTGGGTTGTTCAGTGCTTCTGCCAAAACGGCCACTTCTGCAGATTTTTGTACGGCAAAGGCCAGCCAGCTTTTTAGCTCTTCATCGAGCTGATCTTCACGCGCCAAGTCAACAGGGCTGTGCAGTAATGAGCAGGATGGCGCAACCCACAGGCGATCACCTAAACGTTCTTGTGCATGCTTGAGGGTTTCTAATACTTTCTCAAGATCACAGCGCCAGACGTTACGGCCATTCACCACACCCAATGACAACACTTTGTAGGCAGGCAGACGGTCAAGAATCGTTGGGTACTGCTCTGGCGCACGCACCAGATCAATGTGCAAACCATCCACGGGTAGACCTGCCGCTAAACCGAGGTTATCTTCTAAACCAGCAAAGTACGTGGCAACCAGTTTTTTAACCGGCTCACGCTGCAACAAGTTATAGGCACGTTCAAAGGCATTTTTCCACTCTTGTGGTAAATCAAGGCTCAGAATCGGCTCATCAATTTGCACCCACTCAACACCTTGTGCCGCCAGACGTTGAAAGATTTCACCATAAACAGGTAAAAGTTTTTCTAATAAATCCAGCTTGTTGAATTCTTTACCTTTAACTTTACCGAGCCACAACCAGGTCAGCGGACCAATCACCACAGGCTTAACCTTGTGACCCAGCGCCAGCGCTTCGTCCACTTCATCAAACAGCTGATTCCAGCTTAAAGAAAACTCTTGATCAACAGTCAGTTCAGGAACCAAGTAGTGGTAGTTAGTATCAAACCATTTTGTCATTTCTTGGGCGTGCGCACCACCACAACAGCCGCTTTCAACCACACCACGACCCATAGCAAATAAGGTATCAATGGTTGGCTTTTCACCTGCTTGAGCAAAACGCTCTGGTACCACACCAAAGGTCAATGAGTGTGTCAGCACTTGGTCGTACCAAGCAAAGTCACCGACCGGCACGAAATCAAGACCGGCATCTTTCTGCAGTTGCCAGTGTTTAGCACGCAATTCTCGGCCAACTTGATATAAATTATCTTCAGTGATGTCACCTTTCCAGTATGCTTCTACAGCTTTCTTCAGCTCGCGATCACCACCAATACGAGGGAAACCTAAGTTATGTGCTACGGCCATGGGTGTTCTCCTTTAAATTGTCTGGGGCTATTCTCAATACTTAACCTAGATGAGACAATCTCAAAATATTATTGATGATCAACAGTTTTACTCATGTTGCCGCTTAAGGAATTCTCATGTTGGATATTCGTCACCTCAAGACGCTCGGCGCGCTGCGCGATGCGGGCAGCTTAGTCGAAGCAGCAGAACGCCTGCACCTGACGCAATCAGCACTGTCCCATCAATTTAAAGAGATGGAAGACCGTCTCGACATGCAATTGTTTGTGCGCAAGACCAAACCGGTACGTTTTACCAGCGCTGGATTACGGTTGCTTAGGCTGGCAGATGAAGTGCTACCATTGATGCGCAGCGCCGAGCGTGATATTGCCCGCTTACAAGGCGGCTCGGCAGGACGTTTGCATATGGCCATTGAATGTCACAGCTGCTTTCAATGGCTGATGCCAACCATTGATCAGTTTCGCGATGCTTGGCCTGAAGTAGAACTGGACTTAGCCTCAGGCTTTTCTTTTGCGCCGTTGCCCGCCTTGGCGCGGGGCGATTTAGACTTAGTAGTAACGTCTGACCCCATTGAGCTGACCGGTATCAGTTATATCCCACTGTTTGCTTATGAAGCATTATTGGCAGTGGCGAAGCAGCATCCACTGGCACAGAAAGTCTATGTCGAACCCGAAGATTTACGTGAAGAAACGCTGATCACCTACCCGGTCGAGCATGACCGCTTGGATATTTTCAATCACTTCTTGGTGCCCGCCGATGTCGAGCCAGCACAAGTACGCACGTCTGAATTGACCGTGATGATGATGCAGTTGGTCGCCAGTGGCCGTGGCGTATGTTGTTTGCCGAACTGGGCCATGCATGAGTACAGCTCAAAAGGCTATGTCAGCGCACGACGCTTAGGTGCAGAGGGTTTGTTTTCGACCCTGTATGCAGCCGTGCGCACCGATATGCTCGATGCTGCTTTTATGAAAGATTTTTTACTGACCGCAAAAGATACATCGTTTACCACCTTGGCGGGGGTCAGCGCGGTTAAAGAGTAACCGCGTATTAGCCAAGCAAGATGATTGACCAGACTGCAGCGATTAAAGTCATACCAACCATCTGTGCGGCACTGCCCATATCTTTAGCGTTTTTTGACAAGGGATGCTGCTCTAAAGAAATTCGATCAATCGCGGCTTCAATCGCTGAGTTAAACAGCTCAACAATCAGCGATAGCAAGCACACTGCAACCATCAAGGCGCGTTCGCCACGTGAAACGTCCAACAAAAAACTAATTGGAATTAAAATAGCGTTGAGCAATAAAAGCTGACGAAACGCGGCTTCACCCACAAAAGCTGCGCGCAAGCCCGCGAATGAATAACCGGTAGCATTAATGATGCGGCGCACACCAGACTGCCCTTTAAATGGCGACATAAGTACCTTTCCACGAAATCATTGAACGGATGTGTAGCAGCATGGCATCCTTGCCAAAGGCACACTGCCAAAACGCATATTTACTCGCTTTGCGGGATAGATTCCATTTGCTGCAAGAGCAACGCAGCTTGGGTGCGTGTGCGCACATTGAGCTTGCGAAAAATAGCGGTGACATGCGCTTTAACCGTTGCTTCAGAGACACTTAAATCATAAGCAATCTGTTTATTCAGCAAGCCATCACAGACCATGGTCAAGACGCGAAACTGCTGTGGGGTTAAGCTGGCTAAGCCTGCACTAGCGGCTTTTTCTTCAGCGGTGACGGCAGCCGTTGCGGCAGTTTGTGCAGGCCACCAAACATCACCATCTAACACCACTTGTACGGCTTGCTGAATATCTTCTAACGGACTGGACTTTGGAATAAAACCGCTCGCGCCAAATTCACGCGCACGGGCCATAACGGTTGATTCTTCTTGCGCCGAAATCATCACCACTGGAATCTGTGGATACTGCCCCCGCAGCAACACTAATCCAGAAAAACCATGGGCACCTGGCATATTTAAATCCAGTAACACTAAATCCCAATCTGATTTCTCTTGCAGGCAACTTTCTAGTTGAGCAATATTTTCTGCTTCAACTAAACGTGCAGCGCTACCCAAACTCAATGTCAGCGCTTGGCGCAGCGCGCTGCGAAATAGAGGGTGGTCATCTGCAATCAGTATTTCATAGGCAGCCATCATTCAAGATCCTGTTTCTTTATTATAGTTGTGCTGGGTAACTTGCCGTTTTGTGACGGAGCGGTCATATGAAACACCCTAACGTTGCGCTCCCGCGTCGGTGCAAGCTGCCACAAGCATATGTGCTGATGTGTTTTGTCTTACAATCCGCCGAACATAGTACATAAAACCTAGCCAAAGGTCTTATGTTGGCAAGAAAAATCTTATTTTTTTGCCAACACAGTGTCACTTCAGTCATTAGCAACGAATAAAGTGCTCACGATAATATTGCAGCTCAGCAATTGACTCGCGAATATCTGCCAGAGCTAAATGCACATCACTTTTCTTAAAGCCATTACGAAGCTCTGGCGCCCAGCGTGCAGCTAATTCTTTAAGGGTTGAAACATCCAGATTGCGGTAGTGGAAATAGGCTTCCAGCTTGGGCATGTGGCGGTATAAGAAACGGCGATCTTGGCCAATGCTGTTACCACAAATCGGCGAGGTATTCGCCGGCAACCATTTTTCCAAAAAGGCGATGGTTTGCGCTTCGCCTTCCGCTTCGCTGATACGACTGTCACGTACGCGCTGAGTGAGACCGCTGCCACCATGCTGACGCGTATTCCACTCATCCATGCCAGCAAGCACTTCATCTGACTGGTGAATTGCCAGTACTGGGCCTTCGGCCAAAATATTGAGCTGGCTATCAGTAACAATGGTGGCCATTTCAATGATGTAATCATTATCAGGATCAAGTCCGGTCATTTCCAGATCAATCCAAATCAAGTTTTGTTCACTGTACATGGCTCACCTCAACGTTATTCAATAGGGCAACACCCTTGCATATGGATGTTTTAGATACAGCTTTTTAACACATCAATCAGTGCTTGATTTTGCTCATCAGTACCAATAGTAATCCGTAAAAATTGCTCAATACGTGGCTGTTTGAAGTGACGCACCAGCACCCCCTGCTCACGTAACTGCGCCGATAATTCTTGAGCATCACGACTGCTATGCCGCGCAAAAACAAAGTTGGCCGCTGACGGCAACACTTCAAAACCAAGTGCAGTCAAAGCCTCCACCACCCATTCACGGCTGGCGATAACTTTATTGCGTGTATGGTGGAAGTGATCCGCATCGGCAAACGCAGCAGCAGCACCAACAATGGCCGCACGATCCAACGGGTAGGAGTTAAAGCTGTTTTTGATCCGCTCTAAACCCTCAATTAGATCAGGGTGACCCACAGCTATACCTACACGCAAACCCGCTAAAGAACGTGATTTGGATAACGTTTGGGTGACCAGCAAGTTGTCATATTGTTTAACCAAGCTGATTGCCGAATCACCACCAAAATCAATATAAGCTTCATCCACCAAGACCACTGAGTTTGGGTTAGTTTTTAAAATCTGCTCAATTTTATCCAACTCTAACAAGCAACCCGTCGGCGCATTCGGGTTTGGAAAAATAATCCCACCATTAGCTTGTTGATAATCTTCCGGACGAATTTGAAAGAACTCATCCAAAGGCACCGCCTGTTGTTCAATACCGTACAAGCCGCAATACACCGGATAAAAGCTGTAACTGATATCAGGATACAGTAATGGTTTGTTGTGCTGAAATAAGCCATGAAAGGCATGTGCCAGTACTTCATCAGAGCCATTACCCACAAACACATACTGTGGCCCCACTGAGTAATAGTCAGCTACAGCATGTTTGAGTAAGTCGCAATTAGGATCAGGGTACAAACGCAGGTCGTCACTGATTTGCGCTTGCATTGCCACGAGAGCCTTGGGTGAGGGCCCGTAAGGGTTCTCGTTGGTATTAAGTTTAATTAGTCGTTCAATCTTCGGTTGCTCACCTGGCACATACGGCACCAGATTATTAACAAAAGGACTCCAGAACTTACTCACGTATTGCGCTCCTAAACTGAGTCAATCGCCACGTCTTACGCAACGATTCAAATGCTCGATACCGCTCTTTTAAGCGGTGTTCTCTCGTTCTAATCGGCTTTGATGCGGTATTCGGCTGAACGCGCATGCGCGGTTAGCGACTCACCTCGCGCCAGTACCGATGCTGTTTTACCTAATTGAGAAGCACCTGCAGGGCTGCAGTAAATAATCGATGAGCGTTTTTGGAAGTCATACACACCAAGCGGTGACGAAAAGCGTGCAGTACCTGAAGTGGGCAGCACGTGGTTAGGACCCGCGCAATAGTCACCTAACGCTTCAGCAGTATAGCGACCCATAAAGATCGCACCCGCATGGCGAATCTGCGGCAAATATGCCTCAGGATTTTCCACTGACAACTCCAAGTGCTCTGGAGCAATCCGATTGGCAACTGCAATCGCTTGTGCCATATCTGCGACATGGATCAAAGCACCACGCTCACGCAAGGAAGTGCGAGCAATCTCTTCGCGCTCTAAAGTGGGCAGTAAGCGTTGCATGCTTGCTTCAACACGCTCTAAAAAATCCGCATCAGGGCTGAGCAAAATCGACTGAGCATCTTCATCGTGCTCCGCTTGTGAGAACAGATCCATGGCAATCCAATCGGGATCCGTTTTGCCATCACAAACCACCAGAATCTCTGACGGGCCGGCGATCATATCAATGCCCACTTTACCGAACACGTGACGTTTAGCGGTAGCCACATAGATATTGCCAGGACCAACGATTTTATCCACTGGCGGCACGCTTTCTGTGCCGTAAGCTAACGCGGCAACCGCTT
Source organism: Pseudomonas sp. (assembly GCA_034006605.1). Lineage (GTDB taxonomy): Bacteria > Pseudomonadota > Gammaproteobacteria > Pseudomonadales > Pseudomonadaceae > Denitrificimonas. The sequence continues at coordinate 56,032 of JAVESM010000018.1, read as the reverse complement.
GCGCGCCACCAATAGTAAACACGCGATCGACACCCGCAATCGCCGCAGCAGCTAAAACCAACTCATTGATTTCGCCACGCGGAGTAGGCACCACCATCACCACTTCACGTACACCCGCCACTTTGGCGGGAATGGCGTTCATCAATACCGATGAGGGATAAGACGCTTTACCGCCCGGCACATAAAGACCGGCACGATCGATTGGCGTGATTTTCTGGCCCAGCACAGTGCCGTCAGCTTCTGTATAGCGCCATGAATCTTGCACTTGATGCTCGTGGTACTCACGCACGCGGCGCGCAGCCGTTTCTAAAGCAGTGCGTTGCTCTGGAGTGATACGAGTCAGAGCCAGTTCAAGGCGCTCGCGCGGCAGAATCAAATCACTCATCTGCAGCACATCCAGCCCATCAAATTGACGGGTGTAGTCAACTAACGCTGCATCACCACGGGCGCGCACATTATCAATAATATCCAGTACGCGCTGATTAACGCTGGCGTCAGAGACACTTTCCCAGCTCAATAGCTGATCAAGTTGAGTATTAAAATCTGCATCTTGGGCATTTAAACGTCGAATAATAGTCGCGGCAGTCATAGCGGGCCTCAATAATAAACACACATTCGGGCGCCGCCAGACTAGCAAACCTTCTACGCGGGCACCCGATCAATTCGGCTATGACGTAGATAGGCGGCATGCATCAGCACACCGGTACACTTTACTATTAGTGTCGTGCCTCTACCGCAGCACTTAAAGTATCAATCAGTGCTTTAATATCAGAATGTTTCATTTTCATCGACGCACGATTAACGATTAAACGTGAGCTGATATGCGCGATCAGCTCTTGCGGCTCCAAACCATTGGCGCGCAATGTATTGCCGGTATCAACCACATCAATGATTTTATCGGCCAGCCCGACGAGAGGCGCAAGTTCCATTGAGCCATACAGCTTAATGATATCAACTTGGCGACCTTGCTCAGCGTAGTAGCGTTTAGCGACATTGACAAACTTAGTTGCCACACGCAAACGACCGGTCGGCTCAGGTACGCCCACAGCGCCAGCCGTCATCAGCCGGCACTTAGCAATGTGTAAGTCGAGCGGCTCATACAAACCTTGACCGCCGTACTCAAGCAGCACATCTTTACCGGCTACGCCTAAATCTGCTGCGCCAAGCTCAACATAAGTCGGCACATCGGTGGCACGCACGATCAGCAAACGCACATCATCACGCGTAGTAGGAATAATCAGTTTACGACTTTTTTCTGGATTTTCAGTCGGCACAATACCCGCCTGCTCTAACAGCGGCAGGGTATCGTCTAAGATCCGACCCTTTGATAGTGCAATAGTTAACATAATACTAGCCTGGTACTCGGCGGATTTTCGCACCAAGGAGTTGCATTTTTTCCTCGATACATTCGTAACCACGATCAATGTGATAAATACGGTCAATCAGGGTATCACCCTCGGCCATCAAAGCAGCAATCACCAAGCTGGCCGATGCGCGCAAATCAGTTGCCATGACCGGCGCGGCTTTAAGCTGGGCAATACCGGTAACAATCGCGGTATTACCTTCAATTTGAATCTTCGCACCCATGCGCTGCATTTCTAATGCGTGCATAAAACGGTTTTCAAAAATGGTTTCAATCACCGTGCCCGTACCTTCTGCCAACGCATTTAAAGCAATAAACTGCGCTTGCATATCGGTTGGGAAAGCAGGATATGGTGCGGTGCGTACGCTAACAGCTTTAGGGCGTTTGCCATGCATGTCCAGTTCAATCCAGTCATCACCCGTGGTGATTTCTGCACCCGCTTCTTGCAGCTTAGAAAGCACCGCTTCAAGAATGGTGGGATCGGTGTCTTTTAATTTAACGCGACCACCCGTAACGGCCGCCGCGACTAAATAAGTCCCAGTTTCAATACGATCTGGCATCACTTTATAGGTTGCGCCACCCAGCGTCTCAACACCATCAATGGTAATGGTATCAGTACCGGCGCCTTGGATTTTTGCACCCATCGCGATCAGGCAGTTCGCTAAATCGACAATTTCTGGCTCGCGCGCACTGTTTTCCAAAACAGTACGGCCTTTCGCCAAAGTAGCCGCCATCATAATATTTTCGGTACCGGTAACGCTGACAATATCAAAGAAGAAATTACCACCGCGCAAACCGCCTGCTGGTGCTTTGGCTTTAATGTAGCCGTCTTCTACCGTAATTAATGCACCTAAGGCTTCTAAGCCGCGGATGTGTAAATCCACAGGGCGAGAACCAATCGCACAACCACCTGGCAAGGCAACTTCTGCTTCACCAAAGTGCGCAAGCATCGGGCCTAACACTAAAATAGAGGCACGCATGGTTTTCACTAAATCATACGGTGCAATCAACGTTTTAATCGTGCGCGGATCGATTTCTACGCTGAGCTTTTCATCGATAACTGGCTCAATACCCATTCGGCCAAATAACTCAATCATCGTCGTAATATCGTGCAGGTGCGGTAAGTTGCACACAGTCACTGGCGCACCAGCTAACAAAGTCGCGGCCAAAATAGGTAATGCGGCGTTTTTTGCGCCTGAAATACGAATTTCACCGTTTAAACGATGTCCTCCGCTAATAATTAGCTTATCCATTAGAGTCTCGTGTGGTTGCTTTAAGAGCGTTCGGCCCAAGCCGTGCGAGTAAAAAACTTCATCGTCACCGCATGAATGCTGCCATCAGCAATCCAAGGGTTAATCTCGGTATAAACCTGTTGCTGACGCTTAACCGGGCTTAATGCGGCTAAGTCGTCACTGATAATATTCAGCTGGAAATTGCAGCCTTCGCCTTCAATTTCAACTTGAGTGTTCGTTAGTTTCTCTTCTAACAGTTGTTTCACTGCTACAGCTTGCATAGTTAACCTCATCATCAGCGGCTAGCAATTTTGCGGCCGCCACATTAGCACTTATTCAGTTTTTACTGCAGGCAAAACGGCATGTCTCAATACCGAGAACATCAGTTAAGCCGCATACTTGTGCAATTTTTCGCATATCGTCAGGCAAATTAACGGATTCAACAGTTTTCCCATAGCGCTGACCATCACGCATAAAAGCCAGCAATAAAGCCAGCCCTACACTGCTCGACTTATCCACACCCGCACAATTCACCTGCAGTTTTGTGGCAGCAGCATTGCGAATAAGCGCTTGTCCTTGCTCACGTAGAAGTGGGCCGCTGTAGTGATCTAACACACCTTTAATGCTGAGTGTGCCTGCATCATCAATCGTGATACTCGCCTTACTCACGCACCCTCCTGAGCGGTGCGTGTTTTCGCCACCGTTTCCACCCAAGAGTCAATCACCCGATCAAGGTCTTGCGCATTACGCTGCATGGCTTCAGCAAACTGATCACGAAAGAGCTTACCAACATTGATGCCGTTAATAATCACATTGCGCATCATCCATTGGCCTTTAACTTTTACCATAGTATAAGACACTGGATAAATAGTGCCTTTGTGATCAGTGACTTCCATACGCACCTCACTGCGATCAGCGCCCTGAGCAAGACTATTAGGCAACACGCGAATGCTTTGATTGTTGTACTCAAGCAAGGCATTACCATAAAACTGCATCAAACTACGCTTAAAATTTTCTTGAAAGCGCTGCATCTGTTCAGGTGTCGCGCGTCGTGAATAACGAACGGTCATCACACTTCTGGAAATACCATCTGCATCGACAACTTCGCCCAAAATAGAGTCCATCGCATTATAGAAAGCGGCCGGATCGGTACGGTACTTTTCCTTGTTAATCTTTAAATCAGTCAACAAGTTCTTGGTGGTTCGTTCAACCACCGCATGTGCATCAGTGGCCGCACCACTGATACCGGTAAAGGCGAGCGCAGAAAACAATAAAACATGACGTAACATGGCTAACATAACAATTAATCCTGATTAACGCTGTTCATTAAAAACTTACCAATCAACTCTTCGAGAACCAAAGAGGATTGCGTATCATAAATTACATCACCGTCTTTCAAAACGTCATCTTCACCACCAACGCTAAAGCTGATGTATTTTTCACCGAGCAAACCTGCAGTCAAAATTGACGCGGTAGTATCGGTTGGCAAATTATTGACTCTGCTCTGCACTTCCATGGTGACGCGACCGGTGTAGGTTTCAGTATCAAAATCAATCGCGACCACCTTACCCACAGCGACGCCTGCCATAGTCACTTTGGCGCGTGTAGTCAGACCCGCAATATTGTCAAAGTGAGCAATCAACTTATAAGTATCAGTACTATTAGCAACGGTTAAGCCACTGACTCGTAAAGCCAATAACAATAACGCGAGGATGCCTGCCAATAAAAAAACACCCACACTAATTTCTACGGCACGGATTCGCATTAGAAATCTCCAAACATTAAAGCAGTCAAAATAAAGTCTAGACCCAACACCGCTAACGAGGCATACACCACCGTCCGCGTTGTCGCACGACTGATACCTTCAGAAGTCGGCTCGCAATCATAACCTTGGTATACCGCCACCCAAGTGACCACAAAAGCAAACACCACACTTTTAATCACACCATTGAGCACATCATCATAAAAATCGACGCTGTTAATCATGTTGCCCCAGTAGGAGCCTTCATAAACACCCAACCAGTCAACCGCAACCATCGCACCGCCCCAAATCCCGACCACGGAGAAAATCGCCGCCAGCAAAGGCATGGAGATAAATCCTGCCCAAAGACGCGGAGCAATAATGTATTTCAGTGGATCAACGCCAATCATTTCAAGACTGGACAGTTGTTCCGTCGATTTCATATTGCCGATTTCTGCGGTCAAAGCAGAGCCTGCACGACCCGCAAATAATAGCGCAGTCACTACGGGTCCTAACTCACGTAACAAAGTCAGAGCAACCATCTGTCCAACCGCTTGCTCAGAACCAAAGTCAACTAAAATACTGTAGCCCTGTAACGCCAAAACCATACCAATAAACAGGCCTGAAACAATAATAATCGCCAGCGACAATACACCCACCGAGTACAGTTGCTTAACCAGTAAATGCAGCCCAGTACCCGCACCGCCGCGGCCAATCAACACATGCCATAAAAAAATCAGCGAGCGCCCCATCGACTCAATAATATCGAGTCCCGAGCGTCCAAATAAGGCAATACGATCCAAGAACGACTTATGCACCATTTAACGACCTCCCAATAAGTCGTCGCGATAATCCGGAGCATCAAAGTGAAAGGGCACCGGCCCATCAGGATTACCCTGCATAAACTGCTGGATACGCGGATTTTCTGAGTTCATCAACTGATCAGGTGTGCCCTGCCCTAACACCTGACCATCACCGACAACGTACAAATAGTCAGAAATACTCGCGGTTTCAGCTAAGTCGTGCGACACCACAACGCTGGTAATGCCAAGCGCATCATTTAATAAGCGGATCAAACGGACTAACACCCCTTTAGCAATCGGGTCTTGGCCGACAAACGGCTCGTCATACAATAAAATGTCCGGATCTAAAGCAATCGCCCGCGCCAAGGCGACTCGGCGTTTCATTCCGCCAGATAATTCATCAGGCATCAAATCAATTGCGCCGCGTAAACCAACAGCTTGCAACTTCATCAAGACAATATCGCGAATCATTTCTTCAGGCAGCTTTGTGTGCACCCGTAATGGAAACGCGACATTTTCAAACACATTTAAATCAGTAAATAGCGCGCCACTTTGAAACAACACACCAAACTGCTTACGCATATCAAACAAGTCACTGCGCGATAAGCTCGGCAGATTTTGCCCATTAACCCACACTTCACCTTTATCAGGTTTAAGTTGCGCTGCCATCAAGCGTAACAATGTCGTTTTTCCGCAACCAGACGGACCCATAACGCCAGTCACTTTGCCTCGTCGAAAACGGATATCGACATTATCAAAAATTTTTCGTGAGCCGCGCTTAAAGGTCACGCCTTTTAACTCTACGGCGAAAGCATCGTCAGCTGACATTTAAACTCCCGCTAGATAATAAAAATGTATGAAACACAGGGCATTTGTAGTGCTCGCGTATGCAATCAGCGCGGCAATATAGCACTGTCCGCGCTGACACCCAATAGACAAGCACCGGCGACTCTTCATAACCGAGTCATCATTGGCAAAACCAACTTTAAACAACAAAGGCACCCTTAAGTGCCTTTGTAATCAATCATGCACTCAGTCGCATTATCAATGCTGATGACCGCCTTCACCGTGCACATGACCATGCGCCAGCTCTTCTTCGCTAGCCGCACGTACACTAATCACTTTAATTTTAAAGTTAAGCGGCTGACCGGCCAAAGGATGATTACCATCGATGGTCACTTGATCGCCATCGATATCACGGATTGTTACAATTTGCATGCCACCATCCGGCGCTGAAGCATGGAACTGCATACCCACTTCGAGCTGATCAACACCTTCAAACATCTCACGACCTAAATTAGTGATCAGCTCAGCGCTGTACTCACCATAAGCATCTTCTGGCTCAATGTTTACGTCCAACTCATCGCCGACAGTCTTGCCGGCTAATGCGTTTTCTAAACCAGCAATGATATTGCCTGCACCATGTAAATAAACCAACGGTTCTGCGCCAGCAGAACTATCAATCACTTCACCAGCGTCGTTACTGAGCGTGTAGTCAATGGCGACAACGTGTTGATTGGCGATCAGCATAGAATAAAAACCTTTATCAATATGAATGTAGGCGAAAGTTTACCTGCACTTGCGACGTAATGCGACTTTAGAATAAATAGACCAATGCCTGCTTGACCTCACTCCATCTCGCGCACGAAGATTGAGAAACCTTATAAATGATCCGACCTTTTGAAATTCACTACTCGGTCGCATCCAACTACTTCTATATACATTTAAAGGATTTTCAATGTCATCTCGAAATGTACTGGTTATCAATAGCGGCAGCTCTTCTATTAAATTTGCATTGGTCAACGAAGACAGTGAACAATTTCTAATTCAAGGCTTGGCTGAGCGCTTAGGTACCAGCGAAGCGGTTTTAAACTGGCAACTGGGTGATGAAAAACATGTCGCACAACTGCATGGTGCAGACCATAAAGAAGCCTTTGCACGTTTACTGCCTTTAGTACAAAAGGCCAGCCACGGTCAACTGACGGGCATTGGTCATCGTGTTGTTCATGGCGGCGCACACTTTACTCAAGCCTCTGCGCTAAACCGCGAAGTGATTGATGTGATTCGTCGTGCTGCAGTATTGGCGCCATTGCATAACCCGGCGGGCTTAATCGGCATTGAAGCCGCCATGTCGTTGTACCCTAAACTGACTCAAGTGGCTGTGTTTGATACCGCTTTCCACCAGACCATGCCGCCACATGCTTACCGTTATGCGGTACCTGAGCATTTGTATACTGATCACCATGTTCGCCGTTATGGTTTCCATGGCACCAGTCATATGTATGTCAGCCGTAAAGCGGCTGCAATGACCGGCCTTCCGGTAGAAAACAGTAGCTGGCTGACGGCACATTTGGGTAACGGCTGCTCAACTTGCGCCATTGTAAATGGTGAAAGTCTCGACACCAGCATGGGTTTAACACCACTCGAAGGTTTAGTGATGGGTACGCGCAGCGGTGATGTTGACCCAAGCTTACACAATCACTTGTCACGCACTTTAGGCTGGGACACCCAGCGCATTGAAACGGTATTAACCAAAGAAAGTGGCTTACTGGGCTTATCGGGCCTGTCTAACGATATGCGCACCCTGATCGAAGCCCGTGAGAAAGGTGATGAGCGCGCCACGCTTGCCATTGAAGTATTCTGTTACCGTCTGGCTAAATCATTAGCCGGTATGGCCTGTGCGCTACCTCACCTAGACGGTTTGATTTTCACTGGTGGTATTGGTGAAAACGCCAGCTTAGTGCGCAGCAAAACTTTGGACTACCTGCGTTTGTTTGACTTTAAACTCGATGAAGCAGCAAACCTGAAGTGTGTGCGCGGTGTAGGCGGTATGATTAGTGCCGAAAACCACCCGCGTGTCTTAGTCGTACCGACTAACGAAGAACGCCAGATCGCTGTTGAAACACTGGCTTTGATCGACGCTCACGCTTAATACAGGACGATTGATTCATGCATACATTTTTACTTGCTCCAACCGGCTTTGGTGTTGGCTTATCCTCAGTGAGCCTAGGTGTTGTCCAAGCTTTACTGCGCTCAGGCTTAAAAGTCGGCTTTTTCAAGCCAATCGCACAACCGCACCCAGATGACACAGGGCCTGAGCGCTCTAGCGCTCTAATGGAAGCCACTCACGGTATTCGCCAGCCGACAGCACTGTCGCTAGCTTATGTAGAGCGAATGATCGGTAATGGCCAACTGGATGAGCTGATGGAAGAAATCGTCAGCATGCACCAGCAAATTCAAACTGAATACGACATCATTATTGTTGAAGGCATGACCCCGTCACGCCAAGCCAACTATGCTGAGCGTATCAATGCCTACTTATCTAAAACGCTAGATGCGGAAGTCATTCTCGTCAGCGCCCCGAGTAGTCATGACCTGAACGAACTGTCCGATCGCATTGAAATGCAAGCTCAGCTGTTTGGCGGCACTAAAGATCCTAAAGTGCTCGGCGTGATTATCAATAAAGTCACTGATACGCCCATCGCCGGTTTTGTTGAGCGCTTGAAAAGCCACCTACCCGCATTGCGTAAAGGCGATTTACACCTCATAGGCTGTATTACTGCTAAAGATGAACTGAACAATGCGCGTACCAGTGATTTTGCGGAACTGATCAAAGCTAAAATACATAACGCCGGTGATATTGCACAACGCCGCGTACAAAAAGTTATTTTATGCTCGCGCACCGTGGCCAATATCGTACCGTTGCTGCAACCTGGCGTATTAGTGGTCTGCCCAGGCGACCGCGACGATATTATTTTAGCCGTAAGCTTAGCTGAGATGAATGGTATCTTGCTCTCTGGCTTATTACTGACGGGCGACCTCACGCCCAACCCAAGCATCATGGAAATTGGTGAGCGCGCTCTAAAAGGCGGCCTACCCGTTATGAGCGTGCCAACCGGCTCATATGACACAGCTTACAATTTGACCCGTTTGTACAAAGGCATTCCGATCAGTGATACCGCACGCGCCAAAGCTGTCACTGAATACATTGCCGGTTACTTAGATCAAGATTGGCTCGCGGCGCGCTGCAAAACAACACGTGAATTACTCTTGTCCCCACCGGCGTTCCGCCATCAGCTGGTAAAACGTGCACAAGCGGCGAACAAGCGTATTGTTCTACCAGAAGGCAACGAACCTCGTACCATTCAGGCCGCGGCTATTTGCCAGAAACGCGGTATTGCACGTTGTGTGTTACTGGCCAAACCTGAAGAAGTGCATGCTATTGCTAAAGCGCAAGGCATTGAATTACCGGCTGACTTAGAAATCATTGACCCTGCCTCTATCAGCCAACGCTTTATCGCGCCAATGGTTGAGCTGCGGAAAAGTAAAGGTTTGACCCCGCAACTCGCCGCCGTACAACTGGAAGATACTGTTGTCTTGGCCACCATGATGCTGGCTGAAGATGAAGTAGACGGTTTGGTTTCTGGCGCGGTACATACCACGGCCAGCACCATCCGCCCTGCTCTACAGTTGATTAAAACAGCGCCAGGCTACAACTTAGTATCGTCGGTATTCTTTATGCTGCTGCCTGACCAAGTCTTGGTCTACGGTGACTGCGCGGTAAACCCTGATCCTAACGCAACTGAACTGGCAGAAATTGCTTTACAAAGTGCGGAGTCCGCCCAAGCGTTCGGAATCGCCCCAAGAGTAGCAATGATCAGTTACTCAACAGGCGACTCAGGTACTGGCGCTGAAGTAGAAAAAGTGCGTGAGGCAACCCGTATTGCTCGTGAGATCAATCCAGATATACCTATTGATGGCCCGCTGCAATATGATGCTGCCAGCATCGAAAGCGTGGGTCGATCGAAAGCACCCGACAGCCTAGTTGCCGGGCGCGCTACCGTATTTATATTCCCTGACCTCAATACTGGCAACACGACTTATAAAGCCGTACAGCGTAGCGCCAACGTGATCAGCGTAGGTCCCATGCTGCAAGGCTTGCGCAAACCTGTAAATGATCTATCACGTGGCGCTTTGGTTGACGATATTGTCTTCACCATCGCCTTAACGGCGATCCAAGCAGCGAGTCTGTCTTAAGCAATAGCGGCTCAATGAGTCACTGTTGCGTCCTGCACGGTGACTCATTGGTCTCACGCAACACTTGCACTCCTGCGCAGAAACGATAACCATAATAAGAAAACAGCATCGATTACTGCTGCGCTCAGCGCATTATTTTGGGGTATTGCTTTTATGCTGCATGTTCTTCCTCCGTTACTACGCGGCATCATCGCGTTTGTGTTGCTGATTACCAACACCTTATTTTGGTGTTGGCCGCTGTTTATTCTTGCCTTATTAAAAGTATTTCTACCCTTTAAACCGATCCAGCGCGGCATACGTTTTGTGATGCACTGGGTTGCTGAGTCTTGGATTTCTGTCAATCGCTTTTGGATGCAACTGGTCCAACCCATCGAATGGGATGTCGAAGGTTTAGAGAAACTTGATATGACCCACTCTTGGCTGGTCACCAGCAACCACCAAAGCTGGGTCGATATTCTCGTACTACAGTATCAATTCAACCACCGCTTACCCTTTCTCAAGTTTTTCCTGAAAAAAGAACTGATTTGGGTGCCGGTGATCGGCTTATGCTGGTGGGCGCTAGAGTTCCCCTTTATGAAACGCTACAGCAAAGCTTACCTTGCCAAGCACCCTGAAAAACAAGGACAAGACTTAGCCACCACACGCAAAGCGTGCGAGCGCTATAAAACCAATCCAGTATCAGTGTTTAACTTTCTTGAAGGCACGCGCTTTACTCCAGAGAAACATGATCAACAAAACTCTCCTTTTCAGCACTTATTGAAGCCAAAAGCCGGTGGTATTGCCTTTGTTCTGGATGCGATGGGTGAACAGCTCCATGGCTTAGTCAACGTCACCATCCATTACCCTGAAGGCCGGCCAACACTGTGGGATGTACTCAGCGGAAAAATCAAACACATCGTGATGCGCATTCAAATCATGCCGATTCCTGAGCAGTTTCTCGGAAAAAGTTATGATCAAGACATGCAATACCGTGCTGAATTCCAAGAATGGGTCAATCAACTTTGGCTGCAAAAAGATCAAGAACTTAGTGCGCTTATACAGGCTGAACAGACACCCAAAAAACACTAGGCGCCCGCCTGCCACCATAGTCGATAGCGCGCGACTGTTCGTCTGACAGTGATGCGCGCTATACTTAGCGCCCTAAAAAGCACATGCACTGCGCGTTAAGCCTGTTTTAATGCAGCCATTGCCTGCTCATCTACACCGAGTCCGCTGGTTAAAAGCACTTGATGTTCCCGTCAAATTAGAGGAGCGTTTCATGACCGTTATTAAGCAAGATGATTTGATCCAAAGCGTTGCTGACGCCTTACAGTTTATTTCTTATTATCACCCGCTCGACTTTATTCAAGCCATGCATGAAGCCTATTTGCGTGAAGAGTCCTCATCGGCTAAAGATGCGATTGCGCAAATCCTAATTAACTCACGCATGAGTGCGACCGGTCATCGTCCACTGTGCCAAGACACCGGCATCGTGACTATTTTTGTTCGTGTCGGTATGGATGTGCGCTGGGATGGCGCCAGCATGAGTCTCGATGACATGATCAACGAAGGCGTGCGACGTGCTTACAAACTGCCCGATAACATTCTGCGCGCCTCTATCTTGGCAGATCCAGCCGGTGCGCGTCGCAATACGAAAGACAACACGCCAGCGGTGATCCACTACTCTATCGTACCGGGCAATACTGTTGAATTTGATGTCGCAGCCAAAGGCGGCGGCTCTGAAAACAAAGCTAAAATGGCCATGCTCAACCCGTCTGACTCAATCGTCGACTGGGTGCTAAAAACTGTTCCAGAGATGGGTGCAGGCTGGTGTCCACCCGGCATGCTCGGCATCGGTATTGGCGGTACCGCTGAGAAAGCCGCAGTGATGGCTAAAGAAGTACTGATGGAATCCATCGACATTCACGAACTGCAAGCACGTGGCCCAAAAAACCGTATTGAAGAAATGCGTTTAGAACTGTTTGAAAAAGTCAACCAGTTGGGCATTGGTGCGCAAGGCTTAGGCGGTCTCACCACCGTACTTGATGTAAAGATCATGGACTACCCAACCCACGCCGCATCTTTGCCAGTCTGCATGATTCCAAACTGCGCAGCGACACGTCACGCACACTTTATCCTAGACGGCTCAGGCCCTGCAGTATTAAAAGCACCGCCGCTGGATGCCTTTCCTGATATCGTCTGGGAAGCAGGCCCATCAGCACGTCGCGTCAATCTCGACACCATCACCCCAGAAGACGTACAAAGCTGGAAGCCAGGCGAAACTATTTTACTTAACGGCAAAATGCTCACGGGCCGCGATGCAGCGCACAAACGAATGGTCGATATGCTCAATAACGGTGAAGAACTACCGGTTGATCTTAAAGGTCGCTTTATCTACTACGTTGGACCGGTTGATCCAGTCCGCGACGAAGTGGTTGGCCCTGCTGGTCCGACAACTGCAACCCGCATGGACAAGTTCACTCGTCAAATCCTCGAAAGCACAGGCTTGTTAGGTATGATTGGTAAGTCTGAACGTGGCCCAATCGCCATTGAAGCAATTAAAGATAACAAAGCAATCTACCTGATGGCAGTCGGTGGCGCAGCGTACTTGGTTGCACAGGCGATCAAAAAATCACGCGTGGTTGCTTTTGCTGAGTTAGGCATGGAAGCGATCTACGAGTTTGAAGTAGAGGACATGCCGGTCACCGTTGCCGTCGACAGTTTAGGTGAATCGGTCCACATCACCGGCCCTGCACTGTGGAAGAAAAAAATTGCTGATAGCTTAGCGGTTGAGATTTAATACGCGCAAAACCTTTGTGTTAATCTAGCCATCAGGCCGAGACTCAGTTCTCGGCCTTTTTATTTATTCTTGTTGTACATACCGCGTCCGCCGATAGCAATGCAGTCGCGGTATAGACCTGAAATTGAGTGAGCGTATCGTGGCCAATCGTCGTTACAGCTGTATAGCTTTAAGCAACCCTAAATCACCCACCAATGTTGGCTCAATTATGCGCGCAGCCGGCTGCTATGGCGTGAACAGCGTCTTTTATACAGGCACTCGCTACGATCGTGCGAAAGATTTTATTACCGACACTAAGAAAGTTCATCAAGATGTACCTCTGATTAATATCGATGACTTACGTAAGATTCTGCCACTAGGCTGCACACCGGTAGCCGTTGAACTGGTTGAAGGTGCGCGCTCATTACCTGAATACACCCACCCTGATCGAGCGCTATATATTTTCGGCCCAGAAGATGGCTCATTAGATAAAGACATTCGCGATTGGTGTGAAGATGTGGTGTATGTGCCAACCAATGGCTGCATGAATTTAGCGGCTACGGTGAATGTGCTGCTGTATGACCGTTTGGCCAAAGGCCTCAATACACGTTCAGGCCCGCTTTTCAAATAGCAGCCAACTATCCAGATCAATCAGTACTCGATAAAAAACGGCTTGAGCAAAGCGTTTTAACACTCTGCTCAAGCCGTTTATTCAAGCCGTTTATTCAAGCCGCTAAATTACAGTTTACGATGAAACTCAGCAATCTCTTCTTCAGCTTTTTCTTTAGTGACACCGTAGCGCTCTTGTAGCTTACCGGCCAAATACTGGCTATGGCCCTCAACGACATCAAGGTCATCATCGGTCAACTTGCCCCAATGAGTTTTGACTTTACCTTTCAGTTGTTTCCACTTACCTTCAAAAATATCAGTATTCATAAAACACCTTAAACTGTTATACATTTAATCAATAAAGAGCTATACAAGCTTAACGACTGGTTTTTAAACCATCCGCAGCGACAGCTTTAACACCTTTAATTTCTTCAGCTTTACTGATCGCTAAATCACGCTCAGCAACGGTTGGTACTTCACCTGACAATGCAACCACACCATCAACAGTTTCAACTTTAATATCCAAACCGCCAATATTCACGTCGCTTAAAAAAACCGATTTAACTTTACTGGTAATCCAGCTATCGGAGACAACATCTTGAACGTCAGTCATCGTATCGTTCGCCACTGCGTGGGTTAGCGGCATCCCTAAAAGAGCAGCTACAACTACAAGACCAGCATATTTACGAGTTAATGTTTTCATCGTTATGCACTCCGTACACATTAATTTCTAGTAATGGCTTATTTCTCATAAGCACACTCAATGGACGGCGCTAAAATATTTTTGTTCAGTGTGCCCGACGAGCGGTCATTAGGGTTTTACAGACTTTGGGAATTTTCTAAGTCGCCAAGCAGGCCACAACGCCAACACAAACGCTAAACCTAAAAGAATAAAAGTACGTTCAAATGCGCGGGTTTCAGCGGCAAAATTGCCACCTAGCGAGTGGTGCTGCCATTCCAAAAACACCGTCAATAAGTTAATCCCAAACGCGCCACCCAGCTGCCGAACAAAGGTCACCGCGCCAGCGCCATACGGCAACTCATCAACGGTGAGACTGTCCAGCGACGCCGTACTCAGAGCCGGCATAATCAAGCCAATACCTAGTCGTCCAACCCCTGCAATCACGCACAGCCATAAAAAGCCGCTGCTAGCGCCCCAGATGCCATACCAGACAGCAGAGATAGCAAATAAAAACAAACCAACACACAGCAACCAAACAATCGCGATTCGGTCACAGAGCCAACCACTGGCAAACGATGCCAAACCCAACAAAATACCGGCAGGCAACAATAAAACCCCCGCATGCCCAGCGCTGTAGCCTTTAATGGTCTGTAAGTACAACGGAATTAAATAAGTTGAACCGTACAGACCCAGACCCAAAGCGAGAGCCACCCAGCTGGCTCGTCGAAATGCCGCTAAACGCCATAGCCGTAAAGACAAAATAGGCCGTTCACTGTTTAACGTACGTACAAAAAACACGGCACTACACAGCATCGTTAACAGCGCTAGCAGACAGACATGCCAGTCATTCCAAGCGTAGCGTTGCGCTTCAGAAATGCTACCAAGGCCAGCAAAGACGGCGACAGAGAGCATAAGAAAAGAAAGCACATCCAAACGTTTAGCGTTGACATTGCCCTCATCGGGCAACAACCAATGCCCAGCAAACAACAAGACAAAACACACAGGCAACGGCAGCCAAAACGCTGAAGCCCAGCCAAAGTGATCAACCAGATAACCGCCAACAGTCGGGCCGACACTGGGAGCAATCATCAAGCCAAGGCCGTACACGCCAAGCGCTGCACCACGTCCGCCACCGGCATAAACGCGAAAAATCAACACGGTGGCCAACGGTTGAATAATACCTGCACAGGCACCTTGTAAAATACGTAAGACAATCAGTTGCCAGCCTGCAGTTGCCGCTAAAGCAGCAATGGAGCACACCACAAATAAGCCAATACTGACTTGCACAGTAAGCCGCGATCCAAATCTAGCCTGAGCCCAAGCCGCCAATAACAAGCCTGTGGTCATTGCTGCGAGAAAGCCGGTAGCCAACCACTGTGCCAGCGGTCGTCCCATTGCAAACTCATCCATAATGGCAGGCAACGCGACATTAATACTGGTGGACGACAGCACCATGACCATACTGCCCAGCATCAACACACCCAGCAGCCATACACGATAAAGCACACCAAAGCGGGCATTTAAGCTGGCTAAATCACGCTTCATGACGTTTTTCTAAATTAGCCAGCATGTGAGCCTGAATGCTTTGGCACAACGCAATGTCTTGCTCACTCAGCCCTGCAAAAACTTCTTTGCGTAAATCGCTAGCAATGCTTTCAATACGATCAATTAGATCAATAGCGCTGGGCGTTAGGACAATTTTTTTTACACGGCGATCATCTTGGTCAGCCTGACGTTCAATTAACTGCTGTACTTCAAGCGCATCAAGCAAACGCGCTAAGGTCGGGTTTTCTACGCCAACACTGCTCGCCAACTCACCTTGCGTGGGCCGTTCACGACCACGAGCTAAGTGCAACAACACCAGCCAGCGTGCTTGTGATAAACCTAAGTCAGTTAAGCGGCGATCCAGCTCAGCACGCCAGGCGCGGGATAAATGCGTTAATTGCATTCCAAAACGATGCTGTTCGTACATGGCTACGCAGTCTCCAAGCTATTGATTAGCTTACTAAGTATACCGATATTCAAACAGTCTGCTAGACAAACGCCACCGTATTGCGTCGTATAAAACAGACCTTGATGGCGTTTATTGAGGATTACTTAATGACAATGCGTGAGGTTTTCAAATAGGCAGGACCGGCCTCTTTAAGCGCATCACGATTAAAGGTTTCTGAAGCCACATGCACTTTCTCTAGCGTTTGCGCCAACTCGTCTAAATCAACAGTGATCTTTTCTAGAGCATTTTCCAACGTGTAAGTCAGCTCATGAATTGTCACTAAATCAGCATCGCTCAGATCACCACTCAGGGCTTTTTCTAAACGATCATTGTATTCAGAAAAATGAGTGACTGCCGTTTGTAAGTCCGGCGCTGGCAAACCTTTAAAATGGCCAGGACGCTCATCTGCTATAGCAGCGCCTGCAACGGCTAAACTCATGGTTAATACAGCACCTTTAATTAGGTTTTTCATGACATGTCCTTAATGCGAAGTTATGTTGAGCAGAAAGTTACCAGAACCATACGCTAATAACAATTATTATCATTAACACGCCAATGCGGCATAGTGCCTCAGCTCAAATTCATCGTGCTCCTGTGCATATTGATTACGCGCTTGGCCACTTTAATCCATCCCAAGTGGCCACTGACGGGATGGTCATGCAAATCAAAAAAACGAATCTAGCGCATGCTGCAAAACTAACAAGAGCTGGATGGCACATCACTAATGTTTTTGTTGTAAGCACCGTCTTCCCTTATCCTGCAAACGAGCCATGCACCACTTAAATATCTATTTCAAGATTATCATTAACTATTTATTCACAACGGCGAGCTTAGGCACCAGCGCAGCGTCTTACTTGTATTACGGAGCACGCGTCATAACGCCACACTTTACATATAAATAATGCTTTTTTTAGCGTTTTACCCAAGAAACCATA
Organism: Pseudomonas sp.; assembly: GCA_034006605.1. Classification (GTDB taxonomy): domain Bacteria; phylum Pseudomonadota; class Gammaproteobacteria; order Pseudomonadales; family Pseudomonadaceae; genus Denitrificimonas. Next base: position 38,879 of record JAVESM010000018.1, on the reverse strand, counting down.
GTCTTAGATCAAAAAGAGCTTAAAGAAGCTAAATATCCGACTTGTACGCTATATCGACCTGCACGATAATAAGCGCCTCCTTAACAACGGTTGCCCCGACGATTAGCCATGAGCGAACTCTTACTTATTGTGGTCAGTGCCATTTTAGTGAACAATTTTGTATTGGTTCAATTCCTTGGTTTGTGCCCATTCATGGGCGTCTCGAAAAAAGTCGAAACAGCCATTGGTTTATCGCTGGCGACAACTTTTGTTCTCACCTTGGCTTCTATTTGCAGCTACTTAGTTCAGCAATACATCCTCAAGCCTTTTGACTTAGAATTTTTGCGCACTATTAGCTTTATTTTAGTGATTGCCGTTGTTGTTCAATTCACTGAAATGGTGGTCAATAAAACCAGCCCAATGCTCTACCGTGTACTCGGTATTTTCTTACCGCTGATCACCACTAACTGTATTGTCCTCGGCGTCGCCCTGTTGAATGCAAACCGTAGTCAATATACTTTTATTCAGGCCAGCGTAAACGGTTTTGCCGCAGGCATTGGCTTCTCTTTAGTATTGGTGCTGTTTGCCGCGATGCGTGAACGAATCGCTATCGCAGATGTTCCCAAGCCCTTCCAAGGTGCGGCCATCGGCATGCTGACTGCTGGGTTGATGTCCTTAGCGTTTATGGGCTTTAGTGGTTTAATCAAGTTATGAACATGGTGTTTATTGCAGTCACTGCACTGGTCATCTTGAGTTTAGTCTTTGGTGCTATTTTAGGCTTTGCTGCCGTACGCTTTCGCGTAGAAGGCAATCCAATTGCCGAGCAAATCAACGCTCTGCTGCCGCAAACCCAATGCGGTCAATGTGGTTACCCAGGTTGTAAGCCGTACGCTGAAGCCATTGCCGCTGGCGATAAAATCAACAAATGCCCGCCTGGTGGCGAAGCAACGATTCAAGCGCTGGCCGAATTACTTGATGTTGAGCCAGAGCCTCTGGATGCCGTAGAAGGTGAAAAGCCACAAATGGTAGCGTTTATTCGCGAAGCTGAATGCATTGGTTGCACCAAATGTATTCAAGCCTGTCCTGTGGATGCGATTTTAGGTGCGGCCAAACAAATGCATACGGTGATTGTTAGCGAATGCACCGGTTGTGACCTCTGCGTGGAGCCATGCCCAGTAGACTGCATTGAAATGATCCCCGTTGCCAGCACCTTACAAACGTGGAAGTGGGAACATCCTTTGCCACCTGGCACTTTGATTGCAACGGATCGGGAGTCCTTGTCATGAACACGTGGCCGATTCATCCGCTGCACGGTGGCGTACACCCCCCACAATGCAAAACCCTATCCAATCAGCAGCCGATCCACCGCGCGCCGCTATCTAAGCATTTAATTGTGCCGTTATTACAACACTTAGGCAGCCCCACGGAAGCGCGGGTGAGTGTCGGTGATTACGTATTAAAGGGACAGCTGATTGCTGATTCAGCCAACCTAATCAGTGCGCCAGTGCATGCGCCAAGCTCAGGCACAGTGAGCTTTATTGGTCCGCAAGCTTATCCGCATGCGTCCGGCCAATTAATGGATGCCATTGTTATTGATACTGATGGTTTAGAGCAGTGGTGCGCATTGAAGCCATTGGCTCATTTCAGCCAAGCGACAGCACCCGAACTACTTGAGAAAATCCGTCAAGCCGGCATCAGTGGCTTAGGTGGTGCAGGCTTTCCTACGGTGATTAAGCTGTCACCTGCGGCTGACAAACCGATTAAGACCCTGATTATCAACGGTACCGAATGCGAACCTTACATCACCGCTGACGATGTATTGATGCGTGAAAAAGCCACGCAACTGATGGTGGGCATCGATATTTTGCAGCAGATTCTACAGCCCGAAAATGTACTGATCGCTATCGAAGACAACAAGCCCGAAGCGCTTGCTGCAGTACGTAGCGCATTACAGCAACGCCGCTATCATGTTGTCGTGATTCCAACCATCTACCCATCAGGTGGCGAGCGCCAGTTGATTGAGATTTTGACAGGGCAGCAAGTGCCATCGGCGCAAATACCTGCACAACTGGGTATTTTGTGCCAAAACGTCGGCACCGTAGTAGCGGTGTATGACGCCATTGTCGAAGGTAAACCGCTGATTTCACGAATCACCACTCTGACCGGGCAAGCGCTGCACAAGCCAATGAATGTAGAGTGCTTAATCGGCACACCCGTGATCGACTTACTGGCCTTCGCCGAATTACAAAAAGCCCAGTTGAGTCGGCTGATTGTGGGTGGCCCAATGATGGGTTTTACCTTGCCGTCACTGGAAGCCCCAGTCATTAAAACCAGTAATTGCTTATTGGCTGCTACTGCTGCAGAACTGCCAGCCCCCCCGCCCGCCTTGCCGTGTATTCGCTGCGGTGACTGCGCCGAAGTATGTCCGGCTAATTTACTGCCACAGCAATTGCACTTTTACGCGCTCGGTGATGACCACCCGCAACTGCAAGCACACAACTTATTTGACTGTATTGAATGCGGAGCCTGCGCTTATGTATGCCCATCGAGCATTCCTTTAGTGCAATATTATCGCGCCGCCAAAGCCGATATTCGCGAGCAAGCACAAAAGCTGGCTAAATCAGAGCATGCCAAAGAGCGTTTTGAGTTCCGTCAAGAACGTCTGCGCCTTGAAGATGAACGGAAAGAAGCCGAGCGCAAAGCCCGTGCTGAGCGTCTGGCCAAGACTAAAGCAGAGCAAGCAAAAAAAGCCGAGCTTGCTCAAGCTGCAGATGCTAGCGGAGCAAGCCCCGCAGCCACTCCAGAAGATGACATTAAACGTTTAAAAATTGCTGCGAGCATGGCGCAAGTGGCGCTACGCAAAGCCGAGAAACAGCTCGATATTCACCAGACACAAGAGCTGCAAACACAGGTTGATCAACTGCGTGTCGCGGCAGAGCAAGCCAAGCAAGCGCTGGACGTCGCCAATGCCGCTGCACCGGCAAGCACAGAAACGCCTGCGGTGACTGAGAAAGCAGCTAAACCTGAACTCAGCGCAGCTGAACAAGCACTAAAAAAAGTCAAAATAGAGGTTGCCATGAAGCGGGCTGCGCTGCGTAAAGCCGAACGCAATGAAGCTGATGCCGACACTTTAGCGGCCTTACAAACAGAATTGACCACGGCTGAGCAAGGCTTAGCAGAACTTAATTAATTTTCAGCGCACAATTAAAAACCTGCGCTAAAGCAACACATTTGGAGCTCCGATGACGCTGCCCCGCATTACCTCACCGCACGCCAAGGGCGCCAATCGCACTCAGCGCGTTATGCTGTTGGTGATAGCCGCCAGCGTGCCCGGCATTCTTGCTCTGAGCTATTTTTTCGGGATTGGTCCGCTGCTCAATATTGCTTTAGCCTGCAGCTTTGCTCTGCTGTTTGAAGCGGCCATTCTAGCGTTACGTAAACGCCCTATAGGCTTCTTCCTAAAAGATGGCAGCGTGCTAGTCACCGGACTGTTACTGGCGCTGGCATTACCACCTTATTCACCTTGGTGGCTCATCGCTGTCGCTACAGGGTTTGCTGTGGTGTTCGGCAAGCAGTTGTTTGGCGGCCTTGGGCAAAACCCGTTTAACCCTGCAATGCTCGGCTATGTTGTGGTGCTGGTTTCCTTCCCTGTGGATATGACCGCATGGCCCGCCGCACACAGCATTGATGCGCTCAGCGGCTTACAGCACGTGTTATTCGGCCAACCGTTCGCCGATGGCTGGAGCCAAGCCACCGTCCTTGATGCCCTCAAGAGCAACCACAACCTGACCATTGAAGAACTCTGGAATAGCAGTTCGGCATTTGGTTGGCTGGCCGGCTACAGCAGCGAGTGGATCAATCTCGCGTTTTTACTCGGTGGTTTGTTCTTACTGCACAAGAAACTCTTCAGCTGGCATGCCCCCGTTGGCATGCTCGCGGCACTGTTTATCATGAGCTTAGTGTTTTGGAATGGCAGCGGTTCGGATTCACATGGCGCCCCGCTGTTTCATCTGCTCAGCGGCGCAACCATGCTCGGGGCGTTTTTTATTGTTACTGACCCAGTCAGCAGCGCGACCAGCGTGCAAGGCCGCTTAATCTTTGGCATCGGCGTTGGCCTGTTGGTTTATATCATTCGTGCTTGGGGCGGCTATCCTGACGGTGTGGCCTTTGCCATACTACTGATGAATTTGTGCGCTCCGACCATTGACTACTTCACCCGTCCACGTACCTATGGACATAAAGCAGCCAAACGCGGCTTTAAGGCGGGAGAATAAAATGCTGCCAGAAATCAGTCGCTCCATTGTTAAAAACAGCCTCGTGCTGGCGTTGTTTGCTGCAGTCACTGTCGCGATAGTAGCTATCACCCAACAATCCACTGAGTCACGCATTATAGAAGCAGAACGCGCGGCCCAGATTCGTGCGCTGGGTGAGATTCTACCGGCACACAGCTACGACAATGCACTATTGGATAATGTGATTTACCTAAACGAACCCTTACTTGGCCATCGCGCAGACACACCTGCTTATCTGGCTACTTTAGCGGGACAACCTGCCGCCGTGATCCTGCAAGCCAATGCGCCTGATGGCTACAGCGGCACCATCAGCTTACTGATTGGGATTATGGCCGACGGCACACTGAGTGGCGTACGCGCCATCCATCATAAAGAAACACCGGGCTTGGGCGATCGCATTGAGTTGGCAAAAAGCCCATGGATTAAAAGTTTTGATGGAAAAAGCATAAACAATCCAAACCAACGCGGCTGGGCCGTCAAAAAAGATCAGGGCGACTTTGATCAATTTGCCGGCGCCACCATCACCCCTCGCGCAGTGGTGACTGCCGTGCACAAAGCATTGCAGTACTTTGATCAGCACCACGCTGAACTCTTTGCACAACTCAATACAGCGCAGGTGAAGCCATGAGCACATCATTTCGCGAAATCACTATCAATGGTTTGTGGAAAAACAATCCCGGTCTTGTTCAGCTGCTTGGCTTGTGCCCACTGCTCGGTACCAGCAACTCCACAGTTAACGCTCTAGGCTTAGGTATCGCTACCGCACTGGTGTTGATTTGCTCAAACGCTGCGGTGTCTTTAATCCGTAATACCGTAACCAATGCCGTGCGCTTGCCGGTGTTTGTGATGATCATTGCGGCACTGACCACCTGTATTGAACTGCTGATGCAAGCCTTTACCTACGAGCTCTTCCAAATTCTGGGAATCTTTATTCCGCTGATTACCACCAACTGCATCATCCTCGGTCGCGCCGAAGCTTTTGCGGCGAAAAACTCAATGCTCAGCGCCAGTTACGACGGTTTGATGATGGGTATCGGTTTTAGCTTGGTGTTGGTCGCTATTGGTGCAACCCGTGAACTGCTCGGCACCGGCATGCTGTTTACCAATATGCATCTGTTGTTTGGCAGCATGGCTGAACACTGGCAAATTGTGGTGTTCGAGAATTACAAAGGCTTCTTATTGGCAATCTTACCGCCTGGGGCTTTCTTAGTGCTCGGACTACTGATTGCATTAAAGAACTGGATTGATCAGCTTTATGCTCAACATACCGCCAACACAGTAACGGTTAACGCACCAGCGGTAAGCCGACGAGTACGCGTCACTGGCGTGGTAGATTAAGGGTTTTTATGGAACAACAAGGCATCTTACGCAGCTGGAATGACGACAAAGGCTTTGGCTTTATTCGTGCTGAAGACCGTGATTTTTTCGTGCATATTTCTAGCGTGCGTGGCGAGCGGCGTCCGCTACAAGGCGAAGCGGTGTACTTTGTTGCGAGCAAAGACGAACAAGGCCGCTTACGTGCACAGCATATGCGCAGTGCTGAGCTCAGCATCGATCGCACGGCTATTCGTCGCAAACCAACGACCTCCACACAACCTAATACGCCTGTACATCACAAATCTGTACATAAGCCGCGTCGCCACACGCCAGCCAATCTAAAAAGAAGCCTGACCCTGCTGATTGGCGTTTGCGCCATCCCTGCCGTTGGTACTTGGCAAGTTTTTGTACAGCAAGCGCTGATCTGGCCATTACTGGCCTATCTTGGGATGAGTCTGCTCAGTATCTGGCAATACTCTCGCGATAAACACAATGCGCAAACTGGCGCATGGCGTACTCCAGAAAAACAATTGCATGCAGTTGAGTTACTTGGTGGCTGGCCTGGCGCCTTACTGGCGCAGCAGTTGCTACGCCACAAAACCAAAAAAGCCTCTTACCAAGGCGTATTTTGGTTGATTGTGTTGGTGCATCAAGTGTACTGGCTAGATCAATTGGGCTGGGATGGTCAGCTCTTGCAACAACTGCTGAGTATGCGATAAGCACTGCTCTGTGCTTACAACTCCCGCACCCAAAACAACTCATGCTTGCGCACCGCTTTGCGCAAAAACTCATTGCCGCCCGTTTTCGGCCAGCGGCGGCCGGTTAAGACCTTCTGAATCATTCTACGCGCACGCTTTTTAAAGGGTTGCGGTGGCTGTAAATCATGCTGCATCAACAGTGCCATAGCTTTATCAAGCTGCTGCTGCTCAGTGAGCACATAGCTAAACAGCTGATCTGCTGGCAACTCCAGCATCGCCGGCGGTAACGCCACACCGCTATGGGCATTGCCCATCGGCCAGCGATCGTTATCATGTAAATGATTGGCATAGAGAAACAAGCGCTTGGGCTGCCAGTCACTCTGCTCTAACGCCTGAAAAAACGCCTGCGTCGTGGCAATATGATCCGCATGCGGGTCAATTTCCGGATGCGGCATCACCACCACATCAGGTTTAAAATGCATTAAGCAAGCCGCCAAATCGGCCACAAGGTTCTGCCAAGTCGGCGCGCCCGTAGCATCTGCAGGCAACTGAACAAGATTGTGCTGACGCGCACTGCGGATATCCGACTCCCCCGATTGCTTGGATGCAAAAGACTCGTCAGCCTGTTTAGCCATACTCGGCAACTGCATGCAGTAATAACCAAGCTGCACACAGTTGGTTTGCGGCACACCGCCCCATAATGGAATGGCCATACTATCCCAACTGCGCAGGCGTCCTTTCAGTTGCGCCGCCTGCTGCTGCGACAAGCCTAAACGCTGATAATACTCAGCCTCGATCTCACCTTGAGTCAAAGTGACAATGCTGACGTTTTGCGCACTGCTATACAAACCAAATGCAGCCAGCTCAGCATCATCAGCATGCGGCGCTAGAACCATTATCTTTTCAGCGACTGGGCTGGGTTGCGTAAACAGATACAGCTCGACATCTGCAGCAATACTGCAAAAGCGTCCACGCACAGACAGCCCCTCAGCCACTAATGCCTCAATTTGTCCCGTTAAATTGAGATAACGTAGGCCTTGTGTACCACGCTCGAACGTTTGTTGATCATTGCCGACACAGACACTTGGATCAAACCAGCCTCCTAGCCAAGTGCTTTTAAGCTGCACTTTAGCGATGACCGTCGCCTGCTGATTGGCGAGTAACGCGGCATCCAGCTGCAAACAATCATTAACAATACGTACGTAAAGCGGCTGGATAGCCTCTGGAAAACGGTATTGATAGTCATCTTGCGCCGAATAAAACAAATGATCGGCAAACCACGCTTCATGCCCTATCCAAAGCACGAACAATGCCAGTGGCAAGACCCACAGCGGCGCAGTAAAACCAAGCATCAGCAAGCCAGCGAAAAGCACAAACATAGCGATGCGCTTATTACCACGGTACTGTTTAAGTAGCTGCTGTTTGCGTACCGACATTAGGACACCTCATACACCGCAACGCGATTGCACCAACGGTCTTTGTACTCACGGTCAGCGCGGCCAAAAGAGTAACGCAGTGGTTTGTTTAGATCACGCGCGTGTTGCCACTCATTTTGCGTATTCACAAAGCTCAAAACACTACCAGGGCTCAGTGAATTGTAATCGGTATCCACGCCGCCATTGATGTATTCAAGACTGATCCACTCAGGTGCCTCAACGCGATACAACACTTGAAACGCTACCGGCAGGTCATTCACCGCAATAAAACTGCCAGTCATAAACTCAGCCATAAGGCTAAACACCTCAGCCAGATAGTCTTTACCTGGCACCGCAAAGCCCCAGCGTTTTTCAAATAGCTTCGTATAGACTTGTGCTTGCTCGGTAGCTGAGAGACTGCTCACCGGCATTATCACACCGCCCTGCTCTTCTAATAAACGCTGTTCGCGGCGTTGATTGTAGCGAAATTTTTTACTGTACTGTTCAGGCTCACGCGCCAGCGCTAAGCCTTCTTTTTGTTCTTTAAGCGTGGAGACTCGCTGCGCATGCAGTGCAGACACATAGCGCGCTTTATGGCGCAAGGCGATCACGCTGTCAGCTGCCTGCGGAAGAATAATTTCAGCATTACCCAAATCAAACACATTGCGTTTTTTCTGCTGCTTCAGCACCTCTTTAGCCAAAGCCAAATGACGCCCCCAGGTGGGCACGGCAGCCTGTAATTCGCCATTCACCGAGCAGCCCAGATAGCGTACAGCGATACCGGCCAAATCAGCTAAACGCTCAACCACATCAGGGTGTGTCGCGACGCTGCCGCCCCAGCGTAACCACGCCGCGCGATACTCATCAGCACTGATCGGATGCCAACCACGCTCACGGTACAGACGAAAATAGCTCAACATAATCCCAGTGGCTCCAATGCTGCATAATTTAAGGCGCAATTCTAGCACAGCCAACCGAGATGCCTGGTCGATCAGCCGCGAATCTTACCGAGCGCGGTGACGGTCTGCTAAACTGACCGATCGTGTTCTAAGCCGATTGAGTTTTCGGTGTTTAGCAGATTATTTATAGAGGTTGCGCGGTTATGCGGGTTTTAATTACTGGAGCACAGGGACAAGTCGGTCAAGAGCTGATGGACTCTGCCCCTCTTAGCTGGCAGGTACAAGGCTTAGGCTCAAGTGAACTGGATATCAGTGATGCGCAGCACGTGGCGGCAGTCGTACAGACATTGCAGCCACAACTGATTATTAATGCGGCGGCGTATACTGCCGTCGATAAAGCAGAAACCGAGACTTTACGCGCCCAGGCAGTCAATCATCTCGGCGCGGCAAACCTCGCCAAAGCGGCACAAGCGCTGAACTGCCCACTGCTGCATATATCCACCGATTATGTTTTTTCTGGTGAGCACAAGCAGCCTTATACCGAGCAAGATACACCTGCGCCGAATAGCGTATACGGTGAAAGCAAGTGGCTTGGCGAGCAAGCGATTAATACCTATTGCTCACAACACATCATCTTGCGCACCAGCTGGGTCTTTGGCCTGCATGGCAATAACTTTGTCAAGACCATGTTACGTCTTGGCCAAGAGCGCGATGCATTGAGCATTGTTAGTGATCAAGTCGGCGGCCCCACGTCAGCGCATAGCATCGCGCAAGCCTTATGGCAGATTGCTCAGCAGTATCAAAGCAATGGTAGCTGCGCATGGGGCACCTATCATTTCAGTGGTGCGCCAACCTGCAGCTGGTACGCATTTGCAACAGAGATTTTTAAGCAAGCGACTGCACTACAACTCATCAATCGCAGCCCAGCGTTAAGTGCGATCGCAACCAGTGATTACCCAACGCCAGCTAAGCGCCCCGCTTATTCCGTATTAGATAACAGAAAAATCAGCCAAGACCTGAACATTGTGCAAAGCGATTGGAAAAGCGAGCTTAACCTTATGCTGCGCGCACTCAAAGATGCTCAATAACACTGTTTCAGGTAAGATCGCCGCTTAACTATTAAGGCCATTGCATGCACAAGCTCGACCATAACGATTATTTAACCCTACGCGAAAACTGTAAAGTCATTGAGCAAGACGGTTTTGGCGATAAAGTCATGATTCTGCAAGACGGTACATTTTTAAAATTGTTTCGCCGCAAGCGCTTAATCACTTCAGCAGCCATTTGGCCCTATGCGCAGCGTTTTGCCGATAACGCGAAAAAGCTCGAAGAACTGGGTATTCCTTGCCCTAAAATAATTCAGGTATACCGTATCCCAAGTATTGAACGTGATGGCGTGCACTATCATCCTCTACCCGGCACCACCTTGCGTGATCTATACCGCGGAGACATCGAGTATCCAGACGATTTACGCGAACGGTTTTTAAAGTTTGTTGAGCACATTCAAGATCTAGGGGTGTACTTTCGCTCGATTCATCTGGGCAATGTGGTGCTTACTCCTGACGGGGAGATTGGATTGATTGATATCTCTGATATGAAAATCTTCCGGAGGCCACTGAGTCAGTCGCAGAGGAAGAGGAATTTTGTGCATATGATGAAAGACACACAGGATAGAGAGTGGCTACACACTGTTTTCATATAAATCAAACCCGTAAATCATATGAAAACTTTAAATAAATTAAAAAGTACAGATGGAAACTCTCTAATGCATACTGAAATTTTTAAAAAAAAGACAGAAAACGGGCTAATAAAAGTATTAACTCTTGGCGTTTTTTTTGTTCTGACCGGCTTACTCTTCTTAGAAAAAAGCTCAAACTACCATACTGTTTATTATATTTTAATTCTTACTCCTGTAATACTTGCCTCTATCATTCATCCCAACCAAATAAATGAAAACTTACCCCTCATAACAAAAATATTTATCCTTTTTGCGGCTTGGTCTACGCTATCCATATTATGGAGCGATACACAAGAAAGCATGTTAACACCAATAAAAAGAGCCCTTTACATTCTTTGCCTTTTCTTATCATTTTCAATAATAAACAAAAACAATAAAAATATGCTTTTAAAAGTCTTTATTTTTTCTGGAGCTGCCATTGCTCTGATATCAGCCTATAGCTTATATACTTTCCAAATGACACATCAGCCTGGCTCACGATTTATTGGTACGGGTGCTTTAAGCAATCCACTATTAAGCTCACATATTTTCGGCTTGTTCTCAGTTCTCTTCCTGACTTTATCCTTAACAACCAGAAGCATCAAAATAAGATTTATTTACCTCACACTAGGAACGTTATTAGTTCTAGCTGTGGTTGCGACAGGTTCAAGAACACCGTTGCTTGCTCTCGTTGCGGCGGCTGCTTGGCTCTCCTTGATACTGAAAAACAAGAAATCAGTAATCATCATAGCTTACTCAGCAGTAGTATTAGCCTGCATATACTTACTGTATCCAGAAGCTATTCTTAGCAGAGGTTTATCTTACCGACCAGAGTTATGGAGTGTAGCAATAGAAGAAATCTTATCAAAGCCTATATGGGGTTATGGTTTTGATTCAAGCTCAAGATTTTATATAAGCTCTTTAGATATAGCATTCCGGGAACCTCACAATATTCACCTAAGCATTTTATACTTCACAGGCATCATTGGCTTCACACTATGGTGTGCAATGTATGCATGCGCACTGTGGGCATGTTGGAAGAACAAAACAGACACACTATTTATAATTGGTAGTGCATTACTCGTCTACGGTATAGCAGCAGGGATGACTGAAGGCGGAGGACTACTGCCAAGACCTAAAGAGCATTGGTTTATCACATGGATTCCATTAGCGTTTGTATCTGCACTACTATCAAATAAAGCGATTAAACTCAAAACTAAAGAGTTGGTGAATAAGCCGCCTGTTTAAGCAGCCCCTTGATATCACCACTGCAAAGCAGAGGAATTGCTTGTAAAATCAATTCCTCTGGCCAGTTCCACCAAGCTAGCTCTAATAGGCTTTGCCGATCACTTTCATCAAATCTATAGCGTACACAGCGGGCAGGATTTCCTGCAACAATAGAATAAGACTCAACGTCTTTAGTGACTACAGCTCCAGCAGCAACCACCGCACCATGACCTATACGCACACCCGATAAAATTACAACACCGGTGCACAGCCAAACATCATTTCCAATAACAACATCCCCGCGACTGAAGGCATAGCCTTCGATATGCGATGCAGACTTAACAAAAGCAGGAAAAGGAAACGTTGTAATCCAATCAGAACGGTGATGCCCACCTAAGAAAATATTCACATTTTCAGCGATTGAACAAAAAGAGCCTATTTTTAAAGTAGACCCCTCCTGCCAATCATGGACCAATGGAATGCCATAGCTTCCATGCCCCATTTCATAGAGTGGGTATTTATTTTTAAATTTTGCAGCACCCTGTTCTAATTTAGGTAAAGCTCTAATTCTTTTTTTTTCTCTCTTACGAGAGAAATATCTTAAAACACCCATACATAACATTCACTTTTCTAGAGGGTAAAAATATAAACGTAGCAATCCTCTCCATGTTTTCTTATTCCACTTTTTAAATGGGATACTCTTTAAAAGCTCGCGAGCCAATTCATGATCTCTATTAGAAACTTTTAAGAACATAGAGTTTAAAAATTTATACTTAACAAAATCATAGTCGGGATGATCTGCAAATCGCGCATAAGTATCTAATATACTTTCAATCATAAATTTATGATTTTTATAAGTATTCGTGGCGTGTTTTCTATATTGAGACAATACAACTGGGATACAATCAATATAATACCCAGCTTTAGTTATTTTCAATTCGATCATAAGATCTTCTAAGCGATTATCTTCATCAAACCCACCTACAGCATCAAGCGCCTCCCTTCGAATAAGCAGAGTTGTAGCAGGAACGTACGGTTTTCTTTCTAAAAAAACGTCTTCAAAGTTCATTCGACGAAAAGGGGTATCTCGACCTTGCCTACTTTCAGGATAGAACTCTCCATCAGAGTCAATTAACTCAATATTCCCACCACAGATACCCACTTCCGGCTTATCTATAATATACTCAATTTGAGTTGATATTCTATGCGACAACATTATATCATCAGAACCCAAAGGAACAATATACTCTCCTCTCGATCTTGAAATCGCCTCATTTAAAGTCTTGGTTAGCCCTTTATTTTCTTGCTCCAAAAAATAAAAATCGTAATCTTCCTTCAACTTATTTATTATAGAAACACTAGAATCGTTAGAACCGTCATCTACCACCAGCAATTCTATATTTCTATAGTCCTGATTAAGGACACTAAGAATACACTCCTTAATGTATTTATCATGATTATAGCAAGAAACAATAACAGAAACTAAAGGCAATCTATCACTCATTTTTTTTCAACCCATTCTCGATAAGATCAAGATACTTAACCTTAAACTCTTTTATGCTATGATTATCAACCAAATACTTATAAGCATTATCACCTAACAATGATCTCTCTTGATAACTTTTATTCAAATAACTTACAAGCGCAGCTGAAATATCCTCAATATTATGTGGATCAATAACAATACCGCCTGCACCATTAATTAAAGGCAGCATCGCCGGAACATTAGATGCGATGATAGGGAGCCTTGCACACATACCTTCCAACAAAGCCAATCCCAAGCCTTCTTTAAACGAAGGCATCACCCAAATATCAAATGCTTTGGCTAATCTGATAGCGTCAGGGTGAAATCCTAATAGATGCACCCTATCTTGAAGATTTAACGTCTGAATCAAGTTTTCAAGATTAGCTTGTTCACGCCCCTCCCCAATAATTGCCAAGTGCGTATCAGGATAGTCTTTGCTCACGACTGAGAAAGCTTTGATTAGATTTGCATGCCCTTTTAAAGGAACTAAACGCCCCAAGGCGCCAATAATTTTAACAGAAGGGTCAAGCCTCAACTCAGCTCGAGCAGCACTTTTATCAAGCATGATAGAGTCTGCTTTTTCAGTATCAATTGCATTAGTAATAGCAACCGTATTCTCTTCCGTAAACCCTGATTTCAAGCTCAGCAAATAGTCTTTGACTGCAGGAGACACACCCACAAATCTCCAATTCTTATTCACTCTCTTTTTAACTTGGTTGCGTCTGTAAGCCCTATCATAATCACCAAAGCCGTGAGCAATACCAATACATAAAGGTATTTTCATAAAGCGTGACAATGTTAAAAGCATGTTTACCGGCTTATATCTATTACAAATAACCACGTCAATGTTTTCTTTCTTTAAGTACTTATACAATTTCCATAACGCAAATATCCGCAAGCCTTTTAACTGCTGACCTGTAAATTCAAAATAAATAGATTGATTTGCGCAGCTAACAGGATCACCTTCTCTAGGACGTCCTGAAAAAAACCCATTTATAGTTATATATCTATTTTCAGGCAACGCTTTAAATATTTGCTCGCCCAAATCTGATATATCAGTGCTCCTTATATTATACTTTGGATGCAACTGCAAAACTTTAATTTTACTCAAGGTCATCCACCGTTCTAATCCCTTCAGATGAAAACTCATACAATAAATTTGCATTAATATTCTCTACTTGGACGACTTCATTCTTTAACCAGTCATTTTTTTTCCAAATAGCAAAGTGAAAATACGGATAGTATTTTTTATCTAAATCATTTGTAATCAATCCATCTTTCCAAAACCACTTCTTGGGAAAATTATAACTCCCATCACGCCATGCAATACAACCATTTGGAGTTGTATAACTTTCAATGAAATCGCTTTTCCGTGAGAGTCGATAAACATACCTTAGTATATTTCTTAATCCACCAGGAAGATTTTTATGCTTTACAAAAAGTTTACTGAAAGCTTTTTCATCTATAGCCATATGTGCTGGATTAGCAAATTTATTTTTCCAATCCGGTATTTTTTTGAAAATATTACGCATTTTTTCTGTATTTCTAATCAAGCATAAATGTCCAGACACTCGAGTTGCATGATTTGAATACAGATCATATTTATCTAAATATTCCTCAGTATAAAGGGCGCGCAAATCACCATACACCAGATCTAAATCGCCAAACCCCCAAAAATCGTAATCTAGAATAAATTCTTCATGAATAAGACCTAAAGCAGGTTTAATATCACAAAATTTATAAGCGTCATCTGGGTCAAAATTCATATTCAACTTTTTAGAAACTAAACTTTTATATTCTCTGAATTCGATATTTACATACTTCACATTTTCAGAAAAACATTCTAGAGGCCCACAGTCACCAAACAAAAACCAGTCTATATCTATATTTTTTTTACAACTTTCTACAAACAGACTTATCCAGAAAGGCCACTTTCCAAAATAAGGTATTAAGATAGCAATCGATGATTTTCTATCACACCCTAGAGAGCTTATCATTGTATAAAGACCCAAATAAAAAAGTTATTTTATTAAATCTCGAAACTGCTTCAACATCAGAAAATGTATTTAAATCAGATTTATATTTATATGGTTTTTTATGAGCTAAAGAAAACAAGTCAGCCAGTCTTTGCTCATCCCCCAACCCAAACAAACACGCAGGATCATTCACCACTTCCTTCGCCCCTCCACAATTCGTAGCAATCACAGGAACACCCGCCGCCATGGCTTCTAGCAGTACCATGCCGAAAGGTTCATGATCAGAAGTGAGGGTAAATAAATCAAAAGCTTTAAAATAACGCCGTCCATGTGGTACCTGACCAAGGAAGCGCACATTTTCAGATACGCCAAGATCAACAGCCAACTGTTTGAGCTGCTGCTCTAAGCGGCCGCTGCCCATAATGGCAAGCAAGCTGCCTACAGGTAAATCTGGAAGCGCTTTGGCAAAACCTTTGATCAAAGTTGTTTGGTCTTTATCGGGGTGTAGCCGTCCGACGTTGCCAACAACCCAGGCATCCAAAGGCAAATCAAGCACTTCGCGAGCGGCTTCACGACTGACTTGCTCGGCTTGTACTGCTGCAACATCAATGCGGTTATACAGCGTCTCAATATGTTCAGGCTTAAACTTCGGCAAGCAGGCACGCATGTCATCGCGTACTGCATTGGAGACACCGAGCAAACGCAGGCGCTCGCGAAAGTGATTGGCCAACCACTGCCTTGAGCGGCGCTTATAGTCGCCAAAAGCGTGGTGCACACCAATCACTGGCAGTTTAGAACCGAATAAAGCGATATAAATGGGTTTAAAGCGATGTGCTATACACAAGGTAAAATTACGGCTGGCAACGATTCTTTTAAAATCGGCAATTGCTGCGAGCTTCAGTCCGCGCACTTGCTTACTGCTGTAATTTAAAAAGATCACCTCATCTGAAGCGCTGCCTTGCCTCACTTCATCACTCGGTTCACCTGTTAAATACACTGTACACACTTTATATTCAGTATCTTTAAACAGCACAGCATATTGACGCGCACAATCTAAGAACGGCCCGTCATAACCATGACAAAACTGCAGAATCCATGACTCTGCAGTTTTTAGCTCAGAATTAAAGGCTGTCATCAACCTGGCCTTCTTTCACCACCAAGATATCTTCCATAATCAGATACTGTAGATCCGAGCCATAGAACATATCCAATGCATCTTTAGGTGAGCAGACCATGGCTTCGCCACGGCGATTAAGCGAGGTATTCAGCGAGACACCATTGCCGGTAAGCTTTTCTAATTCGACCATCAGGTCGTACCAACGGGGATTATATTGCCGCTCAAGCACTTGTGCGCGTGAGGTGCCGTCTTCGTGAACCACTTCTGGCACGCGCGCTTTCCATTCATCGCTGACTTCAAAAGTAAACGTCATAAAGGGTGATGGATGATCCACTTTCAGCATTTGTGCGGCCACGGTATCCAACATCGAGGGACAGAATGGGCGCCAGCGTTCACGGAACTTGATTTGTGCATTAATCAGATCAGCTACTTTTGGAATACTTGGGCAACCAATAATCGAACGGCCACCTAACGCACGAGGGCCAAACTCCATGCGGCCTTGGAACCAGGCGACAGGATTACCGTCCACCATAATTTTGGCAATATGCTCAGGCACGTTATCAATTTTCTGCCATTGCGGCCGGCCTGGATGCTTAGCACAGGCAGCGATCACGTCTTCGTTACTGTACGACGGGCCGAGATAGACATGTTCCATCTTCTCCACCGGTACGCCGCGCTGTTGCGAAATATAAGCTGCAGCACCCACAGCGGTACCCGCATCACCGGCAGCCGGTTGTACAAACAATTCTTTGACTTCATCGCGGGCAATAATTTTCTGGTTGAGCTTAACGTTAAGCGCACTACCACCAGCAAAGGCTATGCGGCCAGTTTCTTTAATGATGTCACCAAGGTAGTAATCCATCATTTCTAGCGCAAGCTTCTCAAACAACGCTTGTACACTAGCGGCGTAATGGATGTATGGATCATCGGCAATATCACCTTCACGCCTTGGGCCCAACCATTCAATTAACTTAGGGGTAAAGTAAAAACCTTTGCCTTTCTCTTTATAACGGCGCAAACCAACCACATTGGCGTATTCGGTGTTAATCACCAGCTCGCCATCTTCGAATTTGGCTAAGCGCGATAAGTCATATAAATCTGGATCACCATACGGCGCCATGCCCATCACTTTGAATTCGCCATCAAGCATCTCAAAGCCTAAGAACTCAGTCATTGCACCATAAAGGCCGCCAAGTGAGTCGGGATCATAAAACTCTTTCAGTTTATGAATTTTGCCATTTTCACCATAGCCAAAGAAAGTAGTGGCGTATTCGCCCTTACCATCAATCCCCATAATGGCAGTTTTTTCTTGAATACCGGAACACAAGTAAGCACTGGCAGCATGCGCTAAGTGATGTTCAACAGGCTCAATTTTGATTTTCTTTAAATCAAAGCCCAGTTGCTCTAAACACCATTGAATTTTCTTGTAGTAGCGCTTGTAACGACGGTTGCCCATTAAAATCGCATCTAAAGCACGATCCGGCGCATACCAATAGCGCTTGGCGTAATGCCAGCGCGCTTTCTCTAAAATACTGATGGACGCAAACGGAATAGCAACCACATCAACATCGGCCGGCGTAATCCCAGCCTGCTCTAAACAGAACTTAGCCGATTCATAGGGCATGCGGTTCTTAGCATGCTTGTCGCGTACTAAACGCTCTTCCTCAACGGCAGCAATCAATTTGCCATCAATATATAACGCTGCCGATGGATCATGGCTGAGCGCGCCAGATAGGCCGAGAATAGTCAGTGCCATGGGTCGTTTCGCCTCTTAGTCTTCAGGGCAGTTGCTGGACAACTGCGGTAAACGCTGATCAAGTAATGTGTACAAAGGGCTATCTTGCGGCCAATTGCGTAATAAACGGGTACGATCTTTGCTGTACGCGCGAGAAAAACTGCGCCTATGGTGATGCTGTTGCATGGCATCTAAATCAATTAAATAACAGCGCTGTTGATGCCATAAAATATTATGGCCTTTTAAATCGCCATGACTGATCTTTTCACGAATCAGCGCATTCAACAATTGCACTAACGCGACAATTTCAGCCTCAGGCATAACTCCTGTATTTTCGTATGTCGCCAGGCGGGCGATTATATCCTGCTCGCCGCAATATTCGCTAATTAACCAAGCACTGCCGCGCAATCCCAACCATCTGTTTTCCAAAACAGCAAGCGGTTGAGGCGTCGCAATCCCCAGCACGCTCAGCCGATGCCCTGCACGCCAGCTGTGCCAAGCACGACTGGGACGCCAAAAACGCTTAAACCAATGCATGACATTTTTAATGTTATAGCGCTTTATCACTAACGTACGCTGACCTTGCTCAACTCGAGCCACCGTCGCGGCGCCACCGGTTTTGTAAAGATGACCTGTAGCAATGGCTGTATCGGGATGAGCCAATAGCGGCTCAAGCTCATCTTTAGCCGCTCGCCAAACCACGCGCAAACCAAATAGGCTAATCGTCGCGCTGAATAAACTGCACTCTCGCCCAGCTTTATTTAAATAATCTTTCACCCGCCAGCGACGCATCGTGAGGATTTGTTTATGTAAGTCTTCTAAACGCAGCGCATGCTCGCCATTGGCCAACAAATAATGAATTAATAACGTTTCAAGATGCTCATCAAACATGCTGGGTAATTGCGCAAAAAATACCGCCAAGTTGGCAATCACTTTTTCGTGCGAGAGCGGTTGACCTGCCTGCTCACTCTGCACCCCACCACCATCGACGACGTAAAGCTGCTCGCCCCGCTGTAAAAGATTATCCAAATGCAAATCACTTTGCCAAAGCCCACGCAAATGCATCTGCGCGACCGCACTCAGTGCTCGACCTAATACATCTGCTTGACGCTCACTCAACGCCAGGTCAGCACTGCATTCCTGCCAAGCATCAGCTAAGCTCTGGGCATCCTCAATAAACTCAAATAATAAATACGCACTACCATCAGCTTGTTGCTGAGCATCTAATAATTTGGCGCTGCTGATCTGCTGCTCAGTTAACAACTGCGCGCCCACCAACTCACACTGATACTGGCGGGCAGATTTGCTACCAATGAGGACTTTTACTAATATACGACGACCCTGCCACTGTGCTTGAGCAACATAACGTTGCTCGGGCAATACTCTCAGCCACTGCTCAATAATTAGGGTTTGCCCGTTATCCAGCTTTAAATTCAGTGGTAATGATGGCGCACGACCGGTTAATTCACTCAGTTTCATTAGCGTGCGGCCTTATTTTTGCGCCGTGACTCTAAGCACTCCAACCAACCAGGAATATCCTCAGGTCGATCCAAATAGCTCTGCAAAAACAGCTGGATCTGTCCGCGTCCCCAAATATTTCGTGAGCGGCGAAATAACGGCTCTAAATCTTTAATACAATCACGGCGCCCCAGTAACAGCGGGCGGGTTTTCTCAAGATCAATCAACTGCGCGGTGAAACCTAGCGCCTGCTTTTGCAAAAAAATATGCTTAGGATAGAAGCAACCATGCATTTGCCCCGCCTGATGTAAGGTTTTCGCAAGCTTGGCACAGGCTTGAATAATACCTTGCTGTTGCTCATTGGAAAGTTCCAACCACTTTTTCTGCCAATACTCCAAATCATCCCAGCCGTCTAATGCATGCGTGATTAAAATAGCGCGCTGCTCACCAGCGACTTTGCGCTGGGCAAAATAGGCCGCATGCAGTGCAGGAATAGCTAATTGCTGATACCGCTGAATATTGCGCATTTCGCGGGCAAAAGTCGGCTCACCAAAAGGGTGCCGCAGGCTGCGTGTCAGGTGGTTAATCTGGCGTTTTAAATAAAAAACATGCTCACCCAGCGTCAACTTGGCAACACTGCTCCAACCGCCACGTTCAGTATTGGGTTCATCGACTGCATCCAACGCTAAGTTCCAAAGCGCAGTAAAGCTATTGAGCTGATGCTGTTCAAGCAGTTCAGTTATATCTGGATCAATAAAATCGTTCATTCGCGCCCCTCAAAAAACCGCACGATTTTCGTGATCTTTTTTTTATCTTGGACTTGCAACCGAGTGCGCTGGCAGTACTGTAAATAAAAACGCAAACGCTGGGTGTTGCTCAAATAATATTTGGCAACTTTATCTAAACACGCTAAATCTTTAATCATCCGATACTGCAGCATTGGCCCCCACCAAAAGGTGCCCGCCGGACAGTCAATCAAATACACCTTCGCCTGTTCATCGACCAGCAAGTTACGCCACTTCAAATCATTATGCGTAAAACGATGGGTATGCATAACGCGCGCAGCATGAGCGACTTGTACACTGACCTGTCTAACCCAAGCTGAATCCTTTAGCAATGGGCTGCTTTGCTGGGCTAAATCAGCCAAGTCCCGACTATTGGGTATTTCACGGGTAATCATGGCACCACGCACAAAAGCCCCTGCTTTACGTTCTAAACCTTGCGCAACCACTTCAGCAGTTGGGATGCCCCATTTGGCAAAACGTTTAAGGTTTTGCCATTCGGCTTTAATGCGTGGTCGCGCAGCATAGCGGCGCAAACCTTTGCCCGCATTGCGATAACGCTTCACGTAATACTCAACGCCATGTCGATTGACGCGTATCAGCTCAGATAAAGGGTCATGAGTGACACGCTCACCCTGCAGCGCAAACACCTGTTCGAGACTGCCAAAATCCGCTTTCAGCATTTGATAATCGACTGCCAACTGCCAACTCGACATTACAAAGCATCTCCATAGCGCTCTTTACGCGCATACAGTTTTGCTGCTTTATTCTCTAACCAAGCCAACAACTCGGCCTCATCGTGCAAAATCTCCAACAATGGCTGTTGGAAATACTCACGTAAAAAACGCAGTTTATCGCGCCGAGTTAAACCAATATCTAAGGCAGAAAAATAGAGTGCAGCCAAATCTTTATTACGCCAGCGTTTCGGCGTCTGCTCGCGTGTTTGTGCACGATGTAAATCAATCACAGATAAACGAAAAGAGTCTGCGCAAATCGGCTGATCGGAGTGCAATAGAAAGTGGCAGATATAACAATCGCGGTGATTCACTCCAGCCCGATGCATCCCGCCAACCATCTGTGCGACACGTGCAATCAATGCCCATTTCAAGCGCGGCTCAGGCGGCTGGGTGAGCCAGTTAATCGAGTAATCTTCTAAGCTGATCGTCGGCGCAAGCTCTTCAGTAATAATAAACGAGTGTTGCTGCGCAGGATTATTGCCGCGCACACCAAAACCCACGGCGGTCATGGTGGCAATCTTGTTTTTTTGTAAGCGCTCAATAGCGATGAGTTCTTGCTCAGCACCTAACACCGGCGCTTTCGCAGTCAGCCAGTTTTTAAAGATTTCTGCCCAACCAATCCCTCGATGAATCTTGACAAAATAACCGCGTCCAGCCACTTCAGTACGTAACGTGCGTCGTGCTTCCAACTCTCGGTACACTTCACCTTGCAATTGTTCGACAGCGACAAACGCATCTTGCCCCGCCCATAGGCTGGCAAAGGGTTCGTCTAACATAAGTTTCATGGTGACTCCGCTAAAATAATATCAGCCGCGCGCTGTGGCATCGAATACAGATCGGCTGTTTTGGCATAATTCAGTGCATTTACCGCCCAACCTGCACGCAACGAAGGATCGGCCAAGAGCGTACGTAAAGCCTTATCCAGTTGTTTCTGTTCAAAGGGACTGCTCAATACCTGCCCACAGTCCGCCTCTTCAATGTAATGCGCATAACCGCAAACATCGGTCACCAGAACAGGTAAACCTGAAACTAATGCTTCTAATAATACCGTACCGGTGTTTTCATTATAGGCAGGATGCATCAATAGATCAGCGCCAAGTAAAAATCGCGGAATATCACTACGACCTTTAAAAATCTTAACCTGCTTAGAAATGCCTAAAGCAGCTGCCTGGATCACAAAAGACTTCGGATCATCTTGTCCAATCACTATTAACTGAGTCCGCTCACGCTGCTCTGCGGGCAAGCTCGCTAAAGCTTTTAGCGTGCGATCTAAACCTTTGGTTTTGAAACCTGAACCCACTTGCAGCAATAAATACTGATCATCGTGCAGATTAAATTCAGCACGAAACTCTGCGCGAATTTGCCTAGCATTACGCGGTGCTTGGCGATCCCTGGCAATGCCTGGCGGCAGTAAATGGAAACGCTCTGCGGGGGTGTGATAGTGCTGTACAAACAAAGGCTGCTGCACTTCCGAGATCATTAAAATCTGCGTTGGTGACTCAGGCGCAAACACGGCGCGCTCATAACTGGAAAAGTGGCGATAGCGATTACTGTAGCGATACAACGGGTTACGCAACGTTTGCGCTTTATCCTCATAACAACCATCCGCCGCATAATATACATCTAGACCTGGCATTTTATTAAAGCCAATCACCCGATCGACTGGCTGTTGCTGCATATCATCTTGCAGCCAACGATAAAACTTCTGATTACGACTGTGATTGGATAATGCTTTGACTGAACCCATGCGCACATCAAAACCGGCAGGAATTTCGCCCTCCCAAATTAATGTATACACACGAATCTGGTGACCCCGCTGCTGGCATTCCAAAGCGATACGCATAAAGTCACGTTGCAAGCCACCAAAGGGGAAATACTTGTACAAGATAAAGGCCAGCTGCATCAGTGCGCGTCCTTATCGTGTACAACCTGCGTAACATCCTTTAGTGCGGCATAAGCATCTGCAGTGCCTGCAACCAGCAGCGGCTTAAGCACAGTCAGCACCTGATCAGCGCCGAGATCATCAAAACAGGGTAAGTGGCGATCACCCAAGCCCACATTGGGACCTGTCGCACACAGGTGTACTTGCCCTTGCCCATAAGTACCGACTCGCCCTGGTAAAGTTGGACCATAGAGCGATACACAAGGCACATCCAACGCGGCTGCCAAATGTCCTAACCCCGTATCTACAGCAACGCATGCCTGTGCGCCAGCAATCTGTCCAGCCACCCCAGTTAAATTAAGCCGAGGCAAAACTTCAACTAGAGGCAAACTTTCAGCAATCGCATGCGCGCGCCGCTCTTCTTCAGCATTACCCCAAGGAATACGCACTGCAACACCTTGCGCAGAAAGCTGCTCAGCAAGCATGCGCCATGCTGCTTGCGGCCAATGCTTACTTGGCCAAGTTGTACCATGCAAGAACAAAACATAGGGTGCATGTTGTTCAGCAATAACCAAGCGCTCACGATGCAAGCTGTATTGGCCCATCTGTTTTGGCAAAGAATAGTGCAAAGCTTGCGCAAATAACTGGCGTACACGTTCTACCGCATGCTGCTCGCGGGCAACAAAAATCGGTCGATCATAAAAAAAACTGGCCATGGGTTCGCGCGCACTCTTGCGATTAAAGCCTGCTACGGCTGCTTTAAAACCACGCGTCAGCCACGCACTTTTTAGTAGGCCTTGTGCATCAATCACCAAATCATACTTTTGCTGGTGAATGCGTTTTTTAAAGTCATGCCACTCTCCACTGCGCCACGTTTGCAGAGGGCTTTTACGCCAGCGACGAATCGCTACCGGAATCACTTGATCAACCGCCGGATGCCAGCGCGGAATTTCCGCAAAACTTTCCTCGACAACCCAATCAAAACGAATACTGGGTACCGCACGCAGCGCATCGGTGAGCGCAGGCAACGTATGAATAACATCGCCCAATGACGATGTCTTAATTAACAATACACGCACTAGATTATCGGCTCTTGCAAAGAGAGAGGGGTACCCACTAAATCAGTTAACGCATCAATCACCAGCGCAGGCTTGAGCAAACGCAAGCAATCATAATGGCCAAAACGACAGGTACGATCAAAGCACGGGCTACACTCAATACCCGTACGTAACGTCGCCACCTGATCCGCTAAAGGCGGAGTAAACTCTGGCGAGGTAGAGCCATAAACGGCGACTAAAGGCAGATTTAAAGCTGCAGCCACATGCATAAGACCTGAATCATTAGAGACGACTGCTGTCGCACACGACATTAAGTCAATTGCCTGCGCTAGAGAGGTTTCACCGGCAAGATTATAAACCTCTTCACGCAACCCTGGGATCAGAAACTGACGAATTTCTTCTCCACCAGGGTGATCATTCTTCGAACCAAAAATCCAAACCTGCCAGCCTTGACGGATTTTAGCTTCAGCCACCTTGGCATAATGCTCTGCCGGCCAGCGCTTAGCATCACCAAACTCAGCGCCAGGACACAGCGCCAGCACGGGACGATCGCCCAATTTAAGAGAAAAAGCGTCCAGCGCACTGTCACGTTCAGCAGGATCAATTTGTAAATGAGGCCGCGGATAAGGCGTGGGTAACTCCACGTTTGCTGGGTAAGCCAAAGCCATAAAACGTTCAATCATTAACGGATAACGCTGCTTATCAAGCGTACGTAAATCATTGAGCAAGCCATAACGCATCTCGCCTTTCCAGCCCGTGCGCAGCGGAATACCAGCAAAAAAAGGCGTTAACGCTGATTTTAACGAGTTAGGCAACAAGATCGCTTGCTGATACTGCCCTTTCAGTTGCACGCCTATTTTACGCCGCGCAGCAATTTCTAGGGCTCCATGCCCAAGGGGAAAGCTCAACGCTTGGCGCACTTCGGGCATGCGCTGCAAAATAGGTCGACTCCAATCAGGAGCCAACACATCAATGGCGCAACCAGGGTGCTGTTGCTTCAGACAGATAAAAAGCGTCTGCGCCATTACCATGTCGCCGACCCAACTTGGGCCAATAATCAATATATTCATAATGCAGAGTTTCAAGCATCTAGGCAGGCGCGGCAAGTGTTGGCGTAAAAAAGCCTACACTTGCCCGTATTTTACTCCTTGCGCACACGAAACCATGCAGCGTAGAGCGCTGGTAAGAATAACAAAGTCAGCACCGTTGCGACTATCAATCCGCCCATAATTGCCACAGCCATCGGCCCAAAGAAGACACTACGTGATAAGGGAATCATTGCTAAAACAGCAGCTAAAGCGGTTAGCGTAATCGGTCGAAAACGCCGTACAGTAGCATCAATCACCGACTGCCAAGGGCTATGACCCAAACCTATATCAGTTTCAATTTGATCAACCAAAATGACCGAGTTACGCATAATCATGCCTGACAAAGCAATCGTACCGAGCATCGCCACAAAACCAAAGGGCTGGTTAAATAACAATAAGAATAAAGTCACGCCAATCAAGCCCAAAGGCGCAGTCAAAAAGACCATCACTGAACGTGAAAAACTACGTAACTGGATCATCAATAACGACAGCACCACCAATAAAAATAAAGGCATGCCAGCAATCACTGAACGCTGACCGCGTGAAGAGTCTTCTACCGTGCCACCCACATCAAGCAGATAGCCGTCAGGCAAGCTATCGCGCACCTCTTGTAACTGTGGCAGAATTTCGCGCACCACATCGACGGCTTGGTTCTCACCATAAATATCAGCGCGCACCGTAACATTGGGCAAGCGATTGCGGTGCCAGATCACTCCGTCTTCAAAGCCGTACTCAAGCGTCGCGACTTGCGATAATGACACGCTACTTCCGTACTCAGTCGGTATGGCTAGACTCCCCAGACCCGCCAAATCTTCGCGATCTTCAAGCGTGCCGCGCTGCAGAATCTCAATCAACTCGTTGCCTTCACGAAATTGTCCCACGCTCGCACCCGATAAAGCGCCGCGTAAAAACTGCGAAACACTGGCGGTACTGACACCCATGGCCCGTGCACGGTCTTGATCAATTTGCAGATACACCACTTTACTGGGTTCTTCCCAATCTAAATGCACATTGGAAACATGCGGATTGTTACGCACCACCGTAGCAACCTGACGCGCCAATTCACGCACTTGCGCAACGTGCTCACCCGTCACTCGAAACTGCACGGGGTAGCCGACCGGAGGGCCATTTTCTAAACGGGTAATACGCGAGCGCACATCCGGAAACTGCTCATGCATGGTGTCAATCAGCCAAGCACGAACCACTTCACGCTGCTCAAGATTCTCAGTAATCATCACAAACTGAGCGAAACTGGTGGCAGGCAACTGTTGATCTAAAGGTAAATAAAAGCGCGGTGAACCCGAGCCAATGTAGGCCACATAGTTTTCAATGCCCGGATGATCTTTAAGTACCTTTTCAATTTTCTCAACGTGCGCTTGCGTCGACTTTAACGACGCGCCTTCAGCCAATTTAATATCGAGCAATAATTCTAAACGATTGGAATCAGCAAAGAATTGTTTGGGCACATAACGAAAGGTAAAGATCGATCCTGCAAACAACAACACCGTGATAATAATCACCAGCACACGCTGAGTCACGCACCAGGTGATCACGGCACGAATGCGCCGATACAAAGGTGTTGCATAAGGATCATGTGCACCTTGCGCATTGCCATGTTTAGCCGCTTTAAGTCGAGCCAGATCAGGCAGTAATTTGTGCCCCAAATAAGGTACAAACATCACCGCAGTGATCCACGAAACGATTAAGGCAATCCCCACCACTTGGAAAATCGAGCGCGTGTATTCACCCACGCCAGATTGCGCGGTAGCAATCGGTAAAAACCCTGCGGCAGTAATCAGCGTACCCGTTAGCATTGGAAAAGCCGTGCTAGTCCAAGCAAAGCTGGCTGCTTTGATGCGATCCATGCCCTGTTCCATTTTGATTGCCATCATTTCCACAGCAATAATGGCATCATCAACCATTAAGCCCAGCGCCAGCACCAGCGCACCCAAGGAAATCTTATGCAAGCCAATGCCAAAATAATGCATCAGAGCAAAAGTCATGGCCAAAACTAAAGGAATAGATAACGCCACCACTAAACCGGTGCGAAAACCTAAGGAAAAAAAGCACACCAGCAGAACAATTCCTAGTGCTTCAATCAGCACATGGACAAACTCACCAACACTTTCTTTAACCGCAGCCGGCTGGTCAGACACTTTGCGTAACTGCATGCCCACCGGCAAGGTATCCTGAATACGAGAAAACTCATCTTCCAGCGCTTTCCCCAGCACTAGAATATCGCCACCATCACGCATTGCCACGGTAATGGCCAGTGCATTCTCGCTCATGAAGCGCACACGTGGTGCCGCAGGATCATTAAAACCACGGCGTACATCGGCAACATCACCGAGACGAAAGGTGCGCTCAGCAATGCGAATCGGAAAATCACGAATCTCTTGTACCGTTCCAAACTGCCCGCTGACACGCAACTGCACGCGATCTGTTTCGGTTTCAAAGAAACCCGTAGCCGATACGCTATTTTGCTCTTCTAATGCTTGTTGCACCGCCTGTAGAGGCAGGCCCATACTGGCTAAACGCGTATTGGAGAGTTCAATCCAAATTTTTTCATCTTGCAAGCCGAGGATCTCAACCTTACCAACATCTTTAACCCTCTGTAATTGCAGCTGCACTCGATCGGCATAATCTTTAAGCACTGCATAATCAAATCCCTTCCCAGTCAATGCGTAAATATTGCCAAAAGTCGTACCAAACTCATCATTAAAAAACGGGCCGCGCACACCATGTGGCAAGGTATGTTGAATATCACCAATTTTCTTACGTATTTGATACCACAACTCAGGCACTTGTTTAGAATTAAGTGAATCGCGCGCAACAAAAGTCACTTGTGACTCACCCGGGCGTGAGAAAGACACCACTTTTTCAAACTCGCCGGTTTCCATGAGTTTCTTTTCAATGCGCTCAGTGACCTGCTCTGACACTTCTTGAGCGGTTGCCCCTGGCCAAAGGGTATTAATCACCATTGCTTTAAAGGTAAATGGAGGGTCTTCACTTTGCCCTAAATTGGCATACGACATCGCGCCAATAATCGCCAACATCATCATACTGAACAGCACTAAGGGTCGATTATTAAGTGCCCAAGCAGAAAGATTAAAGCGCATATTGACTACTCCTTAGCGCTTAATGGCACAGGTTTATTAGCACGGTCAACCGGACGCACGACTTGCCCTTCATGCAACATATGTACACCCGCTACCACCACCCATTCCGTCCCTAGCAAACCAGACAGCACGGGCACGTTATCTTGAGTGAACGCACCCAATTGCACCTGACGCTGCTGCACCGTCGAGCTATCTGGATCAACCACCCATACATAGGACTGATCATTTTCTGCTGTCACTGCTGACAAAGGTACAGCATGTTGAGCTTGTGCATTCGAGCGCATATAGACCCGCGCACTTTGACCCAATTCCGCAGCAATAGTAGCGGTGCGAAACGCCACTCGCGCAGCATAGGTACGTGAACGTGAATCCGCCGCTGGCGCAAGCTCACGAATTTCACCCGCAAAACGTTGATCCGGCTGCGACCATAAAGACACCTCAACCACCTGTCCTACTTTAAAGCGCTCAATGGCATGCTCTGGTAAATTAATCGCTACTTCACGCTCACCATCTACTGCAAGGACGAAGACAGTTTGCCCAGCTGCCACCACTTGCCCCGCCTCAACACGCGCCTGCGCGATCACCCCATAATACGGTGCACGTAATTGCGTGTAATCTGCTTGATTCTTTGCCGCTTCCAGCTCAGCTCTAGCTTGGCGTAAGCGTGCTTGACCGGTTTTAAATTGATTCTGTGCATTGTCGTAATGCGAATGACTGACCAACTGCCGATCAAGTAGTTTGCTATAACGGTCACGCTCAGCCTTAACCAATTGTAGGTTTGCCTCTGCAGCAGAAACTTGCGCACGCATCGCATCTAAATGCAGACGTACATCTTCAGGGTCAAGCTCAGCCAAAACCTGATTGGCCTGCACCTGCGCACCGACATCGACCAAACGCTTAATCACCTTACCGCCTAAACGAAAAGCCAACTCAGGTTCTAAGCGTGCACGCACTTCACCCGGAAAAGCTTCAGTCATGGCCTCAGCCAACTGAGGCTGGATCACCATTACTGGGCGAGGATTTTTAGCGACAGGATCTTCCGCACCGCAAGCCGTCAACGCCAGTAATGTAGCGTAGAAAAATGCGTAAAAAATACGATGTGACATAATAGTAGGCCTTTCGTCTCAAGCAGATCGAATACATAACTGTAGAAGTATAGTAAAATACTACACTCATGAGTTCACTATTTATTTTATATGTCTAAAATTTCATCCACGCCAGGCCCTGGCCGCCCTAAAAACTTGGTTAAACGAGCCGCCATTCTCGATGCTGCACAAGTTCTATTCTTACAGCATGGTTATGAGGGCAGCAGCATGGATGCCATCGCACAAGAAGCGGGCGTCTCGAAATTGACGGTGTATAACCACTTCACCGACAAAGAAACATTATTTTGCGCAGCGATCGAAGCTAAATGCGAAACCCAGTTAACCCAGTTGTTTGTAAGCTCTACAGATGCGCCACCAAGTGACTTACGCGCATGCTTACTGGGTATTGGGCATAGTTTTCAAGCTTTAGTGGATAGCCCAGAATCACTGGCAATGCATCGCTTAATCATCAGTCATGCACTGAGTAATCCTGCGCTATCGCACTTATTTTACGAGGCCACCGCCCTGCGCATCATCAACAAGATGGAGCAACTACTCACGACGATCCAAGCAGCCAAGCAACTTGAAATAACCCACCCTCGGCAAGCCGCTGAGCATTTTTTCAGCTTACTCAAAGGCACGCGCAACTTACAGTTACTGGTTGGCTATCATCCAGAACACGCAGTCGAGAATGTGCAGCAACAAGTCGCCAATGTAGTGGATTTATTTATCAAAGCACACAAGCCCAGCGAATAAACATCTAGGCATTGTATATACACCACTCGGAACGCACTCAGGCACACGCTGTTAGCGGGTTCTTTTTCAGTTATAACCCTTTACAATAGACTCCTTTGCTTTTTGAATATTGGATACATCACATGTCTGATCACGCACTATTGCTCGCCAATCTGGGCTCTCCACGTTCAACATCAGTTAACGATGTGCGTCGCTATCTAAACCAGTTTTTGATGGACCCTTATGTGATTGATCTGCCGTGGCCGCTACGTCGCTTGATCGTGGGCTTAATTTTAATCAGTCGCCCCGCTCAATCTGCTGAAGCCTATTCCTCTATCTGGTGGCCAGAAGGCTCACCTTTAGTCGTCATCAGCCAGCAATTAACTGACGCTATTCGCCCATTATGGCCGCACGGCCCTGTTAGTTTATCGATGCGCTATGGCGAGCCATCAATCAGCACACGCTTATTGGAACTGGCTAAACAAGGGGTCAAAACTGTAACTTTTACACCGCTTTACCCTCAATTTGCTGATAGCACCACCACCACAGCAATTCAAGAGGCTGAGCAGTGCATCAAAAAACATCACTTAGCGCTTAAATTAAATATCGTGCAGCCTTTTTATGCTGATTCGCGGTACATCCAAGCACTGGCAAAAAGTGCCGAAGCCGAACTGCAACAAGACTTTGATCATCTCCTCCTGAGTTTTCATGGCTTGCCAGAGCGCCATCTGAAGAAAACTGACCCGACCGGCACACATTGCTTAAGCGATAAGTCCTGCTGTGAAACAGCCAGCCAAGCCGTACTCGACACTTGCTATCGCGCACAATGCATGCGCAGCGCTAAATTATTTGCTGAGCACGCAGGCCTACGTCCTGAGCAATGGTCAGTGTCATTCCAGTCACGCCTAGGCCGTGCCAAATGGATTGAACCTTACACCGATGCAACGCTGCTCGAATTAGCGCAACGCGGGGTTAAAAAACTGCGAGTAATGTCACCGGCATTTGTTGCAGATTGTATCGAAACCCTTGAGGAACTCGGCATCGAAGGACGTAAAGCATTTCTTGCGGCAGGCGGCGAGGAATTCGTCCTCATTCCATGCTTAAACGCTCAAGAACATTGGGCCAAAGCACTTGCTGGAATCTGCGAAAAGGCTGCTATAAAGCAGTAACCGCTAAATAAATTGTGAGTTCGGACAGCACAGTATTGGCCTGCTGGCGACACGCTTTGCTTGACTCACTCTTTTTAGCTCTTCCCGCTTTGCATTTGCAGCGGTATCCTAAGCATCTTATTTGTTAAGTAGGCATTTCTCAAACTCTTGAACACATCAACTGATACCCATCGTTTTACTCTAGACGCTTTTGAAGCGGCACGTTTTGCCAACTTGTGTGGCCAATATGACGAGCACTTACGTTTAATCGAACAACGGTTAAATATTACCATTCGTAATCGTGGCGAACAGTTTGAATTGCTCGGCGCTCGCGAACAGACACGTATTGCAGAACAACTGTTGCGCCGTTTGTACCGAGAAACCAAACAAAGCGATCTCACCCCCGATACCGTACACCTGTTTTTACAGGAATCAAGCATGCAGGAGCTCTCACGTCCGACGTCAGGACAGAGTAGCAGCATATCGCTACGCACCCGTAAAGGCGTGATTCGCCCTCGTGGTGAAAATCAACAAAACTACGTTAAATCAATCCTCGCCCAAGATATTAATTTCGGTGTTGGACCAGCGGGCACAGGTAAAACCTTTTTAGCGGTAGCTTGCGCAGTTGATGCACTTGAACGCGAACAAGTACAGCGTATTTTATTGGTACGTCCTGCTGTCGAAGCCGGTGAAAAGCTAGGCTTCTTACCGGGCGATTTAGCCCAGAAAATCGACCCCTATTTGCGTCCGTTATATGATGCGCTGTATGAAATGCTAGGCTTTGAGCACGTCACCCGCCTGATTGAAAAACAAGTGATTGAAGTCGCACCTTTGGCTTATATGCGTGGCCGTACGCTCAGTAATAGCTTTATCATTTTAGATGAAAGCCAAAACACCACGGCCGAACAAATGAAAATGTTCCTCACTCGAATTGGTTTTGGTTCAACCGCCGTAATTACTGGTGATATCACCCAGATTGACTTGCCTCGCGGCACCACATCGGGACTGACGCAAGTTATCAAGGTACTGCAAGATGTCCAAGGTATTGGTTTTACCTTTTTCAAATCTGCTGACGTGGTTCGCCACCCATTGGTGCAGCGCATTGTTGAGGCCTATGAAAACTATGAAGCACCAACCACGCCCAACCCTGTTAGAGAGCCTCGCTCATGATTGAACTGGACTTACAAGTTGCCAGTCAAGCCACCAATCTACCCAGTCACGCTGACTTTTTAGCTTGGTGCAACTTAGGTTTACGCCAACGCAGTCAAACCTCAGAATTGACCATTCGCTTGGTTGACACTGAAGAAGGCCAGCAACTCAACTCAACCTGGCGCGGCAAAGACTACCCGACGAATGTACTGTCATTTCCCGCTGACATTCCTGACGGTTTACTCGATATTCCTTTATTAGGAGATTTGGTCATTTGCGTACCTGTAGTCGAGAGAGAAGCCGCTGAACAAAACAAAGCCGTTACTGCACACTGGGCACACTTGGTGATCCATGGCTGCTTGCATTTACTGGGTTATGACCATATTGAAGAGACAGAAGCTGAAGAAATGGAAGATCTAGAACGTCAACTGTTGGCTGAAATAGGCCACCCAGACCCTTATCGCGATAATCAATACACGGATCTAATACAATCATGAGTGAAGATAATTCTAGCAGCGGGCATAAGTCTTGGCTGGAAAAACTAGCCCAGGCTTTTGCCCAAGAACCTAAAACACGCAAAGAATTGTTCGAACTGCTACGCGAAGCCAATCGCAATAAGCTGCTCGATAATGATGCGCTCGCCATTGTTGAAGGCGCGATTCAAATCGCTGACTTACAAGTGCGTGACATCATGATCCCACGCTCGCAAATGATCAGTATTAAGGCATGCCAAACACCGGAAGAGTTCTTACCGGCCATTATTGATGCCGCCCACTCACGCTACCCCGTGATCGGTGAAAACAATGATGAAGTACTCGGTATTCTGCTTGCTAAAGATTTACTGCCGTTGATCCTAAAGAAAACAAGTGACTTCGATCTACGCAGCCTATTACGGCATTGCAACTTCGTACCCGAATCAAAACGTCTAAACGTTTTACTGAAAGAATTTCGCGCCAACCATAATCATATGGCAGTAGTGATTGATGAGTACGGTGGCGTCGCAGGCTTAGTCACCATCGAAGACGTGCTTGAACAAATTGTTGGCGATATCGAAGACGAGCACGATGTTGAAGAAGACAGTTATATTCGTCCATTACCGACCGGTGATTATATTGTCAAAGCACTCACTCCCGTCGATGATTTTAACGACTTCTTTAATAGTGGTTTTTCTGAAGACGAATTCGACACCATTGGTGGTGTGGTAATGAGTGCTTTTGGACACTTACCTAAACGCAATGAAACGATTGAAGTCGATCATATGCGCTTTCGTATCCTCAATGCCGATAGCCGACGCTTACATTTATTACGGATCACTCCGTTAAACAAATCCAGCAAACACAGCAGTTAATTACCTGCGCAAAGCTGAATATTGCTAAGCGTCTTTGCTTGATACATTTCAGGACTTACACACATGCACTGGATCACACGCAGTGGCTGGAGCGGACATGCTATCGCCCTAGCTGCAGGAGCAGCTATCACATTAAGCTTAGCGCCTTTTGACCTATGGCCCTTAGCGCTTATCTCTTGTGCGTTGCTGTACCTTGGACTCAGCACGTTAACCCCTCGTCAAGCCGCCTGGCGTGGCGGGTGGTTTGGTTTTGGCTTATTTGCCAGCGGAACCAGTTGGGTCTATGTCAGCATTCATGATTACGGGGCTGCGGCGCCGCCTTTAGCATTTATCTTAACCATTGCCTTTGTTGCTGGCTTAGCGTTGCTGTTAGCTTTATTCGGCTGGCTCTGGGTGCGATTTTTTCGCCAAAATAACCACTCCATCAGCAACGCCCTTGCTTTCGCAGCACTTTGGGTAGCGATTGAAGCCTTTCGCGGTTGGTTCTTAACGGGCTTCCCTTGGCTGTACAGCGGTTACAGTCAATTACATGGCCCTCTTTCCGGGCTCGCACCACTCGGTGGCGTCTGGTTGGTTTCTTTTGTGCTAGCACTGAGCAGCGTATTGCTCATAACGCTGTGGAAAAACCCGCACGGGCAATCGCGCCTTAGCGCTGGATTACTCCTCGTCGCGATTTGGAGCTTAGGCTTTGCTCTGCAAACGCAGCAATGGACACAACCTTCTGGCCAACCGCTCAGCGTCACCGCTATTCAAGGCAATATTGAGCAAAATCTTAAGTGGGATCCCGCACAAATCGAAGCCCAATTATTGCTCTATCAATCTTTAACCTTAAATGCCGCACCGAGTGATTTAATCATATGGCCAGAAACAGCAGTGCCTGTGTTAAAAGAACAAGCTCAAGGTTATTTAAACAGCATGGATCGTTTGGTTAAGCAGCGTGACTCAGCATTGATCACCGGCTTACCCCTGCGCCAAAAAGATGCCTCTGGTGATTTACGCTATTACAATGCAATCACTACCTTGGGCAATAGCCAAGGCGAGTATCGCAAACAAAAGCTAGTGCCTTTCGGTGAATACGTCCCCTTACAAAATCTATTACGTGGAGTGATCGCCTTCTTCGATCTGCCAATGTCAGATTTTGCCCGAGGACCCAGCCAGCAAGTGCCACTCGAAGCCAAGGGGTACAAAATTGCACCCTATATTTGTTACGAGGTTGTCTATCCAGAGTTTGCTACGGAACTGGCAGCACAAAGCGATATCCTATTAACCATCAGTAATGACACATGGTTTGGTACGTCCATCGGGCCAATGCAACACTTACAGATGGCGCAAATGCGCGCCTTAGAAGCAGGCCGCTGGATGATTCGCGCAACCAACAACGGCGTCAGCGCACTGATTGACCCAAAGGGAAGAATTAGTGCAAGCGTACCGCAGTTTCAACAGGCTGTATTGCGCGGAACAATAGTCCCCATGCAAGGTTTAACACCTTATTTGCGCTGGCAATCTTGGCCGTTAATCCTTCTCTGCGCGCTATGTTTAGCGCTCGCCGTGTTACAAAGGAAACGTTATCGCTCAGACGTCTGAGTACTGACAAACCAACTGGGCAAATGCCGTGCACTAACGCCCAGAAAAACAGCCCGTAGCGCCATAAACAATAAAAAGGCAATCCACAACCCGTGATTGCCATAGCTTTGCAGTAACCAAGCAATAGGCGCACAAACCAACACGGCTAACAACATCGCATTACGCATCTCACGCGCCCGTGTTGCACCAATAAACAAACCATCGAGCACATAACTCCAGACAGCAATCAACGGTAACAGCGCTAAGTACAAAAGGTAGTCCCCTGCAGTCACTTGCACGCTTGGAATATTGGTTTGCAAGGCAATAAACCAGTCACCAAATAACCAAAAAAACACAGCAAAGACACTGCTTGCCAACAATGCGTAGATACTGACCAAACCTAAAGCGCGCTGCAAAGCACGTTTATCCTGCATACCTAAAGCATGTCCAGTAAGGGCTTCCAGCGCATGCGCCAAACCATCTAGCGCATATGCGCATAGCAACAACCCATTCAGTAGTAGCGCATTAGCTGCAACGGTACTGTCACCTAAGCGTGCGCCTTGAAAGGTCACCATAAAAAATACGCCCTGCAGAGCCAAACTACGGAGCAAAATATCCCGATTCACTGCAAGCAAAGGCCGCCAACTCTGCCAGCGTAGCAATCGTTGCCAAAAGCCCCGCAGCGGACCTTTATCAACGTAACGCCAAGCCAAACACAAGCCCAGCAACGCGCCGCTCCACTCAGCCACAACCGAAGCACGCGCCGCTCCCACAACAGCCCAACCTAAACCGAACACAAAATAAATATCAAGCATAATATTGATTAGGTTACACAGTAATAGCATCCATAATGCCGCTCGTGCATTTTGAATACCTAACAACCAGCCTGCCAACACGTGCATCATCAACGCAGCTGGTAAACCAAACATACGAATCAGAAAGTACTCTTGTGCTAACGCATGCAGATCACCCGACGTTTGCATCCATATCAGGATTTTCGGCAATAAGGGTACAGCGATCGCCAGACATACAGCAGTTAAGACCACCACCAAGATTAAGCTCTGCAATAGCACTGAACGCAGCGCTTGCTGGTCATTACGACCTGCAGCTTGCGCAGCAAAGCCCGTGCTACCCATGCGTAAAAAGCCACAGGTCCAGACCAAAATGGTATATAGGCTACCGCCAACAGCAACTGCACCCAATTGATAGGCATGCGCTAAGCGGCCAATCACAGCACTATCCACTAAGGCAACCAGTGGAACGGATAGATTACTTAAGATCATCGGTATAGCCAGCGCAAATAGACGCTGGCGCGTGCCCGTATGCTGCCATGCATCAAGCAATATGGCGTGTATACGCTGCATCAGTTAAAGCACTGGTATCAGCAAAGAGCCGATCAATACAGTGCCTGATATAAACGACGCCGATAGGCAGTAACCAGAGGATGTTCAGTGCCAAGCAACTCAAACACTTGCAGCAATGTTTTATGCGCCGCACCGTCAGCAAAACTACCATTACGAATAAATAATTGCAGCAAGTTCTCTAATGCAGGCTCATAATTCTGTCGTGCAAGCTGTTGCACACTCAACTGCAACACAGCTTCATCATCATTGGCATTCTTAGCTAAACGGGTTTTCAACTCAGCCATATCAGGTAGATCAACAACTTGTCTTAGAAAAGCTAACTGCGCACGTACTGCCGCAACCGCATGCTTTTGCTCATCATCAGTGACAGAGTTAAGAGCGACCTCAGAGTCGGCAAGGGCACCACGCTCGGCTAAGCAACGCGCATAAAGAACTAAAACTGCAGACTGTTGGTCATTAACGCTTAATAACTCTTTCAACAGCGCTTCTGCATGAGCAAACTCACCGCTATCAAATAGATCTTGTGCAGTTTGTAATGGGTCTGCTGATGGTGCTGCGGGCGCTGCAATATACTTAACTAATAAGTCGCGAATATCCGTTTCACTTTGCGCACCGGTAAAGCCATCAATAGGTTTACCGTCTTTAAACAACACCACCGTCGGTAAGCTTTGCACACCGAGGCGCGTAACGATATCTTGCTCAACATCGCAGTCCACTTTAGCCAGCAGCAGTTCCCCAGCATAACTCTCGGTGATTTTTTCCAATAGAGGCAAAAGAACTTTACATGGAGCACACCATTGCGCCCAGAAATCGACCAAAACAGGCTTATGAAATGAGTTTTGCACAACTAACTGTTCAAACTGAGCCGTGCCCATCACATCAAAAACAAAAACGTTATCAGTCACGTAATGTCCTTTCTAAATTAAAGATATTGGGGTTATCAGCGACGTACTGCGCGGTAAACTTTAAAACCATCGCGCTCTGCTAATACTGTACAGGGGCCTAGATGCTGTTCAATCAGAGGCGGATATTTTAAAAAACTATTAGCTACAATACGCAGCTCACCACCGGGTTGCAGATGCTCGACGGCTGCACGCAGCAAAGCTTCGGTTGTGTGATACTGAGTATGTACACCTTGATGAAAGGGCGGATTACTAATAATGGCTGCCAGTTGCTTAGGCGCAGCATGAATACCATCACCCGTAATAGTGCATGCCTCAAGCTGGTTAGCCGCTAAGGTTAACTGACTACTATAAATAGCAAAGGCATCAACATCCAACAAGCTGACATGCGCTTGAGGATAGCGCTTTTTCAAAAATGAGCCAACTACACCAGCACCACAGCCAAAATCTAGATAATGCCCTGCAGGTAACCCATCTAAGCACTCCAAAAGTAACTGCGTCCCCACATCTAAACGTCCATGGCTAAATACGCCTGGCACGCTATGGATTTCGATTGACTGCCCTGCAGAATCCACAGTAAATACTTTGCTTGCTGCTTCTAAGCTGGGGATATCTGGTTTGTTGCTCACCTCACAACGCCAAAGCTGGCAATGTCGTGCACTATCAACTTTACTGGTACGCCCGAAAGCGGCTAGTTGCTTTGCAGCACGTTCCACGCCTGTTCGCTTTTCTCCGACTAAAAACACAATGCCACTGGGTATTTTTGCAGCAAGCTCCTGTAATAAATACTCGGTTAATTCTCGTGATTTCGGTAAAAAAAGAACACCCGCACAGTACTCTGCCGGCGGTAACTGCGTAGAAAATACGCAGCGATCCGCAAAACGCTGATTGAGGACTGCATACTCACCTGCATGCCAATTCCAACCTTGCGCATGCGGTAGCTCACTGAGTAACTCATCAGCGGGCAAACCGGCTAAAACTATATTGCCAGAAAACAGTTCATGATTACGTAACAAAACTTCGCTTCTTGGATCCATAACTACACACCTAAAAACATCGCAGCAGTTTAGCAGTAAAGCGGCCGAGTTTTGCAGAAAGCGCACTCTACCAGCAACAGCTTTAGAATGCATAAGCGGTAAAGTCGGCAAAAGTACTGCACTGTGTACGCCTTTCACGATTAGCGCTCTTACCTTAACGAGTCTGATTCGGGAACTATGTAACGACACCTTGGCTGACTTGCTACGTCATTGTACGGTACGCCTTAACACTTCGTGTTATTGACACGATCAGCGTGAGGCTTTTTGCGAGCAATTCAAAAATGATCGCATATGCAAGCAACGACGATAATTCACGAACACTGACAGAAATGGCCGGACGCTTACATTGAATCCGCCAATATAGATTTTCTTTGACGCATAAAAAAACCCCAGACCATCGCTGATCTGGGGTTTTGCTGTATAAGCTTGACGATGACCTACTCTCACATGGGGAATCCCCACACTACCATCGGCGATGCATCGTTTCACTACTGAGTTCGGGAAGGGATCAGGTGGTTCCAATGCTC
>JAVESM010000038.1:0-13686 GCA_034006605.1 Pseudomonas sp. | reverse complement strand
ATTAAAGGACCGTCTACGATTTTTTAATGACGGGCTTTGTGTGCCTTCACCTGTGGCGAGCCATACTAAATCAACTTCCAGTTCCTTCGCTAAAGCTACCAGCACGCTGGTACGCGGCTCTGTGTCTTTCAAATATGAGCGTAATGTTGTCTGGGGCACTCCTATTAGGGCGGCAACATCTTTGACGGCTCGGTTCCCCATAGCCATCTTAATCCGAGACGAGATCGTTTCCATCAGAGCCTCCAGTTAAGCACAGCCCAAAACGTCTGGACGTTTCAGTGCGGGAACTATATCACAAAAAAAAAACGTTCGACACGCCGAATGCTGTAAAAATAAAACCGAAATCTGTAAAATGTTTTTGACTGTTGACAAGTAAAGCAAATAGTGTGAAATAGCCTCCAGTAAATGGCTCTGATGAGCAGAAAATGGCTAATTAAGGCGGATCAGACAAATTAAAGGAATATAGTGAAAAATACAGCCCACGACCATGAATGGCTAAAGTACGAACTCCGAAAGAGGGGATATACGCTCTCTCAGATAGCGGAAGAAAACGACGTGACGCGTGCAGCAATCTCAAGGTCTCTGCGCCATCCGTCACGTCGACTGGGACCAGTCATTGCCGCCATCGTCGGGTTGCCACCAGAAGTGATCTGGCCCGATAAGTTTTGCAAGCCGTAGCACCGGAGATTTTCATGCGAAATGTGATCCTGATTGTTTGTCTACTAGCCCTTGTCTCTGCCCCGTTGACAACCTGGGCGCAGATTCCCACCCAAGACCCGCTCGGATTGTATCCTTCTGTCTGGGGTCAGGCTGCGCGCAATCACGGCATCGATCCCTACTTGCTTTATGCAATCTCAATCATCGAGTCACGGCAAACCTACGAGGATGGTCTGGTTCGACCTCACCCCTTTGCTCTCCATCGCAACGGCCGCAGCTCTGGCTCGGTCTACCCTCAGACCATCGCAGAGGCGCAATCTGCTCTGGCGACCATACTGGACGAAACATCGAACGTTGACATTGGCACAATGCAAATCAACTGTCGGTGGCATTGCGACAAGGTTTCAGACCCCTCCGATTTGCTGGATTACAAAACCAATATCCACGTTGCGGCACAAATCCTTTCTGAGGCTATGGCATCTGCTCCACAAGATCCGATTTTGGGCGCTGGTCGCTATCATAACTGGACGGATGAAGCCAGGGCTCGTGGATACGGCTTCAAGGCAGTCAGGCTCGCCGTAGCTTTGAGAAAAATAGAAACGCGGAGAGGCGCATGAACACCATCTATCAAAACCCTCGCAGCCGAGCGCTGGTGGAGGCCAGAAGAAGGAAAAAAGAGAAAAAGCCCGAGGTGTATCTGACAAAGATTAACCAGGAAGGCCCTGAACCTGGCAGCGACCTCCACGCTCTCAATAGACAATACCTGCTGCTGGCACGAGAACTTAGTCGCCATCAGCCGGCAAAGGCGGAAGAACTCTTAGGGGTTCCAGCAAGGTATCAATCCTGCTTGGCTGGTTTGACTTATGCTCAGATCGACTCGCTGGCTTCTAGCCCGACAGTTTTGTTTCAGCTGCGTTTCTCGCACACCAATTTTTGGAAATCCTGCAACGAGAAGACCTCAGAAGCCATGCGACCATATACCCATCTCGTTGCTACCGCGATGTCTCTCGCCCAAACTCAACATCAAGAGGTTGAAGATGGCCGTTAAGTCAAAATTAGCGTCGACAATGGTCCTGGCAGAAAAAATGGTAGCTATGGGTGCCAGGCCGCCCATTATTTCATCCAGTTTCGATGCGATCAGCCCTGGCATGGCGAGGTCTCTGTGGAAAGAAATCCATGGCACGGGATCACCGAACGGACTTTGCCCGAACAATTCCCTTGGCAGACTCAGGAATAATACGATGGCCCTACATGCAAATATGTTTTTCCTTTGCTACGCCAGGAGAGGGAGCCATGTATTGAAGACGGCCGATCCCGCAGAAATCATGGAATCTTACGAGGGCTATATCGAAGCCATGAATCGTTCCGGCTTCGACGCCGCGCTGGACTTTCAAACGGCTTGGTATATCGCCCGCGACATTCGCAGCCATATCCTCGAAGTAAAATTTTGCCGATCCTGCCGGGTGAACTATCTTTTTGAACCAAGCATGTCATCCCTTTCTCAGTGCCAACTGTGCCGCATCTCGTCAGTCTCTGAATGTGGTCTCTGTACTGCTAACTGATATTGCTTCATGCAACGAAAAGGCCCCAAAAATCGTGCTTTTCAAAGCACGATTTTTTTTTGGAACAGATAACCTTCGACGGAGTGCTCAACCACTATTCTCAGACAAGGAAACCGGGATGGAGAAAACTGTTCTTGCCGTGATCATGCTTACCCTTTCCATCACCTTCAGCGCTCAGGTTTCAGCCGAACCGGCAAATTTCTTTGACCGGAAGGCAGAAGGCTGGTTCTGGTACCAACGCGATCCTGAGCCACCCAAACCGCCCAAGCCAAAAAAGAAGGAGGAGCCACCGCCCGTTGTGGTTGTCAAACCACCAGAACCGCAGCGGGAACCGGAACCGCAGGAGCCCGCTCCACTCTCTGCGGCTTGGCTGGAGGCCAATCTGCCAAAATATCTCCAAGCTGCCCTGGATGATCCGTCACAGGCAAACATCACAGCCTATCTTTATTTGCAGCGCCTAGCCGTTGATATGTCGCAGCGTTTCGCGGAGGGTGCCCAGGCGGTTGTCTTCACCGACCCTGTTCTTGATGAGTCGGTCCGAAGACCGCTGGCAACCTTCGGCGCGAAAGAAATGAATGCTGACGCTCACCGGCACACCGATGAGATCTTGCGGCGACTCTCCAGCAAGGTGGGGGTCTGGCTATTCTTTCGTTCCGATTGTCCTCTGTCGGCGCAGCAAGCCTACGTTCAGAATCTGCTGAAAAGAGACCACGGAATTGACACCTTTGCGATTTCACTTGATGGAGCAGGGCTGCCGGGAGGCGAGTTTCCTGACTTCGTGAAAGACGAGGGGCAATCACAACAACTTCAGGTTCTAACGACGCCAGCTCTCTTTCTTGTCAACCCGAAGGAGAATCACATTATTTCAATCGGACAAGGAAACTTGGCATTCGACGAGATAAAAAAAAGAATCCTGATTGCGTCAACAACCGCAGGCTGGCTGTCGCAGGAGGACTTTAATTTATCACGGCCTGTTCGAGGGGAAATTCTCGATCCTAGAGATTTAAGGGAGCTGGGCAAGGATGATATAGGGTCGCCCGAACAAATTATCAACATACTGCGTAACCGCCTCTCGAAAGCTAATTGAAGGAGTCTCTATGCTGAAAAAAATAATTCTGGCAGCACCATTGATCTTATCTATATCAACACCATGCCTAGCCGACTTTAACAGCCAAATGAATAAAATGTTCGGCTCTATGACAAATGTGACAGCACCTACTTCATATATGGACCAAAGCCGCGGAGTAATCAGCGGCGGGCGAGTCACAGTGAAAAATAAAATTGTTCCAACGCAATTTGCCTCCTTTCAGCCACCACGCATTGATTCTGGATGTGGCGGCATCGACTGGCACGTCGGATCGATCTCATTTATTAGCGCGGACGAGTTTGTTCAGGCCATGAGGTCGATAGGTGCAAACGCTGTCGGGTATACATTCAAGTTGGCATTGAGCAACCTTTGTCCAAGCTGCGCCGCGATCATGGAGGATCTGAGGAAGGCGATGGCTGCCATGAATAGCCTCGCCTCGGACAGTTGCCAAGCCGCACAGGGGCTTTTGGGTGTTGCTGGGATAAACGAGGATTCCTTTTTGAAAGGAAATCATCTTGAGAAGATGGCCGAAACCGTCAGAACAGAACTTGGTGGCACACAAGGAGCACTTTCCTGGATCGACAGGATAACTCCTCAAAAATCACCAAGCAAAGAACTCGATTTGTCCGATCAAGAGAAAATGATCGGGAATGTCGCTTGGACAGTCATCAATAAAAAAGCGAGCAACGGAGCCAAACTTACAGATTCGCTTGTTGACGGCACGCGCGACATGGCTCAGACAATAATGTCTCTGACTGGGACCGTTATTGTGTCTATCGGGGATGACGAGAAAAGTACATACAACGTCATTCCTGTCGAACCTACTATTACCCTTCGAACCTTAATGGGTGAGCCAAACAAAAACAGCACAATAACTCAGCTAACCTGCAAAAGTACCGGTGGTGAAATTTACGAGCAATGCCTCGAAGTAGTACCTGTAGAAGGCGTTTCAATAGAGCCGATGATTAAGAAGGTGCGCAGAATACTTCTTGGGACGAACGAATTAGCCATAGACGGTCTCGTAGGTAAATTCGTGGATAACAGCGACGCCCTAACAGCGGAGGAAAAAGCCTTCATGGAACTTTCTCCGTTGCACAGCAAAAGGATACGAGATTTAAGCATCTTCGGACCCCGCGCAGCGAAAATCTATGCTGAAAATGCCGCCGAAAAAATAGCCCTTGATCTAACATCAGAACTCGTTTTTGACCTTATTAAAGAAGTTCGAACCTTTGCGTCAGTTAGTGATAAAAAAATTATTTCTGATTATTTGTCTAGGCTAGAGGCAAGGGTGAAAGAACTTAGAGCAGAAGAGCTAAAGATAACCCAAAGTATCCAGACAGACGAAGCCGTTTCTATGTTGTTTGACAATTTACTCAAAGCAACAGACAGGAGCCAATACGCAAAAATTGCGTCAGATATTATTATGCAAGAAAAGAAGCTAAAAGAGGGTAAATAGGGAGGGGTTATGCCATTTACTTTTGATATCTGGAGTGTTGGCGACTATCACTTTTTAGCGAACACCTTAAATAGTGTAGCTGCTTGGGCGGGTACCGGTAGTCCCGAAAGGATAGCCTCCATAGGACTGCTGATTTCTTTTTTTATCATGGCCGTGCAGGGGCTTATGCGCGGCGGTCAAATGCCACAATACCAAAACGTACTCCTTGGTTGGTTTTTCTATGCCTTCCTTTTCGGTCCAGGCGTTACGGTGATTGTAAAGGACACCTATTCGGTCAACGTCGAGGTTGTTGATAACGTTCCCCTTGGCCTTGCGGCAACCGGCAGCATTATTTCAAACCTGACTTACAACATAACAGACGAACTCAAGCAGGCCCTTTCCTTGCCGACAATGGTTGACGATGTGTTTGGAGGTGCACTGAAGATTTTATCTGACTCGCGCAGCCTTGCTTTCCCTACCAATAGCGATCAAATTAACAGGTCAATTATTAACTATATTAGCGATTGCACTAATATCGGAATACTTCGAGGCGATCTTAACGTAGAGGAAATTCTCACAAATGAATCAGATCCAGTAAAAGCGATAAAATGGTATAGCAATGTCTACACAACGAAGGTCTATTTAGGCGATCCAAACCCTCCTTCTGTCACCTGCACAGAAGCCTACAATTCCATAAGTGGCTACCTGACTAATTATTCCTTCTGGGCCGAGTGGGATCTTTATTTAGAGTCAAAGTATGACATTGTGGCCCCTTCAGGGAAAATTCAGCAAGTATTCGACGCCATTTCCACCAGCAGCGCCAGCGCAAAGGATTTCATGCTTGCCAGTGCGATGTATGAGATGTTTCGTACCGCCCAGCAAACAGGGAATATGACCATAGCAGACCCGGCTTTGGCCTCTGCCATCTCTGACACATTAGCAGCTCGTGACATGCAGAGCGCATCAGAAGCTCAGTTTTTCAAACGAATCGCACGGCCTGGAATGGCCTTCTTCGAAGCAATGACATACACCGTCGCCCCATTTATGGCATTTCTGGTGGTCCTGGTACCTCTCGGCATCTCCTTGGTTGCAAAGTATTTCATGCTTAACGTGTGGGTGCAGCTCTGGATGCCATCAATGGCG
The DNA here is from genome assembly GCA_034006605.1 of Pseudomonas sp. Taxonomy (GTDB): domain Bacteria; phylum Pseudomonadota; class Gammaproteobacteria; order Pseudomonadales; family Pseudomonadaceae; genus Denitrificimonas. Next base: position 7,802 of record JAVESM010000038.1, on the reverse strand, counting down.
ATTCTTAACTATATGGGCAATTACGTTTTGCAAGGCAAGATTGATGCTATTGCCACTAAGGGCCCAGTTACCTCGATGCTCCAGGCGCAGGAAATCTTCATGTCCACTCAGGATTGGATGTCGACGATCAATTCCCTTGCTGCCATGGTCCCCCTTGTGACTCTGTTTCTGGTCTCAGGTAGCATGATGGTAGGGTCTGCCTTTGCCAGCAAACTCGGCGGTGCAGACCATTTCGACGAAAAGAAACTTTCACCGGATACCCTCAAGAACGATCCGGTTTTGACCAACAAGCAGGGCTCGTTTACAAACACCATCGCCGGTCGGGAACAGATCGGCGCACCGACTGTCGAGTTCAGCGCTTCCAATGTTCTTTCGGCTGGAGTCTCCAGCGCAACAACTGAGGCTCTGCAGACATCTAAAGGGATGTATAGCGAGCTCGCCAAAAACGCTGCCTGGTCAAATTCTGCAACTGTCAGCTCCGCTGACATTGCAAACTACTCTCAAAGTACCGCCATGAATCAAACGCAATCAGGCAGCTTCCTGCGCGAAAAAGCAGGATCTATCCTCAAAAGCTTTGGTTTGCAAGAGGCTTCAGCAGACAAACTCGCTGCCGCCCTCGCTATTGATGCGAGTGTGGGCCTTAAGGAGGGAGGGTCAGGTTTAGGCGGCAAGGCCACGCAGTCCGTGATGAACGAGTTTATGCAGGGGAGCGGAAAGAAAGTTGATGTCGCTAGCAACGAAGCCTTCCGCCTGTCTGAGTCAGAGCAGATCGACCTGGCGAAACGTACAGCAGCAGACATTAGTAGCAACAAGGGTACTGCATTTACCGGTAGCAATTCCATTGGGGGATCTGAGGCACTAAGAGACCAAGCCTCGCAAGTTTCATCCGCCGCAGAGACATATCAGCGCGCACTGAGCAGCCAGCAGTCAATCGGCATGTCAAAAACCACTTCAGCCAAGGAGGTTGGGGGGCTTCTTGCACGCACTGAAGCAGGTCGCAGCGCCATTCAGGACGTTGTTTCTAAACATGGTCTAGGTGCACAAGCGGGTATGCTGGCCTCCGAATACCAAACCGCTTTTGGCAGTTCCGCTGCCGAGGCAAGTGCCAGAGGAGGGGTCCACGCCCTTTACAATGCCGCCATGTCCAGTGGCAGTGCCAGCATGTTCAATGATCTCAGCCGTCTTACCGGTCTGGCTTTCAATTCGGCAAGCCCTCAGATCAATGGCTCTGCCTCGCAAAATCAGGGTGTATCGGGAGGCGCTGCGGGAATGGCCGTGCCAACGTCCTTTAAGTCGCAAGGAGCCCAGCAGGCCCAGTCCGCGGTGGCAGCAGCAGAAGCGAAACACAATGCCGGCTCGCCGCCAGGGGCCGGAGCCGTCGAAGCTCAGTACGGCGTAGCGAAAGGACAGTTCGACAAACAGGCAATGACCGGACAGCTGGGGATGGCGAATCAACAGGTCGAAGCGGCGCAGCACCAGCTAAATCAAGGGCGCAACTTTAATACCGCAGCAGACGGCGTAAGGAACGTTAGCGCCAACATCCAAAACAGCGTCGCGACGTTGGGGTTGGCCTTTGAAATGGGGGTTGCTGCTACAGCTGGAGCGATTGACGGAGGCTCAAAGGCCGCCTATGAAGCGTTTAACCAGAAGGCGAGCACATTGGTGGAACAAGCCAACAAGAACCCACAAGACGAGAGCCTTTGGGATAGGTTTGTAGAGGCAAAGAACGAGTTTTTAAGTAACTCCTTTTTAGGCCGGGCCGACAAGGCGGCATCTGCAGGACTGGCTGGAGCTGCTGATGGTGCACTTGAGGCGGTATCTGGTGTGAAGGAAAGATGGATGTCCGACTATAGGAGTGAAGCCGAGCACTTTGGCGTGACCGGGGACGCAGCAGAATTGTATGCACGCGCAAGATTTCACCAGGTAGCAGGCGGAGGGCTTAACGATTTAATCGAGTCCTTACCCCCTATGGGGTTCCTCACCGAACAAGTAATTGGCAGGCTCGAAGGCCCAGCCCCGGACGCAGGTCTAAATGTTGACTCAAACATAAAGTCAGCAATTATAGAGTCGGCCGAGAACTTTGATCGAGGCTTGCTGTCCAATATCGGGACATATCAGCAAGCGGTGGATACGCGTGACGGGTTGATGGCGCAAATTGGCGGAAGTGATCAGCCTTACGCATGGACCCCAAGACCCTCATCACCGGCGCCATCATCAGCCGAAAACCATGCCCTATTGAGCCAGGAAGGTGCGAATAAACCTAAACTGAAAACACCAAGGCAGGCAGGAACCCTTAACTGATCCTTCCTTCTGCTACACCCGCCGCCCTTCGTATCAAGAAGGGCGGTTTTTTTGTGCTTTTCGACACAGGCGTTTTGATTTTATCTGCTAGGATATAGCCATCTGGGTGTCCTACCGTTTCTGTCCAATGACAGATTCCGTGCGACACTTCCCCTTCCGCATTACGCGGAAGACTGGCAGCTGACCAGTATAAACGAACCAGCTTCCGTCAGCGTAATCGCTGACGCCTAAATCCCCTGCCTGGGAGGAAACACTGCTCCCGCTGGGGGAGTCGTGTCTTCCTCTCGGGTCACCACTGACCCGGCCTGAGCGCACCGGGTTTCAAATTTTCCCGGCCTGCGCACCGGGGAGGAGGATTTATGAAAGTATTGGCTGCCCTTTTTGTCGTCGCCGCTCTCGTGAGCGGTGTTGTCTCGAAGGCCACCGTCGATCTCGTTCAAGCGGCAACGCTTGAGAGGGAAGCTGCGATAGCGCAGCTTCTCGACGACTAACCCCACACGGGAGTCATGACTCCCTTGTGGGAGAACCATGATCTCCCGTGCGGGCCAGACCAAGCAAGGCCCGGCGGAAGCGCACCGGGCCTTTTCTTTTTCAAAAGGCCGGGACGCGCTCACCGGCTAAAGGAGGAAACATGGTCACCATTCTATTCGTAATCCTGCTTGCTTGGAGCATAAAAAGCTACCGCGACAGCAAGTGGGAGGTCAGAACCCAGCCGGCCACAAAGGCCCGCAGGGTTCTGACCAACCAACCAACTCTCTCATGGGCAGGAAACCAAGACCTGCCCTTAAACCTCATAGACGCTCGTGCCCTGGCGGCACCTGCCTTTATGAGAAAAAGAACTCCCGCAGTTGAAAAGCTGCGGGAGTGGCACCTTGGCGGGGCCTCTGGCCCCGCTAAGCGCGTTTCCCGCTCCGCGTCGCCCCGGCGACGCGGAAAGAAGTCGGATCCCCCTGCGGAGGTAATCCTCCCGGAGGACATCGACTTTAACTAGCAATTCGCCCGCCAGCGTCGAAACGCTGGCGGGCTAGCCTTCACGCCTCCGGCGGTGGTGGTTCATCTCCTTCAGGGTTTCTCAAGCAGAGAAATCTTGAAGGAGATGAACCACCACCAACAGCCAACAAGGGAGGACATTATGTTTCGTGAAGGCGCTGCAAAGCGGATTTGTTTGTTTTCGGCTACTGGTTTTTTTGTTGTTGTCTCTTTTGCTATTCGTTTTGCTTAGGAGAGATACCAATGAATAGAACACAGATCGCCGGACTGATATTGGGTGGCGTGCCTGTCCTTTACGGACAGCTGGCGGATTGCTTCGAAGCAGATCGTCAGCGCCTGGAGAAAGAGGAGTTGAGCGATGCCGAATATCTGTGCCAAACCCTGGCCGATGTCGGTATCTGTCGATCTCCTTTGCCACTCACAGCAAGAAAACATCTGAACTGATCTCAACCTGCCAAGCAGAACCGATCAGGCGCAGACGGTTATCGCTTCCCCGACAAAAAACAAAAGCGACAGAAAAATTAAGCCCCCGGCGCATATCGTGCCGGGGGCTTTTGTGTTTTCTGGGGGAACAGAGCCTAGTCCGTGCCGTTGCCAAAACCTGAGAGATTCATTTTCTTTCGCAACCTGGAAGCACCTCCTGTTGGCTCCTGATCTGGCGTGATCGCATGGGGAGTCGTCCCTTCAAGCTTTCCCTCTCGCACCGCAAGCATTCTCAACCGCTCCGCCCTGTATCGTTGAGGCACCCCGCGCAAAAGTGCGTAAAGTTCAGGGTGGGCCTGCGGGTCGACGAGGACCATGACGCGCAGCTGTCTGTCCATCAATCGACCCCATACCACCAGAACCCAAGGGCATTACTGGTAACGGAGTTCTTGGGAAGCACAACTTCAGCATGGGGGAATATCTCGCGCATTGCCCGCTCGTAGTACGTTGCGCCACCACCGGTCAGGACAATGAAGCTGATGTCTTGCGCGCGCGAACGCAAGGACATCTTGATTTCGTTCACCAGCGCTGGGCCAAGTGTGGCCGCCGCACGATGGACCGCAGCCCCGATTTCTACGACCCCGCCAGGGATTCGGAATGCTTTTCGGCCAGCACGGATAAGCCGCTCAAGTTTGTCCACCGAAACTGCGAACCCGTGGCTCTCGCGGATATTGGCGCAAGCAGCCTCAAGCAGCATGGATGTGGCGGTCGTCGACGAGCCGGACCATTCCTGTCGCACCGTTGTGCCGGAAAGATACACCCAATCGACCGAGAAAAATCCAGGATCGACTACAAGCACTTCAGCTTCCTCGAACTCGTCCTCGCGCCCGGCTGTTACGTCGAGATACGAACCGATAGGCTGAGGCAGCACCTGGACCTCGCGCACAGTAATAGAGTGATCGTTTAAGACCCTGTGAGTGCCAACCATGCGGCGAACCAGATCGTCCACTTTCCTCGCGTCCTTAAAGTGGCTCACCGGCAGGCCGGTTACCAGGCGATCCACAACCGTCTGCTCTGTGCCTAGCAGCGCCGCGTGGAAAAGCGCCCGATATTCAGGGGAGGTGGGGTAATCCTCGTGCAGTGCTCGCGTCCAACACAATATCTCAGGCTCAATGCCAGCGACATACTGCGCATCGTCCAGCAATACCAGCACTCCAGAGGTGAGTTGCCCGCGAATGTCCCTGCTGGCAGCAGACAGAGGGGCCGCTCCGGCAGGCAGCACCTGTACCTGCATCGGTTTTTTTTCCGCAAAGCCCGAAACGACTTTCAAATTGCCATATCCAATATCGAGACCCACAACAAACATCCATCTCCTCCTTTTTCTCTCGGCAAAAACACTCTCTCCGAAACCAAAGTCGACAAAGGCGACCTGCAAGTCGACAAAGGCGACTTGCGACTCTAAAAAGCCATTCTCTCCGAAACCAAAGTCGACAAAGGCGACCTGCAAGTCGACAAAGGCGACTTGCGACTCTAAAAAGCCATTCTCTCCGAAACCAAAGTCGACAAAGGCGACCTGCAAGTCGACAAAGGCGACTTGCGAAGTAGTGCGAGGATTGTCGCACCGGGGAAAAAAAGATGTGGTTCGAAAAGCGCACAAAAAATGCTCTTTTCGCAACACTGCTACACCGCGACGCACGACCGCGCCGTAAGGCAATACGAACTCATGGCTCAAGACAAAAAAAGCCATACCGTTTTACGAAATGTGAAAATCAAGAAAAAGATAAAATGATAACCACCTGAGACAGCGAGAAAATAGTACAGATTAGGTTATCTGAGGCAGAAGACGATAGGCGCACCTTTTTTACTATGAAACCGAACTATGCTTTTTTACGAAGATAAAAAAGTCAACTGTTTTGCCATAATGAAAACGCAGTATCTAATATCACGGAATTGCTCGTTTTTTTCTCTAAAAAATATCTGGAAATGCAAACTAACTGAAAGTCATTTTAAGCACTGCAGGTTTCCAGATAGAGCGTCCGATTGCTTACCGCCTTCAAGCCGACGATAAACTAAACATTTTACTATTGTGATAATGAATAACTTTGATATAAACTATGTAACTGAAATCTCGCGATAAATACCGTTTTTTCTGCCGGAATAAATCTGAACAAAATCGGCAAATTTTTACTATGAAACTGAACTATCCTTTTTTACGAAGATAAAAAAGCTAACCGTTTTGCCATAATGAAAACGCAGTATCTAATATGCCGGAATTACTCGTTTTTTTCTCTAAAAATATCTGGAAATGCAAGCTAGCAGAAAGTCGATTTTACAGGCGGACATTTTCCAGAGTCAATTTTTAGCTTTTCACGTTTTGTAAAAAACGAATAAGCAAAAAAGCTATAACCATACGTTTTAAGAGGGAAAGTTTTTCAAATGCGCTTACATTTCAAAGGCAATAAAATTGTCCTTGTTTTCACCCATGGCAAAACGAAGCCGTTTTCACTATAGATAGGTTATGGCAAAACAGCCCCATTCTGGCGGGCTCGATATGGAGGGAAATATGGCAGAAGAGAAGCGGGAGCAAACTCCCGAGGAGCAGATGCAGCAGGCGGTGCAGCAGGCGCTGGAGGCGATAGACCAGGCGCAACAGGCACTGGCGGTAGATACGCAGTCGTATGTGGACTGGTATTGGCAGGAATCGACCAAGCTGCAGGAACACGCAGCATGGAGCGACAGGAGCAGACTAGGCTGCAGGATCAGGAACATTGGGAGCGGCATGTACGTCCAATGGTACATCGCAGACCGATGGGCTAAGACAGCCAAGTCGCAGTACATTGGCAAGCCGGCAAAATCCCTTAAGTATTCACTCACTACGCTATTGCGATACGCACCTGCATGGCAGCACAAAATCGTACAGGACTCTGAGGCAGTGTTTGCGCAGAAGCGCCACGCCAACCAACAGCTGGCCCAGGCCCGCGTGGCACTGCGACGGCTCGCGCCCAGTGAATCCGCCGGAGAAACAGACGATGGCCAATAACCTGACGGCGGCGCTGCGGCGTACCTACGACCTGCACGGCCTGGCAACACAGGGCATCAGCTGGCAGGAATTTGCCCACAATCCATACCGCTACTTGCGGCTGATCGGCTCGGGCGAAGCCGGCATGGTGCCGGTCCCGGTGTCGCAAGAAGTCGAAAATAGGAGGAAAAATGGAAACTGAGCAAGGAGAGATCGAGGTAGTACAGGACCCGGAAGCGTCGGACGAGGATCTGGCCCAGATAGAGGCCATCCTGCACATCGAACCCTGGCAGATGGACGGCGAGCAGGAGTTCACCGTCGACGCCCGGCTGTTGCACGCCGCTCTGGCGTCCGGGAAGGACTTTGCCACCTGGTTTCGCCAGCAGAATCCCGGAAAAATCTGGAAAAAGGGTAGAGATTTCGAGGTTATCCCCCTCAAGGGAGTTAACCCCCAGGGCGGCCGGCCCCGCGATAAGTACGTCCTGTCGTTGCGTATGGCAACGCATATCGCGATGCAGTCGCAGTGCCAGCGCGGTTACCTGGTGCGCGACTACTTCTATTACGCGGAGCGCGAGCTGCGGCGCAGCCAGCAGCTGGAACACTCCGGCACCGCCGTGGCGCTACCATCGGCGACACCGGAGTCGCTGGACCGCCCTGGCCGCAACGCCTACACCCTGTCGCATCGGCACATGGCCGAACTGGGCCAGCTGCTGATCGACGGCCTGGACGACCGCAAAAAATATCACCCGCCGTTCGCGCGCAGCCTGGTCGAACACTCGCTGGGGTACCACTTCAACCTGGCATCGCTGTGCGATCTGCCGGTACGAGACCGCGACGAATGCGAGCGCCTGGTGGTGGCCTCGATCGGCTTGCTTAACAACATCGACGAGAGCCGCGTTCCGCCAGGAGAGCGTCGCTGGCGATTCCTGTACGGCTCCTTCAATGAACGCTCCCGCCACTAAACCGCACTAGCGGTTGTAGTGGGGGTTTCTTCTCGGTTCAACGAGGTTTGCACTTGCGACGGTTGCCGCATGCGGCTGACATCCTCTCCTCCGAGCGTAACTTCGGG
>JAVESM010000036.1:0-15257 GCA_034006605.1 Pseudomonas sp. | reverse complement strand
ATGAGAACCGACTCCGTTATTAAATCCAGGCCAACTTTTTGTTGACGTAAATCAATATGGAGTAGTCGTTTCGTAGCGGATATTCACTAACAGCAACGATTGTACGAAAAGTGAATGTTTATTAACGTGCGCGAATTAGTGTGTCCCGTGGGCTCTCACCGTAACGTTTTCTATAATTTTGAGCCATTCGCCCAAGCTGATAAAAACCCCAACGTGTAGCAATCTCTGTTACGGTTCTTGGCTGACTCGGGTCAAGCAGATCTTGATGTACGCGTTCTAGGCGCACATCAAGAAGGTAGCGCATCGGGCTTACACCAAGGAACTTTGAAAAACCATAGAATAATGTCCGCCCATTAACCCCCGTAATATTAACCAAAGTTTCCATAGTAATACTTTGCTCAGGATAAGCTTGCATAAACTCTGTTGCTTTTTTTAAATTTCTTGGCAAAATTTTTGGGCTACTATCTTTTAGTAAACCACTGAAATTATGAGGGTGCCAAGCAAGCAAAGTTGTCATTATATTCTGTTCTACCTGGCTTCTAATCAGCGGCATATCAAATAATTGTGGAGATTCTTGTATTTCTGAATACAAATGCTTTATAGCGCCGCTCCAAGCTATCCCTGAGGCTTTCATCAAATTCATAGAGGATGTAAATTTCAATCGTCCAGGAATACTGCACCCAAAAATACTGGCTGCATGCCTTTCAAATGATTCTTTATTTATTTTTACCACTAATTTTCTACAATCATGACTCCAACTCATTTCTAAATTATCTTCCGGAGAATGGACAGTAGCATTATATTTATCGCTGTATTCTTCGACACCATTTATACGTGATAAGTCATTACCTTCAACTGGAATTTGAATTAAGTAAAAGTCTTCAAGAAAACCAGGTTTAATATTAATATAAGCACCATAGCTCATATTACTTAAACTAATATCGCCTATATCAAAGTGCTCATGACTGTAATCTAATAACTCATTACGTCTAAGCAGCAGTTTATGCTCGCAAAAAACAGATGAAACTAAAATCCTGGTCTCATCAAGGTCATTTGAACGGAGTAATTTAATATCTTTATTTTCAGATTCAGGATCGAATAACCGTAAGCTTTTATTTGAGTCCATGATCACCTCAATGCGCAGCCTTTTTTTTGTATTTGTTAGGCTATTTTTATCTAGCAGATAGCTATCAAAAACTATCGTATAAAAATATTTAAGTATTGAAAATACATATGCACTGCCAACCTTGACGTAAACTTTATAGCTTAGAAACAGCACATTAGCTTGCGGCACTAGACCGCTAAAAAAGGGCAGCAATAAGTAGCGTTCTCAAAAACTATCACTCAATCGTCAAAGCCATCTCATTGATGATTTATAGCCGACATGCAGATATGAATACTACGTATTCGACACCAGACTAATGCTCCATTAAGTCGCCGCGCTATCCAAATAGCGCAAAGATTATCTTGTCGGGCAGATAATGATGATCCATTTTTTATTTGCTCTAAATAGCCTCGCGTGATGGGCAAGGCTATTAGCTTACAACCCTACGTTTACACAGGTTTGCCTAAAATCTCTACTGCAGCGGCAGGCGCTGGGGCGTTTTCATCGCCAATTTCACCGTGACCCACCAAGTCATCATCATGCTCGGCCATATTCCACGGCAGGATTCCAGGCGAGATATGCAAGAAGTGCAAATATTTCTCAAACTGGTCAAGAATATCGCTAATAATATCTTGCTCATCATAACCATACACATCGTAGGCTTGGCCACCGCGACGTAAAAATACCTCGGCACGGTAGTACTGCTCATCATCATTGTTACCGGTGGTTATCGGGAAGGAGAAGTCAGGCATGGCATACGCGCGTAAGCGGATTTCATAAATAAACTCCAACTTACCTTCTTGGAATACTTGGAACTGCGCACGCAAGTTTTTCTCATCAAAGACAACTTCAGCCACCCAGCCTTTTGCTTCCAGCTCCTGCTCAACTTTTTTCATACCTTGAATACCCGTGGTGCGAATAAATTTCTCTACTGCTTCACACGGCGGGAAATCAACCAAGTTGGCTAAACGTTTTTTCCAAAAGCTTGGACCCGATTTATAACCACTTGGAGTGGATTGCATATGCTGGCTCAGACTCATCTCTTGGTGCCCTTCAATAATCAGCGCACGCCACATACCCACCATAGCAATCAGCATAATCACGGCAAAGGGCAAAGCACTGACAATACTCGCTGTTTGTAATGCACCCAAGCCGCCCGCTAACAACAAGGCGGCAGCCACCAGCCCTTGCATTGACGCCCAAAACACACGCTGCCAGACTGGCGTATTGATCACGCCGCCTGACGCCAGTGAATCAATCACGATTGAACCTGAGTCAGACGAGGTGACAAAGAATGTAATAATCAAAAAGATCGTCAAGAACGACACGACCGAGGTGAAGGGTAAAAGCTCAAACAACTTAAATAGAGCCACCGCATGATCGTTCTGCACTTGCTCAATCAACGAGCTGTAACCATCAACCATAATCAGATGCAAGGCCGTATCGCCAAACACTGAGAACCATAAAAAAGTAAAGATGGTCGGTACTAGCATCACCCCCACCACAAACTGGCGAATGGTACGACCACGGCTAATTTTAGCGATAAATAAGCCCACAAACGGCGCCCAAGCGATGGTCCAACCAAAGATAAACAGCGTCCAGTTACCAATCCAATCACTGGAGGTATACGCCTGCAAGCTAAAGGTCCGCTCAACAATATTGCTCAAGTAGCTGCCCGTATTCTCCATAAAGGTATTAAGAATAAAGATCGTTGGTCCAACCGCAAAGACAAACACCATTAACGACACAGCGAGCACAATATTAAGAATGGATAAGCGTTTTACACCTTTATCCATGCCTGCCACCACCGATAAGGTGGCCAGACAGGTAACCGCCACAATGGCAATAATTTGTACGGTGTTATTGACGGCCATAAATAATTAAGTCCAGCGTTAATCTGCGCCGCCGATAAGCCCAGCGAGGTGGCAATACCAAACATGGTACCCAGAATCGCAAAGGTATCAACGGCATGCCCCATAGGGCCATAAATTTTATCGCCAATCAGCGGATACAGCGTGGAGCGCATCGACAACGGTAAGCCGTGACGGAAAGCAAAGTACGCTAACGACAGACCGACTAAGCCGTAAATCGCCCAAATATGAAAGCCCCAATGGAAGAAAGCGATCTGCATCGCCTGCTTCGCTGCATCCACTGTGAGTGCCGGCCCAATGGGGGGCGAGGCATAGTGCAAAACCGGCTCAGCCACCCCGAAGAACAGCAAGGCAATCCCGTAACCCGCAGAAAACAGCATGGCAAACCAAGCAAGAAAGCTGTATTCAGGCTGCGCATGATCAGGTCCGAGCTTGATATTACCCCAGCTACTAAACGCTACTGAAACAATAAAAACCAAGAAAATTGCTACAGCCAGCATATAAAACCACCCAAAGGTGGTGGTGACATAGCTCAACATATCGGCAAACAGAGCCCCTGCTCTTTCAGGGCTACTCATGGTGCCAATCACCATCAATGCAATCACAAGAACCGAGGGGACAAATACCGGAAGAAGAATGGTAGAGACTTTGGACGACTTATCGGTTGTCGTTTGTTCTGATGTCATAGTAAGTACTCCTGCACTTTTGCTTCAGTTTGGCATCAATGACTGTCCGTTTGAAACACCTGCTCATGCTCAAATACAGGTAAGACTGTACTGCATTAAATCGTAAGTCCTCACTTCCAAAGTCTCTAACCCTGTCACAGGGACATGCTCGCTGCAATAAAAAGTGACCTTAATCTCCAATCAAAAGCGGCGAAAAACAACTATTTATCAGGAAATAAAGAGCTGCAACACCAGTAGATTTGTCGTCCAAAAATGGACAACCTACAGGTGCGACACATCACGCGGCGACCAAAATGTAGGTCGTCCATTCATGGCCGACAAAGACAATCCGGCGACAGGGCTTACGAAGAACAGCTGATCGACAGGTGTTTACCCCAATCAGGCGGGCGTTCGGCGTAGGCGTCACAACCCTCTTGTGCAGTGAAGGGCATGCTCAGCACCTCATGCAGTTTATGCAGCGGGGCATAGTCACCGTCTTCGGCGGCTTCAATGGCGATTTGGATGAGGTAATTGCGCAACAGATACAACGGATTGACTGCATGCATTGCTTTACGACGCTGTTCTTGGTTACGTGAATCATTGGCATTGCGCGCAATAAACTCAGCGCTCCATTCGTCAAACGCCGCGCGATTTATAAACTCGTCACGCAGCTTGGCTAACGCCTCCGGCGCCGGTAGTTCACCAAGATGACGGAAGAATAAAGAGTAATCCACGGCACTCTGGTCCATTTGCACTAAGAGTTTTTCAATCAATAGCGCATCAGTAGCGTACTCATCAACTAAACCAAGGCGCGCACGCATGGCTTGTAAATAGGCCTGTTGCTGAATCACAGCATACCCATCAAGAATGCCCTGTAAGCGCTCAATCGGCAGATAGCGGGTGAAGGTTTCCGCCAGAGCAGTGAGATTCCACGAACCTATCGCAACCTGCTGATTGAACGCATAGCGGCCATGATCGTCGGAATGATTGCAGATATGCGTCTGCTTAAAATCATCTAAAAAAGCATAAGGGCCAAAATCAAAAGTCAGCCCCAAAATCGACATATTGTCAGTATTCATCACACCATGACAAAAACCATAGGCTTGCCACAAGGCAATGGTTTTTGCAGTGCGTTTAACGACTTCGCTGAGCAACGCCGCTAAAGGTTCATCTGCGGCTAAGCATTCAGGATAGAGATCATTGAGCACATGCGCGTGCAGCTGCTCAAGCTCAGCATATTTTTTGTTGTAGTAAAAATACTCAAAATGACCAAAACGAATATGACTGGGAGAGAGGCGTAGCAAGGTTGCTGCCGTTTCGCGCTGTTCGCGCCAGACCATAGTTTTTGAGTCAGTCACACAAAGCGCACGTGACGTGGGGATGCCAAGAGCGTGCAAATACTCACTGGCGAGAAACTCTCGAATACTGCTACGCAACACCGCACGGCCATCGCCAGAGCGAGAGAAAGGCGTAAGGCCTGCGCCTTTTAAATGCACATCCCAATGCTCACCCGCACTGTTGCGCACTTCACCCAACAACAAGCCACGACCATCGCCTAAACGCGGAGTGTAGCCACCAAACTGATGTCCAGAATAGACCATCGCGCGTGGCGTTGCCTTCGGCCAATACCACTCACCGGTAGCCAGTTGTAATAAGCGTGGCGACTCTATTGTGCTCGGTGGTAAATCCAATAAAGCCAAAGCCGACTCACTGCAAATCACCATCTGCGGCTGCGCCACAATGGTGGGCTCAATAACCGCAGAAAATGCATTACCTAAACGGGCAAAGCGCGGATCTAACTCAAGGGTGTCTAAGCTTTTCATAGGCACTCCAGCACCGTACAGTGCTTAAGCTGTCGGTGCTTGATCATCAGCAAGCGGGTTGCTTTGTGTTTGTAGTAATTGCTGTTCTTGACCATTCATATTTTTGACAAAAACATCCAACTGATTGAAAGCCATTTCAATATTGTGCTCACGGAAGCTCAACACAATGCGGTTCAGCACTTCATCGGTAGACGGATTACGATCACCCAACTCACGCACATGAAAGCGCAGTTCATGGTCGAAAGTACTGGCACTGATACCTAAAAAAAGCACCAACGGCGCAGGCTCACGCATGATCCGTGAGTTTTCCTGCATGGCTTGTAGCATCAACTTACACGCCAGATCCAAATCAGTTTCATAGGCCAAACCAATCTTAATAATGACCCGTGTGATCGTGTCGGACAGCGACCAGTTAATCAGCTGATCGGTGACAAACACCTTATTGGGCACAATGATTTCTTTGCGATCAAAGTCAGTAATGGTAGTGGCGCGAATCCGAATCCGACTGACTGTGCCAGATAAACTACCAATGGTCACCACATCACCAATACGCACCGGACGCTCAAATAAGATAATCAAACCAGAAACAAAGTTGGCAAAAATCTCTTGTAAACCAAACCCTAATCCGACCGAGAGCGCCGCAACCAACCACTGCAGCTTATCCCAACTGACACCCAAAGCCGCTAAAGTAGCAACAAAGCCAGTTGCAGAAATGGCATAAGATAAAAGTGTTGTAGTGGCATACGCACTACCCTGTGCCAGCTGTAAGCGCGATAAAAACAGCACCTCCAATAAACCAGGTAAGTTACGTGCTAAGGCGATGGTAATCAAAATAATCACCCCAGCATCCAGCACATCACGCAGGCTGATCGGCACCGCAGAGCCATTACTGCCAATATTTTCATACAGAGTAATGTTGTCTAAATAAGCAAACAAAGATAATAAATCAGCCCAGACCCAATATAAGCTAATGAAGAACACGCCCAGCAGAATAAGACGCGCTAAGCGCAGCGACTGCTCATTGATTTGTGAGATATCCAAGAGCATATCTTCAGTCGCTACTTCACCATCCAGACCCTCTTTTGGCTGATTTTGCTTCGCATCTTGCGCACGTTTCCAAGCTAAACGGCGTGCGGCCAAGGCCAGACCGCGCACCAATACAGCTTCAAGCAGTATCCAAACCACCACCAGCGACAAGGTATCCAGTAACCGTCCACTGAGCTTGACTGCGGTGTAGTAATAACCAGAGACCAGCGCAGCAGCAAACAGTAAGGGTAACGACACCACGACCAAACCAATTAAGCGCCTAAACACCGAGGTCGTGTCGTTGTTGTAACGGTGGAACAATAAACGCCCCATAATCCAAGACAACAGCAGCAAACAACTCAGCAGCAAAACAATGCCAACCACATCTTCACTGAGCGCCGCAGGCTCAGCTTCGGCAATAGTCACCACCGCCGTTAATAATAGTGCGGTTAAACCCAAGGAACGAATATGCAGTTGTAAGAAAGTAACTTGCGCGCGCGGCCAACGAAAATGCAATAACGCCACGCCATTGGGCGCTAGAATTCGATAGGCAAAGTAAAACACCAACCACACCTGCGCCATGCTCCATAAAGCACGGCCAATCTCAACGTTATGCCCTTGTCCATCGGACTGCACCATTGCACCAAGGCTAGCTAAGACAATTGCGCCGGGCAGCGCCAGCAGCAGATTCAACAACAATGCACGCGGCGTATGCAGCTGGCTATCACGGCGAAAATGGCCAATATCAGTATGTAAGTTACGCAATGCTTGTAATATCGCTGCGCGTTTCCAAGCCGCCAGCAGCAGCATCACCACAAGGGGAATAAACGACCAAGCACGCTGCGCTAAACTCTGCCAGATCTGGCTGATTTCAGCGGTCCATAATACCGAGGTGAACTGGTACTGTAAGCGCGCGGGCACTGCTTTTAACCAATCCCAGTCCAGTGGTTTATTACTAGGGATCCAAAACATCTGCTCATCTAGAGTTAAGCGCAACGCTTCCGTCATACTTTGCAACTGCTTTTGATTCAGTTGTAGAGTGATCGATTCACTTAAATAGGCGTTAAGCTCACGGTTTAAACGATCCAATAACTCACCACGCGAACGTACTAAATCCAACAAACTTGAACGTAATGCAATTTGCTCATCGCCAGGTGGCGCATCTTTTAGAGCGCTTTGCACATACTCGGCAGGGCGACTGACAGTGTCACGCAACTGGCGTAGTTCAAACTGATACAAGCGCGTATCGGCAATTTGATCAGCAAGAGAACGATCAAATTTGACGTGCGGCAGTGATTGTTTTTGTTGATACAGAATTTTCGCCAACAATAAACTGCCTTGCAAAACATTGATCTGCTCTTCAAGCGCTTGATCGGTTTGCTGCACGCTATCGAGTTGCTGGCGCACCAACAGATTACGCTGAGTCAACTGGTTGCGGCGCTCAGTGATCGTCAACAGATAATCAGAAAGCTTTAAATTTAAGCCACTTTCACGCAATAACAAACTGTCAGTGCCCGCCTTACTGACCTCTAGCGATAACTCAGCGACGGTTTTCTCTGAATCAGCTTGACGCTTCTCATTCAGCAAGGATTGCAAGGCAAGAATATCCTGTTCTTGCAGGCGCACTTTAGTCAGTAAAAAGTCACGACGATTGCCGCCCAACTCCTGTAATACACTGTTACCCGCTAGCTCGGCACGACGTAAGTTGTTTTTGCTTTCTAGTGCCAGTAACTCTGCTTTCAGTGTGTCCATTTTCTCATTGCTAAAGACTTTACTCCCCTCTTTAGCATTTTTTAATGAGGCATTAATCTCTTGAATCCGAGCTTGATTGCTACTGATTTCTGCTTGCGCGCGTTCCGGTCGAGTTTGTGCAGTCACAATCAAACTATTGGCGTCACCCAGCTCTTTTTGTAACGCACGTAGCTGCTGGTTGCGCTCTGATAACAAGAACTCAAGCTCGCTCACCGATGCTTGCGCTAAACGTTTAGCCGGATCGTCTTGCACAGCAGACAAAAGTTTTTGCAGTGCGTGCTGCGCTTCATTGATTTGTTTGGGTGCATCGAGCAACTGTTGCTGTAACTGCTCCTGTGCCTGCTCTGTACGCTCGACAATATCCAGCCAAGCCAACGCCTGCTCTAGCGCTTGCTGAGCGGCTTGTTGCTCGGCCTCAGGTAATTTACGCGAGGGTAAATCGGTTAAGGCTTGTCGTACCTCAACTGCATTCAACTCAGCAAATACCTGCGTAGCAGGCAACCAAGCAATCAAGCTCAGACACAGCACTAATAACAGATTCGGTTTCATAGGCTTACAGTATTCCTGTTAATTAAAACCGCACAGCATGTGCCCCCTAAACTCAGTCGCGCGCGTGACCCTGTACACTCAAAAGAATGGCAGTTCTGGGCGTTTCCCCTCTGGGAATCTAACACCCACTTTACGTACTTTATTATTTTCCATCAGCGCCACCGCCCAGGTCAGACCTTGCCACTCAATATGGTCACCCAATACCGCTTCCCCACCGACCGCTTGCGTAATAAAATCGGCCAAACTCAAGGTTGGACTCAACTCGCCAAGCTGTAAACCGTAAACATCAGCCACGGCACTCAGCTGCGCATCGCCTTCAAGGACAAAGTCACCAAAGAAGCGCATATCCAAGCCGCGCTGCGGCGCTTTACTGAATAAACGCCCGAGCGCCGGCAAATCATCTTCATGGCCCACCACGCAAAGAATATCATCGGCTTTCAAGCGCGTACTACCGCTGGGATGAAGTAAGCAGTTACCCCTAAATAAAGCAGCAATTCGAGTACCTGCAGGCATTTTTAGTTCACGTAACTGCGCATTAATGCACCACTTTTGGCTACCTAAGCTATAAACAAACAGCTCCCATTGACTGGTCGGATGAATTTCCAAGCCCACACGAGAAATCGGTGCCGGTGCAGGCGGTAGGTCAACTTTTGCTTTGCGCGCGGCCCACGACAAGGTTGAGCCTTGCAGCAACAGCGAAACAAGCACAATAAAAAACGCCACATTAAAAAACAGCTGGGCATTGGGCAATCCAGCCACTAACGGAAACACCGCCAAAATAACGGGCACCGCTCCGCGCAAACCAATCCAAGAAATAAATATCCGCTCACGTGAATTAAAACCACGAAACGGCAAGAGACCTAAAAACACGGACAATGGCCGTGCAAACAAAATCATCCACAGTGATAACAATAAGGCCGGTAGCGCAATCGGTAACAGTTCATGCGGTGTCAGGAGCAACCCCAACACCAAGAACATCCCGATTTGACTGAGCCAAGCGAGACCATCAAACATATGCAAGATGCCATGACGGTTACGAATCGGTCGATTACCCAGCACCATGCCACACACATAAACAGCTAAAATGCCACTGCCTCCGACTTCGCCAGAGAAGGCATAAATCATAATACTGCCGCTCACTGCTAACAGTGGATACAAGCCATCCGCGACCGTGATGCGATTGATAATTTGCAATAATAACCAACCGCCACCCAAGCCTAAGACCGTACCCAAACCAAACTGGCGCAATAAGCTACTAAAGAAATCCATACTGAAGCTGGTTTCACCCGCTGCCAGCATGCCAATTAAGGTGACGGTTAAGAACATCGCCATCGGGTCATTGCTGCCTGATTCAATTTCTAAGGTTGAGCCGACCCGTTCGTTCAGAGACTTACCATTGAGTAAATTAAATACGGCCGCAGCATCGGTCGAACCAACAATCGAACCAATCAGCAAACCTTCCAGCAAGCTTAGGTTAAACAACCACGCCGCCGCCAAACCAGTTAAACCTGCCGTGACGACTACACCAAAAGTAGCTAAAGAGAGCGCAGGCCACAACGCCACACGGAAGGTTGCCACCCGAGTGCGCATCCCCCCATCCAGCAAAATCACGGCTAATGCGAGATTGCTGACCAAATACGTTAAGGAGTAATCATTAAAGACAATGCCGCCAACACCATCGGTGCCGGCCATCATGCCGACGCCCATAAAGATGACCAGAATGGGGATGCCAACACGCGAGGAGACTGAGCTGACCAGAATGCTGATAGCAACTAACAACCCACCAACAAAAAATATACTATTGGTTGCTACAGAATCCACAAGCGCCTCTCCTTTTTAAAAATAACAGTATCGTTTCGCACGTTTAACTCTAGTCTGTAGATAACAGCTTCGGTAATGATGCAGCTTTTCTGACGCTTTAAAATCAGCGTATGACACTAAATTTTAAGCTTAACACCAGCACAGTGACTGTTTTTTGCAGATTTGCGTCTTTGCTTACACTAACTTGTTTTAATGAGATCTTTTATGACAAACCCAAACTCCAGTAGCGCTTGTGCGCACCTCGGTGAGGTGTTCGCCCAAGATATTCCACTGACCACCGCGCTAGCAGTTCACGTTTGTGATTGGGATGGTCAAAGCTTGTCTCTTCAGTTGCCATTAGCGCAAAACCTTAACCATCAAAGTTCGATGTTTGGTGGCAGCCTTTACTGTGCTGGTGTGTTAGCCTGCTGGGGCTGGTTACATTTGCGTTTACGTGATGCTGGTATAAATACCACACATATTGTGGTTCAGGCAGGACAAATTGATTATCCATTGCCTGTATTGACGGACGCTGAGGTGATTTGTGCTGCGCCAGATGAGGCTGTGTGGGATCGTTTTCTCAAGATGTACCAACGCCACGGTAAAGCCCGCATCAGTTTATCCAGCCGTATCCTTACGCATGATGGCCAAGACGGCGCCTGCTTTGCTGGGCAGTTTGTTTTACATAGTTAAATTTTTAAAAGAACTGACAAAGCTATTAAAAATATATTTGCCTGACGTACCCCGCTAATACTGCTATTCCCTCAACGGGTCATCCTGACCCGATTCGGGCGCTCACCATCCCTGGCTCGTTCGCCGCAGTACTAGCGAGGTACTTCTTGACCATGTGCATTGCTAGCAACCCTGAAGCAGGTATCTTTTGAATTGTATTGATTGAGAGCAAATCTACTGCTGGCATGGTCTGCATGATTAAAACCGCGCTAATGCAAACAATACACAAGGTCACAGGAGTGTTTCGGGGTATGCGTGATCAGCGAGCCAAGGATGGCGAGCGCCGGAGTTGAACCCTGGATGGGTTCATCGACGGATAAACACTTACCCCGAAACACGACATGCGCGACCCATTCAGTAATTCTAAATCGTGTAGCAAGCCAAATGCGCGCCAGAAGCACCTCGCTAATACTGCTATTCCCTCGACGGGTCATCCTGACCCAACTCGGGCGCTACGCCATCCTTGGCTCGCTCGCCGCAGTACTAGCGAGCTACTTCTTGACCATATGTAAGCTCGGCAAGTCTGTAATACGCCAAACTCAAATAACAGCCAGTTCAAAGCAGAAAGCCGTTAAACTTCAGCTTTGATTTTCAGATGTCAGGTTGCGCTCATTGTGGATGTAATAATTATTGGTGCCGGTGCTGCCGGATTAATGTGCGCGTTAACTGCTGCGCAGCGTGGTCGTACCGTATTAGTGATAGATCATGCCAATAAAGCCGGCAAAAAAATCCTCATGTCCGGCGGTGGGCGCTGCAACTTCACCAATATGTATACAGATCCAAGCAACTTCCTCTCCAAGAACCTTCATTTTTGCAAATCAGCACTGGCACGTTACACCCAGTGGGATTTTCTCGAAATGGTACAGCGTCATCAAATCGCCTACCACGAGAAAAAACTTGGACAGCTATTTTGTGATAACAAAGCCAGCGATATCCTCGAGATGCTTTTGCAAGAGTGTGCCGATGCCGGTGCAACCATT
Source organism: Pseudomonas sp. (assembly GCA_034006605.1). GTDB lineage: Bacteria > Pseudomonadota > Gammaproteobacteria > Pseudomonadales > Pseudomonadaceae > Denitrificimonas. Next base: position 2,954 of record JAVESM010000036.1, on the reverse strand, counting down.
CAACTCAACAGTTCCGTTGATAACATCCAAGCCACGCTCAATGGTTTTGAGCTGCAGTGCAATCAGACTACTTTAAACTGCAAATCCTTGGTGATTGCCAGCGGTGGTTTATCCATTCCAACCTTGGGCGCAACAGGCTTTGGCTATCAAGTCGCAGAACAGTTCGGTCATACAATTTTGCCCACCCGCGCCGGTTTGGTGCCCTTCACCATCACTGACCCACAACTCAAAGAATTCTGCAGCGTCTTATCTGGCACATCTATTGATGACTGCGTGGTGCAATGCAACGGCCAAAGCTTCAAAGAAGACCTGCTGTTTACCCACCGCGGCCTCAGCGGCCCAGTGATTTTGCAAATCTCATCTTATTGGCAGCCCAGCGATCGCATTGAAATTGATTTACTCAGCGATCGCAATGCCAGCGAATGGCTACTCGAGCAACAAGCTCAGCACCCCAATCTGGAGCTGAAAACCGTGCTCAGCGAGTGTTTTACTCGCAAAATGGCCCAATTACTGTGTGAACATTGGTTTAGCAATACCCCACTCAAGCAATACAGTAGCAAACAGCTCACCGCAATTGGCGATCAACTAAATAACTGGCAACTGACACCCTCCGGCACTGAGGGTTATCGCACCGCAGAAGTCACCTTGGGTGGCGTCGATACTCAAGAAATCTCGTCGAAAACCATGCAATCAGAAAAACAAGCCGGTCTGTATTTTATTGGTGAAGTGCTGGACGTCAGCGGACATTTAGGCGGGTTTAACTTCCAGTGGGCATGGGCCAGCGGACATGCTGCTGGCTCCGTGGTGTAGGTCGATCTGTTAAGGTCGACACCTCCAGCAAACACCACAAAGTGCGAATCAGCTAAATACTCATGTCGCCCATAAATGGACGACCGACTAAGTCCCAGGCTTTTACTTGGTTATTAATTGCCTTCAGCACTACGCTTGAACAGTTAATGGCTGATAGAATGCGCCAGTATTTTTTATTTTCTTGAGTTTTGCTATGTCGACCCCTTTTCGTCCCGAGCTGTTGTCACCTGCTGGCACCTTAAAAAACATGCGTTACGCTTTTGCTTATGGCGCTGACGCAGTCTATGCCGGTCAACCTCGCTACAGCTTGCGCGTGCGTAATAATGAATTTGACCATGCCAACCTAGCCATCGGTATCAATGAAGCCCATGCGCTGGGTAAGAAATTTTATGTGGTAGTCAATATTTCACCGCACAACGCCAAGCTAAAAACGTTTATTAAAGACTTAGAGCCTGTGATTGCCATGGGCCCTGACGCGTTAATTATGTCGGATCCTGGTCTGATTATGATGGTACGCGAGCATTTCCCACAGATGAATATTCACTTGTCAGTGCAAGCTAACGCGGTGAACTATGCCAGCGTGAAGTTTTGGCATAATCAGGGCTTAACTCGCGCCATTTTATCGCGTGAATTGTCACTGGACGAAATTGAACAGATTCGCCACGAAGTACCAGAAATGGAACTCGAAGTATTTGTCCACGGCGCATTGTGCATGGCCTATTCTGGTCGCTGCCTGCTCTCTGGCTATATCAATAAGCGTGACCCGAACCAAGGCTCGTGCACCAATGCATGCCGCTGGGAATATAAAACCCACGAAGCCAAAGAAAACGAACTCGGTGATATCGTGCATCAGTACGAGCCTATCGCAGCTGTTCAACAACACGCTGAGCCTGAGCCAATTCTAGGTGTTGGCGCGCCAACCAAAGAAGTCTTCCTGCTGGAAGAAGCTCAGCGGCCAGGCGAATATATGTCTGTCTCCGAAGATGAGCACGGCACTTACATCATGAACTCCAAAGATTTACGTGCCGTACAGCACGTCGAGCGCATGGTGCAGATGGGCTTGCACTCATTAAAAATCGAAGGCCGCACCAAGTCGCACTACTATGTCGCACGTACTGCACAGGTCTATCGCAAAGCGATTGATGATGCGGTGGCGGGCCGGCCGTTTGATAAATCGCTGATGGATACGCTGGAATCTTTGGCGCACCGTGGTTACACCGAAGGTTTCTTACGTCGCCATGTGCACGATGAATACCAGAACTACGAATACGGCTACTCAATTTCTGAGCGCCAGCAGTTTGTTGGTGAAATGACCGGTGAGCGTCGTGGCGATTTGGCTGAAGTGATTGTAAAAAACCGCTTTGCCGTTGGTGATTCCATTGAGTTAATGACACCCCAAGGCAATATCACTTTTGATCTAAAATACATCGAAGATAAAAAAGGCAAAAGCCGTGACGATGCACCTGGTGACGGCCATGTGCTATTCATCCCGATTCCAGAAAACGTCAATCTTGAGCATGCACTACTGATGCGTAACCTCACCAGCGGTAATACCCGGGGCGCCTAAGGAGCTCAGGCAAATCTCTTAGCCCGTCATTGAGGGCTAAGAGAGCGCCTCTATTTTGGTGTGCTCTCTTAAGAAATCAGTAAGCTGAGCTGCAGGCACAGGACGGCTAATCAGGTAGCCTTGAATCTCATCACACTGATGAGCTTTCAAGAAGTCCATTTGCGCTTGCGTTTCTACACCCTCAGCGATCACCAACAAATTCAAACCATGTGCCATCGTAATAATGGCGCGGGTAATTGCTGCATCTGCCTCACTCACAACAACCTCACGAATAAAGCTTTGATCAATTTTCACGCTGTTGGCTGGAAAACGCTTGAGATAACTCAGAGACGAGTAACCGGTGCCAAAATCATCAATCGCCAAATACACACCGATTTCTCGCAGCTGCTTGAACGTAGCAATCACACTTTCAGCATTCTCTAATAACTGGCTTTCGGTCAACTCAAGCTCTAATCGGGTAGCCGAGGGTTTCTAGCCCTCAGCCCCCACAACACCCTGCATGCGGCTCCGCACAGGGCGTTTCACTAAGAGTGATGAAGCTTAATCCAACCATCGCGTAATTCGTACAGACCCTGAG
>JAVESM010000017.1:0-76029 GCA_034006605.1 Pseudomonas sp. | reverse complement strand
GCGGAACTGCCCTTGCCATTCGCTAGTAGTTAACATTTAATAACGATCATAAATCGCTAAGGATGGTGACCTTCCTACAGAGGACTTTCACCTCATTAGTTCATGCCCATGCTGGGCGTACACAAAATTTTATTTCCGCAACCAATCCCCTTGGACTACCCTGTAAGCCAGTAATGGCGCGGAGGATAAAGTAATATCGAAAAGGATTTTAGCTCTATTTACTCAATGTGCCGGCTGTGCTTTGAGCTCTATATTAAGCGCCTGAATGACCTTGAGCACAGTATCAAAACGTGGCTTAGCACCTACAGCAAAAGACTTATAAAGACTCTCGCGGCTAAGCCCAGCATCATGGGCAATTTTTGCCATACCCTGCGCCTTAGCAATATAGCCAATCGCGCGAAGTAACTCGTTGCTATCTCCATCAGCTAAGACTTGTGACAGGTATTCTGCAATAGCTTCATCGCTATCTAAAATATCTGCTAAGTCAAAGCTCGTTAATTGAACACTCATGCTATACCTCCTGCGCCAACGATTTGGCCTTCTTTATGTCGGATGCTTGGCTCGACTTATCGCCGCCTGCCAAGAGAATAATGACCACCTCGCGCCGCATTGTGTAATACACACGATAGCCTGCTCCGACATCAATCCTTAACTCCGACACACCTTCTCCAACGGATTTGTTATCACCTAAATTCCCATTCGCGGACGATCAATGCGACGAGCAACTGCAACTTTTGCGCGCAAATCTCGCAGGGAATGGTGCCAGCGATCAAAGTCTTTCGTTTTCTGGATAAGGTAGTTCATGCGCTCATTGTATCCAGTCAGATACAAATGGAAAGGATTTTTAAATATCTATGTGAATGGTTGTTACTGCTCTTTGTTAGTTTATCTATCAAACAATACAACTATATCGTTGACCCTTTGCTTTTTCAGGAACCTTTCTCGCGTAGCTGCAAATTTAGCGGCACGGGTTTGGTCGCCCGAAAAGTTGTCAAGGCGCACAGCGCCGCGTAAGCGGTTTTTTTGTGCCCGTGTTATGGCGGGCTGTGCGGGGGAGGCGCTGCGCCTGTCGGTATCCTTGACGCCGGTTTACCAACCCACGCACAGTTCGCCACCCTTCGCTTGGTAACGAAGGTAGCGAGCTCCATAAGATCAAGGAGTTCGATCATGAAGTCTCTAACTTTCCAAAAAACTCAATTCAATATTGTCGATCACAACAACAAGCGTTGGTTGTCGGCAGCAGATACTGCGTGCGCCCTAAACTATGTTCGCGAAGATGCTGTAAGTCGCATATATGAACGTAATTCTGACGAGTTCTCCGGCGGTATGACCGAGACCGTCAAATTGACGGTCTCGGGAAACCTGCAAAAAGAAGTCCGCATTTTCTCACTGCGCGGTGCGCACCTTATCGCCATGTTCTCACGTACCAAGGTCGCCAAAGAGTTTCGCAAGTGGGTGCGCGATGTGCGGGATAAAGAAACTCAACCGACCTTACCGTCATTGATACAACGCCGCTGATTAATCACCTTCGATCACGAAGGAAAAGAGCATGTCAGATCAGTACCTGATGACGCAGTGGTAATGACGCCGTCTCAACTACTCTCATGGTTAGCAGATCCAGAACGCATTGCCGTTAATACCGATGAGCTTTTTCAGTTTATTGCTGCTGCCAGCGAACGGCTTAGACGCATGCATGGATATCAGGCCGTGCAGCTAAAACGAGCGAAAGAGGCAGGGCTTCAGACGAAGCTGGTTTAGCGCACCTGTACTTGCGAAAAGCCCTGAATAGAGTCAGGGCTACACTACTACGCTTTCTGTCAGCTGCTTAGCTTGCATCTATCTAGTAACTACTTGCCAACGTATGATGCCGTATCTGAAGCGTACGTCACCAAAACTATAATCACTATTACAAAAACAGTATTAAGATTTTTACCAGAGTATTTATAAATAAAACGGACAATCAGTGAGCCAAAAAGGCTTAAAGAAATAATACCAAAAATGTCAAAAACGAACCCAAAACCATTTGACCCTCGAGCGAACCAATTTATTACGGTTACAACCCAAGGAAGCAGCCAAAGCAAACTACTACGTGCTTTTTCCGAGCGGCTCTCACCAACACTGTAAGCCAATACAAAAGGCAAAATGGAAAACGCTATGATAAAAACAATAGACCCTTTATGTAACGAGTCGACCAGAAAAATCATAGGCAAAGCAAGTATCTGTGAAAGCTCCATTTAACTATCCTTGTTAATAATAATGCGCATTTATATACCATGCTGACTGCGACAGTACAGCGTAGGCTGCGCCTAGAGTAAAATAATACCAACTTGCTTGGCATTTCAAGAAAAACTGGGGACGCCGGCACTCAGAGTTTCAAGCCTATGATTCCATAGCTTGATGCGGCATAGCGGTGCTTGGCGATAGCTTGAGGTTAGTACTCAGATTGATTCTTAGCACTATAAACAGCAACCCTTGGTCGGAAGTGTTCAAAGCCTTTCTTGTGTTTACATCGCTCACATACAGCGAGATCAGCATAAGATGCTAGTGCAAGCTTTGCTTACTCATAATACTTACTACTGATTTAATTATTTACTGCTCCTTTAAAAAAATAAACGATGTTAGATTGGGAATATCCTGAGGACAACTGTAGCTCGACCCATGCCACGGGCCAGGAAAATTACCGCCACGCCTAGAGTAAAATACAGATTTACCTAATACTTTCCCATCACTTATACGTACAATTTTATTATGAACACGCTCTATATTAGGCCAGCCAGTACGGTAGTAATAACGCTCTGATTCCATTTTATATTCATCTGTCGACTTAATTTTTCCAAAAACTACTATTCCTCCAACCACATCTTTATACTTCTCCTTAGAAACCAAAACCGTTTCATAAACTGCAACTCCACCGTCTGCGGCATACATTCTATCCACGAGCCAGTCATAATAATAAAGCCGCCCGCCGGCATACCAAAAAGAAGCACCAAACCAAAAAACAGTCATAATAAAAAGAATGTTAATACGGGCAGCTTGATAAGCGATAATAGCAAAAACTAATTTTTCGACGAACCAGTGAAGTATTAACGTCAACCCAACCCAAGCAGCAAATACAAATATAATTAATATAAGCCCCATCACACATTCCTTAATATATATATTAAAAGCTGCACCTTTAAAGCGGTGACCAATAAACCAGCGCTATCTTGGTTAAGTGATCAAATGCTGCACTTAGGTGTCAAGCCAGCGCACCCTACGCAGCACTCTTGATGTTCGTAGCATAACAAGCTCATTCTTGATATTTTGCTTTGGTATCAAGTGTTGCCAACTGTTACGTTACCACACTAAAAACACCCAAGGCCTCACATGGCTCTTCGATCTAGCAGCAATACTCAATTGCAAGTCAACGGCCTGCGGAAGTACAGTAGCTCCTTACTGCGCATATGAACAAGCAGCAGCGTGTATGAGGATTTGACTGCCAGCCGCATTACACCAGTGAGTTGCATTTGTGTTTCTTCAGAAATTAAAAATCACTCGATGCCGAGTGTAATACATGACCCAATTAAAGGATTAATTATGCTTCGTTACACTGTAGCTCTATCTGCTTTTCTCTTCCTCAGCGCTTGCGCTAACATAGAGCATAAGACACCCGAAGCTAGACAACAGATCAAGCAAGATCTCAAACTGGTTGAGATCACTGACACAGCGCTAACGAGTTTCTGCTGGTTAAACATTGGGGGAGTAGCACACTGCAAGTACACTCCCGGAATTAGCGTTCTCACCCCTGACAGTTTATTCTTGGTGGACTACGAGAAAGGGGCATACGTTCAAAAGGATGTTATTAAGACGGACAACGTGAAGTGCATTAGCGATGGCGACGGACAGAACTTCTATATCTTTACAGAGCACCTGGCAGTTTCGTTAATCCCCTACACTGAAGTGCATAGATCTCTTCCAATTAACAATCCGGAGTACCGCGAAAAGGCTATCAAGATGCTACTGAGCAATGGACAGCCCTACCTGACAGGAGCGGCATCGGCTATCTTCCGAGAAACGGGTCGAAAGGAATACCAGGTCCGCAGCGTATATACCGCAAGCGGACCTATTCCCATCGTGACGGGTACGGGGTTAAGAGAAGTTTTCAGTCCCTGTCCATCAGTTAACCGATGATACTCCAGCGTAGCGCAATATTGGATGCTTGCAGTGCTTTCCAGTTGCGCTGCTAAAGCAAGATTTGAGCAGCTTCCAAACAGTTAATAGCCCTAGCTGTTTTGTTGTTGCTGCTACCAGTGAACGGCTAAGGAAAACACATCGCTATAAGGCTGTGAAGTTGCTGGGCTTCAGTCGAAGCTGATTTAGAGTATTTACAGGTACCGCAGTTCAGTGCATGACCATGGGCAACCACAAGTGCTAGCCACACCATCACACCAGCCGGAACAGTTGTGCATCACTCCAGCCGCATACTGACCAACGTCACGCTGCGCGAACAGGTCGAAGTTATGGGCAGAGTCATTGATGAAATTGGCGAAGAAGTTGGCGGTATAGCTACGTGCGTAACGTGGCACGCCACCAGCTCAGGTGGAAAGAAAAGGACACGCAAATGAATATCGATCTAGAGCAAGCACTTATTGAGCTGGCCAAGCAAATAACTGCAAATCAAATCCCCGTGCAAGATCGTCTGTGGACCAGCAAAGAAATTGCTTATACGTATCTTTTGTGATCTCAGCAAGACCGCTGTCAGCAGCAATCTGTTCATGCTCACGTTTAAACCTGTGCAGCACCCGTCAAAGTCTCAACACCTTGTTTTAGTGGATCACATAAGTACCAATGGTGGCGAAGCGTGCAGTGACTAGGGGCTATTGAAGCTACAGACTCTAAGATAGCTATTGATCTAATTTTGATATCAACTCTACAACTCTCTAACCTGTTGCCCGACCTGATAGTTCTCGACAAGCATTAAGACACAGTTCAACGTCAACAAGCAGCAGATCATTACGCCAAATTTACGCCAAAAATTTTCAGAGGATTTCATGCAGACAAGAAAAAGCCCGCATATAGCGGGCTCTAGCCATAAACACTGGCGGTGTGTTTATTGTGTATGGTGCCCGGAGCCGGAATCGAACCGGCACGGAGTTACCTCCGAGGGATTTTAAGTCCCTTGCGTCTACCAATTCCGCCATCCGGGCGGTAGAAGCGTGACTGGAGCGACTTAATGCTTGCCCCAATCGAGGGCGCTAATATATGAGATCTTTTCTTTAAGTGCAAGTGTTTGTTGAAGTTTTTCTTTTTTAAAAATATTTATCCAGCACGATTCAAACTGTTGTTCTTACTGGGACCGAACAACAGTTATCAGAAAAACACAAAACCATTAAAAACAGCGCAAGCATTGGCCTAGAGATGAAGTATAAAAACTCATCAAACGCGCAAACTACTGCGGTAACCACTGGGGGTCATTGCAAAACGCTCACGAAACGCCGTCGCAAAGTTAGCGGCACTGATAAAACCCACTTCGGCAGAAATATCCTCAATACTCATCCTGCTATCGGCGAGTAACTCTTGTGCTTTACGCAGACGTTCTTCACGCACCCAAGCAAATACCGTCATGCCAAGGTGTTGGCGAAATATCGCGGATAGTTTCTTATCATGAGTGCCCACTTGCTCAGCAATTTCTGTCAATTTAGGCAGCTTATTAAGTTGTCGAGCAATAAGGCGAAGGGCTGCTTGCAAGATGATTTGGTCTGGATGCTGATCTTCTTCCCGCATTCCATGCCGTTCTCGCTCATAACTTGAGCGCTTAACCAGTTGTACATGCACAACAATTCGCGCGAGCACTTCCGCTGTATCAAAAGGTTTGATGACGTAATCAACACCGCCCAACGTTAAACCATTCACCCGATCATTTATATCTGCCGCAGAGGTTAAAAAAATAATGGGGATATCTTTACAATTTGGCATCTCATGCAGCAAGCGGCATACAGTAAAACCGTCAATATCTGGCATATGTACATCAAGTAAAATCAAATCAGGCAACAATACTTGCGCATACTGCAGTGCTTTTCTTGGCTGAACCTCTATGGTTAGACGTGCGCCTTGAGCGCGCAAACTATTTAATAGGTGCTCAATATCTTGAGGATGATCATCAATCACCAAGACATGAATATTTTTTAAACGCTGCAAACTCGATTGTTGCACAACATCATCCTTTTAATTGATCTAAACCGCTCTAGCAAAGGTAGTGTACCCAATAGCAAAGATGACTTTAATCAAAACCAATTATACTTAGCAAAATCATCTATCATTTAAAACTCAGTATTCCAGAGCACAAGCCGAAGCAGGACGTTCGTATATGACGCAAAAATTGCCTAAGCAGCCATTTACTTCACCACCGATCGAGCTTAATAGTCATGATTTGGCACATAACTTGGTTGACCTCTATTGGTTTTTACAGGTTGTTGATGCGGGTAGTTTTTCTATTGCCGCGACAAATCATAGCGTATCCAAGTCCAGCCTGAGCCGACGCATCAGCCAGCTGGAAACACGTTTAGGGGTACAGTTACTTCACCGTAATCCTCGCTTTCTAACACTCACCAGTATCGGCGCGCAGGTCTATCGGCATACGCTAGAGATGCTAAACGCCGCGCAGCAAGCTACGGATAGTGTGCAGCATGCCTTAGCAACGCCTAGCGGACATTTAAATATTGTCCTTCCAGCGATTTTCAACCACTGGTTGCTACCTGTATTACTAAACTTTAAAAAAATCTACCCGCAGATTCAAATAACTCTAAGTACCGCTGACCGCACTCAAGAGATGATTTCGCAATCCGTTGATTTAGCTTTAAGTTTATTTGCAGCACCAAGCGACAGCACACAAATAGTGTCCCGTTCTTTAGCCGAGCTCAGTTTTGTTAACGTACTGAGTAGCAGTCTAAATCATACCGATCAGCATACGCATATACAGCTCGCTGAGCTCAGTAATGAAAACAATAGCAATACTTTGCAAGTCAATAATTTCCTCAGCGCTTATGAAGCAGTCTTGGCAGGCTTTGGCTATGCCAGTCTGCCTTTATGCGTCTGTAATACAGCATTGCGTACAGGTGATTTGAAATTTTTAAACGATAAAGAAACAATGCATACGCTCTATGCCTTTACCCAGCCACACAGAGGCATTACTTTAGCAACACGCGTTTTACTCGATTATTTAACCCTGCATATGGCACAAAGCCGAATGACTGGTATCTATCCCTTACAGCCAACTCAAGACAGTCAATAACATTGATTTTACATTTTCGTATAAAGGCTAAACAACACGCGCGAAATTATTATTTTTGCCGTATAGCCAGCCTCTCAATCGCCCTGTTTGCACCGGCCACCTTGGCTGCGGATACAGCGCCAACGGCAAACAACACTATTGTACTCTGGCACTGGTGGAACTCTAAGGGCGAGCGCAAAAGTGTCGATGTACTAAATACCTATTTAGCATTACACGGCTTACAGCTCGCAGACGAGCAAGCTAAAGCCGCAAGCACCGGGCTCTATTTAAGAAATTTTCAAAACTGGCTCAAGACCTCAAAACGACCTGATGCGGCCATGATGGTCAGTAGTGATATTCACACTCCTAGCCTAACAGGTTCTCTTTTAAGCTTGGATGATATTGCCTTTGAGCAAGGCTGGAGCGAATTCATTCCGAGCGCCATACAGGACACTGCAAAAAATCAAGGTCACTGGGTCTCCGCACCAATTAATAGTCATTCAACCAACTGGATATGGGTCAATAAAGCTTTATTTTCACAACTTGACTTACCCGAGCCTGAAACATGGGAGGACCTGCTTAAGGTTCTTAAACGTGCTAAAGAACTGGGTATTCCCGCCTTGGTCAGTCTAGATAATGACTGGGAGCAAGCATTACTGTTTGAACTTTTGGTGATCAGCACGGGTGGATTGGAATTTTATCGCCGCTTATTTGTTAACAGCCAAATAAAACCTGGCGATCAGCATACTTTAATAAAAGCTTTTTTACGCTTAAAGCAGCTGACCCACTACTTTACAACGTCGACAAAAAACATGGCCTGGAATCAATCCACGGCACTGGTTGCTGAAGGAAAAGTGCTGATGCAAATTCACGGCAGCTGGGTTAATAGTGAACTGGTAAGTCTCGGCAAAAAAGCCGATATAGATTACTTATGCATGCGTTTTCCTGACACTCAAGGCGCGTATTTATTTCACAGTGACCACTTTGTATTTTTCAAGAACACCAGTGGCAACCCAACCTATCAAAAGCAACTGGCACGCATCATCTTGGGTAAAGAGTTTCAACGTGAATTAAGCATTGCCAGCGGTGCAGCTCCCGTGCGTGTCGATATATCAACAAAAGGCTTCAATAGTTGTGCAAAAAAAAGCATGCATGATTTACGTATGGCCAATATGCGCCGCGCAGTAATGGCCTCTATTAACAATAAATATTTATTCAAAATTGTTAATGACTATCTGTCCAATAAAATCAGTGTTGAAACCGCGGCTAAACAGGTTATCGACGCGTATACCCCTTTTGCAAAGGGCGCACCTAACAGTATAGAGACTCCCTATGTTCATTAAGACTCGGCTCAATATTACCCACAAAATTCTGCTTCTAGTGGGTACGCTAAGCGGTCTTGCCGCGTTGATCACTCTCTATTCACTGAACAATTTAAATATGGTCGATAAAAACTATCGCTATTTACTTGATCATAAAACGTCCAACACGTTAGTCATTGCCGATGCCTTACTGGACCTGAGCGATGCCAGCCGATTAGCTTTTTCGGTGCTAACCGAGCAAGAAGAACAACAGATGCGTGTCACGCAGGCTCTACTCACCGAGCGACAACAGGTCTTTGTTGCAAAACTCGAAAAAATCAGTGATTTAACGGCACAGCAAAAACTGTCTTTAAGTGCTATTACCGTCAAGCAGGCCCAGGTTTTTAATGTCATTAATGATGTCATTGAAGCCGCTGCACGCTGGCGTGGTGATCGTGCTTTAGTGATTATTCATACACAACTGGAGCCCAGCCTGACTGAGTTACGTCGCAATATGGATCAATTGCAAACGTCTATTATTAATGATTACCTCAGTACCTCTCAATCATTGGCAGACACCACCAAAAACACTATTTTAAATACAGCTGTAGCGGTTGGTCTTACGCTAGTTTCAGCCATTGGCTTTGCTAGCTTTTTAGCTTTTGCCGGTATTTCACGCCCCATTACCCGCCTAACTTCGGTAATGAGCCGCCTCAGTGATCATCATTATGATGATGAGCCTATCGAGTACCGTAAGCGTGATGATGAAGTCGGTCGTATGGCACAAGCGCTCCATGTGTTCCGCGACAATATGCAACGTGCCGACCGTTTAGAATTGGAAGCCGCCAACAGCGCCGAAAACAAACGTCTTTCAGAGCAACTGATAGCGCTGACCGACGCAATGCCCGGCGCGGTATTTCAACTGCTCTTACATGAAAACGACAGTAAGCAGTTTTTATTCTTAAACAGCAAAATAGCGAGCTTTCTAGGGCAAACTCCAGACATGTTACTCAACCGGACTTTCGCGCACCACGAAACAATTTTTCCTGGTTCAACAACCTTTCAGTGGGTCATCAAGAAAGCCTTTAATCGCAGTAGACAATCACTACAACCCATTGATACTGACATTCGGATTAAACGTAACGGGCAAGTTTTTTGGTATAAGATCCTCGCCACCTGCAAACCTACTGAGCACTTAGGCACTTTATTCAATGGCATTTTACTTGATGTCACAGCCATGAAGCAGCAAGCGCAAGCCTTAGAAGAAGCAAAAAACAGTGCCGAACACGCCGCTCGAGCCAAAGAACGCTTCCTAACCACCATGAGTCATGAGATTCGGACACCGATGAATGCTATTTTAGGCCTAACTCGGCTAACACTTCGTCATTCGTTAAGTGATGATCAGCAGCAGCGTGTGGAGAAAATCAAGAAAGCGGGCTGTCATCTACTCAGTATTATTAATGATATTTTAGACTTTTCAAAAATCAACAGTAATCAGTTGCAGCTTGAGCATATTCGCTTTACACCCGCCGCATTAGTGTCTGAAACAGTTGCAATGCTGGCCGATGAAGCCGAAAAAAAAGGTTTACGCTTTTATACCGAGATCGACCCACAACTGCCTGATGACTTACAAGGTGACCCGACCCGAATTGCTCAAATACTGCTTAATTACTTAAACAATGCGATTAAATTCAGCGAGTCAGGTGCTATTCATATTCGCTTGCGCCTGCAATGTGACAATCCTAGCGAGCTCAAACTGTACGGTGAGATTGAAGATCAAGGAATTGGTATTTCTCCTGCACATTTAAGCCACTTATTTAAAGAGTTCCAGCAAGCAGATGCTTCTATTACGCGACGTTTCGGCGGCACAGGCTTAGGTTTAGCTATTTCCAAAAAACTTGCTCAACTGATGCATGGTGACGTAGGTGCATATAGTGAAGAAGGAAAAGGCAGTACCTTTTGGTTTACCGCAGCCGTCACTACGATCCAGCACGATGCAAGCCCCAATAAGACGATCGAGAAAGCCCCTGTCTTGCTTCTGCCAGTACACTTTAAGGGTTTAGTTATTCTATTGGTGGATGACAATGAGCTGAATCGCCTCGTCGGTAAAGAATTACTCGAAGAGGCAGGCTTTACTGTCGAGTTAGCCGATAACGGTCAGCAAGCAGTCGAGCGTATACAAGCACACGACAGCCATTATTACAGTGCGGTCTTGATGGACATTATGATGCCGATTATGGATGGCATTAGCGCGACAAAAAAAATCCGCACATTAACACAAGGTCAGCAACTGCCTATTATTGCCGTCAGCGCCAATACTTTAAGCGAAGATACTCAACGCTATATGGCTGCAGGCATGAATGCTTACATCAGCAAACCCATCGATGAAAAAACACTATGGGATACACTCTCCCAGCATATTGTACAAAGCCAGTACGCTTATCAAAATGTTACTGACCCAGTAACACCAAGTGCGCTCCAGCTCAATCAGCAGCACTTACAATCGTTGCGTGACAGTATGCCTCGAGAACGTTTTTTAAATCTTCTACTGATGTTAATTGAAGACTATGAGAAACGCTTAGCCTGTATTAATTCGATGGACAACACGCTAGATAACAATGTTATCCAACAAAACCTACATGATTTGATCAGTACCGCGGGACATGCCGGCTTTAATCAGCTGTCTAAGCTTGCCCTAGACATGAACAACGCACTGCATACCGATGATCAGCAGCATATCAGTGACCTGCACCAGCGCATCATCGCAGAGTTACACAGCGCATTGACCTACTTACAACAGCAAGCCAAGCAACTACAAAGCCAAGCAGACTAAAGTGCGTTTAATTAGCGTAATAGCTGTTTGATTTGCGCCAATAGATCAGCGCTCACTGCAGGTTTTAGCAGGCACGCATCAAAGTCAACAGCCACATCTAAGTCATGAGGTCGGATCGGTGGTCGAGCAGAATAGAGTAAAATAGGCAGCTGTGGCCATTCTTTACGGACGTTTCTAAGCAAGTCCCAGCCATCCATTCCCGGCATCACCTGATCGGTTACAATCAGCTTGATAGGATGCTCGCGCAATAGAATAAGAGCCTCAGCAGCACTGCTACAGGTCAGCGGATTGTAGTCATAGCCGGCCAGCAGTTCATAGAGCATTTCTCGGGTGATTTCGACATCATCAACAATCAATACACTGCTCTGCAAGCCCTCCTCACTTGAGCCATAGCTTTCAATAAAGACCTGCTCAAGCGCTTGTTCCACCGCTAATTCTAAACGCAAAGTAAAACTGCACTGCACGCCAGTCACGGCCCGATTCTCAATCAATAACTCGCTATGCATACTGTCCAGAAGTTGTCGGACGATGTACAAACCCAGTCCTGCGCCTTCATAAGACGTACTGTTTTCGCCACGCACAAAAGGTTGCAGTAAGCTCTCACGCTCCGTTTTCGGTATGCCAATGCCATTATCCGACACGTCAAACTGCACATCAGCATAGCCTGCTTGTCTGTCCTCTTTGATTAAGCGAACTGCAAAAATAATTTCGCCTTGCTCAGTAAACTTGGCCGCATTGGCAAGTAAGTTAATAATAACTTGGCGTAACCGGCGAAAGTCAGCGTTAACCAATAAGGGCAAATCATCAGCCAAGACACTCTTAAACGTATTGTTATTACGCTGAGCTAAAAACTCGCCAGACTCTTCAATTTCACGCAAAAAACCAAATAAATAACCAGGCGCAATCAGGAGTTCTAACTGTTTGAGCTCACCACGAGAAAACTCTAACAGCTCATCAATCAGTTCCAATTGCTGCTCTGCAGCCCGTTGAATATTTTGCCCATAATGCCTCGCTTGTTCAGGTGTCGCCTGTAATAAACGTACATCATGAATTAAGTGTTGCAGAGGGCTGCGCAAATCATGACTGACCCGCGCCAGTAACATGGTCTGATTGCTCAGGGCATTACGCAGTTGCTGAGTACGCAGCTCTACGCGCTGCTCCAGACTTTCTTGTTCAGCATACTTAAGCTGCTCAAGATCAGACAGGGCTAACTGTTCTCGTTGTCGCACCAACATCACCTGACTCACCAAAATATAGCTCAATAAAAGCGCAGCAGGCACGATAGAAATAGACAGCCAAGTGTATTCAGTGGGCGAAAGTGAAATAACCTCGAGAAAAAACAGCATCAGCAACACATTTTGTACGATAAATACGACGACGAGCAGATAGATAAATCCATTGTAAGCAAAGTTTTTCCACACACCGGTATAAACGGCTAGCACAATGACTAAACTACTCAACAACCGCAGAGCAATACTGAAAAACCCATCATAGTCAAACCACTGCACCTGTGGAAACAATAAGGTCACCGCTAATAACAATATCAAAGCAGCCTGCGTCCCCAGAATCAGTCTGCTGATAATCTTAGGCTGATCCTTAACTCGCAATAAAAACCCCAGATAGCCAAGTACCACAACGCGCATGATAACTTCCATAATAAGCAGTGCTTGTGCGTTCCAATCGACGGCCTGTGGCCATAGGTAAATAAATGCATAGCCTTGCGCAATGGCTACGTAGGCGGCATAGGTGAAGATGACTAAAGCATTAATAATTAAAATATTTAAGCGAAAGAAATAGCCCATCAATAAGCTAATAATAATCAGTAGAGCAATGATACCAACGAGCATGCCATCGACCAGACTCTGAGCAATCCCCTCTTTAATCAGAGTCTGCTGAGACAGTAACTTTGGCAATGTAATAAAATTTGGATGGCTACTGACACGCAGTAAAAGGATTGTCTGGCTATACGCGGGTAACACAACAGGCAAACTGGGTATACGCTGGTGACTGGCCCACTCAGTAAAAGGGTAAGCCGTGCCGGCTTGCTGCTTAAGCCAGTCCCCCTCAGCATGCTGACTGAACATTTGTACATCCGTCATGCGCACAGAGCCTAACGTAAGCCACAACGGGCAGCTTGTCGCGGTTTGATTATCAACGGCCAGCCGATACCAATACGTAGAGTTCAGCATATTCGACGTTAATAAAGCATTCTTTCCTGCCATCCATAAAGGTTCAGCTATTTGCTGAATATCGGCTAATCTCAGCTGCCCTGTCGCATCCTGAAAAACCTGCCAATCCTTTTCTAAGATAGCTGTATCGCTTGGGCAACTTGTCAACTTTAAGTGAGTGCTCGCGGCGCTCACTGAGGTGCCGACTAACAAAATCGTTGCTAATAATGCTTGGATGAAAAACCGCGCCACAGCTTTGTAAATCACAGGCATGCCTTATCTTATGGAGTGCAAAATAAAATCCGTACACATTGTAAAAGTCTGATTTGCATTGAGAAAATACACTCTACAATGCTTTACAGCCAAGCCAAACGTCAGCACATTAGTACTAAATATTAGTTTTACGCGTTTTTTGTGTATTTATTGAACAACTATGCAAAAAAAAGTGCTTTCCAGTCGTTCTGCTAGTTTACTTAATCAAACGAATGCGTAACATATACAACAGTCAGCTTGTCATCAGATAAGTTGCTTCCATGGAAACCCATATTAAGGGGAACAAGATGAATAATGTTCTAAAATTTTCTGCATTAGCATTAGCTGCTGTATTAGCAACTGGTTGCAGCAGCGTTTCAACTGAAACTGAAGCTCGTTTAACAGCGACTGAAGATTCAGTAGCACGTGCACAAGCACGCGCTGACGAAGCCTACAGCAAAGCTGACGAAGCGATGAGCGCTGCTCAACGTGCACAGCAAACTGCTGACGAAGCTAACGAACGCGCTCTGCGTATGTTAGAAAAAGCTAGCCGTAAGTAATATTACTTGCTAAAGCTTAAAGGCCGACTTTTACAAGTCGGCCTTTTTTTATAATCAAATTAAGCGTATACAGTTCAGTTACAGGGTCTGATTCTTTTTATGCAAACGTTGTACGAGTTCTGCTTCTGACTGGCTCAAACCGCATGACTGTTTAATGTCTTCGGTGCTAGCACCTAAACCAATTAAACGTGCCGCCTGAGTAAACGATAGACTGCCTAAATCGCGTTGCTCCATGCGCAAAATCTTTTCTGACAAGGGTGCAAGATCCTTCTGCTGTTTCTGCAGCTCATGCAACTCCTCACCCATACGCATACTGCCTGACAAATAAATCTCAACGCGACGATTCAAACCTTTAAAAGCTTGATTTTGTTGCTCTATCTGCTTGGCATACAATTCATCTGAGTGCTGTTTTTTTCTCCATAAACGATACAATGCAATACAATTGCCTATGCACAGCAAGGATAAAAACAACACTAAATAAAGCATTATAGAGAGTCCAGCTCCGTCCATTCTTCTTCGCTCATCATTTTTTCCAGCTCAACTAGAATTAACAACTCTCCATTCTTATTGCACACACCTTGAATAAACTTAGCGGCATCCGTATTGCCGACATTCGGCGCTGTTTCGATTTCTGATTGACGTAAATAAACCACTTCTGCCACGCTGTCGACCAGAATACCAATAACTTGTTTATCAACCTCAATAATGACAACACGCGTATTATCACCCACTTCCGCAGGCGCTAATCCGAAGCGTTGACGGGTGTCAATGACGGTGACCACGTTACCGCGCAAGTTAATAATCCCTAAGACATAACTCGGCGCACCGGGTACTGGTGCAATTTCGGTGTAACGCAAAACCTCTTGAACTTGCATAACATTAACGCCATACGTTTCATTATCGAGACGAAAGGTCACCCATTGTAAGATAGGATCATCGCTGCTATGTGCTGATGTATTTTGCATTATTATTCCTCTCATTCAGAGCGTTAAGCTCACACTATAATGACTTTTCTCAGTCATTGACTCATGCAACTTATATTTAATTATGTGCTTGATTTTTAGTTGCTGGTTCACTAATCAGTTTTGCCAAAACCTCAACATCTAATAAAGCACACATATGTTCAATCACTGTACCGGCTAACCAAGCCCGTTGACCTCGCTGAGTTCGCCACTTCACTTGGTGAGGCTCCAGTCGAATGGAATGACGGACCTGATGCACCGCCAAACCCCAATCAAAACCATTAATAGAAATGACATACTTTAAATCATCACGCATATCTGCAGTATAGCGTTCGGGCATCACCCAGCGTGCAGTCTCTAATACTTTTAAGCTGCCATCTTGTGCGGGCAATATACCAATAAACCAATCAGGCTGAGCAAATAAAGGCGTTAACTCTGCTGGCTTAAAGGCATAAATACTGCCTAATGCTGCCAATGGCACAGCTAAAGTCAGGCCAGCCACATCAAACAATAAGCATTCAAAGGGTTCATCAGACCACGTCACTTGCTGTAAAGTTTTCTCTACAAGCACGGGCTGCTCAACGGGCAAGATCACGTCTTGCAAGGTCTCAGCAACAGTCACGGAGACCGGTAGACGCTCTAACTCTGCATCACTGATCAAAGGTGCGCGAGGCATGACAGAGGGCAAAACCAGTTCAGGTAGAGGCGTGTCAAGAAGCGTCACTACGGGCTTAGCAGCAGGCTCAACACTGGGTTGTAAAAACCCACTCTCACTATTGTCCAATAATGAGTTCAAGTACTGCTGCAGAGCTGCTTGCTGGGTATCTTTACTCATAAGCCATTCCGGTTCGTCATATAATCACTGCCACATCATTAACCCTGTACTTGGCTCTCAGTCGCGCTGAACTCACGAATAGGCGCCTGTTCAATAAACTTGCTCAGCACATGCTTTAGCAGTGATCGATAGGCCAATACTGCACGACTACTTTTATCAAAGCGCGATGGCACCAAACCGACTCGACTGGCATCACGTAAGCGTGTATCAATCGGGATATAAGCCTGCCACAGCGTCTCAGGGTATTGTTTTTTAAGCATCCGTAAAGCAATCATCGACGCTTGCGTACGTCGATCGAATAAGGTCGGCACAATACTAAAAGGTAATGCTTGCTTTCTCGATCGATTGATCATCTTCAGCGTATTCACCATACGCTCCAAGCCTTTTAAGGCAAGAAATTCAGTCTGCACAGGGATAAACAAAAACTCACTGGCAGCCAAGGCGTTGACCATCAACACACCCAGCAAAGGAGGGCTGTCAATTAAGACAAAATCAAAGCGGTCTGACAACTGAGTTAAGGTACGGCTCATCACCAAGCCTAAACCATCTTGCCCAGGTGATTGACGCTCTAACACGGCCAGCGCAGTACTCGAGGGTAAAATTTTAATGTTCTCATGACTGCTCTCACAGAGTAACTGTTCGGGCAAGCCGCGTGGAATACTGCCGCCATGCTGAAATAAATCATAACAGCTGTGCTCCATTGTATCGGGATCATAGCCAAAGTAACTGGTCATTGAACCATGCGGATCAAGGTCAACCACCAACACTTGCTTACCGGCATCTGCCAACAGGCCTGCAAGGGCAAGCGTTGTTGTCGTTTTCCCGACGCCACCCTTCTGGTTAGCCACGGCCCAGATTCTCATTGCCCTACTCCACGCTCAATCACACAGTGTCTTATGTGCATCCTTTACCGCTATGTCACTATTTTGGCGCAAAGAATACTTTATGTTGACTCAACATATACATAGCAAGCTATATGCCAGTCTTCTAGGGCACAGTGGTATTGTCTGCTTGAGTGGTTGGCATACGACGGCTGTCCGTAAACTTTGAAATCACTAATACCACTCGACGATTACGCGCACGCCCTATTGCATCAGTATTATCAGCAATTGGCTGAAACTCTCCGTAGCCAACTGCAGCAAGACGTTCTGGCTGTACACCATTCATCGCCAGCATGCGCACAATACTGGCGGCACGTGCAGCTGAGAGCTCCCAGTTGGTGGGGTACAGTGCCGTACTAATCGGCAGGTTATCGGTAAACCCTTCAACCTGAATAGGGTTATCAAAGGGCGCTAAAATAGTCGAAATTTTCTCGATAATATCAAACGCATCTTGGTGCGGAATCGCATCGCCACTGGGAAATAAGAGGCTCGAACTCAACTCTAACTCAAGCCACATTTCGTTGGCACGCACATGCAGCTGACCATCACCCAACAAACGAGAAAACTGTTCGCGAATTTGCTCAGCGATATTCACCAAAGGATCGCCTGGCTGACCATTTGCCGTTACGGTCGACTCATTATGATTAGCCTCCCCTTTAAAACGTTCATCACCCACTGGGATAGGCTTAATCGAGCGTTCGGGCTGACTAAAAATACCCTCCATCGAGTCAGAGAGCACTTTATACTTCCCTTCATTAATGGACGAAATAGAGTACATCACAACGAAAAAAGCGAATAGCAAGGTAATAAAGTCAGCATAAGACACTAACCATCGCTCATGGTTAATATGCTCCTCTTGCCTGCGACGACGCGCCATAGTTACTCCATAAACCCTTGCAGTTTTAATTCAATGGAGCGCGGGTTTTCCCCCTCAGCGATCGATAAAATACCTTCAAGTAGCATTTCTCGGTAGCGCGACTGGCGCATCACCGAGACTTTAATTTTGCTGGCAATCGGTAGAAACAGTAAATTAGCTGAACCAATACCATAAATCGTCGCCACAAAAGCCACCGCGATACCACTGCCCAATTGAGAGGGGTCGGCAAGATTACCCATTACGTGGATCAAGCCCATCACTGCACCAATAATACCAATGGTAGGAGCATAACCGCCCATGCACTCATAAAACTTAGCAGCCTGTAAATCACGGTCTTCTTGCGTATACAAATCCACTTCTAAAATACTACGGATACCGCCAGACTCCATACCATCAACTAACAGCTGTAAGCCCTTTTGTGCATACAGATCCATCTCAGACTCTGCAACAGTTTCCAAACCCAGCAAACCATCTTTACGCGCCGTCATACTCCAGCCGATAACACGGTTAATCGCATCTAGCATATTGACGTTGGGAGGAAACATCACCCAGCCGATAATTTGTATGGCGCGCTTAAAATGACTGACCGGTGTTTGCAATAACGCGGCGCCAAAGGTGCCACCAAAAACAATCAATGCGGCGGGACCGTTAAGCAAAGCACTCACATGCCCGCCCTCTAAGTAGTTACCGCCAATAATGGCCACAAAGGCCATGACCAAACCGACCAGACTAAGCATATCCATTAGCTACACGCCTCAACTAAATAGCCAGCGATGTCATCTAGACTGTATATGGCGTCAGCCAAATCTGCTTTAACAACCGCCATCGGCATACCGTAAATCACGCAGCTGGCTTCATTTTGCGCCCACACTTGACTACCCGCTTGCTTCAGCATGCGCGCACCTTCACGGCCATCCGCGCCCATTCCGGTAAGAACAACAGCTAATACTTTGTCGTTAAATACTTTTGCCGCCGAGCCAAAGGTGATATCGACGCAAGGCTTGTAGTTAAGTCGATCATCACCCGGTAGAACACGCACGGTACCGCGCGTATCAATCATCATCTGCTTGCCACCAGGGGCTAAGAGCGCCAAACCTGGGCGCAAAATATCACCTTCTTCGGCTTCTTTTACATCAATTTTACAGAGCTTATTCAAACGCTCGGCAAACGCACAGGTAAAGGCCGCGGGCATATGTTGAATAAGTACAATAGGTGCTGGAAAATCAGCAGGCAGCTGCGTCAGCACCCGCTGTAAAGCAACAGGGCCGCCGGTTGATGTGCCAATTGCAACCAACTTATAAGCTTTACGCTTCGGGCTACTGATCGTCTTAGCTGTAGATCCTTCAGGGTGCCCAAGAGCACTCTTTACAGGCGGCGCAACCACACCGACTCGTGGCGCAACCCGTGGCGTTAGCGTCTCGGTACGCGTGCTCGGAGCTACGCTTACGGGCGGTGTTTTATTTTTTGCAGGCGTGCCGCTTAGCGTATTTGTACGCAACCATGCACGACGATTACTGGCGGCTAAAACATGAATTTTATCGCAAAGCATCTGCTTTACTTTCTGCGGATTTCTGGAGATATCCTCAAAATTCTTTGGCAGATAATCAACGGCTCCCGCGTCCAATGCATCTAAAGTGACTCGTGCGCCTTCATGGGTCAGCGAAGAAAACATCAGCACCGGCGTTGGACAGCGCTGCATGATATTTCTAACCGCAGTAATGCCGTCCATAACTGGCATTTCGTAGTCCATAGTGATGACGTCAGGACGTAAAGCGAGCGTTTGCTCCACCCCTTCACGACCATTTGAAGCAGTACCCACCACTTCAATACTTGTATCAGAGGAGAGTATTTCGGTCAGCCTACGTCTAAAAAAACCTGAATCATCAACCACTAAAACCTTGACTGTCATACCCTCTCCAAAAAGCTCTGCGCTATCACTTGCACAAACTTAATAGCGTTGTCCATAATTTTTAAGCAGCCCCGGGATGTCTAGAATCAGCGCAATCCGGCCATCGCCAGTAATAGTCGCGCCAGACATGCCTGGCGTACCATGCAACATTTTACCAAGAGGTTTAATCACCACCTCTTCTTGACCAACGAGCTGATCAACCACGCAGCCAATACGTTGATTACCCACCGTCAAGATCACCACATGCCCTGCAACTTGCTCGGCATGCTTCTGCTGTGGCAGTAACCAGTGCTTTAAATAAAATAAAGGCAGCGCTTTGTCGCGCACGATAACAACTTCTTGACCATCAACAATATTAGTGCGGGACAAATCCAAGTGGAAAATTTCATTAACGTTAACCAATGGAAATGCAAACGCTTGATTACCCAGCATAACCATTAACGTTGGCATAATCGCCAAAGTCAGCGGCACTTTAATCACCACTTGTGAGCCTTTGCCAGGAGTCGAAAACACATTCACGGTGCCATTGAGTTGGGCAATTTTGGTTTTCACCACATCCATACCCACGCCACGACCGGAGACATCTGAGATTTCTGTTTTTGTTGAAAAACCCGGAGCAAAGATCAAGTTATAGCATTCAAGATCGGTTAAGCGCTCTGCTGCTTCTTTTTCCAGCATGCCCTTTTCAATCGCTTTATTACGCAAGACGTTGGCATCCATTCCTTTGCCATCATCGCTAATCGTCAATTGAATATGATCACCTTCCTGAGCAGCTGAAAGAATAACGCAACCTTCACGACTTTTACCTGCGGCTTCGCGCTCACTCGGCTCTTCAATACCGTGATCAACAGAATTGCGCACCAAGTGCACCAAAGGATCAGCCAGCGCCTCAACCAAATTTTTATCTAAATCGGTTTCCTCACCCACCAGTTCCAAACGTATTTCTTTCTTTAAATTACGCGCCATATCGCGAACCAAACGCGGAAAACGACCAAAGACTTTTTTAATTGGCTGCATGCGGGTTTTCATCACGGCCGACTGTAAATCCCCCGTCACCACATCTAAATGGCCCACCACTTTCGCCATGGTTTCATCACCGCTACTCAAACCTAAGCGCACCAAGCGATTCCGTACGAGTACCAACTCGCCAACCATATTCATAATGTCATCTAAACGTGCAGTATCCACTCGCACAGTAGTTTCTACTTCATGCGCTGGCGCAGCATTTGGCTTGGCTGGCACGCTCGGTTTTTTCACCGCAGCGGCGGCTTTTTCAGGGGCGGCAACTTTACTCAGCTGACGTGCTGATGCGTGTTCTGGTTTAATAGGGTTTTTCGGGGTGACTTGAAACTTGCCTTTGCCATGCAATTGATCCAGCAATGACTCAAACTCATCATCATTAATCAGCGCTGGATCACTGGCAGCCGTCGGCGTTGAAGGCGTGACGGCATCAGGCGTCGCGTTGCAAGTATCATTACTGAACTTACCTTCCCCATGCAATTGATCCAGCAAAGCCTCAAACTCATCATCAGTAATATCATTCGATGCAGTCGTGCTTGCAGTATTTGCAGGTGGCTCAGGCGTTACCGGCGCAGCAGGAGTCTTTACCGTTCCATGTAATTGATCGAGCAAAGCTTCAAACTCATCATCAGTAATAAGATCGGTGTTTGTGGCTGACTCCTCAATAGGCGTCGTTTGAGCTTGCGATGGCTCAATAGCATCAAGCAACTGCTCAAACTCATCATCGGTTTGATCCGCTTCAGTCGATTGCGCCTCTGTAGTCGCAACGCTGGATACCTCGTTCTCGGCCAATTCATCTTCTGTAGAAGGCTCAGCTAAACGCGCTAAAGCTTCTAGCAACTCATCTGTCGCGGGTGTTAAAGGCTGCCCCTCACGGACTTCTTGGAACATCGCATTGACGCTATCCAGCGCCTGCAATACCACATCCATTAAATCTGAAGTAACCCGACGCTCACCCTTGCGTAAAATATCAAAGACATTTTCTGCGATATGACAGCATGCCACTAACTCATTAAGCTGTAAAAAGCCTGCACCGCCTTTAACCGTATGAAAGCCTCGAAAAATAGCATTGAGCAAATTCATATCATCGGGACGGCCTTCCAGCTCAACCAGCTGTTCAGAAAGCAGTTCCAGAATTTCTCCTGCCTCCACTAAAAAGTCTTGGAGGATTTCTTCGTCTGCATCAAAGCTCATGTGCGTTCCCCCTAAAACCCTAAACTGGATAACAGATCATCAACATCCACTTGATCTGTAACAACATTCTCAAGCTTATCGGCATGAATCTGCGGACCTTCACCTGCATTGGACTTATTTTCTATAGCAGGCTTTTTACGCAAGTCTTCTATTGAGTGTTCAATGCCAACAGCGCGATCAACTTGCCCAGCCATGACAACCAGTTTTAGCAAGTTACTTTCAACATCAGCAATCAGAGTCATCACACGTTTAATCACTTGCCCAGTTAAATCTTGAAAACCTTGCGCCATCAGAATTTCATTTAAGTTAGCGGATAGCTGATCACTATCATGCAGACTGCGACCAAGAAATGCCTCAATACGCGGGGCCAACATTCTAAACTCATCGGCTTTCATTTCGCGGCGCATAAAACGCTGCCATTCAGTCATCAAGCTCTGCGCTTCGTAGCTGATGTAGTTTACGAGCGGTGCACTTGCTTCAACTAAATCAATCGCGCAGTTAGCTGCTTGGTCAGTCATTTTTACAACATACTGTAAGCGCTCTGACGCATCAGTGATCTGCGACATCTCTTTGGCATGCGGGTTACGTGGATCAATATCAAAGTCAACAATGGCGCTATGCAATTCACGAGTCAGGCGACCCACTTCTTGATACAAAATACTCTCACGTGCCTGACTGATTTGCGCAACAATTCGAGTAACTTCCTGCAAATCACCTTGTTCGAGACTCAGCTGCAACTGGGGAGCATGCAGCGCGACTGCGGACGCAAAATCAGCCTCAGTGCTATTTTTGTGTTCCATAATTGCCTCATAGCCACTAATTTAGCCGTTAACCCGCTCAAAAATTTTATCAATTTTGTCTTTCAA
Organism: Pseudomonas sp.; assembly: GCA_034006605.1. Classification (GTDB taxonomy): domain Bacteria; phylum Pseudomonadota; class Gammaproteobacteria; order Pseudomonadales; family Pseudomonadaceae; genus Denitrificimonas. Next base: position 53,122 of record JAVESM010000017.1, on the reverse strand, counting down.
TACTTGCGCCGTAAATGGCTTCACCACATAGCCGTTTACCCCAGCTTGGGCGGCTTCAATAATCTGATCACGCTTAGCTTCGGCAGTCACCATAAGCACGGGCAAATGCTTAAGTTTGTCGTCAGCACGGACTTGGCGCAGCAAATCAATACCGCTCATAATCGGCATATTCCAATCTGTCACCAAGAAGTCAAAGTTACCGCTTTGCAGCATCGGTAGCGCAGTGGAACCATCATCAGCTTCTGCTGTGTTGGTAAAGCCAAGGTCACGCAAGAGGTTCTTGATGATCCGTCGCATCGTTGAAAAATCATCAACAATGAGGATTTTCATATTTTTATCCAAGTTAACCTCCAATCCCTTTCAATTCAGTCTTTAGTTTGTCAAAAGACCACATACTTATACTATTGGAAAAATGATCTTTACTGTTTATGAACGCCAATCGGCTAAACGCGCGCGTAATCGAGCGGCACACTGACTGTGCAACTGACTGACCCGCGACTCACTCACACCCAATACTTCACCAATTTCTTTTAAATTTAACTCTTCATCATAATATAACGACAGCACTAAACGCTCGCGTTCTGGTAATCCAGCAATAGCATCTGCTAACGCTTGTTGAAAATGCTGATTTTCGATGTCTCGTCCTGGTTCTTGCTGGGTGCTATGTGTATCAAACTGATTACCATCATCAAGCAAATCATCAAAACTGAATAAACGACTGCCCTGAGTGTCACCTAAAATCGTGTAATACTCATCGAGTTCTAAGTTAAGTTCGGCTGCCACTTCTAAATCTTTAGCATCCCGACCCGTACGCGCTTCAATCGTACGCACCGCATCACTGACCATCCGAGTATTACGATGTACAGAACGCGGTGTCCAATCACCTTTACGCAGATCATCAAGCATCGCACCACGAATACGAATTCCGACAAAGGTGTCAAAACTCGCACCTTTACTGGCATCAAACTTTTTCGCGGCCTCTAACAAACCAATCATGCCGGCCTGGATTAAATCTTCAACCTGCACACTGGCAGGCAGGCGCGCCAACATATGATAAGCAATACGCTTGACCAAAGGGGCATGCTGCTCAATCAGCAAGGACTGCGTATCAGTGCCTTGCGCCTTACTATACATTTGCAGACCTTTAGATCGTGTCATGCATGTTATTCCATTCCAGTGTGGTTAACTAACCGCTCCACAAAAAACTCTAAATGGCCCCGCGGCGTGCTTGGCAAAGGCCAACTATCAATCTTTTGTGCCATACCCCTAAATGCTAATGAGCTCTTAGCTCGCGGAAACGCATCATACACTGCCCGTTGCTTTTGTACGGCTTTACGCACCATTTCATCATATGGCACAGCACCTAAATATTGCAAAGTCACATCATCTAAAAAGCGCTCAGTCACTTTCACCAGTTTATTAAATAGATTGCGCCCTTCTTGCGGGCTATGCGCCATATTGGCCAACACTCGAAAACGGGTCATACCATGGTCACGATTTAACAATTTGAGTAGCGCATAGGCATCGGTAATAGAGGTTGGCTCATCACATACAACCATAATCACTTCTTGTGCAGCCTGAACAAAACTGGTGACAGAGTTACCAATTCCAGCCGCCGTATCAATGATCAACACATCGATATTGTCGCCTAACTCACTAAAGGCCTGAATCAACCCTGCGTGCTGTATCGGCGTCATTTCCACCATACTTTGTGTGCCAGAGGAGGCAGGAACAATTTTAATTCCACCGGGACCCGCCAATAAAACATCACGCAGATCACAGCGGCCATCCATCACGTCGGCTAGAGTATGCTTGGGGTGCAAGCCAAGTAAGACATCCACATTGGCTAAACCAAAATCGGCATCCAGCAAGACCACTTTGCGCCCAAGGTTGGCCAGCGCAAGGGACAGATTGACGGATACGTTAGTTTTACCAACGCCGCCTTTACCACCGGTAACGGCGATGACTTGCACGGGGTGTTTCTGGTTACTTGTCATTGTATTCAATACCTTGCTTGTAAACTCTAACCCACGTACTGTGCGGCCAGTGATGACCCTGTACACATTTGCGCCATCGTATCTTCTGTAGGCTCTTCTGAACTCTGCAAACGAACCGCTCGGCTGATTAACTGATGGCTGCGTGGAACTTGCAGATCATCAGGAATTTTTGGACCGTCAGTAGTATAGGCTACCGGCAAGTTATGGCCAATCGCCATACTTAACGCTTCGCCCATATTGATCGCCTCATCCAACTTAGTAATGATACAACCAGCCAAGCCACAACGTTTATAAGCATGATAAGCCGCTTTTAATACTTGACCCTGACTGGTCGAAGCCATAACCAAGTAATTCTTCGATTGCACACCGCGCGCAGCTAAACTATCCAACTGAAACGCTAAAGCAGGATCACTAGCAGGTAACCCAGCGGTATCAATCAATACCATACGTTTATGCGCCAAGGGTTGTAACACTGAAGCCAAAGTCTGTCCATCACCGACATAGCTGACCGGAATATTTAAAATACGACCCAGCGTTTTCAACTGTTCTTGAGCACCAATTCGATAGCTGTCCATGCTGACCAGAGCAATATGCTGGGCACCATGTTCTAACACATAGCGCGCAGCCAATTTCGCAAGCGTGGTGGTTTTACCCATGCCCGCCGGCCCAACTAAAGCGATCACCCCAGGCTCTTGCATTGGCTCAACATTGGGGATACGAATAGCATGAGTTAAATACGCCAATGCCATACGCCACGCTTTATGCTGATCTTTTTCTGCCGCCACGCGTTGTAAAACAGGCTGAATAATATCTGCCGACAAACCCATTTTCTGAAAACGTTTCCATAAACTGGCTTGCACAGGTTGTTGTGTGCGCATTTGCCCCCAAGCCATATTACCGAGCTGCATTTCTAACAACTCACGCAAACCATTTAACTCAGAGCGCATGGCGGCAAACTCGTGTTGATTAACTGCTGCATCGGCTTGCGCTTGTTGATAGCTCGACTGAACTGTCGACTGCGGCGCAACACGCTGCATGACCTGCTCAAGCAACTGACGGTCTTTACCATTACGCTCATCTTCATCAGGGATCTGCAAGCACGCCTGAGCGTGTAGAATTTGTGCTTGCGTCTTACGCAGCTCAGCTTCCAAAGCAGGATTAGGGCGCGCAACCGAGGTGGGTGCTTGATAATCAAGGGCAGCGGTTAACTCAACACCACCAGCCACACGGCGCGTAGAAATAATGGCTGCATCCGCACCTAATTCTTCACGCACTCGATTCATGGCTTGGCGCATATCTGCTGCGAAATATCGTTTGACTTGCATAAGTCAGCCCTCGATCAATTTTGTCCTACCGTAGCGACGATAGTGACCTGCTTGTTATCTGGAATCTCTTGGTAAGCCAGTACGTACATATTGGGTACGGCTAACCGAGCAAAACGCGACATCATCGCTCGAATCTGTCCTGCAACCAGTAACACCACTGGTTTACCAAGCATTTCCTGACGCTGCGCCGCCTCTATTAGAGACTGCTGTAGTTTTTCAGCCATTCCCGGTTCTAAAAGGACGCCCTCACTTGAACCTTGTCCAGCCTTCTGCATACTACTAAGCAATATCTGTTCCAACCTCGGCTCTAAGGTGATAACAGGCAGCTCAGGCTCAAGCCCTACAATGCTTTGCACAATTGCACGCGATAGCGCAACGCGCACTGCGGCAACAATAGTGTCAGGATCTTGACTCCGCGTAACGGTGTCAGCAATCGCTTCTGCAATACTACGAATATCCCGAACCGGTACCTGTTCTTGTAACAAGCTTTGCAAAATTTTCAATAAAGTTGATAGCGAGACCATGCCGGGCACCAGCTCTTCGGCTAATTTTGGCGAACTCTTCGAGAGTACTTGCATCAATTGCTGCACTTCTTCATGGCCTAGCAGCTCATGCGCATGCTTATTAAGGATTTGATTAAGATGGGTTGCCACCACGGTACTGGCATCGACGACCGTATAACCTAACGACTGCGCTTGATCACGCTGACTTGGCTCAATCCACACCGCCTCCAAACCAAATGCCGGATCATGCGTTGCCACACCATTGAGTGTGCCAAAAACCTGACCCGGATTAATCGCCAGCTCACGCTCAGGATAGACTTCAGCCTCAGCGACACTCACCCCCATTAACGTTAAACGGTAGACATTGGGCAGCAAATCTAAGTTATCGCGGATATGCACAGACGGCATTAAAAAACCCAAATCTTGCGACAGTTTTTTGCGAACACCCTTAATTCGCGCGAGCAATTGCCCACCCTGATTACGATCCACCAGAGGAATTAAACGGTAACCCACTTCTAGACCCACCATATCCACTGGTGTGACATCATCCCAGCCCAGCTCTCGATTTTCGGCACTGACCGGAGCGGGTAGTTGATCAAGCTCACGCTGCTCTTTTTCAACAACAGCTAATTCTTTTTTATTCTCACGCTGCCAAATTAAGTAAGCACCACCAGCGGCAAGCAAACCCAAACCAATAAACGAAACATGCGGCATGCCCGGCACAGACCCCATCGCGATTAAAATCGCTGCAGACACGGCCAAGGCTTTCGGCGAAGTAAACATCTGCCGATTAATTTGCTCGCCCATGTCCTCTGATGTGGTAACTCGAGTCACCATGACCGCCGCCGCTGTCGACAAAAGCAAGGAAGGCACTTGCGCGACCAAGCCATCACCAATGGTCAACAAGGCATACACTTTACCCGCCTCAACAAAGCTCATGGAGTGCTGTGCAATACCGATAGCGATACCACCAATCAAGTTGATAAATAGAATCAACAAACCTGCGACAGCATCACCACGAACAAATTTGCTGGCACCATCCATAGAGCCGTAAAAATCAGCCTCTTGGGCAACATCACTGCGACGAATTTTAGCTTCATCTTGATTGATCAAACCGGCGTTTAAGTCCGCATCAATCGCCATTTGCTTACCCGGCATCGCATCCAAGGTAAAACGCGCACTCACCTCAGAGATACGACCTGCACCCTTCGTCACCACCACGAAGTTAATAATCATCAAAATAGCGAATACAACGGCACCCACAACATAGTTACCACCAATCACTACCTCGCCAAAGGCCTGAATCACTTTACCGGCAGAATCACCACCGTCATGCCCATGCAATAACACCACGCGAGTAGAAGCCACGTTGAGCGCTAAGCGTAATAAAGTTGCCACCAGCAAAATAGTGGGAAATGCTGCAAAATCCAGCGGACGCATTGCGTACACACCCACCAAAAGCACCACAATCGACAAAGCAATATTAAAGGTAAACAGCACGTCCAACAAAAATGGAGGGATCGGCAAAGTCATCATTGCTAAAATAACTAACAACAGCAAAGGCACGCCTAAATTACCCTTTTTGAGCAACGTCAGACCGGAATGCATATTACTTTTGAGTTGCGTGTTATTCACAGAACATTCTCTTTTTGATTTACGTGCTAATACACTAAATATTGACGCCATTACTGCTGCTTCTTCCAACAAAGCAAGAAGCAGTCCACTTTACAAAAGGAAGTCGATCTCTCAAAACCATAAAGGCTGTCTCAATGGACAGCCTTTATGGTGATACAGCAAAACTTACAGCGCAGCGCTAGCCAATAAAGCTGAGCAACACCCCTGCCGCTACAGCAGAGCCAATCACCCCCGCCACGTTCGGCCCCATCGCATGCATTAATAAAAAGTTTTGCGGATTGGATTCCAGCCCGACTTTATTAGAGACGCGTGCAGCCATCGGCACAGCAGAAACACCAGCAGAACCAATCAAAGGGTTAATCTTATTGGCACTGAACTTATTCATGACTTTTGCCATAATAATGCCCATCGCGGTACCTGCACTAAATGCAATCATCCCCAGCAATAAAATACCTAACGTTTTGATCTGTAAAAAAGATTCAGCTGAGAGCTTAGAACCTACAGTCAAACCCAAGCCAATGGTTACGATGTTAATCAAAGCATTGCGTGACGTATCGGCCAAGCGCTCTACCACACCGCTTTCGCGCATCAAGTTACCAAAGGCAAACATCCCCACTAGCGGTGCCGCATCAGGCAACAACATACCGATTAACAAACACAACACTAACGGGAACACGATTTTTTCCGATTGACCGACGTGGCGCAATTGCGACATCACAATCGAACGCTCTGCCGGCGTGGTCAAGGCGCGCATAATTGGCGGTTGAATCAATGGCACTAGCGCCATATAGGAGTAGGCTGCCACCGCAATTGGACCGAGCAAATCCGGCGCTAAACGTGAAGTAACATAAATTGAAGTTGGACCATCTGCACCGCCAATAATGGCAATCGAAGCCGCTTCTTTCAGCGTGAACTCCAAACCTGGAATACCTAACATGCCAATGGCTAACGCACCCAACAAGGTACCAAAAATACCAAATTGTGCAGCAGCGCCTAGCAGTAAGGTCTTTGGATTTGCCAGCATCGGACCAAAATCGGTCATCGCACCCACGCCCATGAAAATAAGCAATGGAAATACACTAGTGGGCAAACCAACGTCGTACAGCATGGCTAATAAACCACCTGTTTCAGCCATACCTGCCGCTGGAAGATTGGCCAACACGCCACCAAAACCAATCGGAATCAATAACAAAGGCTCAAAGCCTTTACGTATCGCCAAGAAAATCAAACTCATACACACAGCGATCATTAAGGCTTGGCCCGCCTCAAGCTGATATATGCCAGTGCTTTGCCATAGACCTAAGAGCTTATCCATTATTTAGCCCTCAACCTATCGTCAGCAGGCAATCGCCAACGGTTACTGCATCACCAACTTTGACGTTGACGCTACCAATAACACCTCGGCGGAAAGCACGAATTTCAGTTTCCATTTTCATGGCTTCTAAAATAATCACAATGTCGCCTTCTTCAACAGCTTGACCTGGCTTCACTAGGACTTTGAAGATATTACCGGCCAAAGGTGCACCTTGCGGATCTCCTGCACCTGCAGGCACAGGTTCAGGCTCACAAGCAGTGGCTTCACCAATAGGTTTTAGCCCCTCAATATCGCCACCTTCATTGACTTGCACGACAAAAGTTTTGCCATTCACTTCAACAGTATAAGCTTGTGGACCAGCACCTTGAGCATTGAGCACTTCATGACCCGTTGGCACAGGTTCAAACGCATCAGGATTATCCCGATTTTCTAAAAACTTCAGGCCAATTTGCGGAAACAGAGCATAGGTCAACACATCATCAATAACATTTTCCGCCAAACGGATATTTTTTTCTTTTGCTAAGGCGGTTAATTCATTGGTGAGTTTCTCCACCTCATTATCCAATAAATCAGCAGGACGACAGACAACCGCTTGCGCGCCATCTAAAACGCGTGCTTGCAACTCAGCATTAAACGGTGCGGGAGCAGCACCGTACTCACCTTTCAATACGCCAGCGGTTTCTTTAGTGATGGACTTATAACGCTCGCCCGTTAGTACGTTAATCACCGCTTGAGTACCAACAATTTGCGAGGTTGGCGTCACCAGCGGGATAAAGCCTAAATCTTCACGCACGCGCGGAATCTCAGCCAAGACTTCATCAAACTTATCGCTAGCACCTTGCTCTTTTAGTTGATTCTCCATATTAGTCAGCATACCACCTGGTACTTGTGCGACTAAAATGCGCGAATCCACCCCTCTTAGCGTACCTTCAAATTTCGCGTATTTTTTACGTATTTCACGGAAATAAGCGGCAATTTCTTCAAGCAATAGCAGGTCAAGACCGGTGTCACTCTCAGTGTTTTGGAACATCGCCACCACTGACTCGGTTGGCGAATGACCATAGGTCATCGACATCGAGGAAATTGAGGTATCGACATTATCAATACCCGCTTCCACTGCCTTAAGAATCGCAACAGACGATAAACCTGCAGTCGCATGACACTGCATATGTACAGGAATTGACAAACAGCCTTTTAATTTACCGACCAATTCATAAGCAACATAGGGCGTTAAAATACCTGCCATATCTTTAATGGCAATCGAGTCTGCACCTAAGTCTTCAATTTTCTTAGCCAAGTCAACCCACATTTGCATATTGTGCACGGGGCTGGTGGTGTAGGAAATCGTACCTTGCGCATGCTTACCATTGGCTTTAACCGCTTTTAAAGCGCGATCAAGGTTACGCGGGTCGTTCATTGCATCAAACACCCGGAACACGTCCACACCATTAACCGCAGCACGCTCAACAAACTTATCCACCACATCATCGGCATAATGCCGGTAGCCTAATAAGTTCTGCCCACGCAGTAACATTTGTTGACGGGTGCTGGGCATCGCTTGCTTAAGCGCACGAATGCGCTCCCACGGATCTTCACCTAAATAACGAATACATGAGTCAAAAGTTGCGCCGCCCCACGTTTCCACAGACCAAAAACCAACTTGATCAAGTTTGCCAGCGATAGGCAACATATCGTCTAAACGAACGCGGGTCGCTAAAATAGATTGGTGAGCATCACGTAATACAACGTCAGTAATACCGAGTGGCTTTGTAGCAGTCATCAGGAAGACTCCGTGTGGATACACTCAGCCGCGACGGGCGCGGTGCTGTTTAATGGCAATTTGGATAGCATGCAAGGTGTCAGCATCAACGGCTTGCGCACCCGCTCTTTGCACAGCAGTTGGCACTGCCGTGGCGACATTGCTTTCGTCAGGCGCAATGCGCTCTAAAACAAAAGACATACCTCGAATGCAGAAAATCAGTAAAACCAAAAATAAAAAAACGAGACCCATACCAAAAAGCATGAGTTCAACGCCTTCCATAAGGAGTTGCTGAGAAGTCATATAAGCTCCATTTCCTGAGTTACAGGGGGCAATATTATAATTCAAATCTATGCCGCAGCTGACGCAGTTGTCAGTAATTCACAGCTAAAACGTCCGAACATTAACGCGAACGACACCCTATTGGCAAACAATTGCATGCTTTTTTATCTATACGTGTAAGCTCTTCAAGTCTCCCTACCGTCTTACAATAAGAAAACTGTAGCCAGCCCGAGAAAAATAAAGAAGCCACCACTGTCAGTCATCGCCGTAATCAAGACACTGGAACCTAACGCTGGGTCGCGCCCTAAACGCACCATAGTCATAGGAATGATTACGCCCATAAAAGCGGCTAGCAATAAGTTCAAGGTCATAGCACTGGTCATCACCACACCTAACGACCAACTATCGTAGAGTAGCCATGCCACCACACCGATCACGCTGCCCCAGATCACCCCATTAATCAAAGCAACACCCAGCTCTTTACGCATCAAGCGCGAAGTATTACCGGTCGACAGCTGATCCAAAGCCATTGCACGAACAATCATGGTGATGGTTTGGTTGCCAGAGTTGCCGCCGATACCGGCAACAATCGGCATCAAAGCCGCAAGCGCAACCAACTTTTCAATCGAACCTTCAAATAAACCGATCACTCGCGAAGCCACAAACGCAGTAATCAAGTTAATCGCCAGCCAAGCCCAACGGTTCTGCAGTGACTTCCAAACGGAAGCAAAGATATCTTCTTCTTCACGCAAACCAGCACGACTGAGCACTTCGCTTTCAGACTCTTCACGAATCAAATCAACCATTTCATCAACAGTTAAACGACCAATCAGTTTGCCACTCTTCTCAATCACTGGCGCAGAAACTAAGTTATAGCGTTCAAAGGCTTGCGCAGCAAAGGAGCCGTCTTCATCCGGATAAAAAGTCACCGGCTCATCCGCCATCACCTCATGCACCATGCGCTCGGGATCATTGACCAATAAACGTTTAATCGGCAACACGCCTTTTAAGATGCCAGCCATATCAACAACAAAGAGCTTATCCGTTTGATCAGGTAACTCTTTAAGGCGACGCAAATAGCGCAGCACCACTTCAAGGGTGATATCCTCTCGAATGGTCACCATCTCAAAATCCATGATGGCACCGACCTGCTCATCGTCATAGGAGAGCGCCGAACGAACCCGTTCACGCTGCTGCTCATCCAAAGATTCCATCAGACCCTGCACCACATCACGCGGCAACTCAGGCGCAAGATCAGCTAACTCATCTGCATCTAAATCTTTGGTTGCTGCAATAATCTCGTGTTCATCCATGTCAGCAATCAGTGTTTCACGCACCGAATCAGACACTTCCAAAAGAATATCGCCGTCACTTTCTGCGCGCACCAACTGCCAGACCGTTAAACGATCTTCTAGAGGTAACGCTTCGAGAATATAAGCAATATCTGCAGGGTGTAACTCAGTCAGTTTCTGCTGTAACTCTGCTAAGTGCTGCTGCTGCACCAAAGCGTCAACACGTTCTTGATTATCACTGCCTTGCCGAGCGACCCTTTCTTCAATCAATCGATGACGTTGTAAGAGCTCAATAACCTGTGAAAAACGCTCATGCAGACGCTCCTGCGGCTTTCTCTCTTCAACTTCTAACATGGATGATGTACTCCACCCTTGCTATGGGTAAACACAAGGGAATAATCAAGAATGCATGGTGATCGCTCAATGGGAAAATACTTTCTACTGAAAAATCATGACCGTCTAGTTTCAGACTGGTTTATATGGGCGCAATAATACCATTGTAGTCGCCGTTTGCACCTAACAATTGGCATGCCTAACGGCTCGCGCTGCCAATAAAACTGGTTTTTTAAGGAATGTCCTCTACACTTAAACAGCGACTCAAGGATTTTTAGCAACACAACCATTCAAGGACGATAACAATGAAAAAATATCTGTCTATCACCCTATTACTCAGTAGTCTCTGTGGCATGCCTGCACACGCCACAACACAGATCTATAAATGTGTCAGCACTGACGGCCCAATCATTTTCAGTGACACGACCTGCCCCTCAGACACTCAACAAAGCACACATAACGTAGCACGACCCATGTTGATTCCCGTCCTCCCCAAACAACTCATTAAGCAAACCACACGAAAAAGCCCAAGGCAACACAACAAAACCCGCGTCACCGTAGTGGGCGAACAAGCACACCCTTGCGGAGCTAGCGATCCCCAGACGCGACGTACCGCCATGGTTCGCAAACAAGTCAGAAGCGGTATGAATCAAGCGGACATTGAAAGCATGTACGGCAAGCCGATCACAAGCACTGTCAATAATGGCAATTTAACTGCCACCTACCGCAGCGCTAAAGGACAAAAGCGCAGCGTACGCTTCGACGAGCACGGCTGTGTGCGTCTAAGCCAAAAATCAGGCGGTACTCGAACAAGCAAGAAAAAATAGACAAAAAAAACCTGCAATCAATGCAGGTTTTTTAAGATGGTGGACTCAGGAGGATTCGAACCTCCGACCGCTCGGTTCGTAGCCGAGTACTCTATCCAGCTGAGCTATGAGTCCACTTAGTGCTTATTCAGATCACTACTGATTTCACTTAAGAACGTTGAAACACATCAATATTCTTAATATGGTGGACTCAGGAGGATTCGAACCTCCGACCGCTCGGTTCGTAGCCGAGTACTCTATCCAGCTGAGCTATGAGTCCACTTAGTGCTTATTCAGATCACTACTGATTTCACTTAAGAACGTTGAAACACATCAATATTCTTAATATGGTGGACTCAGGAGGATTCGAACCTCCGACCGCTCGGTTCGTAGCCGAGTACTCTATCCAGCTGAGCTATGAGTCCAATGTGGCGCGTATTATAAAGCTATTTACTTGATAATCAAGGAGTTTTATTTTTAATTTAAACTCTTTGAAAACTTTGCTTTGCAACACTAAATATGGCGGAGAGGGAGGGATTCGAACCCTCGACACCCTTTTGAGGTGTACTCCCTTAGCAGGGGAGCGCCTTCGGCCACTCGGCCACCTCTCCGTAACGGTGCGTATAATACCCATATTTTTAATAATTGCAAAGCAAAAAAACAAAAAATATCAAATACTTGGATCTTCTTTATCTTCTTTATCTTCTTTCTCTTTTTGGATGCGTTGATAGATTTCTTCACGGTGCACAGCAATTTCTTTCGGCGCATTCACACCGATACGTACTTGGTTGCCTTTCACACCCAACACAGTGACAGTGACTTCATCACCAACCATCAATGTCTCTCCGACCCGACGCGTTAGTATTAACATTGTTTATCTCCTTGCATCAACGGTTTAGGTTTACAGTCTGCATCTGTAAGTTATGAACAGCGTACACTTATCATGTCATTTTGCACACAATGCATGCCGCCTATTTATTAAATCAAACCAGTCACCCTAATGAGCTCGCAAATAAAAAACTGAAGAAATAATCCCTTTATCAAAACTGCCGGCTCACCCGCCGCACATCAATAAAAGCATTATTAAATCAAGCTCACACAAGCTCAGCGTCTTGATTCGTCAATAAAATACGTAAAGAGCAGCAAACGCTGCCTCACTTAGATTGTATTTAGCAATGCACCTTAGTCTCAGGGGCATCGAGACCAAAAGCTGTGTGAAGCGCACGCACAGCCAATTCAACATATTTCTCATCAATGACTACAGACACTCTGATTTCAGAGGTTGAGATCATCTGAATATTAATATTCTCTTTGGCTAAAGCCTCAAACATGCAACTGGCAACACCTGGATGAGAGCGCATGCCAACACCCACAATAGACACCTTAGCAATGCTGGTAGTTCCACCAACCTCAACTGCACCGATCTCTTTAGCCGTGGCTCGCAACACATCTAAGGCTTCATCATAATCCACATTATTCACGGTAAAGGTGAAATCCGTGGTGTTATCTTGGGCAACGTTTTGCACAATCATATCAATATCAATATTCGCCGCACTGATTGGCCCTAAGATTTTGAAAGCAACCCCTGGAGTATCTGGAACACCACGAATGGTTAATTTTGCCTCATCGCGATTAAAAGCAATACCAGAAATAATCGGCTGTTCCATGCTGTCCTCATGATCATCAATAGTAATTAAAGTGCCAGGACCCTCTTGAAAGCTGTGCAGCACACGCAAAGGCACATTGTACTTACCGGCAAACTCAACAGAACGCAGCTGTAGAATTTTTGCGCCTAAGCTGGCCATCTCCAGCATTTCTTCAAAGGTAATGCGATCTAAGCGCTGCGCACGCGGCACAACACGCGGATCGGTGGTGTAAACGCCATCCACATCCGTATAAATATGGCACTCATCAGCTTTCAGCGCAGCCGCTAAAGCCACCGCAGTGGTATCCGAGCCGCCACGACCGAGCGTGGTAATATTACCGTACTGATCAACCCCCTGAAAACCGGCCACCACCACAACTTTACCCGCTTTCAGCTGTTCAGCAACTTTAGCTTCATCAATGCTCAAGATTCGTGCTTTGCCGTGCTCACTGTCCGTCATAATCGGTACTTGTGCACCGGTAAAAGATACGGCTGGAACACCCATTTTGTTCAATGCAATGGCCAGCAGCGCAATAGTAACCTGCTCGCCAGTAGCAATCATTACATCCATCTCACGCAGTGATGGCCTTGTGCAAACTTGCTTAGCCAAGGCTAATAAGCGGTTGGTTTCACCACTCATCGCCGAAACCACCACGACAATGTCATCACCTGCAGCGCGGAACTTTGCCACTTTCTGCGCCACTTGCTCGATACGTTCAGGTGAACCCACTGAAGTACCACCAAACTTTTGTACGATCAACGCCATTTTACTGCCGCCTTAATCACCGTTAGTGCTCACAATATTGAGTTCAGCGCAACGCTGATCTTGCGCTGAGCGCGTCTTAACCAACCCACTGTTTAACGCTTACTGGCCACATACTCTGCAGGAATAGCCAAGGCCGCATTCAACTTGTCCAGCTCAACACCGCTGCCTTGCGCCATATCCGGGCGACCACCACCTTTACCACCCACCACTGCGGTCGCCTGCTTCATTAGATCACCAGCTTTAAATTGTCCGGTCAAATCTTTAGTCACACCAGCAACCAACACAATACGCTCACTATGCACCCCGCCTAATAAAATCACGGCGCTGCCCAGTTTGTTTTTCAGCTGATCAATCAGCACTAGCAAATCTTTACCCTCAACACCATCCAGGCGTGCGGCTAAAACCTTAACCCCATTCACCTCAACCGCAGAAGATGCAAGATCGCTACCTGCCGCGCTGGCGGCTTTAGCTTTCAGCTGCTCAATTTCTTTCTCCAAACTACGCTGCTGATCAAGTAAAGCTTGCAGTTTATCTAGGACATTCTCACGTGTGCCTTTAACGAGGCTCATCGCTTGCTTAAGCTGTTCTTCTGCACCGGCTAACCAAGCCCAAGCCGCAGCGCCAGTCACCGCTTCAATGCGACGCACACCCGCAGCCACACCACTCTCGCTGGTAATTTTGAATAAACCTATATCACCGGTGCGCTCAGCATGGATGCCACCACACAGTTCAACAGAAAAACCATCAGCCATACTTAACACACGCACTTCATTACCGTATTTTTCACCAAACAGGGCCATTGCACCTTTGTTTTTAGCGGTCTCAATATCGGTAACTTCAGTACAGATCTCAGTATTATTGCGGATTTCTTGATTAACCCGCTCTTCTAGGGCTTTAAGCTGTTGCGCAGAAATAGCTTCAAAGTGGCTGAAGTCAAAGCGTAAACGCTGACTGTCAACCAATGAACCTTTTTGTTGCACATGCTCACCTAAAATATTGCGCAAAGCGGCGTGTAATAAATGGGTCGCGGAGTGATTCAAGGCGGTAGCATGACGCACTTGGTCATCCACTTGCGCAGAAAGGCGCTCGCCAACTTGCAGCGAACCCTGAATAACCGAGCCATGATGCAAAAAAGCATGACCGCTTTTTGTCGTATCAGTGATTTCAATGCGCAGGTTATCAGCCGTAAGATAACCGCAATCACCCACCTGACCACCTGATTCCGCATAAAATGGTGTGCGATCTAAAACAATCACGAGTTGATCGCCTTCCAAGGCTGATTCAACGCTAGCGCCGTCTTTCAAAATCATCAGCACTGTAGCGTCAGACTGATGCTCTTGGTAGCCAAGAAATTCAGTTTTTTCATCAATTTTAACTAAGGTATTGTAATCCATACCGAATGAGCTAGCGGAACGAGCACGCTCACGCTGCGCCTGCATTTCACGCTCAAAACCAACCTCATCGACAGTCAACTCACGCTCGCGAGCGATATCGGCGGTCAAATCCATCGGAAAGCCATAAGTGTCATACAATTTAAACACCACAGAGCCAGGAATCACCACGCCTTCTAAATGCGCTAAATCCTGTTCGAGAATACGCAAGCCCTGCTCTAGGGTCTTAGCGAACTGCTCTTCTTCGGTTTTTAAAATACGTTCGATCTGCGCTTGCTGCTGCTTCAGTTCTGGAAAGGCTTCACCCATCTCCTCAACCAATGCCGCAACAATCTTGTAAAAGAAACTGTCCGCTGCGCCAAGCTTATTACCATGACGGCAAGCACGACGAATAATCCGGCGCAACACATAACCACGACCATCATTGGACGGTACGACACCGTCAGCAATCAAGAATCCGCATGAGCGGATATGGTCAGCAATCACTTTTAGCGATGGGTTGTCGTTATTTTCACAACCGACGGCTGCAGCGACCGCACTCAGTAGGTGCTGAAATAAATCAATCTCATAGTTAGAGTTAACATGCTGCAGCACCGCACTGATACGCTCAAGCCCCATCCCAGTATCAACACTTGGCGCAGGTAAAGGGTGCATCACGCCATCTGCAGTACGATTGAACTGCATAAAGACGTTATTCCAAATCTCGATATAGCGATCGCCATCTTCTTCCGGCGAACCTGGGGGGCCTCCCCAGATATGTTCACCATGGTCAAAGAAAATCTCTGAACACGGACCGCAAGGGCCAGTATCACCCATTGCCCAAAAATTATCAGAAGCATAAGGCGCGCCGCCATTATCACCGATACGAATCATCCGTTCAGCAGGAATACCTACTTCTTTCACCCAAATATCATAGGCCTCATCATCGGTCGCGTAGACCGTCACCCAGAGCTTGTCTTTAGGTAGATTAAGCCACTGTGCAGACGTCAAAAACTCCCATGCATAGTGAATAGCATCACGCTTAAAGTAATCACCAAAGCTAAAGTTACCAAGCATTTCAAAAAATGTGTGATGACGTGCAGTATAACCAACGTTTTCGAGGTCATTGTGCTTACCACCGGCACGCACGCATTTTTGGCTACTGGCCGCACGGGTGTAGGCGCGTTTCTCTAAACCCAAGAAGCAGTCTTTAAACTGATTCATGCCCGCATTGGTAAATAATAGCGTTGGGTCATTGGCTGGGATCAATGAGCTAGAGGCTACGCGGGTATGACCCTTTTCTTCAAAGAAGCGAAGGAAGGCTTCACGGATTTCTGCGCTTTTCATATATTCTTCCACAATTAAATAACAGTCACGCACGCTCAATACAAACAGCTTACCGACTCAAAGCAAGCATTATATCGCTGATCTAGCATTATGTGCAGGGCTAAACCACACACGACAGAGCCTGCGATTTAGTGATTACACTCATCGGTGTGTACATGGTTCTCTTCAGACCTATCAACCGGATCAGCGGGTTCCATCTCTAGCTGTAAGCTGACAAGGTTGGTCGCTAAAGGACGCAACAGTAAATTAGCGTACTCCGTATCGCCTTCTTCAACATCAACGCCGATTAACAACTGGCCATTACCTGCAGTTTGCACCCAAATCTCTTTACCTTGCCAAATCACTGCAAAGCGTGAGCAAGAAGCATTTGTCTGTGTGCCATCATCATTTTCAAGAATCAACTGTAAATCTGCACTCATGAGGTATTTACCTATCTATAAAAAACAACGCGCAGCACTTGTCATAAATACTGCGCGCTAAATAATATTAAGTTATGTTTGCGGGTGACCCACAAATTCAATCACTGCACGCTCAAAACGTGCCAAACCTTCATCTAAGTCAGCCTGTTCAATCACTAAGCTTGGAGCAAAACGAAGCACATCAGGGCCTGCGACCAGAACCAGTAGGTCAGCACGTTCAGCAGCAGCCATTAATGCGCCGGCTTGACCTTTATAGTTGCTATTAAGCACCGCACCAATCAATAAACCTTTACCACGCACCTGCTCAAAAAGATTGTATTTGTCGCCCAGCGCTCGTAGTTTTCCACGCAAATACTCGCCTTTGGCAAGCACGCCATCCAGTACGGTAGGCGTATTAATAATATCCAATACCGCCTCACCCACCGCACAGGCTAACGGATTACCACCAAAGGTGGTGCCGTGTGTGCCAACCGCTAAATGCGCAGCATAGTCACCAGTGGTGAGCATCGCAGAAATAGGAAAACCACCACCTAAACTTTTCGCAGTGGTCAACACATCCGGAGTGACAGCATAGTGTTCATAAGCAAACAGCTTACCCGTGCGCCCCATGCCTGACTGCACCTCATCAAAAAGCAACAATGCATTATATTTGTCACACAA
Source organism: Pseudomonas sp. (assembly GCA_034006605.1). GTDB lineage: Bacteria > Pseudomonadota > Gammaproteobacteria > Pseudomonadales > Pseudomonadaceae > Denitrificimonas. Next base: position 35,668 of record JAVESM010000017.1, on the reverse strand, counting down.
CGCACGCACGCCTTGCAGGTAAGCCAGATCAGCCGGCAATACGCCACTTTCACCTTGAATGGGTTCCAGAATGACTGCACAAGTCCGCTCTGAAATCGCCTGTTCCATTGCCGCTAAATCATTGTAAGGCACATGGGTAAGGCCTTCTGGGCGCGGACCAAAGCCTTCTGAGTATTTAGGCTGACCGCCGACATTCACAGTAAATACGGTACGGCCATGGAAGCTGTTAATGGTGGAAATAATCTCATACTTATCTGCGCCAAAACGATCACTGGCGACTTTTCGTGCCAGCTTCAAGGCCGCTTCATTGGCTTCTGCGCCAGAATTACTGAAGAAAACTCGATCAGCAAAGGTCGCTGCGGTGAGCTTACGCGCCAGACGCAGTGCGGGCTCATTGGTAAACACATTTGAAACATGCCAGAGTTTATGCGCTTGCTTGGTTAAGGCATCAACCAACGCCGGATGGCAGTGACCCAAACCATTCACAGCAATACCGCCGGATAGGTCAATCAGTTCACGTCCACTTTGATCCCAGAGTCGTGAACCAAGTCCGCGTACCGGTATAAAGCCAGCCGGCGCATAGTTGGGCACCATAACTTGATCAAAATCAGCGCGACTGACCTGCGCCTCTTGAATGGACATGCCTGCTCTCCTGGATAAAATCCTGTTAGATAAATAGATTACTTTTTAATGGTGCTATTAGATGGGCGCGCAGCGTTCTGTAGTGCACTGCGCGCGCCAGTATACTGCGACAGTTTAAACCTAGATCAACAAAAAGCGCAGGGCAAAACAGGAATTTCTATGTAAACCCGCATATTTACATCTTTCCTACCTGTTTTCTAAGATTAATAGAAGAATCAACGCTTCGGTATGAGCAGGCCATACCCGCGAATGCGAGATTTAATACATTAACAACCGGTAGTCGTACTTCAGGGCAGATGTTTATCCGTCGATGAACCCATCCAGGGTTCAACTCCGGCGCTACGCCATCCATGGCTCGCTCACCACACACACCGAAGCACTCATTGATCATCTGAGTTGTTAGCACTATCGCAGCATGAGTCCTTAAAGCCACAGCGACAACAAAGGGTTGCACGATCACCTGTTCTCTTCTAGAGGCGCGCCACAAACTCGCAAACAACAAATTTGATCAACGAGTACCTCGCTCGTGCGACAAGCGCAACCACGGATGGCGCAGCGCCCGAATCGAGACAGGATGTCTCGCTGAGGGAAAAGCGATATGAGCGAGGTACGGTACGTACGATCTAAAGCCTAGAACAATTACGCCACTGTAGAAAAGCCTCGCGAATAAATTCGCGCCTACAATTTTTCTTTTGCTTTTGCTTAACGCAGTAATTCAAGCTTCCCCAACAAACCAACTCAACTTCTCGCGCAAGGCCACCACTTCACCCACAATAATCAAACTTGGACTTTGCACAGCGAACTCACTCACCTGCTGATTAATCGTAGCTAAAGTTCCAGTAAACACTCGTTGCCTCTCAGTCGTACCATTCTCAACTAAAGCAATTAGCGTATTTTCCGCACGACCATGGACGATGAGTTGCTGACAAATATCCGGCAAACAACCCAACCCCATATAAAACACCACGGTTTGCGACGACGAAATCAACTCAGCCCAAGGTAAATCCAATACGCCTTCTTTTGGATGCCCCGTGATAAAACGGACGGACTGCGCATAATCACGATGCGTTAACGGAATCCCCGCATAAGCAGAACAGCCCGATGCCGCAGTAATCCCAGGCACCACTTGAAAAGGAATATGTTGCGCGGCCAGCTCTTCAATTTCTTCACCGCCACGCCCGAAAATAAACGGATCACCGCCTTTCAGGCGTACCACACGTTTACCCTGCTGAGCCAACTCAATCAGCTTAAGGTTAATTTGGTCTTGCGGCACGCTGTGATTTGAGGCCTGTTTACCAACATAAATGCGCTCGGCATCACGCCGACACAGCTCAAGAATCGCCGGCGCAACTAAGCGGTCATATAGCACCACATCTGCTTGCTGCATTAAACGCAACGCCTTAAAGGTCAGCAGATCAGGATCACCAGGACCTGCCCCCACCAAATAGACTTCACCAATGACCTGGTTCTGCGCACCGCTGATTTTCTCAGCGAGCAACTGCTCCGCTTGCTGATCACGGCCGGCAAACACATGCTCAGCAATCTGTCCTTGAAAAACGTCCTCCCAAAACGCTCGACGCGGCTGCACATGAGGCAACCGTGCTTTGACTTGATCACGAAATTTCGCCGCCAGACCGGCTAAACGAGCATAACCGGCCGGTAAGCAACATTCGATTTTAGCTCGGGCTAAACGGGCTAAAACTGGCGCATGCCCCGCGCTAGACACCGCAATCACCAATGGCGAGCGATCGACAATCGCCGGAAAGATAAAGCTGGATAATTCTGGTGCGCCAACCGAGTAAATCGGAATATTCATCGCCATGGCCTGAGTAGAAACAGCTGCATTCAGCGCAGGCTGATCAGTGATAGCCAGCACCAAACAGCAACCCTGCAGATCAGTGTCTTTATATTCACGTAGCAGACACTGGCCTTGCTTGGCCGCAATCAATGCTTGCAATTCATCACTGATAAAAGGCGCAACCACACGCAGCGCAGCACCTGTATTAAGTAATAAGCGCGCTTTGCTTAAGGCCCTTTCACCACCACCGACCAGCAATACATCGCGTCCTTGCAGATTATGAAATAATGGCAGGTAATCCATAAAACACCCTTATGCTAATCATTAATAATCGCTGCGCATACTACGCTCAAGCGTTGCAATACCTCGTTTATGCAGGCTTTATAAACGCTACAGCGCCTATTTTGCATTGCCTGCAATCAAGCATGTTGCACAAACATAAAAAAGCGACTTAACCTAAGCCAAGTCGCTCTTATTGCTTAACAGTAAAACACGGCCTTATTAAAGGCTTAGAAAATAACTTCAATCCCCGCCATATAAGGACGCAACACTTCAGGCACAGTGATACTGCCATCTGCTTGCTGGTTGTTTTCCAGTACAGCAACCAAGGTGCGACCTACGGCTAAACCTGAGCCGTTGAGGGTATGCACCAACTCGGTTTTACCCGTTTCAGGATGGCGGTAGCGGGTTTGCATACGGCGCGCTTGGAAATCTGTGCAGTTCGAGCACGAAGAAATTTCACGGTATTTATCTTGGCTTGGCACCCAGACTTCTAAGTCATAAGTTTTGCTCGCAGCAAAGCCCATATCGCCGGTGCAGAGTGACATCACACGGTATGGCAGCTCCAACGCTTGCAGGACTTTTTCCGCATGCCCGGTCAATTCTTCCAGTGCCGCAAACGAGGTTTGCGGATCAACAATCTGCACCAGCTCAACTTTATCAAACTGATGTTGGCGGATCATGCCGCGCGTATCACGACCCGAGGCACCCGCCTCACTGCGAAAGCAAGGACTGTGCGCGACCATTTTAATCGGCAACTGCGTCACATCTAAAATTTCGCCAGCCACGGTATTAGTCAGAGAGACTTCAGCGGTTGGAATCAAATACAAAGGCGTTTGATCGGCACGCTCAATTCGAAATAAATCTTCAGAAAATTTGGGTAATTGGCCGGTTCCCTGCAACGCAGACGTTTGTACCAAATACGGCGTATACATTTCTTGATAGCCATGTACCAAGGTGTGTAAATCGAGCATGAATTGTGCAAGAGCACGATGTAGACGAGCAATACCGCCGCGCATCACTGCAAAGCGCGCACCGGATAATTTCGCTGCTGCTTCAAAATCCAAACCCTTGATATTCTCACCCAGCGCCACATGATCCTGTACAGCAAAAGCAAATTCGCGGGGCGTACCCCAGCGGCGCACCTCAACATTGTCATCTTCACTGGCACCTTGCGGAACAGACGCATCCGGTAGATTTGGAATATTCAATGCAATCGCATCAATATCGACTTGAATCGCTTCCAACTCACGCTTACCCGACTCAAGCTCGCCGCCGAGCTGATCAACTTGCGCTAACAAGGGCACAATATCTTCGCCACGTGCTTTCGCTTGACCAATCGATTTAGAACGGCTGTTACGCTCAGCTTGCAACTGCTCGGTGCGAGTTTGCACAGCTTTGCGTTGAGTTTCTAAGGCTTCTAAACCGGCTACATCCAAGACAAAACCGCGTACGGCTAAACGCTTGGCCATATCCTGTGGTTGGGTGCGTAACAATTTTGAATCAAGCATAGAGGTATCCGTTCTTACAGAGAAAATTTAATCAGCGCCATGCCCAGCCATGTGGCTAACAAACCACCGCCCAAGGTGACGCCCATATAGAGTAAAGCCTGCAGCGACTGCCCATCATTAAACATGCGCAGCGCATCCAATGAAAATGTAGAGAAAGTGGTAAATCCGCCGAGCAACCCCGTCATTAACAACAAAGGCGTCATCTCTGAAACGTCAGGGCGCAGCATAAACCACGAAAAAGCACAGCCAATCAAAAAACAGCCCACGATATTAACGAAAACAGTGGCAATGTACAGGTGCTGCGGCCAAATATTAGCAACCCCAAAGCCTGCGCTGTAACGCAGGACACTGCCGAAAGCGCCGCCAAGTGCGACCATTAAAAAGTTCATCATTAGGGTTCTCTTCGTTGCCGTGGACTGGCTTGATCCAATCTTTTTAAATGATCGAGCTTTTCACCAATTTTAATTTCCAAACCCCGTGCGGGTGGTTGGTAATATGCACGAGGCGTCAGAGCGTCGGGGAAATAGTCTTCACCAGCCGCATAGGCATCCGGCTCATCATGCGCATAGCGGTATTCATCACCGTAACCCAATTGTTTCATTAATTGGGTCGGTGCATTACGCAAATGCAAGGGTACTTCTAACGAGCCAAAGCGCTGCGCATCCTGGCGCGCTGCTTTATAGGCCATATATACGGCATTACTTTTCGGTGCACAGGCTAGATAAGTGATGGCCTGCGCAACCGCTAACTCACCTTCCGGACTGCCTAAGCGCTCTTGTACATCCCACGCAGATAAACATAAAGTCAGCGCGCGCGGATCAGCATTACCAATATCTTCACTGGCCATACGTACCACGCGGCGAGCGATATACAGCGGATCACAACCGCCATCGAGCATGCGCGTATACCAGTACAACGCCGCATCGGGATTGGAACCACGAACCGATTTATGCAAGGCAGAAATCTGATCGTAAAATGCCTCACCGCCTTTATCAAAGCGCCGCATGCTCTCACCCAGAATATTACCCAGCAAGTCAACATCAATGCAGTCACCGTCATCCAATAAATCAGCGGTATTTTCGAGCAAGTTAAGCAAACGACGCCCATCACCATCAGCCGCGCGGATCAATAATTCTTGGGCTTGCAACTCAATAGTCAGCTGACGCTCGCCAAGACCGCGCTGATCGGTTAAGGCTCGCGCGAGTAACAACTGTAGCGCCGCATCATCAAGGCTTTGCAACACATATACGCGCGCCCTGGAGAGCAAGGCATTGTTGAGTTCAAAAGACGGGTTTTCTGTGGTAGCACCAATAAAAATAAAGGTACCGTCTTCTACATAGGGTAAAAAAGCGTCTTGCTGACCTTTATTAAAACGATGCACTTCATCGACAAACAAAATGGTACGGCGCTGGTATTGAGCTGATTGCTGTTTGGCATCTTGTACCGCTTCGCGGATTTCTTTGACCCCTGACAACACCGCGGACAGGGTAATAAAATGGGCATCACTGACTTGCGCCAACAAACGCGCCAAGGTAGTTTTACCTACACCTGGCGGGCCCCAAAAAATCATTGAGTGCAAAGCGCCTTGCTGCAATGCTTCACGCAGTGGCTTACCAACCGCTAAAATGTGCTGCTGACCGACGTACTCATCCAATGTATTGGCACGTAAACGCGCGGCCAGCGGCTGGGCAATCGGCTCACTGTTAAACAGCTGCACTGCTACTCCCCATCCTCAATCACATCAACGCCTGCTGGTGCGGTAAAGACAAACTGGCTGGCGTCGACCGGCTCATTGACTTTTACGCCCATAAACAAAATATTAGTACGTTGACCGACCGCATCCATTAATTGCATATCGCTGATCAGCCCATTACGGAATGACAAACGTAACGTATCAAACAGGGTGTCTTTAGCGGTTGGTGTCAAAATAAAGTCAACAACCGGCCCACCCTCTTTATAGGCAATAGTAAAATTTTCACTGATTTTTGAAACATCACCTGACAACAGTAATGCTGGCGTATGGGTCAAGCGCTGATCCATTTTCTGCACAGTCACTTGCAACAAATCAGGATCATATAACCAAACCTTTTCGCCATTAGAAACCAAGAGCTGCTCAAGTGGTGGATCAGTGTGCCAGCGAAATAAACCGGGACGTTGCAAGACCATTTGCCCTGAAGCTTCCTGCAACTGGGTGCCCGTTGAATCCAAAGTCAACTGTGAAAAAGTACCTGTGATGGTTTGCGTATGACTGAGTAATTCACTGAGTTTATTGGCTGAGCGCTGCTGGTTACTCGCCTCGTCCGCATATGCTATCGGCATCAGCACAGCACTACTGAGCATGACACTGCCCAGCAAACCCATTAAGCTTTTATACATTGTGCGCATCGCTAGTCTCTTTATCTGAGCTTAAAAATAGAAGCCTTAGTCGGTAAATCAGTAAGGCTGTTGAAAAAAATTGATCAGTCACGCATCGGTGGTGGTGCAATCACTTCGCGCGAACCATTATGCGCGGCACCGGAGACGACTCCCGCCATCTCCATGGCTTCAACCATACGTGCGGCACGGTTGTAACCGACTTTAAATTTACGCTGCACCGAAGAAATCGAGGCACGCCGTGTCTCGGTTACAAAACGTACGGCTTCATCATAGAGCGGATCATCTTCACTGCTGCTATCAGCGTCGCCACTGTCAAAACCGCTGCCAGCTTCTTCAACGCCAGCCAAGATCTCTTCAATATAATCTGGCGCGCCGCGCAATTTCCACGCATCAACCACCCGATGCACTTCTTCATCTGAAACAAAGGCACCGTGGACTCGAATCGGCAAACTGGTTCCCGGCGGCAAATACAACATATCACCGTGACCTAACAGTTGCTCAGCACCACCTTGATCAAGGATAGTACGCGAGTCAATTTTACTCGATACTTGGAACGCAATACGGGTTGGAATATTGGCTTTAATCAAACCGGTAATCACATCCACCGAAGGCCGCTGAGTGGCTAAAATTAGGTGAATACCAGCGGCACGGGCTTTCTGTGCAATACGCGCAATCAGCTCTTCAACTTTCTTACCGACGACCATAATCATGTCGGCAAACTCATCAACCACCACCACAATCGTTGGCAGTTTACTTAACTGGGGCACTTCATCGTCAATACTGTCACGGCGAAACAGCGGATCATCTAACGGTGTGCCGGCTTCTTGCGCGTCTTTCACTTTACGGTTGAAGCCAGCCAGATTCCGCACGCCCATCGCCGACATCAGTTTATAGCGACGTTCCATCTCTGCCACACACCAGCGCAGCGCATTGGACGCCTCTTTCATGTCCGTTACGACCGGGCACAATAAGTGCGGAATGCCTTCATAAATCGACAACTCAAGCATTTTCGGGTCAATCATAATCAACCGCGCATCTTCCGGTGTTGACTTAAATAGAACCGATAAAATCATCGCATTCACACCGACCGACTTACCCGAACCGGTTGTACCGGCCACCAACAGGTGGGGCATCTTTGCTAAGTCAGCAATCACCGGATGTCCACCAATATCATGGCCCAAGGCAATCGTGACAGACGATTTAGCTTCGTCAAACTCAGTGGATTCTAGTACTTCCGAGAAACGTACAATTTGTCGATCTTCGTTAGGAATTTCGATCCCCACAGTGGTTTTACCTGGAATCACTTCCACCACACGGACACTGATCATCGCTAAAGATCGGGCTAAATCTTTGGCTAGGTTGGTAATCCGGCTGACTTTAACGCCAGGCGCTAAGAGGATTTCAAAGCGGGTCACCACCGGCCCTGGATGCACCGAATCGACTTGTACTTCTACGCCAAACTCTTTTAGCTTGATCTCTAGTAGACGTGACATAGCTTGCAGTGATTCTTCAGAGTAACTGGGCTTTTTCTTTTCCGCTTTATCCAGCAAGGCTAAAGGCGGTAACGTTCCTTCAATGGCGCTATCGACAAACAAATGCGCTTGCTTTTCTTTCTGCACCCGTTGACTCGGAGCCGCTGCCGTTTGTGCCGCACTGGGCACAGCAATCACCGGCTCGCGACGCCCTTCTCTGGAGCTGACATGCTGAGCAAGCGCTTCATCGCGTTTTAACACACGATCACGCACCCGTCCTTGCTCAGCTTTATCCACACCCAATGCGCCTGTAACTTGGCTCACTTGCGCATCCACCTCACGCAAACGATGTTTTTCTTGCTGGCGACTTTGTGCTTTATCCCAAATATTCTGCACCAGTGATTTGATCGCTTCACCCGCACGCAAGGTGAGCACACCAACACCTTCCATAATCTTAAACCAAGATAAGTTCGCGTACACCGTCAAACCAAACAAAAAGCAAGCCAGCAATAAAAGGGTCGCACCCTCTATATTGAGCACTGCAGTCAGCGCTTCACCGAGGGTTTCACCAAGAATATTAAAGTTTTTCGGGGTCACTTCAGGCAGCGGGAAATGCACATGGGTTAATGCCGCACCAGAACACAGCAGCAAGACAAAGCCAAATGCCCGCAGCGCAAACAGCCAGCCATTCCAAACCACCGGTTCATAGCGATTCTGAAAGACCAGAACAGTTTTTAGCATTAAAACCAAAGGAAACAGCCACGCAAAGTAGCCTAATACGCTAAATAACACATCAGCAATCCATGCCCCGATCTGTCCGCCCGCATTATTGGCTGTATCAAGCTGGCTCACGCTTTGGGTAAAGCCCGGATCGCTGACATCAAAGGTCAATAACACCATCCATAAATAGATACATAACACAGCCAAGAGAATCAACACGCCTTCTTTCAAGCGAAGTTGAGCCTGCTCTTGCCAAGTATGTTGTTCAGATGTCTGAGTCTGTGTTGGGTTCTTCAAAAAAGCGTCCTGCACGGCCTTGAGATAAAAAGGCTCATCAAAAATATAATCACAAAAAACGTCTAACAACGCACTATTGTACGGATTTAAGCCACTGATTTCATCTTTACCCGCTGCGAATACGATGCACTCTATCTGCACATGATTTTTTTACCAATTTAATCTATCTTAACAGGACTTCTGTTAAGTATATTTCCCCTTCTCAGCGCACTTACGCCCTATTAAGGTTTTTATGATCACTTGGCTCAATCGCGCATCACTTAAGTTCCCAGCTCTCAACAAAGCCCTGCGCGAACCAAACGGCCTGCTGGCGGCGGGTGGTGACTTATCTGCGGCACGTTTAGTTGCAGCGTATCGCCACGGCTGTTTTCCTTGGTACCAAGATGGACAGCCACTGCTCTGGTGGTCACCCGATCCGCGCACGGTTTTACTGCCTGATAACCTGCATACTTCACGCAGCTTACGCAAAGTATTACGCAGCGATCAGTTTAGCGTGACCTTTGACCGCAATTTTGCTGAAGTGATCCACGCCTGCTCTGAACCACGAAAAGATGAAGACGGCACGTGGATTACTCGCGAGATGCAAGCGGCTTATTTTGAGCTGCATGCGCAAGGGTATGCTCACTCTGTCGAAGTCTGGCATCAGGATAAGTTAGTTGGCGGTTTATATGGCATCGCCATTGGCCAGTTATTTTTTGGCGAGTCGATGTTCAGCCGTATAAGCAATGCGTCTAAAGTTGGTTTTGTGACCTTAGTCAGCACGCTAAAAGCGGCAGGCTTTGTGCTGATTGACTGCCAAATGCCCACCGCACACTTGCTAAGCCTGGGTGCAGACAGCATTTCTCGTGAGTGTTTTTCCGAGTACTTAGCCCGCTATTTGGATACCCCCACTCGTATGCAATGGCTCACACCACCGATTACCACGAGCACGCTAGACATATGAAAACCTTGCAACTGTACTTGGCCGAAGAGCACCCCTGCAGCTACCTACCTGGACTGAATGCAGGCTCAATTTTTATTGACCCACAAGAGGAAGTAACAGCTGAACTGTACAGTCAACTGATCGAGCAAGGTTTTCGACGCAGCGCAGCCCATATCTACCGTCCGCACTGTGGTGATTGCAACGCCTGCCTATCGGTACGTATTCCAGTACAAGCTTTTAACCCGACAGCCGCACAAAAGAAAATCATCCGCCGCAATCAAGATCTCACTGTGCAGGCTGTCAGCAGTGCCTTTAATCCTGAACACTATGCGCTGTATCAGCACTATATTGAGCAACGCCATGCTGATGGTGATATGTACCCGCCATCAATCGATCAATTCCAACGCTTTTTAAATACTGATTTATCTTTTGCGCACTTTTATGAATTCCGTCTAGGCACGCAACTCTTAGCCGTAGCAGTAACCGATGTGTTACCGACTGGATTATCTGCGATGTACACTTTTTTTGCTCCAGACGATAAACGCCGCAGCCTTGGTCGCTACGCAATTTTATGGCAAATTCAAGAAAGCTTACGCCTTGGCTTGCCTTATCTTTATTTAGGTTACTGGATTAAAGACTGCCAAAAAATGAATTACAAAACCCAATACCAGCCACTGGAAGCCTTTATTAAGCAAGATTGGCAAACCCTTCCGGCTTAATTTACAGGCAGCCTCTGACAACTTTTTAGCCACAGAAAAATATTGCCAATCGATATTTGGCCTTTCTAAGCTAAATACGGCATAATACCCGCCGCTTTTGCCTGAATGCGTTTTGAGCATCGGGTTTTTTATTGTATTTTGAGGGTTATACTGCATGTCGAAAGAAGACAGCTTCGAAATGGAAGGCACTGTCGTCGACACCCTGCCTAACACCATGTTTCGTGTGGAGTTAGAAAATGGGCACGTCGTTACTGCGCATATTTCAGGAAAAATGCGCAAAAACTATATTCGCATTTTAACCGGCGATAAAGTTCGTGTTGAAATTACGCCTTATGATTTAAGCAAGGGTCGCATTACCTACCGCGCCCGCTGATTCATACACTGCCGCGTTACAGACTTAAATACGGTACAGCCTTATGGCGTGTGCCGTTTTTTTGTTGATTCATTTTTTTAGCAATCAATGCGTAAACATTTAAAAAGGGCTTGAACCATGCGTGTCCAGCGCCGGCTCAAACCCTTTTTTATACTTTGCTGCAAGATCGTAGGCGATTTAGTTCGGCGCACACAATGCTGCCCGTTCATCCCTGTACCACAGTGCGCGCATCAACTGTTATCGCACAACGGCCTCATAGCGGTGATCAACGCTTAGCGCTGACCACCTCACCACTTAGAAACTCATATCAACGCGTGTCCACCAGGTACGACCTGATTCGTTAACACGAGTAGTGGTATCGGTATAGCCAAAGCCTGCGTTGCCGGCCAGGTTTAAGTGCTCGCTGTAATTCTTGTCAAACAGGTTGTCCACACCTGCACTGACCTTCCAGTGTTGACTTAAACGGTAGGCACTGTTCACCGAGAACACACCAAAACCTGAGCTTGGGCCGAAGTCTTTACCGACGACGTTACCGCGACCACGATCACGATCATCAATACGATTTTGTGCAGCCACCACGCGCCATAAAGCTGAACTACTCCAGTCCCCTTGCTCATAGCTCAGGCCAAAGCGTGCTTCCAGCGGTGGAATTTGCGGCATTGCACGGCCATCAGAGCTATTCTTACCATAGGCATAAGCTAAGCTCAGATCTGCTTTCCAATGGGGTGCAAAACGGTGCGAACCGCCTAACTCACCACCCATAATCCGCGCATCAATATTATCGACTTCCGATACTGTATGCAGCGGATTCATACCTGGCTTAAAGCTAAACATGATGTAATCACGCACCTGCCCGACATAGCCAGACGCCCACAACTCAGCAGCGCCTCGGCTGTACTGAATACCAAAATCCACTTGCGTGGTTTTTTCTGGATTAATTGAAGCAAACGCTGTCGGCTGACCCGCTATACTAGTGGCTGAAAACAACTCCCAATAATCAGGAAAACGCTGGCTGTGCCCCAAACCAATATAGGTGGTTGCAGGAAGAGACTGCATATCGTGCTCATAGCGCACAAAGCCACTCGGTAATGTTTTATTACGCTCTTTATCTGCGGTTGGGTTATCACGGCAAGCCATACCCATCATATTGCAAAGTTCTGCACGAGTATCCGTGGCTGAGGCGCGATCGACACGCACACCACTGATTAAGCGTTCGCCATCTGCCATATTCCAGCTCAGCTCGCTGAATAGACCATATTGCTTAAACTCAGCATCTTTCGCCCAAGGCATTTGCTTGTAGCTATCACCAGTCCCTTTACGCGCGCGGTGCTCATTTTTCTGCGCATCAACACCGGCAATGATTTCCACTGCATCCCACTGCCAAGTACCGCTCACTCGAGTACCCAAGGTGCGACGATCAACAGCACTCGCATAAGGCGTACGCATCATAGACATCACGTCATTAGGATTAGGCGTACGTAACTTGTAGTTATCCATTACGTGATCAGCGTAGTTGTAATACACCTGCGCTTCCAAGGCTTTCCAAGTGTCGGTTAAGTTGGTTTGCTTAAAGCGTAACGCTAAACTTTCACGCTCAAATTGCGTGCCATCCATGCTACGCGCAGCATAACGCGACTCGCCATCACCCGTACCAGCGGTAAGTTCTAGCAACGTGTCATCCGTTGGCGTCCAACCTAAAATCAGATCAGTGTTCCATTTATCCCAACTGGACGGTACACGATTGCCATCACCATCATTGTAATCATCAGCTGTTGAGCCGTTAGCAATCACCCGCGCATAACCCTCACGACTGCCTGCTGCCGCATCGATACTGCGATCAAAGCGATTGTTTGAGCCCACTAGAACGCTGCCGTTTACGCGGTAATCCGGCTCTTCAAAGTTTTCTGGCTCACGCTCAAACAATACGGTTGCCGCTGATGCGCCAGGCCCCCAAAGCACACTTTGCGGACCTTTAATTACGGTCAGCTTATCGTAGGTTTCAGGACTGACATAAGAGCTCGGCGAATCCATACGATTTGGGCATGCGCCGAGCATTTCACCGCCATTGGTCAGCAGCTTTAAGCGTGAACCAAACATGCCACGAAACACTGGATCACTGTTCACGCCACCACTGCGCACCGCAGAAAAGCCTGGAATCGTTTTCAGGTAATCAGCTGCATCACTGGCGGGTACAGGCTGGCGTGGAATGCGCGGATCAGTCACCACTTTAATCGGCGACTGCTGTGCCACACCGGTAATCACCATCGGTGCCAGCTGCACAGCATCTTGCTGTTCAGCAGCACTTGCCTGTAGCGGTGCACAAATTGCAAAACCCAGTAAAGCAGCATGCGCCAGCACTAAACCCTGTGATAGCGGCTTGAGTTTGAAAGTATTGTCTTGGCGTGACGTAGCAACGCCTTGAATACGGTTGGTATGCATATTGACATCCATCATTCATTTAAATTAAGCGCGGGATTCATAACCCGCTTGATCTAAGTGAACAAATAGACAGGCGGCGCACGTGGATGGCGCAAGCTGTGCGCGACAGCTAAAAGACATGGCGGCGCAGGTAAGACGGCCAACCACTGCACCGACGGCGTCACCGGAAATGCCAATAAAAGCGTTAAAACCAAAGGCGGACTGACCGTTAACAAATCACAGTAGCCACACATTTTTAAATTCGCCAGCCATTGCGGCCCATCAGCAGGAGCACTGTGATGCCCCATCAAGGCATGGTAATCAACAGCATGCTGAGCATGTTCCATCGAGTCATGCGCCGCTATTGCAGCATGATCATGATGCGCTGCAGCCTCAGCAACGACGGTATCAACAACAACCAATGCTTGAGTACCGGAAATAAGCGGGCCGACATGAATCATCAGCATGGCAAACAAGCCAAGCCAAATCGCCATGAAATGATTGCGGCGCTGCTTAATCAAACACGGTACTCCATTATTTTCATATACATACAGGGCAAAATTATCAGTGATAAATGATCACACAAATCAGTCAACAAGCGCTGCGACAGACTGACGCAGAAAAAAACGCAAAACAATAAAATCTTTAAAATTGCAAAAAAACCATAAAAAAAACCAATAAACACATAAAAAGAATAGAAAAAAACCAATTTAAAAACATTACTTGCAATAAAAAATCTTGAAATATAACTTTATCAAAACACATCTATAAACAAGCACGCTTTACGCAACTTAATGACCACAAAGAGTATGCGCTTATTTCATGCTTCACTTCATTGACTTCGATTAAGGATCAACCCATGCCGATGTTAAGTACCCCCGCCACCAAATACCGCGCCTACCCTGTATTAAACTTAGCGGATCGCACTTGGCCAAATAACCGCATCACTCATGCGCCCGTTTGGTGCAGTTCGGACCTGCGTGATGGCAACCAATCGCTCATCGAACCCATGAGCCCAGAAAAGAAACTGCGCTTCTTTAAAACCCTGGTCGCGGTTGGCGTTAAACACATTGAAGTGGCTTTTCCATCGGCCTCACAAACTGACTTTGATTTTGTTCGCTTATTAATCGAAGACGGCCATATTCCAGAAGACACCACCATTCAAGTGCTGACTCAAGCCCGTGAAGACTTGATTGCTCGCACTTTTGAATCATTAAAAGGCGCACCCAAAGCCATTGTGCATATGTACAACGCAGTCTCTCCGGCGTTTCGTCGCATCGTTTTTAACCAAGACAAAGCAGGCGTCAAAGCCATTGCTGTGCACGCCGCTGAATTGTTTAACAAATACGCAGCCATGCAACCCGACACACAATGGACGTTTGAATACTCACCGGAAACCTTCAGCGCCAGCGAAACCCCATTTGCCGTCGAAGTGTGTAACGCCGTACTGGATGTATGGCAACCCACGGCTGACAACAAAGTGATCTTAAACTTACCCGCCACCGTCGAAGTCTCCACGCCAAATGTGTATGCCGATCAGATTGAGTGGTTTGCCCGCAATATCAACCAGCGTGACAATGTCATTATTAGCTTACACACTCATAACGACCGCGGCACAGGGGTCGCAGCCAGTGAGTTGGGCTTATTAGCCGGTGCCGACCGCGTTGAAGGCTGCTTATTTGGCAATGGTGAGCGCACCGGTAATGTCGATTTAGTCACCTTAGCCTTGAACATGTATACCCAAGGGGTTAATCCACAACTGGATTTTTCAGACATTGATGCCGTACGTAAAGTCGTTGAAGAGTGCAATCAGTTACCCGTCCATCCACGTCATCCGTATGCTGGCGACTTAGTCCATACCGCCTTTTCAGGCTCACACCAAGATGCCATCCGTAAAGGCTTTGCCCAGCGCGACGCCAACGGTATTTGGGAAGTCCCCTACCTGCCCATTGATCCTGCTGACATTGGCCGCGACTACGAAGCCGTGATCCGCGTCAACAGCCAATCCGGCAAAGGCGGCGTCACTTATTTGCTGGAACAGGAATACGGCATTCAATTGCCACGTCGTATGCAGATTGAATTTAGCCAAGTGATTAAAGCGGAAACCGACCGGTCGGGCTTGGAAGTATCTGCCGCGCAAATTTACACTTTATTAGACAGCGAGTATTTACAAGCGTTAAGTCCATACGCCTTACAGAAGCATCGTTTACAAGAAGAAAACGGCATCAGCACATTAACCACTGAAGTATCAGCCGACGGTATCGTT
Organism: Pseudomonas sp.; assembly: GCA_034006605.1. Taxonomy (GTDB): domain Bacteria; phylum Pseudomonadota; class Gammaproteobacteria; order Pseudomonadales; family Pseudomonadaceae; genus Denitrificimonas. The sequence continues at coordinate 19,875 of JAVESM010000017.1, read as the reverse complement.
AAAAGCTGGAGCGGTTGTGGCAACGGCCCACTGGAAGCCTTGGTTGCCAGCTTGCCTATTGCCGTGGAGATCATGGACTACAACGAGCATGCGATTGGCAGCGGTAGCAACGCTAAAGCTGCCGCTTATATTGAGCTGCGCTTACCAGGCCAACGCCCAGTCTTTGGGGTAGGCATTGACGGCAATATCACCACCGCTAGCATTCGTGCGTTCTTCAGCGCCCTAAACCGCGCCAGCGCAAACTCAGCGCGCAATACCGAGCCAATGCGCAACAGCGCTTAATAGTGTAACTAGCAATGCACATGCAATAAAAAAAGCCCCTATCCAGAAAACTGTATAGGGGCTTTTTTTTTGCAATCTGCTCGCAACCTACAGGCTGCCAAGCAATCTTTAAGCTTGTGCTTTTGCTGCGGCAGCTTTAACTAGCGTTTGTAGCTCACCACTTTCGTGCATCTCAGTGATGATATCGCAACCGCCAACCAACTCGCCATCAACCCATAACTGTGGGAAAGTCGGCCAGTTTGCATAGGCAGGCAAGTTGGCACGAATGTCTGGATTCTGCAGAATATCAACATAAGCAAACTTTTCACCACAGGCCATCAGCGCCTGAGTCGCACGCTGTGAGAAACCACACTGCGGTGCGTTTGGGTTACCTTTCATGTACAGCAAAATCGCGTTGTTTTCGATCTGCTCTTTAATCGTTTCGATGATATCCACAATCCACCTCGACAAATACTTTAGTGATTTCGCTCATTAGATTACTGAGCACCTAGCGCGCATTCTAGCCTAAAACCCAGTGTAACGCTCTGCTTTAGATTAATTCAGATCAAGCAATTTACTTTATCTACGCAGATTGGCACTGATTCTTATATTTTTTAATCTATCAAGTGAGTCACCCGCTTTAATTCCAAGGCCCGCGTTTGACAGGGTTTGCACAGAACACCCTTTACCTTATAAGATTCGGGGCTTATGTTATTTGGCCAGAGCGGTTTTACTGTTTATCTATGCCGCTTTTGCGTACCTCAGTATCAATCAAGGTTATTAAATATGAGCGTTAGACACTTTCTGTCACTCACGGATTGCTCTCCTACAGAATTGCACAACATTATCCAGCGCGCGATTGAACTCAAACGTCAACGCCAAGCCGGACAAGCACACGAATCGTTAAAGGGCCGCGTGCTCGGAATGATTTTTGAAAAAGCCTCAACCCGTACACGCCTGTCTTTTGAAGCGGGCATGTTTCATTTGGGTGGGCACGCCATTTTCTTATCACCGCGCGATACCCAGCTCGGCCGTGGCGAACCGCTGGCTGATTCAGCCATGGTAATGTCGGGCATGCTCGATGCGGTGATGATTCGCACCTTTGCTCACGCTACCCTAACGGAGTTTGCTGCGCACGCAACGGTCCCCGTGATTAACGCTTTATCGGATGATTTACACCCGTGCCAGCTCCTCGCCGACATGCAAACTTTCGAAGAGTTGCGCGGCGCAATTCAAGGCAAAACCGTGGTATGGATTGGCGATGGCAACAATATGTGCAACTCCTATATCGAAGCCGCCGTGCAATTTGATTTCAAGCTACGTGTTGCTTGCCCTACAGGTTATGAGCCCGACGCACAGCTACTGGCTTGGGCTGGCGATCGTGTCACGGTAACTGATGATCCACGGCAAGCCGTGCAAGGCGCACACCTAATCAGTACCGACGTTTGGGCATCAATGGGTCAAGAAGATCAAGCCCAGGCGCGTATAGCAGAGTTCCAGCCTTTCCAAGTGAGCAAAGATTTACTCGATTTAGCTGCAGATGATGTATTGCTGATGCATTGTTTGCCCGCGCACCGTGGCGAAGAAGTCAGCCTCGATGTACTCGATGATCCTCGCGCCGTCGTCTGGCAGCAGGCAGAGAATCGTTTGCATGCACAGAAAGCACTCCTCGAATTTTTAATTCAACCGGCATGCAATCAACATGGATAAAAATGGGCTGTTATTGAGTCTGACTGACCTCAGTTGTGGCTATCAAAACCAACCAATCGTGCAACAGCTGAATTTGCACCTGAACAACGGTGACATCGGTTGTTTACTTGGCCCCTCTGGCTGTGGAAAAACCACCACCTTACGCGCGATTGCAGGTTTTGAGCCGATACTGAAAGGCTCAATCACCCTTGCTGGCGAGGTCATCTCCCGCCCACAATTTACGTTAGCGCCGGAAAAACGTCGCATTGGTATGGTTTTCCAAGACTACGCCCTGTTTCCGCACCTCAGCGTTGAAAAAAACATTGCCTTTGGCATTCGCAATCACCCTGATGCCGAGCGTATCACTCAAGAACTACTGGAATTGGTTAAGCTGAGCGATCTAGGCAAGCGTTATCCTCATGAATTGTCCGGCGGCCAACAACAGCGTGTCGCTTTAGCTCGGGCCTTAGCACCAGAACCACGCTTGCTCTTGCTCGACGAACCCTTTTCTAATTTAGACGGTGAGTTACGCCGCCGTTTAAGCCAAGAAGTTCGCGATATTCTCAAGCAGCGTGGTACCAGTGCGATCTTGGTTACCCATGACCAAGAAGAAGCCTTTGCCATGAGCGACAACATTGGCGTATTCAATAAAGGCCGTCTGGAACAGTGGGACTCACCCTTTAATCTGTATCACGAACCATTAACGCCTTTTGTTGCCAGCTTTGTCGGTCAAGGCTATTTTATTCGCGGACAAATGCTCAGCCATGACAGCGTACAAACCGAACTGGGAGTAATTCGCGGCAACCGCGCTTATAACTGGCCAGCAGGCAGCACCGTCGATGTTCTATTGCGTCCCGATGACATCATTGACTCACCAGAAAGCCCACTGAAAGCACATGTCATTGGTAAAACGTTCTTAGGTGCAGCCACTTTGTACCGCTTAGAGCTACCAACCGGCAATCAGTTAGAAGCCATTTTCACCAGCCACATTGATCACTTTTTAGGTGAACAAGTGGGTATTGAAATCGCGGCTGACCATTTGGTAGCCTTTGCTACCCCTGGCACCGTCGCCGCGCACAGCAGCTTACCGATGACAGGCATACGCCGTTATAGCGCAACTAACTGAAACATAGCGGCGATCTAAGCCGCTGTGACTACCCGCCATATTTCTCCGCGAGTCCTCTCTACGGTCGGTCGATAGCCCGGCTTGACCCATCAAACAAATAAGCAGCCAAGTCCCAATAACAAACCGCTTCGGCAGCTTTATGTATATGTTATTTGCTTTAAGAAAACACCTGTCTAGTGCTATCCCTGCGCCTGCACAACGTGCATATTTACCGATCAAACAACAATACCGACAGCCATCTGTGCGCCACTTCAACAAATACAGCATATCTTCTAAGAATTGACCCGCATCAATTTAAAACAGCACTTCTTGACGTACCTTGCACTACATCTTGTGTTGGCAGCGACAGCAAAACACAACATCATGTATTTAGAGGTTTTTTATGTCAGTCTTAGCAGCCGTACCTCGTTCACGCCAATTGCGTAAACGCGACCAGAGTTATGCGCCTTTTGATGCGCAAAAAATTCTACGCGCGATCACCGCTGCCGGCCGCGCCACAGGCGAATTTGACCCGGCGACTGCTGCACAAATATGCGAACGTGTAGTGCAGAGCTTAGCGGAGCACAACACTTTAAATGTCGAAGACATTCAAGACCGCGTAGAAACCAGCTTAATGGAAGTCGGACATTTTCGTACCGCGCGCGCTTATATTGTTTACCGTGAACAACATTCGCGTTTACGTCGTGATCGTAAGTCCTTAGTGGATGTTGCCTCCTCCATGAACGAATACCTCTCCCGTGAAGACTGGCGGGTGCGCGCTAACGCCAACCAAGGGTACTCATTGGGCGGATTAATTCTTAACGTATCTGGCAAAGTGACGGCCAACTATTGGCTCAACGAAGTCTACAGCCCAGAAATTGGCGAAGCGCACCGCGAAGGTGATTTGCACATCCATGATCTCGACATGCTCGCTGGCTACTGCGCGGGCTGGTCACTCCGCACACTGCTAAATGAAGGCTTTAACGGTATTCCAGGCCGTGTTGAAGCGGGCCCACCCAAGCACCTTTCCAGCGCTTTAGGACAAATGGTCAATTTCCTTGGCACCCTGCAAAACGAATGGGCCGGTGCGCAAGCCTTCAGCTCGTTTGATACCTATCTTGCGCCCTTTGTGCGTAAAGATAAGCTCAGCTACGATCAAATACGCCAAGACATTCAAGAGTTTATCTACAACCTCAACGTGCCTTCACGCTGGGGCACACAAACCCCCTTCACCAACCTGACTTTTGATTGGGTCTGCCCAGAAGATTTGCGTGAACAGATTCCCTATATCGGCGGCGTAGAAATGCCGTTCGCCTACGGTGACCTGCAAGAAGAGATGGAGCTGATCAACCAAGCCTATATCGAAGTGATGCAAGCCGGTGACGGTCTAGGTCGTGTATTCACCTTCCCTATTCCCACTTACAACATCACCCATGACTTCCCTTGGGACAGCGAAAACGCTAATCGCTTATTTGAGATGACCGCACGCTATGGTTTGCCATACTTCCAAAACTTCCTCAACTCGGAATTAGAGCCCAACCAAGTACGCTCAATGTGCTGCCGCCTTCAACTGGATGTACGTGAATTACTCAAGCGCGGCGGTGGTTTGTTTGGCTCAGCTGAACAGACTGGCTCACTCGGCGTCGTCACCATCAACTGCGCACGTTTAGGTTATTTGTACAAAAACAACCCCATTGGTCTCTATCGCCGTCTGGATCAATTGCTGGATATGGCAAAACAAAGCTTGGACGTTAAACGCAAAGTGATCCAGCAGCATATGGATGCCGGTCTCTACCCGTACAGCAAGCGTTATTTAGGCACTCTGCGCAACCACTTCTCCACCATTGGCGTAAATGGTTTGCATGAGATGTTGCGTAACTACACGAACGATGCTGAGGGCATGCACACTGCTAATGGCCGCAAAATGGCGATTGAAATGCTTGATCATGTACGTGATCGCTTAGTCGCGTTCCAAGAAGAATCCGGCAACCTATTCAACCTAGAAGCCACCCCTGCGGAAGGTACCACCTACCGTTTTGCCAAAGAAGACCAAAAGCGTTTTGCCGATATTCTCCAAGCCGGCAGCATGGATGCGCCTTACTACACCAACTCATCACAATTGCCAGTGGGCTTTACTGATGACGCTTTTGAAGCCCTTGAACTGCAAGATGAACTGCAGTGCAAATACACCGGCGGTACCGTATTGCACTTATATATGTCCGAGCAAATATCCTCAACGCAAGCCTGTAAGAATCTGGTACGCAATGCCTTAGGGCGCTTTCACCTACCTTACTTAACGATCACCCCAACATTCTCTATTTGCCCAGTGCACGGCTATTTATCCGGCGAGCATGAGTTCTGCCCGAAGTGCGATGAAGTCCTGCTGCAAGAACAACAACGTGTTCAACACCTCAAGGCAGTCAACTAAGACAGACACCTTGAATCATCCAACACGCCACACTGCTGTGGCGTGTTGAACAGATGCTCAGCATCGAAAATAGAGGAATCAACCATGCAAAACACCATTCAACTCCCCGAAGAACAACGTCAACGCTGTGAAGTTTGGACCCGCGTGATGGGCTATCACCGTCCAGTCAGTGCCTTTAATCCTGGCAAGCAGTCAGAGCACCGTGAGCGCTTGCATTATAGTGAGCAACCGACTCAGCGCAAATCCGCATAACGATGGCTGAACAGCTAAGAGTTGGGGGCTTCGTGCCCCTGACCACTTTAGATTACCCTGAACACCTCTCTTGCGTGGTCTTTTGCCAAGGTTGTGCTTGGCGTTGCCGCTACTGTCACAACCCAGATTTGATCCCGCCTCGAGGCCAGCAAACACAAAGCTGGGAAAGCATCCTAGCGTTTTTACAGCGCCGCCAAGGTTTACTTCAAGCTGTCGTGTTTAGCGGCGGTGAAGCCACCTTGCAGCACGGATTGAAAGCAGCCATGCAGGACGTGAAAAATCTTGGCTTTAAAGTCGGCTTACATACGGCAGGGATTAATGCCAAAGCATTAGAACCTGTTCTGCCTTATTGCGATTGGGTCGGTTTTGATGTGAAAGCACGGATTGAAGACACCAAGCTGATTACAGGTGTGTCGGGCAGCGGCCAAGCGAACTGGCAGTGCTTAGAATTACTATTGGCCAGCGGCGTCAGTTATGAATGCCGTACCACAGTGCACTGGGATTTAATCGATCCGCAGCGCTTACTCGAATTAGCTCAGCGCTTAAGTGCCGCCGGTGTCGCGCATTTTGTTGTGCAACATGTACGCACACACAACATGCTCGATGGTCAATTGGCATCACGCAATGCCAATTTGGCTACTAAAGCGCTTTGGCAAGAAATCAGCCGATTATTTAACACCTTTGTACGCCGCAATGATTAAGCCAACACATGAGCCATACACCACCAATCAAGGGCAGTCCCGCGAGCCGTTAAGCAAACGGCTCCAATAAACGCTCAATGCTTGGAATATGGATATGACGTCCGCTCATTTCAATCAGACCGTCTTGATTTAAACGCGCCATAATCCGCGACAAGGTTTCCGGCTGCATGGATAAGCGTGCAGCAATTAAGCGCTTAGGTAGCGGCAACTCAATATTCACTGTTTCTTGTGCACGATCTTCCAACTGTTGAATCAAATACAAAGCAAAACGTTGCGTGGCATTTTGCAGCGTCAAAGTTTCTAACTCACCAAGGCGCTGATGCAAGCGTATGCTCATATGGCCCAACAAATGCAAACATGCTTGCGGGCTTTCTTGCAGTAAGGTCAGCATTAAGCGATTAGGGAAACTGATTAATTGCACAGTTTCTAACGTTTCTGCACACACGGGGTATTCTGAACGTTGCATAAACATCACCGCTTCAGCAAAGGTTTGCCCTGCTTGGATGATCTCCACCACTTTCTCTTGGCCGTCTGCAGAAATACGATAAAGCTTAACCCGCCCTTTCAAAACCAAGAAAAACCGCTCAGCAGGCTGCCCTTGACGAATCAGTAACTCACCTGCATTACATTGTTGCTCATGACTTTGTGTCATCAAGCGCTCTTGATCATCAACACTCAAATTTTTAAAAAAAGGGTGCCGCAAAATACTACTGACAACAGGATGGGTAAACAGCATGCGTTGCTCCTGAAGAAACAATCCATATAAAACTTGATCGCACAGCAATAAAACTGTGACCTATCAATCTCTGACTGCGCCTACCTTAATGCCTTATGTGCGTGGCTTCACTGCTCTTTATGCTATTCACTGGCTTTTCTTGATTTACAACAAGAAGCAACCCGCAATGATCAAGGTCAGCGCGCAAAACTGGCAATATCAGCCAGCTGACCTTGAGTTAAACTGAGCAAATCATCGGCACTTAACTCAACTTCTAAGCCGCGACGCCCCGCACTGATATAGATCGTTGCATGCTCAGTAGCAGTGCGATCAACAAAGGTACGTAAGGCCTTTTTCTGTGCCAACGGGCTGATACCACCGACCAAATAACCACTGCTGCGTTGCGCACGCAACGGGTCAGCCATCTCCACTTTTTTGACCTTAGCGCTGGCTGCCACAGCTTTTAAATTAAGCTGTGCATTGACCGGCACTAAAGCCACCAACAACTCAGCTTCATCACTACTGACCAACAGCGTTTTATACACGCGCGCTGCAGGCAAACCCAATAATTCAGCCGCTTCCAAGCCATAAGAGGCGGCTCGCGAATCATGCGCATAACTGTGTACTGAATGACTGGTGCGCATTTTTTTTAATAAAGCGATAGCAGGTGTCATATCCAACCTTTTTTATAAATGGGTATGTCTATTTTAAGCCATTACCTCAACTGACTCAGTTAAAGTTCTCGATAAAGCAGCATATTTTTTTAAGTTTTATCGACAAACCGTACAAACAAACGCTTACCAACATACAGCAATGTATGTATATTACTCGGCTGAATGAAAACGCACTGCATTTACCTTTAAAGCAGTGCATAATTAGACACCTCCCCTGCATTCGTATTTGCGTGCGTTTATTGTGCAGTGCTAAAAAGATGTTAATTAGGAAGAACTTTATGACCCGTCCTTCATCACGCGCTACAGCTGCCTCCCTCACTCTTGCTTGCGCATTACTGATGAGCGCTTGTGAACAGAAATCTGAGCCAGCCAGCCAGCCGCGGCCCACTCCAAAAGTAGGCATCGTTACGCTGTCTGCGCAGTCCTATACCTTAACCAGTGAATTACCTGGACGCACAGCAGCTTACCGTATTGCCGAAGTGCGACCGCAAGTGAATGGCATCTTACAAAAGCGCCTATTTAAAGAAGGCAGTGACGTTAAAGCCGGTCAGCAGCTGTATCAAATTGATCCTGCTCTTTACACCGCCAATTTAAAAAGCGCCCAAGCCAGCCTCCTCGCTTCGCGTTCTTTAGCCGAGCGTTATAAGGTACTGGTTGAGGAACGCGCAGTCAGCCGTCAACAGTATGATGATGCTCAAGCCGCTCGCTTGCAGGCAGAGGCCGCACTTGAACGGGCAAAAATAGAACAGCGCTACACCCGAGTCCTTGCTCCAATTGCTGGGCGCATCGGCCGCTCAACAGTCAGTGAAGGCGCACTGGTTAGTAATGGCCAAGCACAAGAACTCGCAGTGATCCAACAACTTGATCCGATTTATGTGGATGTTACCCAATCGGCCAATGACTTATTGCGCTTACGCCGTGAATTGGCCAGTGGACAGCTGGAAAAAGCCAGTGAAAATGCTGCGCAGGTCACCTTAAAGTTGCAAGACAACAGTGACTACTCACATAAGGGAACGCTTGAGTTCTCGGAAGTCTCAGTGGATGCCAGCACCGGATCAGTCACCTTGCGCGCGGTCTTCCCTAACCCTGATGGTTTGCTCCTACCTGGCATGTTTGTCTATGCCAATTTGATCAGTGGTGTACAAAGCCAAGCCATTCTTGCGCCACAGCAAGGCATCACTCGCACCCCTAAGGGTGATGCAACCGCCATGGTGGTCAATGCCGAAAACAAAGTCGAACTACGCACTTTAAAAGCTGAGCGCACCAGCGATAACTTTTGGGTGGTCAATGAAGGGTTGCAAAGTGGCGACCGTTTAATCACTGAAGGTTTACAGTTTATTCAACCCGGTGCCACGGTTGATCCGTATCCTGCGGGCAATGTTTCTGCCGTTGATACAACCTCTGAAAAAACCGCACCACGCGCTCAATAAGGGAAGATTTTCATGTCGAATTTTTTCATCGACCGCCCTATCTTTGCTTGGGTACTCGCCCTAGTAGTGATGTTGGTTGGCGGCCTGGCAATTCTTAAACTGCCAGTCAATCAATACCCAAGTATTGCCCCTCCTGCAGTGGGCATCTCAGTCAGCTACCCAGGTGCTTCGGCACAAACGGTGCAAGACACCGTGGTTCAGGTGATCGAGCAGAAAATGAACGGTATTGACGGTCTACGTTACATTTCTTCGGAAAGTAACTCCGATGGTAGCATGAGCATTACCATCACTTTTGAACAAGATATTGATCCAGATATCGCTCAGGTTCAGGTGCAAAACAAGCTGCAACTGGCCACACCATTATTGCCGCAAGAGGTGCAACAGCAAGGGATTCGCGTGACTAAATCGGCGCGCAATTTCTTAATGGTAGTCGGAATTATCTCTGAAGATGGCAGCATGAACAGGTATGACCTGGCTGACTATACTGTTTCGAATATTCAAGACCCTATTTCTCGTACAACAGGTGTCGGCGACTTCCAAATCTTTGGTGCTCAGTACGCAATGCGCATCTGGCTTGACCCAGTCAAACTGACCAACTTTGCCATGACGCCAGGAGATGTTTCTAGCGCGATTAAAGCGCAAAACGTGCAGATATCATCCGGTCAACTGGGTGGCCTACCGGCATCCCCTAATCAGCAATTAACCGCCACCATTATTGGTAAAACCCGCTTTGAAACACCTGAGCAATTTAAAAATATCTTACTCAAAGTCAATCAAGATGGTTCACAGGTACGCCTGAAAGATGTTGCTCGCGTTGAACTGGGCGGTGAAAACTACAGTATTAACGCCGAATATAACGGCAGCGCTGCCACAGGGATTGGGATCAAGTTAGCCACTGGTGCTAACGCCCTCGACACGGCACGTGCCGTGCGCGCAACCCTAGCTGAACTGGAGCCTTTCTTTCCGCCAGGCATGAAAATTGTTTACCCCTACGACACAACTCCGGTGATTTCTGCCTCAATTGAAGGGGTCATTTATACCCTGATTGAAGCCTTTATCTTGGTGTTCTTGGTTATGTATCTATTTTTGCAGAACCTACGTGTCACCTTGATTCCTGCCCTCGCCGTACCCGTGGTGATTCTTGGTACCTTTGGTGTGCTCGCCGCTTTTGGTTACAGCATCAACACCCTGACCATGTTTGCTATGGTACTGGCCATCGGACTGCTGGTGGATGACGCCATTGTTGTGGTAGAGAACGTTGAACGGGTGATGGAAGAAGAAGGCTTATCACCACTGGAAGCCACTCGTAAATCTATGGGCCAAATCCAAGGGGCGCTGGTCGGTATTGGTTTGGTACTGTCCGCTGTATTTATCCCAATGGCCTTTTTTGAAGGCTCGACCGGTGCGATTTACCAACAATTCTCGGTCACTATTGTCTCAGCCATGGTGCTCTCGGTAATGGTCGCATTGATCTTTACTCCAGCCCTCTGCGCCACCATGCTCAAACCGATTAAAAAAGGTGGCAACATTGAAAAACGTGGTTTCTTTGGTTGGTTTAACCGAAGCTTCCAACGTAGCACGAATAAATATGAGCAAGGCGTAGCTGCGATGATTCAGCGCAAAACACCTTACTTTGTGATGTATGTGATCATTATTGCCATCATGGGCTGGATGTTCACTATGATTCCTTCCTCATTTTTACCCGAAGAAGACCAAGGTGTACTTTTTGCCCAAGTGCAAACACCCGCGGGTTCAACAGCTGAACGCACCGCTGATGTCGTTAATCAAATGCGTGACTATTTGTTGACTGAAGAGAGCGATACCGTTCGTTCTGTGTTTGCCATCACTGGCTTTAACTTTGCTGGTCGTGGACAAAACTCAGGCATGGCGTTTATTGGTTTGAAGCCATGGGAAGAACGCACGCAAGCCAATCAAAACGTATTTTCATTAGCCCAGCGCGCACAAATGCGCTTCTTCTCATTCCGCGATGCAATGGTGTTTGCCTTTGCACCCCCAGCGGTAATGGAGCTGGGTAATGCAACCGGTTTTAATCTGTTCTTGCAAGACCGAGCAGGTGTGGGTCATGAAGTCCTTAACCAGGCGCGCGATCAATTTCTACAACTGGCCAACCAAGACCCGCGTTTAACTCAAGTGCGTGCCAACGGCTTGCGCGATGAACCACAGTATCAGTTGATTATTGATGATGAGAAAGCCAGCTCCATGGGCCTTTCTTTAGCTGATATCAACCAAACACTGTCAGCCGCATGGGGCAGTAGCTACGTCAATGACTTTATTGACCGTGGGCGAGTTAAAAAGGTCTTTATACAAGCCGAAGCCAATGCGCGGATGAACCCCGAAGACTTGGCCAAATGGTATGTGCGCAATAACCAAGGTGAGATGATTCCATTCAATAGCTTTGCACGCGGCGAGTGGACCTATGGCTCACCCAAACTGTCACGCTATAACGGTGTATCCGCGATGGAGATTATGGGGAGTGCCGCGCCGGGTTACAGCTCAGGTGACGCCATGCTCGCCGTCGAGGAAATCACCAAGAAACTGCCGAACGGTGTTGGTATGGCGTGGACGGGGTTATCTTACGAGGAACGACTCTCCGGAGACCAAGCCCCGGCCCTGTATGCCCTGTCGTTACTGGTTGTGTTCCTGTGCTTGGCCGCGATGTATGAGAGCTGGTCAATCCCTTTCTCAGTAATGATGGTGGTACCGCTAGGTATCTTGGGTGCACTGTTAGCCACTTATGGCCGCGGCTTATCCAATGATGTGTATTTCCAAATTGGTTTATTGACCACTATCGGCTTATCAGCACGTAACGCTATTTTGATTGTGGAGTTTGCTAAGGCTCTGCATGAGCAAGGCATGAGCTTAGCCGAGGCGGCAATTGAAGCCAGTCGTATTCGTCTGCGTCCAATCATTATGACTTCGCTGGCCTTTATCTTAGGGGTAACGCCTTTGGCCATGTCCACAGGAGCGGGAGCAGGCAGTAAGCACGCGATCGGCACGGGGGTAATCGGCGGGATGTTAACCGCAATGATTTTAGCCATCTTCTTTGTTCCGATGTTCTATGTAGCGGTCAGCACCCTCTTTAAAACAGCCGAAGATAAAAAGGAGGACGTACAATGAAGCGTACTGCCCTAGCCGCTGCTTTATTAACAGCGCTGACTGGTTGTTCCTTAATTCCGAACTACCAACAACCCTCCGCACCAGTAGCCGAGCAATGGAGCGCTGCGCAAGATCAACAAAGCGTTACCCTGCTGCCCAACTGGCGTGAGTTCTTTCAAGATCCCGTGTTGCAACAGCTGATTGACACGGCCCTTGAGAACAACCGCGATATGCGTATTGCCGCGCTTAATGTTGCAGCATTTCGTGCACAATACCGTATTCAACGTAGCGCACTGTTCCCCTCAATTGATGCCAGTGGCGGCGCCAATCGCCAGCGTTTGCCGGCCAATATGAGCACAACTGGCGATGCAATGATTAGCAGCCAGTACTCTGCCTCACTAGGCATAACGGCGTGGGAAGTGGATCTATTTGGCCGTTTAAACAGCCTACGCAAACAAGCTTTAGCCAGCTATTTTGCTAGCGAACAAGCGCAGCGCAGCACCCAGCTGAGCTTAATAAGTAGCGTGGCAACGGCTTGGCTGAGCCTACAAGCAGACCAAGAAACCTTGCAATTAGTGCGTGATACTTTAGCCACCTATGAAGAGAGCTTACGCCTGGTCGAGCGCAGCTATGATGCAGGCGTATCCTCTTCTTTAGAGTTGCAACAAGCACGTACAGCAGCCAACAGTGCACGCGTCAGTCTCGCTCAGTATGAGCGGCAAAGCGTGCAGAGCCGTAATGCACTGAATCTACTCTTGGGTGGTAACACACCTGCTGACTTAGCCACACCCGTGCCTTTAAAGCAGTTTAAATTTGCAGAGCTACCAGTCGGTTTGCCGGCTGATTTGTTGCAGCGTCGTCCTGATATTCTGCAAGCTGAATTCGATTTAAAAGCCGCCAATGCCAATATTGGTGCAGCGCGCGCAGCGTTCTTTCCAAGCATCAGCTTAACCGCTACTGCGGGCAGTTTAAGTCCTGATTTATCCGGTTTATTTGATGCTGGCAGCGGCTCTTGGTTGTTTAAACCAAGCATTAATCTACCTATTTTTAACGCAGGTCGCTTACGCGCCAACTTGGATTACAGCACAATCCAAAAAGACATTAATGTGGCACGCTACGAAAAAACCATTCAAACCGCTTTCCAAGAAGTGGCAGACGGTTTAATTGAACGCACGACCTATACGCAACAATTAACTGCGCATGACAATTTGGTTAAATCTGGCGAAGAATACTATGCACTGGCAGATCGTCGTTACCGTGAGGGCATTGATAATCAACTGACCTTACTGGATGCACAGCGCCTATTATTCGATGCACAGCAAAAACGCATCAGCACACAATTTGCACAATTGGCCAGCGAGATCAATTTGTATAAAGCTTTAGGTGGCGGTTATACCCAAGACAACACGCACGCGTTGTAAAGTCACACGGATGCACCGCCAGTCAGTGCACTATAAAAAACGGGCGATCTGTTCATTCAGTCGCCCGTTTTTTATAGTGCGGGTAGTAACAATCCTTACCCCGAGCGTACTTCGCTCAAGCAGCACTCAATCACCTCGCTGCGCTGATAGCAATTCAATCTTATAACCGTCGGGATCCTCAACAAACGCTAAAATACTTGAGCCATGCATCATCGGGCCAGGTTCACGCGTGATTTTTCCACCACGCTGACGGATAGCCTCACAGGCTTTATAGACATCCTCAACTTCTAAAGCGATATGCCCATAACCATCACCCAAGTTGTATGTTTCTACGCCCCAATTATGGGTCAGTTCAATCACGCTATTATTGGCTTCATCACCATAACCCACAAACGCCAACGTAAATTTACCGTCAGGATAATCACGGCGACGTAACAACTGCATACCCAGCACATCCGTATAAAAAGCAAGCGAAGCATCTAAATTGCCAACGCGCAACATGGTGTGTAAAAGTCTCATCAAATTACCCTCTTTCGCGTCATCCAGTGACCTCAATAAAAAACCCAGCGCTCAGACTGAAATTTATTTCACTCATCAAATTTACGACTTAACATCGCATAAAAACAACCCACCAGTACACCTTACATACTCGGCATTGCGAGCGGCACAGGCTGCTGGCGATAGAATTGACAAAGCAGCCGATAAACATCTGGCATGTGTTCTTTCATATGTTTAGGCGCCTCAAAAAACGTCTCACTGCACACCGCAAAAAATTCAGCAGGATTGCTCAAAGCATAATCATTAATGGGCAACGGACGATCCCGATGCAAATCGTTTTGCAAGCGATCCCACGCCGCAGTGAAAATAGTGTGCCATTCACCAGAGCGCATATCAGGGTGCATGGGTGGTGCGCCGTTGGCACCATCGCGCAACATATCGAGCTTGTGCGCCAACTCATGAATCACCACATTACTGGCTTTTCCATCAGCGACATGCGCACCACTTGCACACACGGCTTGCCATGACAAAATCACTGGGCCGCGAAACCACGCTTCACCACTCAAACCCGGACCTTTGGCATGCACAACGCCATCGTCAGTACGATAAGGACGGTTTGGTACAAAACCACCCTCATAAATAATCATCGTTTGCCAGCGCTCATACCAATCTAAATCAAGATGTAAAATAGGCACGCAAGCCATCGTGGCAATTTTCAGGCACATCGCATCAGTCAATTGAAAGCCACCGCCGGAAACAAAATGCTTACGCGCCAGAAAACGAAAACTCATTTCACGCAACGCATCGCGCTCAGCACCTTGATAGCGCTGCATTACCGGCCAATCAGCAAGAGCCGCTTCCCACTGTGATGCCGTCACTCCCATTTTTTTAATACGCCGATTTTCTCGCCAGTTACGCAATCGCTTAAACATGTTTCACTCAGAGCTCTTGAAAAGGGTATTTAGTATTAGCGTTGTCTTTCACATCTTACCCATAAATGATCAAAATTTAGTGATCTTAAAACGCGCGCTGACGCAACAGTGAGTGCTATGACAGCAGCAAAAACTGACGTGCTTAAATCTTGTTATGCGTCGCGTATGAGCTGAAGAGCCTCACTGTCCGACAACTCTGCCCCCGTATGCAGCACCACTTTAACGGCGCCCGCACTTAAAGCCAGTTCTTTAAATATACGCTCTTCAACCTCAGATAAACCGCCATCAAGTAATTCCATAGGTTGGATAATGACCTGAGGGCTTTTTTTCAGAAAGCCTCCTGAATTAATACTTTCAAGCAACTGAGTTAAAGCCGGCTCAGCTGCAGAAAAAGTACCCACCAGCAACCGTTCGGTGGTAAATGGACGCTCTGAATGCATACGTTCCCAAGCACCATTAGAAGATAAATTTTTGGCTTCAAATTTATTTCTTCTAACTTTGATATAAAGAGTGGTCATGAATAATTTTTTAATCATATTGGTACTCCGTTAAACGACATTATGTTGAGCGCTCGGGTCGCTTTAACGCCGTGAACCGAAGGCAACACTGTCGCACAGTTTGACGATTGCCATAACAGTGCTAGATGAACAATCAGTATAGATGTACAGCAACCGCCGCAAAAATTTTTGAATCAAAACTTAACCGGCGGTCAAATGCTGCTGCATTTACGAGCAAGTACATAAGCGTTATAGATTATAGAAAAAACCACTTGACTAGATGAGGCCTAACCCCTCATTAATAGAGCTTAAATCATGATATTTAGTTTGTAGCAAAAGGGGGCGCCCTAATTACGATGCTATTCGTTATTTTCATGCGCAAAATTAAAATAATTATATCCATAAAGTGAAACGAATTATGCATTCCTAAAATCACTGGGCAGCATTTTATGCTCTTATGCTTGACGTATTAGTGTTTTACGTTAAAAGCGCACTCTCGGTTTATCTTTGCAAAAAGATTGGTCATTTTATATGAGTGGAATTCTCCTATCAGCAAATTACAGTACATCTTAACCACCCAGAAACTGCATTCTAACGGATATTATTGAATGAAAAACGTCTATCCAAGGGCTCGTTCAGCCCTTTCCGCTGTTTCCCGTAGTGATTTCATTACCAATCATGACCTATCCTCCTCTATATCTGGGCACACCATTCCTCGTGAGGAGGTGGTAGCTCATCTTCTGTCTATGACTCCAGAAATCATGCCCGAAGATGTTGTGATGAATATAGGGGGCGGTTCTGGCTATCTTGCAGCCGTGCTGTCTAAGCTGTCTCGACACGTTATTTATGTTGAACAAAATCCTGACATTGCAGAAGTTGCTAAAGAGCGCTTTCTTCGGTTAGGCCTGAATAATATTGAGGTATTAGCGCAACCTGCAGAAAGCTTGTTGAAACTCAACCAGCCTTGCGACCTATTGTTAAGCGTGATCTTTATGCCTGAATTAGCGATTTTCCTGCGTGAGGGCGGTAGCCTAATATGCCTTGAAGATCGCTCTTCATCGGATTCAGCTGTGACGATGTACGTAAAGAATGGCGATAAATTAGAGCTGGGGCACACTTTAGGCTGGCTGGATTTCAATCGTAACTCAGAACAAATTCTTATCGATATGGGCATGGTGGATAAGGATATTCTGGCTAAAGCGAAGAGCCAAGCAGCCACCGAGAACTGCCGAGTACTCGACATTTTAAACCGCAACATGCACGTTGAAGAAATGGAGCTCTATCATTCTCTGGCACAGAGGCGGAACATGAAGCTGGTTAAGGCTGATGAGCTTTTGCCGTCATTAACAGTTGAATTATTCCGTCATTTTTCTCGTACCTTCATGGACTTAAATCGACTGATCCCAGTGGCACAGGACAACGGAAAACTAATATTTGTTACCGATGATCCCGATGTGCGTACCGACATGGTCAAGCGCCTCAGTCCCAATCACACCATTGAGTGTTGGCTGGTTATACCTACAGACTTCCGCAGAATCTGGTCGGCACTGGATTTGTCTGCCAAAGGCAATCGCTTTGCCATCGACCAAGCTATGAGCGCCAATTCACAGAGTAGCGAACCGCTTAGCAAACCTGAGACTGAGGATATTGAAGATGATCATGTCAGCCCATACCTTGTCTCAGTATACGAAGCAATTCTCATTGAAGCCGTCAGCAATAGAGCGAGTGACATCCACATAGAACAGTACGGCAAACGGGTCAGAATTCGATTACGAGTGGACGGTGACCTTCGAGATTTACACCAATATAAGCTGACACACCGCGAACTCAAAGGCGTTATCAATATTATTAAATTGCGCGCAGAACTCGATATTGCAGAGCGCCGCTTGCCTCAAGGTGGACGCTCTCGCCTGCAATTGCGCGATATGGCCTATGACTTACGGGTACAAACCCAGCCGTCACTTCACGGTGAGCATGTCATTATCCGATTGCTCCCGCAGACGGGGCGCGCCATGACCATCACCGAGCTGGGCATGTCGCCCATGATAGGTTCACATTACGAACGCCTACTTGATAACCCTGCAGGTTTGGTTCTTGTTGTTGGACCGACTGGTTCGGGCAAATCCACAACACTTTACGCAGGCCTTCAAACGCTTGCAGATGATGGCCGTCGTAAAGTTATTACGGTGGAAGATCCTATTGAATACTCCATCGATAACATTCAGCAAACGCCAGTACGAAACGATATAGGATTCAACTTCGCCGCTGCCATGCGCTCTTTCGTGCGACAAGATCCCGATGTGATTATGATCGGTGAGATCCGCGATAAGGAAACCGCGCTGGAGGCCATCCGCGCATCCCAGACCGGACACATCGTTCTTTCGACGCTACACAGCAATGACGCAGTAGATTCTCTGCAGCGATTGTACGATTTAGGCATTCAGCCGAACTCAATTGCAGGTGAGTTACTCGCCGTGATTGCGCAGCGGCTTGCTAAGCGCATTTGCAAACATTGCCGCCAACCGGCCATTGCGGACCCAGTTATTCTTGAGGAACTCTTTCCCCATGGAGCTCCAGATAATTTTCGTTGTTTTGAAGGCAAAGGATGCGATAACTGCGGCGGTCACGGCACTCACGGCAGGGTGGCCATTGTAGAATATATGGAAGTTGATTCCGACATTCGCAATGCGATATCCAGCCAACCGCCTATCGGGGAGTTACGTTGGCGCGCACTGGATTCAGGACTGATAGCGATGCGCGACAGTGCGTTGGATCATGTGATTGAAGGTATTATTCCCATGTCTGAATTGCCACGCATCCTCCCCAAAGAACGCATGGCGCCAGAAGTCCGTGGTGGTCGCAGGAGTTCAGTATGAATGTGAAAAATCAATATAATAAAACGGCACAACGGCAGCCAGCTGAAGTCATCTTTCACGATGAGCTGGAAAGATTATCCAGCCTAGATTTAGGGCCGATACCGCCAGGCTGGCGCATGTCACCGAGGGCCGTGGAAAAGTTTGTCATGGGCGATGACAAACTCGGCTTGGAGCGCAAATTTGTGGCAGATCGCGCGATGGTCATCCGCATTATCATTTCTTTATGCACCAGCAGAGGTTGTTTGCTGGTTGGCGAGCCAGGCACCGCTAAGTCTTGGCTTTCCGAACTGCTTACAGCCGCCATTTCCGGCAACTCCACCCTCACATTGCAAGGAGGTGCTGTAACACAGGTACAGCAACTTCTCTATGGTTGGAACGAGGCTATTCTTGCCACCAGAGGACCCTGCTTTGAGGCATTGGTGCCAAGCCCGTTGTTGCGGGGCATGATGGAAGGCCGTCTGGTGCGATTTGAAGAAATTGCCCGCTGCCCACAAGCATTGCAGGATGTACTCCTGTCAGTTTTGTCCGACCGGATTGTGGTGATTCCAGAACTTTGCGGGGATGATGGCATCATATTGGCCCAACAAGGTTTTAATCTAGTGGCCACATCCAACAGTGTCGATGCCGGCGTTCACGAGATGAGTGCAGCTCTTAAACGCCGCCTAGACTTTGAAGAAATTCGACCTATCAAAAATCTCTCCGATGAAATAGCTGTGGTCTTACGGGAAGTGAGCAAAGCCAATAAGGCTGCCGGCATCTGTGTAGATCCTAACGAGGCCGTCATTAAGGTATTGGTAACCCTATTTCATGAGCTGCGCAATGGCCAGACCACCGATGGCCGCAGCACAGATCGCCTAGCAGGTGCCGCCCTCTCCACCGCTGAAGCTGTATCGGTTGCCCACGCGGCGAGTCTGAATGCTTGGTATTATGGCGGCGCCAGCATGACCCCTGAGCATTTAATCCACCATATCATCGGCTCTGCGCTCAAGGATAATCCAGATGACCGTAGACGGCTTAAACACTACTTCGAGACCGTAATCGCCCTTCGTAAGGGTGATATTTGGCCTCAATTATGGGCGCTGCGTTCACTCATTCATTAGCAGGCAAGCACAATCTATTAAGCGACAATCAACAAAACATGCTCTGCAACACGATAGGCTGAAAACTGAATCCCCTCAAACATAATGGGTATTCAGTTGCCTATTTTTATAAACCTAAAATAACCCCATATTGAGCAAGCGTCCGAGCATCACACCTTGCTAACGATCACGGGTACAAA
>JAVESM010000016.1:0-81869 GCA_034006605.1 Pseudomonas sp. | reverse complement strand
ATTACAGCTGCGGACCTGCATTTCTGATCGCATCAGCCACTTCAAATTTCTTGAAGTTGTCTACAAACTTAGCCGTTAATACTTGTGCAGCGGCATCGTAAGCGGCTTTGTCTGACCAGGTGTTACGTGGATTGAGTAAGTTACTATCAACGCCAGGCACTGATTTAGGCACATCCAAATTGATCACGGGCAAGTGCTCAGTTTCTGCACCGACTAATGTTCCGCCTTGAATCGCAGCAATTACAGCGCGCGTGGTTGGGATGTTGAAGCGTTGTCCAACACCATAACCACCGCCCGTCCAGCCGGTGTTAACCAAGTAGACTTTTGAACCGAAACCTTGAATACGTTTAATCAGTAGATCAGCATACTCACCCGCTGGGCGTGGGAAAAACGGTGCGCCAAAGCAAGTTGAGAAGGTTGATTTAATACCTGAACCTGAACCCATCTCGGTTGAGCCAACCAAAGCGGTATAGCCCGACAAGAAGTGGTAAGCCGCTTGCTCGTTATTCAAGATAGACACGGGTGGTAACACGCCAGTCAGATCGCAGGTCAAGAAAATCACTGCATTAGGCTCGCCCGCACGGTTAGCGAGCACACGCTTTTCAACGTTCTCTAACGGGTAGGCGGCACGGCTGTTTTGCGTCAAGCTGTCATCACTGTAATCGGGTACGCGCTCTTCATCGAGAACCACGTTTTCCAAAACAGCGCCAAATTTAATGGCTTTCCAGATAACGGGTTCATTTTTCTCAGACAGGTCAATGCATTTTGCATAGCAACCGCCTTCGATATTAAACACTGTACCCACACCCCAACCATGCTCATCGTCACCAATCAGATAGCGGCTTTCATCCGCTGACAGTGTGGTTTTTCCAGTCCCAGACAAACCGAAAAACAAGGTGGTATCGCCTTCTTCACCAACATTAGCCGCGCAATGCATCGGCAATACGTCTTTAGCGGGCAATAAGAAATTTTGTACAGAGAACATGGCTTTTTTCATTTCGCCAGCGTATTGCATACCGGCCAATAGAACTTTTTTAGCCGCGAAGTTAATCATCACGCAACCATCAGAGTTGGTACCGTCACGCTCGGGTACGCACTCAAAAAACGGCGCATTAATAACTTGCCACTGCTCTCTACTCGCAGGGTTAAACGCTTCTGGGCTAATAAACAAGCAACGACCAAACAGATTATGCCAAGCGGTGGTTGTGGTCATTTTAACCGGCAAATAATGCGCTGGATCAGAGCCTACGTGCACATGCGAAACAAAGCTTTCACGCTCAGCGACATACCCTTCTACACGCGTCCACAACGCATCAAAGATAGCAGGTGCGATTGGGCGGTTAATTGGCCCCCAAGCGATATGCGCCTCGGTGCTGGACTCTTGTACGATAAAACGGTCAACCGGTGAACGTCCCGTTCGGTGCCCTGTTTCGACAACCAACGAGCCATTTACAGCCAACTTGCCTTCGCCACGGCGAACAGCTTCTTCAATCAATTGAGCGGCACTAATATCGGTATACACAGCGGTGTTTGCTTGCGTCATGAGATTCCCAACGGCCCGAGCCGAGTCCTCCAAAAATTTTGTAGCGCTTGAGCAAAAACGCTACAACGGAAAAAGAGCCCGCGATTATGCCAGAGTTATGCAATTAATGCACTGTACTTGACGCATCAGCAGCACCCTGCTCTGCAAACATTTGCGCGATATCGGCTTCATTGAACAAGTAACGCTGATTGCAGAACTGACAATCAATCTCAATAGTGCCTGCTTTTTCAGCCAGCAACAACTGCAGATCCGTCAAACCCAAACTGATCAGCGCATTTGCTGAGCGCTCACGCGTACAGCTGCATTGGAATGTCAGCTCAGTAGCAGGGAATAAGCGCACCTGATCTTCATGGTAAAGACGGTGCAGAATAGTCTCATTATCTAAACCCAACAGCTCTTCCGCACTTAAGGTTGCCGCTAAAGCAATCGCATGCTGCCAGCTTTCTTCACGTTCTTCAGCGTCGAGCACACGATCAGCCGGTAATTGTTGCAATAACATGCCGCGGGCACGCTGCCCGTCGGCATACAACCAAAAACGTGTTGGTAACTGTGCAGAGTTGACAAAGTAATGACTAAAGCACTCAGCTAAAGTTGCCCCATCTAAAGCAACCAACCCCTGATAACGCTGACCTTCGCGCGGATCAACAGTAAGCGCCAAGACGCCTTCTGGCATCAACGTTTGCAAGCTTGCGCCACTGTGAATTTGCTCTGTTTCATAACGAGCAATGGCACGCAGCGCTCCGTCACTGGAACACTCCACCATCAACAATGGCACCGCACCACTAGAACGCGCTTGCAAAATCAATAAGCCATCAAATTTCAGCGTGTTCACCAACAAGGCTGCAGCAGCCATCAGTTCACCCAATAAAGCAGCAACCGGCTCTGGGTACGCATGCTTAGCTAAAACGTGGGCGTAGCTTTCTTCTAAGTTCGCCAGTTCGCCACGCACATCGGTATCATCAAAAATAAAACCCTGGGTAAAATCAAAACCTGCCATACAACACTCACAGAAAAAATAGCGGCTTAGTATAAACCGCGATTAAAGAATTAACTTGTTTAGATCCAGCTTGCCTGTACAGCAGCCCGTTTACTGATCTTTAAAACGATGAATCTGCCGACGTTGTTTTTTGTTCGGACGACCCTCTGTCTGAATACCTAATGCGCCCGCTTTACGTAAATCGGCAGCTTTTTCACGGGCAACCACGCTATCGCTCGTCTCGCGATACAGGAGCTGTGCTTGCGGCGCACCACGACGTACCGCACTCAACTGCTCAATCAGCACAGTACGCTCATCATAGCCCACACGAATCACCAACTCATCGCCAACTTTGGGTTCTTTCGAGGGTTTACAACGCTCACCATGGCAATGCACTTTGCCTCCTTCAATGGCCTCTTTGGCCAAGGCACGGGTTTTATAAAAGCGTGCCGCCCATAACCACTTATCAAGACGCACTTTTTCTTGCTGATCATCACTCATGGTCTGTTTTCACCTTATCCACAACGACTGCTGATTATGACTGTTCATGTGCAGTGATTGGCAAACATACCGTAGCATCTAGACCGCCACCGGCTCGATTATGCAGTTCGACCTTGCCACCATGTTGCGCAGCGATACGCTGCACAATCGCTAAACCTAGACCAGCACCTTGGCCGCCACGCGCTTGATCACCACGAAAGAACGGATTAAAAATGCGCTGCAAATCTGCAGGATCAAGACCTGCACCACGATCTAAGACACTGATTGCCACATGCGCTGCCTGCTGCTCGTCTTGGATCACCGAGGCAGCCACTTCAATACCCTGCTCACCATAACGCAGAGCGTTTTCTAACAAGTTGACCAGCATCCGTTTAATTGAAACGCGACGTAAAGCTAATGAAGGCATCGTCTCTAAACACAAGCGAATCGAATGGCCTTGTTGAATATACGGTGCCACCACCGAGCTGATCAGCTCATTCAGATCACAAGCTTCCATCGGCTCGTCACGACCATCCCGAATAAAGGCTAAAAACTGATCTAAAATGGCATTCATGTCTTCAATATCACGCACCATATCGTTGGTCAGCTCGTTGTCGCTATCGAGCAACTCTAACGATAAGCGCAAACGGGTCAGCGGCGTACGCAAGTCATGGGAGACGCCAGCCAACATCAATTCACGCTCACGTCCAGCTTGCTCGACATCATCCGTCATCTGATTAAAGGCGCGATACACCTCAGCCATTTCACTGGCAGTATCGACATCCACTGGCAAACGCACACTGCGCCCCTGACCAAATAAGCGCGCGGCAATCACTAAACGCTTCAGTGGCGCACTCAGTTGCCGAACAAAAATCCACGCAGCCGCAGTCGACAGCAAACCAATCCCTAAAAACCATGCGACCAAATTCCACACGCGCTGCCCACGCAGGGGATGTGGATACAAAGGTACGCGAATCCAATCGGGACCTAAGCTTGGCGCATTCACCCACAAGGAAGGCGGCGTTTGTGCGCGAATCCTTACTTGAGTGTCGTCACCCAGTTCCGAGCGCATTTGCTCACTGAAAATATCACTATACGGCCAGTGCTGTTCACCGACCGGCACATCATTTTCAGCAACCAACTGTAAGCCTGCTGCTTTAGCAATAGCCGCTCGCTCACTGAGTGGAGAAGCCCAATACGCGCGCAAGGTCAGTGCTGCGCCATGACTGTATTGGCGATCAACCAACACATCTTCATTAAGCATCAAATAAATCAGCGTCAGTGCTTTAGAAAACAATACAGCCAACAGCACCATCCACAGGGTGCGGGCAAAAAAACTTTGTGGGTACAGTAAGGACGTTTTCATTTATTACCATCGGGCACAAACACATAGCCCACACCCCAAACCGTTTGAATATAACGAGGCTTGGAAGGGTCTGGTTCGATCATGCGGCGCAAACGCGAGACTTGTACATCAATTGAGCGCTCTAAAGCATCCCATTCGCGACCGCGCGCTAAGTTCATCAGCTTGTCGCGCGTCAGCGGTTCACGAGCATGCTCAACCAAAGCTTTTAGCACCGCAAACTCACCGGTCGTTAGCATGTGCACTTGATCGCCTTTACGCAACTCCCGAGTGGCTAATGACAGGCTGTAATCACCAAAACTCACACTGGCTTCTTCGCTACCGGGCGCACCAGGAACGTTAATATTTTGTCGACGCAATACCGCTTTAATCCGCGCCAACAATTCACGCGGATTAAAAGGCTTAGCCAAATAATCATCCGCACCCAACTCTAAACCATGAATTCGGCTGGCTTCATCACCCTTGGCCGTCAGCATAATAATCGGCACTTGATTGTTACCGGCACGCAGACGGCTGCACACCGATAAACCATCTTCGCCTGGCATCATTAAATCGAGCACAACTAAATTAAACAGCTCGCGGGCCAACAACCGATCCATCTGTTCAGCATTTTCCACGCTGCGCACACGAAAACCTTGCTCAGTTAAAAAGCGCTCAAGTAAGCGGCGCAAACGCTCATCATCATCAACAATAAGAATCTTTTCACCTTCAGGTACGCTCATGCTGTGTCTACCCACTCAATTAAGATTGATAGAGCTAGTATGCCGCAATCATCGCTAACATGGGGGTAAGGCATTGTTAGCAAATTTTTCTTGATCGGGTGCAATGCTGGCTTGCTGAGTGATTTGCCCTATAATTACGCCTTTGACGCAGGCCTATCCTGCTTTTTTGACTGACTTAGGTAGCCTGATGGATAGCATAAGTACTCGCATCGCCAAAGAACTGGGCATTCGCCCACAACAAGTGACCGCCACCATGGCCTTGCTTGATGAAGGAGCAACCGTGCCCTTTATCGCACGCTACCGAAAGGAAGTCACCGGCAGTTTAGACGATACCCAGCTGCGCAACTTAGAAGAACGCCTGCGTTACCTGCGCGAACTTGATGATCGGCGCGCCTCCATTCTGGCCTCGATTGATGAGCAAGGAAAGTTAACCGCTGAACTGCAACACGCTATCCAACTGGCCGACACGAAAACGCGTCTGGAAGACCTGTACTTACCCTATAAACAAAAGCGTCGCACCAAAGGCCAGATTGCCTTAGAAGCAGGTCTCGGTGAATTGGCCGACTTACTGTTTAACGATCCGAGTCATGATCCGCAACAGGAAGCCGCACGCTTTATTGATGTGGAAAAAGGTTTTGCCGATGAAAAAGCAGTACTGGAAGGCGCTAAATATATCTTAATGGAGCGCTTTGCTGAAGACGCTACTTTATTGGAGCGTCTGCGCAACATGTTGCAACAGCATGCCTTGTTACGTGCACGAGTAATCAGCGGCAAAGAACAGGATGGTGCCAAGTTCAGCGATTACTTTGAGCACGACGAGCCTTTCAAAAAAGTACCCTCGCACCGCGCCCTAGCGATCTTCCGTGGCCGTAACGAAGGCTTCTTAACCGCTAGCTTAAGTATGGGTGATGACACCCCAGGCAGCATGCATCCTTGCGAAGTGGTGATTGCTGAGCACTTTACGATTAAAAACCAGGAGCGCCCTGCCGACAAATGGCTGGCCGAGGTGGTACGTTGGACTTGGCGCGTAAAGCTGTCCAGCCACTTAGAGACCGATTTATTTGGTCAATTGCGCGAGTCGGCCGAAACTGAAGCGATTCATGTGTTTGCGCGCAATCTGCATGATTTGTTACTTGCCGCTCCGGCCGGTCCACGCTGCACCTTAGGTCTTGACCCAGGCTTGCGCACCGGCAGCAAAATTGCCGTAGTGGATGCTACCGGCAAAGTATTAGAGACCACCACGGTCTATCCGCATGTGCCACATAATAAGTGGGATGAAACGATCGCCATTTTGGCTAAATTATGCAAAAAACACCAAGTGCAGCTGATTGCCATCGGTAATGGCACCGGTAGTCGCGAATCCGACCGTCTTGCCATTGAGCTGGTTAGACTATTGCCTGAGCTGCATATGAGCAAAGTGATGGTCAGTGAGGCCGGCGCTTCGGTGTATTCAGCATCAGAGTTAGCCGCACACGAATTCCCCGACTTAGATGTATCGCTGCGTGGCGCAGTCTCGATTGCCCGTCGCTTGCAAGATCCGCTGGCTGAACTGGTTAAAATCGACCCGAAAGCCATTGGAGTTGGTCAATACCAGCATGACGTATCGCAAACCCAGCTGGCCCGCTCGTTAGATGCGGTAGTGGAAGACTGTGTGAATGCTGTTGGCGTTGATGTAAATACTGCGTCCTATGCGTTATTAGCGCGGATCTCTGGTTTAAATGCCACTCTGGCGAAAAACATTGTTGCTTTTCGCGATGAACACGGCGCTTTTATCAGCCGTGCGGCTTTGAAAAAGGTCCCTCGACTCGGTGACAAAACCTTTGAATTGGCCGCAGGTTTCTTACGCGTAATGAACGGTAAAAATCCATTGGATGCCTCTGCCGTTCACCCAGAAACCTATCCGCTGGTCACCCGTATTGCCAAAGACACTCAACGTGACATCCGTTCGTTAATCGGCGACTCCGCGTTCTTAAAACAACTTGACCCGAAAACGTTCATTGATGAAACCTATGGCTTACCGACTGTCACCGATATTCTCCAAGAGCTGGACAAACCTGCACGTGATCCACGCCCTGAGTTTAAAACAGCGATATTCCAAGACGGTGTTGAAAGCCTCAAAGACTTAACCTTAGGCATGCTTTTGGAAGGCGTGATCACTAATGTCACCAACTTCGGTGCTTTTGTTGATATTGGTGTGCACCAAGACGGTTTAGTACATATTTCTGCACTCTCAGAAAACTTCGTCAAAGATCCCTACCAAGTGGTAAAAGCCGGTGACATTGTTAAAGTGAAGGTCATGGAAGTAGACATTCCGCGGGCACGCATTGCTTTATCCATGCGCATGAGTGATACCCCTGGCGAAAAGCCGGCAGCAGCAACGCGGACGCCACAAGCACGTCATAATCCGCGCAGTGAGCGCCATACTCCACAAGACAAACCGGCACCGAGTAATGGAGCAATGGCTGCGTTATTTGCTAATGCAGGACAAATTAAAAAAAAGTAATCGATGACTACCCGTCATTTTCATACGTCTAGGGTGCATAACCGACTAAAAGTCGACAAGCACCCTTGCACTGGGCAATAAGCACCCCCATATTGCCACGATGCCCTATTGAGGAACTTCCCTTGAGCGATACATATTCTCATCGTCTGGCGCGTCTAAGCCAGCCCGAAGCTTTAACGCAGCTCAAGCACTGCCTACACGGTATTGAGCGTGAAAGCTTACGTGTGGAGCGCAATGGGCGTTTAGCGCTAACCCCGCACCCTCAGGTGCTCGGTTCTGCGCTCACCCATAGCAGCATCACCACCGACTACTCAGAAGCCTTGCTTGAGTTCATTACTGAAGCGCAGCCTGATTCAGCACAGACCTTGGCACAACTGGACGAAATTCATCGTTTTACCGCAGCAAATCTTGATCAAGAAGTCCTGTGGAGCGCTTCAATGCCTGGGCATCTACCGAAAGAAGAGCAGATCCCCATTGGGCAGTACGGCACGTCCAATATTGGCCAATTAAAATACGTATATCGCAAAGGTTTAGCCGTACGCTACGGTAAAACGATGCAGTGTATTGCAGGGATTCACTATAATTTTTCTCTGCCTGATTCTATTTGGGCATTGCTACACGCGGCAGAAAACGATCAACGTTCAGAAAAAGATTACCAGTCAGCCCGCTATATCGGCTTAATCCGTAATTTCCGTCGTTACAGCTGGTTATTAATGTATTTGTTTGGTGCCTCACCGGCGCTGGATATCAGTTTTTTACGTGGTCGCGAACATCAGCTCCAAAGCTTTGATGAGGACACGCTGTATCTGCCCTACGCTACAAGCTTGCGCATGAGTGATTTAGGTTACCAAAGCAATGCGCAGGCAGGGCTCACGCCTTGCTATAACGATCTAAGCAGCTACACCGACAGTTTACGTCGCGCCGTAAGTACGCCCTACCCTGAGTATGAAAAGATAGGCTGCAAACAAGGCGATGAATGGCTACAGATCAATACCAATATTTTACAGATCGAAAACGAATACTATTCGACCATGCGCCCAAAACGCATCACACTTGATGGCGAACGGCCGGTTGAAGCACTGATTGCCCGCGGCGTGCAGTATGTCGAAGCACGCTGTATTGATATCAACCCATTTTTACCCTTGGGTATTGATTTGCCGCAAGCGCGCTTTTTAGATACGTTCTTACTGTTCTGTGCACTGCAAGACAGCCCACTGTTGAGCGCGACTGAATGCCCAGCGGCTACCGAGAACTTCTTAGCCGTAGTCAAGCAAGGCCGCAAACCTAACTTACAGCTGCAGCGTGGCGGTGAGTCAATTTCAATGCAAGCATGGGGCGAAGAACTGCTTGAGCAGATGCAAGCCTGCGCAAAGTTACTCGATGATAGCTACGCGACAACAGAGCACGCAGAAGCATTAAACAGACAAGTTGAGAAATTAAACAACCCTGATTTAACACCTTCAGCACAAGTTTTAGCCAGTATGCGTGAGCAACAGTGCAGCTTCAGTCAATTTGCCTTAAAGCAAAGCCTGCAGCATGCACAAACCTTGAGCACGCCACCTCTAGACGCTCAGCACATGGCTCATTATCAAGCACTTGCTGAGCAATCACAGCAAGCTCAACAAGCCATAGAGCAACAAGACAGCTGCAGCTTTGATGAGTACATGGCGAATTATTTAGCCAGCGCTCAGTAACTGAAGCGACAGCGCCGCGAGCTGCCAAATAGCTCGCTGCGCTGTTTGTAATAGCCCTACAACAAGCATTATTTAGCAGCGCCAACAGATCCTTATAAAACGTTTTGCTGCCGACGCCGCCAATTCTGCAAACTGATATCCAATGTTTGTAAATTCTCAATACCTTGCCGCTCGGCACGCTTGAGCAGAATCAACATCAACTCAGCGGTAACCATCGCATCGGCACTGGCATTATGACGCTGTAGAACCTGCAAACCAAAGAACGTCACCCAATCATCTAAACCCGGATTGCGCATCGTGTTCTCAGGGCAAAGTAACTGTGCTATCTCAGCTACATCATAAAATGGATGGCGCAACTTATAAGCAAAGGCATCATTCATCTCACGCACCAACATGCGCTGATCAAACGTTGCATGAAAAGCTAACAGCGGGCTACCACCGACGTATTCCATAAAATTCAGTAAAGCCTTTTCAGTGCGTATACCGGAAGCGACTTCACTGGGCGCAATTTGATGAATCAAGACACTTTCACTGACCGCATGATTGATCCGCCGCAACGTGCAGCTAAATTGCTCACCCAAAGCAATCGCTGAATGTTCAATTGTCACCGCACCGATCGACAAGATTTTATCTTTAAGGGTATTTAGGCCGCTGGTTTCTAAATCCACCACGATAAAACGCTGCTCTCGTAATGGCTGGTCGCTGAGTGGCTGTGCCGGTGCTAACGCGGCTAAACGCAAAGTATCAGAAGCGCGTAACTCAGGGCTTTTGCGGAACCAGTTACGAATTTTCACAGCTGATACCGAAAGGTTAAACTGGCTTGTAAGCGCTGCGCCTGCCGAAATGACTCTCGCAAAATACGACGGTCCAAATGATTCAACTCATCAGGATAAATCCGGTTACTGTAGGCCAGCTCATTACGTGCTTGTTGCTGATGTTGTTGCATACGTATCAGCTGAATAAACTGATACGCCTCCGCATAGGCATCACCATCCAAACGCTCAATCACCCCTTTACTGACCAGCTGACGAATACGCTCTAAGGTATTACTGCTTTCGATACCCGCGCTCAGCGCTAAGACACGAGCCCCATCAACAAAAGGCGCTAAACCTTTAATTTTCAAATCAAGCGTATCTTTTTCAACGCCTTTTTTATCTAGGGTGAAGTTACGGAACAAACCCCCTAAAGGTGGCCTATGTTGCAAAGCGTTTTCAGCCATCAGACGCTGAAACATATCGTTACCGCGAATCATCGAGAGCAACTCTAGACGTAAGGTTTGACAGCCTTCTAGAGGCCCCCAAATGGCCCGCAGATCAAAAAATATCGTCGAATACAGAAGGTTCTCTGGTGTCGCCTCACGGACAATTTTACTAAAGCGACGCGACCACTCTTGGCGTGACAAGCACAGTTCAGCATTGCCCGCCATGATATTACCTTTGCACAGCATAAAACCGCAGTCATCCAAGGCTAAGTTAATCTCGCGCGCTAGGGGCAGCAATTTTTGCCGTATGGCATTAGCTTCTTCTTGACTGCTGGCTTCAAATAAAATGCCGTTATCTTGATCCGAATAGAGCGTTTGTTCTTTCCGGCCTTCGCTGCCGAAAACCAGCCAAGTGAACGCCACACCCGGATCACCATGCTTGCCAATGCACAACTCAATCACGCGAGACACCATGTGATCATTGAGCAAGGTAATTAAACGTGTCACCTGCTCTGAACTCGCACCATGCGCAATCATACGATCGACTAGCGAGCTAATTTCACCACGCAACTGCACCAGCTTCTCAACGGACACAGCATTACGTACGGCTCGCGCCAAATGCACCAAATCAACGCGTTGCAAAGAAAACAGATCACGCTCAGAAACCACGCCCACTAAACGACCATCTTGTACCAAACAGACATGGGCAATATGACGTTCGGTCATCGCCAAAGCAGCATCAAACGCCGATGCTTGTGGCGGTAAATGGAATGGATTAAGTGTCATTAACTCACTGACTGGCTGGCGTAAATCAGAGTTTTCATCAGCAATTACCCGACGCAAATCTCGCAAGGTGAAAATACCTTGCGGACGCTGCATTTCATCAGTAATAACAAGACTGCCAATTTGCTGCTCATCCATCAAGCGCACGGCTTTGTGCAGTTGTACATGCCCCTGACAGGTGACTGGTTGACGCATCACCAGTTCTGCCAAGAGGGTTTCCATCGAATATTGCGAACCAAGTGTTTCTGCAGCACGACTCTGCACCTGCTGATTAGCATGATCAAGCAAACTGCTAATACCGCGTACAGAGAAGTCACGGAACACATCACTCTTGCCGAATAATTTGACAAAAGATGCTTTATCAAGCAACAAACAGAACGTATCAGCCACTGCAACATGCGAGGTACGCGTCGCACGCTCACCTAACAAGGCGGCAATGGGAAAACATTCACCGGTGGAAATTTCAAAGGTGGTTTCTTTACTCGCGTCTTGGCCTTTGCGCCGATCACCATGCACACTACCCTGCTTAACGATATAAAAAAACTCAACCGGTCCATCTTCTGGACTGATAATTTTTTCACCTTCAGCATAAAAACGCAGCTGGCAGTTTTCGACTAAAAAACTGAGATGAGCAATATCCATCTGATTAAAAGGTGGATATTTTTGCAAGAATTCCAGCGTGCCTTGTATATTTTGTTGCACTGCGGTTTTGCCTATTTTTGCAAAGGCATCATTCCGGCTCATGGAACACTCCCCTATTAGATCAAAATATCATAAGGCTTTAGTCGGACGCAGACTATTGGACGTAAGTGTGACGGTGTGTTAACACCCTCTGACTTTAACTTCATGATGTATTTTTATTATTGGACGCGACTGTTTTAACAATCTTACGCAGCAATGATGCAGTTTATATAATAGCGGACAATAAAAAACCGCCGTAAGGCGGTTTTTTATTGTCCTTGTACATCTTTACAAATTATAAGCCGTTTTTAGCTTTAAATTCGCGACGACGACGGTGTAATACGGGTTCAGTATAACCGTTTGGTTGCTCACGACCTTGCAGTACCAATTCCAATGAGGCTTGGAACGCGATGTTGTCATCGAAGTTCGGCGCCATTGGCTTGTAGCTTGAATCATTAGCATTCTGACGATCAACAACCACGGCCATCCGCTGCATTGTTTCAACAATTTGCGCCTCGGTAACAATACCGTGACGCAACCAGTTGGCCATATGCTGACTAGAAATACGCAGTGTTGCACGGTCTTCCATCAAACCAACATCGTTAATGTCCGGTACTTTAGAGCAACCGACACTGTGATCGATCCAGCGCACAACGTAGCCTAAGATACCTTGCGCGTTGTTATCCAACTCACTCTGAATCTCTTCAGCTGTCCAATCAGTGTTAGGTGCCAAAGGAATAGTCAGAATATCGTCCAACGAAGCAAACGGACGCTTTTTCAATTCCTCTTGACGCGCAAATACATCCACTTCGTGGTAATGCAAAGCGTGCAAAGTGGCTGCCGTTGGTGATGGAACCCACGCAGTATTCGCACCCGCTTTTGGATGACCAATTTTCTGCTCAACCATCGCGGCCATCAAGTCAGGCATCGCCCACATACCTTTACCAATTTGTGCAACACCAGACAGACCTGTCGCCAGTCCAGTATCAACGTTCCAGTCCTCGTAGGCTGCAATCCACTTCTCACCACGCATGGCTGTTTTACGAACCATTGCGCCAGCTTCCATAGAAGTATGGATCTCATCACCGGTGCGATCTAAGAAACCCGTATTAATAAATACAACACGCTCTTTAGCGGCAGCAATACATGCTTTTAAGTTGACTGTAGTGCGGCGCTCTTCGTCCATGATGCCCATTTTTAGGGTATTACGAGATAGACCTAAAGCGTCTTCAGTACGGTCAAACAACTCATTGGCAAACGCTGCTTCTTCAGGGCCATGCATTTTCGGTTTAACGATGTACATGCTACCCGTACGGCTATTTTGACGCGTGGTATTGCCATTCAAGTTATGCATGGCAATTAAACTGGTAAACAGTGCATCCATAATGCCTTCAGGCATTTCGTTGCCTTGTTCATCCAAAATCGCAGGATTGGTCATTAAATGGCCAACGTTACGAATAAACAACAAAGAACGGCCGTGTAACCTAACGTCACCACCGTTGATGCCGCTGTACACACGATCGGGATTCATCACGCGCGTAAAGGTTTTATCGCCTTTGCTTACGCTCTCAGATAGGTCACCTTTCATCAGACCCAACCAATTGCTGTAAACCAAGGTTTTATCATCCGCATCAACCGCCGCGATGGAGTCTTCACAATCCATAATGGTAGTTAAAGCCGACTCTATCAATACATCTTTAACACCTGCAGCATCGGTTTGACCAATCATGCTGGTTGGATCAATTTGAATCTCAAAATGCAAACCATTGTTTTTCAAAAGAATGACAGTTGGCGCTGCCGCATCACCTTGAAAACCAACCAATTGTGCATCGTCACGCAGACCGGTATTGCTACCGCCTTTTAGGCTAACCAGCAGCTTACCAGCATCAATACGATATCCGCTGGCGTCAACGTGTGAACCGGCAGCTAAAGGTGCAGATTTGTCTAAGAAAGCACGTGCGTAAGCAATAACTTTATCACCACGTACTTTGTTGTAACCCTTGCCTTTCTCTGCGCCGCCTTCTTCACTGATCACATCAGTGCCGTATAAAGCGTCGTACAAAGAACCCCAGCGCGCATTCGCGGCGTTAAGGGCAAAACGTGCGTTAGTTACAGGTACCACCAATTGTGGACCTGCCATACGAGCAATTTCATCGTCAACATTTTGTGTGCTGGCTTGAAAGTCTGCTGCTTCTGGCAACAAGTATCCAATCTCTTGCAGAAATGCTTTATAAGCCACTGCGTCATGAGTTTGGCCCTTACGTGCAAGGTGCCACTCATCAATTTGTGCTTGTAAGGCATCACGTTTTTCTAGCAGGGCACGATTTTTCGGTGCAAGGTCTTTTAACACCTTCGTTGCGCCTTCCCAGAACTTTTCTGCAGTCAGTCCAGTACCTGGAATAGCTTGGGTGTTAACGAAGTCATATAAAACTTTGGCGACCTGCAAGCCACCGACTTGAACGCGATCAGTCATTTTTGCCTCACTCTGCTTGGAAAAGCCTCAAATAAAACGGCCATTAGGCCATGTAGTGCACAACCATAAATACTACATGAATATTTAAAAAAAATCAGAGGGAAATATGCAGAATGCTTCTTGTCGCGAGGGATCGAATAAAAGACAAAAAAAACTCCGAATCTCACGGGGGGCGAGAGATTCGGAGTATAAGTCCGGACTGCTAGGGGGGTAGTCCGGATATCTGCCAACATAAAACACATCAAGGAGCATTAACAACGGCTTCCTAAGCCATTCATATACTCTGAGTGAGCTTATGCGCAAATAGTTCCAAAATACTCTTAAAAAAATTTAATGCGCTTGGTCCCAATTATCACCGACCCCGGCTTCAACCAACAAAGGCACATCTAAAGCAGCACCAGCGCTCATTAAAGGCAACAAACCATCGCGTAACGCATCCACTTGATCCTCACGCACCTCCAGTACCAATTCATCATGTACTTGTAGAATCACTCGCGCATCGAGACCTGAATCAAGCAGCCATTGATCCACCTTGATCATCGCACGCTTAATAATGTCAGCCGCACTGCCTTGCATCGGTGCGTTAATTGCGGTGCGTTCAGCCGCTTTACGAATTGCTGCATTTTTGGCTTTAATATCTGGCAAATACAAACGACGTCCAAACAAGGTTTCCACATAACCTTGTTCACCCGCCTGTTTACGCGTGCGCTCCATATAGTCGAGCACACCAGGATAGCGCGCAAAATAACGCTCCATATACACTTGCGCCTGACCACGATCACAACCAATTTGCTTGGCCAAACCATGCGCACTCATGCCATAGATCAAACCAAAATTAATCGCTTTGGCACTGCGGCGCTGATCGCTGGTGACATCATCTAAAGCAACGCCAAACACTTCTGAAGCGGTGGCTTTATGTACATCACGGTCATGCCGAAAGGCATCCAGCAAACCTGGATCTTGAGCCAAGTGCGCCATGATGCGTAATTCAATTTGCGAGTAGTCAGCGGCCAATAATTTATAGCCTTTAGGTGCAATAAAGGCTTGACGAATACGCCGCCCTTCCGCAGTACGGATAGGAATATTTTGTAAATTTGGATCACTGGACGACAAACGGCCCGTCGCAGTGACGGCCTGGTGGTAGCTGGTATGAATACGTCCCGTCAGCGGATTGATCTGCTCCGGCAATCGATCGGTATAGGTACTTTTAAGTTTACTCAGGCTGCGATATTCCATTAACAACACAGGCAATTCATGGCCTTGCTCAGCCAACTCAGACAACACAGCTTCTGCAGTACTGGGCTGGCCCTTGGCGGTCTTGGAAAGCACGGGCAAACCCAATTTCTCATACAAAATCACACCCAATTGCTTGGGTGAAGCCAAATTAAATGCTTCACCTGCAATATCAAACGTCTGGCGTTCCAATTCAGTCAATTTGCTCGCAATTTCTAAACTTTGTTGACCGAGTAAATGCGCATCCACCAAGGCACCGCAACGCTCAATGCGCGCTAACACCGGCATCAGCGGCATCTCAATGTTATCTAGCACTTCGCGCAAGAGCGGAGTCGCTTGTAATGCCTTAATTAAACGGTTGTGCAAACATAACGTAATTTCTGCGTCTTCAGCGGCATAAGGACCGGCAATATTAAGATCAACTTGATCGAAGGTCAGCTGCTTGGCGCCTTTACCTGCGACATCTTCAAAGCGAATAGTGCTGCGATTCAGGTAACGTAACGCCAAGCTGTCCATGTTATGACGCGTGGCAGTCGAGTTGAGGACATAAGACTCGAGCATGGTGTCAAACAACACGCCCTGCACGGTGATGTCATAACGGGCCAGAACATTAATATCGTATTTACCATTCTGGCAAACTTTAATCATCGCCGGATTCTCAAGCAGTGGGCGTAACGCATCCAGTACTTTTTTCTCATCCAACTGTTGTGGTACGCCCATATAACTGTGGGCTAATGGTACATAAGCCGCTTCACCTTCAGCCACTGCAAAAGAAATACCCACTAACCGCGCTTGCTGGGCATCGACACCGGTCGTTTCAGTGTCAAAGGAAAATAAATTGGCTTGCGTTAAACGCTGCAACCAATCGGCAAAGGCGGCTTCGGTGAGAATAGTATGGTATTCAGCTTTATACTCAGCGTCTGCAGCAATCGGCTCTGCTGTTGTTACGGACGGCTCAGTGGCAGCCACAGATGTGGCAAACAAATCATCCGCAGCGGCACTGGGTACAACCTGTGTAGGCTTGCCCGCTGCAGTACCACTGCGGCGGCGAATCTCATCTTGCCAACTTTTAAACTCTAAACGTTGATACAGCTCCATCAAGATCTCGTCGTCTGATGGCTGCATGTGCATGTCATCAATATTCAGATCCAACTCAACATCAGTTTTAATCGTAGCCAGACGCCGTGACAAATAGGCCATATCACGGTTCTCTAGCAATTTAGCAGCTAAGGTTTTTGCCCCACGAATCGATAAACCGGCCACTTTATCGAGATTGGCATAAATCACATCCATGCCTCCGCCCAGCCCCGTCAACAAGCCTAATGCGGTTTTTTCACCCACACCTGGCACACCTGGAATATTGTCAGATTTATCACCCATCAAAGCCAAATAATCAATAATCAACTCAGGACCAATACCGAACTTCTCCACCACCCCGGCGCTGTCTAGCGTGGTGTTGTACATGGTATTGACTAAGGTGACATGTTCATTGACCAACTGCGCCATATCTTTATCACCAGTGGAAATCACCACGGGGCGCTCAGCTAAAGTACTGTTCAGCGCCAGCGTGCCAATCACGTCATCGGCTTCCACTCCGTCCACACATAGGAATGGAAAGCCGAGCGCCCGCACGCACTGATGCAATGGCTCAATTTGCACGCGCAAGTCATCCGGCATCGACGGTCTTTGCGCTTTATATTCAGCAAACAGCTCATCACGGAAGGTTGGCCCCTTAGCATCAAAAATGACGGTAATTACGCTATCAGGATATTGCTTACGCAAGCTGCGTAACATATTTAGGACACCTTTCACCGCACCAGTGGGCAAGCCTACAGACGTCATTAACGGTGGCAACGCATGAAACGCGCGATACAAATAAGATGAACCATCAACCAAAACTAAAGGGGCTTGAGACATGCGGGCATTCAACCTTTACAAAAACAACCAAATAAGCAACACAATACGTATCTAACAAGCATACAGGCAATCGCTAACCGCTCCCACCGCACAGTCTAAAACCCACGCCGCCTCTTTGTGATAACACAGAGCTGATTGCCGAGCATTTTCTAGACACCCGTCTGGACACACACAACGACAGCACCTGCTATGTGCGATGGATTTTGCTAACATAGCAACCGACCTATCTTTCTATTCAGAGGCGTTTTAGATGAGCGATAAACTTAACAGTGACGCACTGCACGCATTGAAAATTGCTTTCAACTACATGCCTAAAGCCATTGAAGTGACAAAATACGAATACGGCGAGCATTACAAGGTGGTACTTGCACACATCGAGGCAGTCAAAGAAGTTCTGTTGCTCAATGATGTCGACCCAGAAGAGGTCTACGGTGAGGTCAATCC
This sequence comes from Pseudomonas sp., assembly GCA_034006605.1. Lineage (GTDB taxonomy): Bacteria > Pseudomonadota > Gammaproteobacteria > Pseudomonadales > Pseudomonadaceae > Denitrificimonas. The sequence continues at coordinate 63,856 of JAVESM010000016.1, read as the reverse complement.
TGAGCACACACCCAACTCGTCTTACTAAGCCAACACGCTTAAATTAAGACCCGTTAGCATTGCGACAGAGCCCCCGCCATCAATCAGCTGGGCTTGCTAGGGTTTAACGCTACAAACCCAACTGCAACAACGCCCATCATCATATTGTTAACTTACTTGGCTGCTGCCTGCTGAATCTCAGCAAGAGCCTCAGCGTCTAATGCGCCCAAATCAAATTGTGTTTGCGCAATCCACGCAAACGCACGCTGATTCAACTCAGCAATCGCCCGCGGACCTTCACCTTCGGCATACATCGGCGGACCAATCACTACATCAATCGTGCCGGGCTTTTTCGCCCAGCCAAGCTTTGGCCAAAACATCCCCGCATTGTGTGCAATCGGTAGTACCGGCAAGCCTGCATTCGCCGCTAAAGAGGCGCCGCCACGGGAAAACTTACCAATCTGCCCAACAGGAATACGCGTTCCTTCCGGAAAAATCAGCACCCAGCAATCTTGCTGTAAACGTTCAGCGCCTTGCGAGGCCAGTTGCTTTAAAGCTTGCTTAGGGTTTTCACGGTTAATCGCGATGGGTTTCAGCATCGCCATCGCCCAGCCAAAAAACGGCACACGCAGTAGCTCTTTTTTTAACACTTGGCTCAATGGCTGAAAATACGCCGACAAGAAAAAAGTTTCCCAAGTGCTTTGGTGTTTTGCCAAAATCACACAGCGCTCACTTGGAATATTTTCTGCGCCGCTCACGCGATAGTCTAAGCCAATAATGTATTTACCTAAACCCACAGCAAAACGGCACCAATACACATTGATAAAGCGATAACGTGCAGGAAAAGGTAAAAACGGAGCCACCAGCAAACCGATCAAACACCAAATAAGCGCACTTAAGCCCAGCAAGACATAGAAAATTACCGTTCTTAACCCATAGATAACGCCCATATTTTTAGCCTTTAGCGTAATAAGTGATCTGCAACTGCTGATAAGTCAGCAAATATCAGGGTGTTGTCCGGTAATGGTTGTTCACGGGTTTGTTCACCTTTCCCCGTACACACCAGCACCGGCTGGGCATTGACGGCTGCGGCGGCTTGCAAGTCACGCAAGCTATCACCGACAAACCACACACCATCCAGCGTCGTTTTATAATGCTCAGCAATTTGCAGCAGTAAGCCAGGTAACGGTTTGCGACAGCTGCAACCATCATCAGGGCCATGCGGGCAATAGCGAATCAAACCCAGATGACCGCCACGTTGCTGCACCTGAGCACGCAAAACCTGATGTATCGACTCAAGAGTCGACACACTGTAATAACCACGTGCCAAACCGGATTGATTGGTCGCCACGGCGACCGTCCAACCGGCGCAACTCAGGCGAGCAATTGCATCCAGAGCACCGGGCAGCGCAATCCACTCATCAACGTTTTTAATGTAATCGTCCGAGTCGTAATTAATCACCCCATCACGATCGAGAATTAACAACTTCATACCTGATCCTTACTCTAAGTGAGCTCAACTGACGTCAAGCCCCTCTTATTTGCTGTCGAGCACTAATCCAGTACAGAAATATCGGCCACACCTAAGAATAAGCCGCGTAACTGTGCCAATAAAGCATGCCGATTGGCACGCACCGCTGGATCGTCAGCATTGACCATCACCTCAGTAAAGAACGCATCAACTGGCGCATGCAAACTGGCTAAACGGGTCAGCGCTTCAGTGTACTGACGCTGCGCAGCCAAGGGTTGCACAGCTTGTACGGCTTGTTGTAACGCGGCGTACAGAGCAAATTCTGTTGGGCTGTCAAAGTAATGCGCTTGCACCGCAGTGCTCTGTTCCGCGGCACTTTTACCCAACAGATTCGATACACGCTTATTCGCTGCAGCCAGAGCTTGTGCTTCTGGCAAGGCACGGAAATTTTGTACCGCTTGCACGCGCTGATCGAAATCAAGCGGTGACATGGGATGCACAGCACGAACGGCTTGATAGACCGCAACATCGACACCGGCATCTTCATAACGGGCGCGTAGACGATCAAAAATAAAGTCTTGAATTTTTTCCGCTAAACCGTTGCTATCAATTTTATCGGCATATTGCGTAATGGCGATGGCCAGCAACTCAGCCAAATCAACATCCAGTTGTTTTTCAATCAGCACCCGCAAAATACCCAAAGCAGCACGACGCAGTGCATACGGGTCTTTACTGCCGGTTGGCAACATACCAATTCCAAAAATACCCACTAAGGTATCCAGTTTGTCGGCGACAGCTACCGCGGCACCCGTTAAGGTCGTCGGTAATTCTGCGCCCGCACCGCGCGGCATGTATTGCTCATTGAGTGCCAGTGCAATATCGCCGGGCTCACCGTCATTTTGCGCATAATAGAAGCCTGCAACGCCCTGCATTTCTGGAAATTCACCGACCATCTCCGTGGCTAAATCGCACTTCGAGAGTAAACCCGCACGCGCTGCATGTTCTGGGTTACTGCCGATTTTTTCCGCAATCACTGCAGCCAGTTTGGACACACGTACCGCTTTATCGTAAACACTACCTAATTGAGCTTGGAACACGACGTTCTGCAAGCGCTCATTGAACGACGCCAATGGTTGCTTTTGGTCTTGTAAATAGAAGAACTCCGCATCGGTTAAGCGCGGACGCACAACTTTTTCGTTACCCGAGATCACTTGTTGCGGGTCACGGCTTTCAATATTGGCCACGGTGATAAAGCGCGGCAATAAAGTGCCTTTACTGTCCAGCAAGCAGAAATACTTCTGATTGTCTTGCATGGTAATAATTAAGGCTTCTTGTGGTACCTCTAAGAAGCGCTCTTCAAATGAGCAGACTAACGGCACCGGCCACTCAACCAAGGCGGTGACCTCATCGAGCAGCGCGGGAGGAACAATCGCCGTGCCGTGCTGCTCGGCAGCCAGTTCATCAATACGTTTTTGAATCAAACTACGCCGCTCAGCAAAGTCGACCAACACATACGCTTTGCGCAGTGCTTCAACATAATCACTGGGCTGATTGAGCACCACATCACTGTTGTGATGGAAGCGATGACCACGTGAAGCGCGGCCAGCGGCTTGCGCTAAAATAGTGCAATCCACCACATCATTACCAAACAACATCACCAACCACTGGGTCGGACGCACAAACTCTTCTTTACGAGCCCCCCAGCGCATACGCTTAGGAATCGGTAAAACATTCAGCGACTCTTCAACAATCGTCGGCAATAAGCCAACCGTATCCTGGCCTGGAATCTGTTGTTCAAAGCGCAATTTAGCACCGCTGCGATCAATTTCAGCAATCTCAACGCCACATTTACGCGCAAAACCTAAAGCGGCTTGAGTCGGTTCGCCTTGCTCATCAAAAGCAACCTGCACTGGCGGGCCATCAATCGCTTGACTGCGGTCATCTTGACGTTCAGCCAACTGGCCAACCAATACCGCTAAACGACGCGGCGCAGCATATACGTGCACCGCACCATAACTTAAACCGGCGGCTTTTAAGCCTTTAGTAATACCGTCACGAAAGGCCTTGGCTAAGGTATTGAGGGCTTTGGGTGGTAGCTCTTCGGTACCCAGCTCCACTAAAAAGTCACGCGCACTCATTGTTCAATCTCCAGCTTCGCCAATACTTCATCACGTAATGCTTCGGGTGCCATCGGGAAGCCTAATTTTGCTCGCGCTTCTAAATAACTCTGCGCCACCGCGCGAGCCAACGCACGCACACGTAAAATATAACGCTGACGCTCAGTCACTGAAATAGCCCGACGCGCATCCAGCAAGTTAAAAGTATGCGAGGCTTTCAACACCATTTCATAGCTTGGCAGCGGTAAGTTCAGCAAGCTTAAACGGCTGGCTTCACTTTCATAAAAATCAAACAGCTCAAACATTTTCTCAACGTTGGCGTGCTCAAAATTATAGGTCGATTGCTCCACTTCGTTCTGATGGAACACATCGCCGTAGGTCACCTTGCCAAACGGACCGTCGGTCCAGACTAAGTCGTACACCGAATCCACACCTTGGATATACATCGCTAAGCGTTCAAGACCGTAGGTGATTTCACCGGTAACTGGGTAACACTCAATGCCGCCCACTTGCTGGAAGTAGGTAAATTGGGTGACTTCCATACCATTGAGCCAAATTTCCCAACCCAAACCCCAAGCGCCTAGAGTTGGCGATTCCCAATTGTCTTCAACAAAACGAATATCGTGCACCAACGGATCAATACCAATATGGCGTAACGACTCTAAATACAGGTCTTGAATATTGTCAGGATTGGGTTTGAGCACCACTTGGAACTGATAATAATGTTGCAAGCGGTTCGGATTTTCACCATAACGGCCATCAGTAGGACGACGCGAAGGCTGCACATACGCAGCGTTCCACGTTTCTGGGCCCAAAGCACGTAAAAAAGTAGCAGTATGGAAGGTGCCAGCACCCATTTCCATATCATAGGGTTGTAGCACCACACAGCCCTGCTCAGCCCAAAAGCTCTGCAAGGTGAGAATCAGATCTTGAAAGGTACGCACGGCGGCGGTTGTTTGGGTCACGGTATATATCCACTATTAAAGACGGGCAGAAAGTTCGAGAGTATACCCTAAGCGCGAGCATTCCCGCAGCGGGCATTGCTCAGGTACAGTACATTATTGATGTTGAATACCTGTGTTTGTTCACTTTGCTCAGCACCTTAAGATTACTTCAGGCTGATATGCAGCATTACCGAGCGCGTCATTGCAAAGAATTGGCTGCAGGCATCTAAACCAAACGTACTGCAGCTAATTTTATATTGCTCAACAACTCGGTAAAACTTCACTGAGCGGCAGCTGGTATTCCTGCAGCAAAGCATCCACTTCAGGACGCGCCTGCGCACTGACATACTCACGCTCCAACATCAGTACTTGATAGATCGCGCGGCGCAACATCCCAGGAGTCAAATCAGTTGAGGCCGACTGCAGACTGCAGATAAAAGGGATCCATGCAGTGAGGATCACCCAGGAGTTAAGCGCTAAGGCTTCAATACTCGCCGTATCCATACACAAGATGCCAGCATCAGCAAAACCTTGATAAATCGCCTGAGCATTGGCTAAACAACGCGTTGCTAATGCTTGATAACGCTCAGCCAATGGTTGATCTGCAGCTAATAAGTGCTGCATATCGCGGTGTAAAAAACGGTATTGCCACAGCGCCATTAACAGCGCTTCTAATAAAAAAGCTTTATCCGCGATGGTCAACACACGGTCACTTGGACGCTGTAAAAACTGGTCAACAAGCTGCTCATATTGACTAAACAATTCCGCCACAATCGCTTGCTTATTACGAAAGTGATAATACAAATTGCCCGGAGAAATACTCAAATGCGCCGCAAGATGATTGGTGGTGACGTGACGCTCACCTTGCTGATTAAACAGTTCGAGCGCAGCTTGCACAATACGCTGACGCGTGCTTAACGCGCTGTGCGGTTGCGTCTCTGCGGTGATGTGGTCGACCAATCGAGCCTCTCTTGGTTGTCTGCTATGCATACCGAACAGCGGCTAATGTACTACTTCTTGACCAATTAGAGCAAATACTCTAAAACATCAGTCATCTGAGTTGTTTGCGAGTTTAATCATGTCCAATGACACACCTATCAGCGCTTTAGGCGACTTACTAAGCGCGCAGCAACAAGCCTTCCAAGCGCAACCCATGCCTAGCGCCGAACAACGTATAGAATGGCTGCGCGCGCTGCGCACAGTGCTCGCCAGTGAACAAATACGCCTAGCCGAGACCATCAGCGCAGACTTCAGTCATCGCAGTCATGATGAAACGCTGTTAGCTGAATTAATGCCAAGTCTAGAAGGTATTGATTATGCCTGTAAGCGGATCAAACGTTGGATGAAACCAGCCAAACGTAAAGTGGGCTTAGCCTTTCAGCCCGCCTCTGCAAAAATAATCTACCAACCCCTTGGCGTGGTCGGGGTGATTGTGCCGTGGAACTACCCGCTGTTTTTAAGCATTGGCCCATTAACCGGTGCGCTCGCTGCTGGTAATCGGGTGATGATCAAAATGAGTGAACACACCCCGCGTACCGCACAGCTGCTCAAAGCGCTCTTAGCCCGCGTGTTTCCAGAAGAACTGGTTTGCATAGTGCAAGGTAATGCGGATGTTGCCGCTGCTTTTTCAGAATTACCATTCAATCACCTGTTATTCACTGGCTCAACCCAAGTAGGCCGTCATGTGATGCGTGCCGCGGCAAAAAACCTTACGCCAGTCACCTTAGAGCTGGGCGGAAAATCCCCTGCAATTATCAGTACCGAGGTCCCTTTAGATGAAGCGGCCGAACGGATTGCCTTTGGTAAAACCGTCAACGCAGGACAAACCTGTGTGGCTCCTGACTATGTCTTAGTGCCTGAAGCACGCGTCAATGATTTTGTCGAAGCGATGCGCAGCACTGTGCTCAAATTTTACCCAAAACTGGCCGACAACCCAGACTACACCGCGATCATTAATCCCCAGCATCTACAGCGATTACAGGACACGCTGACCGATGCCACAAGCCAAGGTGCCAAGGCGATTGCTATTCATGCAGAAGGGCAAGGTCAACGTTTACCGCTAACCTTGTTACTCAATGTCACTGACCAGATGCGTGTGATGCAAGACGAAATTTTCGGCCCGATATTGCCGATTGTCAGCTATACATCACTGGATGATGCCTTAGCTTATATTCGTCAGCGCCCACGACCTTTAGCCTTGTATTATTTTGGTTATCAGCGCGATGAGCAACAGTATGTCTTGCACAACAGCCATGCTGGCGGGGTCTGCATCAACGATACCTTATTGCATGTAGCGCAGCATGATTTACCGTTTGGCGGGATTGGTCCGTCCGGCATGGGGCACTATCACGCCCATGAAGGTTTCTTAACCTTTAGTCACAGCAAAGCGGTCTTTAGCAAGCAACGCTTGAATGCCGCCAAGTTGATTTACCCACCTTATGGCGGGCGGTTGCAAAAACTGATTTTGAAATTCTTTTTATGCTAAACCAGCCCTGACGACGAGGCCAAGCCATGCCGCACCCTGCTAATAGCGTCGAGTTTTCTCGGCGCAGCTTTTTAAAACTCAGCGCGGCCTCAGCTGCAACCTTGAGCATGCTCAGCCTGTCGGCAGGCCTCACTGGTTGTAGCAGTGAGCAGGCCAGCAACGGCTTTTCAGTCCTGCGTAGCGATGACATTATTTTCCTCAGCGCACTGCTTCCCGTGCTCTACAGCGGCGCAGTGAATGCACAACAGATGCGCGCCAATCTACAAACAACGCTGCCAGCGATTGATAAAAATCTCGCCAGCCTTTCACCCAGCATGCTTCAACTCACCCTGCAACTGTTCGACACCCTGAATAATCCACTCACTCGCGGCCCACTCACCGGCATCTGGGGCGCATGGTCTAAAGCCAGCGCAGCAGACATCCAAGATTTTCTAAAGCGCTGGCAACACAGCCGTTTTGACTTGTTCAAGATGGGGCATAACGCCCTACTGCAACTGGCCATGCTCGCCCATTACGGACAACCTGTTGCATGGCAACACTGCGGTTACCCTGGTCCACCGCGACTGCATTGAATGTTTGTAAAACAGACACAGCCATCCTCATCACAATAATAAAATCGAGAGACACCATGCCCACTCCAGACCTATTTTTACAAGGCATCGACAACGGTTGGCAGGTACACAATGCATCACTGCTTGAAAACGACCTGCAACTGGACGTTGATATAGTAATTGTCGGCAGTGGGGCGGGCGGCGCAACCAGTGCCGAACGCTTAAGTGCCGCAGGTCTGCGCGTATTAATCGTGGAGGAAGGCCCGCTACGCACCAGCAGTGATTTTAAAATGCAGGAGCCTGCTGCTTACACCGAGCTGTATCAAGAAGGTATGGGGCGCATGAGCAAAGATGGCGCAATTACCATTATGCAAGGCCGTGCAGTGGGTGGTACCACGCTGATTAACTGGACGTCCAGTTTTCGTACACCGCCAGCAACCCTTAAACATTGGGCCAGCGAGCATGCTGTCAGCGGTTTAGATGAAGACACCCTACAGCCGTGGTTTCTCCGTATGGAACAACGCCTCGGCGTAACACCTTGGCAGATACCTGCCAACGCCAATAATGAAGTGATCAAACGCGGCTGCGAGGCACTTAATCTGGACTGGGCGGTGATTCCACGTAACGTGCGTGGCTGCATGAATTTAGGCTATTGCGGGATGGGTTGTCCGATTAACGCGAAGCAATCGATGCTGGTCACCTGCATCCCTGCCAGTTTAGATCATGGCGGCAGCCTGCTCTACTTAGCCCGTGCCGAGCGTTTAATTATTGACAAAGATCGCGTGCAGCAACTGGAGTGCCATGCGCTGGATACCTGGGGTGTCAAGCGCACGGGGCGCAAAATTATGGTTCGCGCCAAGCACTATATTTTATCCGGCGGGGGGATTAACACGCCGGCAGTTTTATTGCGCTCAAAAGCCGCCGACCCATATCAGCGCTGCGGCAAGCGGACATTTTTGCATACAGTCAACTTCTCCGCGGCGCAGTTCGCAGAACCGGTAAACCCCTTTTACGGCGCGCCACAGTCGATCTACAGCGATCACTTCCAATGGCGTGATGGCGTGAGCGGCCCCATCGGTTACAAACTCGAAGTACCCCCACTGCACCCTGCTTTTGCCGCGACCATCTTCGGCGGCTATGGCGAGGTCAGCGCACAACGTATGGCGCAACTACCAAACACACATATGATGATTGCCTTAATGCGCGATGGTTTCCACCCTGATAGCGCCAGTGGCAATGTCGAGTTGCGCAGCGATGGCAGCCCAGTGCTCGATTATAAAATGACACCCTACACTTGGGACGGTATTCGCCGCGCCTATCACAGTATGGCGCAAATACAATTTGCTGCCGGCGCGCAAGAAGTTCTTCCTCTGCATGACGATGCGCATTATGTAAATAATCTAAACAGCGCTCGCGCGATGATTGATAGCCTCGATTTATCAACCTACCGTACCCGTTTGGGCAGCGCGCATGTGATGGGCGGCTGTGCGATGAGTGAAGATGCCAAACTCGGCGTGACAAATAGCCTTGGCATCCATCATCAACTGGAAAACCTCTCCATCCACGATGGTTCATTATTTCCAACCAGTATTGGCGCTAATCCACAGCTCTCGATTTACGCACTCTGCGCTTTACTCACAGAAAAATTACTCCAGCGTTTGGTCGGTTAAGCGGAAACAACCCCTCAATCTATTGGCCGCTAAGCGCTACGACGCGTAGACTGACGCTGCTGCTCTGGCTTTTTATCTGGAGTGGCGAGTTATAACACTACATTTTCCACGTTCTACCCGAATTGGATGCCGCATGTCAGTCTGGAAATCATTCCGCGCCTTGTATTTTGCCACGCTGTTAATGCTGCTCGGCTCTGGTTTGCTCAGCACCTATTTAGCTCTGCATGTTGCAGAGCGCGCAGACGGTATCTGGGTTGGTGCCTTGATGACCGGCTTTTACTTAGGTCTAGTCTTAGGCGGTAAAATCGGTCACCACTTGATTGCCCGTGTGGGGCATATTCGTGCCTATGTGGCCAGTGCAGGCATCGTCACTGCTGCGGTATTGCTGCATGGTTTAACCGATAATTTATTTGTTTGGTTATTACTGCGGGTACAAGTCGGTCTGGGCATGATGTGCATGTATATGGTAGTGGAGAGCTGGCTGAACGAGCAAAGCACATCCAGCGAGCGCGGCATGGTGTTTTCGGGCTACATGATGGCCTCTTACCTCGGAATGGTTTTAGGCCAACTGGTGCTGGCTGCCACACCTGAGCTCGATATAAATCTGTTGCTGTTTGTCGCCCTGTGCTTTGCTTTATGTTTAGTGCCTGTAGCGCTGACGCGACGTATTCACCCTGAACCTCTACACCCTGCGCCACTCGAGCCACGCTACTTTATACAACGGGTGCCACTCTCCATGCTCACCAGTTTAATCGCGGGTGCCATGGTGGGTGCTTTTTATGGTTTAGCGCCGTTATATGCCAGTCGCATTGGCTTACCTACGCAAATGATCGGTCTATTTATGGCCACCTGTATTGTTGCCGGCTTATTGGTGCAAGGTCCATTGGGCTGGCTATCCGATCACTTAGATCGACCCACCTTAATCCGCGTTTGCAGTGCTTTATTAATGCTGATTGCCTTACCACAAGCAATATGGGTTGATTTACCACTGCCGCTTATTTTTATTGGTGGCAGCCTCTCTTGCATGCTGTTGTTTAGTTTGTATCCGCTCGCAGTCGCCTTTGCTAATGATAATATTGAAGCAGAAAAACGCGTGTCACTGACCGCCGTTTTACTGACCACCTTTGGTGTCGGCGCCAGCATCAGCCCATTACTGGTCGGTGTTTTGATGAAAATACTTGGACCCAACATGCTCTTTGTGGCGCTCAGCTTATTTGCTATGTTGATTGCTGCACGCGTACGACCACAAGCCATTAGCGGTGAGCACCTGGAAGCAGAAGCCCCCTTGCAGCATATTTATATGCCCGATGGGATTAGCAGCTCACCTTTAGCTGCAGCACTGGATCCTCGTATTGAAGAAAGCCACGTACAAGAGCAAATGCAAGACAGTCCATTGAGCGATATTGCCGAGCTGTCTGAAGAACAGCATTACTAAGCGCAAATGGAAGAAGCACCCGGACGCGCTCGCAACGCAGCGCCCGGCCAGCACATAGACCTGACAAACCGCCCTCAGCCCTTTAGAATAGATTTTTTATTTGCCACTTAAACCATCATGCATACACTTCGCCTCATGCGCGCTGACGATCTGCCAGACATCATGGATATCCAGCTGGAAATCTACAGCGATGAGCTGCAAGAAACCCCGGAAATCATTGCCCAGCGCCTCGCCCAAGTTCCAGACCTCGCTTTAGTCGCTGAAGATACTCAAGGAATCTGTGGTTACTTATTCAGTTATCGCTCACAACGTGGTGCAATCACCCCACTGGATGGGCTGTTTGTTGAACCCGTTAATAGCGATTGCTTGTATCTACACGATTTAGGTGTTGCCCCACGCGCACTTAAACGCGGAGTGGGCCCAAGCTTAGTCAAGCATAAACTACACCTCGCCCGCCAAGCAGGACTGAAGCACTGCTGCTTAGTTTCGGTGCAAGATTCCGCACCTTTTTGGCAGCACTTAGGTTTTCAAATACAAAAGACGATTAGCCCGCAACAAGCCACCGCACTAGACGCCTATGGTGTGCCTGCGGTGTATATGCAGAAAGCCTTGTAATACTGGCGTAGCCTGCGCAAGTCACTCACTATTAACCAGCAAGGATATTGTATGGAATTTGCTCTTTATCTGCTGCTCGGCGCGGCAGCTGGCGTACTCGCGGGTTTATTTGGCGTCGGCGGCGGCATGATTATTGTGCCGGTATTGGTGTTTAGCTTTAGTGCGCAAGGCTTTGCTCCCGAAGTCCTGACCCATTTAGCCGTCGGCACGTCACTGGCCACTATTGTTTTCACTTCGATTAATTCGATTCGCGAACACCATCGCCGCGGGGCAGTGCAGTGGGCTCTAGTTCGCTGGCTCACGCCAGGCATTCTTGGCGGCGTCGCGCTCGGTGGCCTAACCGCGGCGCTCATCAACGGTCCAATGTTACAAAAAATTATTGGCGTTTTCGCCATTTGCGTTGCGATCCAACTGGCGCTCAATCTCACGCCAAAAGCAGCGGGCCCGCAACCCAAGCCGCCTGAACTTATTGGCGCAGGCAGCGTCATTGGTTGGGCATCAGCCATTTTCGGAATTGGCGGCGGTTCGTTAACCGTGCCTTTTTTAATTTGGCGCAGCGTCACAGTACAAAAAGCAGTAGCGACCTCAGCTGCGTGTGGTTTTCCGATTGCATTGGCTGGTGCCATCGTATTTATGATCACCGGCTGGCAGGACAGCCATTTACCAGAATGGAGTGTAGGCTTTATTTACTTGCCCGCTCTTTTAGGAATTGCACTGACTTCAGTGTTTTTTGCGCGCTTTGGTGCCAAACTCGCACATAAGCTTTCTCCGCTATTATTGAAGCGTTTATTTGCGCTGCTGCTAACCATTGTTGGCCTCAGCTTTTTGCTTAATTAAGGACTTCCCATGCTCCCCTACCCCAATATTGATCCTGTGGCGATTGCCCTCGGGCCGCTAAAAATCCACTGGTACGGTCTAATGTATTTAGTGGGGATTGGTGGTGCTTGGTGGCTGGCCCGTCGACGCTTGCATTCATTTGATCCAAGCTGGACAAAAGACACCCTCTCCGACCTGATCTTTTGGGTCGCTATGGGTATCATTTTGGGCGGGCGTTTAGGCTATGTGGTGTTTTATGACTTCGCCGCATATGTCGAAAACCCGCTACTGGTGTTACGCATTTGGGAAGGTGGCATGTCTTTCCATGGCGGTTTTCTTGGGGTGATGCTGGCGGTCTGGCTGTTTGCTCGCAAGCATAAGAAAAGCTTTTTCCAACTGATGGATTTCATTGCACCTTTAGTGCCTATTGGTTTAGGTGCCGGTCGCATTGGTAATTTTATTAATGGCGAACTCTGGGGCAAGGCCACTGATGTGTCTTGGGCGATGGTGTTTCCCACCGATCCTGCACAACTCGCCCGCCACCCCTCGCAGCTGTATCAATTTGCCCTAGAAGGCGTCGCCCTCTTTATTATTCTATGGCTGTACTCACGCAAACCCCGACCAACCATGGCCATCTCCGGCATGTTTGCACTGTGTTACGGCATTTTCCGCTTTATCGTTGAATTCGTCCGCGTACCCGATGCGCAACTGGGTTACTTAGCCTTTGACTGGCTGACCATGGGTCAAGTGCTGTGCGTCCCGATGGTTCTCGGCGGTATTGGTTTAATTGTTTATGCCTATAAGCGTCAAGAGGTGGCACAGAAATGAAACAGTATCTCGACTTAATGCGCCATGTGCGTGATCAGGGCGTGGATAAAAGCGATCGCACTGGCACCGGCACCCGCAGCATATTTGGCCATCAAATGCGTTTTGACTTAAACGCAGGTTTTCCTTTGGTCACCACCAAAAAATGCCACTTAAAATCCATTATTCATGAGCTGTTATGGTTTTTGCAGGGTGATACCAACATCAAATATCTGCAAGACAATGGTGTGCGGATTTGGGATGAGTGGGCGGACGAAAATGGCGACTTAGGCCCCGTCTACGGCTACCAATGGCGTAACTGGCCGAGCCCCAATGGCGAGTCGATTGATCAAATCAGTAAGCTGATTGAGATGATTAAAAGCCATCCTGACTCACGCCGTTTAATCGTTAGCGCATGGAACCCCGTACTGGTTGATAACATGGCCTTACCCCCTTGCCATGCGTTGTTTCAGTTTTATGTCGCTGACGGCAAATTAAGCTGCCAGCTCTATCAGCGTTCTGCAGATATCTTCCTCGGCGTGCCATTCAACATTGCCAGCTATGCTTTGCTGACCATGATGGTGGCGCAGGTCTGCGACTTACAACTCGGTGAGTTTATTTGGAGCGGCGGCGACTGCCATTTGTATTCCAATCATATGGTTCAGGTTGAAGAACAGCTGAGCCGTGAACCACTGCCTTTACCCACCATGCGTATCAACCCTCAGGTCAACTCGATTTTTGACTTTAGCATTGATGATTTTGAGCTGTGCGATTACCACGCGCACCCTCACATTAAGGCCAAGGTTGCAGTTTAAACGCGCAAAACTGTGGCCGATTCACGGTTTAATGTGTGGCATTATTTTAGGCTGTTGCACAACTCAATTTATTAAAAGAACGCCGCCTGTATGAGTGCTGCAGCACAGCAAGCAGCTCATAAGACTGACTCTAGAGGTTCACTCCATGTACGACTGGCTTAATGCGTTACCCAAAGCAGAATTGCACATGCATTTAGAAGGTTCACTGGAACCTGAACTCATGTTCCAACTGGCCGAACGTAACCGTATCCAGTTGCCATGGGATTCCGTTGAAACCCTGCGGAGTGCGTATGCGTTTAATAATTTGCAGGAATTTTTGGACATCTACTATCAAGGTGCCAATGTCTTGCAAACCGAGCAAGATTTTTACGACCTAACTTGGGCGTATTTAAAGAAATGTGAAGAGCAAAACGTGATTCACGTGGAACCGTTTTTTGATCCGCAAACCCACACTGCACGCGGCATCTCAATGGAAGTGGCGATGACTGGCATCAGCGAAGCGCTGGGCGATGCACGTGACTTACTCGGTATCAGCAGCGGCTTAATTCTAAGTTTCTTACGCCACTTACCGGAAGACGAGGCCTTTAATACCCTGCAGCAAGCGATGCCCTTTAGAGACGTATTTTTTGCTGTGGGCTTGGACAGTTCGGAACTGGGCCATCCACCAAGCAATTTCACCAAGGTCTTTGCCAAAGCCCGCGCCGAAGGTCTCTTAACTGTCGCACATGCCGGTGAAGAAGGACCGCCAGAGTATGTTTGGCAAGCGCTGGATTTACTCAAAGTCAGCCGCATCGACCACGGCGTACGTGCCTGGGAAGATCAGCGCTTAATGGCGCGTCTGATTGAAGAGCAAATCCCGCTCACCGTCTGTCCGCTGTCCAATACCAAGCTGCAGGTTTATCAAGACATGAGCGAGCATCCTATTTTACAGATGCTTGAGCAAGGCGCACTGGTTACCGTTAACTCAGATGATCCAGCATATTTTGGCGGTTATCTGACCGAGAACTTTCAAGCATTACATACGGGTTTAGGGATGACCCAACAACAAGCACAGCGCTTGGCTGAAAACAGCCTTAACGCACGTTTAGCACCGTAGGCCAACGATGTCAGACAGTAGACAGCAGATCCTCGACTGGGTCGCCAGCGGCCACCTCGATGCCGATAAAGTCGAGCAAGCACTCACCATCACCCATAGCGTGCCAAGCGCTGCAGATCATCTGCATTTTCTCAGTCAGGTGGTGTTGGCGTTTGCCGTACTGCTGTTGTGCAGTGGAGTGATTTTCTTCTTTGCATACAACTGGGATGACTTAAGTCGTTATAGCAAATTTGCCATTGCCCAAGGTGCGCTGATTCTGTCACTGCTACCGCTGCTACGGGTTAATTTGCAACAGCCTACAGGGCAAGCCAGCCTATTCGTCGCCTGCGTATTGGTCGGTGCGTTGTTGGCATTGATGGGACAGACCTACCAAAGTGGGGCTGACACTTATCAACTCTTTTTAGTCTGGGCCCTATTGATCTCACCTTGGGTGCTGCTAGCACGTTTACCGGCGCTATGGTTATTACTGTTGGTATTACTCAATATGAGTGTGCTGTTGGCACTGGGTGATCTGTCTATCCGCCATCTATTCGCCCCGCTCACACACCCGGTCTGGTCGATATTTGCGCTCAATTTCAGTGCGGTAGGTCTGTGGATCCTCAGCACAACGCACTTACCTGCTTCACGTTTACTGCACTGGGGTGAACAAGCCATCAGTTTGTACAGCTTGTTGATCATCACCTTTTTAGCCATGGAGTATGTTTATTCCTCAGCACATAGCGATGGATTGACCTTGCCCATTTGGGCGGGATTCAATGCCTGGTGCTTGTACCGGTACCGTATGCGCCAATTGGATCTCGTCATGCTCGCCGCTTTGCTCATGGCGGCCATTGTCTTAACAGTGACTATTTTGGCGCATGCACTGTCGGACATCCTTCCCGTTGAAATCCTGTTCTTACTGCTGGCACTGAGCGTCATGGGCTTATCCAGTGCTGGAGCCGTCTGGCTAAGGCAACTCAGTCAGCAAACCTCTTTACCTCGCCGCGCAGTAAAGCCAGGAGCACAGCCATGACTCACTCTGTAGCACTCTGGCAGCAGTTACAGGCGAAAGGATTGGTCTTTGGCGATCAACCAATAGCCGAATACAATCAACAGCCCGCCTTTTTCCTGCGCATCTTACTTGGTGCGTCAGGCTGGCTATCAGCACTGTTCTTCACTGTCTTTATTTCTACTTTATTTATCAGTGTCTTCTCTGAAATAAGCAACATTTGGGGGCTGGGGCTGGTCTTGTGCGCCATCAGCATCTGGATCAGTCGTACACCTAAGATTCCATTATTTTTAGAGCAATTTGTCTTTGCTTGCAGTATGACAGGACAAACCTTAATAACTTTTGGCGTATTAGACAGCTCTGACAGTAGCCAGTTAGCAGCCGCGGCGCTGCTTGTCTTAGAGATCATTTTATTTATCTCAATAGGCATTCGTAGTCAGCGAGCGGCTGCTCTATTTCTAGCTTGCGGCGCGTTGCTATGGCTGCTTGGGCAACAGACTTGGCTGTATGCACTCCCCGTCCTGAGTGCTGCAGTCATTGGCTTGTGGCTCAACAACTTGCGCGTTTACAAAGGAGCGGCGTATCTGCAGCCGGCGACTGTCGGTTTGACCCTTGGCTTGTGGGTGACGATTTTTATCATATTACTGGCCAACAGTACTGAGTTCTCATGGTGGAACATCACTCAAGGTCACTGGCACACCCATCTTTGGATAACAGCGGCGTTAACCAGCATCGTATGTTTAGGCCTGGCGTGGCAGCTGATACGACGCAGTGTGCAGCACACTCAACTGCGCTACATCGCACTTTTTATAAGTATTTTCATCGGTCTGGTTAACCTGAAGATGCCAGGCCTTGCGCCTTTATGCTTACTGCTGTGCATCGGTGTAAAACAAGCCCACACGCGCCTCATCTGGCTCAACCTGTTGGCTTTAGCCGCTTATTTCATGCTCTACTACTACAGTTTAAACAGTAGCCTGCTGTATAAGTCGATACTTTTGTGTGCCAGTGGAGCAATCTTACTCATTGTGTATACGCTATTAAATCGCTATGCCCGTCCGCTTATAACGGAGTCAAAAACTGATGCGTAAGTGGCTGATTCTACTCTGCACACCGTTAATCCTTGGCGTAGTTAATTTTGCCATTTGGCAAAACGAAACATTAATCAAGCAGGGGCAAACCGTGCTCTTGGAGCTCGTACCCGTTGATCCACGCTCGCTGATGCAGGGCGATTATATGGCGCTGCGTTTTGCCATGGCCGAGGCAATCCGAAAGCAGCTGAGCAACACCCAGGACAGCGTTACGGGGCAGATCATCGTGCAGCTAGATGCCCAGAGACGTGCCAGCTTGGTCGCACTGGATCAACAGCAACCCTTAGCAGACGGACAATTACGCCTGCAGTTTCGCCTGCGCAATGGCCAAGTCAAGTTCGCCACCAATGCGTTCTTCTTTCAAGAAGGCACCGCCAGCCGCTATGAGCAAGCAAAGTATGGTCTGTTTCGAGTGGGAGATAAGGGCCAGCTGATGCTGACTCACTTGGTCGATGCCAAGCTGCAAACGCTGGGTCAAGCCAAACCGCTGCAGCCAATCGACACATCGACAAGCCGTTGACTTACAATGGTTTAGCACCCATCAAAGCGCTGATAACCAGTAATACCAACAGCACTAAAACCGCCCAAAACACAGCAAAAATCTGCTGACGACCACTGGCGTTTTGTTGATTGGCCAGCTGTGTTTGCCAGCGACTGAGGTTGCCATACAACAAACCACCCAAGACAAATAGCACGGGCATCAAAACAATACTAATTGTCAGCCATTGCTGACTTAAAGGCCGACCGGATAAATGGCTTAACCACCAACCCGTGATCGGTAAGGTCGCGGCCAGTACGGAAAACACCGGCAAGCTGATCATGCAGGTACGGCGTAGTTTTGCGGCAAGCACAGCATGCCCCTTACCTTTAGCGCGCCAAACAATCACGATATGTGCAAGCACACCAAGGATCAGTAAAATTGCTGGGACACTGTGACTGATACGCAACACTAAATAACTTTCCAAACGTTATCACTCCTAAAATCTATTCATCAGTAAAGCCTCAGACTGACTGCCAGCCGAGCGTCCTAACCCTAACCTAAAAACAACTGATACGCTGGGTTTTCAGTTTCATCCCAGTACGGGTAGCCAATTTTATCTAAGGCATCGGCGAGCAACCCTTGCTCATCTTCAGGCACTTGCAACGCGGCGAGTACGCGGCCATCGGCAGCACCATGGTTACGGTAATGGAACATTGAGATATTCCAGCGTCCGCCAAGCTTATTTAAGAAGTTAAACAAGGCACCAGGGCGTTCTGGGAATTCAAAACGGAATACGCGCTCACTGGTCACCGCATCGGCATGCCCACCGACCATATGACGGATGTGCAGCTTAGCCATTTCATTCTCAGTCAGATCCACGACAGGAAAGCCTTGCTCACGCAAGCCTGCAACCAAAGCCGCGCGCGGGTCCAGTTCAGGATGGGTCTGCACGCCAACAAAAATATGTGCGCGGCCATCGGTGTGATAACGGTAATTAAACTCAGTAATCTGCCGCTTACCCAGCGCTTCACAGAAGCGTTTAAAGCTGCCCGGTTCTTCTGGAATAGTCACCGCTATAATGGCTTCACGCTGTTCGCCCAATTCGGCGCGCTCAGCGACATGGCGTAAACGATCAAAATTCACGTTAGCACCTGAATCAATCGCCACTAAGTTTTCATCAACAATACCGCTGCGCTCAACATATTTTTTAATCCCTGCAACTGCCAAAGCACCAGCCGGTTCAGTGATTGAGCGAGTGTCATCATAAATATCTTTCATCGCCGCACAGATTTCATCGGTGCTGACAGTGATAACTTCATCAACGTAGTGGCGGCAAATATCGAAGGTGTACTGACCTATTTGCGTGACTGCCACGCCATCAGCGAACAGTCCAACCTGCGGCAATACCACACGTTCACCCGCCGCCATCGCTTGTTGCAAGCAATTCGAATCAACCGGTTCCACACCAATGATTTTTACTTCTGGACGTACATATTTAATGTAGGCCGCTACTCCAGAAATCAAACCGCCGCCGCCACACGGCACAAACACAGCATGCAGAGGGCCTTGATGCTGACGCAAAATCTCCATTGCCACGGTGCCCTGTCCAGCAATCACGTCAGGGTCATCATAAGGATGGATATACACCAAACCTTTTTCTTCGACCAACTTGAGTGAGTGCGCTAAGGATTCAGGAAAAGCATCGCCATACAAAACCACCCGCGCACCGCGCGCGCGCACCGCTTTAACCTTAATTTCCGGAGTGGTTTTCGGCATCACAATCGTGGCTTTAATGCCGAGGAACTTTGCCGCTAACGCGACACCTTGCGCATGATTTCCAGCCGAAGCCGTGACCACGCCACACGCACGCTCGGCAGCACTAAGCTGGACAATTTTGTTATACGCACCCCGAATTTTAAATGAAAAGACCGGCTGTAAATCTTCACGTTTAAGCAAAATATTATTGCCTAAACGCTCAGACAACTGCGGCGCGGCATGTAGCGGCGTTTCTTGCGCCACGTCATAGACACGGGCGTTAAGGATTTTTTTCACATAATGTTCGAGCATGGCGGAATTCACTAAACTGTGCGACAAAGTCAAACAGTCTACTCCACCGTTCACAACTCAACCACATGCAGGCAGCGTAAGTCGTTATAATTGATTTATATTATTTACTCTCGGAGTCTGTCATGAACCAAGATCAACGCAAACAAGCGGTTGCCCAAGCCGCCATTGATTATATTCTCCCGTACCTTGAGCCACGCAGCATCATCGGTGTAGGTACGGGTTCTACGGCAAACTTCTTTATTGATTTACTCGCTCAGCACAAGCACACCTTCGCCGGAGCAGTGGCCAGCTCTGAAGCAACCTCAGCAAGACTCAAACAACACGGTATCAGCGTGCATGACCTCAACTCGGTGCAAGAGTTACAGTTCTACGTGGACGGTGCCGATGAGTGCAATAAGTATCTAGAGTTGATTAAAGGCGGCGGCGCTGCATTGACCCGTGAAAAAATTGTCGCAGCAGTGGCTAAAACCTTTATTTGTATTGCCGATGACAGCAAAAAAGTGAGCCTCTTAGGCGAGTTCCCACTGCCCGTTGAAGTCATTCCGATGGCGCGCAGCTATGTCGCACGTGAACTGCTCAAACTCGGTGGCGATCCGGTCTACCGCATGGGCGTGGTCACCGATAACGGCAATGTGATTTTAGATGTGCACAATATACAAATAACTGACCCGCGTGGACTGGAAGAAAAAATCAACGCGATCGTTGGCGTGGTCTGCAGCGGTTTATTTGCTCAGCGTCCGGCCGATGTATTGCTACTAGGCACCGACAACGGGGTCGAAACTTTAGTGCGCAACGCTTAAACAAAACGGCACGTTAGACGGTTAACCAAGACCGCCTAACGTGCCGCAAAATAAATAAGGGAACATCGCTATGTGCATGCATGGTGTCCTTATGCGATAGGCCTGACCTGAGCATCATGCTCAACCCATCATTGCCCTTGAGCGACTTTCTTAAAGACGTAAAATAAGTTGGGTTCACCAACAATATAAATATTGCCCCGTCCATCCATCGCCACCCCTTCAGCTTGTTTAATACTGCGGGTTAAGCCATTAAAACCCACGGCTAAGCTAATAAAGCTGATCGGATTACCCTGCTTGTCGAGCTCTAATAACATACGCGATTCATCGGATAAGACCAATAAATGCCCAGTGCGCTGATCAATGGCTAACGAGGAAAAATCGCGCATAAACACTTGCTCTGATGGTAATTCCTGCAAAGTCTGCAGCGGTGCGTTAACACCCTCGGCCAAATCTGGAAACGGCAAGCTAAATAAACCAAACGGACTGCGCTCCTTGGCCAGCAACATGCGCTGATTACGCCCATCCCAAGCAATACCTTCAAAGCCTTTATTGCTGGAAGCCATAGTGCCCAGACTAATTCTCGGCAAAGTCTCACCATCAATAAATTGCGCATCCAGTGGCAAGTAAAATGCTGTCAATTGCCCACGTCGCTCATCAATAATGGCAATGCGCCCATCACTGAGCACTTCAACCCCTTCAGGATCAGAAAAGCCACGCAACTCAACCTCCCGCAGCACATCACCCTCTAGCGATAACTCAATCAACTTTGGAATTTTCCCCGTCACGGCAAATAACGTATTACTCAGCGGGCTCCAGCTGAGTCCTGAGGTTTCAGCCTCTGCCAACTCTGCTAGAGGTTTCGCCTGAATCACCGCACGATAACCCGGCAACCAAATACTATCGCTTTGCTGTTGTATGCTGGTATTGCGCTCTTGCCATAAAAACAATACACGATCATCCCAGTGCCAATAGCGCAACGATCCTATCAGCAACCCCATACACACGATCAATAGCATCCACAGCTTGGGACGCGCCTTGAATACTTTAAGCATGCTAACAACCTTCTCATTTATGATGAAACCACGCGCCCAGACACATCAAGATCAAACCTATACGCTAGGTTGTTATTGAGCGCCATATCCTTCTGCGAAAGTCAGACCTGCACCGAAGACAATCGTTATACTCTGCACATTGTTTTTTTTGGAGAGTCCCATGACACTGCCGTTCTTACGCCTAAATTCTAACGCCGACCGCCGCTTGCGCAGCGGGCACCTGTGGGTCTATAGCAATGAAGTTGATACAAAACTCTCACCCTTAAGTGCCTTTAAAGCTGGCGATCAAGCCATTGTTGAAACCGCTTCAGGAAAAACCTTAGGCGTTGTAGTCATGAGCCCGCAGACATTGGTCTGCGCACGTCTGGTCTCACGTGATATTGAACACCGCTTGGATAAATCACTGCTCGTTCACCGTTTAAATATTGCGCTGTCATTACGTGAGCGCCTGTTCAGTGCGCCTTTTTATCGCTTAGTGCATGCCGAAGGTGATTTATTACCCGGCATGGAGGTTGACCGTTTCGGCGATATCTTAGTGGTGCAAATCACTGCTGCCTGCATGGAACCACACAAAGAGATTATTCTTGAGGCTTTATTGCAGGTCTGCAAACCCTCTGGAGTGCTATGGCGTAATGACTCCAATTTGCGCGATGCTGAAGGCTTAGAGCGCTATTTAGAAGTCGCCTACGGTGACGTACCCGAGTGGGTGCAACTGTTAGAAAATGACTTGGTATTTAACGCACCATTATTACAGAAAAAAACCTTGGGCTGGCATTTTGATCAACGCTTTAATCGTTTACAGGCAGCAGTATACTGCACAGATAAGCGCGTACTGTCAGTGTACAGCGATGTCGGTAGTTGGGCGATTCCGGCTGCTTTAGCCGGCGCCAGTGAAGTGTTCTGTGCTGATGCGTCCGCCCAAGCCTTAGATGCCCTAGAAAATAACGCACAGCTGAATAATCTTGGTGAAACGCTACTCTGCGCCGAAGGTGATGTACTGGAAACCTTACAAGCACTGAAACGCGATGAAGAGCGCTTTGATGTCATTATTATCGATCCACCCGCCTTCATTAAACGCAAAAAAGATTTAAAAACCGGTGAAGCCGGTTACCGCAAACTCTATGAGCATTGCATCCGTTTACTCAACCGTGACGGTATTTTAATTTGCTCATCACGTTCGCCGTTTTTCACTGAAGAAAGCATGCACAGCACCTTACTTGCTAGTGCGCGTCATTTGGATCGCAATATTCAAATCCTTGAACAAAGTGGACAAAGTGCGGATCACCCGATGCACCCTGCGATCCCAGAAACCCGTCACCTGAAATACACTGTGAGTCGCATCTTACCTAACAGCTAAGTTGGCTCAGTACGCCACGTTCAAGCAAAAAGCCACTGCCCTTTGCCCACCTGCGCAGGGCAGCGTAGAATTACTGACATTCTCGTCACTACCCTAGGCGAGCCTAAGCATGCTTTGCCAACCGCACGGTCACCCCGCAGCAACAGTTGCAGATGCGCTTACCGCCCTTATTTTTATCTTTGCAGGAAGTTCTGATGCCTGATTATCGTTCGAAAACCTCAACCTTCGGCCGCAATATGGCGGGTGCCCGCGCGCTATGGCGTGCAACCGGTATGACCGACGAAGACTTTCATAAGCCGATTATTGCCGTGGCCAACTCCTTTACTCAATTTGTGCCAGGTCACGTACACCTTAAGGATATGGGCCAATTAGTCGCCCGTGAAATTGAGCGTGCGGGCGGTGTGGCTAAGGAATTTAATACCATCGCTGTCGATGATGGCATTGCTATGGGGCACGACGGCATGCTGTATTCACTGCCGAGCCGTGAAATCATTGCTGACTCAGTGGAATACATGGCCAATGCGCACTGCGCCGACGCCTTAGTCTGTATCTCCAACTGCGATAAAATCACCCCAGGCATGCTGATGGCTGCGTTGCGCCTCAATATCCCAGTGATCTTTGTTTCTGGCGGCCCAATGGAAGCAGGTAAAACCAAGCTGGCCAGTCACGGTTTAGACTTGGTTGACGCGATGGTGATTGCTGCTGATGACGATGCCTCTGATGAAAAAGTGGCTGAATACGAGCGCAGCGCTTGCCCAACGTGTGGTTCATGCTCAGGTATGTTTACCGCTAACTCGATGAACTGCTTGGTTGAAGCTTTAGGTCTAGGCTTACCCGGTAACGGTACGGTGCTGGCCACGCACGCCGACCGCAAAGAGTTGTTCTTACAAGCGGGTCGCAGCATTGTTGAGCTGTGCCGTCGTTACTACAAAGAAAACGATGAATCCGCTCTACCACGCAATATTGCCAACTTCAAAGCCTTTGAGAATGCGATGTCTCTGGACATCGCCATGGGCGGCTCAACCAACACCATTCTGCACTTATTGGCGTCAGCGCAAGAAGCAGAAATGGACTTTAACTTACTGGATATCGATCGTTTATCACGCAGCGTGCCTGAGCTGTGTAAAGTGGCACCGAATATCCAAAAATATCATATGGAAGATGTACACCGCGCCGGTGGTATCTTCAGTATTTTAGGTTCGCTCGCACGCGGTGGTTTTTTACACACGGACCTACCCACCGTGCACAGCAAAACCATGGCGGATGCGATTGCGAAATGGGATATCACCCAGACTGACGATGAAGCCGTGCACACCTTCTTTAAAGCAGGTCCAGGCGGCATTCCAACTCAGACTGCATTTAGCCAAGCAACACGCTGGCCCTCATTGGATTTAGACCGTAAAGACGGCTGTATCCGCAGCGTTGAACATGCTTACTCCCACGAAGGTGGCTTAGCCGTTCTTTATGGCAATATCGCCGTAGATGGTTGCGTGGTGAAAACGGCTGGCGTAGATAAATCAATTCACGTGTTTAAAGGCACGGCAAGAATCTTTGAAAGCCAAGATTCAGCCGTACGTAGCATTCTGGCCGACGAAGTGAAAGCTGGCGATATCGTGATTATTCGTTACGAAGGCCCAAAAGGCGGCCCAGGTATGCAAGAAATGCTCTACCCCACCAGCTATCTGAAGTCTAAAGGCTTAGGTAAAGCCTGCGCGTTACTGACTGACGGTCGCTTCTCCGGTGGTACTTCTGGTCTATCCATTGGTCACGCCTCTCCAGAAGCGGCCGCCGGTGGTGCGATTGGTTTAGTGCAGGAAGGCGATAGCATTTTAATTGATATCCCCAATCGCAGTATCAATCTGCAAATCAGCGATGCTGAGCTGGCCGAACGCCGTATTGCGCAAGACGCCAAAGGTTGGAAGCCAGTGGAAGTGCGCCCACGTAAAGTGACCACCGCACTCAAGGCGTACGCATTGTTAGCGACCAGCGCTGACAAAGGTGCCGTGCGTAATAAAGCGATGCTCGACGACTTACTCTAAGTTTTCTTGCGTTGCGCAAAGCCCCAGAGAAAAGGCTGGGGCTTTTTTTTACCTGAATGACGGAGGTTACCCGCCTGCTATAGCAACATTGCTCAGCAGTTGCGAAGCAATAAACAGATAAATCACCACACCCGTAGCATCGCACACAGAGGTAATTAACGGCGCACTGGCACTGGCCGGGTCAAAGTTAAACTTGCTCAGAACAAAGGGCAGACTCATGCCGATCATACAACCAATCATCACAATCGAAACCATACTTAATGCCAGCACTAAAGCGATGGTTGAATCGCCACGGATATAGCCTAACAGCGAGACGGCTGCCGCCATCGTGCCGCCCAATGCCAAAGCCACTAATGCTTCACGGCCAATTAAATACAGCCAGTCGCGCATCACCACTTCACCTGTTGCTAACGCGCGCACCATCAAGGTGGCCGATTGCGAACCGGCGTTACCACCGCTGTCCACCAGTAGCGGCAAGAAGAACACCAGAACAATGTTGGCCGCGATAATGTCTTGAAAGTGAGCAATGCCAGCACCGGAAAACAAGTTACCAAACACCAACAGCACCAACCAAAAAATCCGCTTGCGGTACAGCAAACCAATACTGGCACCTTTGATACTGCCAATAATTGTGCTGACACCTGCAGATTTATGAATGTCATCAGTCGCTTCTTCACTGACTACATCCATCGCATCATCATAGGTGACAATACCCATCAAAACACCGTGCTCATCGGTAATCGGCAAGGCAAGCAAGTCGTAGCGAGCGACTTTCTTAGCAATATCTTCTTGGTCATCCGTCACATCCGCGCTAACCACATCACTGCTCATTAAATCCTGAATCGTTCGATGCGGGTCGGCCAAAATTAAATCACGCAATGACAGCGCACCCAACAAGTGGCGCTGCTCGTCAATCACATAGACTTGATAAATGGTTTCCGCAGCGGGCGCTTCATCACGCAAATAGGCCATCGCCTGCGCCACTGTCATATCTTTTTTTAACGAAGCGTAGTCAGAGGTCATTAAGGCACCGGCGGTACCTTCAACATAAGCCGATAATTTGCAAATATCTTCACGTTCAGCAGCGGCCAAAGCGGGCAAAAGCATGTCACGCTGATTTTGATCAAAACGTTTAAATAAGTCAGTACGTTCATCGGCCGGCATCTCGCTGACCAATTCAGCCAACGTGGCGCGTGGGAACTCAAGTGCCATGCGCACCTGTTGCTCAGGCTCGAAATAGCTAAACACATCGGCTCGATCAGGCAAGCACTCCAGCAATCGCCAGCCTAGGGTCGGATCAAGCTGCTCTAAAACATCGGCTAGATCGACCGGAGGTAAACTTTTAACCGCAACTAAGGCGTCAGCAAATCTATTTTGCTCAATGGCTTGACTCAGGACGAGTACGAGCTGGCTATTGATGTTACTCATTGTGTCTCTCCAAGCAGCCTGCACCGGGCAACTCAAGGAGACTACGACTCAGACCAAGCTGGTTTTAGTCCACAGGAAGCCGTCAGCAAGCACGCTGATCATAATATGTAATGAAGTCCAAGATGGACTTATACAAGAACTTTCCATAAAGCCTTTAGTTTCTCTAGAACCGTTTATGCGGCGGGCAAATACTAAGGGAAGCACCTAGCAATAACAACTGCAGCCTTGCGCGGGCGGATTCAGTTAATCGATTATTCCGATAATGGTATGCTTAGTTCAATTAAATGATTTTTCTTAAAATAAAGTATTTTGAGCGGTGCTGTACACCCTTTTTGGAGTTTATTTTGACAGCCTCAATTGATGACGTAAAAAGCTATTTAATGGATCTACAAGAGCGTATTTGTACGGCGTTAGAGCAGGTTGACGGCGGATCTTTCTTTGAAGAAAACTGGCAGCGGCCAGGTGGTGGTGGTGGGCGTACTCGTGTTCTAGAAAACGGCGTACTGATTGAAAAAGGCGGCGTGAATTTCTCTCATGTGTATGGCGACGCTTTACCACCCTCCGCCAGTGCACACCGTCCTGAGCTGGCCGGTCGTTCGTTTCAAGCGCTGGGCTTGTCTTTAGTGATTCATCCAGAAAACCCACATATTCCAACCTCGCACGCCAACGTGCGTTTATTTGTTGCAGAAAAGCCTGGCGAAGAGCCGATCTGGTGGTTTGGCGGTGGCTTTGACCTCACTCCGTATTACGCCGAAGAAGAAGACTGCGTGCATTGGCACCAAGTCGCGCATGACGCCTGCGCACCATTCGGCGACAACGTGTACCCGGACTATAAAGCCTGGTGCGATAAATACTTTTACTTAAAACATCGCGATGAACCACGCGGGATAGGCGGCCTCTTCTTTGATGACCTGAATCAGTGGGATTTCGCTACCAGCTTTGCTTTTATGCGCGCCATTGGTGATGCCTTTCTTGATGCCTATTTGCCAATTATTGAGCGCCGCCGCCATACACCATTCACCGAGCGACAACGTGACTTCCAAGCACACCGTCGTGGCCGCTATGTCGAGTTCAACTTGGTTTTTGATCGTGGCACTCTATTTGGCCTGCAGTCTGGCGGACGCACCGAATCCATTTTAATGTCCTTGCCGCCCCAAGTGCGCTGGGGTTACGACTGGAAGCCCGAAGCCAACAGCCGCGAAGCACGCCTCACCGAGTACTTCCTGCAAGATCGCGACTGGCTTGGCGAGGCATCAGAAAAATGAAATATTATGGCGTTTTTGGTAACCCGATTGCCCACAGTAAATCACCGTTAATTCATCGCTTATTTGCCGAGCAAACTGGGCAACACATCAGTTATGAGCCTTTGTTGGCGGCGCTGGATGGTTTCCCTGATGCGCTCACGCAATTTTTTAAATCAGGCAGTGGCGCCAATGTCACGGTGCCCTTTAAGGAACAAGCCTTTGTGCTTGCTGATCAACTCAGCGAACGCGCCTTACGCGCCAAAGCAGTCAATACACTAAAAAAACTCGATAATGGTTGCTTACTCGGTGACAACACTGATGGTGCTGGCTTAGTCAATGATTTGCTCAATAACCAGGTTGAGCTGGCAAAGAAGAACATCTTAATCCTCGGCGCTGGCGGTGCCGTACGCGGTGTATTAGAACCCTTATTGGCACAGCATCCAGCGGAGATTTGTATCGCCAATCGCACCGTTGAGAAAGCTGAGCAACTGGCACGCGAATTTGCTGATTTAGGTCCGATGACTGTTTGTGGCTACGATTGGATTGATGCGCCAGTGGATATCATTATCAATGGCACCTCGGCCAGTCTCGCTGGCAAGTTGCCACCCTTGGCCAGCACTTTGATTAAAGCCAAGCACACGGTTTGCTACGACATGATGTACGGCAGACAGACCACCATCTTTAATCAATGGGCACAAACGCACGGTGCTGCACGCACTTTAGATGGTTTAGGCATGTTAGTTGAGCAAGCAGCCGAAGCATTTCATCTGTGGACGGGCCTACGCCCTGATCCGGCCCCAGTACTACTACAACTGCGCGCGCAGCTATAAAGCTTAGGCTGAGCGCAATACTTGTCCTGTACGCAAATCGCGGATAGTGCTTGGGTTGCTGCTCTGGCCGAGCTCGCCGCTCAAAACCGCATCCAACTGACCATGAAAATACTGCTCAATGCGTAAACGACTTTTCGCCGGTAAAAGCCCGCTGGGATTTGCGGAAGTCGACACCAATGGACCAGTTAACCGACACAGCTCTGCCACCAAAGGATGCGCACTGACGCGAATTGCCACACTGTCATGCGTGCCGGTAATCCATTCAGGCATACGCTTATGATGCGGTACCAGCCAAGTATTCGGCCCTGGCCAACTGGCGGTTAACTGCTGCATCTGCTCGGCAGTTAAGCCCTCAAGCAACCCAGAAAACTGTTCGATATTTGCCCCAACCAAGATCAAACCTTTATCCACCGGACGCTCTTTCAAAGCCAATAAACGCGCCACAGCCGTTGCATTGAAAGGATCACACCCCAAACCCCAAACGGCCTCGGTGGGATACGCAATCACCGCACCCCGACGAATTTTTTGCGCAATCTGTTGAATTTGCCAAGCACTGGTCATCAAATTTACTCGCCAACACTTCACTGCTGGATTAAAGAAACGCCCATCTTAAACCTGTCCAACGTTACGATACAGCCACAAACTGCCTTGACGACTAACATTCCCAGCAATTTCGAAATCCGTCAGCTTGCCAAGCACCTCCGCCAACGGCAATTCACTGAGTTCAACCAGCTCATCAATATCCAAGGGTCTGACTTTTAATAACTCAAGCAACGGGTGCTGCAGAGCAAGTGACGGCTGAGCAGATTGCTCCGCAGGCTGTGAGACAACTTGCCAACCGCGCAGCGAGGCCAAAATATCCTCCACGCATTCAACCAATAGCGCACCATCTCTAATCAACTGATGACAGCCACGTGCACCCGGCGCATGAATAGAGCCCGGGATGGCGTACACTTCACGCCCCTGCTCAGCAGCCAGTCGGGCGGTAATCAATGATCCACTAGACGGACTGGCTTCAACGACTAGAACACCCAATGACAAACCACTAATAATTCTGTTGCGACGTGGAAAATGGCTGGCATGTGGTGCGCTGTGCAATGTCAGTTCAGACACCAGCGCACCGCCTTGCTCAACAATCTGTGCGGATAAGTTTCGATGCCGTGCTGGATAGACTTGATTGAGCCCGGTGCCCACCACAGCAATCGTCGCACCTTGCACATCTAAAGCACCTTGATGTGCCGCTGCATCAACGCCCAAGGCTAAACCGCTGGTCACTGCAAAACCGCCTTTGGCTAAATGACGGGCAAAACGTTGCGCGGTATCTAAACTGGGGCGCGTTGCGCGACGGCTACCAACAATAGCAATTTGCGGCTGCTCTAAAATAGATGGATCACCTTGTACAAAAAGCAACGGAGGCGATCCAGTGGTTTCCTTTAATAAGAAAGGATACTCAGGCGTATCATGCAAGAGCACGTGATGTTGCGGGTGCTCTGCCCAGCGCAGTGCCAGCAGAGCCTGCTCACGTACCAACTCACTGCGCCGTGCGTCAATACTGCTCTGTGGCATACCAATAGCACGCCATGCAGCAGCTGGAGCGCTCAGCGCTGAACTCGCAGAAACAAACACGTCAAGTAATCGATAAAAGCGTTGCGGTCCAATATCTGGAAGGCTGTGTAAGCGTAAACGTGCTTCAAGTTCTGCAGGCGAGCAATGCGGCATATCAATATCCTTATCACAAAGCGCATGACACCCTGTCGTGCGTATCATTCAGTGTAGTAATAAGGGCCTAAAAAGCAAAAAAGCGCCCTTTTTCAAGGACGCTTTCAGCTGTCATCAGACGGATACGCGCTTAAACTGCTCTAAGGATTTTTAACCTTATCCATTACCGCGAGTTGACGACTGGCATACAAAATCAAACCGTAACTCAGCTTGTCATAGGTGCGAAACACCATCAGCAAACCAGAACGCTCATCTGGAATTTTGACTGAGTCACCATTGATGCGATCGCGAACCGTCTCACCTGTTTTATATACAGCTAAAACGTTGCCTTCAGTGAGGCCGTCACGCGTACCTTTGTTAATCGTAACAACATCAAACTGACCAATTTGCGAGACACCACGCGGTACATCCAAGATAACGCCATCAATGGCTTCTTTTGGCTCGCTTGGTGAAAATGTTGAATTGATTGGACGCTCTTCAGTCGGGAAGAGACGATCAGCAATACGTACTTCTTGTGTGGTACGGGTTAACATCATGGTGCCAATATCATCTTCAATGGCAACAATTTCACCACCACCGATATCATCCGCGTTAATACCTAAGAACTCCTCAGTGTCAGGATCTGTATAGGTACGACCTTGGCGGAATATACCGTAAATAGCATTGTCATCAACGTTACCGCGAATGTAGATACGATCACCGGTACCACTCACCACACGCTCAGCGTTACCAGCCACTACATAAGGGTTGTTAGCGAACTCTTCTGGGCTATTCACAATACGATTGCTGAGTAAAAAGCTATTAATCGCTTCTAAAGGAATCGTTGGAATGGCTTCAGCCATTGGCGTGCTACGCACTTTAGGTGATAACTTAATGGTTCCGCGGCTTGCACCACGATTAAGCATGATGCGCGGCTGCCCATCAATGTAAACTAGACTTAAACGGTCTCCTGGATAAATTAAATGCGGATTAGCCACCTGTGGGTTAGCATGCCAAATTTCTGGCCATTTCCACGGTTTGCTTAAAAACTTACCGGAAATATCCCACAGCGTATCGCCTTTAACCACAGTGTAATTATCAGGATGGCCATCTTTTAACTGTACCTGTGCTTGTACTGCAGCAGTCGCAAGCAATAACAGAGCAAGTAATGTTTTCCTCATGCGGTGAATCCCTTTATCATATGTCGACACGTGGAACGCCTGATGACAATTCCAGAACCCGTTTTTGGCTTTACAGCCATTTCTTTATTATGCTGCGTATCATAGTAGCAGTGCTTTCCAACTTTATTCCATAAGTACATCACAAACGCATATGGCAATCTTAAATATTCTTGAGTTTCCCGATCCTCGGCTACGTACCATAGCCAAACCTATCGCACAGGTCGATGATCAAATTCGCAGTCTGATTGATGACATGCTAGAAACCATGTATGCCGCTCCAGGCATTGGTCTAGCCGCCACTCAGATTAACCAACACATTCGCTTAGTGGTCATGGACTTATCCGAAGATAAATCTGAACCCCTCGTATTTATTAACCCTGAGTTTGAAATACTTACCGACGAAACAGACGTTTATCAAGAAGGCTGTTTATCCGTGCCCGGCTTCTATGAAGACGTACAGCGGCCGCAACAGGTTAGAATCAACGCGCTCGACCGTGACGGCAAGTCTTTTGAACTCTTAGCTGAGGGGTTATTGGCGATTTGTATTCAACATGAGTGCGACCACTTAAATGGCAAACTCTTCGTTGATTATTTATCTGCACTGAAACGTGATCGCATTAAGAAAAAGCTCGAAAAACTCCATCGCCAGCAGAAAGACTAAATATTTTTCAAGTAACCGCTGTGCGATGACGCTCCTTCTGTTTTAGCAAGGTAATTGTATGTCTTCGTCTTTACGTATTGTGTTTGCCGGCACCCCTGAGTTTGCCGCCCATCATTTAAAAGCGCTACTCGATAGCGAGCACAGCGTTGTCGCAGTCTATACGCAACCCGACCGCCCTGCGGGACGAGGCCAAAAATTAACACCTAGCCCAGTAAAACAGCTGGCAACCAAACATAATATCCCGGTATTGCAGCCGGTTAACTTGCGCAGCCCAGAGGCACAACAAGAACTGACGGACTTCAATGCCGATCTGATGGTGGTGGTTGCCTATGGTCTCATTCTGCCGCAAGTGATTCTTGATACGCCGCGTTTATGTTGTATCAATAGCCACGCCTCATTGCTGCCGCGCTGGCGTGGTGCCGCACCGATTCAACGCGCCATTGAAGCCGGTGATAGCGAAAGTGGCATCACCGTAATGCAAATGGAGGCAGGTTTAGATACCGGCCCCATGCTGCTGAAAATGAGCACACCGATTCTCGCTACAGATACTGGTGGCAGCTTACATGATCGCTTAGCCTCGCTCGGTCCTGATGCCGTATTGCAAACCATTCAAGGCTTGCTTGATGGCAGTTTAGCCGCTGAACAACAGCTGGATGGTTTAGCCACTTATGCGCACAAATTAAACAAGCAAGCGGCATTAATTGATTGGCAGCGTCCAGCCGCTGTCTTAGATTGCCAAATCCGTGCGATGTATCCTTGGCCGATTTGCCACAGTACCTTGGCGCATGAAACATTGAAAATTCACGCTGCACAGGTAGCTGAGGGTCAAGGCCAGCCTGGCGAGATTCTCAGTGCCGATCGCAACGGTTTATTAGTGGCGTGCGGTGAACAGGCGTTACGCCTCACCCACTTACAACTACCCAATGGCAAAGCTTTAGCATTCAGTGACTTACTTAACGGCAAACAAGACTTGTTCCAGTCGG
Source organism: Pseudomonas sp. (assembly GCA_034006605.1). Lineage (GTDB taxonomy): Bacteria > Pseudomonadota > Gammaproteobacteria > Pseudomonadales > Pseudomonadaceae > Denitrificimonas. Next base: position 31,161 of record JAVESM010000016.1, on the reverse strand, counting down.
GTCAGGTATTGGGCTTATGAACCCACGTCTCGCGGCAGCGCGTGCACTGGCGGCAGTCCTTGCAGGCAAAGCCTCACTCGCCAGCAGCTTACCAACCCAACTGGAGCGCGTTGCAGTACGCGACAAAGGTTTAGTGCAAGAACTGGCATTCGGTACGGCACGCTGGCAGCCCCGTCTGTCTGCATTAGCATTAGCACTGCTGAGCAAGCCATTTCGTAAAGCCGATCAAGACGTTGAAGCCTTGCTTTTAGTGGGCTTATACCAACTGCTGTATACCCGCATTCCCGCCCATGCAGCGATTGCCGAAACAGTTGGCTGTGCCACCGCACTGAAAAAGCCTTGGGCCAAAGGTTTACTTAATGCGGTTTTACGTCGCGCGCAACGTGAAGCTGACACATTACTACCCACGCTAGAAAAAGACCCTGTAGTGCTTACCGCACATCCGCGCTGGCTACAAAAAGCACTGAAAGCTTTTTGGCCAAATGACTGGCTGGCTATTTGCGAGGCCAATAATAGTCATCCACCCTTTACTCTACGTGTGAATCAACGCGTTTCAAGCCGTGATGCCTATTTAGCGGAGCTGGCAGATTGCAATATTGCCGGGCAAGCGACACCATTCAGTCAAGACGGCATCACCTTAGCTGCACCTTGCGATGTAGCTGCATTGCCCGGCTTTGCTGATGGCGCAGTCAGCGTGCAAGATGAAGCAGCGCAATTGGCAGCCCAGTTGTTAATGCTTGAACCCAAGCAACGGGTATTGGATGCTTGCTGTGCGCCCGGCGGGAAAACCTGCCATATTTTAGAAAACCAAGCGCAGTTGGGTGAGGTTGTCGCGATTGACTTAGAACCACAACGTTTAGAGCGGGTTAAAGAAAACCTCAAACGCTTAAAATTAAACGCCACACTGATTGCCGGTGATGCTCGTGCAATTGACCAGTGGTGGGATGGCCAAGTATTCCAACGTATTTTACTGGATGCGCCTTGTTCAGCAACTGGCGTGATTCGGCGTCACCCCGACATTAAGCTGACGCGTCAAGCCGACGACATTATCGCACTCGCCAAACTGCAAGGTGAGTTGCTCGACGCACTCTGGCCGACACTGGCAGAAAACGGTATCTTGCTATACGCCACTTGTTCTACATTACCGACTGAGAACACCGAGGTGATTGCTGCGTTCTTACAGCGCACCAGCGATGCACAAGAGCTGCCTTTCGAAGCGGCCTTTGGCAAAGCACAACCTCACGGCCAACAACTGCTTGCGCAAGTGGCTGGTCATGATGGTTTTTACTATGCTCGCCTGATCAAACACGCAGCAACCCAGAGCGCTTAAGGACATCACCATGAAAATTATTATTCTCGGCGCTGGGCAAGTTGGCGGCACGCTGGCAGAACACTTGGCTAACGAAGCCAATGATATTACCGTGGTGGACACCGATACTGAGCGCTTACGCGATCTGGGTGATCGTTTAGATATTCGCACAGTGATCGGGCATTGTTCTTTCCCTACTATTCTGCGCCAAGCCGGTGCTGATGATGCCGATATGCTCGTCGCTGTCACCAACAGCGATGAAACCAATATGGTCGCTTGCCAAGTGGCACATACACTGTTTCGCACACCCACCAAGATTGCTCGGGTGCGTGAGTCAGCCTACCTCACCCGTTCAGAACTTTTTGATAACGACGCCATTCCGATTGATGTTTTGATCAGTCCAGAGCAGGCTGTTACCAACCATATTAAGCGCTTGATTGAATACCCGGGTGCACTACAGGTGCTTGACTTCGCTGATGGCAAAGCCCAGTTGGTGTGTGTGCGCGCTTATTACGGCGGCCCTTTGGTCGGTCAAGAGTTGCGTCAACTGCGCGCGCATATGCCCAATGTCGAGACGCGGGTTGCCGCTATTTTCCGCCGTGACCGACCGATCTTCCCTACTGGCGACACCATTATCGAAGTGGATGATGAAGTATTTTTCATTGCCGCACGCGGCCATATCCGTGCAGTAATGAGCGAGCTACGGCGCATGGAAGACAGCTATCGAAAAGTGATTATTGCTGGCGGCGGCCATATTGGCGAGCGGTTAGCCGAAGCGATTGAAAGCCGCTATCAAGTCAAAATTATTGAAATCAACGCCGCGCGCTGTCGTTATTTATCCGACAGTTTGGACACCACTGTCGTGCTGCATGGTAGCGCGTCAGACCGTGACTTACTGGTGGAAGAAAATATCGATGAAGTGGATATTTTCTTGGCTCTGACCAATGATGATGAAGCCAATATCATGGCCTCGTTGCTGGCCAAACGCCTTGGTGCGCGTAAAGTCATGGCGATTATTAATAACCCTGCTTACGCTGACTTAGTCCAAGGCGGCGCGATTGATATTGCGATCAGCCCACAACTCGCAACACTCAGCACCTTACTCACTCATGTACGCCGCGGCGATATTGTCAGCGTACACTCGTTACGGCGTGGTGCGGCGGAAGCCATTGAAGCAATTGCACATGGTGACCGTAAATCCAGCAAAGTGATTGGCCGTCGAGTGAGTGAAATTCATTTGCCACCCGCCACCACCATTGGTGCGATTATTCGCGATGATCAAGTTCTAATCGGTAGTGAAGATATTGTCATTCAAGCCGATGATCACTTTATTTTGTTCGTGGTGGATAAAAAATATATCCGTGATGTGGAACGCCTGTTCCAACCCGGCCTAACATTCTTTTAACCTATAACCCAAAATATTCTTTTAACGAGTAGTCTCCATGCACTTTGCAGCGATCGGTCGAATTCTTGGCGTTCTATTGATGCTTTTCAGCATCAGTCATTTGCCTCCAATGCTGATTGCGCTCTATGATGACGGAGGCTCCAGCTCAAGTTTTATGTGGGCATTTGCCATCACCTTACTCACGGGGCTGCTGATTTGGTTACCAGTACGCCGCGCTCGTGCCGAACTGCGCGTACGTGATGGTTACTTAATCACCGCATTGTTCTGGATCGTACTGGGTATTTTCGGGGCAATTCCTTTCCTTCTTTCACCCAGCCCCAATATGGGCATCAGTGAATCACTGTTTGAAGCGTTCTCCGGATTAAGCACCACCGGAGCAACCGTACTCACAGGCATTGATCAATTACCCCGTTCGATTCTCTATTACCGTCAACAACTGCAATGGCTTGGCGGCATGGGGATTGTGGTGCTGGCAGTTGCCATTATGCCAATGCTCGGCGTCGGCGGGATGCAGTTGTATCGCACAGAAATGCCAGGTCCGCTAAAGGACAACAAACTCTCACCACGGATTGCCGATACAGCAAAAACCTTGTGGTTGATTTATTGCGGCCTGACCTTGCTCTGCGCGCTCGCCTATTGGGCCGCGGGAATGAATCTCTTTGATGCGATTGGCCACAGCTTCTCAACCGTCGCGATTGGCGGTTTCTCGACCCATGATGCTAGCATTGGTTACTTTGATAGCCCATTGATTGAGTTGATCTGTATTTTCTTTATGGGCATTTCTGGGATGAATTTTGCCCTACACTTTTTAGCCTTACGCAGCCGTTCGCTAAAAGCCTACTTAGGCGATCCAGAATGCCTCGCCTATTTGAAAATTTTAGCAGCGGCCTTTGTCGTGACCGCTGTCGTTTTGATGATTTATAACCATCACGACGATCCTTTACTGTCGCTACGCTATGCCGCCTTTGAAGTCGTGTCCGTTGCCACCACCACAGGCTTTGGTATTACTGATTTCAGCAGCTGGCCAAGTTTCTTACCGTTTTTACTGCTGTACACCACTTTTATTGGTGCTTGCGCCGGCTCGACAGGCGGCGGCATGAAAGTGATGCGGGTGATGCTCTTGTACCGCCAAGGTCAACGTGAAATTCAACGTTTACTGCACCCCAATGGCGTGTTCACCATTAAGATGGGTAAACGCAAAGTCCCGGATCGAGTAATCGAGTCGGTGTGGGGCTTCTGTGTCGTGTACATGGTCACTTTCTTTACTTTAATGCTCGCGTTACTGGCGTGTGAACTGGACCCTATCACTGCGTTCTCAGCCTTAGCATCCTGCATGAATAACCTTGGCCCAGCACTGGGTGATGCCACTGCACACTACGGCAGTTTGCCCGGTGCCGCGCATCTGATTTTAAGTTTAGCAATGATCCTTGGCCGTCTTGAGGTCTTTTCCTTGCTGGTCTTATTATCCCCAGCATTCTGGCGCTACTAAAATTGCGCACGGCAAGGCCGAAACGCCTTGCCGTCGATCAGTCGCTGGCTTATAGCACGTGCTCCAAATACTTATCTTTCAAGCGCACATAGTTGGCCGCCGTATACGTAAAGTACGCCATCTCTTGTTCAGTCAACGCACGCACTTGCTGCGCGGGACGGCCTATATATAAGTAACCACTGACTAAATGCTTACCCGGTGGCACTAAGCTACCAGCCCCTATCACCACATCGTCATCAATACGTGCGCCATCCATCACAATTGACGCCATACCAATCAATACCCGTGAACCAATACTGCAACCATGCAATAACGCTTGATGACCGATGGTCACATCTTCACCAATATTCAGCGGATAACCCTCCGGGTTAAATGGCCCTGCATGGGTAATGTGTAGCACACTGCCATCTTGCACACTGCTGCGCGCACCAATACGAATAGAATGCATATCGCCGCGAATCACAGCTTGCGGCCAAACTGAACAATCATCAGCTAAATGCACATCGCCAATCACGACAGCACTGGAATCAATGAATACCCGACTGCCACACTGTGGTAATATTTGGTTATAGATTCGAATCGACACAATGGAAACCTTAGGCCGCGTGGGCGCTGATTTGTATTAAGATAGATACATGATTGACGGCTCACCCGTCATCCCCATTTTGTATTTACAGGTATTAACGTGACTGATCAAGACAATCCCCTCTTACAAGATTTCGACTTACCAACCTACTCGGCGATTCGCCCTGAGCATATCGAGCCTGCGATTGATAAAATATTGGCCGATAACCGTGCCGCCATTGCACAATTATTAAGCACACAAGAGCAACCAACTTGGGACAGCTTAGTGCTGCCGATGGATGAACTCGGCGCGCGCCTAGGCGAAGCTTGGAGCCCAGTCAGCCACCTGAATGCCGTATGTAACAGTCCAGAACTGCGCGTTGCTTATGAGGCCTGCCTGCCAAAATTGTCTGAGTTCTGGACTGAACTCGGGCAGAACCGCAGGTTATTTGAGGCCTACCAAGCGCTTGCAAAAAGCCCAGCCGCAGAGCAGTTCTCGATTGCACAAAAAACCATTTTAGACGATGAGCTGCGTGATTTCCGCTTATCCGGTATTGATCTGGAGCCTGCCAAACAAAAGCGCTATGGCGAGATTCAAATGCGCCTCTCGGACCTCTCTAGCAGTTTTTCTAATAATTTGTTAGATGCCACTCAAGCGTGGAGCAAACACATTACTGATGAGCAGGCATTAGCCGGTCTGACTGATTCAGCGAAAGAGCAGATGGCCCAGGCTGCGCAAGATAAACAACTCGACGGCTGGTTAATCACTCTTGAGTTTCCAAGTTATTACGCGGTAATGACCTATGCCGATGACCGCAGCCTGCGAGAGGAAGTGTATAGCGCCCATTGCACCCGCGCCTCTGATCAAGGCCCTAATGCTGGCAAATTAGACAATACCCCCGTCATGGCAGAAATTCTTGACTTGCGCTTAGAGCTGGCACAATTACTCGATTTTAAAAACTACAGTGAGTTGTCACTGAGTACGAAAATGGCGGAGTCTACCGAGCAAGTTTTAACCTTCTTGCACGATCTAGCTCAGCGCAGCAAGCCCTTTGCCGAGCAAGACCTCACTGAACTACGCGCCTTTGCTGCAGAGCACCACGTCAGTGATTTGAACAGCTGGGATGTCGGCTACTTCAGCGAAAAACTGCGTGAGCAACGCTATGACATCAGCGAAGAAGAGCTGCGCGCTTACTTCCCAATCGACAAAGTACTCAGTGGTTTATTTGCCATTGTTGAACAATTGTACGGTATCCAAATCACTGAACTGCGCGACTTCGATAGCTGGCACCCCGATGTGCGCCTGTTTGAAATCACTGAAGAGGGTCAGCATGTCGGCCGTTTCTTTTTTGATCTGTATGCCCGCTCGCACAAGCGTGGGGGTGCTTGGATGGATAGCTCAAGGGATCAATATCGCGCCGCAAACGGTACATTGATCAACCCTATTGCTTACTTAGTGTGCAACTTCGCACCCGCCAGCCAAGGCAAGCCTGCGCTGTTGACCCATGATGAAGTGACCACCTTATTCCACGAGTTTGGTCATGGTCTACACCACATGCTAACCCGTATTGAGTTTGCGGGGGCCTCCGGCATCAACGGTGTGGCATGGGATGCAGTCGAGTTACCCAGTCAATTCATGGAGAACTGGTGCTGGGAGCCTGAAGGCTTAGCGTTGATTTCTGGACACTATGACACTCAAGAAGTGTTGCCTAAAGCTCTGCTGGAGAAAATGCTGGCCGCACGAAACTTTCAATCCGGCTTAATCATGCTGCGCCAGATCGAATTCTCTTTATTCGACTTTGAACTGCACTGCACTCATGGTGACGGCCGCAGCGTGCTGGATGTGCTGCAGAGCGTACGTGATCAGGTGGCGGTGATGGTACCGCCGAGCTGGAATCGTTTTGCTAACAGCTTTGCGCATATTTTTTCCGGTGGCTATGCAGCGGGTTACTACAGCTACAAATGGGCTGAGGTGCTATCGGCTGATGCATTCTCACGCTTTGAAGAAGAAGGCGTGCTCAACCCCAGTACGGGACGTGCTTTTCGTGATGCCATCCTCGCCAAAGGTGGCTCACAATCACCGATGCAACTGTTTATCGAGTTTCGCGGACGCGAGCCAGTTATTGATGCATTACTGCGTCACAGTGGCCTCAGCGACCCTCACGCGGCATAACCGACGAGATCATCATGACTACGCCAAGCACTACCCCAGAGACCGAACCAAGAAAACGCTTTATTGCAGGCGCCGTATGCCCAGCCTGTCAAACCATGGATAGCATTCGCATGTGGGACGTTGATGGCGTTCCCCATCGTGATTGCGTGCACTGCGGTTATAGCGACACCTTAAATGCCGAGGGTAATTCCGTTCCAAACGAATTAGCCACGCGAGTAAATATCAGTGCCTTGCAAAAGCCGAAAGAAGCTAAGGGCCAAGCGCTGCAGTTTTTCCCTAACCCTAATTTGAAAAAATAAAAGCCTCTATCCACAATAAAAAACGGCCCTAAGGCCGTTTTTTATTATCTCACTGACCTTATTTAGCAAAAGGTGCAGGACGCGGTGTAGCTGCTGTTGATGGCGGCAGAATTGGCATCGCAAAACTTGGCTGCTCACCAGTTAAACTTTTCAAGAAAGCGGTCACCTGCGCAATCTCAGCTTTTTCAAGCTGACGACCCAACTGTAAACGCGCCATCACATCGACTGTTTCTTCCAGATTCCAGTAGGCACCATCATGGAAGTAGGGGTAAGTTAATTCAACGTTACGCAGAGTTGGCACTTTAAACTTAAAGCGATCTAAATCATCACCAGTCAGACCGGCCACGCCCTCTGCAGGGTTAGTGGTTTCATAGGCGGCCACCAAACCCATTTTCTGGAACGAGTTACCACCAACCGCAGGACCATTGTGGCATGCGGTACAACCCACTTCTTTAAACAGTTTGTAACCTGCTTTAGCATCAGCGGTCAGCGCTGCTTCATCACCTTTAAGCCACTTATCAAAAGGTGCATTAGGGGTAACTAAGGTTTTTTCAAATTCTGCAATCGCATCAGTCACTTCATCAATTGTCACTTTATCGACGTTGTACACATCTTTAAACGACTGCACATACTGAGGAATAGACACGAGTACATTCACCGCCAAGTCATGGGTAAAACCCATTTCCATCGGGTTAGCAATTGGACCACCCGCCTGCTCTTTTAGGTCAGCGGCACGGCCATCCCAAAATTGGGCCAAGTTCAAACTGGAGTTCAACACGGTTGGCGAGTTGATTGGCCCTTCTTGCCAATTATGGCCAATGGATGACGGTAAGTTATCACTACCACCCATGCTCAAGTTATGGCATGAGTTACAAGAGATAAAGCCTGACTTTGATAAGCGAGGATCAAAAAACAACTGTTTACCCAACTCAACTTTAGCCGGGTCCGTAACCACTGCGGGTTCAATCGGCTGGATGGGTTCATTTGTTTGTGGTGCGGCCAGCGCACCAATGCTCATGCTCACAGTGAGTGCTAATACAGATAATCTAAGCATCAGGTTATTCCTTTATGGGATTCAATATCTTTCTTGCAAGTATCATGCTTGATAGCTTATTGCCTTTAGTTGACCCTGATCAAATAAAGGGCAGCACACTCACAATTCAATCAGACCAATCAGGTCTTTACTGCTGCGCAGCACGCAGCACACTAGCCGGATCAAGTGCTTGCATCGCTGCATATTGGCTGACAAACACTTGTCCACCAAAGCGGTGCAGGAACTCTGAACGGTGCAATTGATCCATCACCGGCCCTTTTACTTCAGATAAATGCAACTGCACACCCGCTGCGGTTAATCGTTCAGCAATTGCCTCTAAACTGTCCAAGGCGCTGGCATCAATCAGGTTGACGCCCGAACACATCAAGACCAAATGTTTACAGCACGGATAATCCACCATCAAGCGAGTAATGCTTTCTTCCAAATAGCGTGCATTGGGAAAATACAGACTTTCATCCACACGCAGAGACACCACCTGTTCACTTTGGATCACGGAGAAACGCTCAATGTTACGAAAATGTTCACTGCCCGGTAACTGCCCCACTACAGCGATATGTGGGCGACTGGTGCGCCATAAAAACAGCGATAGCGATAAACTGACACCCATAATGATGCCAATCTCAACACCCATAAACAACACACCAAACATGGTGGCCGCTTGAGCAATAAAATCCTGTTTAGAAAAGCGCCACGTCCGCTTTAAAGAACCGAGATCAACCAAACTTAACACCGCGACAATAATGGTCGCAGCCAAAACCGCATGCGGTAAATTATGAAACAACGGGGTAAAAAACATGGCGGTAACGGCAATACCTATCGCGGTCAAAACACCCGCCATTGGCGTTCGAGCACCGGCATCAAAATTGACAATCGAGCGAGAAAAACCACCCGTAATTGGAAAACCACCACTGACTGCCGCCGCAATATTTGCCGTACCTAAACCCACCAATTCTTGGTCCGGATCAATTCGCTCACGGCGTTTTGCCGCTAACGTTTGCGCAACCGAGACTGACTCAACAAAGCCCACGAGACTGATCAGCAAGGCCGCAGGTAACAAGTGCACCGCCAACTGCCAATCCATCGTCGGCAAGCGTAAAACTGGCAACCCTTCTGGAATTGCACCCACCACTTGCACACCGTGGCTCTCTAAGTGAGCGAAGGTTACCACCACAACAGCAACAATAATGGTGAGCACCGGACCCGTTTTAGTCAAACCATCTGCCCACGCGGCGCCAAAACCAACGGCCAGTAACAGTCTTTTTAAACGACTCCGCGCCAACTGCAAAAACAATAGGGATAAGCCGCCAATGAGCAAGGTTGGCACATTAATATTGGGGATCTGCTCAGCCAATGCAGGCAGCAACTCTAAGACTGTTTGGCCATCGGCTTTGACGCCTAAAATATGCTTGAGTTGGCTTAAGGCAATCAGTAAACCGGAAGCACTGATAAACCCAGAAATCACTGGATGACTTAAGAAGTTAGCTAAAAAACCTAAACGCAACAGCGCCATTAATAGCAAAATAACCCCAGACAAAGCCGCCAACAGCATGGCTGCGCCAATATAAGCGGCTGATTCAGCAGCAAACATCGGCTCTAAGGCAGCGGCGGTCATCAACGAGACCACCGCCACTGGACCCACGGCTAAAGTGCGACTCGAACCAAAAATCGCATACAAAAATAGCGGTGCAATACTGGCATACAATCCCGTAATCGGCGGCAATCCTGCCAGCATCGCGTACGCTAAGCTTTGCGGAATCAACATTAGAGTAACGATGACAGCGGCTAAACCATCTTTACCCGCTGTCACTCGATCATAGGTGGCTGCCCAGTCTAAACAAGGCAACCAGCGCGGTAGTTTCACTTTTATTTATCCGCCTTGAAATCACAGGCCGCGGGTTCATTTACGGCATGCGGCTGGTAATCTGAAATCATGGGCTTGGCCAGCCACTCACGGCCTTTGAGCATCATGTCGAAATAAATCGTTGGCATCCAACGCACTTTTAACATCCACGCCAAACGACGAGCAATAAGCGGATCAAGTGGGAAAGTTGGCAGTAATTTTCCACCATAGCCAAACTCGGCCAGAATGGTTTTGCCACGTTCAACCACCAGCGGACAGGCACCATAGCCATCGTACATCGCACGCGGATCACGACCTGCCAGCACAGCGAGAATATTTTCTGCAACGACCGGTGCTTGTTTACGTACTGCAGCCGCAGTTTTTGCATTCGGCGCAGAACATACATCGCCCAAGCCAAACACTGTGCCAAAGCGTGGATGGCGTAAGGTGTCATGATCAACCTCCAACCAACCTTCTGCGTTGGCTAACACGCTCTCACGGACAAAGCGTGGTGCACGTTGCGGCGGTACCACATGCAAGAAATCAAATGTTTTTTCAATCCGTTGTTGATTACCCTCTGCATCAGTTACCACAAACCAGGCTTTACCTGCTTCGCCATCCACTTCAACTAAATTGTGCTGAAAGTTCAGTTGCGTCTGATATTTTTCAATGTATTTCATCAGCGGCGGGACAAAATCAGCCACGCCAAACAGCACACCACCAGCGCTACAAAATTCAGTTTCAATCTGCTCCAGCACACCTTCTTTCTGCCACCAATCCGCAGACATATAGAGGGCTTTTTGTGGTGCGCCCGCGCATTTAATCGGCATCGGCGGTTGCGTAAAAATCGCGCGGCCTTTGCGCAAGTTCTGCACCAACTGCCAAGTATAAGGCGCCAGTTCTAAGACATAGTTAGAGGTCACACCATTCTTACCAAGGGTTTCACGCAAGCCTTTAATCGCACTCCACTGTAATTTTAAGCCTGGGCAAACAATCAAAGTACGATAAGCCAACTGACGGCCATCTTCTAAAATGACGGTGTTTTGCTCTGGCAAAAAACCCGTGACTGCGGCACGGATCCACTGCGCTTGCTTAGGAATGCACTGCTGCATAGGACGCTCAGTTTGCGAACGTGTAAATATCCCCGCTCCAACCATAGTCCAACCCGGCTGGTAGTAATGCTGCTCATTGGGCTCAATCACACCAATGCGCAAATGGGCATCACGCTTAAGTAAGCTCGCGGTCACTGCACAACCCGCAGCACCACCGCCAACCACCAATACGTCATAGCGATTGGTCAGCGCAGTTTGTGTGGCATTAGGTACACAAACTTGCTCTGTCCAGCGTTGCTGTAAACGTGGCAACAGACCTGCCAAGTCATAGCCGGCTGTTTTTGCTGTCTCCAGCAGCCGTTGTGACTCCAAATGATGCGCTTCACTCAACGCCCACAAACTCGATGAGCGCGTGCCTGTCCGGCAAAACGCCAAGACAGGACCCTTAACTTGAGCTATCAGCTGTGCAAAATCAGTCACGTTCTGGTCACTAATCTGCCCTGCTATCACCGGTAAATAATGATATTGCAAACCGGCGGCTTGCGCGGCAGCGGCTAATTCAGCACTACGCGGCTGATCTTCACCTTCTTGATCGGGACGATTGTTAATGATCGTCAAAAAGCCTGCAGCGGCAACTGTGGCCATATCCTGAGGCTGAATTTGTCCGATAACGGATAAAAAGGGCGTGAGCTGTTTGGTCGCTTCCATCTGGCGTTCTCCAAAATTAAAGGGCGTTGAGCGGAATTTTCAAATAGCGTACACCGTTCTCTTCCGCCGGTGGCAATTCACCTGCACGCATATTAATTTGTACCGAAGGGAGAATCAGCGTGGGCATGGATAAAGTCGCATCACGCGCGCTGCGCATGGCCACAAATTCTTCTGAACTGATCCCTTCACGCACATGAATATTGTGCAAACGCTCAGCCGCTACCGTTGTTTCATTACAGTATTCTTCACGCCCGGGCGCTTTATAGTCATGGCACATAAACATGCGCGTGCTATCTGGCAAGGTAAATAAACGCTGAATGGAGGCATACAATGTTTGTGCATTGCCGCCGGGGAAGTCACAGCGTGCGCTACCATAATCAGGCATAAACAGTGTGTCACCAACAAACACTGCATCACCAATCACATAGCTTAAGCACGCTGGCGTATGGCCTGGAGTATGCAGCACCTGCACGGTCAAACCACCGGCTGACAAGGTATCGCCATCCTTGAGCAGCCGGTCAAATTGACTGCCATCGGTGGCAAACTGTGGTTCAACATTAAACAGCGCGGAAAACACCTTTTGCACAGCAGTAATTTCTGCGCCAATCGCCAAGGTGCCACCCAACTGCTGCTTAAGATAAGGTGCAGCGGATAAATGATCTGCATGCACGTGCGTCTCTAACAACCACTCAACAGTCAGTTGCTGCTCACGTACAAAAGCAACAATCTTCTCAGCACTGTCAGTTTTAGTACGGCCGGATGCAGGATCATAATCAAGCACTGAATCAATAATCAGACACGACTGCGAGTCCGGATCACGTACCACATAACTGTAGGTAAAGGTTGCTGGATCAAAGAAATCAGTTACTACGGGCTTCATCGCACAGTCCCCTTCGAAATACTATATAAATTTATATTAGATCTTACACGAAAATATGGAATATGCTTATAACCATTTAGAATAAATACTGAGCAGTCTATATTTCACCTACAAAAAAGGCACCATAAAGGTGCCTTTTACTCTGCAATGTCAGTCATGCACACTGCATTATTTTTTATCACAGCACTTAGTACCGCAGGTATTTATCCCAATAATGCTATAAGCAGGGCAGGTACCTAATGCACCGGTAATAATCGGTACGATACCAATCCAGCCCCACCAACCAATCACATTGCTCAGTGCTAAACCGACTAAGACCAACCCAACAATAATACGTACAGCGCGATCAATTGAACCCATATTGCTTTTCATGATAAATGCCCCTCTACTGGTTTAAAGGTGGTACGCCATCAATATACTATGCATTATGATAAATTGTTTAATTATCGTTGATTTGCATTACGTTTATCACTGAGCGCAGCTACTTGGCTTCGCCACAAAATAATTGATACAGCGTTTGAATGATAGCCAACGCTTGCGGGCTGCTGATACTGTAATAAATTTGTCGTCCATCACGACGCGTATCCACCAAGCCTTCGCGGCGTAAAACCCCTAACTGCTGCGATAATGTCGGCTGTACAATTTCTAAGCGTTCTTCCAGCTCGCCAACATTCATCTCCCCAGCAACCAACTGACACAGCAGCAATAATCGATCAGGATTGCCCAGCGCTTTGAGGAGCTGACCAGCAGAGTCAGCATTTTCACGCAATTGATCAATATCTATTAGCACTGCTGATTCATTCATAGTTAGCACTCTAAAACAGGTCATCGACAAAGCGCCGCCACCCGATAAGAAAGACCTCATCAGGCACAACACTTTAGCTTATTATTAATCGTTAATAAGTAATGTTACCTTGCTGCAAGCATTCAATAAACAGCGCTGCGAGCATAAGCACAGAAGCAAAAAGAATATTCATTACTGTATTAATATAATATTTTGCCACTGCATCAGGATATGCGTCATTGACGCACAACAAGCCTTCTTATTTTAACTTTTTTCAGGCACCAGTAACGCCCAGACTAAACCCCACAATAAAGCGCCAGCTCCTAACCAAAAGGCACCCTGTAAGGTTCCACTCGCAGCTAACCATTGCGCGGTTAACCATGGTCCAGAGAGTTGAGTGAAACCATATAAAGCCACCAAGCCCGCCGACAAGCGCGGCCCTTGATGCGGATGTAAAGTGCGCGCTAAACGCTGGGTTAACAACACTGTACCTAAGAATGTACCGCCCACTAGTAAAGCACAGAGCAACACACCTAAAGCGGCGGGTAGTAACAAGATGGCCAGCACGCCCAATAATTGCAAAATATAATTGATGCGCAGCGCCAGCGCATCGCCGATACGCGCGCCTAATTTATTCCAGACCCAAGGCGACGGTAAAGTGGCTAAAGCCACCACCAACCAACTGCCATCAATCAAAAAACTGTCCGGCTCAAGCTTAATACTGGCCAGCATTGGCAAAAACGTCATCGGCAAAATGTAGCCCAGCCCAGCACCTGCATAGGATAAAAATAATGGGGTACTGGCACGATCAAACAAGCGTGATGAAGGGGGCTTACCATTGGCTGCCGATAAAATAACTGGCGAGGGGATATCTAATACAGCAAGCTGTCGCCAACCCCACCATGCCAAGGGCACGCTGAGTAAAAAGGCCGGCCACCAGCGCTCCGCACCCTGCAACCACTGTGCAGGCACCGCCACCAAGGCGCTGGATACCAACAAACCCGCACCGACCCCCAAATACACTAAACCACTGGCTGTTGCACGACCGTGGCGCGCTAACCACTCCAAAATTAAAGACGGCGCTTGCACAAAAACAATACCGTTGGTGATGCCATTAATCAGACGGAGCGCCGATAAACTCTCAGCACTTTCAGCTTGAGTTTGTAGCAGCGTACATAACACGTTAATTGCCAATGCCCACGGCAAGACCTTATGGATCTGCTCAACGCGGTGCCAGCGCATAGCCAACAACGCACCAATCAAATAACCCAGGTAGTTCCAGCTGGCAACATCTGCGCCCTGCTTCAAACTCAGCAACCCGTCTTTAACCAACCACGGCAGCATTGGGGTATAAATAAAACGTCCCAAGGTATGCACTACCAGCAGCACTAAAGCGCCAGCAATGATTACCCGTAAGAGGTCTGGAGTTTTCTGAGTCATAAATACATTCTTATTATAAAGCGATAGTCTGCAGGGCTTTCATTCACTATGCTTTGCGACATTAGTGTAAGTAGAGCACCTCAAGCCTTTATCCTTGAGCCGCAGCTAACTGCGCAAGAAATGGCTCACGCCACACTGCTTGCCTAGGCAGCGCCACAAAGAATGGATTTAAATAACTGTCCTGCGCGGCATAGGTCAGCGGTTGTCCTTGCAAATCCAGCACTTGACCGCCCGCCCCCTCAAGCACACCTTGCGCGGCAGCAGTGTCCCATTGTGAAGTGGGTGCCAGTCGTGGATAGAGGTCTGCGGCACCCTCAGCCATCTGACAAAATTTCAGTGAGCTACCGACATTCACCAAGCGCAGCGCCGGAAAGTTTTCTGTCAAGCTTTGCAGCAAAGCCTCTTGTTCTGGACTGCTATGGCGCTTACTGGCCACCACCAACAATTCATCCTGCGGCGCCGTACGCATTTGCAAGCTTCGGGTAGCGCCATCGGCATCACGGCAAAAAGCACCGAACGCTGCGCCGCCATAATAGATAGCAGCAGTGACCGGCACGCCGACCACACCAAAAACCACCTGACCCTGCTCAATTAACGCGACATTCACGGTGTACTCAGCACTGCCGCTGATAAATTCTTTAGTGCCATCCAACGGATCAACCAACCACCAGCGCGTCCACTGCTCACGCTCACCCAGAGGAATCTCGCAGTCCTCTTCCGACAGCACTGGAATGCTTGGATCAAGCGCAGATAAACCTGCGGCCAGCACTGTATGCGCAGCAATATCGGCAGCGGTCACCGGCGATGCATCCGCTTTAGTGTGTACCGCGACATTGGCCTGCCAGTACGGCAAAGTCGCCTGCCCTGCGGCATGCACCAACTCAAGCACCGGACTGATTAAAGGATGCATCATGGATGAAACTCTCCACGCTGCTGCAACAGATCACGCACCACATACATCGCGGCCAAGGCACGCCCTTCAGTAAACTGTGGTTGCTCAAGCAAACTGAGCAAGTGACGCAAACTGACCGTATCAACACGCATTGGCTCAGGTTCATCGCCTTCTAAACGTGAGGGATATAAATCACGCGCCAATACAACATAAATGCGCTGACTCATATAACCTGGCGATAAACTGAGTTCGGTAATCAACTCTAAAGAGCGGGCAGCAAAACCTGCTTCTTCTTGTAGCTCACGATTAGCCGCTTGCAACGCATCTTCACCAGGATCAATTAAACCCTTGGGTAACGATAATTCATAGGTCTCACTGCCTGCGCAATACTCTTCAACCAACAGCACATTCTCAGCATCGGCCATCGCAACAATCATCACCGCACCTAAACCGCCCGCCTTACCACGCAAACGTTCATAGGTTCGCTCTACGCCATTACTAAAGCGCAGCTGTAATTGCTCAACGCGAAAGATTCGGCTACGGGCCACTTCTTCACAAGACAAGACAACTGGTTTTTCTCGCATAATAAAACTCCCAATACTTATGCAGGTATCATAGCGCGCTTGAACACACAGTTTTAGAGAGATTTAACGATGCAACAGCTACCTTGGGAGCAAATCGATACCGTTTTATTGGATATGGATGGCACTTTACTCGATCTGCATTTTGATAATCATTTTTGGCTCGATTATTTACCGCAATGCTATGCCAATAAAAACGGACTGTCCCGCGCGGCAGCTGATGCTTATTTACAACCTTTATTCGCCTCTTATAGCGGCCAACTCAATTGGTATTGTGTGGCGTTTTGGAGCAAAACCCTGGATCTGCCCATCAAGCAAATGAAGCGTGATACCGCTCACTTAATTGATCTACGCGCCAACGCTGAGAGTTTTTTAACCGCACTGAAACACGCTGAAAAACACACCGTACTGGTGACCAATGCGCACCGTGATTCGTTGCATATTAAACTGGAAAAAGTCCACTTAGAGCCACTGCTCGACATCATCGTTAGCTCGCACGATTATGGCTATCCCAAAGAAGATCAGCGTTTCTGGAGCAGCCTCAGCCAGCAGATCGACTACCAGCCAGCGCGCAGTTTATTTATAGATGACAGCCTACCCGTGCTGCGCAGCGCCCAACGTTATGGCATTGGCCATCTGCGCGCAGTATTACAACCGGATAGCCAGGGCCCGCAGAAAAATTGTGAAGAATTTATCCCTTCCACAGATCTATTGGCCTTAGTCAGCAATTTATAACGGCCTCGCCCGCCAGACAGTTGACAGCCTCTACTGCGCTCGCTACAAGTGATACAACAGCATAATAAAAGAGCGCAGACCATGCCGCAAAATCGCCCGATCCGGTTTAACAGCTTTGCTGAGTTCTACCCATATTACTTAACCGAACATAAAAACCGCAGCAGCCGTCGTTTACATTTTTGCGGCACCCTTGGTGTACTCAGCATCGCAGCTTGCGCGTGTTTTGGCGTAATTGGAGCTTGGTGGTTATTAGCACTGCCGGTGTGTGGCTATGGTTTTGCTTGGCTGGGACATTTTGTCTTTGAAAAGAATCGACCCGCCACCTTTGAGCATCCGTTTTATAGCCTTGCTGGCGATTTTGTGATGTTTAAAGACATCTTAATTGGGCGTATTGCTTGGTAGTTCACTCGCTTACATGAGCGCCAAGCACAACGCCGATGCTGCAGGTTTAGCAACAAGCAGCATCAGTTACAGTGCAATTAGTTACCCAATAAATATTCTGGCTTAAGCATCTCTTTGAGTTCTGCGTAATGCAGAGTTAAACGCACTTCCCCTTCCGAATACGGGCCCAACACATAAGGCGCATAACTGAAGGTCAAACCTTGCTCATTGAAGACAAAGTTATCGGTTAGAAAAGTTTGCGCCTGCTCGGCTAGATCGTTATTCAACCAGTTTTCTGCATAGTCGGCGTAATTTTCGATATAGAGTTCGCGTAACGCTTGCAGTAACTTGGCATCAGCAAAGCGTTGCAAAATATCCGGCAACAGCAATTGTTTATGGGTATTTAAATCAAACAATGCATAGCTGGTACTGTACATACCATGAGCACCACCGGAATAACCGTAGCTGAACTGTTTGAAACTGGCCAGATGATTACGCTGGGCAATAAAGCGGATGCTGTCACTATGGTCATAGCCAACAAAATAAGGCTCTGCAGCCTCACGCGCTTCTTTTATGTCAGCATAACTCTCAACCAGCCAAGCATTAGCCTGCTGTTTAATGTCTTGCAACTGCGCGGGCATATTAGCAGGCAAAACGCCTGGCTCCGCGTCAGTGATGGCCAAACGTGCCAGCAAAGCTTGATCGAGCCAGTCCACGCCAGTGCTTTCTAAATCAATAAGGATTTCTGCGCAATACTCTTGTTCATCTTCTTGCAGGCACTTTTTCTGCGCCACAACTTCAAGTAACTGCGGAACAATCAATGGCGTTACGCCGGCCACTGCTGAGCTTGTATACACTGTACCCAGCAGCAGGCTCGTGATTAAAAGATTCTGTACTCGTTGCATGGTTAAGCGTCCTTGATAACGGGTTGGTTAGCAGGTTTTTTTTGCGTATCGCGCCAGGTCAGGTAGACACGCAAATCGAATTCGTATTGATGATAGTCAGGCAGCATATGTTGGCACAGTTTATAGAACGCTTTGTTATGGTCTTTTTCCCGTAAGTGCGCCAGCTCATGCACCACAATCATCTGTAAGAATTCAGGCGGCGTGTCGCGAAACAGCGAAGCAATACGAATCTCTTTTTTCGCGGTGAGCTTATTACCCTGCACCCGAGAAATCGCGGTATGCAAACCCAAGGCGTGCCGCAGTACATCAAGTTTATTGTCGTACAGCACTTTGTCGATGTTCGGCGAGTGACGCAGATACTGTTGTTTGAGGTCGATCGTGAACTGATACAAGGCTTTATCGCTCTGCACATTATGGCGCGCGGGGTAACGCTGCTGCCAATACGCACCGAGCTTATCTTTCTCTAATAAAGCACGCACCTGCGCCTGTAACGCTGGGGCATACGCCGACAAGTATTTCAACTCAAGCATGCTTCGCTTATTCCTCTCAACAACATCAATAAAAAACGCTAAGCTTACCCTTCAAACCTTAGAATGGCGCGTTTATGAAAGCCCCACGCATCACCTTAGATCAATGGCAAACCTTACAAGCGGTAATTGATCATGGTGGTTTCGCCCAAGCAGCACAAGCACTGCATTGCTCGCAATCATCCGTTAGCTACAGCATTGCACGGATGCAAGAGCAGCTGGCCATGCCATTATTGCGCATCGAAGGCCGCAAAGCGGTATTGACGCCGACCGGTGAGGTTCTGTTACGGCGCTCACGGCAATTAACCGCTGCTGCCTCGCAGTTAGAGGCCTTAGCACAGCACATTCAAGAAGGCTGGGAAGCCGAAGTGCGTTTAGTGGTGGATGCCGCCTATCCCAGTCAAAAGATTGTGCAGGCCTTGCAAACCTTTAAACCACTGAGCCATGGTTGCCGAGTACTGTTACGCGAAGAAGTGTTGTCTGGCAGCGAAGAACTCATGCATGACGGTGCCGCGGATATTGCGATCAGTGGCATAGATATTGTCGGTTACTTACCCATTGAACTGGGCACTATTACGTTTATTGCGGTGGCGCATCATCAACATCCACTGCATCAACTACAACGCACCCTGACTGCGCACGATTTATCTGCACATATGCAAGTGGTCGTGCGGGACTCTGGCAAACGCAAACCACGCGATACTGGCTGGCTCGGTGCTGAGCAGCGCTGGACGGTGGCAAGCTTAGCAACATCGGCTGAGTTTATTCGTGCGGGGTTAGGTTTTGCATGGATACCAGAACATATTATTGCTGCAGACCTCGCCAGCGGTGTAATGAAAAAGCTCCCGTTACACACCAGTAGCATTCGCCATCAACCCTTTTTTCTATATAGCCATAAAGAAAAGCCGCTGGGCAAAGCGGCTAAAATCCTAATCGATTGCATTCAAGCCAGTGCAGCCCCTTACAACGATGACCACACTGACTGATCCTCAATTACTGACGCACACCTTCCACAGCCAAGGTGAGTTCAACACTTTCTGACGCTGGGCCTAAGCTGGTTTTAATACCAAAGTCCACCAGTTTCAAAGTGGTTTTACCTTCAAAACCGGCACGGTAGCCGCCCCATGGATCGTTACCTTGGCCAATAAAGTAGGCATTAATTACTACTTCTTTGGTCACCCCATTGAGGGTTAAATCACCGCTAATATCCGCAGTCCCTTCACCGGTACTGACCACCTTAGTTGAAGTAAACGTCGCTTTTGGGTACTTGCTGGTGTTTAAGAAATCAGCACTGCGTAAATGTTTATCACGCTCGGCATGGTTACTGTCGAGACTGGCCGTGCGTAGCGTGACATTGACTTTACTGGCTTCAGGCTGCGTTTCGTCATAACTAAAGGTGCCATCAAAATCTTTAAAGGTGCCATATAACCAGCTGTAGCCAAGGTGACTGATTTTGAAATTAACAAAGGCATGTTGGCCTTCCTGATCAATCACATAATCTGCCGCCAACGCCGTGCCACTGCTTAACACCGAACCTAACACGAACGCAGCAAGGGTTTTCTTAATCATTGTATTACCTCAATTTATATTCGATAAATCAGCCATCATGGTTTAGGCGCACAGCCCAACATACGTTTTAGCGTGTCATCACGATCAAGCACATGATGTTTAACGGCAGCTAAGCCGTGTAACACTGCAAACACGACCAAACCCCAAGCCACATAGAAATGTACCGCACCTGCAACATCCGCTTGATCAGGCAGCCCTGACAGTAAAGCAGGAATTTCAAACAACCCGAAAACACTGATCCCGCGACCTTCTGCTGTTGAAATCAGATACCCCGACAGCAGAACCGTAAAAATCCCGATATACAGTAGTCCATGGCCTACGTGACTGAGTAAGCGCACCACTGACGAGTGCGTGCTGATCGGTGCAGGTGCTGGGGTCAGCAACCGCCAAAAAACACGTAGGAGCATCAGCGCAAATACAGTGATGCCGATGCTTTTATGCAAGGCCGGCGCCGTACGGTACCACTCACTGTAATAAGTTAAATCCGTCATCCACAGACCCAGCCCAAATAAAGCAAATACAGCCAATGCCACCAGCCAATGCAAAACCACGCTGATAAAACCGTATCGATTTGAAGAATTACGCCACTGCATGTCAGCACTCTCGTCTTGTTTATGATGGCTATTGTAGACAAATAAATATTGATAAAAAGTGCTAATTACTGCTAATAACTATCAACTTTATAGATAGGTTTGCCGCCTACTGTTCCAATCAAAGCCCAATATTGCTACGGATTGCCACTAACTCTGCACAACTCAGCAGTCGACTCTGGCCCAGCTCAAGCCCGTCCAGCGTTAAAGGCCCAACCGACACTCGGTGCAGCGCCAGCACTGCATTCTGAAAAACCCCAAACATGCGCTTCACTTGATGGTACTTACCTTCAACCAAAGTCAATCTAGCGGTGTACTCGGAGAGTATCTCTAACTGCGCAGGTTGTGTGGTGATGTTTTCATAAGCAAAATAGATGCCCTCATGAAACACCGCCACGTACTCAGCGGTGAGCGGCTTAGACAACCTCACCTCATACGTTTTTGCCAGTTTAGTCTCGGGTAAGCTGATCTTGCGCGACCATGCACCATCGTTGCTCAACAACACCAAGCCCGTGGTATTCAGGTCAAGACGGCCAACAATGTGCAACTCATTTTTCTGCGGGTGCTCAATTAAATCGAGCACGGTCGTGTGCTGTAGATCTTTAGTGGCACTCACCACCCCTTGAGGTTTATTTAGGAGCAGATAGATCGGCTGGTTATCTTGCAAGCATTGGCCATCCAACAGAACGTGAGTGAATGGCGTAACTTTTTGTTGAATGGAGTGCGCCGCCTGCCCATCTAAAAAAATACGCTTTTGCGCAATCAGGAGGCGCGTATCCGCCAACGAAAAAGCACTGTGCTGGTTAATAAAACGATCGAGCCGGCCGGTTGTCGATTTCATAAAAAAGTATCATGGACCTATAACTGAGATTTAAAACGGACAAGCACATTGACCCTGCAAAGGTTCACCGCTGGTCGGATGATTAAAATACAACTCACTGGCGTGCAACAGCAAACGCTCAGCCAATCGTTCACTTTGCTGGCTGTTATACAGATCACAACCAAGAATCGGATGGCCGATATCAAGGCTATGAATGCGTAACTGATGCGTGCGCCCAGTCAGCGGAGTGAACTCTACCAAACTGCGCTGCGGCTGTTCGAGACGCTGCAATACACGGTACGCACTGACAGCCACTTTACCGGTGCTGTGGCAAATTTTTACTCGCGGAAAACAGCTCTTATCTTTGGCAATGGGCGCGCGAATCTGACCTTGATCGTCAGCCAGCCAACCTTCGAGCATCGCTATATAACGCTTTTCAATGCTACGCGCTTGGAACTGCTGATTGAGGTGCTGTGCTGAGTGCGCATTAAGCCCCACAAGCATAATGCCTGATGTACCAAAATCTAAGCGATGCGGTAACTTGGCATCAGGAAATGCAGGCGTTAGGCCCGCTTGCCCATGCAGCAAGCGGTAATGTACCGAATCCCAGTTGAGCGGATTTTTACCCGACAAACTGAGTAAGCCACTGGGTTTATTGATCAGCAAAATGTCGTCATCTTGATACAAAATAGTGACAAAAGCCTCACACACCGGCGCCACAAAATCATCCACGACGGTTCTAACATGATCGAAAGCCTGTTTATGGGTCATCACCCTACCGTCCTGTAGTGAATGCATGAGCGAGCCTGCACCAAGGCCGCGCCATATAAGCGAGTCAAGGACAAGCAGGTCGAGCGAGACCTAAATGGTCACGCAGAGTAGATCCTTGGTACTCGCTGCGAAATAACCCGCGACGCTGTAATTCTGGGATCACCTGCTCAACAAAGTCCTCAATTCCAGATGGCAAAGACGGCGGCATCAGATTGAAACCGTCAGCGCCTTGATTGTTAAACCATTGCTCCATCTTATCGGCAATCTGCTCTGGTGTACCCACCATGGTGCAGTGGCCACCGCCGGCGGCTAAACGACCCAACAACTGACGCAGGCTGGGTTGTTCCGTTTCAATAATGCGTAAAATAGTGCTGTAGCGCCCTTGCGGCCCTTTAAACTCTGCCAATGTCGGCAATACAGGCAGCGGCGCATCCAGCTGCCAATCTGAACAATCTTGCTCAATAAACACCCCCAACTGACGCAAAGAGGCCTGTGCGGGCAGCAATTCATCCAGCTCACGTTGCTTGGCCAACGCTTCGGCTTCAGTCGCTGCAACATAGGTCACTAAGCCTGGCATGATCGGTACAGTCGCGCTGCGCCCCGCGTCTTTGACTCGCTGTTTAATATCACGATAGTAACTCTGCGCCGCTGGCAAATCGTAAGCCACAGCATAGATCGCTTCCGCACATTGCGCGGCCAGTTCCCGTCCCTGCTCTGACGCGCCAGCCTGAAAAAGCACTGGATGCCCTTGCACCGGACGCGGCACATTTAACGGACCATCCACTAAGAAGAACTCACCATGGTGGTGAATGGGTTGCACTTTCGCTGGATCGGCGTAGCGGCCCTGACGGTCAAACTCTAGAGCATCGTCTCGCCAAGAATCCCACAGCCCGAGAACCGTCTGAACGAATTCCTCGGCACGTCGGTAACGTTCAGCATGCCCCGGCATCGCCGTATAACCATGGTTGCGTGCTTCCTCATCAAACATCGAGGTCACCACATTCCAGCCAATGCGCCCATTGGAAATATGATCCAACGACGCAATCAGACGAGCCGCATGAAAGGGGGTGTAAAAAGTACTCGATACGGTACTGATAAAGCCGATTTTTTCTGTCGCCCGACTCATAGCCGCAATGGCCGTCAGCGGCTCCAAATACCATGGGCTGCCATCCGCAACATTCCCCACAGAAGCACCATCGGCAAAGAACACGGCATCGAGTTTGCCGCGCTCAGCCGTTTGCGCCAAACGTTCGTAATAGCGGATATCGCCCAACTGCTCCACAGAGGAGGCTGGGTGACGCCAAGCGGCGCGGTGATGACCGCACCCCATCAGAAAAAGATTAATGTGCATCATGCGCTGAGTTGCTGGTGAGATCGCCATCAGTTTTTCACCAATCCGCCGTCTACCAGCAAGTTCTGCCCCGTCACGGAACGTGCCCAAGGGGAGGCAAAGAACAGTATCGCGTCAGCAAATTCTGCCGGCGTTGTGACCCGACGTAATGGTGTACTGGCGGCGATAAAGTCAAATACGGCCTCCGGTGTGGCAGCCGACGCGTCGGTGGTACGCAACAACCCACCGGAGACCATATTCACCGTAATATTCTCTGGCCCTAAGTCTTGCGAGAGGGTGCGAGTGAGCGACAGTAAAGCCGCTTTGCCAGCAGTGTAATCGTGATAAGGCACCACGGGATTCTGAAACAAGTTGCTGCCAATATTAACAATGCGACCAAAACCCGCTTCGCGCATACCCGCAAGGGCAGCCTGCGTGGTATGCAAAGCACCCCCGACAACGCCGGCAAACTGCTGATTTAAATCGCTCCAGCGCAACTGCTCCACACTGCGCCGCGCATCACCATTGAACGAGAATTGTGGTAAGGCGTTGTTAATCACGGTGGTCACTGGCATGCCAAAATGCTGCCGAGCCTGGGCAAACATGGCCTGTACTGCTGCGCTATCGGTGACATCTGCCTGTACAGCCAGCAACTGCTGGGGTGCTTCACTGGCCAATTTGAGAGCCGCTTCAGCGCTGTTATGGTAGTTGATGATCACCCGCGCACCTTCACGCAAGAACGCACGCACCACGTGCTTACCTAGGCCACGGGCACCGCCGGTTACCAGCACCAACTGTTGATCAAGACGGATAGAATTTTGCATGGACACCTCAAAAGTGAGGCGAAGGTATGAATAGACAGACGGGGTTCAACCTGCAACTGACATCCCTTCGCCAGGATGAACTGGATCAGGTTCAACGGGTGTTATCTCAGCCCTGCAAACAGGACACCCCGTGCCGATCTGAAACCATAGCACAGCAAGCCAACTGAACTATAGATCTCAACATTTGAAATTGACAATTGCCGGCAGGCTTCCTACCCTGTCGGCACACCTAGGGGAGCCAAGCAACGGCTGAGACTTCGCATTTAATGCGTTAACCCTTCGAACCTGATCCGGGTAATGCCGGCGAAGGGAAGGAAAATGCTTGTCATACGCTGGTCTGTGCGCGCTCCTTTCTTCGTCGTCATCCCGCTAATACGCCTTTTGGCGCTTATGCTCCTGCCTGACAGACAAGGAAAAACAACCGATGTTAAGCACCTCTACCGCCGTTATTTGGTTGGTTTTATTCGCCGCACTGTTCGCCATACCCGGCCTAATATACGCGCGCCGCACGCAAGACAAACTGGATGATTTTTTGGTCGCGCGAAACAGCCAGAGCAGCTCCGCCACCCTGCTGACCCTGCTCGCCACCACGCTAGGTACTTGGATTTTATTTGGCCCCGCACAGGCTGCAACTTGGGGCGGTATCGGCGCAATCACCGGTTATGCGCTTGGCGCACTGGTGCCGCGCCTGATTATGATTCCGCTCGGTAGCCGCATTCGCACCTTGATGCCTGAAGGCCACACCCTGACTGAGTTTGTCCTCGGCCGTTACGGGCGAGCCATGTATGGCTTTGTGCTGGTCATCATGATTTTTTATCTGTTTATCAGTCTGACGGCGGGGCTGACAGCCATTGCACAAATGGTTGCATTACTGGCTCCAGTGCCGCTGTGGTTGACCGCCACCATCGTGATGGTGGCAACCTTGCTCTACACCCTGTATGGCGGTCTACGAGTGACCATCTTTACCGACCGTTTGCAGATGCTCGTCATTATCCCTTTTCTGGTGGTACTGATCGGCTTTGGCTGGAAAGCCATTGGCGGCTTCACTCCAGCCCTACAGGGTTTGCAGGAAAAAGCGCCACACCTGCTCAACCCGCTGGATATCAACGGCTTAAAATCCGGCCTGACATTTTTTATTGCCGTGGTCCTAACCGGTCTATTTTACCAAGGTACTTGGCAGCGTATTTTCGCGGCGCGTAACAACAAAGTGATTCGCAATGGCTTTATTCTCAGCGGCATACTGAGTTTTCCAATTATTTTCATTATGGGCTTATTCGGGCTGGCATTTGTCGGACTCGACTTGCCCGGTGACGGCTCGGTCGCGTTATTTAGCGTGCTATTGAGGGATGTGCCAGTGTGGTTCGCGATTGGCCTATTACCATTCGGCTTAGCGCTGATTATGAGCAGCGCCGACTCAACAATTAGCGGGCTGTCCAGTATTTTCGTGATTGACATTCGCCGACTGCTACCCAAGCTCAGCAACCACAACCTGCTCTCGCTATCACGTTGGTTGATTGTCGTATTGGCAGTACCTGTACTGATCGTAGCCGCGCAAGGCTACAGCATTCTCTACCTGTTTTTGCTGGCCGACCTGCTCTGTTGTGCGGCAGCTTTCCCAGTATTTTTTGGCTTCTACAGTGCGCGCTACCAAAGCTACAACGCGGCATTGAGTACGCTGGGAGGTTTAATTGCTGGGCTTGTTGTGTTTCCAGCGCCGGGCGCGCCGACCACTTACCTGCTGGAATCTTTTCTGCTGGCCTCGCTGGTACCTGTGACGATATCGCTGATCCTATTGCTATTGCCGAACAAAACACGTTTTGACTTTTCGATACTGGCGCAGCGCGTACGCAATTTGGAGGGATAAATCATACGCTCCTTGAGCAGCAACAAGGTGCCCAAGGAGCGCGCTGACGGATACTGCCAGTCTGCTGAGGTCTGTTATTTATGAGCAATCGACTTATCGGTAAACAGGTAGTCTTTCAACTCTTTATCCAATACCGGATCTTTTCTGCGAATCCATTCAAGCAGCATTGCTGCGTGCTCTTTTTCTTCATCCCTATTGTGCGCAAGGATGGCTTTTAACGCTTCATCTTTACACGCATCAACGCGCTGATTGTACCAATCAACCGCTTCAAACTCTTCCATCAGCGAAACAATCGCTCGATGCATGTCTCTTGTTTCGTGTGAGAGCTCTTCTATTGGCTCGTGATAACCTTCACTTGACATAGTATGTACTCCATAGGCTGAGTGATGAGTCTTGCATAACTCGCCGCACAACGACACCTTCTTTTAAGGCATACAGCAGTCATTTTCACACCCTACTGCACTTTATTTAGGGACAACTTGAGCCCAAACAGCGAACAACCCCTAGAAACACACGACGCACAGCAGCCAATCATAGTGCCATGCATACCCATGAAATAAATGGCTTTGGCACTTTATTAGCGGTGATACCAAGTGGCATGTTTTACGTTCTTTTCCGGCGTATATTTTGTCAGCAGCGCGGCAAGTTGCTCTACATTTTCATAGCCCTCAAAACGTAAATCACCGACTGATGGCGTGCTCACGAGTATGGATTTAATACGGCCCTTGCCGCTTTGAATCACTAGCTTCTCAATCTCTGCAAGCGGCATACTGACCACTGCACCTTTGTATAAAACATCCAGCTTATTGTCAGCCTCAAGAATTTCGATTTCTGGATAGGATAAATCGTGGTCGCGTATATTTCTATAGACTTGCGGGAGCTTGCGCACCAGAATAAAAGCCAGCACCGCCGCGATCGTTTTGTTAGCGGCGCTCGTGCTATCAATAAACATCCAGACCGCACCGACAATCAGCAGGATCACCACTAAGCTGGCCAAGATTGCATTGCGCCGCCCTTTCCTTTTGAATTCTTCAGATACTTGAAACTTCATTTTCATCCCTGTCATTTACGCTAAATGGGCGACAGTACAAGCCTGCCGTTAAGTGTCTTATTTGATGAGTAATACGCTAACTGCTGCTGTAGGGTAGATCAAGTTGTCAGCCTCGATTATTTGATAGTAATACCCAGAGGGGACAGATAAAATCCGCGCTCAAAATGACACCATTAGCCAAAAAAGACTGAAGTAGATTTGTATGACTAGAGCAATAGAATTATTAGCCCCAGGTGGCGATGTGAATGCAATTAAAGCAGCCATCGTAGCGGGTGCCAATGCCGTATATTGCGGTCTTGATACGTTTAATGCCCGCAACCGCGCGGCTAACTTGTCCTTTGATGACCTCACCGGCATCATCAAACTGGCGCATAAATACGACTGTAAGATTTTCTTAACCCTCAATGTAGTGATTTTAGAACACGAAGTTGTGGGCATCGTTAAGCTACTCAATAAGCTGGTGAACAGTCGCATTGACGGCATCATTGTCCAAGATCTAGGCCTGTTTAACCTGGTTAAAAAGCACTTTCCGAGTTTAGATATCCACGCCTCAACGCAGCTGACCACGCATAATGAAGGGCAAATCCAGTTTCTATCGACAGTCGGTGCGACCCGGGTTAATTTATCGCGCGAACTCAACCTGACTGAAATTAAACAACTGACAAAAGTCGCGCATGATGTCGACGTATTAACCGAAGTCTTTGTGCATGGCGCATTGTGCATCGCCTTTTCTGGCCAATGTTATTCAAGCTCGGTCAGTGTCGGTAACTCAGGGAACCGTGGCCGCTGCAGCCAAGCATGCCGTGATGAATACCAACCCACTGCGATGGGTAATAAATTCCCGCTGAACTTAAAAGATAACTCAGCTTATTTTGACTTACCTGAGTTGGTCGATGCGGGTGTCGATTCTTTAAAAATTGAAGGACGCATCAAAGGCGCTCAATATGTGCATACCGTGGTGGATAGTTGGCGCAAACAAATGGATAGATTTGTTGAAACGGGCACGTTGCTAGAGGACAACTCCAACCTCTATAAAGTATTTAATCGAGATTTCACCAACCTTTTCCTGAAAGGTGATATGAAAAAATCGATGTTTACTGATAACCCGCGCGACCATAGTTTTACCCATGCCAATGAAAAAAGTAACGCGATATCCGTTGTGCAAATTCAGGAAACCCAGCATGCGCTGGCTCAAGAAAAACATGAAATTGGTTTACTGGTAGACGAAAAAATAAAGTATCTGAGCATCGCCAAACAAAGCCTTGCATTATATTTTTCAGGCAAGCTCGGCGAGCCTCTAACAGTAACCGCGAAAGTGGCTGACGATAAAACATTCATTGTTCACTCGGGTATGAATCTAAGCCAAGCCAGTGAATCAGGCCTTGACCCAGCCATGATTGAAAAACGTTTTAAATCATTTAATAACGCTGAATACCTGCTTAAAAGCTTTCACTATGAGCATCTCGATCCGGGTTTAACTATTTCTTTTAAAGAGCTCACTGCGCTAAAAAATGAGTTGGCGTTTCTACTCAATGATTCTGTCGCTATTATTCCAGCGGTTGAAATACCGCCCTTAGCCCATCATGCAAAGATCACAGAGAAACCAACGATGTCGCTGCTGATTGCCGACATAAAAGACATCAACCTATGCGATGAAACAGATGCCGATATTTATTTTAAATTGCCTGAAAGCTTTAAAGTGGGCGACCGCAAGTACATCGAGCTGTTTTTAAACCATCCAAAGCTGATCCCTTGGTTTCCTGCCGTACTCATTGGTAAAGACTATTTAGAGTCGGTTAAGATACTCGAAGAAGTACGCCCCAAGCGTATTGTGAGTAACAACACTGGCATCGCTTACAAAGCCTTTGAAATGGGCATTGACTGGGTGGCAGGCCCGTTCTTAAATACCACGAATTCGTATGCGCTATTAACCCTGAAAGAAGACCTCAATTGTAAAGGCGCCTTTATCTCTAACGAGATCAATCGACCGCAAATCCGTAATATTAAGCGCCCGGAAAACTTTAAGCTGTTTTACAGCATCTATCATCCCATTTTGATGATGACCAGCCGCCAGTGTTTCTTTCAACAAACGGTCGGTTGTAAAAAGCCGAGTATCGAAGACGGCTGCATGCTCAAATGCGAAAAAGCCACCTCGATTACCAATGTCAAAGGCATTTCCTTTGCGGTCGACAAACAAAAAGGCGGCTATCCAAGTATTTATAATCATGAGCAATTCTTGAATATCGATGCAGTGAATGATTTTTCACACTTGTTTGACGAGTTCTTTATCGATCTCACCGACATCGGCAGCGGCTCGAAAGAAAAGCTGGATAAAGTCCAATTGATTCATCACTTTGAAAATGTCTTGAATGGCATCGAAAAATCGAGCGTGCAATTGCATAAGATGGTGACGGTATCAACCAATGCTCAGTACACCCAGGGCTTATAAACACACAGCGTTTTCAGATCTTGGGGTTCGCCAGCAGACGTTAGCTTTGCCCTAATAAAAAGGTTTCATGGCACTCTAACCATAATGGATAGTGCGCCATGGCCTTGGTGTAGAGCGGCGTTTGCATATGGCGGTTGAGCCAGTCTCGGCATTTAGGGTAAGGCGATTGCACATACCATTTTCGATCGACACGGGCGAATTGCCGTATAAAAGGCAGTAGAGCATAGTCAGCCAAGCTGGCTCGATCGCCCATTAAATAGTGGTTTTTTTCTAATCTCTGTTCGAGTTCGGCAATAAATCTTTCACAGCGCTGACGGTCTTCAATTTCAGATTTTTTATGGAAGCGCTTTGCCAACTTATACGCTTCCAACTGCGGTTTGAATTGTTGATCGTTTTTCCTGATCAGTTCTAACATCAACGCTAAATGCTGCGGATCGTCTGCCCATAATAAATCGTGCGGATCATTTAGCTTGAGCGCCCACAGCATGATATCGATACTCTCATCAATCACGCTGGTCTGCTGCTGCGGCAGGTCGCTGCAGTCAGCATGATGAATGACCAAGACCGGCACGGTGCCCTTAGGTGAGAGCGCTAGCATGTCGGCTGGTTTGTTTTTGCTGACCACCGCGCGAATCAATACGGACTGCTGAGCCAACAAAATCCCTAGCCGCGCACGCATGGCATAAGGGCAATGCTGCAGCGAATACAATAGCGGTAAATTTGAGCGGGGTTTGGACATCACTCAGCGGTAAGCGCCCTTAAATCAGCATCTTTTAACTCGAGCTATCCAGCTTCACACTAATACCTATCTTTTTGAAAGGGGGTATTGGTTATGACTTCACAAGATCGCCAGCAATTCTGGCAGCAACACATTG
>JAVESM010000061.1:0-2620 GCA_034006605.1 Pseudomonas sp. | reverse complement strand
GGGCCGGGTCGGCGGTGATGATGCGGCTGAGCTGGTTGAAGTCAACTTCGTCGGCGCTGACCACCTCAAGAATGCGCAAGGCGATGGCTGGTGGGGTCGGCAGGCGGACGCTGTCGTTGCGCTGGAGAATGTCATCGAGCAGGGTCAAGGCGCGTTCCTTCGAGGGGGCCTGAAAACGACAAAACACTCTAGCATGATCAGGGGACGCTTTCCAGTGCCCGAAGCCCGTGCTGCAGGCAAAAAAGCGCCTTCTGTCCTGCTCTTGACAAAGCGCAAGCGGATGATTACCGTAGCGGCGGTTTTAGCAGCCCTGAAGGCCGATACCTGGCCGCCGCCGTGTTTCGCCCGTCTTTGACGCACGTGGCACCCGAGGCCATGCCGCGCCCGGTTTCGTTCTATATCACTCGATCGTTAGCATTCCGTTTTGCAGGAGGTTGTCCATGCCATTGTACGAATATGCCTGTCAGAAATGTGGTCAGATCATCGAGGTGCGCCAGCGTTTCGACGCCGCTCCGCCACAGCATTGCGAAGCCTGTGGCGGCGGCCTGCAGAAACTGATTTCGCGCACCGCTTTTACCCTTAAGGGTGGCGGCTGGTATGACCAGGGTTACTGCTCGGCATCGGGCAGTAAGCCGGTGGCCTGCCCGGCGCCGGCCGCCGGTTCCTGTGGTGGCTGAGGCCCGGCCTAGACGAAGCGTGCCTCGTCCCTGTTCGGCCTGCCCCGCTGCCCTTGGCGGCGGGGTGTTTTTTTGTGTGGTGCGCCACCGGCCCGCAGTCCGTTTCGGCGTTATCGCCCGTCAACGTTATGATCGAAAGAAAGGAATCCCTCATGGCGGCTACCCTGATCGATGGCAAGGCCCTGGCGGCGCGTCTGCGCCAGCAATTGACAACAGAGGTTGAAGAACTGCGTCAGCGGGGTGTTGTGCCCGGTCTGGCGGTGGTGCTGGTGGGCGACGATCCGGCCAGCCGGGTCTATGTGTCGATGAAGGAAAAAGCCTGTGCCCAGGTCGGCATCTTTTCGGCCGAACATCGTCTGCCGGCCGAGACCAGTCAGCAACAGTTGCTTGAGCTGATTGGCCAGCTCAATCAGGATCGGCGCATCGACGGCATTCTGGTGCAACTGCCGCTGCCCGGCCATATTGACGAAAACGCCATCATTGCCGCGATTGATCCGGCCAAGGATGTTGATGGTTTTCACCCGGTGAGTGTCGGCCGCCTGGCCATTGGCCAGCCCGGTTTCCGTAGCTGCACCCCCTTTGGCGTGATGAAGATGCTGGAGGATATCGGCTGCGATCTTAACGGCAAGGAAGTGGTAGTGGTGGGGCGTTCCAACATCGTCGGCAAGCCGGTGGCCCTGATGTGTCTGGCGCAGAATGCCACCGTGACTCTGTGCCATTCGCGCACCCGCGATCTGGCCGCCCATGTTGGTCGCGCCGATGTGGTGATTGCCGCCGTCGGTCGGCCGGAGATGATTCAGGGCGACTGGATCAAGCCCGGCGCCGTGGTCATCGATGTGGGCATCAACCGCCTGGCTGACGGCCGACTGGTGGGCGATGTCGCCTTCGAGGCGGCGGCGGCACGGGCCAGCGCCATCACGCCGGTGCCCGGTGGAGTTGGTCCCATGACCATCACCATGCTGCTTTACAATACGGTCGAGAGTGCCCGCCAGCGCCCCTGAACCCCTAGCAGGCTGTTGAAAAAGTCCCATCCGGGGCTTTTTCAACGACGCAAGCCGAAAATGCGATTTCCGTCTTGCTCACAAAATCAATCCATTACGAAGTAATGATTGATTTTGGTCGCCCGTCCATGGGCTCCAGCAGGCTGTTTTTCAACAGCCTGCTGGAACGCGCTGAACGGAGCGCGGCCTGCTGAAGCTGAGACTGACGGGCAGAGGCCGAAATCATCCTTTTTTATGCAGCAGCGATTCCCTGGGTTTCGCTGCTGTTTTTTTGTGCGCACCGGGTCACTCGCCGGGCCTTTCGGTCGGGCCACGGCAGGGGGAGCGCCGGTTGCGGCCGAAGGAAGAGCTCAGGGCGTCAGCGGCCGAAGAGGGCGCGGCCATCGCGGGGACCGCCCATCAGACTGTACTCGAAATAGGCCATGATGGTGATCTGGTCACCGGGGTAGCTGGCCGGCAGGGTACCGTAGGGCGCCCCCTTGTAGACTGCGGCGATGGCTTCGCGGTTGAGGCGCTCATAAGGGGCGCCGTTAATGTAATCGGCAGATTCCACGCTACCGTCGCGATTGATGACAATTTTGACCTGCAGGCGGCCCTGCTCGCCTCGTTCAATGCTTTCCTGAGGGTAGTTCCAGTTGTTCATAATGCCGGATCGCAAACGAGCGAAAAAGGAGAACAACAGGTCGTGCTCCATGTTGAGCCAGACCGTTTCGCCGCGTTCAACATCGTGGCGTTCTTTTATCCGGCTGTCGCGGGCGACGTCGGCCGCCGCCTGCAGGCCGGTGTTGAGCAACTGGTCGAGGCTTGGCAGCGCCGCCGGTTCGGTTTGCGCTGCTACCGCGGTTGTTGGCGCGAGCGGCTGTGGCGGTGGTTGCTGGCGGGCCTGACGGGCGTGCGGCATGGCAGGGGCGACGGGCGGCGGCGTGGTTGCAGCTGGCGGTT
>JAVESM010000060.1:0-2664 GCA_034006605.1 Pseudomonas sp. | reverse complement strand
TGCATATTATCCTCAAAGGAGCCATACTGTACATTCAAGTTGAGCCACCCATATCCTAATTTAGAGCCACCCAATATTACCACAGAGCCACCCTGGGTATTAAGACTTGTTTGACCAAAGGCACAAGATCAGTTTTTAGATTCAGTCAGGCGAAAAGAAGCGTGGGCTGCTGCTGAGTGAGGACGTAGTCCGAGCGAGGCAGCAGCCCACGCTTTCAGCAGATTAAGGGGCTATTTATTTTGGATTTTTCTTAGGCCTTGACGTTCTCTCATTGACATTTTTCCATCAATGAATATATGGTGTGAGTTGTGAACAAGCCGGTCCAGGATGGCATCGGCAAGAGTAGTTTGTCCTATCTTCTCGTGCCATCCTCCGGTTTTGAACTGGGAACACAAGATCGTTGATGCTCTTGAGTATCTCATTTCTACTATTTCGAAGAGATCTTTAGCCTCATGTTCGTTTAGGCGAGTTAGAAGCCATTCATCCAGAATGAGCAACTTTGCTTTGGCATATTTGTCTATGACTCTTTGATGGCCTCCCTCGCTTCTGGCGACGACCAAGTCATCCAGCAGCTCTGGAAGACGGACATACCTCACGGAATAGTACTTTTTGCAGGCTTCTATACCGAAGGCACATGCCAGCCAAGTTTTGCCGCTTCCTGAAGCACCGGTAATGATGATGTTTTCGTTTTCTGTGATGTAAGAGCATGACGCCAATTCCATTATTGCCGCACGATCAAGTTTCCTGTCTTCAAAGTAATCAACGTTAGCTATGCAAGCGTTACCGAACTTGAAGCTTGCTCCTTGGATCAACCTTTTCAGCCTGTTGTTTTTGCGCTTATCCCATTCAATATCGACCAGCATAGCAAAGCGTTCATCAAAGCTGCAGTTATCCAAAGTATTATCAATAGCCTGATGACGGTAGGCATCCGCCATGCCATTCATAGACATTTCCCGGAGTTTAATGATTGTAGCGTTATTAGTCATTGTCGTCCCTCCCGTAATAGCCGGCTTCTCGACTGATTGCATATTCTGAACTTGGGTTCTGGCTAGTGTTACTATCATCGCTCATCTTTTGATCATCTGAGTTAAGAATGGTCTTGATGATTCTATAACTTGGATTGGGAGTGTAGCTCAAGGCACGCTGACAGGCGTTTTCCAGCTTTTGACCAGTGTGCTTTTTTGAGATACCCAACACAGCCATACAAGTGCGATATCCTTGCTGTTCGACCCGGCATGATCCCAGGATTGACTTTATCACAAGCTCCGTATTGGGGCCAATTGTACTGGCCCATTCTTTGAAGCGATCGGCATCCCATTTCTGATATTCTTGATGATTCTTGGGCATATGGCCTGTTATGGTCTGATATTGGCCTTTATCTCCGTCCAAGCGTTGATGAGAGGCTATCCTGACAGAGCTGTAAAAGACCTCTATCATTCTGCTTGTGATACGAACATCCACTTTATGGTGTATGTACTCGAAAGGAACAGAATAGTACCTTCTGTCAACAGCGATGTGATAGTTATACCCCACTGTTGCTGTCGCCCAGGTAGCCAGTTCATAGGCTTCATCCGGCAAAGGAAGCAATAGGCTTTGCTCTTCCTGTTGAAATACACTTTCCCGACATCCATCCTTGATCTGAAAAGGCTTAGCGTTAAACTCAGCTAACTTTTCTCTTATTGCTTCATTGAGCTTTAGGAGTGAGAAGAAGTTCCTATCGCGAAGTGAGGCCAGTATCCACGTTGAGATTACGCCCACTGTTCCTTCGGCGCTGGGTTTGTCCTTAGGCCGACGAACTCTGGCAGGAATGACCACTGTATCGTAGTAATTAGCCATCTCATTGTAGGTTCGGTTGATTACGATGCCTCCACGGGAAACTCGATCCACACCGGTTTTGAGGTTATCAGGAACAAGTATCTTTGCCACTCCACCCATGTACTGAAAGCAGTTCACATGAGCTTGTATCCAACTATGCATATTCATATTGGGTAAAGCTTCCACATATGCATAGCCGCTATATGGAAGAGCAGCTACGAAAACCGGAACCTTCATCGGAGCTCTGGTTATATTGTTGGTAAGATACGCAGGTTGACCTGCCCAATCAACTTCAAGCTTTTCTGCCGGCTTATGATGGATGCGCATGGTTGCCTTGGTCTTGTGGGCGTAATCTGTATAAAGCCTGCAGAAACGATTATATTGGTAAGGTACTGCCTGATTCTGAAGGCATATCTCAGAATACTCATACCACAATAATGATAAGGTTACTCCACTCTTGCCCAGTTCCTTGTGAATATGCTCGAAATCAGGCATCTTACGATCTCTTTCAATGCTAACAGACGGATATAGCATCTTTTCAAGCTCTTGATTGCTGACAGTATCGGCAATCGGCCAGGCTATACCACGATCTGCTGCTGCTTGCAACACTCTGGATACAGTATTACGTGAGCATGATAAGCTTAGCGCAATACTCCTTCCGCTAATACCCTGTGCGTGTAAGCGCAGGATTCCTTGATAGTCGGTCATCTTGTGACCTCCATAGGTTTATTTACACCATTTAGTGCATATTACCCATGTTATTTAGTAGGTCATTTATTGCAAGGTGGCTCTGTGATGATATTGGGTGGCTCTAAACAAGGATATAGGTGGCTCAACTTGGGAATACAG
>JAVESM010000059.1:0-2713 GCA_034006605.1 Pseudomonas sp. | reverse complement strand
CAACGGGCGACTTGAGCACTTACGAGGTACCGCCCTGGGCTTTAGAAATTTAACCAATTACATAGCCCGGTGCTTGCTGAAGTCAGGAGGGTTTAGAAATCAGCTACACCCTTAAATGCGAAGAGCCTCATTTCAGTCTCCCTTAAAACAAATAGCTGTAGCTTAATGAAAACCAATGCTGTCCCATATAGGGTGAACTTGTAGCGTCAGGACCAACACCATCACCAGACGCTTTATCCTTAAAAGATTGGGCATATGCTACTGATAATTCATTATTACTCTCAAACCTATAAGTGCTACCAACTGTAATATGCCGATGATTAGCAGCAGGTGCTAACGTGCCAAGAAAACCATCACGGCTATCAAGCAATTGATTAGCATCATTATATCCTGCACGAACAGTCAGCTTAGAATTTACGTCATAGGCCACGCCAACTTTGTATATAGTATGATTACGCCAGCCAAATCCAGGGCCATTGCTATCTCCAGGTGCTCCAGCAGCTCTTGATACACCTGGATTTCCAAATGTTTTAACATCTGCCCATAACACTCTTTGCACATCAGCGGCAATTGTCCAAGGCCCATTTTTATAAGCTAAGCCAATACCGTAATTAGATGGCAAATCTAAACCACCGCCCTCAGGTAACAAGCCCTTAAAACGCTTAAGTTTAGCCATATAGCCACGGGTTGCATAACTTAAACCAAATGTTAAATTATCTGTAATATTACCTAAATAACCAAGTCGCAATCCATAACCATAAGATTCATCTTTACCTTCCGGCAAACCTATACTACTTGTGCCTTTTATTTCTAACTCATGCCTAATTAACAAAATTCCAATACCAAAGCTATGGTCAGGTGTTATATTTTTAGCATAGCCTAATGTTGCAACCATTTGTTGAAACTCAGACTTAGGCTCTGTTAATCCACCAATATTACTACCGCTACCATATGCAGTACCAACACCATTACCAACAACTGCAAAGCCAATACTACTTGTATCATCAAGATTATAATTCACACCAAATTGAGGAATAATATATAAACTTTTATCTTTTGAACCATCATATTTTTTTCCAGCAAACTCAGTCCCATTGTCTACTTTAAGAAAAGCAGCACCTACATCTAGACGATTATCTAATCGAGCAATTCCAGCCGGATTTGATGCTAAAATTAACGAATCTTGAGGCAAGGCAAAAGCAACACCACCCATCCCCTCAGACTTCACACCAAACCCATGTGGCATTGTACCTTGCGTAGCAAAGGCAGCATTAAATGGTGCGATAATTAACGATAAAATCACAACCCCTTTAATATTATTTTGCATATATTTACTCATATTAATACACCATCTCAGGAGAAAGACTCTCAATAAACTCCTCAGCTTTCTCTGCATCATAATACCAAGGGTTTAAAGTTCGTGGATCATTAAATCCATTCGCGACTTCTGCTGCTAGCTCAGGATTATTATTACAAGCAGTAAATATATTTAAAAGCGGATTAGTTGGCGGTAATATATGAGTATTAACAAGCTTAGCAGCCCACTCAGCATAATCCCAAAAACGTTCGAAAGTTTCCTGTTTCCAGTCATCATCAAAGGTTTTTCCTTGATGATTTATAATTGCATTCATATAAACATTTGCACACTTACTTGCATTATTAGACCCTTGCCCAGTCATTGGGTCATTTAAAACAAGCACATCTGCCATTCCTAATACTGTTCGTCCAGACGGAAGAACTCCAATAGGTTTACGCACCGTTGGTGTCACACGCCCTGCAAGTATTCCTAAATCATCTGTTAGGCTTAAATTTTTACAGCGATAAGCCTCCCATGGGAAGAATTCATGAATCAAATCAATAGCTAACTTTAAGTGCTCTTGAGGGGATTTAACTGCATCCCAGCAATCCATCGGCCCACCTGGAATACCTTCTAAGTTAATAATGTCGCATGCCCCAGTATGGGTCAGCCCAGGAAAGTTAATATACTCACCAACACCAGGTTTAATGTTAATAGTTACTGCACTATAATCTTCATGTGGAAGCATGCCATGTACATACGTTAAAGAGATTACTCTTTGCGGTTTATCCAGCTGGCTGCGCTCCTCATCACGTTCAAATAACTTACCTATTTCACCTTTGCCACTAGCGATAATAACAAGATCACTTGATGCTGCAAAAAACTCTAGGTCATCAATGTCTGCATC
Source organism: Pseudomonas sp. (assembly GCA_034006605.1). Taxonomy (GTDB): domain Bacteria; phylum Pseudomonadota; class Gammaproteobacteria; order Pseudomonadales; family Pseudomonadaceae; genus Denitrificimonas. The sequence goes on along the minus strand of JAVESM010000059.1, from coordinate 509 downwards.
TCTAATAATTAAAGTGCCACCTAGTCTCTGAAACTCGTCCATCCAGCGCGGCATTTTCATTCTTTGGTCAACTGCCTGTACTGGCCCTTTGCCTAATGACTTCCAGTTAACTTTCCAGTCAATCATAAACTCATTTGCATTATGGCCAGCACGAACATAAAGACCGTCAGCTGGCGGGCACTCATCATCCCAAAATGCAATTCCTAGCTCGCGCTCGTAACTCAAAGCCATGTCATACATTGATTGGCTTGACGGCACGCGACCAATTGAAATCTCTTTTGCAGTACGATTAGAGACTATATTAACTTTGTAACCATTTTTAAGCAGACCAATCCCAAGCTGTAGACCAGCCTGTCCAGCACCAATAATTGTTATTGTTTTCATGAGAACCGACTCCGTTATTAAATCCAGGCCAACTTTTTGTTGACGTAAATCAATATGGAGTAGTCGTTTCGTAGCGGATATTCACTAACAGCAACGATTGTACGAAAAGTGAATGTTTATTAACG
>JAVESM010000015.1:0-85073 GCA_034006605.1 Pseudomonas sp. | reverse complement strand
CTTCGATTAATTCCAACCACTGCGCTGTATTGCGATATTTACGGCTCATAGATCACCTCGTTTATTAAAACGGGTAACTTACGGCATGAAAAAGGTGCTAGCTATGTGGGGTTGTTGTTACGCTTACAAAACTCCGGGAATTAATCAGGCGTTATCAAATGCTTACTTAAAATCTCAGGGTCTGTACGAATTACGCGATGGTTGGATTAAGCTTCATCACTCTTAGTGAAACGCCCTGTGCGGAGCCGCATGCAGGGTGTTGTGGGGGCTGAGGGCTAGAAACCCTCGGCTACCCGATTATGTGCCTATTCTTCGTACTCAATGAAATTCCAAGGAATCTCTTTTTTGAAGATTTGAATAGATTCTTCCATTAACTCAAGCGAAATTGATTCTTTGAATACAGTTACTGTGCGAGTTCTGTCCCTATCATCCCTGAAAATTTCAACGACTAATTCGTCATCTCTGTAAATTTCAACGCCGATCCCGTCTCTAGGATTTACATCGCTTGCGACTACAACTCTGTCTTTAGGGAACGACATAGGCCTTCCTTTGGCACATAACGCTTGGTTAACGGGCGGGCTTTAGCCCGTCTGAGTGAGCAAAGCGAACGGTTTGAACCACTTGTTATGTGCTTTTAACACGTTGCCAATGTTTTTTTGAGTTCACCTGACGTTTGATTTTACCCGTTCGTATAAGCTGATTGAATGACGTTGTAAACTCGGACTGTGGCGCTTTAAGTTTATGCTGTATTTCAATTGACGTGATGGGCTGAGACATTAATTTTAATATTTTTGCTTCAATGGATGTATCAATTGGCACTACTACATTATTACTCTCGGTTTCTATGGCTATATACGGCGCACTCGACTTTGCTCCAGAAAGTGAACACTGAAACTCAAAAGCTTTCCAAAGGTTTTGATCTTTAGAGCAAAGGTTAAATTCTATAGCTTTTTTCTCAGCTTTTGAAAGATGAGACAAAACGTTTGATAGATGAGCAATTATGTAGAAATCTGCTTGATTTTGCCCCGATGGATAGCCACTTACACAAGTTAAAAGAGCATTGCTGCATGCAGATTTGATACCTTCTGAGTTTGTAAAAACGAAAACCCTATCAAGGGTAGAGACTGTTAACTCATCCAGCATATTGAGACCGGTGTTTTCAGCATCAACGTAATAAATTTTCAAAGGCTACTCCAGTGCCAAATTAGTACATAACGCTGCCATCACGCGCTTGTCGCGTGCATGGCCTTGTTAGCCGCAGTTGGCTTTCTTTGCCCAAGCTGAACGCACAACCAGTAATACGCGGCCAGTTTTTTGGACTCCTTTGTAGGCGATGGAGCAAAAAACGATATCGGCGCCTTCAAAGCGGAAACAAAACAAAGGAAATCAATGGCTCCGATAGACTTGAAAAAGTTTAAGGGCTCACCATAATCCGCATCACTGAAAGCACCATGCAATATACCGTGCCTGTTGGTATTGTCACTCAAAGGGTAGTTGTTTGAATTGATGTACAGGTTATTGTCGGTAAATTCTATGAAGGCATCCATCGTTGAAACAATTTCACCTACCGTACCGATATTGTTAGCGATAACATCGCTTTTGCAATCAGCCGCTAAATTTTGAAACACGCTCTTGATGCTGGTTACTGGTACAGAACGGCTGTCAGCAAGCTTGCGACCAACCCCTTCAATTACCGGCATTAGGCCAGACACAGCAATGTGGTCGAGTCCCAGAAAATGGGCCTCAACGCATTCGGCTATGGTCTCGCAGTATTCGCTGATGTAAGGAACCGAGTGATAACGTTCAGAGACCATTGCAGCTAGATTTTCGGGAGAGTAAATCTGTGCAAGATGGCTTTCTAAGGTCCTCTCACAGATTTTGCCTTCATTAATTTGCTGTGCGACTTGTCCTAAATAACCAAGCTGCACGAAAGGCGGGATAAACCAGCCCACGCTATTAAATGCTTGCTTATGATAGTCTAGATTGCTCATGAATGTTCCATACCATATGGCTAACGCCGTTTTAAGCGGCAAATTGCAGTTGGCTAAAATAAGTGAGGCACGAACAAGAAGCTAACTGTAATTTGTCCGACTTGAAAACCCTTGTTAGATTGCATTACTTCTTATCTATTGCCGCTTTCAACAAGTCTAATATTGCCTTATTTGAAACAGGATCTTCTACTTTTGGTTCAGTGCTATTTAAACCAAAGAACTTCTTAGTTAGCTCTTCTTTAACCTTATCCCTTGTGTCTTTAGGCAATTTTTCCAAATATGGATCTAGGGAAGCCAACTCCAATTCAGATCGTCTATTATGGTTTTCTAAACTTCGATGTTTGGCAGATTCTTTGGCAGCATAAGCAGCAGGTATAGCTAAGACAAGAGCAGCACCTACTCTAAATAATGCTAATTTCCAATCAAACCCATTTGTAGCGGATATAAAAATTGTAACGCCAATAATTAAAACCATTCCTATCATCAAGCCAAGTGCAATGCGCCGCCAAATATCTGCTGCTTTTTTCTCATTGTTTGCAATATTTTGATAGTTACCTGTTATGCCAATATTTCCGATAATTTGTAGCAAGGTAGAAGCTTCAGATTTCTTCGCTTCTAATTCGTCTAAAACTGCCTGAGCAACCGATTTCTGTTTCTCAGTTTGCTCACTAAAACTTTCTTCATGCTTAGTTAGAAGCTCTTCCACTTTTTCTTCATTTGTAACTACGTTAGCGTTTAGTTTTTTGCCTATATCTTCTGAAAAATCTTGATATTGGTTTTTAAAGCTATTCGTGGTTTCGCCTAGCTTTTCAGAGTATTGTTGCTCAGTTTCATCAAATCTTTCGTTAAAACTGCCAAGTGATGTTTGAATGCTTTCGTCATATTTTTCGATTTCAGCTATTAGTTCTTCAAGTTTGTGTTTTTGATCTGTTGAGTCATTCGTAATAGATTCAACAGATTCAAATAATTCATCTTTTGATTTTTTTAATTCAGAAAAAGACTTTTCGATTAATTTTTTAAATTCAATAAGTGAGTTAGTAAACGATTTCTCTGTAATAATTTGTTTGGTAACAGGCAATGCGTTTAGTTGCACTATTAAGTTGTCAATATGCGCAGATGTATTATTGAGGTGCCCCATATTTTTATTTGAAATGTAGCTATTAATCTCTGAAATTATACTCCCTATATAGCTATTGGCTTTATCTAAGTTCGCATGATTTACGAGTGCAGGAATCAAGTTTTGAAGACATAAATCAGCATATGATTTCGCTTGAGTAATACGATCAATAATTTCAATCATATTGAGGTCTTCAGATATAAGTTCTTTAGCCTTCAATCTTTCTGTCAAATTCTCAATGCTTGCATGAATAGCATGCTCATTGAATCTATCGTCCCACTGTGACATTTGATCTCCTATCTATAATTGCAATCTAACGCCGTGGTTTGGGGCAGCCGAAACGCAGTGTAGGCTGTCCCAGCTGCGTAGCAGCGCACAACACCACCTTGTTATACGCCTTAAAAATCAACTATTGGCTTAATGAAACACTTGCTATATGGATGACAAGTACAATTTATCTTTATCAATTCAAGAATATCTTGCCCCATTTCAATATCTATATTCTCTTTACACCAGTCACACTCACTCCCATCACCAGATGACTGCAAGGTAAACTTTTTTATTCCAGCACCTATTGATTTAGAAAAACCATCATCTCTTAGCTTTGTTATTGTTGCTTTATTGTAAATATCAGCCAGAATTCCTTTTGGGTTCTTATTTCTTAGGCCCTCTTTAGTTAGAACTGCCACTAGCTCTTTTGTTATAGCTTGACGAGGGTTAAGGCCAATTTCCTTTTTTTCTTCAGCTGTGAGTTTATTGTCCGTTTTCACTAAACTCACTTCGTGAGATAAGTGTTTCATTACTATGTTATGGCATTCTTTTTTTATGAACGGGCATGAATCAAGCTCCTCTTGAAAATACTCCGTAACGGCTTTTTTCTCGATTACAGGAGCACTTGATGGGGAGATACTAATCTTCGTGTCTTTCCTCGAAAACAGTAACTTCAATTTCCTAAACATGATTTCTCACTTCCGGTGTAATTGCGTATAACGCTGCCATCACGCGCTTGTCGCGTGCATGGCCTTGTTAGCCAATTCATGATGCGGCACATCGACCGCGAACCATGTGGAGCACTCCCGACTATCAGGAAGCCTCTTGTAAGCGACAATAAAGTGAAATGACAAAGCTTCCCCCCTATCTAGCCCCGCGAGTCGGAGCTCAAGGCCAGATCCGGAGTACGATATCGGGTATTCACCCGACTCAATATCAAAGCACTTCAGCCTTTGAGAAAGAGCGTCAGCATCCTCAGTTCCTAGCGACAATGCCCAATTCGAAGACTCCCAGGAAACACAATCCAGACACTCGCCAGACTCGGGTGATCCAGACAGGCTTTCATTATCAAGATGTGCTGTGAAAGTAAGAGCCACACCGTCGACATCAGGCTCTACAACCAGAACGCACGCCACTACTCGATCTAATGTCATCCCGTTTGAAAGAGTGCAAGGCAGATCCAGCATCTTTATTTTCGTATTGCCACTCACCATTGCTTCAAACTTGATGCGTCCTAATGGCGTCTCGACTGATTCCACGAAATCCCCCATAGGCTAACGCTTTGCTCACCGGAAAATCAGGAGCGTAGCGAGTAATTTTTCCGAGTGTAGCAACTTGTTATACATCAACTACTCGTTGCTCAACTTCATCTTTTAATTGCAAGATATCACCAACAATTAGGTATGTGTAAATAACATACCTATCAGCTTCATCTTGACTTGCGATTACATCATGTGAGCCTTTTTGAGCTGCTTGAAAAATTGAATCTAGCCGCTCACCAAGATACTTCATATGAGAACCGACAATCTCCTCGAATCTTTTTGATGTTACATTTTCCTCAACATAAGCCATTAGACGATTGATATAATTTTCAGAGCCTAACTTAATTGTTCTCTCTTTTCCGTTAACTTCAATTTTTTTAGATTCTCTCGCTGGATAAAGTACATCGGCAGTATCTTGAAGAATTCGTCTACAGCTATGAACTGCATTAGACCAATCTTCAGTGTTTTCAGATATTAAATTTTCATAGATTGCTGTAAATTTCTGCACAGAGTCCGGAACTATAGAGCCAACCTTTTCATCTACTTTTGAACGTATTCTTGAAAAAATATCGTTCGATATGTTTGAATACTTAATTTCGTAATGCACCGATGAGACATACTCATAGATGTATGCTCGGCGTTTAGCTATAAACTTCGACTTATTACTTATGCTGGCTCTTAAAGAATCACGCTCTATTTTATTTCCAAAGGGCGCTGAAACATATTGATTAGGATTCGCAGAGGTTAATGAAACATCAGCATCTTTAGCCACAGCTAAACTGTCTTTTGCAGCTTCTAAATCAAAATGAAGTTGTTCCAAAGATTCAAGTGAAGCCTTTTCCTTAACTTCGTTTCCATCTTTAACTTTATTTATTCGCCCTGCTAACTTTACTAATTCCCACGTTTTTTTATCTACTCCATGAGGAGTGGTTGGATACCCACTAACCTCATAGAGAAATATTTTTTGTTTTTCAAAATGCCCGACTAAGCGTGCAAGCCGACTCGCTTTTAACGCAATGTTACTCAAGGAGCTAGCATTTAATTCAATATCACTAATGATACTTTCGCTCAGCAAAAGTGCTTCTTTAAGTCCTTCAGATGTAGCTAAAATATCGTCCATTCTCGTTCCTGAAAATTGATGTATAACGTCAAGCTTTGCGGCTAACAGTGCGAAGCACGATAGTCCGCAATAGTGCCTTGTTATGTATTTATTCACAATTGATTAAGAGACAGACAGCCTTGTCCTTTTCATGCTCCTTGCCCACTAGACTTATGCACTTCGATGACTCACCACCATCGACCGAAATTTTTACTTCCAGGTCTTGGTCTTCAAAAGTTTGGAGTTCTTTAATGAGCTGCTTAATCGTTTTACCACGAGTTAACCATTCAGGATTTTTGTTTACGCCGTTACTCACAATAGTTCTCTTTTTTGTAATACATAACATTATATTAGTAAGCATGCGCATTTCTATGCCATGCCAATTTCGAAATTCAAAACTATACCGTTGTTTATACTCAGTTTTTACTCGTCCTGCAATTGAGCTAACAAAATACAAACGCGCATGCACAAAAACGCTCTTCAGCAACACCTGAAACCCTCCCAACAAAGACCATAACCTATTGTTTCTAAAAGACTTTTAAATGAAGCACTTAGAGGAACTGTACACAATTCAGACTATAAACGGGCATGGTGCGTTTATAAGAGCCTGATCCCGCGCAATTAATACAAATCAAGGCATGCAGCATGCATTCGCTTTAGTCTTCTTGGAGGTTTATCCACTAGAGGATTTCATGTGAGCACGCCGATTAGCGATACAGAATTCCGTTACACCCCATACTCATTTGACGCACGTGCGATTGCGCACCGCTTTCGCCATTCGGCCATCTTTGGCGCGCTGGATGCTCTCAATCCTGGTGAGGCGATGCGCTTCGTCAATGATCACGATCCGCTACCGCTGCTCAATCAAATGCAGCAACGTTATGGCGAGCGCGTGCAAATCATCTACCAGCAGCGCGAACCCGGCGCGATTATGATTGATTTTGTGGTGGTGGCGTAACTGCCGAGCAAGGTCAACCAATAGGTTTATGTGCAGCGCTGCACTTGTGTGCTGAGAGTTATCACGGGCATGTCCGCCGTACACGAACTGACCTTTCCAGCGCCCAATAAAAAACGCCCGAGGCAATCAATGCAGCGGGCGTTTTGGGTTACAGCGTGCCTAACGTTAGGCGCTTACAGTCACTCGCAGCTTACGAGCGGATGATGTAATCAAAGGCACTCAATGACGCTTTTGAACCTTCTCCCATCGCAATGATGATTTGCTTATACGGCACAGTGGTTACATCACCGGCAGCAAATACGCCTGGGATATTAGTCGCGCCACGCGCATCCACTTCAATCTCGCCACGGTTGGATAAAGCCACCGTGCCTTTGAGCCATTCACTGTTTGGCAGCAAACCAATCTGTACAAAGATGCCTTCCAGCTCAACAGTGATCAGCGCATCGGTTGCGCGATCTTTGTAGACCAGCGCAGTAACTTTGCTACCGTCACCCAATACTTCGGTGGTGAGGGCGTTTTTAATCACAGTCACGTTGGGCAAGCTGTTCATTTTTTTCTGCAGAACATCATCAGCACGCAGCTTGGTGTCAAACTCAAGCAAGGTCACGTGCTTAACGATACCAGCCAAGTCGATTGCCGCTTCAACGCCAGAGTTACCGCCACCAATCACCGCGACACGCTTGCCTTTGTATAAAGGGCCATCGCAGTGTGGACAGTAAGCCACACCGCGGGTGCGGTACTCTTGCTCACCTGGCACGTTCATTTCGCGCCAGCGCGCACCGGTTGAAAGAATCACGGTTTTGGCTTTTAAGCTGGCACCTGATTCAAACTCAACCGTGTGTAAACCGCCTTGCTCGGTGGCAGGGACTAAGCGGCTGGCACGTTGTAAGTTCATGATATCGACGTCGTACTGGCGGACATGTTCTTCCAACTGGCGCGCCAGTTTTGGACCTTCCGTTTCTTGTACAGAAATAAAGTTCTCAATCGCCATGGTATCCAGCACTTGACCACCAAAACGCTCTGCCGCAACACCGGTACGAATACCTTTACGTGCCGCGTAAATCGCTGCGGCTGCGCCCGCGGGTCCACCACCAATCACCAACACTTCAAACGCATCTTTTTCATTGAGCTTAGCGGCTTCACGGGCAGTACTGCCAGTGTCGACTTTTGCGAGAATCTGCTCAACGTCCATACGGCCTTGGCCAAATACTTCGCCGTTGAGGAAAATCATCGGTACAGACATCACTTGGCGCTGTTCAACTTCATCTTGGAACAGTGCGCCATCAATCGCCACGTGGGTGATTTTAGGATTCAGCACGGCCATCAAGTTCAGTGCTTGCACAACATCAGGGCAGTTCTGGCAAGACAGTGAGAAGTAGGTTTCAAAATTGTATTCGCCGTCTAAATTGGCAACCTGCTCAATCACGTCTGGAGCTAACTTCGATGGGTGGCCGCCAACTTGCAGTAGCGCCAACACCAAGGAAGTGAACTCATGGCCCATTGGGATACCCGCAAAGCGTAAGCTGATATCGCCATTAATTCGGTTTAAGGCAAAGGACGGTTTACGTGCATCATCGCCGTCAGTGCGCAGGGTAATTTTGTCGCTCATGCTGGCAATGTCTTCCAGCAAGTTTTTTAATTCTGCAGACTTTGCAGCATCGTCAAGGGACGCAACAATCTCGAAGGGTTGCGTTACCTTCTCTAAATAAGCCTGTAATTGTGCTTTTAAATTTGCATCCAACATGATTGATGTACTCCAAAATCTGTTTTCTGAATATAAAACGCCCGAGCGGTGTGCGCCCGGGCGTCGGGCTTACCGAGTTGGATCACAACCTAGCAAGCAAAGATAAAACGTAAGGGGGTAACCCTTAGATTTTACCGACTAAGTCTAATGAAGGAGACAATGTTGCTTCGCCTTCTTTCCACTTAGCTGGACACACTTCACCTGGGTGAGCGGCAACGTACTGTGCTGCTTTAACTTTGCGCAGTAATTCTTGTGCGTCACGACCAACACCACCGGCATTGATTTCAACGATCTGAATTTTACCGTCTGGATCGATGACGAATGTACCGCGATCAGCCAGACCCGCTTCTTCAATCATCACGCCAAAGTTACGTGTCACTTGGCCCGTTGGGTCACCGATCATTGGGTATTGGATTTTGCCAATTTCTGGTGAAGTGTCGTGCCATGCTTTGTGGGTGAAATGGGTGTCAGTTGATACTGAGTAGATTTCTACACCAAGCTTTTTGAAAGTTTCGTAGTTGTCAGCTAAGTCGCCTAACTCAGTTGGGCAAACAAAGGTGAAGTCGGCTGGGTAGAAAAACACGACAGACCATTTGCCTTTCATGTCTGCTTCGCTAACGTCAATGAAGTTACCGTTATGGAATGCAGTTGCTTTAAACGCTTTTACTTCGCTATTGATATAGGACATTTCAGAATTCCTTTATGGGGTTAAGAACTTTACGGGATTAATACTAGGCTACTTTACCCGTTAGGTATAATTGATTGACAAAATTACCACGATAGACTTTATCAATCGGCAAACCAGAATCACAATTAACAATGGTTATCATTGTGCTCACGGCAAATAACCAGCAAGCCAAGAGTAGATGCCAAGACAACTGTTGAGTTCAGCCGAACAATACCGCAGTCCGCACAGGATACTGATTTACAGGTATCCTTGCCGCAACAGTTATTTAAGGTACGTCTCTGTATGCAAATTTTCAAGGTCGGTGGCGCAGTACGCGATCAACTCTTAGGCCGAGCGGTAGTGGATATCGACTGGGTAGTGGTCGGCTCCACGCCAGAACAGATGCGTGCGCAAGGTTTTCGTCCGGTTGGCGATGATTTCCCAGTATTTCTGCACCCAAAAACAGGGGAAGAATATGCCTTGGCACGCACTGAGCGTAAAAGCGGACATGGCTATGGTGGTTTTACTTTTCATACCAGTCCCGATGTCACCTTAGAAGACGATTTACTACGCCGCGACCTGACCATCAATGCCATGGCACAAGCCGACGACGGTACTTTATTTGATCCGTACGGCGGCCAAGCTGATCTGGCCGCACGCATTCTGCGTCATGTTTCACCGGCCTTTGCTGAAGATCCACTGCGCGTGTTACGGGTGGCACGTTTTGCCGCGCGTTATACCGCTTTAGGTTTTAAGGTTGCCCCAGAAACACTAGCACTGATGCGCTCATTGGCTGAATCCGGTGAACTAACGCATTTAACCGCCGAACGTATTTGGCAAGAGTTTGCTCGTGCACTGATGGAAGACAATCCAGAAGTGTTTATACAAGTGCTGCGCGACTGTGGCGCATTAACAGCATTATTACCGGAAGTGGATGCGTTATTTGGTGTGCCACAGACGGCTGAATATCATCCAGAAATTGATAGCGGTGTGCACACTTTAAGCGTGCTGCAGCAATGCGCTCGCTTTAAACACACGCTGAATATTCGCTGGGCCTGCCTGCTGCATGATTTAGGCAAAGGGACGACTAAGCCCGAACTGTGGCCACGGCATATCGCGCATGAAACACGCGGCTTACCGTTAATTAAGAACGTGAATAAGCGCTTTAAAGCGCCCAATGACTGCGCGGAATTGGCGTTATTGGTCGGCGAATACCACACTCATGCGCACCGCGCTTTGGAGCTGCGCCCAGAGACCTTATTAAAATTATTAATGACCTTCGATACCCTGCGTCGCCCACAACGCTTTGCTGATTTTGTCGCAGCCAGCGAAATGGACTCACGCGGTCGTTTAGGCCTTGAAGATCGCCTGTATCCGCAAGCAGATTATTTGCGTCAAGCCGCAGAGGTGGTGCGCAGCGTTAGCGTCACGCCACTGCTTGAACAAGGCCTGCAAGGCGCAGATCTGGGGCGTGCGCTGAATGCCGAGCGTTTGCAAGCACTACAAAACTACGTCACACAAGCGCGCGCCTCAGCCTAAACGGTGTTTTTAATCTTGCTCCGCGCTCGCACGTAGCGCTAACGGATCGACCAGCTTCCCGGCAATGGCCATACCGACCAAGTCAGCGAGCGTATGCGCCTGCATATGCTTCATCACCCTCGACCGGTATAAATCAACCGTTTTGACGCTGATACCCAACTGCTCAGCAATCTCACGATTGGTATAGCCTTGCACCAGCGGCAGCAGGACATCCTGTTCGCGCGGAGTGAGGCTCGCAATACGCTGCAAAACCTCTTGCCGTCGACCCTCATCAAGCGTTCCAGCAAAACGACTTAAAGCCTGCTGCACGCTATCTAATAACAGCTGTTCGTTATAAGGCTTTTCAATAAAGTCGACCGCTCCGGCACGAAATGCACGCACCACAATAGGCACATCCGCATGCCCACTCACAAAAATAATGGGTAAATCGAGCCCTCTAGCACGCAACGCTTCTTGAACATGAAGCCCGCCCATGCCCGGCATACGCACATCTAAAATAACGCAAGCATGACTGTGCTGCGGATGGGCATCGAGAAACGCCTGACCACTGGTAAACGGCAGCGCACGTAACCCAATTGATTCCAGTAACCACACAGTCGAGTCCAACATACCTTGGTCATCATCAACTACATAGACAATCTGCTCTACTGCACTCACACTCAGTCCTTATAATTATTTATGTTTCAACTGTTGTTCGCTCATCGTTGCGAGTGCGCACAGGTAAACGGCAACTGAGACACAAGCCACCTAACACACCCTCTTCTGCTTCAAGTGCCCCGCCAAACCCTTCTATAATACTGCGACTCATGGATAAGCCTAAACCTAGACCATCGGCTTTACTGGTATAAAACGGTGTAAACAGCTGCTGGAGCTGCTCTGGGGTCACGCCGGCACCTTGATCATGCACTTTAATATACACATGCTCAGCATTCTGCTCAGCAGTGATTAAAACACGTGAAGCCTCAACTCTGTCTTGATAGCGATCGCGATTCGCCTCAATCGCATTGCGCAACACATTCAGCAGCACCTGTTCTAACAAAACTCGATCAGCATAGACCAGCGGCAGTTCCGACAACATGCGTTGCTCTACATTAACCTGTGCATTCATAGCTTCCCAAGCACAGAATTGCACTGCTTCTTGTAAGACCTCTGGAATATTCAACGCTTGCACGCGTCGCGGCTCTTTACGCAGAAAGGCACGCAAGCGCTTAATCACTTCAGCGGCGTGGTTAGCGTGCTCGGTAATGCGCTCCAAACCTTGCGCCACGCGCTGCAGCGACGGGGAGTCAACCTGCACAGACTGCAAATAACGCAAACTGGCACTGGCATAGTTAATCACCGCGGCTAAAGGCTGATTCATCTCATGGGCAATACCTGAGGTCAGCTCACCTAAGGTGATCAATCTTGCAGTATGCGCCAGCTCTTCTTGGTGTTTGCGATGCTGTGCTTCACGTAATTCACGTTCAGTCATATTGCGTGCAACCAGCGAATAATAGCGATCACCACCGGCGACTTTATGCGCCAGCAACACCAAAGACACCGGGAAAGAGGCAATCTCGCCATAGGGTTGAAAACGGGTTTCACAGCTCCAAACCCCCAGTTCATCAGCCGCCTGCCAACCATGTTGGGTCAGCTCACTTAACGTTTTCGCGCCCACCAAATCAGCTAACTGCAGCGTTGTTTGCGACTCACTGACTTGCAAATAGCGCCGCGCCGATGGGTTCATCCAGCGAATCAAACCATTGGGATCCACAAACAGCACCAAATCGGTATTCACTTCAACCACTTCAGCCAGACGGCGACGATTCTCTTCGGCCTGCACTCGCTCGGTGATATCTCGTGACACGCTAATGATTTCTACAATGGCTCCGGTATAGGTCTCACGAATCGCCCGGCTGGCGGTCTCAAACCACAAGTAATGTCCATCGTGATGCCGTACTCGCACTGTCATTGTGTGATAGCCGTCCTCCGCTAGGGCATTTTTCGCCCGCTGCTCAACCCGCACAACATCGTGCTCATGTAACAAAGCTTGACTGCGCATACCACGTAACTGTTCTGGCCAATAACCGAGCAAACTCCAAGAGGCCGGTGATGCACTAATAAAGCGCCCATCAGGGGTGTGTCGTGAAATTAAGTCCGTGGTGTTTTCCGTAATTAAACGATACAAACGCGAGGCTTGGGCGGCATCGTGTAACTGCTTAGCCTGTTGAGTCACCTCGCGACCCCGCACTAAAACGCGCTGCTGTTGCGGACAAGGAATATAATTCCAGAGCAACACTTGCTCCGCAAAGTGCGCCGACACATCTTCAATCACGCGTTGTTGGTGTAAACAACTGTGCACCAATTGCTGATGATTATGTGGCAAAGCCAACTGTGCATTTTCGGCGATTTGCGCCCCAAACATATCAATCGCAGCTTTATTCGCCTCAATTAGCTCAGCCTGACGACTGACCCATAAAGCAGGGTGCGGATCAGTACTTAACAACTCAGCAGGTACAACCTCGTGTTCCGCGCAGCGCAACCACGCACAGAGCACCAGCAATAAACTGTCGAGGGCAAACAACGCCACATCCGCCTGCAGTTCAATCACCACAAGCCCCTCTTGTTGCCTGCGTAACGGCAGATTAACCAGCACACCATGCGTGATGCCCGCACGCCGCATACGCTTCGATAACCAGCAATCCATCGCGCTGGCTTGCGCAATGCTCAGCTGCGAGTGTTCTTGTAGCGCCGTAAATAAACACTGATCGGACGCTGTCAATAAATCCCCAGGGCCTGGAGGCCAACCACGCACATCACCCTCTGGACTATAAATATCGGCACTGGATTGCCAGTTGAAATACCACACTGAACGCACATGCGGATCACTGCGCAAAACTGCCTGTAAGGCTTGGGCACATTCAGTGAGCGGCTGATTTTCACTCAGCAAACGCTGTAACAAACGCAACTGCAATCTTTGATTGACATGGTTATGCATAAGCAACTCAGAAACCGTATAGTGTAATTACTATATTACTATAGTTTATCTACCATTATAAAAGGACAAAGACTATAAAAGACCCACAAACCAACCGTATAACTGTTTGGCAGTTAACGGCCAGAGCTAACAATAAGCCACAGGTGCTAAATATGTCGATCTACGAACAAGGCCTCGATCAAAATGCAGTAAACCACGTTGCAATGAGCCCATTAAGCTTTATTGAACGAACCGCTGCAATCTATCCCACTTATCCTGCGGTGGTGCATGGTTCTATCCGTCGCACCTGGGAACAAACCTATACGCGCTGTCGCAAACTGGCCTCTGCCTTAGCCGGTCGTGGGATTGGTAAAGATGACACTGTTGCAGTGATGCTGCCCAACATCCCCGAAATGCTGGAACTGCATTTCGCTGTACCGATGGTTGGAGCGGTGATTAACACACTCAACGTGCGTCTCGATGCGGAAGCCATCAGCTTCATGCTGCAACACGGCGAAGCAAAAGTATTAATTGCTGACCGCGAATTTTGTGATGTTGCGCTGACCGCCTGCCGCATGCTGGAAAACCCACCGCTGATTATTGATGTCAATGACCCAGAATACGGTGAAGGCCGCCCCGTCAGCGAGCTTGATTATGAAGCCTTTTTAGCGGAAGGCGATCCAGATTTTGCCTGGCAGTGGCCAGCGGATGAGTGGCAAGCGATTTCGTTGAACTATACCTCAGGCACCACTGGTAATCCGAAAGGCGTGGTCTACCACCACCGAGGTGCATTCTTAAACTCGCTGGGCAACCAAATGACTTGGGCAATGGGCAATCACCCCGTGTACTTATGGACATTGCCAATGTTCCATTGCAACGGTTGGTGCTATCCATGGACCATTACTGCTTTAGCGGGTGTGCACGTTTTTTTACGCCGCGTTGATCCGCAGAAAGTACTCCACCTTATCCGTAGTGAAAAAGTGACACACATGTGCAGTGCGCCGATTGTTCTGCAAGCCTTAGTGAATATGCCCGCAGAAGCCAAAGCAGCGATTGAACATCCCGTTAAAGCCATGGTGGCAGGCGCGGCACCACCTGCCAAAGTGATTGGTGCCGTAGAAGAAATGGGCATTGAAGTGACCCATGTGTACGGCCTCACTGAAGTGTATGGCCCCGTCACTTTGTGCGCTTGGCACGACAAGTGGAACGACTTACCGCTGGAAGAGCGTGCGGTAATTAAATCCCGCCAAGGTGTGCGCTACCCAACCCTTGAAGGGGTGATGGTCGGCGATCCAAAAACCTTAGAGCCAACACCAAAAGATGGACAAACCATTGGTGAAATCTTTATGCGCGGCAATACCGTGATGAAAGGTTACTTAAAAAACCCAAGCGCCACTGAAGAGGCCTTTGAAGGAGGCTGGTTCCACACCGGCGATTTAGCGGTGTGGCACGCAGATGGTTATGTGGAAATTAAAGACCGCTCAAAAGACATCATTATTTCTGGTGGCGAAAACATTTCCACCATTGAAGTAGAAGGCGTGCTCTACCACCATCCAGCCGTATTAGAAGCCGCTGTCGTGGCGCGGCCTGATGCGCACTGGGGCGAGACACCCTGTGCTTTTATTACCTTAAAAGAAGGACAAGAACATATCAGTGCAGACAACATTATGAGTTTCTGTCGCGAACATATGGCGGCATTTAAGGTGCCAAAAACCGTAGTTTTTACCCAACTACCAAAAACCTCAACCGGAAAAATTCAGAAATTCGTCCTGCGCGAAACGGCTAAAGCTTTATAAAAAACAGAGCACGAACCCTGTTACGACAACAACAATAAAAACTAAAGCGGTGCTGACCTTAACTCTGACCAGGGTCCTGCACCGCGTATAAAAGAGGTTTTAACCATGCAACTGTACCAACGTAAAGACGGTGAAGAGCAACCTTGCTGGCAAGCAGGCCCTTTTAAAGTGCGCCTACCCTTTGTCCACTACCGCTGGGAAACGGCAGAAATGTTCCAAGCCCTGATCATGTTTGTGGTCAGCTTAGGAATGATTCCGTTATTAGAAAAATACTTAGGTTTACCCTACGACGTGGCGCTGGCTTACGTCACAGTATGCGGCATCGGCTTTATGTTGCCAGCCCTGTTGGGCGTACCTTTTGTGCCCGGTTGGATTACCCCAGGCATTCCTGTGGTTCTGCTATTTTTAGGTGATTTCGAGCCCGGCCCAGAAGCGATTCAAGCCTTATTTGCTTTGCAGTTTTTGGTCTTTGTAATTTTCCTATTCTTGGGCATCACCCGATTGGGTAGCACCTTGGTGCGCATTATTCCCAACTCAATGAAAGGCGGCATCATCATTGGCGCGGGGATTGCCGCATTAATTGGTGAAATTGATGCCGGTGGACGCTTAGCCAACACACCGATCTCTTTAGTGATTGGTAGCTTAGTTTGCTTATACTTGATGTTTTCCGTGTCCTTTCGAGGCCTGACTGAACGACTGCCTTTTGCCCGTAAAATTGTAAACTACGGCATGGTTCCAGGGATGCTGATTGCTATTTTCATTGGCATTGCTGTCGGTGAATACAACATGCCAAATATCCGCTTTGGTATCACCGCACCTGCATTTTCTGAGATGTGGAACTACTTGCCCTTTACCCTTGGTTTCCCAGATGCCAAGGTCTTTATGTTGGCGATTCCGACCGCAGTGATTGCCTATATTATTGCCTTCGGTGACATTATTGTGGGTCAGTCATTGATGCAACGGGCCGATGAGCTGCGTCCTGATGAAAAAATCGAAAACAACATTGACCGCGTTCACTTGGTCACCGCCTTGCGTAACGCGATCCATGCCTTTTTTGCTCCTTACCCAGGTTTAGCCGGCCCGTTGTGGACTGCAGTAGCCGCCACGATGGCGGAGCGTTACAAGTACGGCCGCAATGCTATGGAATCGATTTACAGTGGCGGCGGCACCTTTTGGATTACCGGTTTCCTTGCCTTATTTATGCTGCCGCTGGTGACGTTCTTCCAGCCGGTGCTACCCATTGCCTTGTCATTAACCTTAGTGTTAACCGGCTACATTTGCCTAATGGTGGGTTTTGAACAGCTTAACAACAACACCGAACGCGGCATTGCTGGAACCATGGGTGTGGTCTTAGCAGTGTATGGTGCAGGTTGGGGTTTAGCCGCCGGTGCGGTGCTGTATATTTTAGTTGAGCGCACCCATGTACTGAAATTCACTACAGCAAACCCAGCTAAAGACCCTGATGCGCTACCCTTAGAATAGTCAATTGACGTTACTCGGTAGCCGGCTGGCACAGCGGTTACCAACATCAAAGTAGGATAGAAAATGTCTGATTTTAATGCGCCTTTGCGCGATATGCGCTTTGTCCTTCACGAAGTTTTTAATGCCAAGCAGGTCTGGGCACAATTGCCCCAACTGCAAGAAACCGTTGATAGCGAAACGGCCGATGCCATTCTAGAAGAAGCGGCAAAAGTCACCGGACAACTGATCGCACCACTGAGCCGCAGCGGCGATGAACAAGGGGCGCAGTGGCACAATGGCTTAGTCACCACCCCTGATGGTTTCAAACAAGCCTACAACACCTATATTGAGGGCGGCTGGGTTGGCTTAGCCGGCAACCCTACTTATGGTGGCATGGGCATGCCCAAAATGCTCTCGGTGCAGTTTGAGGAAATGCTTTACGCCGCAGACTCAAGCTTTGCCCTGTATTCGGCACTGACCTCTGGCGCCTGTTTAGCCATTGATGCACATGCCAGTGAAGCACTGAAAAGCACCTATTTGCCGCCACTTTACCAAGGCCGTTGGGCGGGCGTGATGTGCTTAACCGAAGCCCATGCTGGCACTGATTTAGGTTTGATCCGTACCCGCGCAACGGCACAAAGCGATGGCAGTTACAAAATCACCGGTAGCAAAATCTTTATCACGGGCGGCGAGCAAGACCTGACCGAAAACATTGTGCATTTAGTCCTGGCTAAACTGCCGGATGCCCCTGCTGGAGCACGCGGGATCTCGCTATTTCTAGTGCCTAAAGTAAACGTCAATGCGGATGGTTCGCTGGGCACAGCGAATGCCGTCACATGCGGTTCGATCGAGCACAAAATGGGTATCAAAGCGTCCGCCACCTGCGTGATGAACTTTGATGACGCCACCGGTTACTTAGTGGGCGAACCCAATAAAGGCCTTGCCGCGATGTTTACCATGATGAACTACGAGCGTTTATCCATTGGTATTCAAGGTATCGGTTGCGCAGAAACCTCCTACCAACGTGCCACTGATTATGCGCGCGAGCGTCTGCAAAGCCGTGCCGCAAGCGGAGCGACAAACCCTGAGCAAGCCGCCGATCCGATTATTGTGCATGCCGATGTGCGCCGTATGCTGTTAACCATGAAAAGCATGACTGAGGGTGGACGCGCTTTTGCCTGCTACGTGGGCAAACAATTAGACATTGCCAAGTTCAGTCCAGACAGTGCATTGGCTGAACAAGCGCAAGACCTGGTGGCGCTACTGACCCCTGTGACTAAAGCGTTTTTCACTGACACGGGTTTAGAAAGCTGCATCCATGGCCAACAAGTATTTGGCGGACATGGCTACATTCGTGAATGGGGCCAAGAGCAATTAGTTCGTGATGTGCGCATTGCGCAAATTTATGAAGGCACCAACGGTATTCAAGCTCTGGATTTACTCGGCCGTAAAATCGTTGCGAATAAAGGCGCGTATTTACAGGGTTTCACACGCACAATTCGTGAGCACATCAGTCAACCGGGAACCTTGTACAGCGCTGAAGTATTAGCGGCGGTCGAGCGCTTAGAAAGTGTCAGCCAATGGTTACTTGAGCAAGCCGCTGACAACAAAAATGAAGTTGGCGCCGCCTCGCTGGAATACCTGCATTTGTTTGGTTACGTGGCTTACGCTTGGATGTGGTCACGCATGGCCAGCACCGCGCAGAAAAACCACGAGCAAGACCCCGATTTTTATACAGCTAAACTGGCCACAGCCCACTTTTATTTCAGCCGGATGCTGCCACGTATTCTAAGTTTGGAGGCCAGCATTAAAGCCGGCAGTCAACCATTATACGGGTTAGCGGCAGAGCATTTTTAAGAGACGTGACCCAGCCCCACCGTGCTATGCCATGCTGGGGCTGCATGTATGTTACAGATAAGGAGCACAACAATAATGAGAACCTTAACCACCCTCAAAGGTAACAGCCAAAAACTGGATGGCGGTGCAATGTTTGGCAACGCGCCAAAAGCACTCTGGCAGCGCTGGATGCAACCGGATGAACTGAACCGTATTGATCTGGGTTGTCGCGCCCTATTGGTACAAGAAGCCGGCCGTAATATTTTAATCGAAACAGGTATTGGTGCTTTTTTCTCACCCGAGATGAAAGAACGTTTTGGTGTACAAGAAAGCCAGCACGTCCTGCTTAATAGCCTTGCTGAACAGGGTTTAACCGATCGCGATATTGATATTGTGGTCCTCACTCACCTGCATTTTGACCATGCCGGTGGCTTGCTCGCCGCTTGGCAAGAAAACCAACCGGCCACATTACTCTTTCCCAATGCGCAATTTATTACTGGCGCAGGGCAATGGCAGCGTGCCAATAACCCGCACGCCCGTGATCGAGCCTCTTACATTCCAGAGTTACTGGCCTTATTAAAAGACTGCGGACGCTTACATTTAGTAGAAGACGGTAGTCTCAGCCATCCTTTATTGGGTGACGGCTGGCGTCTGCATTGGAGTCATGGTCATACGCCAGGGCAAATGCTGCCCGAAGTTGCCATGCCGGACGGCCCTGTGGTTTTCCCTGGAGATTTAGTGCCCGGTGCGCCTTGGGTGCATCTGCCGATCACCATGGGCTACGACCGTTTCCCGGAAGGCTTGATTGAAGAAAAACAAGCACTCCTTGATGACTTATACGCACGCCACGGACGCTTAGTGTTTACCCATGATCCAGAGGTAGCCATTGGTGCGGTAACCCGTGACAGTAAAGGCCGTTACAGCATCGATAACGCGCAGCCTGCAGCGCAGCAGCTCGCCGGTTAAACCCTCGCCCGCAAAAAACAGGGCCGCCACCTGGATGGCGGCCCTATGCGTTAACATCACACGACCATAAAATATCTGCTGCCCCATATTGGTAAAGGCCGCGAAACTGCTAAACTGCGCCGCATGATACGAATCTCAGAACTGACCCTACAACGTGGCCCACTTCGCTTACTGGAAAATGCAGAATTAACTCTGCACCCAGGGCATAAAGTCGGCTTAATTGGCGCCAACGGCGCTGGAAAATCCAGTCTCTTCGCTTTGCTGCGCGGTCAATTGCATCCTGACGCTGGCGATTGCGCGTTGCCGACGAACTGGCGCATTGCCCATATGCGTCAAGAGATTGATGCGCCCAATCAGAGCGCCATTGATTATGTCCTCGATGGCGACACCCACTTGCGCGCCATTCAGCAACAATTGGCCAAAGCTGAACAGTCCCACGACGGTGCCGAACTTGGCCGTTTGCACGCTGAATTAGACAGCGCCGATGCTTACACGGCTGATGCGCGGGCACGTAAGCTGCTCGCTGGCTTGGGTTTTCTCGAAGAACAAATGGAAAACCAAGTGAATAGCTTTTCCGGCGGCTGGCGGATGCGTTTAAATTTGGCACAAGCCTTGATGTGCCCATCGGATTTACTGCTGCTCGATGAACCGACTAACCACTTGGATCTTGATGCGATTCTCTGGTTGGAAGGCTGGTTACAAAACTATGCCGGCACTTTATTGCTGATCTCGCATGACCGTGATTTTCTTGATGCGGTGGTTGGCCATATTGTCCACGTCGATCAGCAAAAACTGACCTTATACCGCGGCGGCTACACGGCGTTTGAACGCGCGCGTGCCGAACGCATCATGCAACAGCAACAAGCCTTCGAAAAGCAACAAGCGCAACGGGCGCACATGGAAGACTTTATCCGCCGCTTTAAAGCCAAAGCCAGTAAAGCCAAACAAGCGCAAAGCCGCGTGAAAGCCTTGGAGCGCATGGAAGAATTATCCGCGGCACACTTTGACTCACCTTTTGATTTTATTTTCCGCGAGGCCAATAAGGTTTCCAGTCCATTATTGGACCTGAATGAAGCCAAACTGGGTTATAGCGCCGAGCAGCCGATTTTAAACAACGTGAAATTGCAGTTGGTGCCCGGTGCGCGGATTGCTTTACTCGGCCCCAATGGTGCCGGTAAATCGACCCTGATTAAAAGCATCATGCACGATCTGCCGCTACTGGCCGGTAAGCTGACCTGCGGTGAAAATCTGGTCATTGGCTACTTTGCTCAGCACCAACTGGACTCCCTCGATCCCAAAGCCAGCCCGTTACTGCACGTACAACGCATCGCACCCGATGAGCGTGAGCAAGTCTTGCGTGATTTTCTCGGCGGTTTTGATTTCCGTGGTAAGCGTTGCGATGAGCCGGTACTGAATTTCTCCGGCGGCGAAAAAGCCCGTTTAGCCTTAGCACTGATTGCTTGGGGCAAACCCAATCTGTTGCTGCTCGATGAGCCGACCAACCACCTTGATTTAGAAATGCGCCAAGCCTTGAGCATGGCGTTGCAAGATTTCTCTGGCGCATTGCTACTGGTCTCGCACGATCGCCACCTGATTAAAAGCACTGTCGATGAGCTGTATTTAGTCGCTGAAGGCCGCGTGCAACCGTTTGCCGGTGATCTTGAGGACTACAGTAAATGGCTCAGCGATTACCGTCTGCGCCAGCAAGCCAGTGTCAGCGGCAATGAGGTCGACAACACTGAAAAGGTTGATCGCCGTGCCCAGCGTCAAGCCGCTGCGGAAATGCGCAAACAACTGGCCCCTTTGCGCAAGCAGGCTGACACTTTAGAAAAACAGCTCGATACGCTTCAAAAAGAGCTCGCCGCACTGGAAACGGTCTTAGCCGATAACAGCCTGTATGAGCAGGCACAAAAAGATCAGCTCAAACAGCATCTGAGCAAGCAAAGCGCGTTGCTACAGCAACAAGGCCAACTGGAAGAAACCTGGCTCAATCTCTTAGAAGAGCTGGAAGCATTACAAAATGAACTTGAGGCCAGCGTATGACGCAATGGTTTGAACAGTGGGCGGTGGACTGGTTTAGTCTATTAATTCCAGGCGGGCAAATTCTATTAATTGCCCTCACCGCATGGCTCCTGCAACGCTTATTAGCACGCGGTTTGACCAGTCTTGCTGGGCGCTATCATATGCCGCCAAGCATGTTACTGCCGTTACGCGGTGCCATTCGTTGGCTGGTGATGGGCAGTGCTTTAATGCTGATTCTGGAGCGTTTCGGTGTCTCTGCCAGCGTGCTCTGGACCGCTCTCACCGGCTTTCTGGCAGTGGCTGCGCTGGCATTCTTTGCAATATGGAGCGTGTTATCCAATATTTTTTGTGCCGCGCTGATCTTTACCGTTGGCCCGTTCCGTCTGGGTGATCGCGTTGAAGTCTTGGAAAGTGCCGAGAAACCTGGCGTACGCGGCCGCGTGGTGACCATCAATATGTTTTACACCACCCTTGAGGATATGAGTGAAGGCAATGAAGGCGCGCTTTTGCAAATTCCCAATAGCTTATTTTTTCAGAAAATTCTCCGCCGCTGGCGCGGCCCTGAACATCCTAAACTCACAGAGAAATAGTTTTTATGGAATGGCTTTCAAATCCAGAAATATGGATTGCGTTTTTTACCCTGACCGCCTTAGAAATTGTCTTAGGTATTGATAATATTATTTTTATTTCGATTCTGGTCAGTCGCCTACCTGAGCATCAGCAAGCCAAAGGCCGGTTCTTTGGTTTAGCATTGGCCATGGGTACGCGGATCTTACTGCTGCTCTCGATTACATGGGTAATGCGCCTGACCAGCAATTTGTTTGTAGTTTTCGAACACGGGGTTTCAGGACGTGATTTGATCCTATTCTTTGGTGGTTTATTTCTCTTATTTAAGAGCACCGTGGAGATTTGGCACAGCGTCGAAGGTGAAGAAGCCGCTGCGCAAGGTGCAGGCGTTAAAGCTGGTTTTATGGGGGTGATTCTGCAAATCGCCGTGATTGATATTATATTTTCATTAGACTCTGTCATTACCGCCGTTGGCTTAGTCCAGCATATACCGGTGATGATTGCCGCCATTATAATCTCAGTGGTGGTAATGATGCTGGCCGCTAGCACCATCAGTGCTTTTATCGAAAAACACCCCTCACTGAAAGTTTTAGCCTTATCGTTTTTAATCGTGGTCGGTACTTTGTTGATCGCCGAGGCGTTTGGCGTGCATGTGCCTAAAGGCTACATTTATTTCGCCATGGCGTTTTCGTTGGGCGTGGAAGCACTCAACATTAAAATGCGCAAAGGGCGCAAACGCACAGTGAGCGAACCTGTACCGCTCAAGCAAGATGCGTCAACCCACAACGGCACACCGCAATAAACAGCACCTGAGCGCTCATAGCAGCGCTCAGGTCTTGCTTTGGAGTCATTTTATGCGCGTCTGGATTGATGCTGATGCCTGCCCACGCTTAGCCCGCGATCAAGTAATAAAATTTGCCTTAAAACGTAAGTTCTCGGTGATTTTAGTCGCTGGACAAGCACAACCTCGGCCTAACTTTGCTTGCGTACAACTGATTGTCGTACCCAGCGGCCCAGATGCGGCGGATGATTACATTGTTGAGAATGTCGCCGCCAATGAATTGGTGATTTGCAGCGATATTCCCTTGGCTGATCGCCTGATTAATAAGCAGGCCGTGGCGCTCGACCCGCGGGGCAATGAGTTCACTGAACGCAATATGGGTGACCGTTTAGCCATGCGTAATTTGTTTACCGATTTGCGGGACCAAGGGCAGATGTCCGGCGGTCAGCGCGGTTATGATGAGCGCGACAAGCAAGCGTTTTCAAATGCTCTCGATCGCATTCTCACCCGCTTAGCCAACCGACCCAGCAACGCCTCAACCAACTAAATACGTACCGGTACTCACCGCAATTAAATAGCCATCATCATTGTGCAATTCGGTGCGCACCACTGCGACTTTATTGCCCGCACGCAATAGCGTGGATACTGCATCAAAGCGCTTACCACGCCCAGGGCGTAAGTAATCGACGCGCATATCAATGGTGCCCAGCTTAGATAAAC
Organism: Pseudomonas sp.; assembly: GCA_034006605.1. Classification (GTDB taxonomy): domain Bacteria; phylum Pseudomonadota; class Gammaproteobacteria; order Pseudomonadales; family Pseudomonadaceae; genus Denitrificimonas. The sequence continues at coordinate 61,321 of JAVESM010000015.1, read as the reverse complement.
TCATCATCCGCTCCACCGCTGGCAGTTCTGGTAAGCGCTGAAAAGCTCCCAGTAAGGCCATCGCACCACCGGCCACATCGAGAATCGAAGCAATCACACCTCCGTGCAAAATCCCTTGAATGTGATTGCCCACTAACTCTTCACGCATCGACACATGCATGCGCACTTCTTCAGTGGACAGTGAATCCACTTGAATACCAACTAAGCGATTAAATGGGATTTGATCAAAAAAATATTGCGCGGCTTGCAGCAATTCTGGGGCGAGTTCTGTTGCATTCATAACAGAGTGATCCTGCGTATGTTGCTTAATCATCGGTTTGTAAGGACACAATACCGTCAGAAGCAATCTTCATTTTTTATTATAAATAGTGCCGCGCCGACCCCTTTTATCTACGCTTGGTCATTGGGTCGGCACGCTTCGCTGGCCATTAGGCCATAGCTAAAACTTGTTCGACAAGTTTATCAATGCCTTTCGCTGCTTCACTGATCGACTGCGCCAGCATATAAGCAGGCGTAGTGACTAAACGGTTTTTCTCATCAACCACGATACCGCCCACTGCACAGTCTTGGTGTACGCCGCCCATTTGGGTAATTACCGCTGCCGTATCGGCATCATCACCAATAGTGCACTGCACGCCTTCGCCAAAAATCTTTGCTGATAACGCGGGGGAGATGCAGATTAAGCCCACCGGCTTCTTGGCCTCTTTAAACTGTAAAATCGCTTGCAAGGTATCTTCTTGTACCGTGCAATCTGCGCCAGCGCTGGCAAAATTCGACAAATTCTTCGCCACACCAAAACCGCCCGGTAAAATCACCGCATCAAAGTCTGCTGCTTTCAGCTCGCGAATATCGCGCGACTTGCCACGCGTGATTCGCGCTGACTCCACCAACACATTGCGCTGCTCCGGCATTTCTTCACCAGTGAGATGATTGAGCACATGGTGCTGCTTAATATCGGGAGCGAAATATTCAACCTGCGCGCCCAACTGATCTAGGCTCAACGCAGTCAGCACGGTTTCGTTAATTTCCGCACCATCAAAAACACCGCATCCCGATAAGATGATCGCTACTTTCTTACTCATGACGCTCTCCTCATGTATTTAAATAGTGGCTTTATTCATACCACGCGACACAGTGATACGCCAATGCGATTGCTCTCGTACAAGTCTCGCGCTTAAGTTTCTAGCGTCACTCAAGACAAAACTTAAAAGCTGTCTATCCTTAGCTAAAAAGCCACAAGCCAATATACTGCTATAAATTCGCCTGCCAGCGTCCTTATCCGTGGAAAACTAAGTGATTGTATACATAGCTGAAAAGCCCAGCGTCGGTCGCGCAGTGGCTGCCGTTTTACCTAAACCGCATCAGCAAGGTGAGGGTTTTATTAAAGTTGCCAACGGTGATGTGGTGACCTGGTGTGTCGGCCATTTACTGGAGCAAGCAGAGCCAGAGGTTTATAACCCTGAGTATAAAAAGTGGCGCAAAGAGCATTTACCTATTATTCCAACGCAGTGGCAGCATCAGGTTAAAGCGGCGACCCGTAAGCAGTTAGCTGTGGTTAAAAAGCTGATTAAACAAGCCGATGTGCTGGTCAACATGGGCGACCCGGACCGCGTTGGTCAGATACTGGTCGACGAGGTGATTAATTACAGCGGCGTATCCAACGCCAAACGCATGGCCGCGCAGCGCTGCTTAATCAGTGATATGAACCCTGCTGCGATCAAACGCTCACTCAATGACCTGCGCCGTAACAGCGACTTTATCCCGCTGGCCACTTCAGCGTTGGCGCGCGCGCGTGCTGACTGGCTGTACGGGATTAATATGACCCGCCTATGCACCTTGCAAGGGCAAGCATCGGGCTATCAAGGCGTGCTCTCAGTGGGACGCGTACAAACACCGATTCTCGGTTTAGTGGTGCACCGTGATATCGAGATTGAAAACTTTGTCAGCAAACCTTTTTATGAAGTCTTTATTGAACTGCAAACCGACAATAAACAAACCTACTCGGCCAAGTGGCAGCCCAGCACCGCCTGCGCAGCCTATATGGATGAAGATGGCCGCGTGTTATTAAAAAAACTCGCAGAAACCGTCCTGAGAAAAGTCATTAATCAAAGCGGGCAAGTGCTGACTGTCAGCGAAAGCGTGAAAAAACAAACCGCGCCGCTGCCCTATAACTTGTCCTCATTACAAATCGACGCCTCCAAACGCTTTAACTTCAATGCACAAAAGACCTTAGATATTTGCCAAAAACTGTACGAAACTCACAAGCTGTTGACCTACCCACGCTCTGACTGCCGCTACTTACCGAAAGGCCACTACCACGACAAAGACTCAGTCACCCAAGCGATTGCGCATAGTTGCCCCGCACTCAATCAAGCGCTGCAAAACGCTGATCTAGCACTAAAATCTAAAGCTTGGGATGACAGCAAAGTCAGCGCACACCACGCCATCATTCCCACCAGCCGCAAACTCGACGGCAACCGTTTAAGCGCTGATGAGCAAAAAATCTATGCACTGGTGGCACGCCAATACCTGATGCAGTTTTACCCGCCTTTCACCTATCAAGAAAAACAAATTGATAGCGAAGTGGCCGGTGGCTTGTTTATCAGCCGACAAAAAGAAGTACTTAGTAAAGGCTGGAAAGCGCTGTTGCCTGAACGCAAAGGTAATGCAGAGGAACAAGAGTTCTCTGCGGTTAAACTGCCGCAGGTGGTCAAAGGCGAAAGTCTGCTCTGTATCAACGGTCGACTGGATGAAAAACAAACCAGTCCCGCCAAGCACTTTACCGATGCAAGCTTACTGGCGGCGATGACCGGTATCGCTCGCTACGTCTCTGATCCTGAGATCAAAAAGGTTCTGCGCGACACCGACGGCCTCGGCACCGAAGCCACCCGCGCCGGGATTATTGAATTGCTATTTAAGCGCGGCTTTCTCGGCAAACAAGGCAAAGAAATTCATGCCAGCGAAGTAGGCCGTCGTTTGATTTTGTCACTGCCAGAGGTGATGGTCTTGCCCGATATGACCGCGCATTGGGAATCACAGCTTGAGGCCATTGCGGAAAAGCGCATGAGCTATAAGCAATTTATGATGCCGATGCTGGATGGGCTTCATCAACTGGTAGAGCACGTTGGCCAGATCAAATTTACCGGGTTACAAGGACAGGGTAAGGCGCCATCGCGCAGGAAGAAGAGCGTGAAGCGCTCACGGCCAACCTATCAAAAAAAGACCTAACTCGATGAGTAACGGTGGCGAGAGCAGCATAAAAGCATAAAAAATCAGTCTACAGACTGTAATATGCTATATTTAAGCCTACAGAATAAAGGAGGATGTATGATGCAATCCACCGATAAAGCCACAGCACAGGGCAAAAACACATGCACGACCGGCTTGAAAGTAGCCATTCGGATTCTTGAAAAATGGAATGCTAGCGTAAAGCAAGCCTGTGCCATTCTGCGCGTCTCACCAAGCACAGTCGCTCGCGCAAAAAGCGCTGAAGGAACAGATTGGTCGATCAATCTTGATGCCGATGTCATGCAGCGCATCAGTATTGTATTGAACATCCACAGCGCATTACGTTTGGTTTTTGACAACCCTGAAAACGTCTACGGGTTTCCAAGTATGAAAAACAATAATGCGTTTTTTAATGGCCGCTCACCTCTTGAAATTATGGCGCAAGGTGACTTTATCTCGCTGTATGAAACATACCGACGGATTGATTCGATACGCGGAGCGCAGTGGTAATGATGGGTGATCTTAAAGATTGCTGCGGTGTAACGATTACAGGCAGTCGGCTGGTTAATTCAAAGTTTCCACCCATAGCCATCTTTGCAGACGTAGCCAGTGCGGATGAATTTGAAACATTATTTGCAATTCAAGCACTGACCAATCCTCGACTTTTAAACGAGGTGGGTAACTTAGATCTCATCGCCCGTAAGGAAATACCTTTTGGCATTACAGGCTGCGCCTATGCAACTGCGCCATTTACTCATATTAACCCTGCTGGCTCACGCTTTAGCTCTGGCGCGTTTGGTGTTTTATATATTGCCGACAATGAACAAACTGCCTGTTTAGAAGTTAAGCACCATCAAAATATTTACTGGTCGCAAGTAGAGGGAATGAACTATGAGCGCTTTGTATTTCGCGCATTGCAATGCGTATTTAACGATACCGGCATGATGAACGCTTCTGTCTTACCCTACAGCGATCCTATTTATCACGCTGACGATTACCGTACATCTCACGCCCTTGGCCACACACTGAAGCAAGCAAGTAAAGCTGGCTTACAGTACAACTCTGTGCGCGCTCAAGATGCACTGTGCTGGGCGTTGTTTACGCCCTTACCGGTTCAATCCGTTATCCAAACAGCGCACTATGAAATGATCTGGAATGGCAGCATTAGCAGCACAAACCGCATTACAAATATTCAACTGTCGAGTACGCGCTAAGTCGATCTACGCTGCCAAGAAGTCCTCGCACAGCGCAAACTGCGCTCAGCAGGTTTATGCGCCGCGTCGCTATCGTCTACAAATATTAAGCCAATACAGCGCGCTCGAACTGTAACGACAACCTCAACAACAGCCGCCAGCGTATCACCTTATAATTTGCTTAACGCCCAGCATAACAATGCGCTACTTGTTACGCTAAGATAACGCATTCTGCTGAAAGGTACCCTTGTGTCCGAACTCTATTTACGTATTGCCTTGCCGTCACCGCTGCGCCGGTTGTTTGATTACCGTGCGCCAGCGCAGGTGTCGGTTAGTGCATGGCAGCCCGGTGTGCGCGTACGCGTGCCCTTTGGCCGACGTGAATTAGTCGGAATTCTGGTCGAAACCGCCAGCAGCACCTCGGTTCCTGTCGACAAGATTAAACAGGCATTAGAGCTACTGGATCAACAGCCCTTGCTGCCGCCGAGCATCATGCGTTTGTGTATTTGGACGGCGCAGTACTACCAGCACAGTTTAGGCGATACATTCAGCTGGGCATTACCGGCACTGCTGCGCCAAGGCGAACCGGCCGAAGCACGCCAACAACGCACGTGGCTGGCCAAGCTACCGCTAAATCTTGACGATCCGTTATTACTCCGCGCACCCAAGCAACGCCAAGCGCTAAAAGTCTTAGCCCAGCACAGCCAAGGCATTGCCCACGAACGCCTTGAACAATTTACTATCAGTAAAGACAGTATCAACGCTTTACTTAAGAAAGGCTTGGTCACGCAGAGCGTGCGACAACTACAAGACTCAGCGCATAAAGCGCCCAGCCTGGCCCAGCCGGAACTTCCCCTTAATGATGAGCAGCAAGCCGCTTTTAATGCTATCCATGCCAATAACCAAGCATTTAAAGCCTACTTATTAGCCGGCGTCACCGGCAGCGGTAAAACTGAAGTGTATTTGCAGTTGATTCGCGAGGCATTAGCAGCGGGCAAGCAAGTACTGGTGTTGATCCCTGAGATCAACCTCGGGCCACAAACCCTAGAGCGTTTCACCAAGCGTTTTAATGCACGCATTGCTTTGTTGCACTCCAACGTCAATGACCGCGAGCGCTTAGAAGCCTGGCTGGCCGCACGTTCGGGGCATGCGGATATTATTATTGGTACGCGCTCAGCATTATTTACGCCATTAAAAAATCTCGGTCTGATCATTATCGATGAAGAGCACGACGCCTCTTATAAGCAGCAAGAAGGCTTGCGCTACCATGCTCGCGACCTGGCCTTGGTACGCGCGCGCGCAGCTCATGTGCCGATTGTTTTAGGCTCAGCCACGCCCTGTTTAGAAAGTTTGCATAACGCCCACAGTGGCCGCTTTGCCCTACTGCGCTTAACCAAGCGTGCCGGCGGTGCCAGTCAGCCCAAGTTTATTCGTTTAGATGTGCGCAGCTTGCCCTTAGATTCCGGGATCAGCGCACCACTGCAAAAAGAAATTCGCAAAACCCTCGATGCAGGCCAGCAAGTTTTAGTCTTTTTGAACAGGCGTGGTTTTGCGCCGGTATTAATGTGCAATGACTGCGGCTGGATCAGCCAATGTTCAGAGTGTGATGCGCGTTTAACCTTTCACCAGCGCTATAACGAATTGCGCTGTCATCACTGCGGGCACGTTGAAGCGCGCCCGCATCAGTGCCCCAGTTGCGGCAAAGTGGATTTACGCCCGATTGGCGCGGGCACCGAGCGTGCCGAAGAACGTCTGCAGATATTATTTCCGGACACGCCCGTCTTGCGTATTGATCGAGACAGCACCACCCGCAAAGGCTCGATGGATGCATTACTCACCACCATTGGCAGCGGCCAGCCGTGCATTATGATTGGCACACAAATGCTAGCCAAAGGGCATCACTTTCCACGGGTCACCTTGGTCGCTATTTTAAATGCCGACGGTGGTTTGTTTTCTGCAGACTTTCGCGCCAGCGAAAAAATGGCGCAATTGATCGTGCAAGTGGCTGGGCGTGCCGGGCGTGCCAGTGATCTGGGTCGCGTGATTATTCAAAGTCAGCTGGCCGACCATCCTTTATTAGTACAGCTCAGCGAGCAAGGCTATTTTGCCTTTGCTGAACAAGCGCTGAGCGAGCGTCGCGCCACCGGCCTGCCACCTTTCAGTCACTTAGCACTGCTGCGCGCCGATGCGCTAAAAGCAGAATTGGCCGATGTTTTCTTAGAGGATGCCTACAGCATTGCCGAGCAACTGATTGAACAACTGAACATTGAAGGGGTTGAATTGCTCGGCCCAGTCGCCTCACCGATGGAGCGTCGCGCCGGCCGGTATCGTGCACAATTACTGCTGCAAGCCACAAGCCGAGCCCAGCTACACCGTTTATTAACCCCTTTGTGTAACAATCTAGAAAACCTCCCCAGTGCGCGGCAAAGCCGTTGGTCACTGGATGTCGACCCTATCGACTTATTTTAAAGCACACTAGATGACGCTTGCCGCTTGAAGCAAGCGCGCTGGACGCCGATAATAGCCCGTTTATGAAGCGATTATTCGCGACTCGCCTTGGTTAAGAGAAATTATGAAAGACAGTATCCGCACTCTGATTCAGCACGCAGTCAATCAACTTACCAGCGAAGGCGTCTTGCCAGAAGGCCTTGCGCCGAGCATTCAGGTTGAAAATACACGGGATAAAACCCACGGTGATTTCGCCAGCAATATCGCCATGATGTTAGCCAAGCCTGCAAAAATGAAGCCGCGCGATCTGGCAGATTTGTTAACTAAAGCACTGCCTGGCGATCCGCAAGTCAGTGAAGTGGTCATCGCCGGACCTGGCTTTCTAAACTTTTTCCAAAACCATGCCGCGCTTGCACAGCGTTTAGACAATGCCTTAGCTGACGCCAACATAGGTGTGCTACAGCAGCAACCTGCGCAACGTGTGGTGGTGGATTTATCATCGCCCAATCTTGCCAAAGAAATGCACGTGGGCCATTTACGCTCAACCATTATTGGTGACGCGGTCGCTCGGGTGTTGGAATTTTTAGGTCACGACGTGATCCGTCAGAACCACGTCGGTGATTGGGGCACTCAGTTCGGCATGTTGCTGGCCTATCTGCAAGAAAACCCTAGTGCACAAGAAACCCAACTGTCTGATTTAGAAGAATTTTACCGCGCGTCTAAACAACGTTTTGATGAGTCGCCTGAGTTTGCCGAGCGTGCCCGTGGTTTAGTGGTAAAGCTGCAAGCTGGCGACCCTGAATGTTTGCGCTTATGGAAACAGTTTAATGATGTGTCGCTGCAACATTGCCAACAGTTGTACGACCGTCTCGGCGTCAAACTGAGCATGCAAGATGTGCGCGGTGAAAGCTCATACAATGCTGACCTGGCTGATATTGTCGACAGCTTACGCGACAAGAACTTGCTCACCGAAAGCGATGGCGCGCAGTGTGTTTTCTCAGATGAATTCAAGAACGCCGAAAATAATCCTTTGCCGGTCATCGTGCAGAAAGCTGGCGGCGGCTATCTATATGCCACCACGGATTTAGCCGCGATGCGTTATCGCAGCCAAACCCTGCATGCTGACCGTGCCTTGTATTTTGTTGATCAGCGCCAAGCATTGCACTTTCAAATGGTCTTTGCCGTAGCGCGGCGTGCCGAGTTTGTCAGCCCAACCATGCAGCTTGAGCATATGGGCTTTGGCACCATGAACGGCCCGGATGGTCGCCCCTTTAAAACCCGCGATGGCGGCACCGTAAAGCTGATTGATTTGCTCAACGAAGCTGAACAGCGTGCTTATGCTCTAGTCAAAGAAAAAAATCCAGAGCTTGCCGACAGCGAGCTGCACAGCATTGCTCAAGCGGTGGGTATTGGCGCGGTTAAATATGCAGACTTAAGTAAGCACCGCAGCAGTGATTACAGTTTTAACTTTGAGCAAATGCTGAGTTTTGAAGGCAATACTGCACCTTACTTGCTATATGCCTACACTCGCGTTGCTAGCGTATTCAGACGTGCCGAACTTAATATGAACGGCGCAATCCCAGGGCATATTGCATTAGACAGCGAAGCCGAACAGGTGCTGGGTACGACGCTGCAACGTTTCAGCGAAGTGCTGTATAACATCGCCGAAAAAGGCACACCGCATATTCTCTGCACTTATTTGTATGAACTGGCGGGTCAGTTTTCGAGCTTTTATGAGCACTGCCCTATTTTATCAGCGGATGATCAAACCACGCGCAACAGCCGCTTACGCCTTGCTGCGCTGACCGGTCGCACCTTACAACAAGGGCTTGAGCTGCTGGGTCTAAAGACTTTGGAGCGCATGTAAATGGCTGCTCGTAAAAAAGCGGCTCCAAAGAGAGGTGCCAGCCGCTATAACGCGCCAGCTAAAAAACCTGTGCATCCATTAGTTTGGGTGATTACTGGGCTGATCGTTGGTGTCTTTGTGATGTCATTGTTTCGCTTGGAGCCTGGCAATAACGCAATCAAGCGTGACACGTCTGCGGCCGCAAGCAAAAAGCCCGTCGTTAAGCCAAAAAAAGAAACCCCATCCAACAAGCCAAAGTTTGAGTTTTATACATTACTGTCTGAATCAGAAGTGATTGTACCAGCCGAAGCGCTACCTGAGAAAACGCCGCCGCCGCCGAGCAAAACTGAAATTGAAGCCGCTAAAAAAGCGGATGCAGCACGCGCGCAAGCCATTCTTGACGGTAAAACACCGCCTGAGCCTGCAGTAAAGAAAGAGGCCAAAACGCAATTTTATCTGCAAGCGGGCTCTTTTCCTGAGCGTTCTAAGGCTGAAAGTGTCCGCGCACAACTACTGCTTAGCGGCCAAGATGTACATATTGAATCTGGGCAAGTCGCAGATAAGACTTGGCACCGCGTTTTAGTTGGGCCTTTTGTCAGCCGTGAGCAACTGGCCGATGCACAAAAGCAGCTGGCCAATAACGGCTTTAACAACCTACTCTTGCAACAACGTAAAGGCCGCTAATATTGAGCATTGCTTGCATAGCCAACTAACTTAGGAGCGCGGGCGGCTCGCCCGCAAAGAAGCTAGCATAGATTTGCAATCGACTTTGTGTTCTTCGGCACTGCGTCTAGGCATCAGCGCCATGGCCATTGCGCATGCCGTACCTCGCTAATGCGGCTCTTCCCTCAACGAGCCATCCTGGCTCGATTCGGGTGCTGCACCATCCATCGCTACGCTTGCCGCCGCACCAACGAGGCACTCATTGATCATTAGTGTTGTTGGTGTGATTTGCTCATGTCTCTTTAATAGGAGCGCGGGCGGCTCGCCCGCAAGCACACACGATCCACTCAAATAACTCTTTGCTCTACACATTCCATTCACACAGATAATCCCAAAAATTCTACGACTTTCAGCTGCCACCCTTGAAGCTTGTGCACGCCATCCCCATTTGTAAAGAACCCGGGCGAATGCCCATCAACGTGGAGAATGTCCCTTGACCACAATTGTTTCAGTTCGTCGCAACGGCAAAGTCGTTATGGGTGGTGACGGTCAAGTATCCCTTGGCAATACCGTTATGAAAGGCAATGCAAAAAAAGTGCGCCGTCTCTATCACGGCCAAGTTCTAGCCGGTTTTGCCGGTGCAACAGCGGACGCTTTTACTTTATTTGAACGTTTTGAAGGGCAATTAGAAAAACACCAAGGCCATTTAGTGCGTGCCGCCGTTGAGTTAGCCAAAGATTGGCGGACCGACCGTTCATTGAGCCGCCTCGAAGCGATGTTGGCCGTCGCCAATAAAGATGCATCATTAATTATCACCGGTAACGGCGATGTTGTAGAACCGGAGCACGGCTTGATTGCGATGGGCTCTGGCGGTGGTTTTGCTCAAGCAGCAGCCATGGCGTTATTAGAGAACAGTGATCTTTCCGCTCGTGAAATTGCCGAAAAAGCCTTACACATTGCCGGTTCAATTTGTGTATTTACCAACCAAAATTTGACCATCGAAGAGCAGGATAGCGCTATTTAAGCGCGCCTCGGAGACCACTATGTCCATGACCCCCCGTGAAATTGTGCATGAGCTCAATCGCCATATCGTTGGCCAAGATGATGCCAAACGTGCTGTAGCAATTGCCCTGCGCAACCGCTGGAGACGCATGCAGCTGTCCGCTGATCTGCGCAATGAAGTCACCCCAAAAAACATCTTAATGATTGGCCCAACCGGTGTGGGTAAAACAGAAATTGCCCGCCGTTTAGCCAAACTGGTCAACGCGCCATTTATCAAAGTGGAAGCCACTAAATTCACCGAAGTGGGCTATGTCGGCCGCGATGTTGAATCCATTATTCGTGATTTAGCCGATGCTGCCGTCAAGATGCTGCGCGAACAAGAAATGAAAGGCATGCGCAACCGCGCTGAAGATGCAGCTGAAGAACGCATTCTCGATGCTTTATTACCTCCAGCGCGCACCAGCACTGACGACACTGTCGAGCGCACCGATTCCAGTACGCGCCAGTTATTTCGCAAACGCTTACGTGAAGGTCAGCTGGACGATAAAGAAATCGACATCGAAGTGGCCGAAGCACCGATGGGCGTAGAAATCATGACCCCACCCGGCATGGAAGAAATGACCAGCCAACTGCAGAATTTGTTCTCTGGGATGAATAAAGGCAAAACTAAAAGCCGAAAAATGCGTGTCGCTGATGCTCTCAAGCTGATTCGTGATGAAGAAGCCGCTCGCTTGGTTAACGAAGAAGACCTTAAAGTGCGCGCCCTCGAAGCCGTTGAACAGCACGGCATTGTCTTCCTTGACGAGATCGATAAAATTGCTAAGCGCGGTAACACTGGCGGCGCAGATGTCTCACGCGAAGGCGTGCAACGCGATTTACTGCCTTTGATTGAGGGTTGTACGGTCAACACTAAACTGGGCATGATCAAAACTGACCATATTCTGTTCATTGCCTCGGGGGCTTTCCACCTGAGCAAACCCAGCGATTTAGTCCCTGAACTGCAAGGCCGTTTACCGATTCGAGTGGAACTCAAGGCCCTGACGCCAGATGACTTCAAACGCATCCTCAGCGAACCAGACGCCTCACTCACCGAACAATATGTAGCGCTGCTGGCCACTGAAGGCCTCAATATTGAGTTCACTGCCAGCGGCATTGAGCGTATTGCTGAGATTGCTTGGCAGGTTAACGAAAAAACCGAGAACATCGGCGCCCGACGTCTGCACACGCTGCTCGAGCGTTTACTCGAAGAAGTCTCTTTTGATGCTGAGCAATTAGCAGAAAAATACAGCACCAGCCCATTAGTCATTGATGCGACCTATGTTGATGAACATCTGGGCGAACTGGCAAAAGACGAAGACCTGTCGCGTTATATTTTATAAGTCGATACTGTTGCGCCAGGGTTACACTCAACGCTGGCACAACGGTCTAAAATGAGAACCACATGCAGATCCCAACGCGCATCAAACTCAACAAAAGCTCAAAAACGCTTGAGCTCGGCTATGCCGATGGCCAACAGTTTGCCTTACCTGCTGAGTTGCTACGGGTGTATTCGCCCTCTGCCGAAGTGCAAGGACATGGTCATCCAGTGCTGCAATACGGGAAAATCAACATTGCCCTGACCCATGTGCAGCCTGCAGGCAACTACGCGTTAAAACTGACTTTCGATGACGGCCATGACAGTGGCTTATTTACTTGGGATTATCTGTACCAACTGGCCCATCAGCAGACGTCTATGTGGCAAGACTACTTAGCCAAACTCAGCGCCGCGGGACGCTCACGTGACCCGAGTGAGTCAGTCGTACGCTTAATGCTTTGATAACGACTCAAAACCCATGATTTATCGCGCAGTCTGAGCCTCTCATTAAGCACCCCGTTAGCAAAGCATGGTTACTCCCGAAGAGGGCACCCTAGCAATAACTGGCGCATACGTTTTTTAACTCAACTGTTGATCTAAAGCTTCTTCAATTTCACGTTTAATCGTGCCACTGAGTGCTGATAGCAACAAGCCCAGCTTAAGATTGACGCGAACATTCGTTTCATCCACTTCGATCGTGCCTTGCGCACCAGTACGGCGGAACTCTAAGGTATCGCCCAGCCATCGGTAACTGACGTCATATTGTTGGGCGAGACGCTCGGCCAATTGCTGCGCTTTATCGCGTGCACCCTCACGGCCCAAACTGTGCTGACGTTCCACTACAATCTTACTCATGCCGCGCCCCTTAATAGGTATTCTAAACGAGATGTCTGCATACATTGCGCAGACGATATTGCTGCGAATCTGTCCAGCGTCAAGACAAACTGCGCTGTGGGTATTAGAATGCTCGATAATCTGTCTAAGGTGAAGTTTTATGAGTAATCCACGCCAGCCGAATAGTAATGAGCCAACCACCCACTTTGGCTTTCAAGATGTGCCTGAAAGCCAAAAAGCCGAGAAAGTAGCGCAAGTGTTTCATTCCGTTGCGGCACGCTACGATATTATGAATGACGTGCTCTCTGGTGGTATGCACCGCCTGTGGAAGCGCTTCACTATCGAACTGTCTGGTGTGCGCCGCGGCAATAAAGTCCTTGATATTGCTGGTGGCACGGGCGATCTTGCACGTAAGTTCTCGAGTTTAGTCGGCCCTGAAGGCGAAGTTGTCCTGGCTGACATTAATGCCTCGATGCTCAAAGTCGGCCGTGATCGCTTGTTGGACAAAGGCGTGGCCAACAATATTAGCTTTGTACAAGCCGATGCCGAAAAGCTGCCCTTCCCAGACAATCACTTCGATGTCGTAACCATTGCCTTTGGTTTACGCAATGTCACCCATAAAGAAGATGCCTTGCGCTCCATGTTACGCGTGCTCAAACCCGGCGGTCGGTTACTGGTGCTGGAGTTTTCTAAGCCAAGCAACCCGCTGTTATCGAAATTTTACGATGCCTACTCGTTCAAATTTATGCCGCTGGCCGGCAAGCTGATCACCGATGATGCCGACAGCTACCGCTATCTGGCCGAATCGATTCGCATGCACCCCGATCAAGACACATTAAAAGCCATGATGAGTGATGCGGGCTTTGAACGAGTGACCTTTCATAATATGACTGGCGGCATTGTCGCACTGCACCGCGGAATCAAGCCTTAATGTTCACCCAGTTCGCATTCGCCAGTGCCGAGTCCGCCGTAAATCGCCTGCTCAAATTAGACAGCACGGCGCACGCTCGCCTCGCTCCGTTGACCGGCAAAGTCATCGCGATTGCTTGCACGGCACCGGCCATTACGGTGTATCTAATACCGCTGGAAGACGGTATACAGCTTGCTCAACAGTGGCACGCACCGGTCGATTGCAGGTTAACTGCGCCGACGACGCTCTTACTCAAGTTGCTCAGTAGCGCAGATAAAACCAGCATTTTGCATCATCCTGACGTCGCGCTAGACGGCAACAGTGCGTTGCTGATGGCGCTGGCGGAAATCCTGCAAAGCCTTGAATTGGACTGGGAGTATGAAGTGTCTCGTTGGCTTGGTCCGGTGCCAACAGCACTGCTTAGCGGCCACTTACGCAGCCGTCGTGATTGGCTAGTGCAGTCCGCGCATAGCCTGCATTTAGATGCAACAGATTACTTAGCAGAAGAATCACGTGCGCTGGTGGGGCGCACTGAAGCAGACATGCGTTTTACTGAAATAGATCAGCTTAAACTTGACTTAGACCGCCTCGATGCCCGCATCGCGCGCTTACTTAAACGGAACCAAAAGCCTCTATGAAGCTGATTGCCACCCGCCGCCTCTGGCGTATCTTACGTGTCGCAATACGTTATCGCTTAGATGATTTACTGTTTGCCTTGCCATTGCCTTGGCACCTGCGCGCGATGCAATGGCTGCTGCCTTGGCGCTGGCTTCCGCGGCGAAAAACATTGCCGCGCGGCGAAGCCTTACGTTTAGCGCTAGAAGACTTAGGCCCTGTTTTTATAAAGTTTGGGCAAATACTTTCCACACGACGCGATTTATTACCGCCCGATATCGCTGATCAGATGGCTAAACTGCAAGATCAAGTGCCACCTTTTTCATCAAAGCACGCTATCAAACTCATTGAAGAGCAGTTAGGCGCCTCAATTGAAGAGGTGTTTAGCGCGTTCTCCAGCACGCCACTGGCCTCCGCATCCATTGCCCAAGTGCACGCCGCGCAACTAAAAAGCGGTGAAGACGTGGTAGTTAAAGTCATTCGCCCAGGCCTAAAGCCAATTATTGCGCAAGATATCGCGTGGCTCTACTTACTGGCGCGAATGGCTGAACGCGCCTCAGCAGATGCGCGTCGTTTGCGCCCTAAAGAAGTGGTCAGTGATTACGAAAAAACCATTTACGATGAACTTGATCTACTCCGTGAGGCGGCCAACACCAGTCAATTAAGACGTAACTTCAGCGGCTCGCCTATGCTCTATGTGCCGAAAATTTACTGGCAATGGAGCCGTCCTAAGGTGTTGATTATGGAACGCATTTACGGCGTTCCCGTCACCGACATGGCGACCTTGATTGATCAAGGCACCGACCTAAAAAAACTCGCCGAACGTGGCGTAGAAATCTTTTTCACCCAAGTGTTTCGAGACAGTTTCTTTCATGCCGACATGCATCCCGGCAATATCTTTGTTAGCACGCGCACACCGTGGGACCCGCAATATATTGCCATTGACTGTGGCATCATCGGCACTCTGACGCCTGAAGACCAAGACTATCTGGCGCGCAATCTCTTGGCATTTTTCAAACGTGATTACCGCAAAGTTGCGCAACTGCATATTGATTCTGGTTGGGTGCCCAGCGACACACGGATCAACGAGTTTGAATCAGCCATTCGTACCGTATGCGAGCCGATTTTTGAGCGTCCATTAAAAGAGATATCATTTGGACACTTGCTGCTGCATCTCTTCCAAACTGCCCGCCGCTTTAATATGGAAGTGCAACCGCAGCTGGTCTTGCTGCAAAAAACCCTGCTAAATATCGAAGGGCTCGGCCGTCAACTGTACCCTGACCTTGATCTTTGGAGCACCGCACAACCATATTTAGAGCGCTGGATGCGTGAGCGCTATATGCCCAAGCACGTACTGGGACATTTACAGCAACAATTTGAGAAGCTCCCTCACTTGGCCAATATGCTGCAAGATAGCGTTGAAAAATTTAGCAAAGGTTCCGTGCCGCCAACCCAAACAAAAGCATGGCTCAATACTGTATTGGGTGCAGGTTTATTAGTGGCAAGTGCACAGTTGGGTTTAGTTATAGACGTAGAGGCTTGGCCGGCTTGGTTAATGCTCAGTGCAGGCCTATGCTTAGTACTCCGCCGTTAACCACAATTTTAAATACTGCAAATTGAGAACAACATGAATAACTGGTTAGACGAAATCAAATGGGATAGCAATGGACTGATCCCAGCGATTGCCCAAGACTATAAAAGCGATCGAATTCTAATGATGGCGTGGCTCAATCGCGAAGCATTAGAGCTGACCGTGAAAGAGCAACGCGCCATTTATTGGTCACGCTCACGCGGTAAACTCTGGCGTAAAGGCGAAGAATCAGGGCACATTCAAAAACTGCATGAAATACGTCTCGACTGCGATGCGGATGTGATTATCCTGCGCGTGGAACAAATCGGCGGTATCGCCTGCCATACTGGTCGCCATAGCTGTTTTTATCGTGTATTAACCGATGAACAGTGGCAGACTGTTGAGCCTGTTATTAAAAATCCTCATGATATCTATCAAGGCTCATAAGTATGACTGACGATATTCTGCATCGCGTAGCACAGGTCATTGATTCACGTAAAAACGCGGACCCAAGTACCTCCTACGTGGCCAGCCTGCACCATAAAGGCTTAAATAAAATCTTAGAGAAAGTTGGCGAAGAAGCAGTGGAAACCATTCTGGCAGCAAAAGACGCCGCCAGCTCTGGGGACAACAGCGACGTTATCTATGAAACAGCAGATTTATGGTTTCACAGTTTAGTCATGCTATCTGCTTTAAACTTAGAACCCAAAGCAGTACTTGATGAGCTCGAACGCCGCTTTGGTTTATCAGGGCATGCAGAAAAAGCAGCCCGCACAACCCCTTAATTATTCGTATCACGGAGTACACATCATGGGCGGTATTAGTGTTTGGCAACTACTGATTATCTTAGCAATTGTTATTGTCCTGTTTGGCACGAAACGCCTGAAAGGTGTCGGTTCTGACTTAGGCGATGCCATTAAAGGCTTTCGCAAAGCGGTAGACACCGGTGAAGAAAAACCCACCGAGGCGGTGCAAAAGTCTGAAGCCACTGGGCAGACGTTTGATGCCACAGCAGAACATATCGAAGAACCTTCTTCTAAAAAATGAGTTAATCCATGTTTGATATTGGCTTCTCTGAACTGATTCTGATTGGCGTTGTAGCCCTGCTGGTCATCGGCCCTGATCGTTTACCCGGTGCCGCTCGGGTTGCAGGGCTGTGGGTGGGTCGTATCAAACGCAGTTTTAATTCAATAAAAGACGATGTAGAACGCGAACTGGGCGCGGATGAAATTCGCCGTGAGCTGCATAACGAAGGCATCTTAGAAAAAGAGCGCAAAATGCTCAAAGACACCGCCAGCAAAGCCAATCAGGTGCTGAGTGATCAACCGCTGCAAAACCTACTGAAAGATAGCGTTCCAGCTACAAACAGCAACACAGCAGATAAAGAGCAGTCCTCATGAGTACATCCCAACAGACGGACAATACCATGCCGCTGATTGCCCATCTGACCGAACTGCGCACACGTTTATTGCGTTGCGTGGTCTCCGTCTTACTGATTTTTGCTGGCTTGTTTTACTTTGCCCAAGACATTTACGCTTTAGTGGCGGCCCCTTTACGTGCCTATCTACCGGAAGGCGCAACGATGATTGCCACCGGTGTGGCCTCACCGTTTCTAACCCCCTTTAAACTGACCATGGTGGTCTCGCTGTTTCTCAGTATGCCGGTGATTTTGCAGCAAATTTGGGGCTTTATTGCGCCAGGCTTATACAAGCATGAGAAGCGCATTGCCGTACCGCTGATCATTTCCAGTATTATTTTATTTTATGCTGGAATGGCCTTTGCCTATTTTGTGGTATTTCCGATTATGTTTGGCTTTTTTGCCAGCGTAACGCCACAAGGCGTCGAGATGATGACTGATATTGGTCAATATTTAGACTTTGTCTTGACCCTCTTTTTTGCTTTTGGCGTCGCCTTTGAAATTCCAGTGGCCACTTTTCTATTGGTCTGGATTGGCATTGTCGATGTCGCCACCCTGCGCAAGAACCGCCCGTATGTAATCGTTGGCTGTTTTCTTGTGGGCATGGTATTGACCCCGCCCGATATTTTCTCGCAAACATTACTGGCGATTCCGATGTGGTTCTTATTTGAAATCGGCGTACTGTTTGGCGGCATTATCCAAAAAGAGCGTGAAGCCAAAGAGGCGCAAGAAGCAACCTCAGACGCCCATCGCGATGATCAAACACCTTCAGTAAAACCATGAACTTACTGCTGCTCACAGATGCTGATTTTATCGCGCCAGATCGCGTGCGCATCACTGAGCGCAGATTGCAGCATCTGAATGCGGTCAATAAAGCCCGCGTAGGACAAACGCTGCGCGCCGGTCACTTAGGCGGCTTGCAAGGTCAAGCCACCCTCCTGTCAATCAGTGACGAAGCGGCTGAGTTACAAGTTGATTTGCAGCACAAGCCGCCAGCCAAACTGCCCATCACGTTATTGCTCGCCTTGCCTCGTCCAAAAATGCTGCGCCGCACGTTGCAGACCATTGCCAGCATGGGTGTCGCAAAGCTGGTACTGATCAACAGCTACCGTGTGGAAAAGAGCTTTTGGCAAACCCCCTTCTTACAACCCGACGCGCTTCGCGAACAGTTAATTTTAGGCTTAGAGCAAGCGCGCGATACCGTTTTACCTGAAGTCATTCTCGCCAAGCTATTTAAGCCTTTTGTCGAAGATGAGCTGCCGACTCTGGCCGCCAATACGCGCGCGTTAATCGCACATCCCGGCGACTTCCCGGAGTGCCCGCGAGCGTTAAGCGAGCCGGTCACTCTGGCCATCGGCCCAGAAGGGGGCTGGATTCCTTATGAAGTGGCGCTACTGAGCAAAGCAGGCCTACAACCCGTGCAGCTCGGCGAACGTATTTTACGCGTAGAAACCGCCGTGCCCGCGCTATTGGCACGCTTGTTTTAAACACCTAGACTACCCGCAGACATAAGTCACTCCGCGAGTAAGCCGTCTTGCACGATTGCGCCGCACAGTCGAAGAATTTTGCTGCACTCGCACAACTGAGACGCCCGATGGAAAAGTATGCCGAGCAAATTTTCAGCGAACAACACGTCATCATGCAGCTTATCGTTGCATTATTGCTGGGCGCGCTAACCGGCTTGCAACGTGGCTGGGTGGCACGCGGGCAAAAACCTGGCGAGCGCGTTGCCGGTATTCGCACCTACTCGCTGGTTGGCTTGCTGGGCGGTATCGCTGCGCTGTTATCTTTAAAAGTTACCCCATGGGTACTGCCAGCAACCTTGCTAGCCGTGTGCCTTACTGCCGTCATGGCCTACCGTGTACGCATGGTTCACATGCAAAATTACAGTATTACTGGAATTATCGGTTTACTGCTGACCTTTTGCTTCGGTGCGATGGCTGTTGCGGTTGATATGGCTATTGCGGCCAGCGCAGCTGTTATCACCACCATTATTTTAGATAACAAGCGCGAAATTCATAGTGCACTAAACCATCTGAAAGAGCATGAACTGGATGCAGCACTGAAGCTGCTCCTAATTTCGGTGGTCATGCTGCCACTGCTGCCAAACGAAGGCGTAGGGCCCAACAATATGCTGAACCCCTATGAAATTTGGTGGATGGTGGTACTGATCGCATCTATTTCATTTGTCGGTTATTTTGCCATGCGTGTTGCTGGCACCGAAAAAGGCATTCTATTCACCAGTTTGTTTGCCGGCTTAGCCTCATCTACCGCGCTGACCCTACACTTCTCTAGACTGGCACGGCAGACACCGTCACTTTCGCCATTACTGGCATCCGGCATTCTGCTGGCCTGCGGAACCATGTATCTACGCATATTATTGTATTGCGCAATGATCAATCCCGCACTGATGAGCAGTTTGCTGATGCCGGTGCTGGTGATGACGCTGATTTTATACGTGCCGGCGTTGCTGATTTGGCACAACCAGCGCAACGGCACCACAGTGCAACAACCGACATTAAACAGCAACCCTCTAGATCTGAAGTCGGCATTACTGCTGGGCGCACTACTGACGCTGATTCTGTTGATGGCCAGTGTGTTGCAACAATGGCTCGGCACTACCGGTATCTACCTGCTCGCCACAGTTTCAGGGATTACCGATGTGGATGCGATTACCCTATCGCTAACCCGTATGTCACAAACAGGAATGGACAGCCGCACTGTCATTATCAGCATTATTCTCGCATCATCAGTCAATAATATTATGAAGGCCAGCATGGCAGTGTCCATTGGCGGCAAGGCCATGCTAATACGTGTCGCGCTCCCTATCTTACTGTCGTTGTTGGGCGGTTTAACGGTCATCTTACTGATGTACAACACTTGACTCTCCCAGCATGGCAAGGTTTTTAATCGTCTAAAGTACCGTGAAATATTGGAGTACCTATGAAATCTTGCAGAACCGAATGTGGTGTCACGCCAGCGCAGCCTGAGTCGGTATCGTCTGCAATTAAAAACCCAAACCACATCAGCAGTGTTTTTATTATCACGGAAATGGACTGTCCCACCGAAGAGCAGCTGATTCGCAGCAAACTGGCCAGCGTGGCAGATATCAGTGCCGTGGAATTTAATTTGATGCGCCGTCAACTGACCGTACATCATGCAAAACCTGCTTTTGATAGCATTATTAGCGCGCTA
This sequence comes from Pseudomonas sp., assembly GCA_034006605.1. Taxonomy (GTDB): domain Bacteria; phylum Pseudomonadota; class Gammaproteobacteria; order Pseudomonadales; family Pseudomonadaceae; genus Denitrificimonas. The sequence goes on along the minus strand of JAVESM010000015.1, from coordinate 41,046 downwards.
AAAAGCATTGGTTTTAACCCGCAACCACAGAGTTCAAGCAGCAGCGTGCCAGCGCCCAAGCAACGCTGGTGGCCGCTACTGGTGGCTGGCATCGCCGCCACTGCTGCTGAAGTCGTAGAGTGGAGCAATGTTGAAGCAGATTGGCCGGTGATTGCGCTGACCTTAGTGGTATTGGCGACGGTTGGACTACCGGTACTGAAAAAGGGCTGGATCGCGATTCGCAACGGCAACCTAAATATCAATGCCTTAATGACCCTTGCCGTCACTGGCGCGTTGTTTATTGGTCACTGGCCGGAAGCGGCGATGGTAACCTTTCTGTTTGCGCTGGCCGAATGGATTGAAGTCAAATCCCTTGATCGCGCCCGTTATGCGATTCACAACGTCTTAGAATTAGCACCAGAAACTGCAATGATTTTAGTCGATGAACAGTGGCAATCCCATTCCGCTGAGCAAATCGCCATTGGTACCCGCGTACGCTTAAAACCCGGTGAGCGAGTGCCTTTAGATGGCACAGTAGTCAGCGGCAACTCAATGGTTAATCAAGCACCGATTACTGGCGAAAGCCTGCCCATCGAAAAAAGCATCGGCAGTCCATTATTCGCCGGCAGTATCAATATACAAGGCGAACTGGAGTACCTCACCACAGCCACCCGAGATAATTCAACCTTGGCACGCATTATTCATGCAGTCGAAGAAGCCCAAGCCAGCCGTGCCCCGATCCAGCGATTTATTGATCGTTTTGCCAAAGTGTACACACCCCTCATCGTCGGCATCGCCTGCTTAGTGGCTATTTTGCCGCCGCTGTTATTCGGCGGACTCTGGTCTGACTGGCTGTATAAGGCCTTGGTACTGCTTGTCATTGCCTGCCCTTGCGCGCTCGTCATTTCCACCCCAGTTGCCGTGGTCAGTGCATTAACTCAAGCCGCACGCCACGGCATTTTGATTAAAGGCGGCGTATTTTTAGAGCAGGGTAAGACGCTCACCACAATAGCTTTTGATAAAACCGGCACCCTCACCCACGGCACACCAATACTCACGCAAACACTGCTCTTCAATGATCGCGATAATAATGCTCAGCACTTGGCCGCAAGCCTTGCGGCACGCTCGGACCACCCCGTTTCGCAAGCCATTCAAGATGCATTTATTGATCAGCAACAGCATTGGCATGAGGTCAGTGATTTCCAAGCACTCTTGGGCCGTGGCAGCAGTGGAATAATCAATGGCGAGCGCTATTACTTAGGCAATCACCGTCTGATTGAAGCGCTTAAACTCTGCTCAAAAGGATTAGAGGCACAGCTCGAAACCCTAGAACAACAAGGACAGAGCGTTGTGATGCTGGCCAGCGAGCATCAGGTATTGGCCTGCTTTGCCGTTGCCGATACGCTACGCGAACAAGCCGCCGAGGCCGTGGCGCAGCTGCATGCATTAGGCATCCACACGTTAATGCTCAGCGGCGATAATCAGCACACAGCTCACGCGATTGCCGCGCAAGCGGGTATTGAACAGGCTTTTGGGGAAATGTTACCTGAAGATAAACTTCACCATATCCAGCAACTGCAAAGTAACCCTCAACAGGTGATCGGTATGGTCGGCGACGGGATTAATGATGCACCCGCGCTCGCCCAAGCCAATATCAGCTTTGCTATGGCAGCCGCCGGCTCAGACAGTGCGGTAGAAGCGGCCAATATCGCACTCATGAATGCGGATCTGCGTAAAATCCCACAATTTATTCACTTATCACAACGCACCGCAGCTATTCTGAGGCAAAACATCAGCTTTGCGCTCGCCATCAAAGTGCTGTTTTTGATCTTGGCCATCAGTGGTCAAGCCACTATGTGGATGGCGGTATTTGCCGACCTTGGCGCCAGCTTACTGGTGATTTTAAATAGCTTACGCTTACTTAAAAGCTCACTTAAAGTAGAACGCCAATGATCGAATAAGACGGCACCAGATAGCTTAAGGTCTAATAACTGATGCTTTCAAAAGCGATACACATCTCTTTTCAATGAAGCTTATCGTGTTACCTTTCACGAAGTTCTATATTTTTCATAGAGCGCTTACTCTTTAGAAGGTTTTATCATGTTAAAGAAAATTGCCGCAACAACAGCTCTAGCCTCTGTCGTATTACTGTCCGGTTGTGCAACAGGATACTCGCCAGTTGGTGTTGGTTTAATCACCGACGTTAAAGGTCCTATCACTGCAACTGAGTTAAACGGTAGCAAAACAGGTACTGCCTGCGCTAAAACCATCATTGGTTTAATCAACTCTGGCGACGCATCTATCCAAGCGGCTAAAGCAGATGGCGGCATCAAAAGCCTTGCAACCGCTGACTACCACACTAAAGGTTTTTATCCTTTCTTTGGTACAACCTGCGTGAACGTAACAGGCAACTAAGTAACACCAGGCCAAGCGGCTTTCAGCTTGGCCTGTTTTCTCTCAGTACACACCTTACTGCGGACTAAACTTCCAGCATAAAAGTAACAGGCCCATCATTAATCAGTTGTACTTGCATATCTGCACCAAACTGTCCTGTTTGTACATTGTGATAACGCTGTTGCGCCAGCGCCACTAATCCTTCAAACAACGCTTCTGCTTGCACAGGTGTAGCCGCCGTAGAAAAACCAGGACGCAAACCACTACGGGTGTCCGCTGCCAAGGTAAATTGCGAAACCAACAACAAACCACCTTGGATATCGGTTAGCGACTTATTCATCCGCTCTTGCTCATCAGCAAACACTCGATAATTGAGCAGCTTATGCAGCAGTTTTTCTACGCTGTGCTGATTATCCTCCGGCTCAATGCCTACCAAAACCAATAAGCCACCGGCAATCCGCGCGACTTCAACGCCATCAATCATCACACTGGCTTGGCTGACCCGCTGCAATAATGCTTTCACATTCGCCTCCCTCACATCAGTCGATTAAGCTATAGGCATGATCAATTATTGAGACTAAAACCATGTCGATTCTACTACGCTCATGCGCACTGCTTATGTTATCGGCCAGTTTAGCCGCCTGTCACTCGCCGTCGCCCGTTGAGGCACTGGATGCCGCGGCGCAGCGCTTACAAGAAAACCTCAGCAGCAAGCACAGTTCCGCTGTTGCCGAGCAACTGCATCAAGACTTTAGCGCCCAACACGGGATGAATAGAAAAGCCGCACAACAGCAGATGCTACTGCTGTTTATGCGCTTTAAAAACATCAATATGTTAGTCGTCAACCGCTCCTGCAAGCTGGATAACAGCTACCACGACCGTGGACACTGCAGCGCACAGGTCGCCATCAGCGGCGCGCAAGGACTGATTCCAGAGCGAGCCGATTACTACACCATAAACAGCCAATGGCAACTCAATGGCAAAGACTGGCAGCTACTTAAACTGCATTGGGATTAAAAAACATAGGGAATAAACATTCGACTGCGCTGCATATAGTCACGGTAGGTCGAGCCAAAGTAGCTGAGACACTCTCGCTCATCTTGTCGCGCGGTAAAATATAAACAGGCGCTGCTAAATAGCGCAACAAACACCGTAAGCGGCAGCAGCTGTTTAAAAGCGATACCCCAGGTGAGCAACAACAACGAACAATACAAAGGATGACGTATCCAGCGATAAATACCCGTATCGACCACTTTGGTGGTTTGCTCAAAGGCAAACAGCTTGCTATCAGCACGCACGGTGCTATCAGCCTGCCCGGCTTTGTGCAGTTGATAAACGCCCGCGAACAACACGACCAATGAGCTAAATAACGCCCACCAAGAGCACATCTGCAACAACCCATAGCGGTTATCAAACCACACCGGCGCATTCAGTACTAATAAGGCTAAGATACCCAGCCAAGCCAACAACCGATAAAACCCATGCGTTTTAGCAGGGGTCAGCGTACGCCAAGAAATCAACGTCAGTAAAATACTACCGAGAATAAAAGCACTGATTTGTACGATATAGAGCGTTTGCATGAATTATATTTGCCTTAGGCCGCACAGACGACAGAATGCCAGCCTGCTATAATTTTTTTTTATCCTATTACTACCACTATGCACACACAACCTCTGCACGCGCTACTGCCGCACCAAGGCTCAGCTTTATGGCTACAGCATATCGATGCACATAGTGCCTCTAGCATTCAAGGTGAATGCCTATGGAGCTGTCTTGCTGATTTTGGTGAAAGGCCTTCGCTGTGCTTATTGTTTGAAGCGGCAGCGCAACTCTGCGCTGCGCACGGTGCATTATATGGTAATGACGCGCGTATCCAAGGGGCGTATATCGGTAAGCTGTCAAAACTCACGGTACACCATGATCCTGTTGAGCGCTGCGACCCAATTAAAATTGATGCCCAGCAACTCTCGCACAGCTTAGCCGGCGCACTGTACAACTTTAGCCTCACCGCCAACCAGCAGTTGTTAATGGATGGCACATTACTGGTGGTACTTGTGCATGCTTAAACTGAGCAATATCAGCTTTCACTACCCAGCGGCTGACCAGCCTGCTCTCAGCGACATCAACCTATGCATTCAAGCAGGGGAATGCATAGGTTTATTAGGTACCAATGGCGCGGGCAAAACCACACTATTATCAATTATCAGCACTTTGCTACAGCCCAGCGCTGGCACGATTGAGTGGCAAGGGCCACACAGCATTGGTTTAGTGCCGCAACAGCTGGCCTTCTACAATCGTTTAAGCGTGCAAGAAAATCTTAATTTATTTGCTGATTTGTACCAACTGCGCGGCAACCTGCGCCAGCAGCAAATGGACAGTGTTTTGCAGGCAACAGATTTGCAGCCCTTGCTCAAGCGCTATGCCGGTCAGTTATCCGGCGGTCAACAACGGCGCTTAAATTTTGCCATCGGCATCTTGCAACCCGCACAATTGTATTTACTCGACGAAGTCACCGTCGGTATCGACAGCCGTAATCGTCAACGCTTACTGAGTGCTATTGAGCATTTGCGCGACACGGGTAAAAGCATCATTTACACCAGTCATTATTTACATGAAATTGAAGCCATCGCACCGCGTATTGTTTTGTTAAACGCTGGCCATATTCAATGCGATCTTGATACACGCCACTCACTCAAGCAACCGCAGCAATTAAAGCTGCAATGGTCGAAACAGTTACCCGCCAACCTCGCAACTTTTTCTGAGGGATTAGGCCTGCATAGCGAGTACAGCGGCAGCAGTGTGTTTATCGCCGAGATCACTGAGCAACAATTTTTAGCCTTGTATCAATTTATCATCGCCAGTGCGCAACTGCCCTGCATGATTCAGTATGGTCAACCCTCTCTTGAACAGTTTTATCTAAACATGACTGGCGGTGCGCTATGAGACTCTGGGCACTGATCCGTAAAGAAGTTCTCTTGCTACGACGTGATTGGCACGCCCTCTCCGTTTTATTTCTCATGCCGGCGAGCTTTCTGGTGCTGATGGCTTTTGCCATGTCGGGTTTAAACCAAGACAAACTGCCCCCCTTACACATCAACCTACAGGTTGAGCAGCACAGTACTGACAGCGACTTTTTCATCAGTGCATTACAAGCACAACTCAGCGACAGTCAACTGCAACAGACCCATGACAACCAGCAGCCCACCATCACTATCGAGAAAGAATTCTCCACGCATTTACTCGACACGCCACATACTGGCCCCAGCTTATCGTTCCCTGCGGCAACCGATCAGCTGTCACGGCAACGGATTCACAGCGCCGTCACCATCGCTTTAGCACAAACACGTTTACGCGCATTCCTCATTGACAGTCAGTTACTCGACAGCCAAGCAGCGGCCGATGAACAGCTGGCACTCGTGCAAGCGCGCACACAGAGTGCGCTCCCAGAATACGACGTACTGAGCAGTGGCTCCCTCGCAGCAAAAGCCAACGCCAGTCAGTTAAGCGTCCCCGCATGGTTAATTTTCGGAATGTTTTTTGTGATGCTACCGATGGCGAATAGTTTTCAGTATGAGCAGCAATCCGGTACGCTACTGCGCTTTCGCGGCTTACAGCTCAACTTTGCAACCTTAGCACTCAGCAAACTACTGCCCTATATCGGGATTAACTTTATCCAGTTTGTCAGCCTCTTGGCATTAGGCGTATTCGCTTTGCCCGCGCTAGGCTTACCTGCTTTACAGATTGGCGAACATCTATCAGCGTATTTCTTGTTAGCGCTGTGCATTGCCATGGCCAGCTGCAGCTTGGGTTTATTGATTGCAGCATTGGCAAAAAACACCGAGCAGGCTTTGCTACTCAGTGCGGGGAGCAATATTATACTGGCCGCGATTGGCGGGGTGATGGTACCCAAAAGCATCATGCCGCTGGCGATGCAACAACTGGCTGAGTTATCACCCATGAGTTGGGCGCTGGATGCGTTTCTAACTTTACTGGTCGGTCAAGGTTCCACTGTAGATATTTTACCTTGGTGCTTGCGCCTTTTAGGTTTCGCTCTGCTCTGCAGCAGCGGCGGCTTACTTTTATTTCGTAGACGAGTACAACAAACCTTATGGACGACACACAATTAGAACAACAATTGAAGCAGTTGATCATTCGTGAGTGTGACAAAGAAGATGACATCGATTGGCAAAGCATTGATAGCCATGAGCCGCTGTTTGGACAGCATAGCCGCATCCAAATGGACAGCTTAGACGCCTTGCAAGTATCTTTAGCACTGCAGCAGCATCATGGTGTGCGCATTGAAGGCGCTAAAGAAGGCCGCCAAGTACTGACTACGATTGCCAATATTGCCGCATTTATTCGACAGCACGCATGAGCTCGGTGTATTTACAACGTGCGGTGCTGCACAGTGCCCTAGCTGACAATCTAGCTGATGCTGCCCGTGCAGTACAACACGATCAGCCCGCACATTACCGTAATTTTTGTCTACATGAGCGTAACCTGCAGCGCTGCTATTTTGCGATTGCACAGCAACAGCCTCTACTCGATCATTTACAGGCGAGTATCAACAAAATTAACCACGAGCAAGCCATCCCGTTTGCTGACTGCTTACTGATTATTGCCAGCACAGGTCTAAATATTCAGCATTTCGAAACGCTAACCCGTGCTCAGAACGGCTTTAATCCTAGCGATTCAACACCGCTTAACCTGCTCGCATCAACCTTGCAAAACCAATACGGCTTTTCTGCAGCCTTTTGCATCAACACAGCCTGTACCAGTGCCGCCAATGCATTGTTGTATGGCGCACGTCTGCTCAAACAACAGCAGTACAGCCATGTTTTAGTCTTAGCCTTTGAAACACCCAGCGAAGTGGCCATGCAGGGATTTGGCGCACTCGAACTGATCAGTAGCAGCGCTCAATACCGCCCCTTTCATCCGCTACGTGACGGCCTGATTTTAGGTGAGAGTTATGCCGCCACGCTGCTGTCAACAGACGCCACAACGCAGCCCATTGCCCGTTTGTTAGGCGGTTTTAGCGCCTGCGACACCAGCAGCCTGACCGGCACCCGCGAAGACGGCAGTCATATTGCATGGGTCATGCAACAAGCGTTAACCGATGCGCAGTGCAACAGACAAGACATTGATCTGATTAAACTGCACGGTACGGCCACACAAGCCAACGATTTAGCGGAAAGCAATGGTATGCAAGACTGGCTACAAAGCGATGCAGTGCCGGCGCTGTGCGTGATGAAGCCTTGGCTCGGGCACACCTTGGGCGCATGCGGTTTAAGCGAAACCTTATTACTGATTGAATGTTTAAAAAACCAGCACATACCGGTAATGCCTGACTCACAAAGCTGCAGCTTACCTCTGATTCAGACACCGAGATGGCCGCTGAGCCAGACACGCGTATTAGCCAATTTCTTTGGCTTTGGCGGCAATAATGCAAGCATCATCTTTGAAACTGGAGCGTCACTATGCAAGTAATCGCCGCCAGTCATATCAGCGGCTGCGCCAGCACTACAGACAAACAACTAAAAATCTTACTCAAAACATGGCTGAAGCAATCACCACGCCGTATCGATCGATTTATTCTGCAAAGTTTGTTGGCGGCCGTCGCGATTCAACAGCATGTACGGGCGGATTGCGGACTTTATGTTGCATCCGCCTACCCCGCCCGCACGACCATGGCTTCGTTACTCAATAGTGTCTGTGCCGAGCAGCGCCAGCCCAAACCGTTTGAGTTTGTCAACAGTGTGAGTAACGCCGCGGGTTTTCATATCGCGCAACAACTCAAACTCAATGGTCCCAATTTGTTTATCAGTGCCAATGCGCAAGTCTGGCAACAACTCAGCATGCTCGCCGCTTGTGATCTAAAGTCAGGCAGCATTCAGCAAGCACTGCTGGTGTTCTGTGATGAGGAAGAGGATTTTAACGCGCAAGCCGTGTTACTCGAAGACAGCCCTACCGAGCAGGCCGCAACGATTGATTTCCAAAGTTTATGCAGCGCAATCGATATCTGTACGTATCACTTCAGTGCTGCAGACAGCGCCGAATAAAAGCGCTCTGCTTACTGACGCTGTTTTGCCCACAGCGCTAAGCCTTTAAACAACGCGCGCTCTTGCTGAGCAATGGCGTGCAAGGCCTGAGCTATCGGTTGCATGCCTAATCCTGCATCTTTACCACGACTTTGCTTGACGCATAACAAAGCAAACTGTCGCCATTGATCGCCAATCTGGGTCAGCTCTTTGGCCGCCGTTTGCAGTTGCTCATCCGCCAATAACACGCCTGCTTCCTGTAAAAAGCTCGCATACATAAAACGAAAACCTGCACCACCGGTACCGATCTCCTCCTGCATGCGCACAATATGAGTCAGGTATAAACGGTTGTATTTCTTCGCATTAAGATCCAAGCCGTTAATTTTATTGGCTAAATGATCAATCCCGCGAATACCAATCCACGGCAACGGCATACCATCTAAAATACGTGCCGTAGATAGAATACTTTTGCGTATCAACGCCAGCCAATCGTGCTCTAGCGGTACATCATCAAGCCAATACAGCAAGCCTTTCGCCGCTAAAGCGCCTTTGGCAAAGCGCGCTTTGTGCAACGCCTCAGCAGAACAGCGCACCGGCTCTTCAAACACCGGATCGCTCAGTAGATATTCACCTTCGTCGCGACCGTAGGCCAGCAAGTTATGCGCATTAAAGTGGAAACGCATTTCTGCGGGGAAGTAAGGCAGCCAAAATACCGAGCTTTGCAAACCGACCAAGCGTCCTTGATCTAAAGCGCGATCTAAAGCCTCTTGACCTTTTTTGGGCTGACTAAAGGTTGCCGTGTGTAAACGCACGCCTAACCGCTTACTCAGCGTTTTAATGATGTGCTTAGGTGGCATCCGATAAGCAATCAACGGCATACCACTGAGCTTGACCAACGGTAAATAAGCAAAGGCTAAAGCAGATGACAAACCAAATGCCATCGGTTCACTTATCGGCAATCCGGCATGGGTGAGCAAGCTCGACATCACGCCACTCTCACAATGGGCGCTTTGTTGGTGATTAAAGCTCATGCACAGTTCCTTGTTGGTGAGCGAGCAACTGCTCTAACGGTAAGCCAAATGCGTCGGCATAGCGGGCTAATACTACGCGAGATAACCGCGCAAAAACCTGCGGTTTAAAATGTCGGCGTAAACGCCAGCGCCATAAACCGGTCACCTGCGCCAGCGCCAACTCATCCATTCGATAGCGATACATTAAACAGGGCAATGGCGACAACTGACCGCTGCGCCAACCGTGCCACGCCTCTTGTTCCAGCAGTTCTAACTCAGCGAGGGCCTGCTGGGTGGCATAGTTTTCAGCATCCCAACCGGCACTTTGCGCACCCTGATAGCGCCCTTGCTGATCCACTGCGTAGAGTAATTTTGAATGCCCTGCATAGCTGGAAGTCTCCGCGTCTTGCGGCACATCATCAAGTTTCATCGTTACACCACGGTTAAATGCATAAAAGCGCTGGAGAAGCGTCCGCTCTCAGGTATATAGCATAAAATGCGCTCACCAACATTTAAGCGCTGTGTATTAAATAATTCTTCTAAAATAATAAAAATAGAAGCAGAGCCAGTGTTACCTTTACGGGTTAAGTTGGTAAACCAACGTTCTTGCGGAATGGCCAAATCAACTTCAGCAAGGCCCTGCGCCAAACGCTCGCGGAAAAACTCAGAAGAATAATGCGGCAAGAAATGCTCAATAGCATCCACTGACAACTGGCGTTTTTCCATGATTTTCTTCAATGCCTCAACCACGGTGTACTTCACAATATTGTCATTGAGTAATTTCACATTTTGCTTAACCGCCATCAGCGACTGCTGATTGCGTTGCTCTGCAGAAAAGCGGCTCCAGCCGACCAACTCATCATCCACATAGTCGGCACCGGCATACATACAGGCGGGCATTTGATCAGCAAAAGACAGAATATCAATCCAATCAATACGCAAACTTAATCCGTTGATATTGGGCTGCCCTTGCAACCAAACTGCACCGGCACCATCAGAGAGCATCCAGCGTAGAAAATCTTTTTCGAAGGCAATTTCTGGTCTTTTTTCCAACAACTCAAGGCGGCTGTCATATTCAGCGGTGAAATTGCTGGCACGCATCAAGTTGGAAGCGACTTCTGAACCACAGGCAACTGCATTCTGACTTTCGCCGAGGGCGACACTCATCCAAGCGTATTTCAGTGCAGTCATTCCACACAAACAAATCCCTGAGGTCGCCACCACTTCACAAGGTGGATTACCCAGTTCGCCGTGTACCATCACTGCATGATTGGGCATCACCTGATCAGGTTGAGAGCTACTGGCCACGAGGCAGTCGATATCATCCAGGGCAAAGTCGTCATCACACAAACCACGAATCGCTTGTGCACTTAACTGCGCATTATTCATGCTTGGCAAACCAGTCTCTGGATCAATGGCGTAATAACGCTGTTTGATGCCATTACTGCGTAAAACTAATTTACGCGCGCGCGAGGGCGTATTACCAACGACGCCTAAGCGTGTTTCCATTGCATCATTATCGACTGGATCATGCGGCAAGTACGCGCTGACGCGGTTGATATACACTGTTTTTACCACAGTAGATCCTCAAGTCCTTTTATTCACCCGATGGCTCAGCAAAATAGGCTTTTTCACGCACAATACGTTGCTTTGTCAACGGGCTTAATAATTTCTTTAACAACGCAGTAATCGGTACCACAGTCACAATCATGCATAACAAAAAAACGATATAAAGCATCAAAGCAAAGCCACGCAAATAACTATCAGGCGGCCCCATGGCACGCAACAGTCGACTCCAAAGATAGAAACTGCGCGCCCCAATTCGCTCGCTGGCTATCAGCTTTTCATTAATTTTAACCGCGCCTAAGCCTTTCAGCATTGGCCTAACAATAGGCTGTTTATCTTGCAATAAGCGCGCAGCAATGGCGTCGCCAAAACGTCGTGCGGCAGTAATCTGTGATGCAGCAATACCGGCTTGCGGCACCCATGAGTAAGCCTTTTGGCGGCCAGTAAACATCCACAAAGGCGTTGAAAGAAAACTCATCGCACTGCCACAAGCATCGGTCAGCACCGCATTGTCCACCAACTGTGCATGCAGCACATTAAGTTTATGCTTTACTTTCTCTTGCGCAACTAACCACATATTGCGGCAACCAATTAACGTCATCACGGCTGTACCATTCAACAATTTAGCCGCCTCAGGGCTGGCTAAAAAACTAGACATTGGCAGCGAAGGTGATAAAAACCAGACTTGATAGGCTAAAATAATTAAATCATACTTTTTATCTGCGTCTACATGCAGAGGTTGCAAGGGTTGCGCTTGCATCAAGACCGTCTCTGGAAAAATACGGAAAAACTTAAGAAACGGCCATGGAAAAGGAAAAGGTGTTTGCATACGTAATTCTAAATAATCAACGTGCACGTCAGAGTGCTCACATAAAGGCGCACTCACCGACTCAACGAGCCGGTTAAGTTGACCACTTTGTGAATAATGGACAATCAACACCTGACGCATGCGCAACACTTCCCGAGAAAAAGTAGGAATTATGCCACAATATCGCCATCATTTTCCCCAGATTATTGCTTATATATTAGCCAGCACACTCAGCTTACCCGTCGTTGCCGGTCGATTAATTGTGCAATTAGAAGAAAGGCCCAACGAAGCGATCGTGCATGCCGCATTATTGAGCGATCAGCTCAGCGACTGGAACATTGAACCTGTAGCAATCAGCAGCAGTAGAGGCACCACCTTAATCTTCGAAGATATTCCCGCCGGTCGTTACGCAATACAACTGTTTGCTGACCGTAATGCCAACGGCCAACTCGATAGCAGCCCACGTGGCATTCCATTAGAACCAGTGGGGTTTTCTAATAATCCACCGTTACTGCGCGGCAAACCTAGCGTAACCCAGTGTGTCTTTCACCATAGTGGTGGCGAGACACCACTGCAGATTCGATTAATCAGCCCTACACTTCAACAGCCTAAGCGAGCGCAGCAATCTCAATAACTGCTGCGCAGGCAATCCTCATTAGTGCTGATGTGCACTGTGAGCATCATGCTCTACTGGCACAGCCGTGGGCATATCAACCGGTGCAGTATGACCCTCATGCTGCTGATGCTCGTCAACATTATGCTCAGCGTGCTCATCAGCTTCTACAGCCACGCCATACTCATGCGATAACTGTTCGCCATGCGTCGCTGCATGCTCGTGACCTGCACTGGCTAATTCTTGCAGTACGGCTAAATCCATCTGATCCCAGCTCAACACACGGCCGCCCTTAGCATCAGCTAACAACTCAGCCGCTTCGCGTGTACCAAATGACACCAACGATGGGCCCATAGCACCTTGCAAACTTGAACCTGCCACATACCATGCACTGCGTGCATCAATCAGGTATTCATCCTGTGGATGCTCCCACGACGTTTTCGCTATATCGTGGACATAAAGCTCAGCCTGCAGATGTTGATTTTCCGGCTGTAACCACCAACTCAGCATGTCTTGCGTCGAGCAGAACTTACGCACAGCAGTACTGCGACCTTCTACTGCTTGCGCTTTAGCACCCGGCAGCTCGGTAATAATCATCCCGCAGACATGACACTCATCACCTGCTTCAAAAGCCACCGGGCCTGCCACGGCAGTAACCTCTTGAGGTGTTTTGTCATCACTGCAGGCAGTGAGTAAAACGCCGACACTCAGCGCAAGCAACCAACGCATTGAAAACCCTTGCTTCTTCATCATACTAAACCCCTTAAACATCATGTAATTATGCTGTTCGACGCACAAACATCCAGTGTGCCAAAGCCAATGACGCGCCGACCCAAGCCACTAAACAACCCCACAGCACCGCACTACTGACGGGCAAATCGCCCGCTAACGCCATCACGCCCACGGTACTTGAGCCGGACTCGAAACCAGTCAGATTGATTAAACGATAAATGTCGGCAGGATTGAGTAGCAATAACCACGGCAAGGCGTCAGGACTGAAAGCGCCCTCGCTAATCACCAACACAGCAAGTAAAGCCAAATCAAACACTAAGACAAATAAGAACCACAAACCTAAAGCCAAACCAGCAGCACTGGACTTTTCATTAGCACGACTGCTCAGCACATAAGCCAAAGCCAAAAACACTAGACCCAGTAAAGTCGAGGAGACAATAAAACGAGCAAAGGCCCAAACCAGCATAGCCAACTCCACTTCGGGTACCAGCACGGCAATCGCCAATGCCGCACAACCAAAGCCCATGAGGGTCGCTAAGCCTAAAATCATGCCATGACCAACAAACTTACCCAGCAAAATTTGCCCGCGACTGATGGGGTACGTCAGCAACAACATTAAGGTACCGGCTTCATCTTCACCAACAATCGCATCATAGGCCAATAGCAAAGCAATCAACGGCATCAAGAACGTAGCTAAACTGGCCAAGCTGGCAATTGTTGCGGGAATAGAAGTAAAGCCAATTTGCCCAGAAGCAGCCGCGCCAAACCAAGCAATACCTACGGCTAATAAAGCAAAGACTAAGCTGATTGCTAGCATCCAACGGTTGCGTAAGCCATCGCTAAACTCTTTACGAGCAATATTCCAAATCTGACTCATTGCTGAACTCCTGCAACACCCAAAGCGCCGGCTTTCTCCATGTAGTAACAGTACAGGTCTTCTAAAGACGCTGGTTGCACCTCTATATCTTGCGGCCGTAACTGTAATATGCGCTGAACCGTTGCTAATTTATCCTCTGGTGCCACCAGTAATTCATGCCAAACACCATGTAACGGCCGGATCGCTTGTACATCAGCAGCGGTCAGCTGCTCAACAGTGAGGCCAGCCGCACGAATGCGTACCGGCAACTGCGCTTGAGTGCGCAACTCATGTAAGGTGCCGACAGCCTCTAAACGCCCTAAGGCCAGTACCGCAGCACGATCAATATAGGGCTCGACACCAGGTAGCACATGCGAGCAAATCACAATACTGGTGCCCTCATCACGCAAGCGACCAATCACCTGATACAGCTCTTGCGTAGCAATGGGGTCTAAACCAACGGTAGGCTCATCTAGCAACAATAAACGCGGACGCCCGAGCAGCGCTTGCGCTAAACCTAAACGCTGACGCATGCCTTTCGAATACGTTTTGACCCGTTTGGAGCTGGCTGCAGTTAGACCAACTTGTTCAAGCAAGTCATCCACTTGTTGCAACGCCGCGCCTTTCAGGCGAGCAAAATGCAATAAAGTTTCGCGCCCCGTGAGCTGTGGATAAAAGGTGACGTTTTCCGGTAAGAAGCCAATTTTTCGACGAATATCACTGTCCCCAGGCGTACCACCGAGGACCTTAACTTGGCCCGTAGTCGCTTTCAACAAACCTAAAATCAAACGCACCGTCGTGGTTTTACCGGCACCATTGTGGCCAAATAAACCTAATACTTCCCCTTCAGCAAGGGTCAAATTGAGATTGTCCAATACAGCCATAGTGCCGTACTGCTGATAAACATTGTGCAGCTCTACTGCATTCATTCTGATAGTCCTGATGAAAGAGGCGCAACCATACTCAGCGGACGCATAAGCGGATGACTGTCTTGCACGCCGGGGTATTTAACTACTGGGAAAGCACGCTGTACCAAGCGTAATAGCTCGATACTTGGGCTGTGCATTAATAAGCGCACCTGAGGATAGATCCATAATAAACGGTCAACATTATCATTAGGCTCATACGGCACATCACCAACACCATCGCTGTTGCGATCCCAACCTAAATAGTCACTCCAATAGTTACCCTTACCCTCGTGTGACCACTCCTGATAACGAATCGCCACATACTTAACCTGCTGCTGATTGCCAATAAATGAATTATGGTAGATATGGTTATCTTCAGAGCCCGCGGTCAGGTGAATACCCAGCGCACTGTGCTCAAAACGGTTACCCTCCAAAATATTAAACAACGAGTTGTAAATAAACAGCGCTTTACCTTCTGCCCCACTGACGTGCACACCATCACCAGAGCCTGGCTGCACGGCGGTGACATAGTTATTTTTAAGCGTTGAATAAGTGATGTAGTTCATCAGCAGGCCATAGTTCTGATCATGATCAGAACTATTACCGGTTATCGTCAACTGACGGCTTTGCATCAGCGCATAACCCGTGCGGGTCCGCGTGGTACTGTTGTCGGTTACCTGATTACGGTTAGAAAACATGTAATGCACGCCATAACGCAAATCACGCATGTGATTGTTATGGATAATATTGTCATTGGCCGCTTCAATATAAATGCCATCGCGCGTTTCCCAAATTTCATTGCCGCTAATATTGGCAAAACGCACCGCAAACAAATGAATACCATTGCCGCGATCTTGGTTGCGTAAGGTTAAATCGCCTTGAATTTTATTAGCAAGAATACTGACATGATGCGTGGCATCAACCCACACACCAAAGCCTTGACCGTGAATAAAATTATTCTCAATACGCGCATTTTTAGCGGTGCGCTCAACAAAAATTGCCGCATCCATTTGCGTTAAATTATGGCCCCAGTCACTGATATCACAACGTGTCACGGTAACATCAGCGGCACGAATATTGAGAGCATTGCCACGTTTATCTGCGCGCAGATAGGCACCTTTAGCACACTCAAGAGTGATTGACTGATCAATAACAAAATGCCCAACATACTCACCCGCGGGTAAACGCCAATGCTGCTCAGAAACCCTCTCTAAAGGTAATTCACTGATTGATTGTAACTTCAAGTCCGCCTCTGGAGCGGCTTGTATTTCATGCAATTGCGCATTCTTTAATGCACCAGGGACCTCGTCTGCCGCGCGCACAGGCATCACTAAGATCAATGCAGCACTGTAAATAACTACGCGAATTATCGCCTCCAGCGTTCTCATCACCGAGTATCCTGTTGTCTAGCCTGCATATAAGCGCTCACTGTACTAAAAACCGACGATGCCTCACTGTCAGCGCATCGTCGGCCACTTACACCTGTTTCTATGCAGGCTTCACGAGCATACGACCGACCATTTCCATGTGCAGTGCGTGGCAGAACCAGTTGCAGTAGTACCAAAACACACCCGGTTTATCAGCAATAAAAGTCACTGATGAGGTTTGTTGCGGGCTGATTTCCATACTGACACCGTGGTTTACCATACAGAAACCATGGGTCACGTCTTCAATCATATCCAAGTTAGTGATGGTCACTGTCACTTCATCACCCTGATTCACAGTAAACTCACCCATGCCGTACATTGGCGCAATAGATGTCATGTAAACACGGACTTTCTTACCGTCACGGATCACTTTGTTATCGCTTTCTAAAGTAATACCATCTTTTTTGGCACGCTCTACAGTCGCAGCAAAGTACGGATCATCACGATCCCAAATTTTCTTGGTTCTGATCTGATCGCGGCGCGCCATGATCGCATCATGTGGCTCAGCATAGGATGGGCCGTCATGGACGATTTTCATTTCATCGCCAGAGATATCAATAAGCTGATCATTTTCTGGATGCAAAGGACCGGCAGGCAAGAAACGGTCTTTAGAGAACTTACTTAACACCAACAACCATTTGCCATCCGCATCTTTTGTTTCCGTCAATGAGGCATGGTTATGCCCCGGTTGATACTGCACATCAAGCTTTTGCTTAATGTAGTTCACTTTCTCACCGTTATACGCGCGTATCGCTTCTTCCATATTCCACTTCACCACCTGACTGTCAATAAACAGTGTGGTGTAGGCATTACCACGCCCATCAAAAGTGGTGTGTAACGGGCCAAGACCCAATTCTGGCTCAGCAATCACCACTTCACGCTCATCCGCAAACTTGTCGTTAAACAAATCATCGAGCATATCAATAGCGATGATTGAGCAGGTCGGTGACAGTTTACCGTTGGCAATAAAGTACTTACCATCTGGCGAGGTGTTGAGACCGTGCGGATTTTTAGGTACCGGAACATAACGCGTAACGCGGGCGTTTTTGCCCTCTTTTTTCCGACCATCAACCACAGGTACTTTAGAGTCACCTAAAGTGATAAAGCGGCCCGCTTTAATTTCTTCTTCAATGCGAGGGATATTAAAAACAGTCACCCAGTCACGCTCATTACGCATCATACCCGCGAGTTCAGTAGCGCCTTCTGAGTTATAGCACGTTGCTGCTGCGTACTTACCGGTGTAGCACATATCCGTATTATCGAGATTACCGTCAACGATCACCTGCCACGCGACTTCCATGGTTTCAGCATCGAGAGCGTTGTACATGGTGTACTGTTCTACTGTATCGAGATTGTCGAGATTCGTACCATCGTTAGGGTGCGGAATAATAAACTCAGCGTTGCAGAATACATATTTAGTGTAAGGCACTTTCTGCAAACGCAAACCGTGAATCGATTGCACGTTAGGAATCGTAGTAATTTTGTCGCATTTCATGATATCTAAACGAATTCGCGCAACACGAGTATTGGCTTTATCGTTAATAAATAGATACTTACCGTCGTAACTACCGTCAGTCATAGAAATATGCGGGTGGTGACAGTCGCCATTCATAAACTTAGCGCTTTCACCCAATACAGCCTTACTTTCGTTGGTAATACCCCAACCCACTGCACCGTCCATATTAAAGACAGGGATACGCATCAGCTCACGCATGGAAGGTAGACCCATTACGCGTACTTCACCTTGGTGACCACCGCTTAAGAAGCAGTAGTAATCATCTAATTCACCTGGGCCAACATGGACTTTATTTTTTGCTTCTTGAACTGCTGCAGCCCAAGTTTCACGACTCATGACAGAGGAGCCGATCGCTGTCGCACCAGCTAAAGTTGCACCAGTGACCGCAGTGGCGCCAAGAAATCCGCGCCGACTTAAGCCTGTTTTTTCAATCTCAGTTGTAGTTTTCTTTTCGCTCATGACAGATACATCTCCTTGGTATTTTGCCTTAATTTGGACGGAATTAAGACGGGGTTTCCAGCTGGACGGCCGGAATCAATTGCGGCTCTTGCATTTGCGGAGCTGCTTTATTACGTTCGCGGCGCTTTTTCTTCGCCACTAAAGGAGGACAACGATCCTCGTTAAAGTAAGTCACTTGGCAATCGAGGCAGTGATGGCATTCATTGGCGTTGATCGTGCCATCAGGATGAATCGCTTGAACTTCACACTCAACCGCACATAACTGACAAGGTGTGCCGCACTCTTTGCGGCGCTTGAGCCAGTCAAACAAACGTAATTTAGTGGGTATGGCCAGCGCGGCACCCAGCGGACAGATATAGCGGCAATAGACCTTGCGCGTAAAAATATTGACCACTAGCAGCACAACCGCATACAGCACAAACCACCATTGACGATCAAACTTCAGGGTGATTGCCGTTTTAAAAGGCTCTACTTCTGAAAATTGCTCTGCAGTGGCCATTGACTCAAGAGAGATACCAAAGAGCACCAGTAAAATAATGTACTTGATTGCCCAAAGTCGCTCATGCAGCGCAAAGGGAACATCGTACTGGGGGATTTTTATCTTGCGGGCAATCTCATTGATAATTTCTTGCAAAGCACCAAATGGGCACAACCAGCCGCAGAACACACCGCGCCCCCAGAGCAAGACAATGGCAGCAGTAACGCCCCAGAGAATAAAGATGATCGGATCACTTAGAAAAAGCTCCCAGCTAAAATCATGCATTATTGAGTGGGCAAAAGTGAGCACGTTAACAATCGACAGCTGTCCTAACGTGTACCAACCAATAAACACCACAGTAAAAATCAGATAACCCATACGCACCCGATGCAGCAATTTAGGGTAGCGCACCAAGTAGTCTTGGAAGAACATGATCGCGAACAGCACCACTAAGCCGATAACCAACACACCAATTTGGAAGTCTTTTTGGTACCAAATATTAAGCCATAACGGACGATTCGCCTCATCAAGTGCAGCCTGTTCAGACGCGGTTAATGGCGGCCGCTCAATGTACATTTCAGGAATTTGGTAAGGCAACTCAAAGCTGGTAAAGATACTGTCAACTGGACCGGTCTGACGACGCACCAACAGCTCCAAGGTCCAGTCTGAACCTGAATCAAAAGCATATTGCGGGCGAATAATAAAAATGCCCATTTCAGTGAAATTCGGCATGCCTTCGGCATATACATCACTTAACCGAGAAAAGTCTAAATCGCGAAAGCTGACAATATCGCCAAATTGGCGCAACTGAATACGGTCAAAAATACCGCCACGGACATAGCCAGAACCTTTAAACGAATAGTCACCGTTACCCAACACCACAATCGCATGTTCATCAGGCTTTAACTCGTCCATTAAGTATTGATACTGACTCTCACCCAGTAGGTTGCGACCAATCGTCGGCGGATTCAATTCTGCTATATAGAGATCGATAAAGGTATCGCCGCGCTGATCGGGACTTGCGGCATCGATACCTTCTGCTTCACTGCCGATAAAAGCATCATCAACCTGACCACGATTGAGTAATAAACGACGAATCGAGCCATCACCCGTCAAGGTGGTCCAGCTGGCCTTCTGATACTCATCCATCAATACGATGGCGGGCTTATTTTTAATTTGTGAGTGTGCCTCAACTAAACCAAGAGAGACAGCCACGTGGTGTGCAGAACGCATAATCGCTTCGTTAACCACCATCACCGTTACCGTCGCACCTGAGACCGCATCAATAGTGATCGCTGTCTCATCTTTAGAGCGACCGATCACCACCCGCTGATCAACGCTAATCCCCGCATACTTAGCAGCAAAATCATGCAATTTCTGCTCAGGAATACCAACCAAGAGAATCGGTTCGTGGTGCTCTAAAACATAAGCATCTTTAATAACGCCCTGTGGATCGAGTATCACCTGCAGATTAACTGGCTTACCTGAGTAGGCTGGAATATCAACGACATTAACGGTTTGGTAAGCATAGCCAAGCAGTTCATCACCCGACATAATTTGGCGGACCTGAAACTCACCTTCAGGTTCAGTAGTAGTCCCAGAATGAGGGAAAATTAAGGCAATCCGCCCTTTTTCCAAGGCAGTCAGCTCAGCGGCATGAACGCTGTTTGCCGCATAGAAAAACATAAAAAAGAACACCAACAACCAAGAAAGGTGCTCTAGCGCGCGTCGTTGCGGGTAACGAGAAATAGCCTGCATGATCATGCCCTAATACCAAAAAGTGCTTCGAGCTTAGCAAGCCTGAGGTTTGATACTCCTTGATCAAAGTCATAGCATTTTTTTATGCAACAAGACAATTTAGGTGTTATTGAGGCAAAGCCGCAACATGTATGGCATACAGCGTGATAAGCACAACGAGCAGGAAAAAATCAACCTAAGAAAAGACTGACATAGATCAATGCGCCATCTTCTGAATATAAAAAAGCCAGACATTGTCTGGCTTTTTTAGTGTTTTGCTAGCAGTGCAAACCACAGAGGCTATTTATTGTGATAACTGGTTATACGCTCAACTTCTTCTTTCGAACCCAAAAATACCGCTACTCGCTCATGTAAAGAGCGGGGTTGAATATCCATAATGCGCTGATAACCATTCGTTGAGGCGCCGCCAGCCTGCTCAATAATGAACGACATCGGGTTGGCTTCGTACATTAAACGCAACTTGCCTGGTTTCTCTGGCTCACGGCTGTCACGCGGATACATAAACACACCACCACGAGTCAAGATACGATGTACATCGGCAACCATTGCCGCAACCCAACGCATATTGTAGTTTTTCTCTAAAGGTCCTTCTTCACCCTCTAGCAATTCATCCACATAGCGCTTTACTGGAGCTTCCCAGTGACGCTGATTAGACATATTGATGGCAAATTCTGCCGTTTGCTCAGGCACTCGAATGTCATCATGCGTCAAAATGAATGAACCCATTTCCGCATCCAGTGTGAAACCTTTGACACCATTGCCTAAGGTTAATACCAGCATGGTTTGTGGACCATAGATAGCATAGCCTGCAGCAACCTGTTCAGTGCCCGGTTGTAAAAATGCTTCTTCACCTAAATCGCCATCGTCACCATTACGATCCGGGCAGCGCAACACCGAGAAAATCGTGCCCACAGACACGTTAACATCAATATTGCTGGAACCATCAAGCGGATCAAATACCAGCAAGTACGAGCCTTTCGGGTACTTACCTGGAATCTGGTAGGCATTGTCCATTTCCTCAGAAGCCATACCCGCTAAGTGGCCGCCCCACTCGTTGGCTTCAAGCAAAATTTCATTCGACAGTACGTCTAACTTCTTCTGCACTTCACCTTGCACGTTTTCAGTCCCCATACTGCCTAAGACCCCACCCAGAGCGCCTTTAGACACTTGATGGTTGATCATTTTGCAAGCACGCGCCACCACTTCGATTAAAAAGCGCAGCTCTGCCGGGGTTTGATGTGAACGTGTTTGCTCAATAAGAAAACGACTTAAACTCGTACGTGAACTCGTGCGTGACATGAAACGCTCCAACGGAGTAAGAAAAAATATGCCAGCAAGTTTACCGCTTTGTGCTCATGAATGCTGCAACGCTTTTCATCTGTCTGCTTCGACCGAGCGCAGACACCGCAAAATACAGCTCAGCCTTACTGCTACAGCACCACTAAAATAGCTAAAATCACCCCTGCTGCTATTGCCTCAAGTTGATTTAAGCCATTCATTTACAGCGAGGACGTGGTTACTACTGTCTTTGTTGACTTGCATCAAAAGTCATTTCGCCTCGTTACGTAACATTGTTACCAACCAACACAAACTATAAGTTGCTAACGGAGCACATCATGCGCACAACTTTATTCGCTACATCATTATTGGCATTAGCTATTGCTGCACCTTCAGTTCAAGCTCACCAAGCTGGCGATATTATCGTGCGCGCGGGTGCGATTACTGTAGACCCCCATGAAAGTAGCAGTGATATTTTTGTTGGTGCTTTAAATACAAAGGTTGCTGGAACAAAAGCCACGCTTGATAGCGACACTCAGCTTGGTTTGAACTTTGTTTACATGGCAACCAATCAAATTGGTATTGAGCTGCTAGCTGCAACACCTTTTAGCCATAATGTTGGTGTTAAAGGCTTCTCCGGAGCATATGAAGGTCTTAATGGTAAGTTAGGTAGCCTAAAACATTTACCGCCTACAGTAAGTCTCGTTTATTATCCTTTTGCCGATAATAAAGTATTCAAACCTTATGTAGGTGCTGGCATTAACTACACATGGTTCTTTGATGACAAGCTAAGCAGCAGCGCGGAAAACAAAGGTTTCAGTGGTTTAGATATGAAAGACTCATGGGGCTTTGCAGCACAACTGGGTGCTGACTACATGCTGACTGACAACATCATGATCAACGGTCAAGTTCGTTATATTGACATCGAGACAACAGGTACAACAAATATCCTTGGCAATAAAGTCAAAGTTGATGTTGATGTTGATCCTTTTGTTTACATGGTTGGTCTTGGCTACAAATTCTAAGTTTTAGCATTTGTAATCAAAAACAGGCGCTTTATGCGCCTGTTTTTATTTATGCTGAAAAAATACTATCCTGCGGTTTAAACTTAAAAAGCATCAGCGCTATTTAGCGCAGCGTTTAAACGCTAAACATTGCGGTAATAACTATCCAATAATTCAGCCAAGCCTGTGCGCCAAGCGCGTGGCTTAATGCCAAAGGTATGGGTGATTTTGCGGCTGTCGAGTACACCATGCTGCGGCTCAATCATCGCATCAGGGAAACTCGCATGCGCATGCGCCTCAACGGTTTGACTTAACTGTGGCCGCCAAGCTTGTGCCTCAGCTAAAATCGCTTGCGCAACGGACAGTACGGTCGCTGCTTCTTGCCCGCCGTAATGATAAGTACCCCACAAAGGCGCAGCACAATCAAGCTGCTTTAATATCGCCAACATCACCCGTGCAGCATCTTCCACTGGAGTAGGATTACCACGTCGATCATCCGCCATCTCAATCAAGTCATGGTCTTGCGCACGACGTAACACCCGCCCCAGCATCCCCTCAGGACTGTCATCAAGTAACCAGCCGAAGCGTAGCAGTACATGCTTAGAACACAGCGAGCGTACACTTTGCTCCATGCGCATTAACGCCTTCCCACGCGGGCTTAGCGGTTTGCACTCATTGGTTTCATTGTAAGCCGTAGCCCGTACACCATCAAATACGCGATAACTGGATGGTTGCAACAAAATACAATCGTAATGTTTGCAGAGCTGAGCTAAGCGTTCTATTGCACGCTCTTGCGGCACAAAATGCAAAGGGTCAACTGCTCCCGCCTGAAACCAATCGTAGTAATAAGCGAGATTGATCAGCACATCAGGGCGCACTTCATCAATAAGGCTGGTTAAGCTGGCCGCATCCCAAACACCTTGTTCCGGCTTAGGCGCCAGAAAGGATATGTCGTCTTCAGCACCTAAACGCATCAAAGCTTGTCCTAATGCGTTACCACCACCCAGCAAAACCAAGCGTAATTGCATATCAACCCCTCAGAGATATTCTTGTAGTTTGTTCTCTAGGTCTCTGATCTATCCCCTAGAACGGTATATCGTCTTCAAAACTGTCGTAGTCAGGCGCAGGCTGTGCATCATGCTGAACGCTTGGCGCAGGACGCGACTGCGACTGTTGAGTCTGCTGTGGCTGCGACTGTTGCGGTTGACGTGGCGCGGGCGCTGGACGACTCGCACCACTGCCTTCATTATCAGCGCGACCATCAAGCATTTGCATGGTGCCGCCCATATCCACAACAATTTCTGTGGTGTAGCGCTTAACACCATCTTTTTCCCACTCACGGGTTTGTAAACGGCCTTCAATATAAACTTTTGAGCCTTTGCGTAAATATTGACCAGCAATTTCCGCGATTTTCCCGAAGAATGACACACGGTGCCATTCAGTACGCTCTTGCATTTGTCCGGTTTGCTTATCGCGCCAGCTATCACTGGTCGCTAAAGTCAAGTTGGTCACCGCATTGCCATTAGGCAAATAACGGGTTTCTGGGTCGCCGCCCACATTACCAATTAAAATTACTTTGTTTATTCCACGAGCCATAGCTTTCTCCAGACGGTCTGCACGCTGCGATCAGTTATAAAAAAGTTTCAACAGTCGCGCGATCTATTATTTGCGTATCAAATTTTACATAAACAGCAGCTTCCTCTGCCACCAACACAGCATCCATAACACCTGCTTGTGAACGTAATGCAGTCAACCATTGTGTTGTTTGTATCGCTGCGGGGGACACCGGCAAGCGCATACTGGTGACATACGGCGGCTCTTGCATATTAGCAGCAAAAATCAACCAAAGCGCTGCGAGTGCGGCACATCCTGCAAAAACTATGGATGCACCACCCAAACTAAACAACCAACCACCCAAAATCCCACCCAACGCTGCACCTAAAAACTGGCTGGTCGAATACACGCCCATCGCGGTACCTTTAGCACCAGCCGGTGCAACCTTACTGATCAAGGAAGGCAAGCTGGCTTCTAGCAAGTTAAATGCGGTGAAAAAAGCGATGGTGCCAATCACCAATAAAGTTAAGCTCTGACCCAGCCACCAGAAGAATAGTTCGCTGAGCAATAACACACTGATCGCACCGAGAAACACACGTTTCATTTGGCGCTTTTTTTCACCATAAATAATAAACGGCAACATGGCAAAAAAGCCGACAAACATAGCAACTAAATACACCCACCAATGCTCTTCTTTCGGCAAACCACCCTGTTCTACCAGTGCCAACGGTAAAGCAATAAAGCTGGCCATTAATAAAGCATGCAGAACAAAAATCCCGAAATCCAAACGCAGTAATGCCACATTACGCAGGGTTGCTGACAACGCCGCTGGAGCCACGCCTGATTCACGATGCTGCAACTGCACAGCAGGCTTAGGCACACTCAAAGCAATAATAAAAATACCCAGTATCGCCATTGCTGCAGTAAACCAAAACAAACCAGACAAACCAAAAGCACGGGTAACCAGCGGCCCAACCACCATCGCGACAGAAAAGGAGATACCAATACTGATGCCAATCACCGCCATCGCCTTAGTGCGATGTTGCTCACGGGTCACATCTGACAACAGCGCCATCACTGCAGCAGAAATAGCGCCGGCACCTTGTAAGACCCGTCCAGCAATCACCCCCCAAACTGAGTCGGACAGTCCGGCGACCACACTGCCCGCAGCAAAAATAAGTAGCCCAAGATAAATAATTGGCAGACGACCCAAACGATCAGACAACATACCGAAGGGGATTTGTAAAATCGCTTGGGTTAAGCCGTAGGCTCCAATCGCCAAACCCAGTAAAAAAGGCGTCGCCCCAGACAAATCTTGCCCATAGGTGGCCAGTACTGGCAGGACCATGAACATACCCAGCATACGAAAAGCAAAGACCAGCGATAGGCCGGCTGTCGCGCGTCGCTCTTGAGCGTTCATTGCATCGTTATTATGCTCGTTCATCACACTCCCTCTATCTAGGCTCGCGATTCTATCAGGCAGAACGCTTTGCCGCAGCATACCTCTAGCCCGTATACTCAACCGTTTACACTCGCAACGCGAGGAATACAGTGGATACCATAGTAATTCGTGGGGCTCGTACCCATAATTTGAAAAATATTGATCTCGATTTACCCAGAAACAAACTGATTGTCATTACTGGCCTGTCCGGTTCGGGTAAATCATCATTAGCTTTCGACACCTTGTATGCCGAGGGTCAGCGCCGTTATGTAGAGTCTTTATCGGCCTATGCACGGCAGTTCTTATCAATGATGGAAAAGCCCGACGTCGATACCATTGAAGGTTTATCGCCAGCGATTTCTATTGAACAGAAATCGACCTCGCATAACCCACGCTCAACCGTCGGCACCATCACCGAAATTTACGATTATTTACGTTTGCTGTATGCCCGCGCAGGCATACCACACTGCCCCGATCACCATGTACCACTGGAAGCACAAACCGTCAGTCAAATGGTTGATTTGGTGCTGGGTCGAGAAGCTGAGCAACGTCTAATGCTCCTCGCACCCATCGTACGTGAGCGCAAAGGTGAGCATCTATCGGTCTTTGAAGAAATGCGCGCACAAGGCTTTGTCCGCGTTCGTGTGAATGGCACGCTGTATGAAGTAGATGACGTGCCAAAGCTGGATAAACAGAAGAAACACTCGATTGATGTGGTGGTCGATCGTTTTAAAGTCCGTGACGATTTAGCTCAGCGTTTAGCTGAATCGTTTGAAACGGCCCTACGCTTGACTGATGGCATCGCATTAGTGGCATCAATGGATGATGACGGCAGCGAAGAGATGGTCTTTTCCGCACGCTTTGCATGCCCTCATTGTGGGCATGCTATCAGCGAACTGGAACCCAAACTGTTTTCCTTTAACAACCCGGCCGGCGCCTGTCCAAGCTGTGATGGTCTAGGGGTTAAGCAGTTCTTTGATACCCGACGCTTAGTCAATGGTGAACTGACCTTAGCCGAAGGCGCAATTCGCGGCTGGGATCGACGTAACGTCTATTACTTCCAAATGCTCAACTCGCTGGCTGAGCACTATGATTTCAGCCTAGAAGTGCCTTTTCAGTCACTCGACAAAACCACCCAACAGGTGATTTTGCATGGCACAGGTAACACAGACATCAACTTTCGTTATCTGAATGACCGTGGCGATATTGTCAAACGCTCACACCCCTTTGAAGGCATCGTGCCTAATTTGGAACGCCGTTACCGCGAAACCGAATCCAATACCGTCCGTGAAGAGCTGGCTAAGTATCTCAGCACCCAAGCGTGCCCTGACTGTAAAGGGGCTCGTCTGCGTAGAGAAGCACGGCATGTATGGGTCGGCGAAAAAACCTTGCCCAGCATAACCGCAATGCCCATTGGCGAGGCCTTTGACTATTTCACTACACTGAACTTGCCAGGCAAACGCGGTGAAATTGCTGAAAAAATTCTTAAAGAAATCAGTGCGCGTTTACAGTTCTTAGTTAACGTCGGCTTAAATTATCTGACCCTAAGTCGCAGCGCCGATACATTATCAGGCGGTGAAGCGCAGCGTATCCGTCTTGCCAGTCAAATTGGTGCGGGCCTAGTTGGGGTGATGTATATCCTTGATGAGCCGTCGATCGGTTTGCATCAACGCGATAATGAACGCTTATTGAATACGCTGGATCATCTGCGCAAAATTGGTAACACCGTGATTGTTGTCGAACATGATGAAGATGCGATTCGCATGGCCGACTATGTTGTCGATATCGGTCCAGGTGCCGGCGTGCATGGTGGTGAAATTGTTGCGCAAGGTACGCCTGCGCAAGTCATGGCTAACCCTGCATCACTCACCGGACAATACCTATCAGGCAAGGTGCAAATCACCTATCCAAAGCAGCGCACTGCAGTCAATCCAGAAAAAATGCTGCGCTTACATGGCGCTCGCGGCAATAACCTACAGAATGTCGATTTAGATATCCCGTTGGGTTTACTGACCTGCATAACTGGCGTATCCGGCTCAGGTAAATCAACCCTGATCAATAACACCTTGTATCCATTGATGGCCACCGCACTCAACGGTGCCACCACCTTGGAAGCAGCCGCTTACGACTCAATAGAAGGCGTCGAGTTGCTCGACAAAGTGGTTGATATTGACCAAAGCCCAATTGGCCGCACGCCGCGCTCCAACCCTGCAACCTATACCGGTATTTTTACACCGATTCGTGAGCTGTTTGCAGGCGTAGCGGAATCACGTGCACGCGGCTATAGCCCTGGGCGTTTTTCTTTTAATGTCAAAGGTGGTCGTTGCGAAGCCTGTCAAGGCGATGGCGTGATTAAGGTAGAGATGCACTTCTTGGCTGATATCTACGTGGCTTGCGATACCTGCAAAAGCAAGCGCTACAATCGTGAAACCTTGGATATTCGCTATAAAGGCAAGAATATTCATGAAGTGCTGGATATGACCATTGAAGAAGCCCGTGCGTTCTTTGATCCGGTGCCAGCGCTTGCCCGCAAGCTACAAACCCTGATTGATGTAGGTTTGTCTTATATTCGTCTCGGTCAAAGCGCTACCACGCTCTCCGGTGGTGAGGCTCAGCGCGTTAAGCTATCGCGCGAGCTGTCCAAGCGCGATACAGGGCAAACTCTATATATCCTCGATGAGCCGACTACAGGTTTACACTTCGCCGATATCCAGCAACTGCTCGACGTGCTGCATCGCTTACGTGATCGAGGAAATACCGTGGTGGTCATTGAGCATAACTTGGATGTGATTAAAACGGCTGATTGGATTGTTGATCTAGGCCCTGAAGGTGGATCAGGCGGCGGTGAGATTATCGCTACTGGCACACCAGAGCAGGTTGCTGAAAATAGTCTTTCGCATACCGGACGCTTTCTCAAAGAGAAACTGTAAAGGCTAGATAAACATAAGCCTCGCTAAACGAGGCTTATGTTATTTACGGCAAAGATTTCAAAATCTTTATTTAGGCAGCTCTATGCCTAACGCTTTAGCAACCCCTTGCCCGTAAGCTGGATCAGCTTGCATACAGTGACAGATGTGCTTCATCTTAATCGCATCGGGTACGCCATGCATGTTGCGTGCGGTGTTTTCAAACAGCACTTGCTGCTGCGCGGCACTCATTAGACGGAATAAATTACCCGGCTGCGTGAAGTAGTCCGGCTCTGTTTCCCAGAAATCAAAACGATCAGCAGCACCTTCTAGTGCCAATGGAGGCTCAGAAAAATCAGGCTGCTCTTGCCACTCACCCTCGCTGTTAGGCTCATAATGTAAACGACTGCCCTGGTTACCATCAACACGCATCGCACCATCACGGTGATAGCTATGGTACGGGCAACGCGGTGTATTCACAGGGATCTGTGAGTGATTGACACCAAGACGGTAGCGCTGAGCGTCACCATAAGAAAATAAACGCCCTTGCAGCATGCGATCTGGTGAGAAACCAATACCAGGAACAATATGCGCGGGGTTAAAGGCGGCTTGTTCTACATCCGCAAAATAGTTCTCAGGATTTTTATTAAGTTCAAAATAACCCACTTCAATCAATGGGTAATCACCTTTAGGCCACACCTTAGTCAGGTCAAAAGGGTGATACGGAACTTTGCCAGCATCTGCCTCAGGCATAATCTGCACATACATGGTCCAGCGTGGGAAATCTCCACGCTCAATGGCTTCATACAAATCACGCTGTGAGCTTTCACGATCTAGACCCACTAGATCAGCGGCCTCTTGGTCAGTCAGATTCTTGATACCTTGCTGAGTTTTAAAATGGAACTTCACCCAGTAACGCTCATTGTCAGCATTAATAAAACTAAAGGTGTGCGAACCAAAACCATGCATATGACGGAACGAGGCAGGAATACCACGATCACTCATGACTACAGTGACTTGGTGTAAAGCCTCTGGCAAACCTGTCCAGAAATCCCAATTATTGGTCGCACTGCGCATATTAGTACGCGGATCACGTTTCACTGCATGGTTAAGATCAGGAAACTTCAACGGATCGCGGAAAAAGAACACGGGCGTGTTGTTACCGACTAAATCCCAGTTACCTTGCTCGGTGTAAAAACGCATGGCAAAACCACGAATATCCCGTTCAGCATCAGCGGCACCGCGCTCACCGGCTACCGTTGAAAAACGCACAAACATATCTGTTTGTTTACCTACTTCAGTAAACAGAGTTGCTTTAGTGTACTGAGTAATATCATGGGTTACTTTGAAATGACCAAAAGCACCAGAGCCCTTAGCGTGCATGCGACGCTCAGGAATCACTTCTCGATCGAAGTGGGCGAGCTTTTCGAGGAACCAAACATCTTGTAAAAGCATCGGTCCACGTGAGCCTGCAGTCAAGCTGTCTTGGTTATTGGCAATTGGACATCCAGAAACGGATGTCAGTTTAGGCTTATCGCTCATGATCTTTCTCCTGCTGTGTTTATAAAAGCTGTCTTAGCATGAGAATAGAGAAGAAAACAAATAGTGCCTAATGCATTAATAAGAACTAGACGATAGTTAATTTCTATATAGAAAAATACAGATATAAAAAAACCGAGCACAAGGCTCGGTTTTTTTTGAACTGCAATATTGCTTACTCTGCAGCTTGTACTTCACCGGTAACCGGACGGTCAACCAGCTCAACATAAGCCATAGGCGCGTTATCGCCAGCACGGAAACCGCATTTTAAAATGCGCAAGTATCCACCTTGACGTGTTGCATAACGCTTACCTAAATCGTTAAACAATTTACCGACCGCTGATTTAGAGCGAGTACGGTCAAAAGCTAAACGACGGTTCGCAACGCTATCTTCTTTGGCTAAAGTGATTAACGGCTCAGCAACGCGGCGCAGTTCTTTAGCTTTAGGCAATGTAGTTTTGATCAGTTCATGCTCGAACAGCGACACTGCCATGTTTTGAAACATAGCCTTGCGGTGGGCGCTGGTACGGCTTAAGTGACGGCCACTTTTACGATGACGCATGATTCAATTCCTTACCAAACTCTTCGGTTCGGTGATAATGGCGATCAGGCCGTAGCCTTATCGTCTTTCTTCAAACTTGCCGGCGGCCAGTTGTCAAGGCGCATACCGAGGGACAGACCACGCGAGGCTAAAACATCCTTGATTTCAGTCAGGGATTTTTTACCCAAGTTCGGAGTTTTCAGCAACTCTACTTCGGTGCGCTGAATCAGATCACCAATGTAATAGATGCTTTCTGCTTTAAGGCAGTTAGCCGAACGCACGGTCAACTCTAAATCATCAACTGGACGTAACAAGATTGGATCAATCTCGTCTTCCGGCTTCTCTTCAACCGGCTGTGCTTCACCTTGAAGATCAACGAACGCTGCTAACTGATGTTGCAGAATTGTTGCACTACGACGAATCGCTTCTTCAGGATCAAGTGTGCCATTGGTTTCAAGATCAATGATCAGTTTGTCCAAGTTAGTACGCTGTTCAACACGGGCGTTTTCCACCACGTAAGCTACACGGCGAACAGGACTGAATAAAGCATCGATTTGCAGGCGACCGATACTACGCGTCTCATCTTCTTCGCTAAAACGCGAATCAGCTGATTCATAGCCACGGCCACGTGAAATACGCAGCTTCATATTCAATGCGCCCTTATCAGCCAGATTGGCAATCACGTGGTCGCCATTGACGATTTCCACATCATGATCCAGCTTAATATCGGCAGCAGTCACCACGCCCGGCCCTTTTTTGCTTAGAGTCAGCGTGGCTTCGTCACGACCGTGCATAATTACTGCAAGGCCTTTAAGGTTAAGAAGAATTTCAATCACATCTTCTTGAACCCCTTCAATCGCACTGTACTCGTGCAGAACGCCGTCGATCTCAACTTCGACAACTGCACAGCCAGGCATTGAAGACAACAATATACGCCGTAGCGCGTTACCCAAAGTATGTCCAAATCCACGCTCAAGAGGCTCAAGCGTAATTTTGGCGCGGGTCGGGCTGACCATCTCAACATTAATTTGACGAGGGGTCAGGAACTCATTTACCGAAATCTGCATGGATACACCTATTTTCTAGCCCTTACTTGGAGTAGAGCTCGACAATCAGGCTTTCGTTGATGTCGGCTGACAGATCACTACGCTCAGGAATGCTTTTATACACGCCTGACTTTTTCTCTGCATCCACATCAACCCACTCGACGCGGCCACGTTGGACACACAATTCGAGAGCCTGGGAAATACGTAATTGGTTTTTGCACTTTTCGCGCACTGCAACAACGTCACCTGCTTGAACTTGGTATGACGGGATGTTGACAGTCTTGCCATTGATGGAAATCGACTTATGCGAAACCAACTGACGAGACTCAGCACGTGTAGAGCCAAAGCCCATACGGTATACAACGTTATCCAAACGTGACTCTAAAAGTTGCAGAAGGTTTTCACCGGTCGCACCTTTACGGCGCGCTGCTTCTTTGTAGTAGCTAGCGAATTGACGCTCAAGAATGCCGTACATACGACGAACTTTTTGCTTCTCACGCAGCTGAGTACCGTACTCAGATAAACGTCCGCGACGCTGACCATGTTGGCCAGGAGCTGCTTCAATGTTGCATTTAGATTCAATCGCGCGTGAACCACTCTTCAAGAAGAGG
This sequence comes from Pseudomonas sp., assembly GCA_034006605.1. GTDB lineage: Bacteria > Pseudomonadota > Gammaproteobacteria > Pseudomonadales > Pseudomonadaceae > Denitrificimonas. The sequence goes on along the minus strand of JAVESM010000015.1, from coordinate 8,584 downwards.
TCTGTGCCTTCACGACGGGACAGTTTGCATTTGGGACCAATGTAACGAGCCATTTTTCACTGTCTCCTAATTTACACGCGGCGCTTTTTCGGCGGGCGGCATCCGTTATGTGGGATGGGCGTCACGTCGGTGATGCTTGCGATTTTATAACCGCAACCATTCAAAGCGCGGACTGCTGATTCACGACCTGGACCTGGGCCCTTGACGTTCACATCTAAATTTTTCAAACCATATTCCAAAGCCGCTTGACCAGCACGCTCAGCTGCAACTTGCGCTGCAAACGGTGTGCTTTTACGCGAACCACGGAAACCTGAACCACCAGAAGTAGCCCATGACAGAGCATTACCCTGACGGTCTGTAATAGTAATAATTGTATTGTTAAAAGAAGCATGGATGTGGGCGATGCCATCAACCACTGTCTTTTTAACTTTTTTACGAGGACGAGCAGCTGCTTTAGCCATTAATCAAATTCCTATCTAGAACCAATGCGATTACTTACGGATCGGCTTGCGTGGGCCTTTACGGGTACGCGCGTTGGTTTTGGTACGCTGACCACGGACAGGCAGACTACGACGGTGGCGCAGGCCACGGTAGCAACCCAAATCCATCAAGCGTTTGATGTTCATGTTGATTTCGCGACGCAAATCACCTTCTGTATGAAGTTTAGTGACTTCGCCACGCAACTGCTCAATCTGCTCATCAGACAGATCTTTAATTTTTGCTGCTGGATTAACCCCAGTAGCAGCGCAAATCTTCTGCGCAGTTGTCCGACCAATACCAAAGATATAAGTCAGCGAGATAACAGTATGCTTGTTATCCGGAATGTTAACGCCTGCAATACGGGCCATTCAGTGTAACTCCAATTGACAGCGACTTACTTTCAGGAAGCCAAGAGCGAAAGTAAGATCTATTGCTGTATAACTATTAACAACCGAACAGCGCACTAGCTGTTCGGTTCATGACACAGCACAATCAGCCTTGGCGCTGCTTATGACGTGGTTCCGCTTTACAGATCACGCGAACAACACCTTCGCGACGTACGATCTTGCAATTGCGGCAAAGCTTTTTCACCGATGCACGAACTTTCATCACTAACTCCTATAGCCTTAACAACTATTAGCGCATTAAACCACTGCCGCCATAGCTTTTCAGGTTGGATTTTTTCATCAGGGAATCGTACTGATTAGAAACGAGGTGCGATTGTACTTGAGCCATGAAGTCCATTACAACCACAACAACGATCAACAGTGATGTCCCGCCAAGATAAAACGGCACATTTGCAGCCACAACAAGAAACTGAGGTAACAAACATACAGCCGTCATGTACAAGGCACCAAACGCGGTCAAGCGAGTCAAAACACCATCAATATAGCGTGCTGACTGCTCACCCGGACGGATACCCGGAATAAACGCACCGGATTTCTTCAAGTTTTCAGCAACATCTTTTGGATTAAACATCAGTGCTGTATAGAAGAAGCAGAAGAAAATAATCCCTGCACTAAACAACAAAATATTTAACGGCTGCCCTGGCGCCAGTGCTTGCGATACATCCGCAAGCCACGACATGCTCTCAGACTGACCAAACCACTGGCCAAGAGAGGCAGGGAACAACAAGATACTGCTTGCGAAAATAGCAGGAATCACACCTGCCATATTCACTTTCAAAGGCAGATGACTGGTTTGCGCAGCAAATACTTTGCGACCTTGTTGGCGCTTAGCATAATGCACGGCAATACGGCGTTGTCCACGCTCGATAAACACGACAAACCCAATGATTGCAACAGCAAGCAGGCCAATTGCAATTAAGGCAAAGATATTAATATCACCTTGGCGAGCAGACTCGAAAGACTGACCGATTGCAGACGGTAAACCAGCGACGATACCGGCAAAAATCAGCATTGAAATGCCGTTGCCCACACCGCGCTCAGTTATTTGCTCACCTAACCACATCATAAACATTGCACCCGCCACAAAAGTTGTGACAGCGACAAAGTAGAAGTTGAAGTCAGTCGCAAATGCAACACCTTGACTGGCCAAACCAACGGACATGCCGATCGCCTGTACAAATGCCAGTAACAAAGTGCCGTATCGAGTGTACTGGCTTATCTTACGACGACCAGACTCACCTTCTTTTTTCAACTGTTCTAAATGAGGGCTCACAGCGGTCATCAACTGCATGATAATCGATGCCGAAATGTACGGCATGATACCAAGCGCGAAGATACTCATACGCTCAAGCGCACCACCAGAAAACATGTTGAACAGGCTGAGAATGGTCCCCTCATTCTGTCGAAACAGATCTGCGAGTCGATCAGGGTTAATTCCTGGAACAGGAATATGCGCACCGATCCGGTAGACAATAATTGCCATGAAGAGGAAACGTAAGCGTGCCCACAGTTCAGACAAACCACCACCACCCATTGCAGAGAGAGAACCTTGCTTAGCCATTTATTCCTCGATTTTTCCGCCAGCGGCTTCGATAGCACTGCGGGCACCTTTGGTGACCCCAATACCCTGCAAAGTAACGGCACGAGTAACGTCACCAGACAACATGACCTTAACGCGCTTTACATGCAAACCAATAAGATCGGCATCTTTAAGAGTCTGCACTGAGACCACATCACCATCAACACGAGCCAACTCAGAAGTGCGAACTTCTGCGCGATTCATAGCTTTTAATGAAGTGAAACCAAACTTTGGCAGACGAATAAACAGAGGCTGTTGACCACCCTCAAAACCTGGTGCAACTTTACCACCAGAACGTGAGCTCAGACCTTTATGTCCGCGGCCAGCCGTCTTGCCCATACCACTACCGATACCACGGCCGACACGGACTTTATTGCGACGGGCGCCTGGCGCAGAACGCAAATCGTTCAATTGCATGGATCAGCCCTCCACTCGAAGCAAATAATAAGCTGTGTTGATCATGCCACGATTTTCTGGAGTATCCAGAACCTCAACGGTATGACCAATGCGACGCAAGCCTAAGCCACGTACGCAAGCTTTGTGATTAGCCAAGCGGCCAATTGTGCTCTTAATAAGAGTCACTTTAACGGTTGCTTGAGACATGGTTAAAGAATCTCCTCGACACTTTTGCCACGCTTGGCAGCAACTGAATCAGGCGATTGCATGGTTTTCAAACCTTTAAACGTTGCATAAACAACGTTGACTGGGTTGGTAGAACCGTAGCACTTAGCTAATACGTCCTGAACACCTGCAACCTCTAAAACGGCGCGCATTGCACCACCGGCAATAACACCAGTACCTTCTGACGCAGGCTGCATAAAGATGCGCGAGGCACCATGCACGGCTTTAATTGGGTACTGTAAAGTAACACCATTTAAATCAACCTGAATCATATTGCGGCGCGCTGCTTCCATAGCTTTTTGAATTGCTGCTGGAACTTCGCGAGATTTGCCGCGACCGAAACCTACACGGCCTTTACCATCACCAACAACGCTCAGCGCTGTAAAAGTGAAGATACGACCACCTTTAACGGTTTTAGCAACACGGTTGACCTGCACCAATTTCTCGATGTAGCCCTCATCGCGGCTGTCGTCGCGGTTATCGCGTCTTTGATCGTGATTTGCCATAACTTAAAACTCCAGCCCGCCTTCACGAGCAGCATCAGCCAGTGCTTTCACACGACCATGGTACTTGAAGCCAGAACGGTCAAAAGCCACTTTGGCAACACCTGCGGCTTTCGCACGCTCGGCGACCAGCTGGCCTACTTTTTTGGCTGCTTCGATGTTGCCTGTGGCTCCATCGCGCAGTTGAGAATCCAAAGTAGAAGCCGAAACTAATACTTGGCTGCCGTCGGCCGAAATGACCTGGGCATAAATGTGCTGCGAAGAGCGAAACACGCAAAGACGAGTTACTTGTAACTCGTGCATTTTCAGACGTGCTTTGCGAGAGCGACGCAGTCTTGAAACTTTCTTGTCGTTCATTTGCTAGCCCTACTTCTTCTTAGCTTCTTTGCGGCGCACGACTTCATCAGCGTAACGCACACCTTTGCCTTTGTATGGTTCTGGGCGGCGATACTGACGAATCTCGGCAGCAACCTGACCTAGAACTTGCTTGTCGATACCACGAATAATGATATCAGTAGCGCTTGGCGTTTCAGCCGTTACGCCTTCAGGCAATTCATAATCAATAGGATGAGAGAAGCCAAGAGCCAAAGATATAATCGTTCCTTTGGCTTGAGCACGATAGCCCACACCAACAAGTTGCAATTTGCGCTCAAAGCCCTGGCTCACGCCAGTCACCATGTTATTTACTAAAGCGCGGGTTGTACCGGCCATAGCACGTGACTGCTGATCACCATTACGTGCTGCGAAACGAAGTTCGCCGCCTTCTTGAGTTACCTCAACAGAAGCGTGCACAGTCAAATCTAGAGCGCCTTTTGCACCCTTCACCGAAAGCTCTTGGCCAGCAAGCTTTAACTCAACACCAGCCGGTAGCGTGACGGGATTTTTAGCAATGCGAGACATGCTTATCCCCCTTAGAATACGCTACAAAGAACTTCGCCACCGATTCCGGCAGCACGGGCAGCACGATCCGTCATCACACCTTTATTGGTGGAAACAATCGCTATACCTAGACCTGCACGAACCTTTGGCAGTCCGCTAACCGCTTTATACTGGCGTAAACCAGGACGGCTAACACGTTTGATTTCTTCGATGACCGGACGGCCTTCAAAGTATTTTAATTCGATGGATAACAGTGGTTTAGCGTCACCGCTGATCTGAAAGTCTGTGATATAGCCTTCGTTCTTAAGAACGCTAGCAACAGCTTGCTTCAAAGTTGAAGAAGGCATGCTCACAACAGACTTTTCAGCCATCTGGGCATTACGGATTCGAGTCAGCATATCTGACAACGGGTCCTGCATACTCATGGGCTTGTAGCTCCTGATACAGAAATTAAAAGGCCTAATTGGCCACTATCGCAAAACAATTAGAAAGATAAAGACTCTGCGAGCCGGACATTCTAATTGATATAGCACAAACGAATCAAGCCCCATAAGGGGCTTGAACGTATATTTTAGCTCATAAATAGCATTATGAGCTAAATATCTTACCAGCTGGCTTTAACCAAACCCGGTACATCACCACGCATTGCAGCTTCACGCAATTTGTTACGGCCTAAACCGAACTTGCGATAAACACCATGCGGACGACCTGTAATGCGGCAGCGATTACGCTGACGTGCAGGACAAGCGTCACGTGGTTGTTTCTGCAGTGCAACCTGAGCTTCCCAGCGCGCTTCGTCGCTAGAAGTCGGGTTGGCAATGATAGCTTTTAGCGCAGCACGCTTTACAGCGTACTTTGCTACCGTTAGCGTACGTTTCAGCTCACGGTTGATCATGCTTTTCTTAGCCATGTGCTAACCCTCAGTTACGGAAAGGGAATTTGAAAGCACGCAATAAAGCACGGCCTTCTACATCGTTACGAGCGCTAGTGGTCAAAGTAATGTCCAGTCCGCGCAGCGTATCGATTTTATCGTAATCAATTTCCGGGAAAATGATTTGCTCTTTAACACCCATGCTGTAATTACCGCGTCCGTCAAAGGACTTAGCATTCAGGCCGCGAAAGTCGCGAACCCGAGGCAGGGAGATCGAAAGCAAACGATCCAAGAATTCATACATAATATCGTTACGCAATGTAACTTTAACCCCAATCGGCCAATCTTCACGGATTTTAAAACCCGCGATAGATTTGCGTGCATAGGTTACCACAGGCTTCTGGCCAGTGATTTTTTCCAAGTCTGCGACTGCATGCTCGATAATTTTCTTATCGGTCACAGCTTCGCCCAAACCCATGTTAAGTGTAATCTTTGTTACACGCGGAACTTCCATCACGTTCGTCAACTGAAGTTCTTCCTTCAGTTTTGGAGTAATTTCTTTCCGATAAATCTCTTTCAGTCGTGCCATGGTGATCTACCTAGCAGCCTCAAGCTTCAACCGGTTTCTGGGTTGACTTGAAGACACGAATTTTCTTGCCATCTTCAACTTTAAAACCAATGCGATCTGCTTTACTGGTTTCAGCATTAAAAATAGCCACGTTAGAAGCATTTAACGGCGCTTCTTTTTCGACAATACCGCCCTGAACTCCGGACATCGGATTAGGCTTGGTATGGCGCTTCATCATATTGATACCGGTTACAACCAGACGGTTGTCGGCCAATACTTGCAGCACCTTACCACGTTTGCCTTTATCCTTGCCGGCGATGACGATGATCTCGTCGTTACGACGAATCTTTTGCATGACGGCTACTCCTTAAAGTACTTCAGGTGCCAGTGAGACAATCTTCATAAACTTATCGTTACGAAGTTCGCGGGTCACTGGACCAAAAATACGAGTTCCGATCGGCTCTTGTTTGTTGTTCAAAAGAACAGCAGCGTTGCCGTCGAAGCGAATGATTGAACCGTCTGGACGACGCACACCAAAACGGGTACGTACGACCACTGCGGTCATTACTTGGCCTTTTTTAACTTTACCGCGCGGAATTGCTTCCTTAACAGTGACTTTAATGATGTCACCGATACCGGCATAGCGACGGTGTGAACCGCCAAGGACCTTGATACACATTACTCGACGAGCGCCGCTGTTATCAGCAACATCAAGCATAGTTTGAGTCTGAATCATATAATTTCTCCGACCCTAGGCCCTTAGACCACTTCCACGCGCTCAACGACTTCAACCAGCGCCCAAGACTTAGTCTTAGCTAGCGGACGAGTTTCACTAATAGTGACCTTGTCGCCAGCACGGCATTGATTGGTTTCGTCATGCGCATGCAGTTTAGTCGAACGCTTAACATATTTACCGTAAATCGGGTGCTTAACGCGACGCTCGATTAATACAGTGATTGTCTTGTCCATTTTATCGCTAACTACAATACCAGTTAACGTACGGACGGTTTTCTGAGCTTCAGCCATGATTAATTACCTGCCTTCTGCTGCTTGAGCACAGTCTTAACGCGCGCAATATCACGCTTCACTTGCGACAGCAGGTGAGACTGCGTCAATTGGCCAGTTGCTTTTTGCATACGCAAGTTAAACTGGTCACGAAGCAGATCAAGCAATTGCTCGTTCAGCTGCTCTACTGATTTTTCACGAAGTTCGGTAGCTTTCATTACATCACCGTCCGCTTAACAAAGGATGTAGCAATCGGTAATTTCGCAGCTGCCAAGGCAAAAGCCTCGCGCGCTAATTCTTCCGAAACACCCTCAATTTCGTACAGAATTTTGCCTGGTTGAATCAAGCAAACCCAGTACTCAACAGAACCTTTACCTTTACCCATACGAACTTCGAGTGGCTTTTTGGTAATCGGTTTGTCTGGGAACACACGAATCCAGATTTTACCACCACGTTTTACGTGGCGGGTCAACGCGCGACGCGCTGACTCAATCTGACGTGCGGTGAGTCGGCCACGGGCTACAGCTTTTAAGCCGTACTCACCGAAGCTAACTTTACTACCGCGCTGAGCCAAACCACGGTTGTGGCCTGTCATCATTTTGCGGAACTTCGTACGCTTTGGTTGTAACATTCTGCGTACTCCTTAACGTGCAGCTTTTCTACGAGGCGCTGGTGCCGTTGGTTTTAGTTCTTCATGCTGGCCACCAATGACCTCGCCTTTGAAGATCCAAACCTTGACGCCAATCACACCATAAGTGGTGTGCGCTTCATAGGTGGCATAATCGATATCAGCGCGCAGTGTGTGCAATGGCACACGACCTTCGCGATACCATTCGGTACGTGCGATTTCAGCACCACCAAGACGACCGCCAACTTGGATTTTGATGCCCTTGGCACCAAGACGCATAGCGTTCTGAACCGCACGCTTCATAGCGCGACGGAACATCACACGACGCTCCAGCTGCTGAGCAACGCTCTGTGCTACCAATAAACCGTCAAGTTCCGGCTTGCGGATCTCTTCGATATTGATGTGCACAGGCACACCCATTTTTTTGGTCAGGTCCTGACGTAATTTCTCAACATCCTCACCTTTCTTACCGATAACAATACCGGGACGAGCAGTGTGAATGGTGATACGTGCTGTTTGAGCCGGACGAGCAATCTCGATACGACTAACGGACGCGTTTTTTAATTTGTCTAATAGATACGCACGTACTTCTAGATCGGCATTCAGGTAGTTCGCATAGTTCTTGCGATCCGCATACCAAACAGACGTGTGTTCCTTGACTATTCCCAGGCGTATGCCAATGGGATGTACTTTCTGACCCATCTGAAAACTCCGTTACTTGTCGGCAACCTTGACAGTGATATGACAAGACCGCTTGACGATGCGATCAGCTCGGCCTTTGGCACGAGGCATGATGCGCTTTAGCGAACGACCTTCGTTAACAAAAACAGTAGAGACGTTTAGATCATCTACATCAGCGCCTTCGTTATGTTCAGCGTTAGCAATCGCAGACTCCAACACTTTCTTAATGATTTCTGCAGCTTTTTTGCTACTGAAAGTCAAAATATTAAGCGCTTCACCCACTTTCTTCCCGCGAATTTGGTCAGCGACCAAGCGAGCTTTCTGGGCAGAAATGCGAGCGCCCAACAGCTTAGCGGCAACTT
>JAVESM010000058.1:0-2784 GCA_034006605.1 Pseudomonas sp. | reverse complement strand
TTAACGTAATTTCAAAGACTTTTTTACCGTCCCCCTCTCTCGTAGCGGTAATTTTGCCTTGCGTCGTGTAATCAAAGGTAATATTTTCCCCGTTTGACGTAAGTACAAGATCCGTATCGGTATCTGGATCTTTCACGCCGACACTCGGATCAAACAGTAACGCATAATCGTTATCGCCGTTTGGTGCCGTAATATTAAGAAAATGCGCTGCTTGAAGTTTAGAATTTACGTCGGTGGCGACAAAAGTATCCTCGTCCACATTTGCATTCGTAGGAACCCCCAATGTTATACCGTCGGTTATCGTACCCGTAACACTATTATGCGTTGCATGGATCACAACATTTTCAAAAGTACCGTTAGCTTGCACAACATCTGTAATCGTCGCAGTGTAACTCTCATTATTATCAACCATAAAGTCATCAATAGTGATGTTGGATATCCCCGTGCTACTTCCGCCAGTAATCGTCACTTCCGTAGTTTTTGCTGCAAGGAAATCTGCATTATCATCGGTTATGTCAGGATGGTATGTAATAGTCACGGTAAGTGTTTCACCTGCAGGAACTGCCACAGGGGTATCGTTTTTATCGACTAAAGTTACCGTGTGTTGTAATGTATTCCCCTCTATGACACTATCGTTATCGGTGATCTTGACATAGACCGTATCGTCTTGATCGTATGATCCCACTGTAGAATCATCAGTATTATTCTCATCTGTACTCTTTTTGACTTTTGCAGGGTTATCGCTAATCGTTGAGACTACCGTATCATTGTTAGTGTCAACCTCTACTAAGGAGTATGGAGTGCTTGTCGGGTTAGAGATCGTAACCGTAAAGTTTTCATCTCCCTCTGCAAAATAATCATCTTTTGAAACAATTTCAAAAACCTGACCTATGGTAACTTGCGTCGTTGTGCTATCCTTATAGTCAGTCCCTGCGCTTGCATCTTTATCTGTCCCATCAGCCGTTACGCCGTAACTAAGGTGAAGTGTACCACCCTGTGTATCAAGAGGTTTGCCGTCCACGTCAAGAGCGACTGCAATATAGTAAAGTTTATCCCCCTCAGGTGCTTTATTTACGGCATCTATAATAAGTCTTCCATCCCCATCTACAGCTAAATCTGATACACTTGTGCTAGAGTCATCCACCGCAAGAAGTACTACCTTGGCAGTTGTCGCAACACTCTCGTTAATAGTAGTCTCGACCTCTGTTTTATTGCCTTCTTTATCGCCGATGATCACATTTTCAAACTCATCTGTATCTGCTTTTTGAACCGTAACCTTATATTTTTCTCCATCATCTGCAAGATAATCTGTTGTCGTATCTACAGTAAATGTCCCGCTTGAGCTATCGGCTGCAAGGGTAACAGTGATGGTGTCGTCATTTGCATACTCAGTATCATCATCTTCTGTATCACCATTTGTGTACTTCACTGTAATTGCAGTATCTTTTGAGACCTTCACCTCATTGCCGTCTTTGTCAATAAGCTTTACAGTATAGTCAGTTGTTGTCTCACCCTCTGTAACACTTGCAGGACCCTCAATGATCACATACACACTATCCTCTTCACCGTGAGCAAGCGTGTTAGGATCAGTAGGATCTGGCTCTGTCGGTGACGTTGTCACTCCGTTTTGAGGGTTGTTGAGAGGGTTATCACTTATGGTTGTTGTTACCCCCTCAGGTCTGAGTGTGACTGCCGCGTATTCTCGAGGACTTGGCGCTGTATAGTTCTCTATAGCCACCGTGTACGTCTCTGCGTTATCTGACATAAAATCATCAAGAGCGTCTGCTTTTACTGCCGTGCCGAGTGCTATTTGTGCAATATCTGCCTGTGCTTTAAAGTCATTGCTTCCCTGTGGAGCATCTGCTTGTGTATTGCGTGAAGCTGTTGCATCCGTAAAAGTAAAGTCAACCGTTCCTGCTTGTGTATCAAGCTTTGTTGCATCATTAAACACCGTAGTATTTGGTCTAAATGCAAGAGCAACATAGTACACCGCTCCACCCTCAGGCATCGTATTTACTTCAAGATAATTCCCATCACCATCTTTAAGTGGATCTCCATTTTCATCGGCTGCAACTACTTTTATCACAGTTCTTGGTGTTGGTGCCGGTGCTGGCGTTGGTTCAGGTTCAGGTTCAGGTTCAGGTTCAGGTGTCGGCTCCGGTTCAGGTGTCGGCTCCGGTTCTGGTTCAGGTTCCGGCTCTGGTTCAGGTGTCGGCTCCGGCTCCGGTTCAGGTGTCGGCTCCGGTTCAGGTGTCGGCTCTGGTTCTGGTTCAGGTGTCGGTTCTGGTTCTGGTTCTGGTTCGGGTGTCGGCTCCGGTTCTGGTTCAGGTGTCGGTTCCGGCTGAACTTCTACAGAAGGTATCCTCGATTCATTGGCGACAAACTTTTCGTTTTCCGTAGTCTCAAAAGTTGCTAAAGGTACCGATACTACCGACTCAGGTCTTGATACAAGCCCGAAAGTTCCGGTTTCATCACCTCTTAATGTTTCAAAACCGTTGTCATCCTCACGCTCAAAACGGGATTTAATCTCAAACACGCTACTTTGTACTTTAAAACGCGCATCTCTTAGATCACTGTTAACATCCGCCATGTTCCCCTCGCGTGCGGCAAAATCTCCCGCTACTTCGGCATCTTTCTTCGCTTTTTCATCCCCTGCAGCGGTCTCTTCTTCGAAGATATCCTCCTCTTCCTCCTCTTGGGTCTTTTGCGGCGTATTTTCGGCGATGATTGCGGCAATGCTCTCTTCGGCGATCACGCTATCGAGATCGACAAGCTCTGCATCCA
>JAVESM010000003.1:0-262742 GCA_034006605.1 Pseudomonas sp. | reverse complement strand
CAATGTGTTGCTGCCAGAATTGCTGGCGATCTTGTGAAGTCATAACCAATACCCCCTTTCAAAAAGATAGGTATTAGTGTGAAGCTGGATAGCTCGAGTTAAAAGATGCTGATTTAAGGGCGCTTACTCTACAACATCAATCAAATCCTGATGTGTGGCGACAATACGCTGCAATTAACCCAAATTGATGGCAATAGCAAAAGCTTATTAATCGCCAGTGCTCATTATAAGCTGACCGATAAAGAGCAATATATTCAAGAAACCCAAGCACTCATCCGTGACATTCAGCACATTATAAGCACTGTCACGCCCACGCTAACCGAAGAGCGCGGCAAAGCGAGTATCGCTCGCATTGCAATAAATTTAGACAACTACGACAAAGCCTTCGCCGCCAATACAAAAGCACAACAAAACAAAGCCGCTAACCTCAATAGCGCAGTCGGTAGTGGTGCACAAGCCAACAGCTTGCTTAACGAGCTAAAAATCTTACTCAACGGCACGATAGACCATCCGATCGTTCATGAAGACTCTGACGCCGCACTTACCGGTCGCTTAGCCGCTGATTTAGTTGAAGCACGTTACACACTGGCTTACACCGCGCGCGTGTTTTTAATGGAAGGTACAGAGCAAAGTCTGCAACGTTTGGAACACAGTTTCACAGTTTTACAAGATATCAGCGCCAAACTTCATCCAAGATTACCCGCTCAAGCAGTAAGCTTACTCACTGACGCAATGGTATCAACGGAAAGCTATATGGAGGTGCTGCGTCACTCCTACGTCTTAAATAAGGCTCAGATAGAAACTGAAAAAGCCATGAATGATGTATACGCCAACATGCGTACTAACATTGACGAAATCGTAGCTATCCAAACGTTCTTCCGCGCTGAAGTCGCCAGTAATGCAAAAACCACCTCTATTACACTCACCCTGGTCGCTATTATTTTAGGTTCGCTAATTGGTCTAGTTATCGTTAAACAGATAACCCAACCGCTCAATCAAGCCGTTCTTATAGCCCAGGCCATCGGCAATCGTGATATGACCGGTAATGGTGTTGAACAACGTAGCGATGAGTTTGGCACGCTATTGAAGGCCCTTGATCAGACGCGTAACAACCTGAACGAAGCGCTGGGAGAAGTAAACGGCATCACCACACAGCTTGCAGCAGCAGCTGAAGAGTTATCAGTGGTCACCCATCAAACCAGCACTGGCGTTAACAATCAGCGTATCGAAACTGAACAAGTCGCCACAGCCATGAATGAAATGTCCGCGACCGTCCATGAAGTTGCACAGAACTCAGAAGAAGCCGCCGCCGCCGCACAAAAGGCGGATCGCCAAGCGCAAACAGGCAATCAAGCGCTGCAGGTTGCCCTCGCTGACATAAACAAACTGTCTCAAGATGTGAATACCAGTGCAGAAGCCATACAGCGCCTCAATCAAGACAGCAGTAGCATTGGCACGGTCTTAACGGTCATTAATAGCATTGCCGAACAAACCAATTTACTGGCATTAAACGCAGCCATTGAAGCGGCGCGTGCAGGTGAAGCAGGCCGGGGCTTTGCAGTCGTTGCTGATGAAGTGCGTAACTTGGCGCATCGCACCCAAGAATCCATTGCACAAATTGAACAATTGATTGCTAATTTGCAGCAAGGCTCAAAGAATGCAGTAGACATGATGGACAGCAGTCGCTCATTAGCAAGCTTAACACTGGAACATGCCCTGTTAGCAGGCGAAGAACTGGAGGCTATCACCCGCACTGTATCTGAAATCCAAGCCATGAATATTCAGATTGCCACCGCCGCAGAAGAACAAAGCGCAGTAGCAGAAGAAATCAACGCGAGCATAGTCAATGTCAACAATATTGCCGACCAGTCAGCGGCTGCCGTTGAAGAAGCGTCTGCTTCATCGGCTGAGCTGGCAAGACTGGGGCAATCTTTACAAAGTTTGGTGGCACGCTTCAAGATCTAATTTCAAGCGTAATCCTTACAGCACCTGCATCAGCAGTACTGGCATTCCCCCGCTGTCAATAGCCAAGGAATGCCTTATAACGCAAGCCTCTCAACCTGTATGATTGCGTTGATACACAGCCTCCCCCATGGCTTTAATTTGCCCGTCAATGAGCGCATCAAAAGGCCGTAATAGCGGACTAAAATCAGCATCAGGCTCAAGAATATCCAACGCATAAGCCACGGCTTCGACAGTTGCTAACGCCTGCTCGTCAGGTGCTTTACGTAAACGATAACGGCTACTTAAGCCAGCAGGTAAGGTCACTCTTGGCAACGCCGCCAAGAGTGGATTGCAATACAAAATCTTACGAGCTTTGCGCCATGTACCATCAGGTACGATTAATAATAAAGGCAGTTGATCATCCTGATAAGCGCTCAGTACTTGTGCACCTTCACCAGGAAATAAGACACAGACTCGATAGCCTGGCAGCTGTACATACTGCTCAAGATTTTCTACTCTTTCAGCAATAATCAACTGCGCATTCTGCAAACCTAGAGCAGCCAGACGCGCAGTATTTAAAGCATGCTTAACTTCGTTAGGATGCTGTACCAACACCACTCGGGTGCGACTGGGCAAACTCGGTATCAAGTCACACAAACAATGTGCGATCGGCCTTGTGCAGTCTTGACAGTGCTGTCGGGGCGCGCGTTCAATCAGCATGACAATAATATTTAAGATGATAAATGATAAGTACAACCTCAATAAATCAGTGTAAAGTATGCAAACACTATATGTATATTGAATCTATTTTAGGAGTTCGCCATGCGCTCACTACCCACACTAGTTGCCCTGTGCTGCACCGCTATTCTATCGCATAGCGTTAGCGCTGCCAGCCAACAAGATCAACTCAAACAAGAGGCCGCAGCACTTATTCCGCCTTTTGCGAAACATCTTATGGATACAGTACAGCAAGCTAAAGTAGAGGGCGGCCCAGTCGCCGCTGTTGCTGCATGTCAAAGTTTAGCACCCAGTATTGCTGACGCGCACAGTGATGCAAACTGGGAAATTGGTCGCACCTCTTTAAAAACGCGCAGCGATGCTAACGCACCTGATGAATGGGAGCGCAGCGTGCTTGAACAATTTGCAAAGCGAGCAGCGCAAGGCGAAGATATCAAAACCATCAGCTATGCAGAAACGGTTAACGGCCAGTTCCGGATGATGAAAGCCATCCCGCTACAAGAAGGCTGCTTAGGCTGTCACGGCAATAACATCAAACCTGAAATTGCTGCGGCTTTAGATGCAAAATATCCCAATGACCAGGCACGCGGCTATGCGCTTGGCGATGTACGTGGCGCATTCACACTACGCCACCTCAGTGCAAAAAACTGATCAACCGGCTCCCTTCCTTTTGGAGGGGAGCATTTTTTCAGCCACTTTAGAGCAAACAGTCATCTGTATTAGCGCACACTTAGCGTCTCAAGATAGATGCTAGGCCTGTGAAACACTCACCCAGCAGCAGACCATCAGCACAGATCTTTTTACCAGTTCGCCCGAACACCGTACACTGCACCTCTGCCAACTTTGAGCACGGATAGTTATCAGTGGATACCTTAATTTACGAAGCACTTGGCATTGGCTTATTGCTCGGCACTCTCCTCGGTTTAACCGGCGCAGGTGGTTCGCTGGTGGCTTTGCCGTTATTGCTGAGTTTACACTTACCCTTGCGTGATGCGATCGGTGTCAGTCTTGGTGCCGTCGGTCTATCCGCGCTCATTGGCGCAATAGGTCGCTGGCGCGCTGGTGATGTGCATTTAACGCCCGTAGTGCTGCTGACCATTAGCGGTCTACCTGGCAGCTGGATTGGTCAACAGCTGGGTCAGCTGATCAGTGAGTTTTGGTTGGTCCTGGGTTTTTGCGTGCTGGTGTTATGGTCCGCTTGGCGCATGTGGAGTAACGCCAGTCTGCCAGAACAGTCAGCGGAAAAACCCCTCAAGCGCGGCATGCTGGTATTTATTGGCTTATGGGTCGGCGTACTCTCAGGGCTGATGGGCGTAGGGGGTGGTTTTCTAATTGTGCCGGCACTCTTATGGTTCAGCCCACTCTCTATGCTGGCAGCAACCGCTACATCGATGGCAGTGATAGCCCTAGTATCCGGAGCAGGATTCTTCATGTATCTCGGCGCTGCACAACCGCCCATGCAATTACTCGCGGGTTTAACCTTAGGAGGCGCTTGTGGTGTCTTATTCGGGAATCGCTTAGCGACCCGCCTCGGAGGCCCAGTCCTACAACGCATTTTTGCCATTATGCTGTTGTCAGTCAGCCTTTCCTTGGCGGCGCAAAAACTTATTAATATTCCTTTTTAAACTTAATTTTACTCTTGCGCAGCATGCAATGAAAATCTAGCGAAGCCCGTTTTAACCGCACAATAGCGCTGAGCCTCTACACATGACGCGGCTGTAAATAAATCTCAACGCGTAACCCACCTAACGGGCTGTCCAACAACTGCAAAGTCCCGTGCAGTGTTTCCACAATATCGCGCACGATACCTAAACCTAAACCATGGCCGGCGCTGTGTTCATCTAAGCGTGAGCCACGCTGCTGCACCTGCTCTCGCTGACTCTCCTCAATGCCTGGCCCATCATCATCCACGCGTACACGATAGCCAGCACCCTCGCGCTCAATACTCAACTCAACGCCGCTATCAGCCCACTTACAAGCGTTATCCAGCAGGTTACCCAGCATCTCAAGGATATCGTCACGCTCATAGGGCAAACGTAATCCAGGGCTCGCCTGCCAAGCCAGCGTCAACACATCACCATGCACACGATTCATCAGTTGAAACAGCCCTGGCAGCTCGTCGGCACAAACAAAAAACGCACCAGGTAGGGCGTCACCTGATAAGCGCGCACGGGTTAACTCACGGGCAACTCTCTGTTCAATCTGTTCAACCTGCTCCTGCATGAGTGCTAATAGCTCAGGTTGTTGTTGCAACTCATCACGGCGCAGCAAGCTCATTAAAACGGCCAATGGTGTTTTCAACGCATGTCCCAAATTACCCAAGCCTTTGCGCGAGCGCTGTAGCGTATCTTCGGTATGCACCAACAGACGATTGACCTGTTGCACGAGAGGCTGCAGCTCAATCGGTGTGTCTTGCTCTAACTGACTGCGCTGACCGAGCTGTAATTGCTCAATCTGAACTCGCGTCTGCTCTAGCGGCTTTAACGCACGCCGGACTAATTGCCGTTGCAACAGCAAGGTTAGCAGCAAGGCTAACAGCCCTAAGCCGCCACCAATAATTTGCGACTGTCGAAAACTGGCTAAAACAGGGCTGTAATCATGCGCCACCGTCACTTTAATGTCGGTTTTATAGCGGCGATACGCACTTTTATAGATCAGCAACTGCTGCTCTTTAGGCCCAGGTCTGAGTTGTTCAGAAAAACCCATACTCTGAATATCTGGCAACTCAAAATCCCACAAAGAACGGGAGCGCCAGCGCTGCTGATTAAACTCAATAATAAAATAGCGCCCAGAGAACGGCTTAAGAAAAATCGCGTCATGGTGACGGCTATTTAGTTCAATACCTTGCGGCCCCTTAATAAGGGCCGCTAATAAGCTTTCCGCCTGAGCTTGCAAGTTGTCCTGCATATGTTGACGCAAACCTCGATCAACAATCCACAAGCCGGCCTGAGCCAGTAACAAACCCATCACGACGAGCAGCATGGCCAAGCTAAAGGTCAACTGCCGCTGAATCGACTGTTTCACTGTGGCGCTCCATCACCCGTAAAACGATAGCCTTGGCCGCGTCGCGTCTCAATCACCGCCTTGCCCAATTTACGACGTAAATGGTTGACATGCACTTCCAGCACATTGGAGTCACGCTCCGTTTCGCCATTGTACAAATGTTCAGCCAGATGACTTTTCGATAAGACTTGCCCAGCATGCAACATGAAATAGCGGAGTAAACGAAATTCTGCACCCGTCAACTCAATCTCTTGGCCATGGCTGTGCACTATTTGTCGTGCTTCATCTAAGCGCAGCCCCGCCGCACTCAAATGGCTTTGATTGGCAAAGCCATGACTGCGCCGCAGCAAAGCCTGCACTCTTAAATACAATTCTTGTTGGTGAAAAGGCTTGGTTAAATAGTCATCCGCACCGGCTTTCAAACCATCAATACGCTCGCTCCACGCGCTACGCGCGGTCAAGATCAATACTGGAGTGCTAATGGCCGCAGTACGCCACTGCGCCAGCACGTCCAGACCGGGCAAACCGGGCAAACCTAAATCTAAAATAATTAAATCATAGGGCTCAACCGCACCTTGATAAGCCGCATCACGACCATCGGTCAACCAATCCACCGCGTAGCCCAACTGCTGCAGACCGGCGCATAACTCATCGGCCAAAACGACATTATCCTCAACCAATAACAGGCGCATCAGTCGTCCTCTTCATCTTCTAACAGCTCACCGCTACTGGCATCAAATTTCAGTTCACGCACTTGTCCGTGCCCGGTCAACAACTCCACTTCATAGACATAGCGGCCGTGCTTTTCTTCTAACTCCAACTCCAATAAGCGCGCTTTAGGATGTCGCTCTAAAGCACGCTCAATGAATGTATGTGAAGTGAGAACCTTGCCTTCTTTACGCAGCTTCAATGCTTCATCTTGGCTTAAATCACGCGCGCCCGCCTGACCGACTAATGTCAGCAAGAGCACAACCAAGCACGCATATACAGAGCCTTTAAACATCAGTCATCCTGTTGATTCTTAAGAACTTCACCAGTTTTTGCATCCAGTTCAATCTCCCACTTTTGGCCTTTCTCATCACGCACATCCACTTGATAGATGTAGCGACCATAGGACTCTTCAAGCTCGGTATCCAGTATGCTTGCATTAGCATGCTGTGCCAACGCTGTTTCATTGAGCTTATCAAACGCTAAAATGGCGCCTGAGGTACTCAACTCGACAGTTTTTGCAGGGTTGACATCTTTGGCTTGAGCAACCGTTGCACCCATAACTAAAGCGGCAGAGACACATAATGCAGTTAAAGTTTTCATAATTATTTCCTTGTTTAAAGTCAGTCAACTCAAAACTATTTCGTGTTGACAATGCATAAGCTACAGAGTCCGGCTTAACTCAAACTTAAAACGCTCAGCCAAGATAGCACTGCATGACACACCCGTAAGCGCGCCCCGGCTAAGCATTCCTGCTAAACTGCGCGCATGCAGACTGATCAGAGCAGACACCCAGTGGAAATCTTTAAAGCGTTCACTTTCGAATCAGCTCACCGTTTACCGCATACGCCTGAAGGCCATAAATGCGCGGGCCTGCACGACCCTTCATTCCGTGCTGCCTTATACCTGCAAGGCACAGTCGATCCTTCTACTGGCTGGGCTCATGACTTTAGCGAGATTAAAACGCTATTTAAGCCAACCCATGAACGCTTAGACCAGCACTATCTGAGTGACATTGCAGGACTAAAAAACCTACCAGCGAAAAGCTAGCACACTGCATCTGGCAAGCAATAAAACCGTTAATCCCTGCATTATTACGGGTACGTATCCATGAAACCTGCACCAGTGGCTGTGAGTACAGCAGCAAATAAACAACCCATTAAAACGCCCAAACCCTCATGGTCTGGGCGTTTATTACGTGTCTGCCTATTATTGCTACTACTGCTTATAGCCGCAGCGCTGGCTCTACCGCACGCGCTGCCTTGGCTGCTAAAAAAGCAAGGATTTGATTTTCACTGGCAGAACCCACAATGGCAGTATAATGCTTTCAGTGCATCCCAGCTGCAGCTAACCTTGCCTAGAGATGATGGTCAGCGGCAATACCTGCAACTCGATAACCTACACATTGACTGGGCATGGCAAACTTTTCCGATCCAGCGCTTACACGCTTCACGTTTACACATGCAATGGCCCGTTACGAATAACAATGCCTCAGCAGATAAGTCAGAGCCCACCCTGCCTGCTGCGTTACTAAAATGGCTTCCGCAACATATTGAGCTGCAAGAGATTGATGCCAATCTCGCGGGGTTTGGTCATCTGCAAGGCACACTCAATCTGCACGCAAGCGCCCAAGGTGTACTCTGGCAGCCCAGCTTTATTCACAGTCAATTAACCTTAGCAGACCTGCAAGGCGCTTGGCTCAAGAGCATTCCTACTGAGTTTCAACCAACACAATTAAGTGCTCAAATTACCACTCATCCCGATCACCAAGATCACCCTGACGGCCAACAGTTACTCACCGTTGATCTACACACTGAAGGGCCTATGCGCTTACAGCTCAATGGCCTCTTAGATCTACAGCAGACGCCTGATTGGCAAGGCTCACTAAAAAACGCGCAACTTGTTGTCGATTTGGATGCCTTAGAACATCCTTCATTCAGTGCTAGACAATTGCAAGCACGCGCCTACTTTGAGGGGCATGCCGACAGTCAACGCTTCGTGATTAACGTTGACAAACACTCCAACCTAGAAGCCCGCAAAGTACAACTAGCAAATATAGCCAGCGCAGAAAAAGTTGTTCTACAGTTGGCCGGCCTTAGCCTGCAAGGCCAAAGCGCTTCACCCTTTACCATTGAAGTGCACAGCCCTCTCATCGCACATATTGAGAAGCTCAACCTAGAGCAACTGCACATTCAAAACTGGGACTTCAACGGCAGGCTCAGCGGTCAATTACCGCAACTTGAACTCACCGGCAAGCTGACTGGACAGCAAGGGCTTAATTTAGACAGCAATATTCGTCTGCAAGATAACTCAATACAAGGCAGCGCCAGCTTAAAAGAGATTTTCTTTAAAGCCGGCAATCCTTTACAGAAAACCTTTAAAGACTGGCCGGAACTGGTGACTTTTAATAGCGGCCGCCTACGCAGTCAAATAGACTTCAATCAGCCCAATAAAGGCCCGCTCAAGCTAACGATTAACGGCAGCGCCAGTGGGCTCAGCGGCATTATCAACCGCAGTGAACTGAAAAACCTTGGCTTACAATTCAACGGTCAGTTATCCGGCCAAACACTAACACTGGGTATCGCCAACTTAACCATCAAGCAACTCGATTCAGGCATACCAGTAGGACCAATTCAGCTTAAAGACGCCCACTATCGAGCCAACCTCAATAACCTTCTACAAGGTGTAGCTGACTGGCAAAGTGTGCAAGCCGAACTACTCAATGGCAAAGTGTGGCTGGACGCTCAGCACTTTGATTTAAAACGCCCGCAAACTTTA
Source organism: Pseudomonas sp. (assembly GCA_034006605.1). Taxonomy (GTDB): domain Bacteria; phylum Pseudomonadota; class Gammaproteobacteria; order Pseudomonadales; family Pseudomonadaceae; genus Denitrificimonas. The sequence continues at coordinate 253,571 of JAVESM010000003.1, read as the reverse complement.
CCGTTACAGGTACAAGGTTTGGAACTGCAAGAGTTTCTCAAGGTCTATCCGGCAGAAGGTTTAGCCGGTACGGGTACCATTGATGGCCTACTACCAATACATATTGAGAACGGCGAGTTTTATATCGACGCAGGCCAGTTACAAGCAAGGCAACCGGGCGTCCTGAAATTTCAATCAGATAAGATCCACGCGCTAGGGCAAAGCAATCCAGCCATGCGTTTGGTCACCGATGCCCTAGAAGACTTTCACTTTAACCTGTTAAGCAGCACCTTAAGTTATGATCAATCCGGTAAGCTGTTACTTAATGTTCGCTTAGAGGGGCAAAACCCAGATATTGAAAAAGGCCGCCCCATCCACTTAAACGTAAATTTAGAAGAAGACATTCCCGCATTACTGGCCAGCATTCAACTCAGCGGGCAAGTCAGCGAGATTATTCAAAAACGTGTTCGAGAACGCCTCGATAAGCGTTAATACAGGAGGTATCTATGCGTACAAGTCTAGCTTCAAGTGTTTTTGTACTGGCTTTACTCAGCAGCGCCTGCACCCCAACCGTGCAGTTAGCGATGCCCAGCGAGCCAATCAACATCAACTTGAATGTAAAAATCGAACACGAAATCTATATCAAGGTTGATAAAGAGCTTGATAATATTTTCGACGAATCCAGTGGTTTATTCTAAGGAGAGCAGCATGTCTTTTCGTAAATTTTTAATGCCGGTATTACTGGCCAGCCTCCTCAGCACAACGGTTTTAGCGATGGATCTTAACAGTGCAATGAGCAATCTTGGTCAAGCCAAGTCAGCCGGCTTACTGGGCGAGCAACCCAATGGTTATTTAGGCGTGGTTAAAGCACAAGGAAACGCAGCTGAAATTGCTCGATTAATTAACGATGCACGCCGTGCCGAATATCAACGACTGGCAAAAGACAACAACATTCAACTCACCGATGTAGAAACTATGGCGGGTAAAAAAGCGCTGGAAAAAACACCTGCAGGTCAATACATACAACTCAATGGTGCATGGCTAACAAAATAGTCCGCAGCCTCACTCGAGAGTATTTCTCTTCAATAACCTTTCAGAATTCAAATGCTTAGGGTATAGTCTGCTACGTTTTCAGGCACAGCATGAAAACACTGTCGGGGCGTAGCGCAGCCTGGTAGCGCACTAGCATGGGGTGCTAGGGGTCGAGTGTTCGAATCACTCCGTCCCGACCAAATTTCCCTAGTAAAAACAATGACTTAGCCCACTTCACAAGAGTGGGCTTTTTCATTTGCTGGGCAAGGACAAAGAAAGGGGTAAACAAAGGGGTAAACACGTTTCTTAGCTTGCACCCACCAGCGCAGCAATTATCTCTCTGGCAGCATCCACTGATGCAGTACAACAAACACCACTAACTGCTTCTTTGCATCCAGTAGCAGCACATATAGCTGCCATATCGAAACCTAGTCTCCTTTATTTATATCCTGCCTAATCTGCCCCTGCCCCTGCCCAACAACAACTCATAAGTCATCATTTCACTACAACCCTGCAAATACGCTTACTGAAGCGAACTCTACGCACATCATCAAGTCCGCGTAAAAAGCTCGCTAACAGCACTACACGAAGTCGATTCAAAAAAATATCAGTCATACATCACCCTGCTGACAACACATCAAGCAGGAGTCTTCTATGTCAGTAAAGTGTCCTTATTGCTCATCAGCAAATATAAGTCATCCGCAAACAGGCACATCAGTCGCCTCATGCATCGGAGCGCTTGGCGGAGCTGCCAGCGCTATCTACACCGCAGTTAATAGCGTATCTAAACATTCACCTTACGTATTCACCGCAACAACAATAGCCAGCCTTATTGTTGCTGGCTTAGCTGGCGGCCTAAGCGGCTCTGCACTTGGCGCTCAGTTTGGTCAAGAACTCGATAGCACAGTATTCACCAGCTATCACTGCAATAGATGCAACCAAAAATTCTCACCTGTACTCGCATTGAATTAACAACCCACAAAGGAGTTTTCATCATGGCTCATTTAGTTGAACAAATGGCTTACGTTGGTGATACGCCCTGGCATGGCTTGGGCAATCAACTGTCACCTAAACAACCCTTAGAGGTCTGGCGGCGTGAAGCAGGCATGGACTGGGATATTTTAGAAAGCCCCGTCCATTTCAAATCCAATATGGCAGGCCACCTCGGTAGCATTCACACCTTCCCTGAACAAAAGGTCCTGTATCGCTCTGATACTAAAATGCCACTATCCGTGGTTTCACAGCGTTACCAAACAGTACAACCCAACGATGTAATCGAGTTTTACCGCGACCTGACTGAAGTATCCGGATTTGAACTGGAAACAGCTGGCGTGCTTAAAGGTGGTCGTAAGTTCTGGGCTCTGGCTCGCACAGGGCAAGACTTCACACTAAAGGGTAAAGACCTGGTGAACAGCTACATACTGCTAGCCACCTCGTGTGATGGCACCTTAGCCACAACAGCTACGCCAACGACCGTTCGTGTCGTATGCAATAACACCTTAACGGTATCCCTGAACGGCGCACCTATGGCTATCAAAGTCCCGCATAGCACTCGGTTCAATCCTGATGTAGTCAAACGCGATCTCGGCATTGCCGTCTCACAATGGGATGACTTCAAGTACCAGATGAACCTGTTATCTCAGCGCAAGGTGCGATGGAAAGAAGCCATGGGCTATTTCATGGATGTCATTTGCCAAGTGGATGATGAAGCCTTTGTACCCGACAAGCTACCTAACGAAAGAGGCTTACGCATGGTGCAAGACCTGTATGACGGACGTGGCCGTGGTAGTGAGCTTGAATCTGCTGATGGTACTGCATGGGGTTTGCTCAGTGCAGTGACAGAGTTTGTTGATCACCACAAACAGGCTCGTAATAACGACAACCGTTTGGACTCAGCGTGGTTTGGCCAAGGCGCGCAGATCAAACAACGCGCCCTAGATGCAGCCTTACGACTCGTTGCTTAAATTTCAACATACAAGGTTACGTTATAGCGTAATGGAGTATTTATCATGCAAACCAATCAAGTCAATACAGAAGTAAAAGCCATCATTAACCGTCCTGCTTTGCGCTTAGTCAGCACGAAGAACCTTGAGCGTGAAGAGTGGCTTAACATTCGCAAGACAGGCATCGGCAGCTCTGATGCTGCAGCTGCTGTTGGATTAAACCCTTACAAGTCACAGCTTGAATTATGGATGGAGAAAACAGGCCGTGACGCTGAGTTACCGCAACTTGATCCAGCCGACGATACCAGCCCTGCATTTTGGGGAACAATCCTAGAGCCAATTGTGGCCTCGCATTACACCAACAAAACAGGCAACCGCGTGCGTCGTATCAATGCAGTACTGCAACACGCTGATCCAGAGCTGCCTTGGATGCTGGCTAACATCGACCGTGAAGTGATTGGCGTTGAAGACGTGCAAATTCTGGAGTGTAAAACAGCCGGTATCAATGGCTCACGCCTATGGAAGGAAGGTGTGCCTGAGTACGTTCAGCTGCAGGTTATGCATCAACTGGCAGTCACTGGTAAGCAAGCTGCTGATGTTGCTGTCCTGTTGGGTGGGCAGCACTTGGAGATCTACCGCATCGAGCGCGATGAAACCATGATTGCACAGTTGATTGAGCTTGAACGGCAATTCTGGAACTACGTTGAAACCGATACACCACCACCGGCAGATGGCTCAGCGTCTGCAGATACAGCACTGCGTTGCTTGTTTCCGCAAGACCAAGGCGAAACCGTTGATTTCTCAGTCGATGAAGAACTCACCCAGGCGTATGAAACGCTTAAGCAGGTGCGTGACGTTATCAGCGAGCAAGAAAAGCATGAGTCGGCTCTCAAGCAAAAGATCCAACAAGCCATGGGTGATGCCTCACGTGCAATGTTTGCTTCAGGCGCTGTTACTTGGAAAAAGGCTAAAGACAGCCTCTCTGTGGATACGGCGTCTTTGCTGCGTGACTTACCGCACCTTAAAGAGCAATACCAAGCATTACGCAAAGGCAGTCGTCGTTTTTTAATCTCATAGTTTCACTCAACCAACACAGCATAAAGCCCCCCTGACTGCATAACGCGGCCAGGGGGGCTTTATGCTTTAAGGAGAACACCATGCTGAAAGGTTTAGCTATTACCCCACCGGTATTGGGGCGTATTTCAATTGGCCGTGTGATTGAAAAGAACGGTAAACGTCTACCTGAAAAAGATGATCAATTCACCATCACCTCACAAGTCCAGACTCGTGACGGCTGGTTACTGCACCCACTGAATGATGACTTACGACAGGAGCAGGAAGGTAAGTTACGCAGCATTCCAATTCGCTTACTGTTCAATGAGCCTGAACTGAACTTTCGCGCTGACTACAGTTTGTTTGATCGCAACACCGGTCGTCCGTTATGCGTAGGTAATGGCGAAACCTGTAAACGTCAGACCGAGAGCGGTATTCAATCCTTACCTTGCCCATCACCAGATAGTTGTCCACTGGCACAAGGCAATGCTTGCAAACCTTACGCTCGCTTAAACGTACAGATTGGTGACGATGACAGCATGGGTAGCTTTGTGTTTCGCACCACCGGCTTTAACAGTATTCGCACCTTAACCGCACGACTGAATTACTTGAAAGCCATCTCTAACGACATGCTCTCATGCATGCCGCTGGAGTTACGCCTACGCGGGAAGTCCACTCGCATGAGTCGAGGCACGCCCATCTTCTACGCTGATATCACCTTACGTGAGGGCATGAGCATGGAGCAGACATTAACAGCAGCTGCAGAGCTGTATGAACAACGTGAGCGCTGCGGCTTTAATCAAAAGGCACTCGATGCAGTTGCCAAAGAAGGCTTACTCAACGGTACCTTTGAAGAAGATGAAGACGACATCAGCGCCATTGTTGAAGAGTTCTACCCTACTGAAATAAAGGCTAATCAGGACTTGAAGGCCCATGTTCTAGCCGAACGCTCACTGGCAGAAAAGCTTGAGAACAAAGCACGAGTCCGAGCAGAGCAAGCTTAAACCACATATCACTATGAACAATTACAGCCACCCTTTGAGGTGGCTTTTTTTATGCCTATAAGGAAACACACCATGCGCTATCACAAACTTAAAGCAGCAACTGAGCCAGGCACATACACCGTTGAATCACCCACCGTTACCGAAGCAGATATTTTAATGATGGCTAAACAGCTGTCACAAAAACGACTGAGCAAAGGCCGTTTACTCGAAAGCCCCGCAGCAGTTAAGGACCATTTGCGTGAGCTTATTCACGAATATGAACATGAAATTTTTGCGGTACTGTTGCTCGACACCAAGCACAAAATCATTGGCTTTCACGAGATGTTCAGAGGGTCGATTGATTCAGCGTCTGTCTATCCACGTGAAGTGGTAAAGCTTGCACTTGAGCATAACGCTGCTGCAATGATCCTGACGCATAATCATCCTTCAGGTAACCCTCAGCCGAGCCAAGCAGACATCCTTCTAACCACCAAGCTTAAGGAGGCATTAGCATTGGTAGATGTACGGGTACTGGACCACATTATCGTGGGAACTGACGGTTGCTGTTCGCTGGTTGAGAATGGAAATATGTGAAAATTAACTCAATAATAACAGCCTGTAAGAGGCTGTTATTTCTTAGGAGCAGATGCAATGGACACCTTCACTTACACCGCTGAGTTCTCCCACCCTTTATGCCCGTTTTGTAGCGCCCGAGTTCCCTGCGATAAAGATGACCCAACAGAGCCTTGGGTCGGTACATGCTTAAGCGGACATACTGCCACTTACCAGCTGGACGAGGAAGACGACAATACCTGACCCTAGCAGTCTAGATTTACAGCTCAGCTGTCGTGTTTTTTGTCCAAAAATGCAACTTTCCGTTTAACAACACAAGGTAACTCTGCTGCTGTCTGCTGACTATGTGACAGGTACCGGCCCCACTCGTAATCAATTTTCGAGTAATCACTTACTGTTATTTTAGCCCCTGAGTTTAGGTACTCAGTAATATCGTCATATAGATTCAACAGCAGTGAAGGATTTGCTTTTCTGTAACCACCGAGCTCAACCAGCCATCCTGGATCAACATAACGATCACTACCAATCTCCGTATCGATCGAGCGATCACGTATAGAAACTGCCAATTTAGAGTCTGATATCAAAAAGCTGATATCACTCACCCAGAGAGAGTTTTCACCCATATTACGGTGAACAACTCCAAACTCCGAGTAGGCCCCTAGAGTTACATCCGGCAACCGCTCAAGCGCATACAGTGCGTTACCAAGGCCTATAACCTCCTGCCCCGTAAGCTGAGGATTCGTAAGGAAACGACGCACAGTATGTATTGCAATACTGATCATGCGGACGTCATCATCTGTTAATTCGAATGTACCCATTGCACCCACCGAAATTTAGCCTGACTTTTATTGGTCAACATGACTATTTGTTGGCACAAGTATCAATCAGGTTTTCAAATATGGCTAGGCTGATTTATAGCTTGCAAGTTTTTGACTATTCATTGAAAAACCGAATGCACTAAAAGTATCTATGATAGTTTCTAGCACAGCATGTAGCACAGACCAAGAAGCCTAACGCGCTTGGTCTGTGTGCCAGTAAACGAGGGTGCTTTTCTTTTTTAGCAGTTGTCATTCTCATGGCCGCCATTTGCGCTGGAGGTTTCGATTTGCGAACTGTTAAGAATTTCTTAATAGTTGCCTCAGGTATCAGCTCTTCCTATTCGTATATATTGCGCGCCACTACCCAGATAGCTAGACAGCTTCTAAATTCGCATAACTGAAAATACAAGCACCAACTAGATGACAGAAAAATCAAACACTACTTTATGTGGCATCTAAACTAGGAAGCATAATATCCATCCAGCATATTGGTGCTGATGGTTTTAAACTCTTCTCGAGCTCTAAAAGACCAGAATGTCCAGGATAATTCTCTACAGCCAGCGCTATAATCTCCCGGCATTCGTCCATATCACCAAACACTCTAAAGCGTTCAGCCAATTCTAAACACATAGCTGCCTCAAATAATCGTGGAAACCTTAGCCCGTTTTTCGTAGAACGCCGACGTAAGTAATCCTCTAATGCCTTTTTATGTTTAATTAATGACCAAGGTACCACTACACACTTAACGGCATAAACAACTAAAGACTCCGAGCCTGGTTGCGCAAGCTCAGAGTCAATAAGATCTCTAATCGCCGAAGTCAGTTTGACTGAGTCCTCTTTTTTGACAACTCCATTAAATAAAAAATGCAGAGCCAAATATGGCAGCCTTAGACGCTTATCCAAGCTTGGAATAAATTCTGAAGAAATTTCAAGCACACTTTTCAAGCTAGTTAAGGATGCGTTGGCTTCCCGCAAGTAGATAGACCCGAGCTGCTGCAGAAAGCCTTCTAATTTATCACGACCAGCTTTAGTAATATCACCTTCCGAGCGGCCGACCCAATATTCTGGTGCCATGCGCAACTGAACAATACCGCACCGCTCAAGATGATAGTTATATGGCTCATGCTCCACGGTAGGCTGGCTCATAACGAACTCAACTATGGTGTTGCGCATTAGGCGTGACAACCCTTGCAGGGTAAGATGCATTACTCGCCCGTCAAGCACTACTTCTCCGTAACCATTACCTAGAAGCACAGCATCTGGTAGCTGATGAACTTGATGTATATATTTTGATCGCGACTGGTAAGCGACCTTAAGCACGCCATCAAGATCAGACCTACCTAATCGTAAAATTTCAGAGTCACTGCTAAGCTCACGAAAATAACTAGGTGGGGTATGTTTCGCTACAAACTCTCGGAAACGACGAGCTAACGCCACGTGCTCAAACTCAAGAATAGCTGCTCTAATGTTCCCGGCCGCATCCGGCTCAACTACAGATAAGGCTTTATCAATTGTTTGTCGCTTATGCTCACTAACAGACTCCCAATCACTCTCATGATCATCAAAATCCTGAGCTAGCGACTCAACAGACACAACAAGCAATGTGTATGCTAAATCCAGGTCATCTGAAACACGGTGCATCCCATTAATGTATGCACGCAGTGCTCGCATGACGCCTAAAAACGTTTTACGTGGGAGACCAATGAGCTTAGAAGTAAAACTTTTAAGAAAGCTAATTTCCTCTGCTCGGCACGGGACATCAGTATCAAAAAATCGACTAACAAAGCGCTGTGTCGTTTGCCTTGTTGACAGTCCAACTTGGTTACTAGCTAGCCTCCTAGCTAAGTCTACATCAACCGTACAAATACAATTAAGAGCAAAAGATACTAAAACAGAGCAATCTTGAAGATAAGCTTCTATACCGGAAGAAAAAAGCACACCGGCCGTTACCTCATTATCTTCCATGCACTCTATAAGCTCGTAAATCAAAGCATACGGGCGTACAGATGTAGTCGACAGAGTTAGCAAATCACCTGCAGCTGTTTCAACTCTTTCACTTGTGAAGACTGCATTTGTATAGAGCACACCGCGTAAGCGATTTTCTCTACCAACTGGCTTAGTAAAAAGCTTTCCAGTAGCGATTTGCAGCACACAACCTCCAAACAAACGTCACAAGGCATATCAAAATTCTTGATAGCTAAGCTTACTTAGACTTTCATTGAGACTAGTAAAAGCGAAACCACTCTAATCCACAATCGCCTTCAAGAACGCATCACGCGCATCCTGATAGAACTGTATATCAACCTTGGTGGCCATGTCGTCAGACAGGTCGTACAGCTGCCGACGCGCTGTAACAGGCATCAGTAGCGTGACTGCACCTTTCTCTACCGCGAGTTCAGCAATGCTGACTGGGTTAAGCAGGGGTTCAATTGAACCGCCTAGATTCAATTCGCCAACCACGATCAAACCACCACGCACGGATTTTTTCAGCAAGACACCTGCCATTGCAACTAATGCTGCAACACCTAGCTTCGAGCCTTTCTTAGCAGCATCAAAAGCACGTAACTGGATTGTAAACTCATGCGCTCGCGGATCACGATCACCCACTAACTGTTGTGCCCGTGAATAAAGGTTTTGCTCGGCATAACGCACAGACTCTCGGAACGCTGGTGGCACAGGGTTGTTTAGTACCTTAACGCCTGAGCCTGGACCTTCATTGACTTCAATACGGTAAAGACCAGCATTATCATCAAAGTCAGCCCCGCCTTCGCTAATCGTCCAAATCTGGCCTGGCTCTAATGGATCGTCACCAATCTCATTATCTGCACGCAGTTCAGGTGTAGCGACAAACTTCTCAATACCATCCTCACCCATCACATAACTGAAATGAGTGTTCCTGAACTCAGCTGAGCCAATACGTTTTTGCTGTTCTTTAACGCGACGACGTACTTCAAGAGCTAAACGCACAGCCCACTCAATATCTTCATCAAGGATGGGTAGTTCAGCACTTGGATACAAAAGTTTCAGAAGACCCGATGCTGTTTTATTAACAGCATTAGTATCACGACCACTGAGCGCTCCACCTAAAGTTACTCGACTCTGCAATGTACTCACGCGGCTTTCATAGCGCAGTCTGCTTAAGCACTCTGAAAAGAAATCACTGACTAAACCAAAGTGATCAGTGAATAAATCACGACTCACTTTAGGTACATCCCAGCCAGGTAGGTAACCGTGAATACGATCCATCCATGCAGTGTCGTCACGCATCTCTGCCGGTAAAGGACCGAACAAGTGTCCTACACGCTGCTGATGCTCAACATCCACATCAAAGTTACCTACAAAGACCATTGAGCCGTCAGCACGGATGCTTTCTTTTCCGCGACTAAACTCACCTGACTCCATGTAGCCCTTCATGATATTAATGCCTTCTTTTGAATCAAAAGAAATACCACTAATCTCATCAAAGCAAACAACGTCGTACTGGCAGACCAAGCCACGCTGGCCTGTAGCGTTATTCACAAACATTTTTGCAATGGTCGCTTTACCACCTGAGATCAGATGAGCATAAGGCGATACCTGCTGGAACAAGTGGCTCTTACCCGTACCTCTTGGACCGAGCTCAACCAAGTTATAGTTGCGCTCTACAAACGGCACCATACGCAGTAACAGCGCATCCTTAGCACGCACATCAAGATGACTTGGCTCAAGGCCAATAGAACGGAGTAAAAAGTCTTTCCACTGTTCAGTTGTGAACTCTTTGCGTGCATCGGCAAGCTGGTCTAAAACATCTCTCTTCGAGAGTTGGATAGGACGCAGGCTATTAATACCGAAAGGGTTGCCACGTTCTTCTGCTATTGCAGGATCGTACTCAAGTGTTATTTCAGCGTAAAAACCGCCCGTCAAAAGACGCTGATTATCATCTACAATTTTATCTGGAATACGGACTTTGGTGAGCTGCAGGCTCGGCAATACAGCAAGATAGCCATTATCAGCAGCACTAAAGCGCACACTAATAATATCTATTAATGTCACTGTTCCATCTTTGTAGGCTCGGGCCTTAAACAGCTCCTCTTCACCGGCTTTTACCGTGCGTGATGAAAGCTGACGTTCAACAATCTCAATGCCTTCTTCGATTTCTTCAGGATCAGTACTTGCACAGTAGCGACCCAACAAAAACTCAACAACATAGGTTGGCACAGGAAACTGGCGCGCAAAGGTCCGCACTAAATCCTTACGAACAATATAGCCTTCCAGCGTGCTCTCAGCTTTGCGATCTAAGACGTCTAATTCAATCACTCTTCTGCTCCTATGATGGTTGCCTGTTGAGCCATTAAACCACCTTGCTGATCTAAGATGACTAATACAGCCGCGCTACCTTCAAGCGCATCGTCAGCAACCATAAGGCTGACTTTTCCATCCTTCAATTTCTTACTTCTAACAACTGATGTTGTTGCATCTGCAGCGCTTAAACGTAAATCAACCTTAAGGTCAGGTTCTTCCGCACTGACTGTTACACGACAGGTCAGCCCAAGCCATTGCAATGAATTGATTTTTGCATTGGCCGCAGTCGATTGCTGCTTAGATGACCTAATCGTAATAATCGGTGTTAAGCATTCTTGCAGACTCAAGCCACCGTGATCGTAGTGGTGACCTGCTATAAATGCTGAGGCTCCTGGCGCAACGGCTATAGTTACTGACGGGTTCCAATACCAATTAACTGTAGGTAGGTTTGTTTGTGCATCTTGTTTAATCATTGCACAGCGCGCCCAGCGGACACTGGTTGTATGCTTAGGCAAATCAACCTTCGTCATTGGCTTAGGTGTAAGCAACCAACCATGATCTGTCACAATTCTAATGCGCTTCCAGCCTGCCTCGATTAAGCCCTTAACACGCCAGTACACTTCGTCTAAAAGACTATCAATGCGACCTGCTAGACGCAGCTTATCTTGGTGACCCGCCGAATCAATATCACCTGTTTGCACCCACGCTAACCCGCTTGGATCGCCCATCTCATTATCAGCTAATACCTGCCAACCCTGTTCCTGCATTATTTTTTTGAAGTAGTAACTACTAAATGGTTTGTCTTCAGCTAACAGACTTGGCTGAAAGTCGGTATCGGTAACGCGCCCAGTAATGTGATCGTACACAGGAGTCACTGCTGCTTTTGCTGTTGCAGTAACCGATGGCAAAGCTGACCAATTATGACTTTGAGTCACATCACCGAGAATTTCTAGCTTAGATACTAAGCGCTGCGCGATGTCGTAACGTAAACCATCAACAAAAAAGACCAGCTCAGAATTAGCTTCATAGCGACCTACTGCTTCTTTACAGTCAGTGCCTGGGTAGCCCTTCTCACCAACCAACTGCTGAAAGTTCTTAGCGGTTGCATCCAACCAAGGTGTATAAATCAAATCTAACAAATCTTGAACCAAAGCCTGCAAAGCTGGCTCTTTAGCCAGCTCTAACAATCTTAAGCACGCATCATCAATCTGCCAGTATTGCTCACGATAGTAATCAGCCATCTTTAATGGATGCTCACCCGATAAGCCACTGTCTGAGGCTTTTTCAGCGATCGTTTTAAAGTGCGGCAGCAACTCTGCAAGAGGAGCCAGGCCAAGCTCAGCCCACACCCAGTCACGACGCTCTGCATGTTTTTGCTCAAGACTAACTAGCTCTTGCTTAGCCTGTTGGCTGTTTGCGTTACGCAGTTGCTGCAGCGCGGAGAAGAGACTTTCCTCTTCTTCTTGATTGTAGCGTGGGTAACGCATCATCTCGGCACCCAAGTCCGGTTGTGCTTTTGACAACACCTCAACCAAACTTTGGTAGCTCGTAGGAGCATCAATGAATCGCTGCCACACGCCAGCCCAAGGACCAGAGGCGGAACACAACAACTCTGCCGCTGCAATCTCACCCTCTTGCTCTGGATTAAATTTAAACTCTGACACACACAAGCTCACAAACGCCTGCCAGCGCTCACCTTGCCACTGCTGTGTAATCATTTTTGGTGCTGCAAGCCAATGCAAAATATCTCTAACCAAGTCAGATGACAGCAACTGATTAAAGTCAGTGGCTTCTAAACGCTTATTCACCAGCTGCTCAACTGGAGTATCCAGCAGCATTTCTAAAGAGCGCAACATCGCTTCTTGTGTATTATTATCTTTGGCAACATCGAGCCCTAAACCGCCCTGATCTGACTTTAGGTAAGCCAATACAGTCCAGTCTTTCGCATTAACCTGAGACCAAATCACACCGCGATATTGCAGTTCAGCAATGACTTTCAATTCATCAGGACAGTCTTCTACCGCACGTAAGTCTTGCCGACTCACACCTGGCAGATAAATAATTGGTGTCTTATCGGCTAGCAATGACACTTCAGGCACTTGGCCTGCAAGTGCGCTACGCAACCAAATAGCAGGGCCTGTACGCTCTGCAGGCGCGTAGTTACCGAGCACCAAGAGCTCAGGCAGTGCTACCTGCAACAATGGCACAACAGACTCCCACTGGCGATCTCGGTCAGGCCACAAGATACAGGCAGGAGCAACCTGGATTTCTGCGTTATATATCGCAGCCTTACGCACGGCTGCCACTAAATACTCAATGATCTTCACAGTAATCCTTGTCGATTTGCTTCATACCAAACAAAAGGCGATTTATGCCTTAAATACTCAGCAGGAAGCTGAAACTCAATATATTCCTGAAACCAACGCGCACGCAGTGTTCTGCACATAGAGTCATCTAAGCTGAGTCGCACAATGGTTTGTTCTACCTGCACGGCTAGCCCAGCAGAAAGATTAGGGGCTGGGTAAATACGACCACTGACCAGCTCTAAACGAAAGCAGCCTTCTTCCAGCGCAAAGGGATCTAGCACATCAGCATAATCGCGTTTTCGACTATTCATGATTGAGCATGCAAGGCGGTAGTTGCCCCACTCGTACGCCAAGCCTGCATCGTTTGACTTAGCAATAAAATGGTCTACGGAGCCTGCGCCTGCTGCTCGCTCGATATACACCGATAAATAAGCACAGACACCTTGGTAAGCTTGATGCAAATCGTCTAAGCAACTGCGCCAATACGGAGAAAGCTCAACGCCTTTGGCTAATGGCTTATCCAAAGCAATCTGCTTCTTAGCCAAATACGCCAAACCTTTTTGACGCACGGCACTATCAAAACTATTAGGCTCTGGCTGTGGGTGTACAGGAATCACAATAACCACCCTTGCTTTTCACCCACGAAACGCCAACGAATCCAAAACGGATCAGTATCACCTAATAGCTTACGCAATCGCGCATCAAGCTCAAGCGCCTTTTTAGCGTCAACAACTTCTTCAGAAAGGATAAGTGCAGCTTCCTGCAAGACTTTCTCAGCATCCACAGAGCGTGCACTTTTAAGATCAAATGCATCACTGACCAACCATCTAGACACATCACCCAACCGCTCAAAAGGTCGCTGACTGAATGCAACCACAGGGGCTTTCTGGTCAATAGAAGGTACTAGGTCTAAATCCCACCAGGCATCCTGCTTATCATCAAACAACGGTTCAACTGAAGCCATCACTAAAGGTGAGTGAGTCACAGCAATAAGCTGCACCTGCGCATTACTCGCTAGTCGCTGCATCACATGCATCAAGGCCGGAATAATTGTGCGCTGCCATTTTGGATGGAGATGAGATTCGACTTCATCAATCAAAAAGGTTGATTTGTTTTCTGGTTCTTCGCCTAGCAGTTCTTTAGCTTTTAAATGCTCTTCCCAGCACCAGACTAAAAAGTACGCCAAAGAAATAATTCTACGCATGCCTGATGAAGCATGTACCACCGCAACTTCCTGCCCATAAGGCATTTTCAGGGTAGGCATATCACGCACGTCATCTAAGCTGATTCGGGTCAGTGCGCCTGGCTCTAACGTCTCTGAGTCAGAAGGCGATAATTCTGCCAGGACAGCGATCAAACTATCGAATGCACGACCTTTCTCTTTTTGCCAGCTCGCCCAGTCACGAATTAAACCGTTACACAACCAAGTGCCGTCTTCGCGCTGTAATCCATCCCACACTTCCTTTGGGCTAAAGACATAGGCTGCTGGACGCTCAGTTGTTTCTTCAGAGCTACCACGCCAATAGTTTCGTGCTGGATCCCATACTGCAAAGCTACCATCAGCCATGGCATAAAATACAAAGCCAGGGTTCGCTGGGCGACCCTGTGGGATAGACCAGTTTTGCTGCCTGGGTTCAAAAATACTGGTATGGGTTTTGAGTCGAGATACGCCAGTAAAGGAGAAATCAATTTCAGCAGCTGTTTTCTTATCAGTCGGTAAGGCGACCTTGCCAGAGGTCAGCTTAGCATTCACCTCACCTGGCCACTTACGTGTCATCGCCCACCAAGCAATATCAAGCAGAAAGCTTTTGCCCAAGCCATTGTCGCCGGTAATTAAATTCAACCGGTCGGCAAACTCTAGCTCAGCATCAGCCGGACCAATATTTGTGAGTTTTAAGTGCTTAAGCATGGCGGGTCTCTTTTAGTGAATTTTTATACGGTTAAAGCATCAGGCTGGGTAAGCCTAGGCATAAGTTAGTTAAGTAAACAGCCTACTCTTCAACCGGCTCGTATCTGGAAATATTTCTTTCAGCTTGATTATCATAGTCGTTCGCAAGTTCTTTTAAGGTCGCGGCAAATCTAGAAAAACCTGCATTTTCAACATCTTCTGCTTGCTGTCGATATTTATCAGCTAGCTCTCTTTCAGGCTTTCCAGTGGGATCAACCGTATGAACGCCTCGCGAATTATGCACCCCGATACTAAAGCTTGAGCGCATAGCTTCAGCATCACGAGCATTTAAAGCTTCTGCTACTGCCTCATGAATCCATAAGCCACTTGGATCTACTGGTGCATGAATTAACACTTGTCCAACCTGACTCATGGCTACATCTAAATGGCCAGACTCAGTGGTTGATCTTATTACCCCCGCAAGCCAGCTTTTAAAAAGGGTAACATCAAAAGCATCATCTACAGATACCCCAGGCACTGTTCGCCAATAGTGCAGTAAGCGCCAAGCATTACTGGCAATGGCTTGTTTTTCCTCTGTCAGTGCAACATCAGTTCTTTTTTCATTTTTCGAATGAAAAATAAGACGAACAACTTCGCAAAAAAACTCAGGATCACTTGCTAGCTTGCTTTCAAGAAGCTTAGGAGTCGCTTGATTATAATCCATGAGCAAAGGCAGGTATGCCCATTCAATTTGGAAAAGGTCATCCTTTGGAGTTGAGAGATCATCTTGGAGGTACTTGATTAACTCAGTTATGCGATACGTATCCAATTGCTTAGCAGACTGTTCAGACGAAACGAGGGCTAGTAGTACCTGAGCAAGTTTTTTGACATTTATATCTTGCTGGTGATGCAGGGCCGCTGAAAAACATTCAGCAGCCACGTGAAAACGCTCGTACTTAACAAGCTTATCAATAACAAACGACAAATCATCCTTGCTAAAGTAAGGGTTAACTTCAACTATTAACCAATAGAGCTCTTCATCATTACCCAGCCACTCGGAAACTTTCCCCCACACCTCAGAAGTAAAAGGTAAGTAAGCCAGAAACTGCCCCTTCTGCTCTTTACTCCAGTGATCTATATCGAGACTGCCGCACCACTCCCAACCATGTAAATAAAACTTCCGCCAAACAAAGCCTTGTAGCAGCTCTCTTTGTTTAAGATTTTCTGTAATTAAATGGAAAGGTAGCAACCTTTCTCCTATGCTTTTATCTTCTATTAGAGCTAAAGCATAGCCTACATTTCTAGGGTCATTAACTTTGCTAGCAAGCTCAAAACAGACGTCTAGACCTTCCATCTCAAAAATCTCAGACAAAGCCTCTGCTCTTCTTGTAGCAAGCAACTTTTCCCGCGTTTCAAAATCAGAATCCACATCATAAAAATCAGAGCCATACCCCATAAATAACTCTTGATGCAAAAGCGAAGACCTAACAGGTTGTAGCTTTTCTGCTACATCATCAATAGCATCTAGCAATTCGCTTGGCAAAGCCCACTCTGTATCTTGATACTTTCTGTGCTTTCGAGTAACTCGTGTTAATTCACGCCATAATGGATACCGCTGATCTTCTGTCAATTGCTTTATGTCATTGGAAGATAACGCGGTGAGTAGTTTTTCAAAAGCTAGCTTTGTTAATGAGCTTGATATTTTAATTAAGCTTTTCAACCGATCAATATTAAAGCCTGCAGCTTTTACTGCTAACTCTGCATATGCTTCAACTTGCTGACGGTATTCATTTGTGCTTATCTCACTGTCTTGATCACATGCAACGATATTGCACCATTTCGGCTGATGGGTTCCAGAAGTGGTTCGTCTTTGATCTGGTAACAGCTCAAGTAAAAGCTTCCAACCCTCGTACGGAAACTCCCTTAGTATATTTATAACTGCAACCTTGCGCTTATCAACACTAGCTAATGTATGTGGCCGCCAAGGTAGGAGAATATCTGCCAACGAATTGCCAGGTCGATTTGCATACTGACCACCAGGATCAATACTTGCTAGCTCTGCTAGGACTACACACACACGAACTAGATATTGCTCATCCCAGGCTAGCGTTTCTAAAGCCCACAACAAACCAACCATGTAATTGCTGCCCGTAATAGCATTGCCTTCTTGAGCATAAAGCTCATGGAAAGGGCACGGCTGAGCACGTAAAGCTTGCTCTACTCCTTCAAGAAAAATATTGGGTGAAGCCTCAGCAAGCGTTGGCAACAGGCTATTTAAACTGCCCCATAACACCCAATCTGCTTGCATTAACACATCGTAAATAACCCGCTCAACTGTTCCTCTAAGCTTACCCTGCGTGCTGTGTGTACAGATACCTTGGTAGCACGTCAACAAAGCGAGCCCCTCAGAAACGCCCTCTCGTATAACCGAGGAATAACTCATAACCTTAGAGTGCAGACTAGCTGTATATCGCTCTTCTGACTTCAACTCAAAAATAGGGTCATTTTCTTTGAAGATTTCTACAGCTAACGTTTTAAAGTTATCTAAATCTTGATCGTGTATACGTGAGGCAAGAATTTCGAAAAATTCTTTTTTATTCTTAATACGCCACACACCACCTTTCACTGCTAGCGGACTGTTAGGCAGCTGAACTATTTCTCTTGCTAGCTTAAACCACTCGTCATAGCTCATACAAAGCATGCTAGCTACAGCTTTTTTATCAGCCTCGTTGTTCTCATCCCAAGTGCCGATCAAGCACAGCAATGCAAGCTGTGTTGCGTTTGGATGATTCGCCCAATCCCCAGAAATAATTACTGAGCTTAGCTTCGTAAAATCACGAATGCCGTGTACTGCAGCTTTGACAGCTAACAAACACATTTCAGCAGTATGTTGATCTGGATTAAAACTTGCTTTTAACTGTTCGTATGGATGGATGTAGTTTCTAAAATCGCGTAGAGCATGACCAAAACCTGCAACATCGCCTCTAAGTATTCCTAACCCATGAGCAACATTAATAAACTCTGCGAGAGTCCATTCATTAAAGCTCTTAGTTTTATTTTCTTTGTTTTTGGGTGACTGCTTTGCTTGGTTAAATTCTTTAGCTCTTTTTTGAGCAAGTCCAAGCAGCAACCCTTCTAACAAAGAACCACAAAGCATGATGGTTGCAAGCGGTGAGTGCTCTAAGCAACGCTGAGCATCAACAAAGCGCTGCTCCAGAATCTGGAGAAGATCTTCCCCTATCAAACCTGGTGACAAAGATAAACTTTCAAAAGCTTCTTGAGCTAACACTTGGGTAGGCGCAATACGGAAGCTATCTAGTTCGCTAGTTTTATTTTGAAGACTCATTCATCGCCCTGCCTTGCACAGCGCTTCTCATCTAAACTTAAATGATGATCGTTGATTCGATCACCTTCTTTGCCACCGTACTCAAGGCCGAGGTGGTACCAAGGGGCTGAGGCGACATCGCTGCCACGGTCTTTTTTCCAGTGGATGTTGGGTTTATCGCGGAGGACGCCTGCGCCTTTTTTGGCGACATCGGGAACATTCAAAAAGGGACGTATGTTGAGGCGTACGCCATCGTTCAGGTCTGGACTCCAGCCAATGGGCTGTTCTTCGAGAGACTTCCAGCGCACGAAAATATCGTAAGGCGCTTCACCTTGCAGAATCAATTCAAGCTTTTTCTTAAGCCCCTCAGCAGCGGCGAGCTTTTCTTCTGCACCGTCTACACCGCTGGCGATATCTTGTTTTTGACGGCTAATCCAGTCACCTAGATAAGTGTAAATCAACGTCTCGAGCGTTTTGTAATCAAGATTATGGTAGTTTACTAAAGCAGCGAAGCCATCACTTAAGCCATCCCAAACATGCCAGATAAAGGGGCGATTTTGGAAAAGCTTGCAATGTTGGGTAAAGAACTTATCACGCAACCAGCTTTCTAGGCTTTTACCCGCATGGCTAGCACTGCTGAGGAGCTGAGCCAAAATATCGTTTGACCAAGCATCACCGTAAGAAGCTACTAATAAATCTAATAAACGACTGGCAGCCGTTGCTTCACCACGCACCGGTGGAATACAAACTATGCCGTCGTCATCGGCATAGCTCAGCAATGCATCGCAACGCTTAACCCAATCGCGCTGTTCATCAGCTAACTCCATTTCAACATCTAACTCGGCAGGCCAGCGGTAGCCAAGCAGACGTGCAACGGCTATCTGCAATACGCTATCGTCAGTACGTACAGCACCTACAACAGTCCACTTAGTTACATCATCCCAAAGTACAGTCCCGCAAGGATGACCATGAAAATCCCATTGTGTAGGATCGTTTGAATAAGATTTAGATAAGCCTTTAGGGTATTTTTCTTGAGCTTTTTTCATCCAATGCTCTAAATCAAAAGGCACCTTAGCTAAAGTCGCATTGGTGACATTAAGTTTTTGATCTATTCGCCTTACTGCTTCACTGTATTCTGGTGAAGAACAAAAACACCAGATTGGTAATAAATGCTCCTGTTTGTGAGGCAGAATCACAGCCATTGTTTGATCATACTTAGCACCAAAATAAGGTGAAGCATCAAGGTTTCGCATTAGTTGAACTGAAACACCTTGCTTGTCCCAAGCTTCTTCGCCTCTTATCCAGGCTCGCACACCTTTTTCGCCAAGCTTTTCAACAACTAAATTATATAACTGCCCGCTACCCTCTTCCCACAAAAGTGCCTCTGTGCGATCCACGCTTTTCTTACCAGGCCTTTCGTATTTAATCCAACCATTATCAATCTTTTCTATCTCCCAAAAACCAACTGCAAAACGAGGGTAATCACCAGTCTGTATACCAACTAAAGAGTCAGCGTACTCTGCCAACAATACCTCGCTACTTGACTCTTCTAGTGTGATCCTCGCGTCAGGATTCCCCAGCTGTTCTACTTGCGCTACACTTTTAATTTGTGTAGTTGATAGTTTTTGAGATTTTTCAAAAACACCACGAGCACTCGACACATCAAGACCGCGTAGTAGATTACCATTACTCATCTCAGCAAATAGTCCACCAGCATTTTTAGTCGTATTACCACGACTAATTGTAACCATAGCTACAAATGCGCCTGCCGCAGCTGTCGAATCAAACCCTCCCTCACCTAGCCGAGCAATCAAATGCCAAGTATCGTTTTTAAGAAGCTTTTCACGGTACTTTCTATATCCAGTTAAAAACAGCCAATTCTGCGGTAATACAATGCTTGATGTTCCACCTTCATTGCAAAGCTCTAGGCAGCGTTCAAGAAACACTGTAGCTAAGTCGTTCTTACCTTCTGGATAGTGTTTTTCGCAAAAGTCACGTAGCTGTTCACTCTGTTTACCGCGCGCTAAATAAGGCACGTTAGTAATCACCAATGAATACTTTCCAGCCAGCAAAGTAGCCGCTTTAGCCAAGCCTTGAGCAACGACAGCAACTTCTTGCTGCTCGTCATTCTGTTCTTGCTGTAGAGCTTGTTCTAGCGCAGCTGAAAGCTCATCCCATTGAACTATTTTGGCCGCATCAGCCTTAGCTGGATTCAGCAAACTACCTAGTACCGGAGCGTCTTTAAAAGTATCGTGCATCCAATCGAGAGCAATAGTGAGGTTCTTTTTACCCAACCCTAATTGTTTCCACTCTTCTTTAGCCACACTTACAGATAAGCCCGAGCAGGCTAAATTCAACTCAGGAAGTACGCGGTAGCCGCCAGCATCAGGGTATTTCCAAGCAGTGATAGCTAGAGTAAAAGCAGCTAATTCAACGCAGCGCGGGTCAAGCTCTAGCCCATGAATATTTTCACGCAATACAGCATCAACTGCTTGTTGTGCAGAAAGACCATCACGCTCAATGCGCATCGGCACTAGCATTAGTAAAGCTGCCACCAAAAAGTGGCCTGATCCGCAACTTGGATCCAGTGTTTTCAGGTCTGCTAACTGTTCAGGCCAGGCATCAAACGTACCTGCTGCCGGAGCCCAAACCTTATTACCTGCGGCATCTTCCTCTTGCACAAAACGCAGATAAGCCAAGGGCACTCCAGGTATGGATGCTTTCTGGCGTAGCTCTTCTTCACTGCTCGCGCTCTTAAAGTCTTGTTCGGTGAGCTTTCTAGCGGCCCACCAAGCACCCAAGGCGTTATCCAATAGGAAATCAACCATATAAGGCTCAGTGAATAACTGCGTTACTGCCGGCAATTCACGTGCACCAATTTTTACTTCAGATTCATTAATACGATCTTTGTTATCAGCCTGCCAATACTGATACACCCAACCAAGGCTGTCAGATGCAGTAAAGACTTCCTCAGCTAAATCAGCCAGTAAACGCTCAAGCTTGAGTTGGTGCTCAGGCGAAAACGTTAGTGCAAATACAGGCGACTCCAAACGGAAAATCTGCGGCAACATATCTGCAGCATAACGCGCTGCTAGCTCCCAACCATTAGCAGCGCCTTCATCTGCAGCAAGCTCTTCACACTCTTCTAAGCTGACGGCAACTGGCTCATCAGGATCGGGGTACATTAGTAAATTATTTTCAGCTAAAAAACGCGCAAACAGCATACGATGCCAATGCTGATAAGCGGTCTCTTCAACTAAGCGCTCCATGCTTTGAATACTGCCGCCGTTGAGTGCGTCACCCAGCTGGCGTCCATGTAAACGCAGCTTACGACGTAGCTCTCGCTCAGCTTCACTTAGATGCGCAAAGGGTGTTGCTTCGCTGACCCCCAACTGTTCCAACACGGCACGTGCTGCATCTTCAGCAATATTACGTGCATGCTTAATTGTACGTTCCAGTTGGTTTCTAAGTGCTTTATCTAATGGCAGCATCGTCCTGACCTCTCCATAATTGCGCGGTTAAATGCGCTAAATCATTTATCTTTCAATTCTTAAGAGAATTGCGCACACATTGCGCACACTGCAATTATTTGCGCTGTGCAATGGTGCGCATACAATTTACTTTACAGACACAGGGCCCTGCTCTAGCGCACCTTTAAGCTGCTGTTTAACGTCTTCCGCCCAGCGGTCAATGTCCTCAGCTGTTTTTAAGGTTTCACGTGGTATAGAAACAAACTGAATCTTAGGCTCGCACAAGGTTGCGGCTGACACTGCTACATCATTAAAGCGGCTTGATAACGCGGCCACACGGTCAGCAAATGCAGACAATGATAATTGCCCCAAAGTAGCGAGCACCTCATCTACAGTTGCCACTTGGACGTGCGGTGCATGCGCAAGCGTGAGCTTTTGCTCTGCTAAGAGGTTATTACGCTGTTCAGGCTCAAGCTGTTGCCAGTTACTATCCAGCTCTAAGCGATTCATACCTTGCTGGTGCTGCTCACTGTAGGCAGCATGCAAAGTGTTTAATTTATCACGCAGCAGTTGCGCTAGATTGCTAAGCAGTAACGGTACTTGATCAGGCTCTTCTAATAACTGACGCTGCTCTTCAATATGGCGTGCCTGGGCTCCCAGCACTTCAACACCGGCAACGCTTTGACCGTGAGTAAATAAGCGCTTGAGTGTCTGCCAAGCCGGTAAACGTTTATTGATACGCTCAGCCTGACCTGTCCAACTGTCGATCGCATCGGTCAGTTCATCACGCTTGTTGTACAGGGTTAATAGCTGTTCGTTGCCCTTAACGGTACTTATGTCTTCAAGCAAGGCGGCATCTGGACGTGCAGGCGCAGGAGCTTCGCCCCCTGCTCTCTCAGCAAGAACGCGTAACTTCTGCAAAAACTCAGGTATACACAGCGACTCTTCGCCTTGCTTAGCTGAAATGCCAAGCTTTTGTAAGAGCTTGCGAATTTGAATACGCTGGACAGCACTGACAGTTGCCGACTCAATGATAAATTTAATTTTACCAATTGCCTTACGCTCAAGGTCTTTGAAATCAACCGCTTTGTTATTTTCATCTTCAGCACGGATTAATCCGGCAACTAGCAATACCTGTAGGCCACCATCGACAGCATCACGCGCCCAGCCATACGGGCTTGTCTCAAACTGCTCACGAATATCAGTACCTTTTTTACCTCCAGCAATAAAACCGAGAATGACTTTACAGACAGCGTTTTTAGCTGGCTCACCGTCATCACCTACTGCTTTT
This sequence comes from Pseudomonas sp., assembly GCA_034006605.1. Taxonomy (GTDB): domain Bacteria; phylum Pseudomonadota; class Gammaproteobacteria; order Pseudomonadales; family Pseudomonadaceae; genus Denitrificimonas. Next base: position 230,629 of record JAVESM010000003.1, on the reverse strand, counting down.
AGTGCGTCAGCCATGCCTTTCTGGGCATTTGCATACACTTTGGCCCAGCCTTCATGGTCAGCCATTTGAAATTGCGGATAGAGACGTTGTAATGAATTATTCGCAGCCTCCAACACCATCTCTTGTAAATCATTGCCGATAATCTCATTACCACCAGCCTGAAAGGCGCGTGCACCTGAGAAGGCATCATCAAGCAACTGATTGATTTTAGCTTCTGACGTTTGCTTGGTGGTTTCCATCGCAGCACGAGCTTCAGCACCTTCTGGTGTGTTAGGTACACCGCGCTTATCGAGTGTGGCACTGGCTGCTTTATAGTCGATTAACTGATGACGCAGATCATCCGCTGAGCGCTTAGGAATAAATACAAAGACTGTCGGTGACTGATTACCAGCTTGTCTTGCATCTGCTTGCACTGAGTTTGTGTCACTGCTCCAGCCGTCACGCACCCAAACACAAATACGCTTATTTGCATCGACTGGTAGCTGAGAATCAAATACAAGAGAAATATCACGGACTACTTTAGAGCTGCCTTGCATCAGGCTTAGCTTGCGGACTAATCCTGCAAACTTCCTACGAATACGATCATCACGCTCAGCTTCGACACGATAGGCTTCGTTTGATAATGCTGAGCGCTGGCTTAAGAACTCGTCATTCCAGGCTGAGCTTTCTTCTGTTTGAATGCGGTATTCATCACCGACCTTCATCAGTAGCTCACAGTTATCGAGCACGCCTGGTAACTGACTACGCAAGGTGCTACTGCCTTGAGATAAGTCCTCTACTAACAAATCTGCCAGGGTGTCGATATTGGCATGGATACCAATTTCATTATTTTGACTGTTCAGTTTATTGATCAGAAACACTAGGCCACAGGCACGTGCCATTAACTGTTGGTCTTTAGTGCCTTTTAACCAGCTGAAGGTTTTCTCATGCACTTTGCGCGGCAAAATACGTGACTGGAGTAATTTGTCAGCTGAGTCGAAATATAAATAGTCTGCAGGTACCACATGACCTAACGGCTGATCTAAGTTGGTCTGGATGACTTTGTGAATCATACTGAGCTGATTACGTAACTGGCTATCCGTACCGGTCTGGTCAAGTACGCGCAATGCGTTTTCCCAAAAACGACGACGCACCGGTAAAATTGGATAATCCTGCGCAAAATTAGGAATATCATCTTGCCTATGGCCAATCGTTGTTCCAGACAGGTGACGAGAGATCTCACCCAGGTTGGTTTGCATAACGTGCTCAACGGGAGCTTTTGCTTCTGGCTTCTTTGCCAGAATAACCTGACGCACTACAGCATCAACATCAGCATCAGAAAGCTCAACACGTACCGTAAAGCGACCCTCAAGCCGCTTTAAGTTGCTGGTACCGGTAACAGCCGTTTGACCTGTACCGATAAACAGAAGCTTGCCGCCAATGTGCTTACAGCACGCTTCTACTGCTTCTTGCACATCAATGGAGCGCTCACTGCTGGTACCAATGTACTGCTGAATCTCATCAAGCACGATTAAGGTTAGCGGAAGCTTGCCATCCTTAGTCAGCACCTGTTTTATCGCTTTGAGCATGTCAGCACTCGAAACATCATCAGCGTGCGGATAAAGATTGATTAGCGTTTCCACACAAGAAACAGGGGTTGGAAACAGCTGTGGTTTGGTGTGCACTAATGCATCATGCAAGGCTTCAGCAACGTAAAAGTTGTCAAGTTCTTCATCCCAGTCAACACCGTTATCTTCAACATGGGCACGTACTTGCTCGTAGATATTTTCTTGCTTGAGCCACATGACAAAGCGCGCAACAGGATAGAGTTCTGGCAAGCCTGCAGACTTAAAAATAAGACGTAATAAAGCAAGACGCACGCTACCACTGGCTCCTGCACCAAGAGTACCTGACACTGCGTGCAAGCCCCCGTGACGTTTCGCTTGGGTGCTGAGCTCTTTAAGCTGATCACGAATACCTTGCGGCAGGTTTGCAATACCACGTGCCGATGCACCATCGTCAAAAGACGTATCGACCCATAATGCACGCAACATTTTTACTAAGTGTGATTTACCCGAACCATAGAAGCCACTGACCCAAGCTGCTGGCTGCTCTAACTGATCGACGTTCTTCAGGTAGGTTGCAAGAATATCTGACATCCCTGCTTCATACTGACCATCACACACGAAGGTTTCTAATTCATAACGCAACACAGCTAATGCATCGCTGTCTTGCTCATCATTGACACTAGCCACACCTTGGTTAATCAGCTTGCGGCTGGCCGGATCCTTTTGGTAAATATCACGATTTTTCATCATAAACCCTTCGTTTAGTATTCCTTGTCTGCAGTAATGGGCACAGCGAGATAATTCCAACCGTCATAGCCATCAAGCAATCTGTAATTATTGTTTTCATAGCTGCCTGGGAACAAAACCAGCAGCCGCCCATCAACCATGGGCGCTAACCTATCAACGACATCTTTTACTTTAAGCAAACCAAATAATGAGCCTACGCCCTGCAGCGCAATGACCGTATTCGTAGTTGCGTTGTTCTTCTCTAAGAAAGCAGCAAACTCATCAGCTATATAAACAAGGTACTTTGGGAGCAATGTAGGCAGTAAGTTGGGTTTAGCAAAATAGCTCTTGGCATAACGCTGTGAGCCCAGCCACAGCGCAAAGGTATCTGTAAGATCAAAAATCGCCCACTCATGATCTGCTTCACGCGTGACGATTTCAAACTCATCAATTTTAGCTCGCAGTAAGCGCTCGTCATTTTCGTTATATACACAGAACACAACACGCTGAGCGGCAGCTGCGTCATCGCGCCAAGGCACTTTAATAAACTTACTGTAAGACTGTACCAGCTGTTTAATTCTGCTCACGAAGCCACTCCATTTCTTCTGCGCTGATGATATTCGGGAATACCACCTCAATCACATCGCCTAAATGCTTGAATATAATCCAGCCTTTACGAGAGGCTTCACCGGCAAGGCCAATTGCCTGATCAAAGCTGCAATCAAGCAACTTGATGTATTCAGTCTCAAACAAAGATTGCCCACGGACGCCAGACAGATAACCGAGAAGCAAGGCGTATGCAACGCTACCAGCAGTCGGTTGAGCTCTAGTACGTATCTTTATCGCCCTACCTTGCTGATGACCTGATTTGGTCCAAGTGGAATTAATATTCTGCGCTGTTGATTTAAGGGTTGCTGCACTGAAGCGGCCTGGCTCAATGGCATCAATCAGCTCTTCAATTGAGTCACGGGTAATTCGTGCGCCCTCAGGAACACTGAGCACAAAGGAAGCTGATGCACGGAAAATAGCATCACGCGCATAAACACAACTTAGAGCCAGCAGCGGCTGCCCTTCAACATCACGATTCCAAAAATACAACAAAGCACGAAACAGCACTTTAGTGTGATCAAGCGTGTAGAGGTCAACCAAGTGGCGATAAGTCAAAAGACGTGTTTTACCTGAACGCTTGCCAAGACAGTTCTCTTCATCAATAGCATGCAGGTAATCACTTTTCTCAGCTTCAGGCCGATCAACGTATGCGAATAAGCTAACCAAGTCTTCGAGCATCATGGTTCGTGAGCTATGAGCACCACCTCGGTCAAAGCTGAATCCAAACCGAGTTAAATGTTTATTCTTTTCAGTCATGCTTTCCATTGGCCTCACTCGCCCCACCTGTGCGTACCCACTCATCAATTTCGTCTTTTTTAAACTTCCACAACCTACCCACGCGATTGGCAGGCATACCTTGCTTATCACGCCAGCGGTACACAGTGTCACTGCTGACACCAAGGTACTTTGCTACTTCCTCTACAGAAAGCCAGCGATCTTCAATATCGGTCATTCTCGCGCTCCTTGAGGGCGATTTGATTTCTGATGCATAAAAGCGGACCGCACCGCCCAGGCTCAGACATGTATACGCGTGATTATAGGGTAAATCTTAAAGGTTTAGTCAGGATAAGGGGGCATAACTAGATTTAGGAGGGGAAAACGCGACTGTAGTGATCACGATCAGGCAGGCTACTTACATAACTCTTTAGCTCAAAGGCAAGGCTTTCACCTTGCCGGATGAGCACTTTGATGTCTCTGATATTCTGATTTATACACAACCCTGATCTAGCAGTTATTGGTGTGATATTACGAAAGGCTCGCATTACCACCCAACAGTAAAATCAATCACTTCAATTAAGCAGTCGGATACGTGAGATATGTATATATCCCACCTTGCCTTCGGCAGTTCTTACCTGCCACCAGTTGCCTTCTTGCTTGTAGGTGTAAAACTGTTCACCTCGTGTGACACGGGCGACGATCTGACTTTGTGCATTTTTCTGACTACGCATGTTGGTATAGCCATCAGGATCATCAATCACAGCCAGATGTGTAAACCCAGTAGGGAATGCCGAATAGGTTTCTGTTGGTGTTTGGTATTTAGCTAGACATGCATTGGTAACAGCTGCGGACAACTTATTACCGTTTAAATCGTATAAAAATACGTCTCGACCTGACTCCACTACGTTGGCCGCCTCGCTTAGCGTAGCGATTAACTGCGCACCTTCCTCAAAGCTATCCGCACGACTACCTGTTGCAATCCAGATACCGAACTCAAACGGACACTGACCCGCCTTAGCAATCGCTCCTGACTTAAAGTCACGCTCAGCATCGGCAAAAGCTTTTTCTTCTATTGGTGATGGGTCATGCGAATTACCAATGCAGTATGATGATGGCCCCGCTGCCCCTTCAGTAAATGCCTCAATCGCACATTTATAAGATTCACTGTATTCATCGGCAGTAGCAGGAGCGATATATAACGACATCGCTAAAACACACGCCATTGCAGTCCATTGTTTTTTCATTTTATTCCTTATCTAGGCAGTATAAAGTGCATAGATTAACTGCACTCTATACAAAGCACATCCTCCCAACTGTAAATATCAAGCCACCTAGCGTTTAGACCCTACCAGCCGCCCTACAAAGCCGCACACTGCACGCGCACAAGCAATCCACCCGACGGTAAAGTACAACCCTAGAGCGCCTACACGCCGCGCTATGATACGCAGGGCCCATCATCAAAGTAGACCCTGCTATATCACACTAATTACTTACGACTAGATCCATAGCGGTGCAGGCCACAGCCAAGCATCTTAGTCTCTTCCTTAGCCATATAGCTTAAGTTATGCACGAGCTGATTCTTGATTTCAGCGTAGTTAGTACTATTAAGGTCAAGATGAAACATCCCACCCACAGTCACGTGTACCAACCCAGCCGCATCCCCAACTGCGATACCCAAAGCACTAGCCCACGCTTCCACCAGACGTGTATATGTATTACCACTAGCAGCCTTAAAGCTGCCAAGTGAGTTAAAGGCATCACGATTCAAAAAGAACATGAAATGGTAATGCAGCACCCTCTGAGCATTCATTTCTCTACCCCAGCAATACCTGACATCGGTATCATGAGCATTAGGGTTCAGCTTCAAAGCTGCTGCACGGTTACTCCGCACCTTCGCTTTAAACGAAGCTATAAATCTATCGATGAGTCGAGCCTCCATCTCTGGCGTTAAGATCAATCCCGCCGGTAGCCGCAAATCAACCCTAAAGGCAAATACACGGCTGTAAGCACTCATTGCGCTATCTAAGACACTGATAAACCGATTAAGGATACCTGCATCAACCGTGTAGCCTGTATTTACTGTATAGCCATTGTAATAGCCAGTTTTACCGTTGATAACATAGTTGCTACTTGATGAAGCCATTTCTAAACACCTTTTGATAGACGCAGCAAAGCATCCCTTCTGCAAAACAGAGGGAGGCAAGACTGCGTGGGTACTTGTTGATTAGGATGATTGGTCTGGATTGGTAATCAGCTGCTAGGGGCAGCTATACCAATGACACTGTACTGATGGGTGGCCCTATGGAGAGCCTTACTACAACACTGGCTTGACTACGTAGCCATGTGTTGAATAGGTGGTGATATATAAGAATGTAATATATATCTATAACCGAAAAGCACTGCCCCGTAATTACCGAAGCTTTGCTACTGGTTATGCCTTGTTTTTATGCGTTTTTGACTTTACTGCTACTCTGGTAAAATTATCGCTGTGCAAGCTTCTCCTTCATCCATTCTTCGATATCACTTTCCAGCCAAACGACCTTGTTAGCACTTAATGATGCTGACTTTGGAAAGCATCCCTCAGCCAGATACTTATAGATGGTTGATCTAGCCAAGCTAGTTTTATGCATTACTTCTTTCATTGAAATGAATCTCATGACATTGCGCTCCTATTCGTCAGAGCATTAGCCAGAGGAGTATTTTTTTAATGGCATGATGCGGCCTAGGTCTTTACAGCTATCAAGTAATCACCCTAAGCACCTGAACGCTAAACAGCATTTAGCTATTCGCTGAAGGCAAGGCATCGGCAACATCAACTATCTGGTTGCAGATCCATGACGGTAGATCTCAGAGATAGGTAGCGACATATCAAGCGAGTCAAAAACCAAGCAGGCGGCTTTACCTGTCCTTAAAAAAAACCAGCCTCACCACTCAGCCTTGAACTGAATACGCCACAGAAGACCATCCAGAAAGATCTACAGATGAGCAAGTTTGCGATGCAAATGCTGGGCATCAAGACGTGCCTCATCAACTACCAAGCCATCACCTTATTCACATTAAAAAACTGCTTAGCGAGCAATTTAAGCTCTTGGTAGCCCAGCAGAAAGCAAGCGCTGCACAAGGCATAAGAAGTGATTCAAGGGTTGAGATAATACAGAAACCGAATCACTTAAAAACCGCACTATCAGAACAAAGACACATAAAGTAAAATCAATAATTAAAAGCACTTAAAAAGCTTCAAAAAAAGCCTACAAGCATTGCAACACGTAGCTTATCAAATTTTATAAATGACTATTTTTACGACTATTTATGATACCATTTTAAAATACAATTTTAACGACTATCTTAAATAAAGGAATCACAAGTAAATTGGAAAGCCAATATGTTAACAGCATTAATTATCTTGTTGATTTAAATGAAGAACTCACACGATACTTTCACAAAAAAAGTATTCACCAACTCCGCACACTAAAAGAACTAGCGGTAGATTTCATCAGGAGCGATCTAGACTCAGAACAACTGAAAACTTACCTAACAGGGTCCACAATAGCCCTCCTGAAAAAAGGCAAACAGCAGCTGCCAAATGAAACAGACGAGCACTATCAAAAGCGCATCAAATACTTATCTACACAAGTAGCTGGGCTATGGCAGGATGACATAAGAGCAAAGCTGGGCAGAATAAGTGACATCACAGACTCAAAAGACCGCATCAAAAAGCTGATCCAGATACTAATAGCTATCGACTATTCTGAAGCCCATAACAACCTACCAAAGTATTCTTTACCAACATACTTACTCGGAGATTTCAAAAACTCCTCGTCAATAAACAGCCAGCTACACACTCATTGTTTACAGATCGCAGGCACTCAACTAACTGAGCTCGAGAATTATGAGCCCCACTTCTCAGCATCATTTACCGACAAAGATTTCGTGCATTTTGTAGAGCAGAGAGCTCAACAGCTAGACTCGACAACATACCTACACACAAAGCAAATCAACTGTATTTACAGCAGCATTAAACACCTTGATAGTTTCAGAATACATACCGAAATTTTAGGTCGCCAGGATTTAAAAAGAAGCCAAAACAAGTACAAAGAAGCCGTTGATGAATACAATAAATATAAAAAAGACCTGGTCAAACTCAAAAAAACCTTGGCTGGGACAAACAACCCTAAGCAGGCAAAAATCAAAGAGCTCATCACTCAGCAAGGCTTTACGATCAACGCAAAAACAGAAGCAGCAATTCTGCTCAGCGCAAAAAGCCAAGAAGTCGAGAAGGGGATTAAACGAATAATAAAAACCACTGAAAAACAAGAATTCAGAAGTAAAGATAAGCAGGATGAAAAAAACTTCCTTATTTATAATTTCCTAGATACCGAGCAGAATCCATGCGACTTCATCGAACACAAAACCGTCGCAATCAACACATTGGTAAACGATTTTCTTACCGATAAAACCGCTACGGAAGTCATTACATCAAAAAAAGACCTTAAGTATGGAAAAAGCAGACGCCAAATGTCAGTTAGAATGCCAAAATCCACAGTCACGGCAATTCAGCGTTTAGCCAAGAAGAACAACATCAGTCAGCGACTGCTACTGAATATCATCATTCAAAACTCAGCAGAAGCCATAAAGTCCGAAGGACAAAACTATTACAACAAAGTACTGCAAAACAAAAGAAGCTCACCGAACACCCCTGAGGCACCATCCTTTGTCACTGAACAATCAACACCGCTCTTACAGCCCACAGGAAACACTCTAATAAACCAGCCACCTATCAATACAGGATCACCTATTACATCTGACCAGGGCAAATCATCAGAACCTCAAAAGGAGGAGCTTCCTGTTACAAAAAACCCATGGCGCCCCTTCACAAAACCTCAAAAGAAGGAGCTTCCTGTTACAAAAAAACCATGAGTTAAGACCGTAACAAATCAAAACACACCACCAAACTCCATACGCTTTAATGCCATGTTAGCGGTCCGCGTATTTGCTGACCTAATGCCGCATAGCCAGTAATTGCTGCTCAACTCTTTACTCGTACAGTCCCGAACTATGCCAGCAACTAGACGTCTATGCTCGCTTCGAAATCATAACAACATTATCTGAACTGAGAACTGTTTCTATGTGTTCACCTAGCAACCGCCATGCTTTTGTTTTCTCTTCTGCGTAATTGTGATGCAAGTAATGTCGGCGCACCTTCCCTGCCATAACGTGATTCTGGCATCGGTCAATGATATCCAGAGGCACACCCAGACTTTGCATAATGGTTGCACCAGTGCGCCTCATGTCATGCGGAGTCCACTCGCCATTAGCCCCACCAGACAGCACTAGGGTGTCATTGTGCTGCCGTCCGGATAACGGTTTACTGCGACGTTTAAATCTACACTGACGATCCCCGATTAACTTACTGACTGTTTTCAAACACACGTGAGCATCGTCTTTCCTATTTGGAAAGCAAAACAAGCTTTGACCAGTTTCAGCTTTGAGCCGCCTAAACTGAGCAACAGCAAACGAGGATAAAAATACATGATGGTCTTGCTTCTTGCCACGCTTGCCTTTGGCGTTCTTGGCCGGAATGAGCCATGTACCGGCATTTAGGTCAATATGCCTCCACTCAGCCTGCAGCAACTCCCCTATTCGACAAAGCGTACCTAGACATATCCATACCGCACTCTGCACACGATTATTTACAGGGCGAATACCTGAATACTTCTCACCTGCTGGCAACGCAGCATAATCTGACTCAAGCTTGGCGAGAATATCTCTCAGTTCCCTAATTTCTTCTGAGCTCAACACTCTTTCACGCTCGGTCTCATAATCTGGATCAAGCAGTGTTTCGATATCAATGAGGTCGGCAGGATTACCATCAGCCATTAGTTTTCGCCACGGCTGGCGTTTTTCAGCCCAGCGCAGCATCTGACCAATGTCGCTGTTTAGAATTACGATGTGCCGGTTAACTCCACGCTGGCGAACACTGTTCAGCACATCGAGCAGATCATCGTCTGTCAGCTCACGGATCGCCTTTTGACCGATTGTTGGTAGTACGTCTTTATTGAAGCTCCGCTCCAACTCCGCATTACCATCTTGTCGGGCGACTCCTTTTCTCAACCATTCGTTAAACAACTCAGCAAAAGTCAGGTTTTCTGTGTCCTGCCGCTTAGCTTCAGCAATAGTCGCTTCTATGGCGGCTTGCGCCTCTATCTTTGTGGCTTTTTTTGAATCTACCGGATTGACGCCTTCAGCCACCAACTGACGAGCACGGTCACGCTCCGCCCGTATATCAGCAATACCAATCCCTGGGAACGTCCCTAACTGATACCACTTGACTTTGCCTTCCCAGCGAAAGGCATATTTAAAGCGAATAGACGCATTACCATTACTAATGAAACGAACCTCACCAGACAAACCGCCACCATCAGAAAGAGTATCACCGTGCCATTCAGCAGGGATCGCATTCAGTTCCCGAATCGTCCACTTAGTACCTTTACCAGCCTTGGGATACCTAGTCATATTACTTACCATTCAAAAAAGGGGTAAACACAAAAGGTAGAAGCAAGCAGACTAGTGTAGACCCTAATGGACAGTATTATAGCCTGAAAGCCCTATAAACACTAGGCCAAAGCCTATACACAGGTGTCCACACACGTCCATCAGAATACATACTTTAACAGCATGGGGTGCTAGGGGTAGAGTGTTCGAATCACTCCGTCCCGACCAAATAAAACAAAGGGTTACAGTTTATAGCTGTAACCCTTTTTTATGCGCTGAGCAATCAACGGTCAAAGCGGTTTTCGGCCACTGATGACACGCAGTAAAATAATAACGACTGCGACCACTAAGAGAATGTGGATAAATCCACCAATTGTATAAGACGAAACCAGTCCCAAAACCCATAAAACTAAAAGCACCAATGCGATGGTATATAACATAGTAAATATCCTTCCTTCGCTGAATAACAGTGTCAAAGTGTTGGATATCAATATGTAGCTATGGTTCAGTTTGCACTTTTTATCTTTTTTTCGTTTCGAATCTCGATAACTCGGCAGAACAAGTAAGGCCTGATCACTGACAACACTTCCCATGGCAGGCAACATGAAGCAGATCAAATCTACCGTGAGGGATTGAATGTATTCAATATTGGCAGCCCCTTCGGATAAGGTGAGGCGAGCAAATCATAAAAAAGCCTTCCCAAGTCACCCAAGGAAGGCTGTGTTTAATCAGCCAAACAAGCCGCATTAAACGATCTTGCTGAGTTAGCTGTTATCAATCATCACTTTCAGTGCTTTTTCTTTACTGGCATTAGCAAATACTTCATAAGCCCGCATAAAGTCAGAAAATGCAAAACGGTGAGTAATGAGCTCAGCAGGTTTTAATTTGCCAGACTGCACATTTTTCATCAGCATGTCGGTGGTATTGGTATTGACCAAGCCGGTCGTGAGGGTGATATTTTTGATCCACAAATCTTGCAGTTGCAGATCAACACTGGTGCCATGTACGCCAACGTTAGCAATATGTCCACCTGGACGTACAACACTCTGGCAAATATCGAAAGTCGCAGCAATCCCAACAGCCTCAATAACCACATCAACCCCGTCTTTGGTCATCGCCATCAGCTCAGTTACCGCATCGCTGGTCGCACTATTAATGACATCCGTCGCGCCAAATGTTTTCGCCATGGCTAGACGTGAGTCATCGACATCGACCATGATCAAACGGGCGGGTGAGAAAAACTGTGCAGTTAACAGCGCAGCCATACCAATTGGACCTGCACCAATAATCGCAACCGTATCGCCCGGCTTCACCGCACCATAGAGCACACCAATTTCAAAGCCGGTCGGCAAAATATCACTGAGCATCACCAACGCTTCTTCATCAGCACCTTCTGGCACATGGTACAAACTGTTATCAGCATGCGGCGTACGCACATATTCCGCCTGAGTACCATCAATCAAGTGGCCTAAAATCCAACCACCATCCTCGCAATGCGAATACATTTGTTTTTTGCAGTAACCACACTTACCGCAAGCACTGACACAGGAAATCAGGACATGATCACCTTTTTTGAAGCGGGTGACAGCACTGCCCACCTCTTCAACAATACCCACACCTTCGTGACCTAAAATGCGTCCCTTGGTCACTGCAGGGACATCACCTTTGAGAATATGTAAATCGGTTCCACAAATCGTTGTTTTAACGATTTTCACAATCGCATCAGTGGGTTGCAGAATCTTCGGTGTAGGCACCATATCGAAAGACTTAACACCTGGGCCACCGTAAACAATGGCTTGCATTTGACTTGGCATCGTCATGATTAATTCCTCGCTTAGATCCCTGTCCAAACTAGACAAGGCGTTACTGCAAAAGAGCCAGAGCACATAAAACAGCTCGTCTATTGATCATCAACCCATAATACTGAACAAGCAATGACATGCGTCACTCTAGGCGTAAACCGTCTATCTGTTTATTAAATTTCAGAGCTGACTTGCAGAGCAGCCACGCGCGTTTGCACCCCGAATACACGCTTACACATGGCAAATGCACAAGCAGAGTTACATCAGCTCGACTCCACTGCCAAGCGTTGGGTTACTTCAATGCCTGCTGGTGAAAGCGTGGTGCCATACGCCAATATCTCAACCCCGGCAGCCTTAGCCTCCAGCAACGCTGCAGCATACGCAGGGTCAATCTCCTCGGCCGCACGTACTGCAGTAATTCCGCTCAGATTGACACAATAAATCAACACAGCTCGCTGACCACTGGCAGCCAATGCGGTCAACTCACGTAAATGCTTGGCACCGCGTGTGGTTACCGCATCAGGAAACGCGGCTGTATCGGTATCGGAAAAACCCAAAGTGACACTTTTTACTTCAACAAACACCGGCTGCTCAGCAAACATCAAGCAAAAATCAGCGCGACTGTTTTCTTCACCATACTTCACTTCACGACGCAGCTGAGTAAAGCCAAGCAACTCCGTAATTACTCCCGCCGTCAACGCCTCTTCCACCAAACGATTCGCTCGTCCAGTATTAATGCAGGCTAAGCGGCCATGCGGGGTTTCCACCAATTCCCAGGTTGCCTTAAGCCTGCGCTTTGGATCGTCATTGCGACTGAACCAAACTCGCGCGCCCTCTGCCATACAGTTCTGCATCGAGCCGGTATTGGCACAATGCGCGGTTATCAGCCGGCCATCAGCGCACTCAATATCAGCAAAAAACCGCTTATAACGCTGCAGTAAGCGCCCTTCTTCTAATACCGAATCAAACTGCATGTTGCGCCTTCCAAGTCATTAACCCTCGAGCAATGCGTTCCACTGCTTGCTCTAAACGCGGCACACTTTGCGTATACGCAAAACGCACGTGCTGATTGGCGCGCGAGCGGCCAAAGTCGATACCAGGGGTAATCGCTACATGCTCTGTTTCTAAAAAATGGCGGCAAAAATCAAAAGCATCACCGCCAAAGCCTGAAATATCAGCGTACAGATAAAACGCACCCTGCGGCTCCACTTCAATCTTAAAACCCAGCTCGCGTAACGCCGGCAATAAGTAATCACGGCGCGCGGCAAATTCAGCACGACGTTCTTCTAAAATAGCCAAAGTATCCGGCTGAAAACACGCCAGTGCAGCATGTTGCGAGAGCGTCGGTGCGCTAATGTAAATATTTTGCGCCAGTTTTTCCAGCTCAGGTACCGCCGCCTCAGGCGCCACCAACCAACCCAAACGCCATCCAGTCATGCCAAAATATTTAGAAAAACTATTCAAGACAAAGGCATCGTTATCAACTTCTAAAACACTGCTTGCATCCATACCATAAGTTAGACCATGGTAAATCTCATCGACCACCAAATGCCCGCCACGCGAACGCAGTGCCTCTGACAACCCAGCCAACTCCACGCGACTCAACACTGTTCCGGTCGGATTGGCTGGCGATGCGACTAAAGCCCCGACACTGTCTTGATCCCAATAGCGCGCCACCAAGTCAGCGGTTAACTGATAGTTCACGTCTGGCCCTACTGGCACCAGCTGTGCATTACCTTCGACCAGACGCAGAAAATGACGATTACAGGGGTAACCTGGATCCGCCAACAGCCAATGTTTACCGGGGTCAACCAATAGCGCACTAGTCAACAACAAGGCACCGGAGCCACCCGGAGTAATCATAATCCGTTCAGGGTTAATATTTAGAGCGTAGCGGCTGGCATAAAAACCGGCAATCGCCTCACGCAAAGCCGGTAAACCACGCGCGGCGGTATAGCGCGTATGACCTGCGGCTAAAGCCGCTTGTCCGGCTTGAATAATCGGTTCGGCAGTATTGAAATCAGGCTCACCAATTTCTAAATGAATCACATCATGGCCCGACGCTTGTAACTCATTGGCACGCTGTAACAATGCCATCACATGAAAGGGTTCAATCGCGCGACTGCGCGCGCTATAGGTAAAAGTCATAATATCCACTTATAAAAACAATGGTGTGCGTCAAGCGCTTACTCAATGGCAGCCAAATGCTCACATAACTGCTCAAGTGCTGCAAACATCAGCCAGCCTAGGTGCTCTAGACCACAAGCAGGCCGTTCTAGCACTTAACAGCCCGAATAACCGGCCAAGCGTACCGCGTTGCTGCGCGCCAACGAGAGCAGCAAGCTTAAAATTTACTCAGCAAGCGGAGCTATAGTATCAACATGGGTGCTAAATATCGGCACATCTGGTTGGCGTAACGGCGTCAACTGCATCCTCGCAATGTATCCAGCCAACTCAGGATTAAATCAGGCTGCAAGCACAGCATGGTTTCCATGCTTAAACTGAGCAAACTGACCGACTGAAGCAACATCTACTCATTTTTTGGGCCTATGTCAGCGTTTAAAATCCCAACGAGACTCTATTCACGACAGCTGACGTGGTGTTCGATACAGCAAAAAAAGCACAGGGGTGGCAACGGCCAATAACGCAACAACTGGCATGTCTAAACCCAGTATTTTTGCCAGCGTTGCGGCCCAAGCGGGAATACAGGCATACCATAATGCTTGTAAACGGATATGCATTAAATCCTGCCAAGCCGCCTGTTCATGCTCAGTGGCACGCGACGCGCTCACCGCAATCACTGCATGCTTAAAGCGCTGAAAAGGCTTGCTATTGAGAAACAATAGAAACAATGCCACGATAAAAAACAATAGCGAAGCAAGCTCAGTGTGCTGTCCTAAGTCAAAAATTGCAGATGGAAACATCCAAACAGGTAGCAGTGCGACAGCAAGCTGCAGCCACCACAAGACACGTAAGGTGCGTCGCGCATCGAGAGGGCTCACGACTCGTACTCAGCCTGATGTTCACGACCCAATAGATGGCCTAATTTGCCGGCTTTAGTCGCCAAATACAGTTTATTGTAAGGGTTTTGCCCCACCTGTAGCGGCACACGACGGGCAATCTCTACGCCAAAACCCTGCATAGCGCTGACTTTGCGCGGATTATTGGTCATCAACTTCAAAGAGTGCACACCTAGATGCTCAAGCATCGGCTGACAAATCGAGTAGTCACGTAAGTCTGCAGCAAAGCCCAATTGTTCATTCGCTTCTACCGTATCAGCTCCGCCATCTTGCAGGCTATAAGCTCGGATTTTATTCAGCAAACCAATCCCACGGCCTTCTTGACGCAAATATAACAAAACACCGCGTCCTTCTTCGGCAATCGCACGCATAGCCGCCTCAAGCTGTGCGCCACAATCACAGCGCAGACTGAACAACGCATCACCTGTGAGGCATTCAGAATGCAAGCGGCCTAACACAGGCTCACCATCAGCAATATCCCCTAAAGTTAAAGCCACATGCTCTTTACCAGTCTCTTCATCAAGGAAACCGTGCATAGTGAATTCAGCAAACGGGGTGGGTAATTTGGAGGCAGCGACAAAAACGACAGACACCAGAAGAACTCCTAGGCTTTTATAGGTGGCGCATTGTAACGCTTCACCCTTGACTCGAACAGGCAAACCGACATTATGTTAGTGACTGCTCCGCAATACGCTCACTCAAACAGCGCATCCAAAGCTTCTTCCAAGCGCGTAACCGCGATCACCTGCAAACCAGGCAGTGCTTCTCGCGGTGCATTGGCCTTGGGTACAATCGCACGCTTAAAACCATGTTTGGCTGCTTCTTTTAAGCGCTCTTGACCACTCGGAACAGGACGTATCTCTCCCGATAAACCAATTTCCCCAAACACCAATAAACCATGTTCGAGCGGACGATTACGCAAGCTAGAAATAATGGCAGCCATCAAAGCCAAATCTGATGCAGTTTCTAATACTTTAACGCCACCCACCACATTGAGAAACACATCTTGATCGTGGGTTGGAATACCGCCGTGACGATGTAAAACCGCAAGCAACATCGCTAAACGGTTTTGATCCAACCCCACAGTCACACGGCGCGGGTTACCTAAATGACTGGTATCGACCAAAGCTTGCACTTCAATCAGCATCGGCCGCGAACCTTCCCAAGTTGCCATTACCACACTGCCGGAGACGGCTTCATGGGCGCGATTGAGAAAGATCGCGGAAGGATTTGATACTTCTTTGAGACCACGATCAGTCATGCCAAAGACACCCAACTCATTAACTGCACCAAAGCGATTTTTTACCGCGCGCAGCATGCGTAAACGGCCGTCTGATTCGCCCTCAAAATACAGGACAGTGTCGACCATATGTTCAAGCACCCGCGGGCCGGCGAGCGAGCCTTCTTTAGTAACATGACCCACCAAGAAAATTGCCGTACCGCTTTGCTTTGCATAGCGCACCAATAGAGCGGCGCTTTCACGTACTTGCGCAACACCACCAGGGGCAGACTGCAGTTGTTCAGTAAAAATAGTTTGAATTGAATCAATCACCATCACCCGCGGTTTTTCACGGCGAGCCACAGTTAAAATTGTTTCAATGCAGGTTTCCGTCATTACTTTGAGTTTATCTTGTGGCAGCTCTAAACGACGGGCACGCATAGCAACTTGCTGCTGTGACTCTTCACCTGTCACATATAAGGCAGAAATATTTTTAGCCATACTGCACAGGGTTTGCAACAAAATAGTGGATTTACCAATTCCCGGATCGCCACCAATCAAAACGACTGAGCCATCCACTAAGCCACCACCCAGCACACGATCTAACTCACTGGATTGTGTTGAGAAACGCGGAACTTCTTCAACACTGACTTGCGCTAAGGTTTTCAGCTCGGTTTGATCACCCGCCCACCCCGCACGCCCTTTCGAGGGTGCATCGCCTTCAATCAGGGTTTCAACCAAGGTATTCCAAACACCGCACTCAGCACATTGCCCCGCCCACTTTGGAAAAGTTGCTCCACACTCTGTACAGCCATACATACGTTTGGCCTTGGCCATACGGGGTTCCCCTGTTTGCGATGTCATTTGCGGATGGGTCAATGATCACCAACCCTAATTAACTGTTATTATATACAGCAATCACACAAATGCAACGCTAACAAAGTTACACATTTTTACAGCGCATTAACCACCACACCCGCCACAGCAACCACCTGCCGGATGCGTCAATTTGCGCAGTAAAATAGCCTGTTGCGCGCTGCATTGCTGCTCAAGCAATTGCGTATCCTCAGAACTCGCAGTGTTTGTGCCGGCGCGCAGTGCAGTTAAGCGAGCAATCAGCTGCTCATACTCTTTAACTTGACCTGCAAACTTTGCATCGTCATCACAAAGATCCTTTAAGTCTTGTGCAAGTTTAGGCACATCTTTAATTAATGGGTGAACGGCAGTTGTCATAGCAGAATCCTCGTTGTCATGTTCAAAAAACAATACAACGCTCACAAGAAATCGCACTTGACTGCAGTCAAGACCTGGAAATTACAGAAACACTTGCGTCAAAAACAAATGAGAAGTATTCTCGTTTACGAAATTAACTTACAAATAAGGGTTTTACTATGACGTATTTTATTGATGCTTGGCTCGATCGCCCACAACCTTACCTGCGAATTATTAATCGTTTAACAGGCAATGTTTGTGTACAGATTGAAGGAGAAGACTTAGAGGCACTGCGCGAACAAGGCGTATTGGACATCAATGATCTAAACAATCCAGAGCCACTGGCGATCAAAGAACAAGTGCGGCATTTATTTTTATTGTGCTATGCCCAAGCCGCTCGCTCAGGCACAGCGCAATTATTGGATGCTTAAGCAACAACGTCCAATAATTCAACATCAAACACTAAGGTGCTATGCGCAGGAATACTTCCGACCGATTGACCACCGTAGGCCAACTCGCTCGGCACATATAGGCGCCATTTGCTACCGCAGTTCATTAACTGCAGCGCTTCAGTCCAACCAGCGATCACCCCAGAAACAGGGAACTCTGCAGGTTCACCGCGCTGATATGAGCTATCAAACACTGAACCATCAATCAAAGTGCCATGGTAGTGCGTACGTACAGTGCTTTCGCGATTTGGCTGCGCACCTTCACCGCTGGTGATGATTTCATACTGCAGACCAGAAGGCAGTGTCGTCACGCCAGCTTTTTTAGCATTTTCTTGTAAAAATTCAATACCCTCAGAGGCAGCCGCTTTTGCTTTAATTTCTGCTTCGGCTTCCATGCGCTCACGAATCACAGTGAAGCTGGCATTCAGATCTTCACCAGAAACGACGCTTGGCTCGCCGTTGAATGCAGCAGTTAAACCGGCAATGACCGCATCAATGCTAATACCAGGAGGTGGGTTTTGACGCAGTTGATCACCCATTTGACGACCGATACCATAGCTGACTCGTGCTTCATCAGTGCTCAGATTTACTTCAGACATGCATGCCTCCGTTGGCAAATAAAAACCGCATGATGCGGTAGAATTAAACTCAATATAAGCGCAGTATCCTAACAGAGCCATCTATAAAACCCGAATTAAAAACCATACAAAATGCTACTTTTGGGAGAGTTTTATGTTCAGTCGCTATCTATTACTGATCAGTGTGTTGGCTCTTAGCGCCTGTCAAAACCACTCTATAGGCGAGCTGGATTACCAGACTCAGCACAGTTTTGAAACACTACGAAGCTGGCAATGGGCTGAGCCGGCGATCGAGTTTTTGCCAAAATCAGCTGAAATACGCAGTGATTTGGATGCCGAACGGATTCGCTCGGCGATTAGTGAACAACTCACGCAACAAGGCTTGCAAAAAGCTAAAAACGCACCGATCCAGGTGCGCGCGTGGCTGATTACCGAACAACACCAACAACGCTCACAAGTGATGCAAAATGATTATTGGGGCGGAATGTGGGGTCCCTCGATGCGGATAGAAAACTACGACATCTCTTACACCACGCAAAAACTGCAAATTGATATACTCGACAGTACGACGCAGAAGTTGATTTGGCGCGCTAGCAACAGCTGGGCATTACCAGCATCACGCACCAATCCGAAAGCGCGTGATATTCAACTCCGTAAACAGGTGCAACGAATCCTTCAGCACTTTCCTCCTCAATAAGCCAATCAACACCACAAAGCACCTTAAAGCAGCTGTTTTTGTGGCAATATAGCATTTTATAATTGTGTCCTAAGGCTGTTTATGTCTCCACAAATTTACTGGTCATTGCTTGCCATGGCCTTTGTTTCAGGTGCGTTTATGCCGCTACAAGCGGGCATCAATGGTTTGTTAGCACGTGAAGTATCCAGCGTATTAAATGCGGCCACGATATCTTTTCTAGTGGGCACCGCTGCACTGTTAGTTTTGGCGCTTTGGCAACGTGAGACCGTCAACATAAGCAACCTTAAAGGCTTACACTGGTGGCATTGGGCTGGCGGTTTACTCGGGGCGTTCTTTGTCTTTACCGCGGCCTTTGTCGCACCGCGCATTGGCGCACTATTGTTTATGGCGTTGGTTTTACTCGGACAACTCAGCAGCGCCATCTTTCTCGACCACCAAGGCTGGGTGGGCTACAAAGAGATACCCATTAACTTTGGCAAAATCGCCGGCCTTTTACTTGTCTTGAGCGGAATCTGGGTGATACGCCGCAGTTAACCCGTATTCGCTATAACCTGCCTTGCAATAATACCGAATGCAGTCGTGCAATAAGCCGATATCCAGCAACAACGCAGCCTAAATACTGTAGCCAGAGCCCTTGCTCAGTTATGATGTCGGCAACTGGATTATGTGAGTCACATTATGCGCGCTCTATTATTAACTTTTATCTGTCTTTTTCATCTCCCCACTTATGCTGGCCTGTTTGACCAACCCAGTAATCCAACCAGTAACGTGCTCAATAACAGCAATGATTTCTTACCTGTTGAACAAGCGTTTAAGGTAGAGGCGCTTGAGAATGCCAACAGCAGTGTGGCGATTCGCTTTAGCAACGCGCAAGGCTATTACCTCTACCGCCATCGCCTCACATTTAGCACAGAATCACCAGGAGTCAGCTTTGCTGATGCGCAGCTACCCGATGGCCAAGCACGCAGCGATGAATTTTTTGGTGATATCGAAGCTTATTACGGCAGTTTAGATATTACTTTACCGGTCAACAACCCAAACAACCTGCCCTACACCTTAGATATTGGCTATCAAGGCTGTGCAGACCAAGGTTTATGCTACCCACCAGAAGTCAGTTCATTTGAGCTTAATAACGCAGCCAGCACAGACTCATCCATATGGAACTGGCAAGAAATTGCGCTATTTTTTCTGGCAGGTTTAGGGCTGACCTTCACCCCTTGCGTTCTACCGATGCTACCAATCTTGACTGGCGTGGTGCTGCGCGGAGAGATTGGCGGCACCCGTGGCTTTGCTCTATCGAGCGTGTACGTTTTATCAATGGCACTGTGCTTTGCTGTACTGGGCGCGCTGATGGGTATGTTTGGTGCTGAGTTAAACATCCAAGCGCGCTTACAATCGCCCTGGGTTTTAGTGCCTTTTGCCGCATTTTTTGCGCTCTTTGCGTTGGCGATGTTTGGCCTGTTTGAAATGCGCTTACCACAATTTATGAGCGCGCCACTGAACAAGTTATCTGGCAAAACCAGTGGGGGCTCTTTACTTGGAGCAGCTTTACTCGGTATTTTTTCAAGCTTATTAGTATCACCCTGCGTATCTGCGCCTTTGGCAGCGGCCTTGTTGTATATCAGCGCCAGTGGCGATGCATGGGGAGGCGGTTTAAAACTCTTAGCCCTAGGTCTAGGGATGGGAGCCCCCTTGGTGCTATTTGCTACGGGGGGTGGCTCAGTCCTGCCGAAATCCGGCGCGTGGATGATTACCGTGCGCAACGCCTTTGGCGTATTACTTTTGGCCGTGGCGCTATGGCTACTCGACCGAGTTCTGCCTGGACCAATCACTTTAATTCTATGGGGCGCACTGGCTGCAGGCGTTGCTATTCAATTGGGCACCTTAGAGTTTAACGCTAAATCAGCTGTACAAAAAATGGGGCAACTGCTTGGTTTGGCCTTATTGGTCTATGCTTTGTCGGCTTGGGTCGGCGCACTACAAGGCCAATCCAATCCTCTGCAGCCCTTGATCCATACCACTAACAGTAATAACGTTAGCAGGCTCGACAGTAGCGCTAACGCGGCAAACAGCAACGCAACCTCAGAATGGCAAACAATCACTGCTGTTAATGCCTTACAAGAGCGCTTACAGCAAGCCAAGCAAGCAGGCCAGCCGGCAGTGGTCGATTGGTATGCCGATTGGTGCATCAGCTGCAAAGTGATCGAGCGTAATGTACTGGAACAGCCACAGGTGCGTGAGCTGTTTCGCCAAGGCAATTACCAACTGTTACGTTTAGATATTACTGAAAACACCTCTGAACATCGCGCCCTACTCAATCAGTTCAAACTATTTGGCCCTCCCGTGATTCAGTTTTTTGCTGCGAATGGTAACGAATTAGAAGCGTTGCGCGTGGTCGGCGAAGTCGACGCGCCAGAGTTTATTGAACGTCTCAAGCAAGTTGCAGCGCTACGCTAAGTAAATTGACTTAGCCTGCAAAAAAACGCCAAGCAAATCAAGCTTGGCGTTTTTGTAAAAGCTTAGACGGCTGTGTCAATCATCATCAAACTGATAACTGCCCGCAGCAAGGTTATCAAAACGAGTGTACTTGCCTTGGAACGCTAAGCGCACGGTGCCAATTGGACCGTTACGCTGCTTACCAATAATCACTTCAGCAACTCCTTTGTATTCCGTCTCTGGGTGATACACCTCATCACGGTAGACAAACATAATCACATCAGCATCTTGCTCAATCGCGCCTGACTCACGTAAGTCAGAGTTGATTGGACGCTTATTTGGACGCTGCTCAAGCGAGCGGTTTAGCTGTGATAGCGCCACGACTGGACAGTTAAACTCTTTGGCTAAAGCTTTTAACGAACGTGAAATCTCAGAGATCTCATTGGTACGATTGTCACTACCGCTGCCACCGAGCTGCATTAACTGTAGGTAATCGACCATGATCATACCGATCTCACCATGCTCACGCGCCAAGCGACGGGTGCGGGCACGCATATCTGAGGGGCTAATGCCCGCCGAGTCATCAATAAATAACTTACGCTCTTGCAGTAAATTCACAGCAGAGGTCAGGCGCGGCCAATCATCTTCATCTAAACGACCCGAGCGTACTTTAGTTTGGTCAATACGTCCTAATGAAGACAGCATCCGCATTACCAGTGACTCTGCAGGCATTTCTAGGGAATAAACTAAAATAACTTTATCCGAACGCATTAACGCGTTTTCCACCAAGTTCATCGCAAAGGTGGTTTTCCCCATCGATGGGCGACCCGCAACGATAATTAAATCGGAGGGTTGCAGGCCACTGGTTTTTTCATCTAAATCAGTAAAACCTGTGGAAATACCAGTGATCGCTTCATCACTGTTAAACAACGTATCAATGGTATCAATCACATTGGCCAGCAAGTCATTGAGCCCGACTGGACCACCCGTTTTGGGCCGTGCTTCGGCAATCTGAAAAATCTTGCGCTCAGCCTCGTCAAGAATATCACTGCCACTTTTACCTTGAGGTGCATAAGCGCTATCAGCAATATCATTACTGATACTGATCAGCTGACGTAAAGTGGCACGTTCACGAATAATTTGCGCATAGGCTTTAATGTTAGCAACCGAGGGGGTGTTTTTTGCTAACTCACCTAGATAGGCAAGACCACCAATTTGACTGAGCTGTCCCTCTTGATCCAATTGCTCAGATAAGGTCACCACATCAAAGGGTGCATTACGTTCGGCTAAACGCGCCACCGCACGAAAAATCAGACGATGGTCATGTCGATAAAAATCACCATCCGAAACCTGATCAAGCACTCGTTCCCAAGCGTTGTTATCCAGCATCAAGCCGCCCAGCACAGACTGTTCAGCTTCCACAGAGTGCGGCGGCACTTTTAGCGACGCAGTCTCTAAATCATACTGTTGAGGAACGTCTATTTCGCTCATGCAATACACCCGTTTATTACCAAGGCAAAATTCTATCTAGCTATTAAACAACAAAAGGCACGCATCTATACAGATAACGTGCCTTTTGTACCATCAGTTAACCTGAGTTAACCGATAGGGCGATTAGCCTGCAACTACAATCAATTTAACTGTAGCTTCAACGTCAGTGTGCAAATGCACAGTAACATCGAATTCGCCAGTATGACGAATGGTGCCGTTAGGCAAGCGAATTTCGCTTTTGTTTACCGCAACGCCTGAAGCAGTCAGTGCATCAGCAATATCGTGAGTACCGATAGAACCGAACAATTTACCTTCTTCACCTGTGTTAGCAGTGATAGTCACTTCCAACTCAGATAAATGAGTAGCACGTGCTTCAGCTTCTGCACGCTTCTCGGCAGCGGCTTTTTCAAGCTCTGCACGACGCGCTTCAAAAGTTGCAATGTTTGCTGCAGTTGCAGCTGTTGCTTTACCTTGCACTAGTAAATAGTTACGACCATAACCGGCCTTAACATTTACTTTGTCGCCCAGGTCGCCCAGGTTTGCGACTTTCTCTAGCAGGATGACTTCCATTTGAGTCTCACCTCTTGAATTTCAACGTTCACCGTTCGCAGCATCAGAATCATTTTTTTGAGTCTTTAGGCCACGAAAATCAAAAACACTATCAACGATTGCCAGTACCACTAACAACGGATAAATTAACTGCGTAAACAGCACCATAGCAACATACAAACCAATTATCCAAAAACTGCCGAAGCGGTATTTAGCAACCAGCCCATGCACGATGGCTAAGCCTGTGAACATCAGCGGCACACTGCACAATGGCGTTAAAACTGCAGCCTGTATCCCGAGACTTGGCGCAAACAACATACCAAACACTAGGGGTAACATGATTACCACTGGTAGACGCAATTTTTGAAACTCTTGCGCAAACCCACCAGGATTATATAAAGCCGCTTGCCAATAACGCGCAAGAATCACACTGAACACACATAGCAATTGCAGAACAGAGGCCATCAATCCAGTTAAAACTGGCACAATCAAGCTTTGTAACTGCAACAACTGATCAGCTGATAACTGCGCGTAAAGTTCAGAAAGCATTTTTGGCATTAACGCATTCAGCTCTGCAGCTAAATCCGCGAGCTGTTGAGCAAAAGCAATGCCCAACGCCCAAGCAAAAAACACTCCAATCAAAACACTTGCTAGCAAGACTTTTGACCAAGACGACGTCATCCGCAACACTTGCGCTAAACCTAAAGCACCTAAAACACCTAACAGGGGTCTTGGATCATCGAGGTAAGCCCACATTAATGCGGGTGGTATGGCCCAAACAATCACACTCAGCGAATTGTTTAAACCACGTCGTAACAACACTAAACTTGCAGCAGCAGCGCTGAGCCAAAACATCATTGGCACAACAGCTGCAAAGACCATCACTACAATGGCCTGCACACGTCCACGCATAATAAATTCAGCGAGTCTACGCATGCATTAACCTATCCATTATCCGATACAGACAAAAATTAATTGCTGTGACTATCGGTGTATGGCAACAGAGCTAAAAAGCGTGCGCGTTTGATTGCAGTAGACAATTGACGCTGATATTTAGCTTTAGTGCCTGTAATACGGCTCGGTACAATCTTGCCAGTTTCTGATACGTAGGCTTTCAATGTATTTAAATCTTTGTAATCGATTTCTTTTACATCTTCAGCTGTGAAACGACAGAATTTACGGCGGCGAAAAAAACGTGCCATGACAGTGGCTCCTCAATTAGCTCTAGGATTACTCATCAACATCGTTGTCACTGTCGTCGTCACCGTCTTCATCGGTGCCTTCAGCAGTGTCAGGACGTTCACGACGCTCACGACGCTCAGTACGGTTCTCTTCAGCCTTCAACATTTCTGACTGTTCAGTAACCGCTTCATCGCGACGAATGATCAAGTTGCGCAATACCGCATCGTTATAGCGGAAACTGTCTTCCAGTTCAGCTAAAGCTTTGCTGCTGCACTCAACGTTGAGCAAAATGTAGTGAGCTTTATGGATATCATCAATTGCGTATGCTAATTGACGACGGCCCCAGTCTTCTTGACGATGAATTTTACCACCATCTTCTTCGATCAGTTTGGTGTAACGCTCAACCATACCGCCGACTTGTTCGCTTTGATCCGGATGGACCAAGAACACTATTTCGTAATGACGCATAGATGCTCCTTACGGGTTGTAGCCTGCCGCACTCTGCGGTCAGACAAGGAGTGGATAAAGTTTACATGCCGCCTACCACTCATGCGGTACGCGCAATGCAAGAGGCGCATTCTAAAGAAGCACGCCCCGCTAAGCAAGACAAGTCTGGGAAAAGACTGATTAGTGCGCTAAACGGCGCTATTTTTTAAGAGCAAGACGCTGGCGTTGCGCTTCAAATAAGCACACCCCAGTGGCCACCGAGACGTTTAAGCTGCTGACACTGCCTTGCATAGGCAGATGCACTAAATAATCACAATGTTCGCGAGTCAAACGGCGCATGCCGGTGCCTTCTGCACCCATCACAACAATCAACGGGCCGGTCATATCCTGTTGATACAGAGTTTGCTCGGCATCACCATCAGTACCAACCACCCACAAACCTTTTTGGCGTAACTTTTCTAAGGCTCGCGCCAAATTCGTCACTGCGACCAAAGGAACGACTTCAGCCGCACCACAAGCCACTTTGCGTACAGTGGCGTTTAGGGTAGCGGATTTATCTTTAGGGATAATCACCGCATGCACGCCAGCTGCATCGGCCGTACGCAAACACGCACCAAGATTATGTGGATCAGTCACACCATCGAGCACCAACAATAACGGTGGAACGTCTAAGCGATCAAGCAGCTCATCGAGCATTTGCTCACCCCAGATTTGACTGGGGCTGACTTTAGCTAAAACACCTTGATGTACACCGTCAACTTGTTCATCCATTTCACGACGGCTGATGGTATTGCTTTGCACACGCGCTTCATCCGCTAGATCACGTAAGACTTGGATACGCGGATCGCTGCGACCATCAGCTAAAATCAATTGCTTAACACGCTTAGGGTGATGACGCAGCAAGGCCTCAACCGCATGCACACCGTATACATTTTCTAAATCACTCATAGTGCCCTGCCTTAGTCGATTTACTCACCACTTTACGCTTGCGGCTTTTAGCTTTTGGCTTGCTTTTTGCTGCACCTGCTGAGTCCGCACCTTTAGCATTTTTACTGTCTGCTGCGGCTGTTTTAGCTTTTCCACTGACTGACTTAGCGGCTTTACTTGACTTGGCTCTGGTATTGCCTTGCCCTGTTTTAGCCTTACTCGGCCCAGACAGCGGGCGCTTATGGTCGCCAGCATCGGCTTGGCTCATTTCAAAGTCAATTTTGCGCTCGTCCAAATCAACCCGCGCAACAATCACCTCAACCGTATCACCCAGACGGAAACTACGACCACTGCGCTCACCGCTTAAACGGTGGTGCAGAGGATCAAAATGATAATAATCACCCGGCAAGGCTGTCACGTGCACCAAACCTTCTACGTAAATATCAGTCAGTTCAACAAAAAGCCCAAAGCCGGTGACCGAAGTGACTACACCCGCAAAGGTGTCACCAACACGATCCAGCATAAATTCACACTTGAGCCAAGTCACCACATCACGTGTTGCTTCATCTGCGCGACGTTCAGAGACTGACACCTCCACACCAATTTGCTCTAAGCGTGGCAAATCATAAGGATAAATGCGTGCTTTCGGCATACTGCTGGCACCAACACGTCGCACATGCTCAGTTTCTTTACGCGAACGAATCACACTGCGTACCGCACGGTGATTGAGTAAATCAGCATAGCGGCGAATAGGTGAAGTAAAGTGCGTGTAGGCCTCATAATTCAGACCGAAGTGACCATGATTATCGGGGCTATACACAGCCTGGCTTAACGAGCGCAACATCACAGTCTGAATCAACTGGAAATCAGGACGCTCACGCACCGACTCCAATAAAAGCAAATAATCTTTAGGGGTCGGATCACCTTTACCACGATTCAAGGTGAGACCCAATTCCGTTAAGAAGCGTCGTAGCTTCTCCAGCTTCTCGGCCGGTGGGCCATCATGCACACGATACAAACCTGGCATATCGTGATCCTGCAAGAAGTTGGCCATCGCGACGTTGGCGCAGAGCATGCATTCTTCAATCAACTTGTGCGCCACGTTACGTTCGGTCGGTAAAATCTCAGAAATTTTGCGATCCTGACCAAACACGATACGCGTTTCGCGAGTTTCAAAATCAATCGCACCACGCACGTGGCGTTGTTTCTGCAATGCTTTATACACCGCATACAACTGCTTGATGTCACCGGTAATTTCCGCATGCTCAGCAAGCAACTGCTTGCCTTCAGCACTGCGTGGACGCTCTAGCATGGCACTGACAGCGTCATAGGTTAAACGCGCATGTGACTGAATCACCGCCTCGTAAAACTGATAACCCGTCATTTTACCAGAGCGCGCCAGAGTGATCTCACAGACCATTGCTAAGCGATCCACATGCGGATTCAGCGAGCACAAACCATTGGATAGCTCTTCCGGCAACATCGGAATCACGCGCTCAGGAAAATACACGGAGTTACCGCGAATCATTGCTTCAGCATCTAAAGCAGAATCAACTTTGACGTAATGCGAAACATCAGCAATCGCCACATACAGACGCCAGCCACCGGTGACTAACTGCGTCGCACTACCACTGCGCGGTTCACAATACACCGCATCATCAAAGTCACGCGCATCCGCACCATCAATAGTCACGAAGGGTAAATGGCGTAAATCGACACGTTTCTCTTTATCTTTCTCTTCGACTTCAGAGCTGAAACGTCTAGCGTCTTTAAGCACCGCATCAGGCCAAACATGTGGAATATCGTAGTTACGCAGCGCAACTTCAATCTCCATGCCAGGCGCCATATATTCACCTAGCACTTCAATAATATTGCCTTGTGCTTGAAAACGAGCGGTCGGCCAATGCGTAATAGCCACCTCAACCAACTGACCAACCTGTGCCCCATTGGTACGACCCGGACTAATCAGAACTTCCTGTTGCATTTTCTTGTTGTCGGGTAGAACAAAACCAATGCCGTTTTCTTCGTTATAACGACCCACAATGGATTCATGCGCACGCATCACCACTTCAGCAATCGCGCCTTCACGGCGGCCACGCTTATCAAAGCCCACCACTCGTGCCAAAGCACGGTCACCATCAAACACTAAGCGCATTTGTGTGGGGCTTAAAAATAAATCGTCACCGCCAGCATCGGGGATTAGAAAACCAAAGCCATCGCGATGACCGCTGATGCGACCGACCACTAAATCCAGCTTATCCACCGGGGCATAAGCACCGCGACGGGTATACACCACTTGCGCATCACGCTCCATCGCACGCAGGCGACGGCGTAATGCTTCGATATCTTCTTCCGTTGTTAAACCAAATTCTGCCGCTAATTGCTCACGTGCTGCAGGCGCGCCGCGCTCTGCCAAGTGATGCAAAATCAGCTCTCGGCTAGGAATAGGATTGTCGTACTTTTCCGCTTCACGAGCGGCCTCAGGGTCGAGGGATTGCCAATCGGCTGTCAAATTAAATTCACCTTACTTTTTAAAAATAGATGGCGAAATGAATAATTGTTCACATCACCGTATTGCCCGCCTAATTTAACAGATTTTTTAGCGCGCGGGGGTTTACAAGTTCTTTTGCCAGCCGTATAGTTCGCGACCACAACGTTACGTGATTGACGTTGTACCATGGAAACAATACATATGTATTGCTTTCAGTGCCCAGATGGTGGAATTGGTAGACACGCTAGCTTCAGGTGCTAGTGCTCGCAAGGGCGTGAAAGTTCGAGTCTTTTTCTGGGCACCATACACATACGCCAAAGCCCCTATAGCAGGGGCTTTTTGCGTTAAAGGGAAATGTAATCCCCATAAATACCCACAAAAGCCTAGGCACTGAATGATCAGTGTTTACTTTGCTCATTCAGTGCAAAGCTCAAACAACTTTTTACATCTTTAAAACAACCCAAAAAATTTCAGCCTAAATACTCTAGGCCTTATCCAAACACGCTTACTCTGCAAGCACCGCGCGACTCAACATTGCTCCTCTAAAAACCCAGCGTACAACCACAGGCATGACCGCAATCAAGTTTCACTGATAGCATCCTGCCATGAGGGTGCTATCCCTTGTGCCGCACAAGCAAGCGCCGAATAATACCTGCCACTACAGCTAGGCTTTATGGGTGCTTGCACATGCCGCTTCGAAATCTTAAGTTAAGCCACAAACTAACTCTAAATTTAGTATTACCTCTACTCGGGTTAATAATGTTAGCCGGATTTATCATGAGCCAGCAAATGCATGCATGGCAGACTGCCAGCAGCTTAGCACGCCTCAGTGAACTGTCTAATCACGCCGCCAGCGCATTGCAACAATTACAACGCGAGCGAGGTCGCAGCGCTAGCTTTTTAGGCTCGGGGGGCAATAGTTTTAACCAGGAACTGCAACAACAACACGCACTCACCGACCAACACTTAACTACCTTAAAAAACTATCTAAACAGCAACAATATCCAAGAATTTGGTCAAGACTTTACGGAAACCTGGCAAACTCTACTGGATGGCTTAGCGCTATTAGCGCAGCAGCGCAGTCAGATTTTATCTGTGCAAATCTCCACCAACCAAGCCATCAGTTTTTATAGCCAACTGAACTCCAAGCTCCTCAATGCCAGCAAAACACTCAGCCAAATAGACGCCAACAGTGAAATATCCAATGCTGCTAGCGCTTACAGTCAAGCGCTATTTGCCTCTGAAAATGCAGGTACCGAACGCGCTATTCTAAGCGCAGCACTCAGTGCCAAAGAACTGTCATTTAACAGTATGCGTACTTTGCTAAGCCTCATAGCACAACAGAATCTGCACAGCCAACAGTTATTTGAACATACCAGTCCTGCACAGCGACTCTTTATCGAACAGCAACTGAGTCAACCCGTCGTTACTCAAGCAGACGACATGCGCGAGCAAGCCATCGAAAATGCAGCCACGGGTGTTTTTGTTACAGACACCGCCGACTGGTACGCCACTGCCACTGGAAAAATCAATCAATTGCATGATATTGCTGGCTATATGAGTAAAGAGCTTGGCCTTAGCACCACAAAACTACTACTACAGGCACAGCAGCAATTCATTTTCACCCTAGCGATGTGTACGATCATCTTCCTCGGCGCAGGGCTCTTTTCTTATTGGTTATCCCGTCAACTGGTGCAACAAATACGCACACTACAAAGCAGCATTGAAACAATTGAACAACACAATGACCTGAGCATACGCACGCCAGTAAATTCAACTGACGAAATTGGTCGAACCAGTCAAATTTTCAATCAAATGCTCGAGAAGTTTCAAACCACGATTAAACACATGCACCAGTCAGCCTTACAGGTTGCCTCCACCGCCGAAGAATTGACTGCCACCACTGCACAGACCAGCCATGGCATGCTGAAAAACCGTAACGAAACCGAATTGACCGTGGTTGCCATGAATGAAATGGCGGCAACTGTTCAAGAGGTTGCACAGAACACCGCGCAAGCGGCTTTGGCTGCAGAAGATGCCGAACAACAAAGCCAATCCAGCAGCACAGGGATTTATAACGCTTTAAGTAACATCAGCAATTTAGAGCAGGAAATCCAAAGTGCGGCAGAAGGGATACGTGGCTTAGCGAAAGATAGCCAGAAAATCGGCAAGGTACTGGATGTGATTCGCGGTATTGCTGAACAAACCAACCTACTGGCACTCAACGCAGCCATTGAAGCCGCCCGCGCCGGTGATGCAGGCCGAGGTTTTGCAGTGGTTGCCTCAGAGGTGCGCTCTTTAGCCAACAGCACACATGAATCCACTGTAGAAATTCAAAATCTAATCAGCAGCTTGCAAAAAGGCGTTAGTCAATCTGCCGAGGTCATGCAATTGGCCAGTGCGCATGCGATTGACAGCGTGAAAATTGTCGAGGATTCAGTGCAGTTACAAAACAATGTTGCAGAAAACTTACTCACAGTAACTGCAATGAACGTACAAATTGCTACTGCCGCAGAAGAGCAGCGTGCGGTGACCGAAGAAATCAACCATAACATCGTCAATATCAGCCAAGTCACCGAACAAACAGCAACCAGCACCGAGCAGATTGCTATCGCCAGCGAAGACTTAGCAAAGCTTGCCGGTCAAATGCAAAACATGGTGGAAGCGTTTAAAATTTGATCTTAGCGCGCAGGGCAAGCCGCTTCAGGACGAGACCCGCGCACTGCCGTGGCCAACACCATCCTAGGCGGCCTATCCAGTCATACACTACGCAAGATCAGCTGCGCCACAATCAGCGCCGCACTGATCAAGGCGGCTAACCACAGCGACACTGCTGTTTGATACCAACCACTGCGCTTTGACTCAAGCTTTTGAATAAAAACAATAAAGCTCACCGCAAACAGTACCGCCGTATACGGCATGATAAACGGCAGTATCTCTGGATTCACCACGCGCGCAACATAACTGGGTACTGAAGCCAACAGAAACACCACAGCAGACAAACCCGCAATTTTAAGCATCGTCAGCAACGGCTGGGGAATACGTCGCCCATCTTGTTTAGCGCCTAAAAACAATAGCAGCCAGCCAGCTAAAACAATGTACACCAGCGTAACGCAAGCCCAAAAAACTGTTACAGGAGAAATGGCTAACATGAACATCCTTTAAAAATAGTTAACACGCTCAACTCAGCAGGCTGCACACAAACCTGTACAGTCAGAAAATAAACGTTTCAGAAATAATCAGCAGGCAGTATAACGAGGCTAGCAGCCAAACACATACAATCCAACTCAAGCATCAAGACTACAGCAGACAAAACGAGCTCAGCGCTTGCCAAATCAAACGCAGCGCCAGCACAGTTAGCAGGATATTAAAGATCTGCGCAAAACGCCGATCAGAAGTTTTATACAAGACTTTCAAGCCCAGCTTAGTACCCAGCACACCAGCGATAATCATCGCTAAAGCCAGTCCTAGCCATTCATGGAAAACAAAACCTGCAGCGCTGTACACCAACGCTTTCGGCGCATGTTGCAGCGTCATTGCCGCGGCAAAAGTAGCCACGGTTGCTTGCCGATCACCCTGCTGCTGACGCTTAATAAACGCAGCGACCAAAGGCCCTGTCGCACCGACAAAATGACTTAAAAAAGTGCTTAATGTCGCCGCAATAAAAGTGCCTAGCACGCCAGTAGCCACTTGTGGAATTGTCGGCCCCCAACACAGCAATAAAATAAATCCGGCAATACTCAGCTGCAACATCGCAGGAGGTAACTCAACCAACATCGCACTGGCTAACAGAGCACCCAACAGTACACCCGGTACAAACCAATACAATGCCTTCCAGCGGACGTGCTCGGCAGTGAACGCCGCACGATTAGCATTCGAGCCGAGCTGCACCAAACCATGCAGCGGAATAATCGCAGCCGCCGGTAACAACATACTCATTACCCCCAACAATAATACACCTCCGCCAATCCCCAGCGCGGCAGTCATAGCGGACGTCAGGCAGGCAGTGACAATCAGCACTAACACCGCCCAGAGTGGCAGATCCGCCGGCACTAACCAAGCAAATAGAGATTCCATCAGCTCACACTGCGCAAACGCAGTCCGTTAACTTGCACTGTGCTGCAGCATAAGCTCGGCATGACGATCAGCACTTCTCGTGGCGAAACGTCTTATTGACTTCATTAAAGCGTGCAGTCATAGCCACATTCGACCCTTTTTCTAAAACACTGAAAAAATAAATCACCACAGTAGCAAAAGCTAAACCCAGAATAATTTCATACAAGTTAATGCCCGGCATCAACTGAAAATATCACTAATATCACCGTGCAGATACTCATAAAAATGTCCTCGGCAATTGCCATACAACACAAAATCCGCGCCAACATATCAGCGCCATGCAACTGCCTTGCGGGCTTACCACATACAACGCACATTCTAGCGATAAAGGTACCTACAGGTAACCCTAAAAGCCTTGCAAGCATGTATGCGCAGCCTTAACGAGCAAACTCCGTCCTTATAGAAATGCTTCCCTATCTGAGTCTAAAAGAGTGATGGGTAAACCTGCTGCCATAAAAAAAGCCGCACAAGGCGGCCTTTTTAACACAACAAACTTATGCTTGTGACGCTTGCTCTGCCTTGGCGGCAGCAACATCTTTAATCGACAGCTTGATCCGGCCACGACTATCAACGTCCAGTACCAACACGTCAACCATTTCACCTTCAGTCAAGATGTCAGTGACTTTCTCAACGCGAGCATCGCTCAACATAGAGATGTGCACTAAGCCGTCTTTACCTGGCAGGATGTTAACGAATGCACCGAAATCAACAATACGCTCTACTTTACCGTGGTAAATCTTACCGATTTCAGCTTCTGCAGTGATGCTCAGTACACGCTGACGTGCCGCTTCTGCCGCTTCTTTAGTTGAACCAAAGATTTTGATTGAACCATCATCTTCGATATCAATTGATGCAGCCGTTTCTTCGCAAATTGCGCGAATGGTTGCACCACCTTTGCCGATTACATCTCGAATTTTATCTGAATCAATTTTCATCGCAATCATGGTCGGAGCATTCTCTGACAATTCAGTACGTGAAACAGCCAACACTTGATTCATTTGCTCAAGAATATTAATACGCGCAGCGTGAGCTTGGTTCAGCGCAATTTCCATGATCTCTTCAGTGATACCTTGGATTTTAATGTCCATTTGCAGCGCAGTGACGCCTTTATCGGTACCCGCTACTTTAAAGTCCATATCACCAAGGTGATCTTCATCACCTAAGATGTCAGTTAGAACAGCGAATTTCTCGCCTTCTTTAACCAGACCCATAGCAATACCTGCCACTGGCGCTTTCATCGGCACACCAGCATCCATCAATGCTAATGAAGCACCACAAACTGACGCCATGGAGCTTGAACCGTTTGATTCAGTGATTTCAGAGACAACACGGATGGTGTACGGGAAATCATCAGCGTTTGGCAACATTGCAGCAATACTGCGACGCGCTAAACGACCATGACCGATTTCACGACGACCGGTTGCACCCATACGACCGCACTCACCTACCGAGTAAGGAGGGAAGTTGTAATGCAGCATAAATGGATCACGTTTTTCACCTTCTAAGGTGTCAAGGAACTGTGCATCACGCGCCGTACCTAAGGTCGCAACCACTAACGCTTGAGTTTCGCCGCGAGTAAATAATGCTGAACCATGGGTTTTATCCAACACACCCACTTCAATCGCTAATGGACGCACAGTGCTGCTGTCGCGACCATCAATACGTGGTTTGCCGTTAACGATATTCTCACGCACTGTGCGGTATTCAATTTCACCGAATGCTTCTTTAACTTCAGCAGCGGTTGGGCCTTCGCCTTCAACTTGGCTGGTCAACGCGGCAACCGCTTGCTCACGGATCTGGCCTAAACGCGTGTAGCGATCAAGCTTAACGGTGATGGTGTAGGCTTCTGAAATAGCAGCACCAAACTGGCTACGAAGCGCAGTCAGTAAAGATGTATTTTCAGCTTTTGGCTGCCAATCCCAAGTTGGCTTACCTGCTTCTGCAACCAATTCTTTAATGGCGTTGATCACCACTTGGAATTCTTCGTGGGCAAACAATACCGCACCCAGCATTTGGTCTTCAGTCAATTCTTTTGCTTCAGACTCAACCATCAAGACAGCGTCCTGAGTACCTGCAACCACCATATCTAAGCACGAAGCTTGTTGTTGCTCATAGGTTGGGTTAATCAAGTAGCCGGTTTCTGGATGATAAGCAACGCGTGCTGCACCAACTGGACCATTGAATGGAATGCCAGAGATCGCCAAAGCGGCTGAAGTACCGATCATCGCAGCGATATCAGGATCAGTTTTTTTGCTGGTTGAAACAACGGTACAGATCACTTGCACTTCGTTGCTGAAACCTTCTGGAAACAATGGACGAATCGGACGGTCGATCAATCGTGAAGTCAGGGTTTCTTTTTCAGATGGACGCGCTTCACGCTTAAAGAAACCACCTGGGATTTTACCTGCAGCATAAGTTTTTTCTTGGTAATGCACAGATAATGGGAAAAAGTCTTTGCTCGGGTCAGCTTTCTTAGCACCAACCACTGTACACAGTACGGTGACGTCATTGTTGACGCTCACCAATACTGCACCAGAAGCTTGGCGAGCAACACGGCCTGTTTCTAAAGTAATGGTGGACTCACCAAATTGGAACGTTTTAATAACCGGATTCACGGTATCTTCCTTCTCTTTGTTGACTTGGGGGAAATTAGCAAGAGCATGGGTATCGGCCCACATAACTCCTAAAAAGCGAAAAGCTGGAAGCCCAAAACACCGCGTAAATTTCTTTACGCACAGTGTCCCAGACTCCCAGCTTCACGTTACGGATTACGTCTTAACGACGCAGACCTAAACGACCGATCAAAGTCGTGTAACGGCCAAGATCTTTACCTTTGAGGTAATCCAACAGCTTACGACGTTGGTTTACCATACGAATCAAACCACGACGTGAGTGGTGATCTTTATGGTTGGCTTTAAAGTGACCTTGCAGTTTGTTGATGTTAAAGGTCAAAAGTGCAACCTGCACTTCTGGAGAACCTGTATCACCTTCAGCTTGCTTGTAGTCATTTACGATCTGGGCTTTATCTTCAACGCTAAGTGCCATGATGGGCTCCTAATATGAACAGGCCGGGATAATCCCGTGCAAAAAAAGAGGTATGACCGTGCCTGCCAACAGCCTACCTTAAAGTTTTCCAGCGCCTTTACAGTGCGCTCAGAAAAACAAACTCATTGTGACCGAATTAGCCGCTTGGGTGCAACCATTCCATCATCATCTATTTCACCCACACCAATAAACTCATCGTTATGGTTATACACTCGCGTCATACCTTCAAGCGGCGCATGTTGTGCGCGAACAGGTTGGCCATTGAGCCAGAAAAAACTACTGTGTTCAGTTAAATGTACAATCGGCCAATCCTGTAAGCCGCTATCTACTGCAATCATGTAGGCATCAAGCGCTTCAGCACCACCCTCTTCATGCGCACGTTCAAGCTCTTCAAGCGTAACCGCATGAGTCAAATCAAAAGGGCCCGCCACAGTACGACGCAATTGCGCGACGTGTGCACCGCAACCTAATACCGCGCCAATGTCTTCAACTAAGCTACGGATATAAGTGCCTTTGCTGCACGCCACAAGAATGCGCGCTTGTGTACCTTCGAGCGACAACAACTCAAGATGACTAATCGTCACAGTACGTGCGGGACGCTCCACCGTTATACCGGCACGAGCTAACTTGTATAATGGCTGGCCATCTTTCTTCAATGCCGAGTACATGGGGGGTACTTGTTGAATCACCCCGCGAAACGGCGGTAACACCGCTTCAATATCAGCAGCTGTCACCTTGACCTCTTTAGTCTCCAATACTTCGCCTTCAGCATCCGCAGTATTGGTAGTAACACCCAACTGCATGGTTGCCTCATACACTTTATCGGCATCTAACAGGTAACGCGAAAACTTGGTTGCCTCGCCAAAGCACAGCGGCAACACGCCAGTCGCTAAAGGATCAAGGCTACCGGTATGACCACCCTTATCGGCGTTGAGCAGCCAGCGGACTTTCTGCAAAGCACCATTGGAGCTAAAACCATAAGGCTTATCAAAAATAATAATACCGCTGACACTACGCCGTTTACGCTTAACCTGCTGTACCACGTGGTTACTCTCCGCCTGGCTCAGTGTTAAGTTGATCTTCAGACACGGCCTGCTCGATTAGAGCTGACAAATGCGCACCACGGGTAATGCTTTCATCATAGTGAAAATGCAGGCTTGGTACGCTGCGCAGCTTCATCGCTTTACCCAGCAACATTCGTAAATAACCGGCCGTATCTTTGAGCACTTTGAGATTTTCTTGAATCACTTCAGGAGGGTTATCACCCATCACCGTGATAAACACCTTGGCATGACCAATATCGCGACTGACATCGACACCCGTTATAGTAATCAAACCTAAACGCGGATCTTTAACTTCTTGAGGGATTAGAATAGACAACTCACGTTGAATCTGATCACCAATGCGTTGCGTGCGACTGTATTGTTTCGCCATAGCATTCACCTTGCGCTGCCATCAGCAGCATTTGTTCTCACCCATATAAGCAGCAAACGGCAAGCCCAATTGACCGAATTATACATCCGACCCATTGCACTTACCGTTGCCTATACGACTACGAATTACAGTGTACGTGCAACCTCGACCTTTTCGAATACTTCGATTTTGTCGCCCGGCTTAACGTCATTGTAGCTCTTCACACCGATACCACATTCCATACCTGCGCGCACTTCGCTGACATCATCTTTAAAGCGGCGTAGAGATTCTAGCTCACCTTCAAAGATCACCACATCATCACGCAGCACTCGAATTGGACGGTTACGGTGCACATGACCTTCAGTCACCATACAGCCGGCAATAGCGCCTAACTTAGGTGAGCGGAAGACTTCACGCACTTCAGCAATACCCAAGATATTCTCACGAACATCACTGCCCAACATACCAGAAAGCGCTTTTTTGACGTCTTCAATGATGTCGTAAATGATGTTGTAATAACGCATATCGAGGCCTTCTTGCTCAACGATTTTACGTGCACCGGCATCCGCACGTACGTTGAAACCAAAGATCACGGCATGTGAAGCTAAGGCAAGGTTTGCATCACTTTCAGTAATACCACCCACGCCACCCGCTACAACACATACTTGCACTTCATCATTACCCAAGTCAGACAAGGAACCACGCAATGCTTCCAGAGTACCGCGAACGTCTGCTTTGATAACGATGTTAAGGGTTTTCTTCTCTTCCTGACCCATGTTCTCGAAGATGTTCTCGAGCTTGCCAGCATGTGCGCGCGCTAGTTTAACTTCGCGGAACTTGCCTTGGCGGAATAGAGCAACTTCACGTGCTTTACGCTCATCAACCACCACAGTGACTTCGTCACCGGCTTCAGGCGTACCATCAAGACCTAAAATCTCAACTGGAATCGATGGGCCCGCTTCTTTAATCGGCTGACCATTTTCATCCATCATGGCGCGCACGCGGCCAAAGTTCACGCCGACCAAGACCATGTCACCTTGACGTAATGTGCCGTTCTGCACCAACACTGAAGCCACAGGTCCACGGCCTTTATCAAGGCGTGACTCAATCACCACACCACGACCTGCGGCCGATGGTGTTGCTTTCAACTCAAGCACTTCAGCTTGCAATAAAACAGACTCAAGCAAGGTATCAATGCCCGTGCCGACTTTTGCAGAAACGTGGACAAACTGCGTATCACCGCCCCACTCTTCTGGAATCACATCATGCGCTGCCAAGTCATTTTTAATGCGATCTGGGTCAGCGTCAGGCTTATCAATTTTGTTCACAGCAATAATCAAAGGCACACCAGCTGCTTTAGCATGCTGAATACCTTCAATCGTTTGCGGCATCACACCATCATCGGCAGCCACCACCAGAATCACAATATCCGTCGCCTGAGCACCCCGCGCACGCATTGCGGTAAACGCAGCGTGACCTGGAGTATCAAGGAAAGTAATCATGCCACCCGCCGTTTTAACGTGATAGGCACCAATATGCTGGGTGATACCACCGGCCTCACCCGTCGCCACTTTTGCGCGACGAATAAAGTCGAGCAATGAAGTTTTACCATGATCAACGTGACCCATGACAGTCACAACAGGCGCACGATGGAATGTTTGACCATCACCGATTTTCAATGACTCAGCAAACTGTTCTTCAAGCATGTTATCGCTGACGCGAGAAACACGGTGACCTAATTCTTCAGCAATTAATACAGCTGTGTCTTGGTCGAGCACTTGATTGATCGTTACAGGTGAGCCGAGCTTAAACATAAACTTGACCACTTCAACGCCTTTAACAGACATCTGCGCAGCCAACTCAGCAACCGTAATGGTTTCGCCAATTTGTACATCACGCACAACTGGACCTGCAGGACTGGTAAAACCATGCTGATTTGAACGTTTCTTACCTTTACTGCGGTTACGACCACCACGGCGAGCTTGGTCATCATCATCACGACCTGTTTTGCTTTTAGCCGCTGGGCGTGGTGTGGCAGCTTTACGATCGCGACGGTCATCGTCTTCAGAGCGTTTAGCGGGACGACGAACTTCATCTTTCTTGCGATCTGGTGCAGGTGCTACAGCATCTACAACTGGCAAGCGAATATCCGCAGGCGCTAATGGCTCTTCAACTACAACTGGGGCTACAGGCGCAGGAGCGGCCACTGGCTCAGTTTTCTCAACCACTGGCGCCACAACAGGCTCAGCCGCTTTCGGCTCTGGCTGTTGTGCTTTTTTCTCTGCCTGTAATTTAGCAAGATCTTTTTGCTTTTCAGCTTCAATCTCTTCAGGACTACGTTTTACAAAGGTTTTCTTTTTACGCACTTCAACGCTGATAGTTTTACTACCAGGCGCACGCAAAGTTGTCGTAGTTTTGCGTTGCAAAGTGATTTTTTTAGAGCTGTCGGTTTTGCTACCGGT
This sequence comes from Pseudomonas sp., assembly GCA_034006605.1. Classification (GTDB taxonomy): domain Bacteria; phylum Pseudomonadota; class Gammaproteobacteria; order Pseudomonadales; family Pseudomonadaceae; genus Denitrificimonas. The sequence continues at coordinate 191,002 of JAVESM010000003.1, read as the reverse complement.
GCTTTTTTCTAAAAAACTTAAAAGTGTTTGTTTTTCAGTATCACTTACTTTTTGGTCTGCACTTTTATGTGCAAGACCGGCCTCATGCATTTGTTGCAACAGGCTTTCTACTGGCGTGTTAACTGCTTTCGCCAGTTCTTTCACCGTGACTTGCGTCATGAACTTATCTCCTCAAGCCGCAATGTGCTTATTCAAACCAGTGGGCGCGGGCGGCCATGATCAGCTTGCCGGCACGATCTTCATTCATGCCGTCGATATCGAGCAATTCATCAATAGACTGCTCAGCGAGATCTTCGCGACAGAGCACTCCACGGACAGCCAGCTCTACAGCCAGCTCTTTACTCATGCCCGTTAAGTCGAGCAAATCTTGTTGTGGCTGGACACCAGCCAATTTTTCTTCAGTGGCAATCGCGCGAGACAGCAGGCAGTTTTTGGCACGAGTACGCAATTCATTGACCAGATCTTCGTCGAAGTCATCAATATTTAGCATCTCTTCCATTGGCACATACGCCACTTCATCCAAACTGGTAAAGCCCTCATCAACTAGAACTTGAGCGAGGTCTTCATCAATTTCAAGATCACGGACAAATAGCTGGACAATGTCGCCGGTTTCTTCTTGCTGACGTGCCTGAATATCTTCTTGGCTCATCACGTTGAGCGTCCAACCGGTTAACTGTGAAGCAAGGCGTACGTTTTGACCGCCACGACCGATGGCTTGCGCCAAGTTTTCCTCAGCAACCGCAATATCCATCGTATGCGTATCTTCATCAACGATGATCGCCACCACCTCAGCCGGTGACATGGCACTGATAACAAACTGCGCAGGATTATCGTCCCACAGCACAATATCAACGCGTTCACCGCCTAACTCTCCAGAAACTGCTTGCACACGTGAACCACGCATACCAATACAAGCACCTTGTGGATCAATACGCTTATCTTTAGAACGTACTGCTATTTTAGCACGCGAACCTGGGTCACGGGCTGCTGCCATAATTTCAATTAAACCTTCAGAGATTTCTGGCACTTCAATATTGAACAGTTCCATAATCATTTCTGGCGCAGTACGGGATAACACCAACTGCGGCCCACGGTTTTCTGAGCGAATATCTTGCAACAGCGCACGCACACGCGCGCCAACACGGAAGGTTTCGCGGGGAATAATATCTTCGCGAGCGAGAATCGCTTCGGCATTGTTACCCAGATCAACAATAATGTTGTCGCGGGTTACTTTCTTCACTGTACCGAAGATAATTTGACCCAATTTGCCACGATACGCTTCAACAATTTGTGCGCGTTCTGCTTCACGTACTTTTTGCACGATTACTTGTTTTGCAGTTTGCGCAGCAATGCGACCAAATTCAATAGAGTCAATTTTTTCTTCGAGCACATCACCAACAGATGGATTTTCCATACGCTTTTCAGCCATATCGATAGTCATCTGATGCGCAGGATCATCAAAATCAGCTTCTTCAATCACTTCCCAACGACGGAAAGTTTCGTAGTTTCCTGTTTGTCGATCAATCGCAACACGCAGATCAACTTCATCTTCATAGTTTTTCTTGGTAGCCGTCGCTAATGCTAATTCCAGCGCTTCAAAAATCACCGCTGGTGGTACGCCTTTTTCGTTAGAGACTGATTCAACAACCAGTAAAATTTCTTTGCTCATCGCATGCCTCGCCTTTCGCAAACTGTAAACGTTGCGGAGTCCGTATTCTTATTCAAAGTTCGGAAGTATATTCGCTTTTTCAATCAAATCGATTGGCAGCAGGTACTCGTATTCATCCACCTGAACAACCACATCTTGATCTTCGACTGATCGAATCAGTCCTTGGAAATTGCGACGATCTTCCACCGGAGAACGTAGTTTGACTTTCACCTGCTCACCCACAAATGAAGCAAATTGCTCCAAGGTAAAGAGCGGACGATCCATTCCTGGAGAAGAAACTTCCAGCGTGTACTCCGTGCTAATTGGATCTTCAACATCCATCACAGCACTGAGTTGACGACTGACCGTTTCACAATCATTAATTAAAATTCCATTTTCATGATCAATATAGACACGCAGTAGTGAGTGGCGACCTTGAGCAGTATACTCAATCCCCCAACACTGATAGCCCAGCGCTTCGATCACTGGCGTCAATATGTCCTGCAACTGTTCCAGCTTGCTCGTCATCCGACCTCCAATGCATGCTGTAGAAATGAAAAATGGGCATAACGCCCATCCAAAATTTGAAATCTTTCTGCGAGACCTAACAAAAAGCCCCTTACAAGGGGCTTTTTAAATCAATCTGTGAAACCTAGTCGCACAATAAAAGTGCAAACTATAACTTGAGGCCGAATAGTACAGCGGCCACGCGCCACAGTCAAGCAAGCCCACAAACAAGATCGCCTGCATAAAAGCAGGCGATCTTGTAATTTGGTACCGAGAAGGGGACTCGAACCCCTACAGCCTATGGCCACTACCACCTCAAGGTAGCGTGTCTACCAATTCCACCACCTCGGCAAAATCAATTTACAGCAGGTACATCACTTTCTGTTGCTTCAGTCGCCTTGCTTTCAACTTGAGGAATGTCTTCCAGCAAAGATTGCTCCTGAGGTTTAACTTCCAACACTGCAGGATCAGGCAAGCCCAACTGAGTGACGGCACTGGCTCGATCTTTAGCGTAAAACGCCAAGCCCAAGCTTGTTGCAAAAAACACAGCTGCTAAAACAGCAGTAAAGCGACTCAGAAAACTGCTTGAACCTTGCGATCCAAACACAGTACCTGAAGCACCAGAACCAAATGAAGCACCAGCGTCCGCACCTTTGCCCTGTTGAATCAGAACAAAACCTACAACACCAATCGCAACCACTAAGTGAACAATAATTATGACTGTTTCCAGCATTTTAATTTCCCGCAGCGCGACATATCGCACTAAATTCATCAGCATTGAGGGAGGCTCCGCCTACTAACCCCCCGTCGATATCTGCTTGAGCAAACAACTCAGCAGCATTAGCGGCTTTAACACTGCCACCGTAAAGAATACGTAACGCCTGGGCAATTGACGCGCTGTATTTTGCCACATGTGCACGTATTTGTGCATGTATTTCTTGCGCTTGCTCTGGGGATGCTGTCAAGCCGGTACCTATCGCCCAAATCGGCTCATAAGCAATCACCGCACCTTTCAATACATCAACACCCAACTCAACAAGCACTGCATCAATTTGCTTTTGCACTGTCGCTACAGCTAAACCTGCTTCTCGCTCAGCAAGAGACTCACCGACACAAAGAATAGGCGTCAAACCAGCTGCCTGAGCCGCAACAAACTTGCGGCATATTACACCATCATTTTCATCTTGCAACTGTCTTCGCTCAGAATGCCCCACAATCACCATGGAACAACCTAAATCTTTCAATTGCGATGCTGAAGTTTCACCCGTCAGAGCGCCTTCTTGTACTTGTACCGCACAATCTTGCCCACCAACACTAATATCACAATCAGCCAGACCAGCAAGCACCGCTTGCAAGTGTATAAAACCTGGAAAAACTGCAGTCTCAACGTCACTCGGCATTGTTTGCACTGATAATTCAGCAAACAACCTAGCAACACTTACACGAGTGCCATGCATTTTCCAATTACCAGCGACCAATGGGCGACGCATATCCTACCTCTTCGCTCAAAGTGGGCGCAAATGTTACTTAAGCACAATAGAACATGCAAGTAGAATCAAGCACATACTGTTTTAACCACTTCAGCTAAATGCTGCGCATGTTGCAGAACAATCGACTCATCGTCACCCTCTACCATCACCCGCACCAGCGGCTCAGTACCTGATTTACGTAGCAATACACGTCCGCGACCTGCCATCGCAGCAGTCACTTCATCACACGCCGCCTGCACCTGCGGATCATTAACCGGATCAGCATCACCCGCAAAGCGTACATTAATCAGCACTTGCGGTAATTTTTTCCAAGCCAAGCGTTCTTTAGCCAGGCTTTGTTCGCGCCGACGCAAAGCTAACAGCACCTGCAAGGCAGCAATAATGGCGTCACCTGTGGTGGCATGTTGCGCACACAAAATATGCCCAGAGCTTTCTCCACCCAACACCCATTTATGCTCTTGCATCTCCGCCATCACATAACGATCACCAACTTTAGCGCGCACAAAAGGAATCTCACGCTCTTTAAGAGCCAACTCCAAACCCAGATTACTCATTAATGTGCCAACTACACCCGTACCATCTGGCAAGCGACCACGCTCTTGAAGATCCGTAGCAATGATATACAACAGTTCATCACCGTCCACAATTGCACCTGTATGATCAACCATTTGTACACGGTCGCCATCACCATCAAAAGCAATACCTAAGTCCGCACCATGCTCTACCACAGCCTTTTGCAAAGCCCCTAAACACGTTGAACCAACACCATCATTGATATTCAAACCATCTGGCTGCGCAGCTGTAGTGATAACCTCAGCACCCAATTCACTAAACACGCTCGGCGCTACTTTATAGGTCGCGCCATGTGCGCAGTCGAGAACAATTTTCAAACCTGAGAAATCAGTACTGGTTGGCACACTGCTTTTGCAAAACTCAATATAGCGACCCGCTGCATCATTAACCCGCGATGCTTTACCGAGCTGTTCTGAATCAACGACGGTCATCGGCATATCCAGCAGTTCTTCAATCATCAGCTCAACAGCATCCGGCAACTTAGTACCTCGTCCCGAGAAAAACTTAATACCATTGTCATAATGAGGATTATGTGAGGCGCTGATTACAATCCCCGCTTCAGCATGAAAAGTACGCGCTAAATAAGCCACTGCCGGAGTCGGCATAGGCCCGAGGAGCATTACATCTGCACCAGCCGCTGACAAACCCGCCTGCAACGCTGATTCAAACATATAGCCGGAGATACGCGTATCTTTACCCACTAAAATGCGACACTTACCTTGCTTGCGAAACGCCATACCTGCAGCCCAACCGAGCTTAAGCATGAATTCTGGAGTAATCGGATGCGTACCTACTCGACCACGGATACCATCAGTACCAAAATATTTTTTTGTCATTTTTTATTCCTTTCCAGCATCCTGTACCGCATTAAATATCTTCAGTACATCCATGGTTTCCGCCACATCATGCACACGTAAAATTTTTGCTCCGCGCTCCAGCGCCATCACAGCCAAAGCTAAACTGCCAGACAAACGTTGACCAACTGGCTGCTGTAAAATATTGCCCACCATACTTTTACGTGACACACCTACTAACAAAGGTCGCTGTAATGTTAGCAATTCAGGAAGGCGTTTAAACAGTTCGTAGTTGTGCTGAGTATTTTTTGCAAAACCAAAACCAGGATCCAATAAAATCCGCTCCGCAGTAATACCAACCTGCGCGCAAGCCGCAATGCGCTCTTGTAAAAAAGCGCTGACTTCAGCCGCAATATCATGATAATGCGGCGCATCCTGCATGGTTTGAGGTTCACCACGCATATGCATTAAACAGACCGGTAAACGCGTCGCAGCCACCGCATCGAGCGCACCATCACGTTGCAATGCTCGCACATCATTAATCAGCCCCGCACCTAAGCGCGCAGACTCGCGGATCACTACAGGGGTAGAAGTATCAACAGAGACAATCACATCGCGCTCAGCTGTGAGCAACTCAATTAAAGGCGCAACACGGTCCAACTCTTGTTGCGCACTGACTCTCTCCGCACCTGGACGGGTTGATTCACCACCAATATCAATGATGCTCGCACCCGCATCGACCATCTCATGTGCGCGCAACAAAGCGCGCTCTAGCAAACTATAGCGACCGCCATCAGAAAAAGAGTCTGGCGTAACATTAAGGATGCCCATGATATGCGCATGCGTGAGATCGAGCTGATGTTTGCCACAACGTAAACGAGGATATGCAATGGCGTGCATAATCTACCTTTCTGGTCTATTGAAACGGGCGCTAATGAGCGCCCGTTATACTGTCAATCAATGCTCGCTAGCTGGCCCGCCAATGGGAGCGTCTGGCTGTTCTTCAGTCGCGGTCTTCGGCTCTGCTTGTTCAGCAGGTTTACCAGCAGAACCACCACCGCTCCAATCTTTTGGCTCACGTGGTTCACGACCACTCATAATGTCATCAATCTGATCACTATCAATGGTTTCATACTTCATTAAAGCCATAGCCATTGCTTCGAGCTTATCGCGGTTGTCATGCAAGATTTTGGTTGCAGTTGCATAACACTCATCAATGATATCGCGAATTTCCTGGTCAATCAGTTTCGCGGTTTCACCAGACACATGACTGGCACCACCTCCTGAACGACCCAAATAACTTTCATTCTCTTCTTCGGCGTACATTAACGGACCAAGCTTCTCTGACAAGCCCCACTTGGTCACCATATTACGAGCCAGTTGTGTCGCGCGCATAATATCGTTGGATGCGCCCGTGGTAACGCCATCAAAACCGAGCGTCATCTCTTCAGCAATACGCCCACCATACAGCGAACAAATCTGACTGATTAATCCACGCTTAGACAAACTGTAGCGATCTTCTTCAGGCAAGAACATGGTTACACCCAAAGCACGCCCACGCGGAATAATAGAAACTTTATACACGGGATCATGCTCAGGTACTGAACGACCCACAATCGCATGGCCTGCTTCGTGATAGGCAGTGTTAAGTTTTTCTTTCTCTGACATCACCATCGATTTGCGCTCTGCACCCATCATGATTTTGTCTTTAGCCAGCTCAAATTCTTTCATGGTAACTAAGCGACTGTCTGAGCGCGCCGCAAACAAAGCAGCTTCATTGACTAAGTTGGCTAAGTCAGCACCGGAGAAACCCGGCGTACCACGCGCAATCACTGCCGCATCCACGTCATCATGCAACGGCACTTTGCGCATATGCACCAGTAGAATTTGCTCGCGACCACGAATATCTGGCAAGCTCACAACAACTTGACGATCAAAGCGACCCGGTCGCAGTAACGCGGGATCCAATACATCAGGGCGGTTGGTTGCAGCAATCACGATCACGCCGTCATTGTCTTCAAAACCGTCCATTTCGACCAATAATTGGTTCAGAGTTTGTTCACGCTCATCATTACCACCCCCCATACCCGCGCCACGATGACGACCGACCGCATCAATCTCATCAATAAAAATAATGCACGGGGCGTGTTTCTTCGCTTGCTCAAACATGTCACGCACACGTGAAGCGCCGACACCGACAAACATTTCAACAAAGTCAGAGCCTGAGATCGTGAAAAACGGTACTTTTGCTTCACCCGCAATAGCTTTTGCTAGCAAAGTTTTACCGGTACCTGGCTGACCAACCATCAATACGCCGCGAGGGATTTTGCCACCTAAACGCTGAAAACGACTGGGGTCACGTAAAAACTCAACCAGTTCACCGACTTCTTCTTTCGCTTCATCGCAACCGGCAACGTCAGCTAAAGTAGTCTTAATTTGATCTTCGGCAAGCAAGCGCGCCTTACTTTTACCAAAACTCATCGGCCCGCCCTTTCCGCCTGCACCACCTTGCATTTGGCGCATAAAGAACATGACCACAGCCAAAATAATTAAAATAGGGAAACTCGCAATGAGCAGCTGCATCCACATGCTTTGACGTTCTGGTTGTTTGCCAACAACACTGACATTATTGTCAATCAGATCACCCATCAAACCATTATCTTGGATGGCTGGACGCACTGTTTCAAACAGACTACCGTCAGCACGTTTACCGCTGATAATAAAACCATCAACAGTCACTTGTTGCACACGCCCAGTTTTCACCTCTTCGATAAAGGTGCTGTAGTCAAGCTTGCCTGTTTCACTTTGCGAGGAAAAGTTGTTCATTACGGTCACTAGGACAGCAGCGATAACTAACCACAAAAGTAGGTTTTTAGTCATATCGTTCACTTCTATTTACCCTCTGCTGCAACAACCGCAACAAATACGTCAATCATATAGAACAAACTTACTACACATTGACGCGCTGCGTATGCTTGTCCTGTAACAATACATTTAAACATCTTCATCTACGGCATGCATACCGCGCGCTATCAAGTATTGCTCCCGCGAGCGATCTCGCGATGAAGCAGGCTTGCGCATCTGTACTTTCTCAAAACGACTGCGCACATCCCGCAAGTACGCATCAAATCCTTCACCGTGAAACACTTTAATTAAAAAGTCACCACCGGGTCGTAACACCTTAGACGCCAAATCTAAGGCCAGTTCACATAAGTACATCGCCGATGCTTGATCAGCATTACGTATACCACTCATATTGGGGGCCATATCGGAAATAACAAGGTCTACCGGTTTATTTCCAACCGCAGCCATGATCTCGTTAAATACGCTCTCTTCAGTAAAATCACCTTCAATAAAGGTCACATCGGCGATCGTCGACATCGGCAAAATATCTGAGGCAATTAAAGTGCCTTTATCGCCAATCACGCGACTGGTCACTTGCGACCAACCACCTGGCGCGCTGCCCAAGTCAATCACGGTCATGCCTGGGCGCAAGATGCGATCTTTTTCTTGAACTTCTAATAATTTATAGCTGGCACGCGAGCGGTAACCATCTTTTTGCGCCATCTTTACAAATGGATCATCAAAATGTTCTTTTAACCAGCGTTGACTGCTTTTAGATCGAGCCACAGAATACCTCTTAAGCTTCAGGTCAGGTAAACTACCCACCTTCATTCAATGTTACGACTCAGAGGTCGATTATGTCGCTCACACAAGAGCAAAAGAAACAGTTTAAATCCATCGGCCATCACCTTAAGCCGATTGTTACCATTGCTGATAACGGTTTAACCGAAAGCGTACTGGCTGAATTGGATCGTGCTCTTAACGATCACGAACTGATCAAAATTCAATTGCGCCTTGCTGAGCGCGATGACCGCAATGCGATCGTTAATGATGTATGCCAAAAAAGCAGCTGCATTTTGGTACAGAGCATTGGTAAGGTCGCACTGATTTACCGTAAAAATGCGCAACCAAATAAAAACTTGTCCAACATATTACGCTACAACGCTTAACCCCCCATTAACCAAAACCTGTGTGCCACATCTCAACTTTACCGCTGAGTGTTGCGCCCAGGTATTGGCTGTAAAACCAAGAGCAAACCGCACATACCCACCGCCAAATAGCTATAAACCAGCCAATACTGCGCTGCAGGTAAAAATTTCTGGGTAATAAAAAAACTTACGGACAAGAGTAACGCAGCCAGCAATAACTGCCCACGTAGATCCTTGAATAACTGCCTAGCTGGCATCGTTTGCTTAAGTACCAGCAGTTGTAGCAGCACACAAACCAATGCCAAGCCAAGCAGCAAAGGGCGCGTAAACTGCGCCACCTCTTGCACTAACAAGCTAGCAAAACCGAGTTTTTCAAGCACTTTGAGCAGGACGAAATGCATCATCCAAATGCCACCCACCCAAAACACTTGAACCAGCTGCCAAGTCATAGCGCCCGCGGTAAGTGACGTCATATTAGATATGACGCACCTCAACGATTTCATACTCAAGCAAACCACCGGGTGTTTGTACAACCACCACGTCACCCTCCTCTTTGCCGACTAAGGCACGGGCAATCGGTGAGGTTACCGATATCTTACCTTGCTTAAGATCCGCTTCATCTTCACCAACAATCTGATAAGTCACAACCTCATCAGTGTCAACGTTAGCAATTTCAACCGTGGTGCCGAAGAACACCTTCCCTGTATAAGGAATAGTGGTCACATCAATAATCTGAGCACCAGAAAGGCGTCCTTCGATATCTCTAATACGCGCCTCACTCATTCCCTGCTGCTCGCGTGCAGCATGGTATTCAGCGTTTTCTTTTAAGTCGCCCAGCTCACGTGCCGTCGCAATGTCTGCAGTAATTTTTGGGCGCATTACTGTTTTCAAATGTTTAAGTTCTTCTTCCAAGGCGCGCGCGCCTTGGATTGTCATTGGAAATTTAGTCACGCATTAATTCCTGAATGCAAGTCCTGCAAACGACGCACGGTTTTTTCTGGACCGAATTTAAGCGCCTCGCAAACTGCCTGACCACCCGCTAAGGTTGTGGTGAAGTAGATTTTGCGCTGCAGAGCGTTTCGACGAATCGAGAAAGAGTCAGCAATAGACTGACGTCCCTCGGTAGTATTTATAACTAAGGTCACTTCATCATTTTTGATCATATCAACAATGTGCGGACGACCTTCAGTCACTTTATTCACACGGCGCACTGCTAAGCCAGCCGCCTCAATAATCTTTGCAGTGCCTGCAGTCGCGACCACGGAGAAGCCTAAGCCAATCAAGTCACGCGCTAAGTCTGCCGCAAAAGGTTTATCTTCTTCACGCACACTGATAAAGGCACAACCACTGGTAGGCAATACTTCACCCGCGCCCATTTGTGCTTTAGCGAAGGCTTCAGCAAAGCTGTCACCTACACCCATCACCTCCCCTGTCGATTTCATCTCTGGGCCAAGGATCGTATCAACACCAGGGAATTTAGCAAATGGGAACACAGCCTCTTTAACACTAAAGAATGGCGGAATGATCTCTTTGGTGAAGTTCAGCTCAGTTAAGGTTTTACCTGCCATAACGCGCGCAGCAACTTTAGCCAAAGACTCACCAATGCATTTCGATACAAACGGCACAGTACGTGAAGCGCGCGGATTGACTTCAATCACGTAAATATCTTCACCCTGAACGGCCATTTGCACGTTCATCAGACCTAATACACCAAGCTCTAGCGCCATACGACGCACTTGGTCACGAATCTCATCTTGGATATGCGCGGGTAACGAATACGGCGGCAATGAGCAAGCTGAGTCACCAGAGTGCACTCCTGCTTGCTCAATGTGCTGCATGATTGCACCAATCACTACGATTTCGCCATCACACACTGCATCGACATCCACTTCGATCGCACTGTTAAGAAAGTGATCCAATAGCACTGGACTGTCGTTCGAGACTTGTACCGCTTCGCGCATATAACGCTTAAGCTCTTCTTCGTCATAAACGATTTCCATGGCACGGCCGCCCAGCACATAAGAAGGACGCACCACCAACGGATAACCAATTTCTTTAGAAGCAGCAATGGCTTCTTCTTCGCTGCGCGCCGTCGCGTTTTGTGGCTGTAATAGACCCAAACGCTGCACCATTTGCTGGAAACGCTCACGGTCTTCAGCACGGTCAATCGCATCAGGACTGGTACCAATAATAGGCACGCCCGCTTCTTCTAGCGCGCGACAAATTTTCAACGGCGTCTGACCACCGTACTGCACAATCACGCCGACTGGTTTTTCTACACGGACAATTTCTAACACATCTTCTAAGGTCACTGGCTCAAAATACAAGCGATCAGAGGTGTCGTAGTCGGTTGATACGGTTTCAGGGTTGCAGTTGACCATAATGGTTTCATAACCATCTTCACGCATTGCCAGCGCCGCATGTACACAGCAATAATCAAACTCAATACCCTGACCAATACGGTTCGGACCACCACCTAGAATCATGATTTTCTCGCGTGAGCTTGGGTTGGCTTCACACTCTTCTTCATAGGTTGAATACATGTAAGCGGTGTCAGTTGCGAACTCACCCGCGCAGGTATCCACACGCTTATAAACAGGGAAGATATTCAACTGATGACGGCGGCTACGGATATTCTTTTCAGACACACCCAATAATGCAGCTAAACGCGCGTCACTAAAGCCTTTACGCTTGAGTTTATACATCTGCGCCGCATCAATTTCTGCCAAGCCAATCGTTTTCAAACGCTCAGCTTCCAACACCAAATCTTCCATTTGCACGAGAAACCAATGATCAATTTTGGTCAACTCATAAATTTCATCACGAGTCATACCAAAACGCATGGCATCGGCAATGTACCAAATGCGATCCGCACCCGGCACGGTCAACTCACGACGGATAATGCTCGCCGCTTCTGGGTTTTTAAGGTCAAGGATAGGATCTAAACCATTGACGCCCACTTCAAGGCCACGCAACGCTTTTTGCAGCGACTCTTGGAACGTACGACCAATCGCCATCACTTCACCAACAGACTTCATCTGTGTGGTTAAACGCGCATCGGCTTTCGGGAACTTCTCAAAGGTAAAGCGTGGGATTTTAGTCACCACATAATCAATCGAAGGTTCAAACGAAGCAGGCGTACGACCACCCGTGATGTCGTTTTGCAATTCATCTAAAGTGAAACCAACAGCCAATTTTGCAGCAATCTTAGCAATCGGGAAACCTGTTGCTTTAGAAGCTAATGCTGATGAACGCGAGACGCGCGGGTTCATCTCAATCACTACCATACGACCATCTTTTGGGTCGATACCGAATTGCACATTCGAACCACCACTCTCAACACCAATCTCACGCATGACAGCCAAAGAAGCATCGCGCATGATTTGATATTCTTTGTCCGTCAGGGTCTGCGCTGGCGCTACGGTAATTGAGTCACCGGTATGCACACCCATGGGGTCAAAGTTTTCAATTGAGCAAACAATAATGCAGTTGTCATTTTTGTCGCGCACCACTTCCATTTCGTACTCTTTCCAACCGATCAATGATTCATCGATCAAGAGCTCGTTAGTCGGAGACAAGTCCAAACCGCGCGCACATATTTCTTCAAATTCTTCACGGTTATAAGCAATCCCGCCGCCCGTACCACCCATCGTAAAGCTTGGGCGAATAATGCATGGGAAACCGACTTCGTTTTGGACTTTGTAAGCTTCTTCCATGTTGTGGGCAATGCCCGAACGTGGACAAGCTAAATTAATCGAGCGCATGGCTTTATCAAAACGTGAGCGGTCTTCAGCTTTGTCGATGGTGTCAGCATTGGCACCAATCATTTCAACAGCAAACTTTTCTAAAACGCCTTCACGCTCGAGGTCTAGCGCACAGTTGAGTGCTGTCTGACCACCCATAGTCGGTAATAAAGCGTCTGGACGCTCTTTCTCAATAATTTTTGCAACGGTCTGCCATTTGATCGGCTCAATATAGGTGGCATCAGCCATCGCCGGATCAGTCATAATGGTGGCAGGATTGGAGTTAACCAAAATAACTCGATAACCTTCTTCGCGCAACGCCTTACACGCCTGCGCGCCAGAGTAGTCAAATTCACACGCTTGACCAATAACAATTGGACCGGCGCCGATGATGAGGATGCTTTTAATATCTGTGCGTTTTGGCATGGGATTCTCGTAATATTAGGTCAAAGTTGCAGTGGCCAGCTTCACGCCAAAGCCGACGAACATGGCGCCCACTCCAGTTAGCGCACCGTTTGCCAAGCGTTGCCGCTGACGAAACCAGTGTGCTAATCGGGCACCGGTAAAAATAAGCACGCTTAGATAAATCCCGCTAATCAACTGCAGAATTACTCCTAGCACGAGGAACGATAAACCAGGATGGGCGTAGCCTGGATCGACGAACTGAATAAAGAACGAAACAAAAAACAAAATTGCTTTCGGATTGGTAATACTTAACAAAAACGCCTTGCGCAGCGGTTTCTGCGTAGGTTTTTGCTGCTCAACAACCTCAGCGGTTAAGGTCGAATGACGCATCGAGCGCCACACTGACCGTAGCATATTGACGCCCAACCAACATAAGTAAGCCGCGCCTAAGTATTTCAACGCCAGAAAGAACATCGGCTCAGTGCGCAACAAAGAGGCAATGCCTATGGCAGATAACAGCATTAACACCGTATCACCAAGGAACACACCACTCGCTGCCTGATAGCCTGAAACAATACCACGCTGGGCGGCTGTTGCCAGCACAAACAAAGAGTTCGGCCCTGGCAACAACACAACAAACACTGTACCGAGAACATAAGTCCAAAGATCAGTAATCCCCAAGCTTGGCAGCATAACGACTATCCCTTAACGACGAGCAACGATACTGGCAACAAAGCGATCAAACAAAGAGCTGACATCATTCGGGCCTGGACTTGCCTCCGGATGACCTTGGAAGCCAAACGCGGCTTTATCAGTGCGCTCAATACCTTGCAAAGTATGATCAAACAATGACTCATGCGTGGCTTTTAAGTTATCTGGCAGACTGGATTTATCCACCGCAAAGCCATGATTTTGGCTGGTGATCATGACCATGCCAGTTTTTAGGTCTTGAACCGGGTGGTTTGCCCCATGGTGGCCGTTGACCATTTTCATGGTGCGCGCACCAGATGCCAAAGCCAGTAACTGATGGCCTAAGCAAACACCAAAAACAGGGATATCTGTTTCTAGGATTGCCTTGATAGCGGTAACCGCATAATCACAAGGCTCTGGATCACCAGGACCATTCGACAAGAAAACCCCATCTGGATTCAGCGCTAATACTTCACTGGCTGGCGTTTGCGCTGAGACGACGGTTAACCGGCAACCACGCGCAACCAACATACGTAAAATATTGCGCTTGACGCCATAGTCATAAACCACAACATGATAAGGCAATTGACCGACTTGAATATCCGGATGGCTATCGGTCAACAACTGCCATGGTGCTGAACGCCACTCGTAAACTTTATCAGTAGTGACCTCTTGCGCTAAATCCAGTCCTTGCAAGCCAGAAAAACTGCGGGCCAATTCAAGCGCACGTGCTTCAGTCGCATCATCGCCTGCCAAAATGCAGCCACTCTGCGCGCCTTTATCACGCAAGATGCGGGTCAAGCGACGCGTATCGATACCTGCAATGGCAACAATTTTATTGTCTTTTAGGTATTCATCTAATGGCTTTTTATCACGCCAGCTGCTCGATAGCAGCGGTAAATCACGAATAATCAGACCAGCCGCCCAAACGCGATTTGACTCTGCATCTTGAGGAGTAGTGCCTGTATTACCAATATGCGGATAGGTTAAAGCAACCAACTGACGAGCATAGGATGGGTCTGTAAGAATCTCCTGATAGCCGGTCATGGCAGTATTAAAAACCACCTCACCAACGGTTTGACCGTCAATTCCAATGGCTTCGCCGCGAAAGATGCTGCCGTCAGCAAGGGCAAGTATGGCTGGCTTAGTCAAGAAGACCTCCCGTAAATAAGACTGTTATGTGCACATTTTTTTCGCAAAAAAGCGGAATGACGTGTGTTGACATCATTCCGCTTTTAAGTCATTCATCTGGGCGCACTTCTAGTGGATACACTAAATATAGATTGTACTGGTTTTTTTCAAAAATCGGAAGCAATCAAACCGATCAACGTAACGCCAACACATCTTGCATATCATATAGACCCGCCGACTTGCCATCGAGCCACTGCACTGAACGCACCGCACCCTTAGCAAAAGTCATGCGACTGGACGCTTTATGGGTGATTTCTACACGCTCTCCGTCAGCGGCAAACAGCACGGTATGATCACCAACGATATCCCCTCCACGCACCGTAGCAAACCCAATGGTTTCACGCTGGCGCGCACCCGTCTGCCCCTCGCGACCATAAACAGCCACATCCGCCAGATTACGATCCAGCGCGGAAGCCACCACCTCACCCATACGCAATGCCGTACCGGATGGCGCATCAACCTTATGGCGGTGATGCGCTTCAATGATTTCAATATCGGCATCATCACCTAAGACGCGGGCCGCAGTATCCAATAATTTCAAGCACAGGTTGACGCCAACACTAAAATTCGCAGCAAAAACAATAGCGATATCACGCCCCGCATCTTGCAGCTGCTGACGCTCCACTTCAGTAAAGCCTGTCGTACCAATCACCATTGCTTTACCGGCTTTACGACAGACTTCAAGATTGCTTAATGTCACCGACGGATGAGTAAAATCAATCAACACATCAAACTGCTCGAGCACGCTGGATAACTCACCAACCAAGCTCACACCAATCCGACCAACACCGGCCAGCTCACCGACATCAGCACCAATTAGGCTGCTCTCTGCACGATCAATAGCTGCGGTTAATTGCAAAGCAGGCACTCTATGCACCGCTTCAATTAATGTTTTTCCCATGCGCCCTGCGGCACCTACCACTGCAACTCGAAGCATTGATTTTCTTCCCAGCTTATTTAACGTTAGCGACTGCACACCACAAAAGAACGCAGTGTACAGTCCGTTCGCACAGCTTACAGGTCGCCAAAGAAACGCTTGACACCCTCAAACCAACTGCTTTCACGCGGCGAGTGTGAAGCGTCTCCTTGCAGTGAAGCACGGAATTCTTCCAGCAACTCACGCTGACGCTTATCAAGTTTAACCGGCGTTTCTACCGCAACACGGCACATTAAATCACCCACACCACCACCACGCACTGGCGTTACACCTTTGCCACGCAGACGGAAGAGTTTATTGGTTTGCGTCCCTTCTGGTATTTTCAGCTTAACTCGACCATTTAAGGTTGGCACTTCCAGCTCACCACCTAAAGCAGCATCGGCAAAACTGATCGGTACCTCGCAGTACAAGTCGCGACCATCACGCTGGAAAATCGCATGAGGACGAACATTCACTACCACATACAAGTCACCAGAGGGTCCACCTAAGGTTCCCGCTTCACCTTCACCACTTAAGCGAATACGGTCGCCAGTATCGACTCCTGCCGGTACTTTAACCGATAGTGTCTTTTCTTCTTCAACACGACCTTGACCATGACAGTCACCACATGGATCCGTCACCATCTTGCCTGAACCATGACAACGCGGGCAGGTTTGCTGTACAGCAAAGAAGCCTTGCTGCATACGCACCTGACCCATACCGTTACAGGTTGTACAGGTGACTGGACTGGTACCTTTTTTCGCACCAGTACCTTTACAGGTTTTGCAGTCAACTAAGGTTGGTACACGAATGCTAACCGTGGTGCCACGTACGGCTTCTTCAAGATCAAGCTCCATGGTGTAACGCAAATCATTGCCACGCTGCGGACCACCGCGACCGCCGGCACCGCCACCGCCAAAGAAGTCACTAAACACATCACCAAACACATCAGAGAAGTTACCCCCGCCACCGTGTCCGCCACCACCCATTTGCGGATCAACACCCGCATGACCATGACGATCATAAGCGGCACGCTTATCTTCATCAGATAACACTTCGTAGGCTTCGTTAGCTTCTTTGAATTTTTCCTCTGCATCTTTATCATCCGGATTACGGTCCGGGTGAAACTTCATTGCTAGGCGGCGATAGGCTTTTTTCAGCTCTGCTGCTGTTGCAGTGCGCTCGGCACCAAGCACTTCGTAATAGTCACGCTTTGCCATAACTCTTTAAACTCCGGATTCTCATCTGCCAGACACACCAACGCGGGAGCTAGTCCCGCGCGGCGAATCAGTACTGCATCACCTTAAGGTCATCTGCAGGGCTTAGGTTTATAGGATTACTTGTTATCCGTATCCTTAACCTCTTCAAACTCAGCATCAACGACATCGTCAGCATTGTCATCTTGAGCCGCATCAGCAGCCCCTGCTTGCTCAGCCTGTTCTGCGTACATTTTCTGTGACACAGGTGCACTGACTTGCGATAAAGCTTCAATTTTTGCATCAATTGCTGCTTTATCATCACCCTTAATCGCTGCCTCAAGCTCTGTTAAAGCGGCTTCAACTGCAGTTTTTTCTTCGTCAGTGACTTTATCACCCGCCTCAACCAGCATTTTACGCGTAGCGTGAACCAGCTGATCGCCTTGGTTACGGGCAGTCGCCAACTCTTCGAATTTACGATCTTCTTCGATATTGGCTTCAGCATCGCGAACCATTTGCTCAACTTCTTCATCACTCAAGCCAGAGTTGGCTTTAATAACGATTGACTGCTCTTTACCGGTGGCTTTGTCTTTAGCCGACACGTTAAGGATACCGTTCGCATCAATATCAAAGGTCACTTCAATTTGCGGTACACCACGTTGCGCTGGCGGAATATCTGTCAAGTCAAAACGACCCAATGACTTATTCGTCGCCGCTTGCTTACGCTCACCTTGCAGAACATGAATGGTCACCGCATTTTGGTTATCATCAGCGGTTGAGAACACTTGTGATTTCTTCGTCGGAATCGTTGTGTTTTTCTCAATCAACGCAGTCATGATACCGCCCATGGTTTCAATACCTAGGGTCAGCGGGCTAACATCTAACAGCAGAACATCTTTTACATCGCCAGACAACACGGCACCTTGAATCGCTGCACCCATAGCTACAGCTTCATCAGGATTCACATCACGTCGCGCTTCTTTTTTGAAGAAATCAGCAACAGTTTTCTGTACCAGCGGCATACGTGTTTGACCACCGACCAAGATCACATCATTGATTGCGCCAACATCAATACCCGCATCTTTCAAAGCAACACGGCATGGCTCAAGCGTACGCTCAACCAATTCGCCAACTAAACCTTCAAGCTTGGCACGTGTAATAACAATATTAAGGTGCTTAGGGCCGCTCGCATCTGCTGTGATATACGGCAGGTTCACATCTGTTTGCTGCGCTGAAGACAGTTCGATTTTTGCTTTCTCTGCCGCTTCTTTTAGGCGCTGCATGGCCAATGGATCATTTTTAAGATCAAAACCGCTATCTTTCTTGAACTGATCGACTAAGTCGTTGATCAGAAGATTATCAAAGTCTTCACCACCTAAGAATGTATCACCATTGGTCGCCAACACTTCAAACTGGTGTTCGCCATCCACTTCAGCAATTTCAATAACTGAAACGTCAAAAGTACCACCACCTAAGTCATATACGATAACCGTGCGGTCGCCTTTGGCTTTATCCATACCGTAGGCCAATGCCGCTGCGGTTGGCTCATTAATAATACGTTTAACATCAAGACCAGCAATCCGACCCGCATCTTTAGTGGCTTGACGCTGGCTGTCGTTAAAGTATGCAGGCACAGTGACAACTGCTTCAGTAACCGGCTCACCGAGGTAATCTTCGGCGGTTTTCTTCATTTTTTTCAAAACTTCCGCAGAGATTTGCGGTGGTGCCATTTTCTCGCCTTTCACTTCAACCCACGCATCGCCATTGTCTGCTTTAACGATTTTGTAAGGCACCATTTTGATGTCTTTTTGCACAACAGCTTCATCAAAACGACGACCAATCAGACGCTTAACCGCGTACAGCGTGTTATGCGGATTGGTAACAGACTGACGTTTGGCTGCTTGTCCAACTAAGATTTCACCATCATTGGTGTAGGCAATGATGGACGGCGTGGTACGGCCACCTTCAGCATTCTCAATAATCTTGGCAACACCGTTTTCCATCACTGAAACACAGGAGTTGGTTGTACCCAAATCAATACCAATAATTCTACCCATTTTGAATCTCCTCATTTCTGAATCACTCACAGCATGATGCTGGACTGACTAAATATTTAATAACTTATTTGACTAATAGATGGGGCTGCTGCTAAGAATTTCAAGCCTGCTCATCAATTTTTACAGGCGGCTCGCTCGGCGCCTTACTCACTACAACCATGGCTGGACGCAGTAAACGACCATTCATCAGATAGCCACACTGAAACACTTTCAAGACACTGTTAGGTTCGGCATGAATACTTTCTTCCATCGCCATCGCTTGATGTTGCTCAGGATTAAAAGGCTGACCTTGAGGATCAATACGCTCCACTTGAAAGCGCTTTAAGGTATCCAGCAAGAGCTTGTAAGTCAGCTCCATACCTTCACGCATCGAACGGACTTTTTCATCAGCCTGATCAGTCACTTCAATACCGCGTTCAAGACTGTCAACCACGGCCAATAAATCTGTGGCAAATTTCTCCAAAGCGAATTTATGTGCTTTTTCAATATCTTGCTCGGCACGACGACGAATATTCTGGCCCTCGGCTGCTGCGCGCAAGGCATTTTCTTGCGCTCCCGCCAATTGCTCTTCAAGCTCAGCAATGCGCTCTTGCGCTGCATCGGCAGGGTCTGTTGCAGCCTGCTGATTGTCTGCAGTCATATCAGACATTTGCTCATCTAAAGTTTGCTGGTCAGTCATAGCACCCTCCTCTACGATAAAATGACAGGCGTTTTACCTGTGGTTATGCCTGCTATATGGGGCTCCACGAGCGAATTTCAAGAGCTAAAAGCGTATTTAGTCGTGTCCTGCAATTATTTCTATTAAAATTTAATCGCACAAATCACCAGCAACCGCCCGCGCTAGACATAACCATTTATCGAAATGCCCTGCAGCATTAAAAAGATCTCAACATTAGCACTTGAAAACACTGTTTATTTCACTGTATAAATGAACAGCACAACACGGGAGCTGCTGCCATGCTGGTACATATTTCAGTTAAAAATTACGCCATCGTTGAACACCTTGATCTTGAATTGCAAGACGGAATGAGTGTTATCACCGGGGAAACCGGTGCAGGTAAATCAATTATGCTTGACGCACTCAGTTTAACCCTCGGCGCACGCACCGATAGCAGCGTGGTACGTCCTGGTGCCGATAAAGCTGATATTCTTAGCAGCTTCGATATTGCAGATATTCCTGAGGCTCAGCAATGGCTTAAAGAGCACGATCTCGACAACGAAGCGTTGTGCATTTTACGCCGAGTGATCACACCAGAAGGTCGCTCGCGTGCCTATATCAACGGTACGCCTTGCCCACAAGCGCACTTAAAAGCACTTGGAGAGCTGTTAATTGACATACATAGCCAGCACGAGCATCAATCCCTATTAAAGACTGATACGCACCGACGCTTACTGGATGAATTCTCTGCGGCCACAGAACTGACCCGTGCTGTACAGAGCATTGCACAACGTTGGCGCAACACCCAACAGCAACTCGACAAACTCAGCGCCAGCGATGAAGAACAACGCGCTCGCCGTCAGCTTTTAACTTACCAGCTCGAAGAATTAGAAGCCCTTGCTTTAGGCGATGACGAACTTGCGCAGTTAGAGCAAGAACATAAAAGTTTAAGCAACTCAGAAGGCTTGCTGGATAATTGCCGTCAAATTCTGGATGCCTGCAGTGAAAACGACAGCGGTAACGTGCTTAGCACTTTGGCGTCTCTATTACAGCGCGCACAGGCTGTAACGGGTGCACCACAAGCCTTTCGCCAAGCCACCGAGTTGCTCTCCAGCGCTCATATTCAGGTTGAAGAAGCCGTCAGTGAATTTAATCACTTTATCGACCACTTTGATGCCGACCCGCAGCGTCAGCAATGGTTAGAGCAACGGCTGGATGCCATTTATACGTTAGCCCGCAAGCATCGCGTACAAGCCGAGCAGTTGCATGCATTACACGTTCAACTGTCTGCAGAGCTGGCCGCATTAGACGCCGATGATGCCAGCCTTGAGCATCTGCAACAGGCCGTGACTTTATTGCGCGAGGAATACGCAGAACAAGCACAAGCACTGAGCAAGCGCCGCGTGAGTGCCGCAAAAAAACTCAGCAGCGCAGTCATGCAGCAACTGCATATTCTCGGCATGCCCGGCGGCCAGTTCAGTGTTGACTTGCAACCATTAGAGTCAACCACACCAAGCATGCACGGTTTAGAAAATATTGAATTTTTAGTCAGCGCTAACCCAGGACAACCTTTACGTAGCCTGGCTAAAGTGGCATCAGGTGGCGAACTGTCGCGCATCAGCTTGGCAATTCAAGTGATAACAGCACAAACCTCACGCGTACCTACCCTGATATTTGATGAGGTGGACGTCGGTATTGGCGGACCTACCGCTGAAGTCGTCGGCCAACTGTTGCGCCAGCTTGGTGAGTCTGGACAAGTCCTCACGGTCACCCACCTACCGCAAGTCGCCGCACAGGGGCATCAGCATTTGTATGTGCATAAAGAACGCAAACAAAAGCAAACACACACTGCCGTTAGCGTGCTTTCAGAAGTGCAGCGCGTAGAAGAGCTGGCTCGAATGTTAGGCGGAATTGCTTTAACTGAAGAATCACTCGTGCATGCTAGAAAAATACTGGATAGCGCACAACAACCTTTGCACACGGCACAGCGTGCCTAAGCGCGCTGTCGATTATTATTTAGACTCTTTACTCAAGGAAATATTAGGGTTCTGCCAGTTACCCGAAATGTAATATTTGACACTAGCAAAACGAGCAACACGATCACCAATCAAGCGATCGACGATAAACAAAGCACCACCAATCGCTGGCGCACCGACTGCTATTGCTGCTAGAGGAAGGTTGTTGGTCAGCGGTAATGCCACCTGCAACGTAGCATTAATCTGCTCTTTAGCTAAGTCTAGCTGGCCTTGCAACTCAAGGTCACTCGATGGGCCTTCTAATTTTAAAGATTTATTGGTGCGATACACACCTCGATCAACTTGCAGTTCACCTTTAATTCGGTCGTAGGCTAAACCTTTACCAATTAAATCGGAAAAATCTAAACGTAAGCGTCGGCCAATCGAATCAAAGTTCAGCAAACCAAAGACTCGTAATGCTTGCGTACTACCATCCAAGGTAACTAACTGGCCTTTGCGAAAACTCACATCCATACTGCCGCTGAGCTTTGCTAAGGCCAAACCAAGCGGCGAGCCGGGCCAACGCATCGAAGTATCTGCACGAAACTCAGTACTGGTAATCGTGGGCGCAAAACCCCAAGCCAGCAATACATCGCTGGTGTCATCACCACTCAGTCGTCCGCTATACCAACTGCGCACCTGTCCATTGACTTTTTCCCAGCCTGCCTGCCCCGCAACATGAAGCCCTTTAAGAGATAAATTCAGCTGATCAAAAAGCACACCCTGTTTATCTGGACGGGTATTAAATGACCATGCACCCAGATGCACTTGTCCTTGATACAGAGCATCAACTTGTATATTCATTGCAGGGATACGACGCATATCAACGTCTAATAATGCATCCCTATTTTTTGCAGCAGGCTCGCTCGCCAAATCTTTAGGCAAATACAAATGTTCAAGATGCACAACCAAAGGTTGCTCAGCACTGCGTTTAGCAATACTGCCTTGCACCTGCTGACTCTCTAAGTTTAATCGCCAAGCCGTCTCGGCACCCGCTTGCCACAATACCTTAACATCACTGGCGCTCAGGCCTGAGCCGTGCAAACGTTTAACCTGCAATTGCGCCTTTTTAAATACAGTCTGATGATCTGTAGCTGACCCAGCATAGCGCTGCAAGACAGCTTGCCACTGATCAATATCCAGTTCATCCAAGCGTGCGCGAACCTGTAAACCCGCCTGCGTAGGTAAGCGTGCTAACCCGCCACCAATACGTAGTTCTGCACGACCTTCCAGAAAATCGCCCGGAGCAGCCGCCAAATTAAGACTCAGCTGCTCGGCATAATCAAGCCAATAACGACGCTCTTTACCAGCGAGCGTCATGCGCCAATCGGCATAGCTTTGTTGCTGCGCCGTTTTCCCCAAAGGAGCAGGCAAATCAATATCCACACCCAATAAGCTCGAATCAATTCGTAATTGACTGTCATCACCGTCCAACAGCAAACGCAAGCGATACGGTAAGATGCCTGACACAGGCAATGTCTGCTTAATGGCAGCCCAGTTAGTCAAGGTCTCAATTGGCATCAAGCCTTGCACGTCAATGTGTGTACGCAGTTGACCCTTTCGACCCTGTGCTTCAATACTGCCGCTATAACGCTGACCTAAAAAACGACCACTGACCGTTTTCGCACTAAGCCCCTGCTGACTATTGAAAATAAACGGACCACTCAGCTGGCGTAACTCAACATTAATCTCCGGTATATTGAGATCAACGTTATGCGCATGCAGCTGTACATTAATGGCTGGGGCATGCCCAGCTTGCAACGGCACAGCCAACGACAGTGTAATTGGCAACGCACCTTGACCACTCCAAGAAGAAAAACTGTTGGTCGTCTTGGCTAACGGCGTTTTCTGTAGGATATACAGTCCATCGGCAACACTGCTTTGCAACTCAGCCTGCAGCTCTAATACGGGCACCTGCCCTGCCTTATGCTCAATTTCGGCATAAGCCGAGGTAACAGACGAGCCAAGGATTTTGCCTTGATCAATACGGATACGTACGCCGCTGCCTTCAATCAGCACTTCCCCAGCGGCATCCGTCAGCGCAGGCCAGCCGGGCTGATACTCTAACTCTGCAGCCTGCACATCAAAGTACAAACTAATAGCGCGTGCTTCTGGCGCAGCACCTTTATTCAGTGAACCCTGGTATTGAAAATAACCTTGATTAACATGCCCCGCATGAATCGCGGTACTGAGCCAATGTTCCAACCCATCACTGAAGGTTGGCACTAAGCTCGGCAAATACTTACTCGTGAAGCGTGCATCGCCATCTCGTAGACCAACGCGCAGATCCATATAATCTTCTTCTGCAGGATCGGCCAACAAGCGAATTAAGAAATCACCAGCAATCTCACCTTCCTCACCGATTACCTGTAGATACGGACTGCGCAAGGTAAAGCCTTGCTCATCAAACGCCCATAAGAGTTGAGCATGTGCGCTTTCATACTGCCAAGGCTCTGCGAAAATACGCGATAAGTGCAGACTAAAGCCTGCATCACTGGCCAAACGTAATTCACCTTGAGTCAAGCTACCAGAAATTTTCCCACTGATATGCGTGGCAGCCGGCACATCATGCCAACTAGAAAAGCCGACCTGCTGCAAATTAGCCGCAAAGGCTAAGCGTTGCTCTTTAGTCTGCTCCGGCTGCCACTGCACATTCAAATGGCTCAATACACCTTGCGGCTGCAGACTCTGCAATACATCAGCGGCAACTTCAGGCAAAGGCACTAAGCGCTCAACCAAGTAGCGCGCGTCAGTTAAGTCAAACGTTTCAACAGCCAACTGCCACGTTGGCGTATCTTGATCACGATAACTGGCCAATATCGCCCCGTCACGCGGAGGGAGATCATCCACCTGCCAAACCAAACGCTCAAGCCAAGCGACTTTATGTTCACCATTATCTTGATAAAAACCTTGTATAACGCTGCTTTGCCACTGCAACGCGGCGGCTTGCGGCGCCTGCACATCGACAGCTACTTCACGTAAATCGACAGCCGCGCTATAAATACGCCCCTGTTGCGCCTGCAACCACAGCTCACCACCTAAACGTAACTGTGATAACTGCCAATCGGCTAAATACGCTTTAGGTAACCATTGAGCCAAATTACTGCTTGGCGTTTTTAAATAGACATTTAAAGCACTTTGCCGCCAATCCTGAGCGATCAAACGCCCCTGCGCGCTGAGTTCTAGACGCTCCCCATCAGGCAGCACAGCGCGGATATCTAAACGCTGCTCAGCACCCAGACGGCTTAAGGTGAAGCCAGCATACGTCAGAGCTAACGGATCACTCGCATACGCTTGCACGATTACGCGGCTGTTAATCACACTCAATTGTGTCACTTGCTGCAACTTAACCAACCAATCATTCAGCTTAAAAGCAGTCTGCTCTGCGTTGCCTACTTGTATGCCCTGCACTGTCCACTGCTGCGGCTGCACTTCCTCTACGGAAATTTGCAGCCCAACCAAAGTCACCGCTTTTAGACGCAACTCGCGCGCCAGTAAACTGGCCAGCACATCCGCCTGAATATGCAGCTCATCAAGCAGTAACCTATCCGCCCCACTACCGATGGATACGTTTCGTGCTTCTAACTTAGGCGAGAAGCCGCTCCACGTGCCTTGCAGTTGCTCAATATGAATATCTTGCTGCAAACGCTGCTGTAATTGTTGTTCAATTTGCTCGCGATACTCTGCAATCAAAGGGGTGAACTGACGCCCCAAACTGACGTATAAAGCTGCTAAAATAAGCAGCCCAGCGATACCCAATAAGCTCCAGCGCAGCAGAGCATTGAAGAGTCGCAAAAGAGCCATCATGCACGCATCCTAATAAGTACTTGCATTACAATAAAACAACATCATATTGCTCTTGTGAATACATCGTTTCGACTTGAAAGCGAATCGGATGACCGATAAAAGATTCTAAATCAGCGACATTGCCTGACTCTTCATCAAGTAAGCGATCAATAACGCTTTGGCTAGCCAAAACCATATAGCCAGCGGCTTGAAAAGCACGAGCCTCACGTAAAATCTCACGGAAGATTTCATAGCAAATCGTTTCTGCGCTGCGCACATGGCCACGACCTTGACAGGTAGGACATGCCTCACACAACACCTGGGCGAGACTTTCACGAGTGCGCTTGCGGGTCATTTGCACCAAGCCTAATTCGGTGATACCGATAATATTAGTCTTGGCATAATCCCGCTCCAGTTGACGCTCTAAAGTGCGCAATACTTGACGGCGATGCTCTTCGTCTTCCATATCAATAAAATCAATAATGATAATGCCACCGACATTACGTAAACGTAGCTGACGAGCAATCGTCAAAGCGGCTTCAAGATTGGTTTTAAATACAGTTTCTTCAAGATTACGATGACCGACGAAAGCCCCCGTATTGACATCAATAGTGGTCATTGCTTCGGTCGGATCAATCACCAAATGTCCACCAGATTTCAGCGGAACCTTACGCTCTAAGGCTTTTTGAATTTCATCATCAATACCATACAAATCAAAAATCGGTCGTTCACCGGGATAATGCTCGACTCGATCAGCAATTTCCGGCATCAATTCGCCAACAAACTGCAGCGCTTTTTGTAAGGTTTCTCGCGAATCAATGCGCACTTTTTCAGTGTGCTCAGCCGCCAGGTCACGCAAAGTGCGTAACGGCAGAGACAGTTCTTCATAGATCACTGATGGTGCGCCACAGACCTTCATCTGTTCGCTCACCTGTCCCCACAAGCGGTGTAAATAACGGATATCCAGCATAATGGCTGATATATCAGCACCTTCCGTCGCAGTGCGGATAATAAAGCCGCCTTGTCCCTCAAGACCTTCACTGACCAGACACTCTGTCACCGCCTGCTTTAGGCGTTCACGTTCGGCCTCTTCCTCAATCTTCAGTGACACACCAATATGACTGCTGCTAGGCATATACACGAGATAGCGCGACGGAATCGATAAATTGGTTGTGAGACGCGCACCCTTACTGCCGATAGGATCTTTAGTGACCTGCACCACCAAAGCCTGACCTTCATGCACTAAGCCACTAATGCCTTCGCCAGTCATACCCTCGCGCGCGGCGATATCGGCAGCATGAATAAAGGCCGCTCGAGACAAGCCAATATCGACAAAAGCCGCTTGCATACCCGGCAGCACACGGACAATTTTACCTTTATAAATGTTACCGACAATACCGCGGCGCTGGGTACGCTCAACATGAACTTCTTGCAAAACACCATTTTCAACCACGG
Source organism: Pseudomonas sp. (assembly GCA_034006605.1). Classification (GTDB taxonomy): domain Bacteria; phylum Pseudomonadota; class Gammaproteobacteria; order Pseudomonadales; family Pseudomonadaceae; genus Denitrificimonas. Next base: position 163,886 of record JAVESM010000003.1, on the reverse strand, counting down.
CAACGCGCGATTCCATTGGCGTAATATTGATTAGAATCTCTTCACTCATAGCGTTCTCGGTCTAAGACGTGGATATACACGGTATGGCAACTTCATAATGCAGCGCGATATGGATACTGCAATATGCCGTGTATCTTCAACAAAACCAATACGCTACAACAAAGAAGACTACATTGTTATCAGTCATCTAGCTAAAAAGAGCCGCAGCAACTCAAATAAACACTTGTTGTCTCTTGCTGTGTCTTAACCATCGTTACAGATAGACAAGAACCGAGACTTAAATATTGAGCATAGGTTAGCGAAAACCACGTAAGCGCTTGATATTAATAAGCAGCAAATACAGCCAGGGCCATAGCAAGCAACTGACCAACACCGGCCAAGCGTAATAATTTATTTCAGGACGCATGCCCGATAAAGTGCTCAACCACAGCAGTAGCAACTGAGCCAGGCCGTAAATCACCAATAAGACACCCGACTGCTGCCATAGAGGAAAAACTTTAAGGCGTTGTTGCAAAGTCAGCACTAGAAACACGATGAGAACTAAAGCTAACGCATGCTGGCCAAATAAAGTCCCATACAACACATCTTGAGCAATACCCACGCACCAAGCCGTCAGCACACTGATATTTTGCGGAAAATAAATCGCCCAAAAAGTCAGCACTAATGCCAGCCACAAGGGACGGCCGATTTCCATTTCCGCAGGCATGGGCATCACCGATAGCAACAAAGCCACTATTAATGTCAGCCACATCAGTATCGCTATTTTACTGGTGTTACTAATCATTACTCAGACTCCAACGTCGTGGACTCAGTGGCTTTTAGCAATTGCGCAGCATCATCTAAAGCATTCTGCACCGTATCATCTAATGCTTGAGTAGTTTTTTTACTGCCGCTAAACACCAACAACAGATAGCGACTGCGATTTAACGTTGCCGCCGGCAAAGCCTGCACGCGAGCAAAGGGCTGCCCAGTATTGCGTTGTATTTCAGTCACAACCGCAACGGGATAGCCCACTGGAAAGCGCTGTCCCATCCCCGAGGTCACCAATAAGTCACCCTCACGAATATCAGCAGTATCTGTGACATAGCGGAGTTCAATCGATTCTAAGTTACCAGTACCACTCGCAATAGCACGTAAGCCGTTACGATTGACCTGCACCGGCACGCTATGATTGCTATCGGTAATTAATAAGACCCGCGATGAATAAGGCATCACTTCTATCACCTGCCCCATTACACCACGCGCATCCAGCACCGGCTGACCTAAAGTCACGCCACTGCTACTGCCTTTATTGATCAGCACACGATGGGTATAAGGATTAGGGTCTACGCCAACCAACTCAGCCACCAAAACGCGGTCATCAATCAAGGCGGACGAGTTGAGTAATTCTCGCAAGCGTACGTTTTGTTCAGTGAGCGTAGCCAGCTTCTGTAAGCGGCGCTGCATCAACAACGTCTCTGCGCGCAACTGCTCGTTTTCAGCGAGCAAATCCGTGCGACTGCTGAACATCTGCAAGGTATTGTTCCAACCTCGCACAGGTAAATCGCCCAGCCAATACAAAGGCGTCAGCACCATACCTAAACTACTGCGCACGGGTTTAAGCACGGCAAGACGCGCATCAACCAACATCAGAGCAACAGAGAGACAGGCTAAAATAAGAAACCGCGTGCTTAAGGCGGTTTTTTTGGCAAATAATGGCTTAATGTTGTTTCCCCAGCGCCTTAAATGTGGATGAAATTATAGGGTCATCCACATTTAAGTTAAACTATAAACGCTGTATTCAGCGACTCGCGGGTGACAGAAAACGCTTTATTCAACAGACAACAAATCCATTGAGTTGCGATCCATCATTTCTAATGCTTTACCACCACCCAGCGCCACACAGGTTTTTGGATTTTCCGCAACAATCACTGGCAGGCCCGTTTCTTGCGAAAGCAACTTATCCATATCCCGCAACAAGGCGCCACCGCCGGTCAAGACTAAACCGCGCTCAGCGATATCTGAAGCCAACTCCGGTGGCGACTGCTCAAGCGCACTTTTCACCGCTTGCACAATGGCTGCCAATGATTCTTGTAACGCCTCCAAAACCTCATCAGAGTTCAAGGTGAAGCTACGCGGTACACCTTCAGCAAGGTTACGGCCACGCACATCAAACTCAAGCAGTTCGCCACCTGGAAACGCACAACCAATTTCTTGTTTAATTCGTTCCGCAGTTGACTCACCGATCAGGCTGCCATAGTTGCGACGCACATAGGTAATAATCGCCTCATCAAAACGGTCGCCACCAACACGCACTGATTCAGCATAGACCACACCGTTAAGCGAGATCAAAGCGATTTCAGTCGTACCACCACCAATATCGACCACCATCGAACCGCGCGCTTCATCAACTGGTAAGCCAGCACCAATGGCTGCAGCCATTGGCTCTTCAATCAAAAACACTTCACGTGCACCAGCACCCAGCGCCGACTCACGAATGGCACGCCGCTCAACTTGAGTGGATTTGCATGGCACACAAATCAATACACGTGGACTGGGCTGTAAAAAACTGTTTTCGTGTACTTTATTAATAAAGTACTGCAACATTTTTTCACACACACTGAAATCAGCAATCACTCCATCTTTCATCGGACGAATTGCACAAATATTACCCGGCGTACGTCCAAGCATACGTTTGGCATCAGTACCTACGGCAACGACACTTTTCTGATTACCGCGCGTACGGATCGCAACAACCGACGGTTCATCTAATACTATGCCGCGATCACGCACATAAATAAGGGTGTTGGCCGTCCCTAAATCAATGGATAAATCACTGGAAAACATGCCGCGTAATTTTTTAAACATGGGATGAATAACCCTAGGCAACGCGCAATTGAAACGCTAATGAAAAATTAATGGGAAACTCTAACAATCATCGACCTTTTGAGCAAGGTACGCATTGTGATAGATTAGCACTTTCTAAGCACTCGCATGATTTTTACAGGCTTATAGATGCATCAGTGGCATTATTGTTCCATTACCGCTGATTTAATCGTCTCATTTACATTTTTAGGAGATTTTTACATGGCACTTAAACGCTGCGACGTGGAAAAACTGGCTTACTTGGCACGATTAGGCATGGATGATACGCAAATTGATAACACCACCGCATCCTTAAGTGACGTTCTTGGCATGATCGATGCCATGCAAGCCGTGAATACTGACACTATTGAACCTCTGGCCAATCCACTGGAAGCCAATCAACGCTTACGCCCTGATACAGTGACTGAAAGCAATCACCGTGATGACTACCAAACCCTGGCACCTGCTGTAGAAAACGGCTTATACCTGGTACCCAAAGTCATCGATTAAGGACTCCTTTGCCATGCACCAACTTACCTTAGCCAACATTTCCAAAGCGCTCGCAGCCAAGCAATTCTCCGCGCGCGAACTGACCTCACATTTATTGTCACGTATCGAACAACTCGACCCGCAGCTCAATAGTTTTATCACTGTCAGCAAAGAGTCTGCGTTACAGCAAGCCACGGCTGCCGATGAATTACGCAGCAGCGGCATCAACGCACCGCTACTCGGCCTGCCGATTGCCCACAAAGATTTATTTTGTACAGAAGGTGTGCGCACCAGCTGCGCTTCAAAAACACTGGATAATTTTATCGCACCGTACACAGCCACGGTGGTTGATAAACTCAATACAGCTGGTTTCATTAGCTTAGGCAAGCTCAACATGGACGAATTTGCCATGGGCTCCTCTGGTGAAACCAGCTTTTATGGCCCGAGCAAAAATCCTTGGGACACTCAGCGCATCCCTGGCGGCTCATCCAGCGGTAGCGCAGTAGCTGTCGCGGCACGCTTAATACCGGTCAGCACGGGCAGTGACAGCGGCGGCTCAATTCGTCAACCTGCAGCTTTCACTGGCTTAACAGGGATCAAACCGACCTATGGCCGTATTTCCCGCTGGGGCATGACCGCCTACGCATCCAGCCTTGATCAGGCTGGTTTTCTAGCACACAACGCTGAAGACTGCGCAATGCTACTGCAAGCGACCGCAGGTTTTGATGAGCGCGATTCAACCAGCTCACAGCAACCCGTCGATGACTATGCTGCAACTTTAACGCAGCCCCTTAAAGGCCTACGTATCGGCTTGCCAAAAGAGTACTTCAGTAGCGACCTCGACAGCCGGATTGGCGATGTTGTCAATAACAGCATCGAGCAACTCAAACAACTTGGCGCCACTTTTGTTGAGATCAGTCTGCCAAGCTTGCCGCATGCCGTGCCCGCCTATTATGTGATTGCCTCTGCCGAAGCATCTACAAACTTAGCGCGCTTTGATGGTGTACGTTTTGGTCACCGCTGCGCAGACCCCAAGAATTTAGAAGACCTGTACTTACGCTCTCGCGATGAAGCTTTTGGCAAAGAAGTTAAACGCCGCATCATGATTGGCACTTACGCGCTATCGACCGGTTACTACGATGCGTACTATTTAAAGGCACAAAAAATTCGCCGCCTCATTAAAAATGATTTTGTCAGCGCCTTTAAAGATGTTGACCTTATTTTAGGCCCAACCACACCCAACCTACCTTGGCTATTGGGCAGTAAAACCAACGATCCAGTAGCAGCTTATCTAGAAGACATCTATACAGTACCGGCCAATTTGGCTGGCATCCCCGGCCTATCAATGCCTGCCGGCATGATCGATGGCTTACCGGTCGGCGTACAACTGCTCGCACCGTACTTCCAAGAAGCACGCTTACTGCAAGTTGCACATCAATTTCAACAACATACTGATTGGCACGCTCGCACGCCAGCCGGATTCTGAGGACGACTCACATGCAATGGGAAACCGTGATCGGGCTGGAAATCCACGCACAGCTCGCAACTAACACTAAAATATTCTCGGGCAGCTCAACCACCTTTGGTGCTGAACCCAACACTCAAGCCAGCCTGATTGATTTGGCGATGCCCGGCACTTTACCGGTTCTGAATCAAGAAGCCGTGCGCATGGCTTGCATGTTTGGTCTGGCGGTTGATGCACATATCGCCGAGCATAATATTTTTGCCCGTAAAAACTACTTCTACCCTGACCTGCCAAAAGGCTATCAAACCAGTCAAATGGATGATCCGATTGTCGGTGTTGGGCATATGGACATCGCCCTCGAAGATGGCAGCATCAAACGTGTTGGCATTACCCGTGCGCACCTTGAAGAAGATGCGGGTAAAAGCCTACACGAAGACTTTAGCGGTATGACCGGTATTGACTTAAACCGTGCTGGCACACCGTTATTAGAAATTGTTTCCGAGCCAGAACTCAGCAACGCCAAAGAAGCAGTGGCTTACGCCAAAGCCATCCACACTTTAGTGCGTTATTTAAATATCTGTGACGGCAATATGGCTGAAGGCTCGTTCCGCTGTGACTGCAATGTTTCCATCCGCCCAAAAGGCCAAAGCACACTTGGCACGCGTACCGAAATCAAAAACGTCAACTCGTTTCGCTTTATTGAACGAGCCATTAATCATGAAATTCAACGTCAAATTGAATTGATTGAAGACGGTGGAAAAGTCACACAAGAAACACGTCTGTACGATCCAAGCAAAGACGAAACGCGCTCGATGCGTAGCAAAGAAGAAGCCAACGACTACCGCTATTTCCCTTGCCCAGACTTACTGCCGATACATATTCCTCGTGAAATGCTTGAAGAGTTGCGCACGCACCTACCAGAGCTACCCACACACAAACGTGAACGCTTTGAAAAAGAATTTGGCTTATCCACTTACGATGCTAGCGTTTTATCAGCAAGCCGTGAAATGGCCAATTACTTTGAAGAGGTAGAAAAGATTTGTCAGGATGCAAAACTGGCAACCAACTGGGTCATGGGCGAACTGTCGAGCTTGCTCAATAAAGAAAACCTCGACATTACTCAGCCACCCGTCAGCGCCAAGCAATTAGGCGGCATGTTACTGCGCATCAAAGACAACACCATTTCTGGAAAAATCGCAAAAATGGTGTTTGAAGCGATGGCCGCTGGCGAAGGCGACGCAGATCAAGTGATTGAGCAACGCGGTTTAAAACAAGTTACAGACAGCGGCGCAATTGAAGCGATGCTTGATGACGTACTTGCGGCTAACGCTGAGCAAGTCGAACAGTACCGCGCCAGTGATGAAAATAAACGCGGAAAAATGTTCGGTTTCTTTGTTGGCCAAGCGATGCGTGCCTCAAAAGGCAAAGCCAACCCGCAGCAAGTCAATGACCTGCTCAAGAAAAAGCTTGAGCAGTAACCTGTAACTGATATAAAGCTGACGGACAACGTCAGCTTTATATCTATATTGTGCGGGCTGATCACAACTCAAGGACTTTATTAATGCGCATCTACCTGCTACTTGCCGCCCTAGTGTTATTAACCGCCTGTTCTTCTCAGCGCACCAGTCAAGAGACAGGCATCAGTGGCCAAGCCTCTTGGTACGGCGCACAACACCACGGCAAGAAAACGGCTAGCGGCGAACGTTTTAATCAAAACGCACTCACCGCAGCTCATCGCACGTTACCTTTTGGCACTCAAGTCAAAGTCACTAACACCCTTAATAATAAAAGCGTCACTGTGCGCATCAATGATCGAGGCCCATACAGCAAAGGCCGTATCATTGATTTATCACGTGCAGCCGCTCTTAAAATAGATATGATCAAACAAGGTGTAGCCCCCGTTTACCTGCAGGTTCAGCGCTAAAACAACCGCGAAAATTGCATCACCCGCAGCTAACAACCTGCTACTCTACGCCTAATTTAGTAGCACACCGTTCGGAGCAATTTAATGTCCCCCCTGATGTTCGTTTATTTAATTGGCGGATTTATTCTTTTAGTGCTTGGCGCAGAAGTTTTGGTACGCGGCGCCGCACGTTTGGCCGCACGCTTTGGCATTTCACCACTGGTTATCGGTTTAACGGTGGTCGCGTTCGGTACCAGCGCGCCAGAAATGGCCGTCAGCACTCAGTCTGCATTTCTCGGTCAAGGCGATATTGCAATTGGTAACGTGATTGGCAGCAATATTTTTAACGTGCTGTTTATTCTTGGCCTATCGGCTTTAATTACGCCTTTAATTGTCTCGCGCCAACTGGTTCGCTTAGACGTACCGATCATGATTGCCGCAGGCTTTCTCGCTTGGTTATTAGCAATGGACGGCAGCTATAGCCGCCTTGATGGTTTGATTCTATTTGCCTGCATTATCACTTATACCAGCTATTTAATTATCAGCAGCCTAAAAGCTTGGAAATCCGGACAAGCCCTAAACATTGATGATGAATACAACACGCCAGCCGACTCACAGCGTTTCGCTTGGCTAATCAATACCGTCTACATCTTGGCCGGCTTAGTCTTATTGGTTGTAGGCTCTAATCTATTGGTCAGCGGCGCGGTCAGTTTAGCCCAGGCGCTTGGCTTATCAGAGTTAGTCATCGGTTTAACCATTATTGCCGTCGGCACATCCCTACCCGAGCTGGCCACCTCGTTGATCGCTGCTTGGCGCGGTGAGCGTGATATTGCTGTAGGTAATATTGTTGGTAGCAACCTATTCAACTTACTCGCCGTACTTGGCTTAGCCGGTTTAGTTTCTCCCGAAAAAATTGCGGTTGCCCGCAATGCTATAGCCTTTGATTTCCCAGTCATGCTGGCGGTTATGGTCGCCTGCCTCCCCATTTTCTTTGCTGGCTATCGAATCAATCGCTGGGAAGGTGCAATGTTTTTAGGCTACTACATTGCTTACACTGCCTACTTAATTATGCAGAGCAACGGTGATGCCTTTGCCACAAGCTTTGCCCATGCCATGATCGGTTATGTCGTGCCACTAACTGCCATTACTTTATTTGTCATCGCCGCACGCGCTTGGCGTGTACAGCGCGGCTTATCGATAAACGAATAAACACAGGACTGCTTTAAACATTGAGCACTCCTATTTAAGCGCCTTCACAAAACGAGCTTTATATGGCCAAACGCACATTAAATCGCCGCCAAGGTTGGCGCGTTAACAAAATTCAAGATGAACGTCTTGCTCGCGCAGCTAAGCGCGAAGAGCGCACCCTTGAAGAGCTGGAAGGTGGCGACTTAGGCGTAGAACAACACGGTCTGATCATTGCGCATTTCGGTGTACAAGTCGAAGTAGAAGCTGAAGCCCCCGAACACGCAGGACAAACCTACCGCTGCTATCTACGCGCCAACCTACCAGCATTGGTCACTGGTGATCGCGTAGTCTGGCGTCCGGGCAACCAAGGACTTGGCGTTATTGTTGCTCAGTTGCCGCGCCACAGTGAACTGCGCCGCCCTGACTCGCGCGGACAACTCAAACCCGTGGCAGCTAACGTTGATCTGATCGTTATTGTCTTTGCGCCACTGCCCGAACCGCACGCCAACCTGATTGACCGCTACATTATTGCTGCCGAACACGCGGGAATCAAACCTCTACTGCTGCTCAATAAATCTGATTTACTCGATCCAAGTGGCAGCTCTCGCGTGCACAGCTTACTCGATACTTACCATACCTTGGGTTATCCACTGCTAGAAGTATCAGCCTATTCAGGTGATGGTTTGGCCAAGCTGCAAGCACAATTAAACAACCAGGTCAGTGTGTTTGTTGGCCAGTCTGGAGTAGGCAAATCGTCTCTAGTGAACTGTTTGCTACCGGACACCGACACCCGTGTTGGCCCTTTATCCGCGCTGACAGGCAAAGGCACACACACCACGACGACCGCTCGACTGTTTCATTTTCCAGCAGGCGGGGAGCTGATTGACTCACCCGGTATTCGCGAGTTTGGTTTGGGGCATGTTAGCGTGGCTGACGTTGAGGCAGGCTTTATTGAGTTTCAAGAGTTTTTAGGGCACTGCCGCTTTCGTAATTGTAGTCACGAACACGAGCCGGGCTGCGCATTACTCGCTGCAGTAGAGGCCGGAAAAATCAATCCGCAACGTTTAGCCAGTTTTAAACACATTATCAGCGGCATCACTAGCGAGCATTACTAATCAGCAACGCAGCTTTATTGAGCTACAAAGTAAGGCTGCGTTTAGCTTCTGACTAGTTGTCTAGATCATCAAACTGCAAAACGCCTTCCTCAAACACATTGAGCTTTTCACGCATGAGCTTTCCCGGCTGGCTGCCGTTAGGCGCAATGCCCTGCTCTGCATTAGCATCCACTGCAGGCGCAGCCCCAGATGTCGTCGTAGGCTGCTCAGGCGCTCCATCAATCGCCTGCAAAGCACGTTTGGTTAGCACTAAAATATCAATACGCCGATTACTTGGGCTGTATGGATCGGCACGGTCGAACAAAGCCGAAGAAGCATAACCCGCTACCCGCGCAATCTTGTCATCATCTAGGCCGCCTGCGTGCAGTGCTCGTCGCGCAGCATTGGCGCGACTGGCGGACAATTCCCAGTTACCGAAGCCACTATTGCCCGCATAAGGTTTAGCATCGGTATGCCCACCAACGCTAATTTTATTAGGCACAGCGCGAATGGTATCGGCCATTAAATAAAGAATATCTTCAAAATAGGGCTGTAAACGTGCACTGCCTAAATCAAACATAGGCCGATTAGCCGCATCAGTAATCTGAATACGCAAACCATCACGCGACACATCCATCAAAATCTGTTCTTTGTAAGGTTGCAAATCAATGTCTTCATTGATTTTACGTTGCAACTCAACCAACAAGAGGTCTAAGCGGTCACGCTCAAGCTGCTCGGACAATTGTTCAGCTTGCTGCTCATTGAGCGGCTGCTGACCTGGAGTGACGGGTTCATTGAGTTCTGGGTTTAACGTTTTATCCGGCGCAGGCGTTGGTGTGCCGCCCAAATCAATCACATACGGACTGGCGCTTTCAGAAAAACCTATCGGATCTTGAAAGTAACCTGAAATGGCTTTTTTCTGCTCTGGGGTGGCCGACGACATCAACCACATCACCAAAAAGAACGCCATCATCGCTACGGCAAAGTCAGCAAAGGCGATTTTCCACGCGCCGCCATGATGGCCAGCAGCAATTTTCTTAACCCGTTTAACAATGATCGGCTGATTGGTATCCATGAACTTTAGCCGCCTCGCACAGCCTGCTCCAACTCAACAAATGTTGGTCGATGCGCGCCATATAAAACCTTTCGGCCAAATTCCACTGCTAAGCTAGGCGGCATACCTGACGCCGAAGCCACTAAAGTCGCCTTAATCGCCTCGTACAAATTAAGCTCTTCTTTAGCATCATGACTTAGGCTTGTGGCTAGCGGACCAAAGAAGCCATACGCTGCCAAAATACCTAAGAAAGTACCCACCAGCGCCGCGCCGACATGCTTACCTAAAGCCGCTTGCTCAGCCTCACCGAGCATCGCCATGGTCACCACAATACCCAATACCGCCGCAACAATACCAAAGCCTGGCAAACCATCAGCCACACTGGTAACTGCGTGCCCTGGGTGATCAAGGTCTTCTTTTAAACTGGTCAGCTCCATATCAAACAAACCTTCGAACTCATGCGGAGCCATATTACCAGTCGACATAATGCGCAAATAATCGCAAACAAACTCAGTCATACGCTGGTCTTTTAATATAGCGGGGTATTTACTAAAAATCGGACTGGCCGCAGGGTCTTCAATATCAGCTTCAATCGACATCATGCCTTCGCGGCGGCTCTTATTGAGAACCTCATAAAGCATTTTTAGTACATCAAGGTACAAGACCTTAGTAAAACGATGACTGAACATGCTCAGTGACTTTTTAAAGACCTGCATGAAAGTACTGCTAGGGTTAGCTTGCAAGAAAGCTCCCAACGCCGCACCACCAATAATCAAAACTTCAAAAGGCTGAATAATGGCGGCTATCTTTCCATGCGATAAGACGTATCCCGACAAAACACTCGCGAAAACAACAATAATCCCAATTATCTTTACCATAAGAGAGGCCGCACTCATTCCAAAATCGCGTAAAGAATAACAGCCTTTGTAAATATTGGTTACTATGCTGTCATTAATGTCCTGCGAGGGTCAGTCTACAGGCTGAATATTTATGACGAATATTGTACCTCAAAATAATGCTTTAGATCAGTGGATAAAGCGCCTCGATAATACGCGCTTACCTGTCTATCAAGCACATCGCCAGCAAGCATTGCAAGCGTTACAAAATCCGAGTAAATCACTCGGTGATATTGCGCAAGTTATCAGCAAGGCGCCAACCATTGCATTTATTATTATGCGCGAAGCCAACCGTAGCCACAGTACTTTAGCAGAGCCCGTGCAAACCCTTGAGAATGCGCTGTCTCGCTTAGGCTTAGAACGCTGCGGTACTTTACTAAAAAGCCTCCAAGATGATCAGCAAGCTGATATCCCTCTGCCTTTACGTCAAGTATGGTTGATTGGCCAACACTTAAACATTCAAGCGGTAGGTTTATTCACCACACGCATGGCACGCTTATGGCAGGAAATACACTGGGGAAGCTTATTATTTTTATCCCCTACATGGCCTTTACTCACGCGCCATCCTGAGTTATTTACCGAGTGGGAGCGCCGCGTACTCGGCAATAACGAACCTGCAGAGAACGTTGAGCGCGAACTCATTGGCATGCCCTTAACTGCGCTCTGCTTGGGATTGGCAGAACACTGGAAGCTACCGCATTGGATTATTGAAGGTTATCGCCTGCTTCATGATAACCCGCAACAACTGGTCCGGGCGCTACATATCGCTCGACAATTCGATCAACCTTTATTGCAACAACAAAAGCTCGACCAGCTGCCCATCCTAAATAACTGGTTTAACCGCCCAGCAAATACACTCGTATTCACCTGCGGCCTGGTTATGGCAGCACACAATTCTTGGGGCAGTGAGCAATGCCTACGTTGGCAGCGCCTGATCAGTTTGTACTTAAAGCAGCCACTTGACGAGGTACAAAAACACACACACCAGTACGCCGTCAGTCACGCACAAATGCAAAGGCACAATGATCTCTGGCTGCCTGCACAAGCTTTACTCTGGCCGTGGGACACCCAACGCCTACGCCTACCAGCAGTTCAAGCGACAGCCCCCACAGGTGAAAACTTACTGCAATGGCGCACTCTCTGTGCAGAACTTTTGCATTCACCATCGCTTTTTACTAACACCGTACAAATCACTCAGCGCATAAGCCAAGCGCTACAAGCCTGCGGTATGCGCAGAATCTGTATTATGTCGCTTGATCGGCAGGCACAACACGCGCAAATCAGCCATCTGCATGGAATTAAAGCGGATACACTACTCAAAACCTTCACTCTAGACAGCAATGCTGTACTTACCCACTTATTAAAACAACCTACGCATCTGCTTATTACTGATAAAAATGCCGTGCAGGTCAAACAACATCTACCTGCAGAACTACTCAAACTATTCCCGCATACGCACTGGGTGATCGCTTCAGTGTCAAACGGCAGCCGGGTTGTCATGCTGATCGCTGCAGATCAGTCTGCAGAAAACTTACACCCAATCACCCTACAAGGTTTCAAAAAAACCCTAGAGTGCATTGAGCGCGCATTATTAATCTTTAGCTCACGCAAAGGTTGATGCGCGTAATAGCATAAGATCAGCTTGATGCATGAGTTACCGTGCAATCATCGGAATTACTGATTAGTATATGTCGCTTGCAACTTAACGCTTACGACACTGATTAGATTTCCTCCTCCAAGCACACCACAAAAGTTAAAGGGCCCGATACATGGATATCAAGCAACGCGTATTTATTATGTTCCAGTATGTATTGCCACATCATACGCTGTCGCGCCTCATTGGCCGTTTTGCAGAATGCCAAGTACCTTGGTTTAAAAACCGTCTCATTGCATGGTTTATCAAACGCTACCAAGTCAACATGAGCGAGGCGCAATTTGCAGAACCCCGCGCCTACAAGCATTTTAATGATTTTTTCACCCGTGCCTTACAACCTAACGCCCGCCCTCTAGACACATCTGTCAACGCAGTATTAAGCCCTGCTGACGGGGCAATCAGCCAGATCGGCACGATAGAGCATGGTCGTATTTTTCAGGCCAAGGGACATAGTTTTAGCCTGCTTGAACTTCTCGGTGGTGATGCGCAACGCGCCGCACCCTTTATGGGAGGCAGTTTCGCTACTGTCTATTTATCTCCAAAAGATTATCACCGTGTGCATATGCCGCTCACTGGAACCTTGCGCGAAATGGTTTATATTCCAGGACGCTTATTCTCTGTTAATCAAACCACCGTCGGAGCCGTTCCTGATCTGTTCGCACGCAATGAGCGAGTGGCTTGTCTTTTTGATACAGAACACGGTCCTATGGCAGTGGTATTAGTCGGTGCGATGATCGTTGCCAGCATCGAAACTGTATGGGCAGGTTTAATCACTCCACCACTGCGTCAACCACGCTGCTTTGATTATTCTGAAGAAGGCCGACAGCCGATTACTCTGGCTAAAGGTGATGAACTAGGTCGTTTCAAACTGGGCTCAACCGCTATTATCTTATTTGCTGAAAATCACATCAGCTGGGACAGCGTGTTAACCGAATCAAGTCCAGTTAAAATGGGACAACGTCTCGCTTTAGAAATTTAGCTTGACCTCTATTGGCCAAGGCCATACGCAGGTAGCATACTGAATCCTGCGTACACTGATACAATTGCGCATGCACATACTTGCCACTGGTTTAATTGGAAAGTCTTATGGATACACAGCATAAAAAATCACCGTTGCGTACGCCTGTGCCAGAGTTGACCAGACTGTCATTCTGCAAGCCAACAACACGTGAGTTAAAAGTGTGGATTCAAGATTTACCGAAAGCCAATATCGGCGAGATGGCTCGGCTATTGTATCAAGCACTGATCGAACTGAATAATTTCAAAACAGCTGCAGACAATCGTATTCAACTGATGGAGCTGTTGCGTCCCGAAGTATTTTTTGTCAACGCTCAACTCGAAAAGCACTTTTTAAACAACTCGGTCATGATGGATGAGCGCTCAAAGAAAGTAGCCAATCTATGTCAAGCCCTACAAAACCATTTAAGTGTCGGTTATAAGCTGGTGATAGCTGATACTTTTACCCAGCGCAGCTCAATTTTAGCACTCGCGTTACAACGCACCATGCACAGTCTGTTTGCTTCACTGGTTCGCGCCTGCCAACTGTATTACCCAACACCGCCTAACTTATGGTTCGAACTGCATCAAGTGTACTTGCTCGCACGCAAACACAATCTACATACGGTGGCCATTCGTGATGGCTTACTCGATGCTATTGTCGAGCAAAGTGTAGAAGCCGCGTACAGTTGCGCCTTACTACTGAGCTGTTCACGCATCAATCAAATGCGGCAAAGCGATATTGCCATTTTAGCGAATGTGCTACCGAGTTGGTGTCATCTAGCGGCCATACAAAATGCAGATTTAGCCAGTAGCTTATTTGTTGTTAATTTACACAGTGATGCGCCACCACGCTATAAAGCACTAATGGCAGACGCTAACGGCCACACATTACTAGGTTTCGACACACAAAATCTCGCGGCAGCTCTAGTTGAGCACCAACAATCGCCTGAAAAAAACAACCTGAAATCAAAAATCACAGTGCCGGATAGCTTGCCAAGCACATTACTGGCTCAGTTATGCAGCGCATGGGGCAAAATTGCTCAGCGCGATTTTCAGCGCACCAACAGTAAAGGCACATTAGAAATTTGCCTGGGCATGAGCGCAGTGCATTATTACCTCGCCAATCAAGAGCCTTTTGAAGACACCATAAAAAATCAACAATCAGCTACTGTTGAATACAAAACAGACAACAGTGCAGCGGATATTTGGGCCAATGCACTTGACGTTGAAACAATTCCAGAGAACAACCCGCTACTGACTAACTTTATCGAATATGAGTCCACCACGAAAGTAGACAGCGCGACCGAGAAATCATTAAGCAACGCTGAAAAAACATCTCTCGCTTCATATCCCGCTTATACACTCACCATTGTCAACCACAGCCCTGGCGGCTACTGTTTAGCGATAAACGATGAAGTACCCGCACAACTGCAAGCCGGTGAGATTATTGCTTTACGCGAAACGCAAGATAAAGCGTGGGTTACTGCTGTTATTCGCTGGATTCGCCAAGCAGGCTCTACAACCACTCAAATCGGTGTTGAACTCATTGCACCGAATGCTCAACCTTGCGGTTTACAACTGTTACGCAGCGGCGGCCAACCCAGTCATTTCTTACGCGCATTACTGGTTCCGGAGATTCCTGCGCTATCACGCCCAGCTAGCGTGATCGCACCGCGCATACCGTTCCAAGAAGGCCATAAAGTCTCCATCAATCAATACGGTAAAGAACTTAGAGCAACCCTAACAAAGCGCTCCATTCACACTGGCAGCATCAGTCAGTTTGAATATAGACTGACATCTCAAGCGCAAGCGGTGAACAACAGCACAATCTCAACAAGCAGCGAGCCAGCACACTCTGAAGACTTTGACTCACTTTGGAAGTCGCTGTAAATTTGCTCATATTCATTTTTGCTTAAAATATGTGCACTACGCACCCTGATGGTATTTATGGTTACTGATAGAAAAACTATTCGTTTGCTTATTTTAGAAGATTCGCAAAATGAAGCGGAACGGATCGTTAGCCTTTTTCGCAATGCAGGTCATGCAACGCGCGTGCATCGCATTACCTCTCTAGATGATCTCAATGACGCACTTAAAAGCACTTGGGACTTATGTATTGCCGCGCCCAGCTGCGACAATTTAGACCCTCTTATTGCCCTGCAAACCATTCAACGCACGGCCCGCGACATTTCATTTATTCAGCTCAGCGAAGACAACTCAACGGACTTACGCACAGAGGTGCTAGAGCTCGGCGCACAAGATGCTGTACCGAAAAGCGAAGACGAGCTGCTCATCTTAGTGGCTAAACGCGAGCTCAGCAATTTAGATGAACGTCGTGAACGGCGCAGCGCAGAAGTAGCCTTACGTGAGGTAGAAAAACGCTGCCAGCTACTCCTCGACAGCTCTGTCGATGCAATTGCTTATGTCCACGACGGTATGCATATTTACGCAAACCGCGCCTATCTACAACTGTTTGACTATGCTGACCATGATGAAATGGAAGGCATGCCGATGATTGATCTCATCGCAGCACAAGACCAACACAATTTTAAAGACTTCTTAAAACATTATCGTAGCGACGAAGGTCAGGCAGAACTCACCTGCACAGGAGTGACCGCGTCAGGTGAGAGTTTCCAAGCCAGCATCAGCTTCTCACCCGCCTATTATGACGGCGAGCCTTGCGTACAAGTGGTCATTCGAGTGGCCCATGACAATGCTGAGCTCGAAGAGAAACTTCGTGAAATAAGCAGCCAAGATATTGTCACCGGCTTATATAACCGCCAGCACTTCCTCGAACTCTTAGACACTGCAGCAGAGCGCGCAATTAAAAGCGGGCAACCCTCCAGTTTGGCCTATATTAAAATCAATCATTACGCGCTCTTACAGACAGAGCATGGCATTGCCGGTATTGATTTATTACTGGCCGACATGGCCAATATACTGCGCCAACAACTCAGCAAAGGCTCACAAATTGCACGCTTCGCTGACGATGTATTTACTGTACTTATTCCTGATCTTGCCCCAGAACAGAGCCAAGCAGAACTGCGGGCATTAATGAAAAAAATCGAAGCACAACTATTTGATATTAATGGCCGCACAGCACAAACCAGTCTGATAATTGGCGTGGCCGGTCTCAATGAAAAAACCTCAAAAGCATCCGATGTATTAAAACGCGCGCACAATTGTGCCGATGAAACGAGCGAAGGTAATACCCTAAAAATCTATAATCCTGCTGATGAGCTGGCAGCAGCGGCGAATCGCGGCGATATCATTGCCATGCTTCAGCAAGCGCTTGAGAACAACAGCTTCAAGTTGCTGTTCCAACCCATTATCAGTTTGCGCGGCGATACCGAAGAGCTCTACGAAGTACTGCTGCGCTTGGTCAACCCGCAAGGCGAAGAAGTCCCGCCTAATGAATTTATCAAAGCGGCCACCGCCGCGGGTTTTGCTGAAAAAATTGATCGCTGGGTCTTGCTTAACTCTATCAAGCTGCTCACTGAACACCGCAGCAAAGGGAATAAAACACGTCTTTTTATTCACTTATCCAGCGCCAGCATTCAAGACCCTAGTTTGTTGCCGTGGTTAAGCGTTGCACTCAAAGCCTCTCGCTTACCCGCCGACTCCATTATTTTGCAGATACGTGAGACAGATGCTGTCGCCTACTTAAAACAAGCGAAACAGCTCACTCAAGGCCTGCATGCCTTGCATTGCCAAGTCGCTTTAGGTCAATTTGGGTGCACCCTCAATCCATTTAACACGCTGAAGCATCTTGATATTGATTTTGTAAAGATTGATGGTTCATTCACTAAAGAGCTGACTGTCATCGAAAACCAAGAGGCACTCAAGCAAACCTTGGCCGCACTGCATGCTCAGGCAAAACAAAGCATCGTACCTCTTGTCGAGAGTGCGAGTGTGTTATCGGCGCTATGGCAAGCTGGCGTAAACTATATTCAAGGGCACTACTTACAAGGCCCAAGTCAGGCAATGAACTACGATTTCTCTTCTGGAGATGAATAGTTTTGTTATGTTTGACAGCCCATGAAAAGCTATAAGGCACAGTGTAAAATACGAGCCTTATAGCTTTTAAGAAGCACAGCATTCGAGAGTATTCAGAGCAGCACCGATTCATCACAACAGGTTGCTTGTTCCTTTATCCTGCGTCGTAGAGCAGGTATCATGAGCACGCTCAACCTTACCTCATTCCTCTTAAGCAGCGCGCAGGCTGGAAAGTCCATGTCGACGGTTCGTATTGGTTCTTACACATTAGCTAACAACCTGATTCTAGCGCCGATGGCAGGCGTCACTGATCGTCCTCAACGTCAGCTCTGTGCACGCCTGGGCGCCGGCCTTACTGTGTCTGAAATGCTCACCAGCGATACGCGCCTCTGGTCCAGCCGCAAGTCCAGCTTACGTTTATTAACCGATAGCGATCCCGAGCCGCGTTCAGTACAAATTGCCGGCGCGCAAGCCCAAATGCTTGCGGATGCTGCGCGTCAAGCCGTGGAGATGGGCGCGCAAATTATTGATATCAATATGGGCTGTCCGGCCAAGAAAGTCTGTAATAAAGCGGCAGGTTCAGCGCTACTTAAAGATGAACAGCTGGTATCTGAAATATTACAGGCGGTACGCGCTGCTGTTGAGGTGCCGGTGACCTTGAAAATCCGCACAGGCTGGGATCAGGACAATAAAAATGGCGTAACTATCGCTAAAATTGCTGAGCAATCTGGCCTCAACGCTCTTGCGGTGCATGGCCGCACTCGCGCAGATCGCTACAATGGCGACGCTGAATACGATACTATTGCACTCATTAAACAAAGCGTATCAATCCCAGTGTTTGCCAATGGTGACATTGATAGTCCATTAAAGGCCCAGCAGGTACTCAAACATACCGGTGCTGACGGCTTATTAATTGGTCGTGCAGCACAAGGACGCCCTTGGATTTTCAACGAAATTAATCATTTTTTAAAAACTGGAAAACACCTACCGGCCATCAGCTTGCACGCTTTAGAACTGATTTTACTTGAGCATTTAGAGCTCTTACACGAGTTTTATGGACAACCCATGGGCGCACGCATTGCCAGAAAACATACGCATTGGTATTTAGCCAAACTACCTGAAGCGCAACAATTTCGTACAACGTTTAATCAGCTTGAATGTGAAAGTGCACAAAAAGATTGTATTCAGATCTTTTTTAACCATCTTCGCGCCCTCGGCTTAAAAGACGCTGCATAACCCTAAAGATAAAGACGTTCAGCCATGAGATATTTGCCGTGACAAAAAACACTATGCCGCTTACCACTACCAGCAGTACAGAGCACTTAACATTACGGGCCTGTGTTGAAAAAACCCTGCATGATTACTTTGCGCATTTAGATGGTGCACACGTTAATGATGTCTATAATTTAGTGCTAAGCGAAGTTGAAGCGCCTTTATTTGCGTCAGTCATGCAGCATGTGCAGGGCAATCAAACACGCGCCTCTGAAATGCTTGGGTTAAACCGTGGCACACTGCGTAAAAAACTTAAACAGTACAATCTTCTTTAAAACATAACCCGCACAACTCATCTACGAGCCATTGTGCAGTTTGCCGTTTACAGCTAGGAAATCTAATGACTGACCACACTTCAAAAACGCCTATTCGTCGCGCTTTAATCAGTGTTTCTGATAAAACAGGTATTGTTGAATTTGCGCAAGCGCTAGACGCCTTAGGCGTTGAGATTCTATCGACCGGTGGTACCTTTAAACTACTCAAAGACAACGCCATTCCTGCCATTGAAGTTGCCGACTACACAGGCTTTGCGGAAATGATGGACGGCCGAGTAAAAACGCTACATCCAAAAATTCATGGCGGTATTTTAGGCCGTCGTGACATCGACGCCGCGATCATGACTGAGCATGGCATCAAACCGATTGATTTAGTGGCCGTCAACCTTTACCCGTTCGCAGCCACCGTCGCCAAACTTGGCTGCACGTTGCCTGACGCGATTGAAAACATCGATATTGGCGGGCCGACCATGGTGCGCAGCGCCGCTAAAAACCATAAAGATGTAGCCATCGTAGTGAACAACAGTGATTACAGCGAGATTATTCAAAGCCTACAGCAAGGCGGCTTAAGCTA
Organism: Pseudomonas sp.; assembly: GCA_034006605.1. Lineage (GTDB taxonomy): Bacteria > Pseudomonadota > Gammaproteobacteria > Pseudomonadales > Pseudomonadaceae > Denitrificimonas. Next base: position 144,183 of record JAVESM010000003.1, on the reverse strand, counting down.
TGCGCAGCGTTTTAGTCTTGCGCTGAAAGCTTTTGAGCATACCGCCGCCTACGACGGCATGATTGCTAACTACTTAGGCACCATTGATCAGTCAGCTGAAACCCTCAGTACCGAGCAGCGCAGCGCTTTCCCAAACACCTTCAATACCCAGTTTATTAAAGCGCAAGATATGCGTTACGGTGAAAACCCACACCAAAGTGCCGCGTTTTACACTGAAGCCAATCCACAAGAAGCTAGCGTTGCCAGCGCAATACAATTGCAAGGTAAAGAGCTGTCCTTTAATAACGTAGCGGACACCGATTCAGCACTTGAATGCGTCAAGAGTTTTGTAAAGCCTGCCTGTGTGATTGTTAAGCACGCCAATCCGTGCGGTGTGGCAGTGGCGACAGACGAGGAAGGCGGTATTCGCAAAGCCTACGACTTAGCCTACGCCACCGACAGCGAATCAGCGTTTGGCGGCATTATCGCCTTTAATCGCGAGTTGGATGCCGACACGGCACAAGCCATTGTTGACCGTCAGTTTGTTGAAGTGATTATTGCCCCAAGCATCAGCCAAGCAGCACGTGATGTGGTTGCCAGCAAAGCCAATGTGCGTTTACTCGAGTGCGGCCAGTGGCCCGCCGAGCGCAGCGCCAGCTGGGATTTCAAACGTGTGAATGGCGGCTTATTGGTACAAAGTCGCGACATTCAAATGATCACTGCAAGCGACCTTAAAGTGGTCACTCGTCGCGCACCCACCGAGCAAGAAATTCACGATTTAATCTTCGCTTGGAAAGTGGCTAAGTTTGTTAAATCCAACGCGATTATATATGCGAAAAACCGTCAAACCATCGGTGTCGGAGCAGGCCAAATGAGCCGCGTGAACTCAGCGCGTATTGCTGCAATCAAAGCTGAACAGGCCAACTTAACCGTTGCCGGCGCAGTAATGGCATCGGATGCGTTCTTCCCGTTCCGAGATGGTTTAGATAACGCGGCAAAAGTGGGTATTCGTGCGGTCATTCAGCCCGGCGGTTCAATGCGCGACGCTGAAGTGATTGCCGCCGCCGACGAAGCTGACATTGCCATGGTATTTACTGGCATGCGCCACTTCCGCCACTAATCTTTTAAGGACCGTTTTCTATGAATATTTTAATTATCGGTAATGGCGGACGCGAACACGCTTTGGCTTGGAAAGTCGCACAAGATCCACGTGTCGAGAAAATTTTTATTGCACCGGGTAACGCCGGTACTGCCACTGAAGCCAAGTGCGAAAACATTGCCATTGACGTGCTAGCAATTGATCAGCTGGCAGATTTTGCCGAGAAAAACAATGTTGCGCTGACCATTGTGGGGCCTGAGGCGCCACTGGTAGCGGGTGTAGTGGATACCTTCCGTCGTCGTAATTTAGATATTTACGGACCAACTGCCGCTGCAGCACAGCTAGAGGGTTCTAAAGCATTCACTAAAGACTTCTTAGCCCGCCATAACATCCCCACCGGCGACTACGCGAACTTCACCGAAGTAGAGCCCGCCTTGGCCTACTTACGTGAACACGGCGCACCCATCGTGATTAAAGCAGACGGTTTAGCCGCAGGTAAAGGCGTGATTGTTGCCATGACCTTGGCAGAAGCTGAAGCGGCAGTCATGGACATGCTGGCTGGTAATACCTTTGGTGATGCAGGTTCACGCGTGGTCATTGAAGAATTCTTGGACGGTGAAGAAGCCAGCTTTATCGTGATGGTCGACGGTGAAAACGTCTTACCGATGGCCACCAGCCAAGATCATAAACGTGTTGGTGATGGTGATACCGGTCCAAACACGGGCGGTATGGGCGCTTACTCTCCGGCGCCGGTGGTGACTGATGCTGTTCACCAACGTGTTTTGGATGAAATTATCTATCCAACCGTGCGCGGGATGGCAGCTGAAGGTCATGTTTATACTGGCTTTCTCTACGCAGGCTTAATGATCGATAAAAGCGGTGCCCCTAAAATCATTGAATACAACTGCCGCTTTGGTGATCCAGAAACTCAGCCTATTTTGTTGCGTTTAGAGTCCAGTTTAGTGCTGTTGATTGAAGCGGCATTGGCCAAAGCCTTAAACAAAGTTGAAGCGCAGTGGGATCCGCGCCCAAGTCTTGGCGTGGTAATCGCCTCAGGCGGCTACCCTGCCGACTACAGTGCTGGCCACGAGATTCAAGGCTTGGATGCCGCCGCGCAACTGGATGGCAAAATTTTCCACGCAGGCAGCAGCTTACAAGACGGTAAGATCGTCAACAGCGGTGGTCGCGTACTTTGCGCAACAGCCATGGGCAATACTGTCGCTGAAGCACAAGCCAACGCCTACAAATTGGCAGAAAAAATCAGTTGGGAAGGTAGCTTTTATCGTACAGACATTGGCTATCGTGCCATTGAGCGCGAGCAGCAATAAACGCTAAGCCAACACATCAACTCCTCGCCGCCCCTAGCGGACGAGGAGCTTGCTCAGCACTTTAGAGGCGCAGTAATGACGTGAAGCCTATCCGCTTAGCCATCGCCCTACTGACAAGTCTACTGCTTGGCTCTTGGTTTATGCTGATCAGTGTGCCGCGCTATTACAGATTACTGTTCAATATCGATAACCGCCCTGCATTTGATTTTTTAACGCAGCAATCCTTACACAGCCTGATGGCCGATAATCAGCATCCATTGCTTGTCGGTATTTTATTAGGCGGTACGCTCAGTACGATTATTTACAACTTTATCCGTTATTTTTACACGCGCTTTACCAGCAACCTTTTCTTAGCCATTGCCCTCAGCCTATTGCTGCTCTTCTTGTTTTTCTTAGCAGGTATCTCGGCTGCACCCAGCACATTCTTTGTTAATTTCAATAGTGATTTTATTTATGCCCCAGTCATACTGTGCATGCTGTTTCTGCATACCTTGTGTTTGTACTGCATACCCAAGAAGCCTGTTTTTAAACGCCTAAGCCAGCAAATAACCTGGCACATGACGCTACTTTGCATCAGCGCTATCGCCCTACTGATACTTAAAGCCAGCTATGCGCACTTACTCACCTATTATCTATTGATCAGCTCAGCGGTATTTTTGCTCGCTACCGCACTGCAGTTACGTGCAAACAATCATACTTCCGCCATCTGGCTGTTTGTTGGTTTTAGCATTCTGCTGTTCACCCTAATAACAGTTTGGCCTGCGCTCAGTAACCACGCACTGATTTCTCCATCGATAGCCAGCTTAGCAACTCTGGTGGCCGTTCCACTAGCGGGAATGACACTCAGCGCCGGACTCAGCGCGAGCCATTATGCGCGACTGGCTAAAAACACCAGTCAGACACACCTACTCGTGGCCGAACAAGCAGAACAGCGTGCCAAATCAGAGTTACTTGCCAAAATTAGTCATGAGATCCGAACACCTTTAAGTGGTGTCTTAGGTATGGTTTCATTGCTTCTGGATACACCCTTATCCAGTAAACAGCGTGATTATGCGCAAACCATACAAGGCTCTGGCAGTGAATTGCTCAGCCTAATTAACGAAATACTCGATATTTCACGCCTTGAATCCAAACAAATCGTCTTGGGCAGTTCACAGTTCAATCTAGCGGGGCTGCTCCAAGAGTGCACGCAGTCATTTCAACATACGGCACAAGAACAACAAGTCGACTTTACTGTATTTTTGCAACCACAAGCGCCTGACACCTTAATGGGTGATCCCGTGCGCTTACGACAAATTCTGCTAAGCATTCTTAAAAATGCTTTTCAAAGAACCCATAAGGGTGAAATTCTACTCAGCATAACCGCAGAACATAGTGTCAATGGCGCACAACTGGTGTTCAATATGCAAGATAGCGGCGTCCCCTTAAGTGACGAAGAGCGGCATATTCTTAGCACCGCACAATTGCACAGCAAAGACCTGCTGAGTACGTCTTTTATCGGCGGTAATCTAAGCATCATTATTGCCAATCAACTATTAAATTTAATGCACAGCCACTTAACAATTCAGTCTACTGAGCACTCTAACCAATTTATTTTCAGCATCCCGTTTAATCCAACCGATACACCGCACACACCCCGTCACGATGAACGCGTATTGAATAACAAACATATTTTAATTATTGACAGTAATACCCTCTATCAGAAGGTTCTGGCACAACAATGCAACGAATGGGGCTTGCGCGTCACAACACGTTCATCAACCACCGATGCGGTGGCTTTTTTGCGTAATCAGGCCAATCAACAGCACAATATCTCTGCTATTTTGATCAGTGAAAACAGCCATAAAGCTAAAGCGATTGAGTTTGCCGTGCGCATCAAAGAAGATCCCTTGCTGACTAAAGACACCACGCTAATTATGCTTACCAGCAGCAGTGATACCGATCTGATTGCCGCACGCAATGCAGGTATAGCCTACGTATTGATGAAACCACTCAGCGGCTCAACCTTAAAAACAACGCTAATCAGCGCTCTACATGTCAACAGGCTCGCCACCACAGGCGATATCAGCCTAGTCGGTAAACATATCCTCGTCGCCGAAGACAACTTGATTTCAGTCAAAGTCATCAGTGGCTTGCTGAGCAAGTTAGGCGCCAGTATTGAAATCGCCAGCAATGGTCAAATCGCTTTAGATATGATGCAAGCAAGGCAATATGACTTAGTTTTAATGGATTGCGAGATGCCAGTCATGGATGGCTTTAGTGCCGCACTACAACGTCGTCACTATGAAGCCGAACATGGCCTAAAACGCTTACCCATCTTTGCATTATCGGCGCACGTGCTACAAGAACATAAGCAGCGAGCCTTACAATCCGGGATGGACGGCCATTTGGCCAAACCGATTGAACGGGCGAAGTTACAAGAAGTCTTACAACAGGCTGTCTGCTACAACGATAGCTCTCGCTAGCCGGTCGCCATTGACGAGCGGCGATGTTGTAAATAAGCCACCGTTAAGCCGCTGCAACTGATCACCAGTACCCCTAATATCGATAATCGATCAGGCACATGGGCAAAAGCGAAGTAACCAATCAACCCAGCAAAAATAATTTGCATATACGTAAAGGGCGCTAACGTTGCTGCCGTGGAATATTTTAATGCCATGCTAAGTAACATATGTGCGGTCATCGCTAACAGCCCAAGCACCAGCACAAACAATAAGTCTACAGTTGGCATGTCTAACGTATATTGGCCTGGCAGTAGCGTCGTTAAGATCAACGCGCCAAACAGCCCGGATAGAAAATTACTGGTCACAGCATGATCTGTACTGGCTAAGCGACGGGTTAGCAGTTGATATACAGCAAAGAAAAAAGACGCACTTAAGGGCAATAAGATTGCCGGAGTAAATAATGTTCCGCCTGGTCGAACGATCAATAACACACCAACAAAGCCCGCACTCACGGCCAGCCACTGCCCTATTGAAACTTTTTCATCCAGCAATACAGCTGACAATACCGTGACAATCAATGGCGCTAAAAACATCACTGCCGTCGCCTCACCCAGCGGGATATAGCGCAAGCCACCAATAAATAACACGCTGATACTTAATAAACTCATCGCTCGCAATAATTGTAGCCAAGGACGTCGCGTACGCACAATGGCCCAGCGCATACGTGGGAAGAACAGGAAAAACATTACGGCACTTTGCACAACATAACGCGCCCAAATCAGCATAATCAAAGGGTACAAATGGGTTAAGTGCTTGGACACGCCATCATGGATGGCCAGTAAAGCACCTGCACACAGGATCAACACAATGCCGTACACAGGTTTTTGTAAGGTTGTCATTTAAATCCACTGTCTAATTAGTTAGCTAGCTAACTATATCTCAAAAGCAGGTAAAAAACACTCGCCTCCAACCAACATACAGCATGTCCAATCACCTCGACCTGACCCTCTATTGATCCGTATCAACGCTCAAAGTCATGCATTATCGCTATATAGAGGACACTATAAAAACAACAGGAAAGGAGAATTACTATGCTTTTTATGCCTTGGGATGAGACGTTCGAAGTCGGCATTCAGCAGATTGATGAGCAGCACCGCTGGCTGGTTGATACCACCAACACCTTGCATGCTTTACTCAGTACAGGAGCGGCGCAAGTTGAAGAAGTCGGCGCCATCCTTGAGCAATTGATGGATTACACTATGAATCATTTTATTGTCGAAGAGGAGCTGTTCGCCCGCTTAGGTTACCCTGAAAGCACCGCACATAAAGCACAGCATAATATTTTTTGTGAGCGCGTAATGGCCTTACTCACTCGCCACGACATGGGTGATACCGTCGGTCTAGACGCTTTAAATTTATTAAAAAACTGGCTTACCAACCACATCATCAAAGTGGATAAGCAATACGTTAAGCACTTTCGTGAAGAAGGTATCGCTCTTTAATCCTGACTCAAAATAACCCAGGCGTTATAAGGCAGTACCATTGAGCAGTGCCTGCTGCTCAACCTCTGACGGCGGCTGGCGGCCCGCTAAATAATGCCGACTGAAGCGGGCAAACCATTGTTCAAGCGCGTGTGCCGCAGCAACATCATCAGCCAAATGCAAGCACAGCGCAGTCACTTCTGCTGTACACAAATGCTCTTCACGGGTTGAGCGCCGCAAGCGGTAGCGAGAAATAGCCTCAGGTTGCAAGCTCAGTACCGGCAAATGCGCAAGGTAAGCAGACTTACGAAACATCTTACGTGCTTCCGTCCAAGTCCCATCCAGCACGACAAATAGTGGGCGTTTACCTACAGCTTTAAGTTCAGCTTGGGCAATATCATGCACCACCCGCTCAACAGGGACATAGTCATCAGGAAACACGACATACGGTTGCCACTGTGGATCAGCTAAGAGCGCAAGGATATTTTCATCCACGTCAGTACGCGACCAAGTAAAAGCAAAGGTATCTGGCACAACATCGGCAATCAGCCAGCCCGTATTGGTTGGTTTGAGTGGTTCAGCATCGTACATCAGCAAGCACACTGCACTCTGCGCGCTCACTTCAGGTTGCCAAGCACACATGCAATAACGAATGCCCACACGGCAACGCTGGCAGCGCACGAGGTACGCACCACGCGCTAAGAAGGGCTTATTACTGCGTGCTAATCGTTGATCACGCAAACGTGAGACTGCGTGCGGCATAGCTAAACACTCTGACATATAAAGCATGCAGTTTAGCAGCTTTAGCACGCCAACTCATGCCGATCAATGTGCTACAAACATCCCGTTAATGGTTATTACAGCCCGCACACAATACGCTATGCTCTTGTCAGTTATGACAGTGTTTTAGACACTGGGTTATTTTGACGTTCATCTCTACGCTTCGTTTTAAAGGATACTGCATGCTCTGGTCTACTCTACTGGGCCCTTTACCACGCTCAGCACAAACGCAGCCAACCGCTTGGTTCAACACACTGATCGAGCAGACGACAGGAGCTCACAGCAGTGAGCTGGCCATCTTAGGTGGACGTTTAGCTGCCACTCCAGGCTTAGCTTTTTTAGCCGGTTATCAAGCCGCTTTACGCGCGCTCGTTCCTTGCGTACCACCAGGGATAGGTGCACTGTGTGTAACCGAGCAACGCTCCAGCAAAGCGGCTGATATCCATACTCGACTGTTAGCTGGTCACATCTCTGGGCAAAAGGATTTTGTTATCGCTGGCAGCCAAGCGCAATGGCTGATTGTGCTCGTGCGCAGCGAGGCAGCCGAGCAAGCACCACGTCTGTCAGCGGTGTTAGTCGCAACAGATAGCCCAAACGTCAGCTTACAAGCGCGCCCTGCCTTGCCTATGGTGCCGGATATTCCGCACAGTTCAGTGCAGTTCAGCCAAGCCTCATGCAGCGTGCTCACTGGTGACGGTTGGGATGATTACAGTAAACCCTTTCGCACCTTAGAAGACGGTCATGTGCTGGCGGCCTTTTGTGCTTGGCTGTATGGCCAAAGCCTGCTCGATCAATGGCCGCAAGACCTACAGTTACACTTAGTGGCACTGCTTGCCGGGCTGAAAGAAACCCTGCAACAACCCAATAAAGCGGCCGCTACCCATCTATTACTGGGCGGTCTTTTAGCACAGTTTGCCAGCTTACAAACACAGATAACCCAAGCACTCAGCAACCACTCAAGTCACGCTACCCTGCTGGCATGGCAACGGGACAAAGCTATTTTAGGCATCGCTAACAATGCACGCATGCGACGATTGGAGGTCGCCCTGAACACTCTAGCATTGATATAAATCAGTTCTATCTTGCGCCACGCTGGCATAGTTTTGCCTTATTTAAAAAAGTGAGTGGATTATGCGTCGCGACCCTATTGTGTTATTCGATAACGGCAGCCATCAATGTGTAATGTTTGATGACTTAGTGACTGGCGACGGTATTCAATCGAATCAATTTCTAATCACCGATAGCGGCCAGTCTTTACTGCTTGATCCCGGTGGCGATCTTACCTATACGCCGCTTTCCATGGAGCTGTCCAAGCGGATTGCCCTAAAAGATTTAACCTATATTTTTGCCTCGCATCAAGACCCAGATATTATTGCCGCACTGGACAAATGGTTGTTGCACACCAAAGCAAAAGTCATTACTTCAAAGTTATGGGCGCGTTTTCTACCGCACTTAACCGCAGGGTACTTGACTGCCAGTCACGGTATTTCTACCAGCGAACGCGTGATTGCCGTACCCGATGAGGGCGTCACTTTTTTATTGGGGAAAAATCGTCTAAAAGCTATTCCTGCTCACTTTCTACACTCAGTGGGCAACTTCCAATTGTATGATCCTGTCAGCAAGATTTTGTTTTCTGGGGATATGGGGGCATCACTGCTGGATGATGCACAACCAGTCGCTAACTTTGCCGAACACATTCCTTCAATGGCAGGCTTTCATCGCCGTTATATGGTCAGCAAAAAAGTCACCCATTTATGGGCCAATATGGTGCGCGAGATGGATGTAGACATGATTGTTCCGCAGCATGGCCGCCCGTTTCAAGGCCAAGAAATGATCAATGCTTTTTTAACCTGGGTGGAAAGTTTTGATTGTGGGATTGACCTACTCCAGCAACAAAATTACCGCGAACCCAAGTAAAGCATTGCATCGGTTCACCGATTCAGAAACGCCTCATACAGCAAAAAGAACGCAACCCATCGGTTGCGTTCTTTATAGGACAGACCAGCACAGAGGTGTTTACTTAAACACAATCTCACCGTCTTTCAATACAGCTTGAATGGTGGTACCAGGCTCAAATGTGCCAGAAAGAATTTGTTGTGCCAATGGGTTTTCAATCCAACGTTGAATGGCGCGTTTTAATGGACGTGCACCATAGATCGGATCATAACCTTCAGCCACCAGCTTCTCTAAGGCTTCTGGGGTTAACTCAAAGCGTAAATCACGCTCTGCTAAACGCTGACGTAAGCGACTCAGCTGAATTTCAGCGATACCCGCAATTTGCTCAGCGCCCAATGGCTCAAAGATCACCAACTCATCAATCCTGTTGATAAACTCTGGACGAAAATGTGTACCCACCGCATCCATCACCGCAGCACGCTGTGCTTCACGATCATCCATCAATTCTTGAATCTGCACGGAGCCCAAGTTAGAGGTCATCACGACCACGGTGTTGCGAAAGTCCACAGTACGACCGTGACTGTCGGTTAAGCGACCATCATCAAGCACTTGCAACAGCACGTTAAACACATCGGGATGCGCTTTCTCCACTTCATCCATCAGTACGACAGAATAAGGCTTACGCCGCACCGCTTCAGTTAAATAACCACCTTCTTCATAACCAACATAACCTGGAGGCGCACCAATGAGGCGTGCCACTGAGTGTTTTTCCATAAACTCAGACATATCGATACGAATCAAGGCATCTTCGGTATCAAATAGAAACTCAGCCAAGGCTTTGCACAACTCGGTTTTACCAACACCGGTTGGGCCTAAGAACAAGAATGAGCCGCTTGGACGATCCGGGTCAGATAAACCGGCACGCGAACGACGCACTGCATTCGACACAGCCGTTACAGCTTCATTTTGACCAATGACACGTGTATGCAGTAAATCTTCCATTTTTAGCAACTTGTCACGTTCGCCTTCAAGCATTTTCGAAACAGGGATACCCGTCCACTTGGACACCACTTCGGCAATTTCTTCATCGGTGACTTTATTGCGCAACAGCTGGTTTTCCACCTTGCTGTTTTGATCAACCATTTCGAGGCTGCGCTCCAGATCAGGAATGACCCCGTACTGCAACTCAGCGGTACGATTCAAGTCACCCTTACGCCGGGCCAATTCCATTTCTTGACGGGCTTGTTCAATTTTTTGCTGCAACTGTGCAGAACCTTGCACTTCAGACTTTTCTGCTTTCCAAATTTCTTCTAAGTCAGCGTACTCACGCTCAAGTTCAGTAATTTCACTTTGCAGTTTCTCTAGACGTTTTTTAGTTGCGGCATCATCTTCTTTCTTCAACGCCTCACGTTCAATTTTCAGCTGAATTAAACGTCGATCTAAACGATCCAATGCCTCAGGTTTGGAGTCAATTTCCATTCGAATCATACTGGCCGCTTCATCAATCAAATCGATCGCTTTATCCGGCAATTGACGATCAGTGATGTAACGGTGCGAAAGCTTCGCTGCAGCGATAATTGCGCCATCAGTGATGGTCACACCATGGTGCACTTCATAACGCTCTTTGAGGCCACGCAAAATAGCAATAGTGTCTTCTTCCGATGGCTCATCCACCTGTACTTTTTGAAAGCGACGCTCAAGTGCGGCATCTTTTTCAATATACTGACGGTACTCATCTAGTGTTGTAGCACCGACACAGTGCAGCTCGCCGCGCGCCAACGCAGGTTTAAGCATATTGCCGGCATCCATTGCGCCTTCGCCTTTACCGGCTCCGACCATAGTATGCAGCTCATCAATAAATAAAATGATTTGACCTTCTTGTTTGGCCACCTCATTGAGTAAACTTTTCAGGCGCTCCTCAAATTCACCGCGGTATTTAGCACCCGCAATCAACGCGCCCATATCCAGTGATAGCAGACGTTTGTTTTTTAAACCATCCGGTACTTCGCCGTTAATAATGCGCTGCGCCAAGCCTTCCGCAATGGCGGTTTTACCCACACCGGGCTCACCGATCAAGACGGGGTTGTTTTTCGTACGGCGCTGCAACACTTGAATGGTGCGGCGAATTTCTTCATCACGACCAATCACTGGGTCCAGCTTGCCTTCTTCAGCGCGTTTAGTTAAATCAATCGTGTACTTATCCAACGCTTGGCGCGACTGCTCAGCATTAGGATCATTAACGTTATCGCCACCGCGCAAGTTGGTAATCGCATTCTCTAGCGATTGCCGACTGACGCCTTGAGCCAAGAGAATCTTACCCAGCACAGTATTGGCGTCCATTGCCGCCAATAACACCAATTCGCTGGAAATATACTGGTCACCTTTTTGCTGAGCTAAACGGTCTGCTTGATTAAGCAAACGCGCTAACTCTTGCGACATACTCATATCCCCAGTGGGGTTTTGTAGCTTGGCGAGCTGATCAAGTCCTTTAGTCAACGCCTCACGTAAACTTTTTACATCAAAACCCACTTGCATTAATAGTGGCCGAATCGCACCACCTTGTTGATCTAATAATGCAGAAATTAAGTGCAATGGTTCGACCGATGCATGGTCATGACCAATTGCGAGTGATTGTGCATCAGACAGCGCAGCTTGCAACTGACTGGTAAAACGATCGATACGCATAATTTCTAATCCTCATAGTTCATACAGTGAGTCAACCTCATAACACTATACAACTTCACTCACTCTCATGCTTTATATAATGTGGTCAACACATTCTTTTTCAAGCATGCAACCCGATTAAATTTAACATCTGCATGGCGACTGAATCATGGTTAAAAAACCCTCAACAAACAAACCTAGACCAGAACAAATAAGACAAAATTAAATTATTTAAACTACAAATAAAAATAAATCCGAATATATATTCAAAACACAAATCATAAAAAACTAAAAACATGAGTGAAATTGTATAAATTATTTGTAGAATTACTCTAAAATACTTTATACGTTAGTTGAATTGAAATAAATAAAACCTATAAAAAAATAAATAAAAATAACTTAAGCATTTGATTTTAAACGTATTTTATATGCGACAGAAAACTCATACCAAAGTCCAGTCTTCCGTTTTATTTTATTCTTAGCATAGTGATAGTCGTATATTTCTCAGCACCGAGATTTATCTAAATTATAAATAAAAAAAACGGGAGAGCAGTTGTTATGACTGAATCTAAAGAAAAAAGAAATAAGGCGTATTGGGCGGCTAACTTGCGACTTATTATGATTACCCTTTGTATCTGGGCTACAGTTTCCTATGGCTTCGGTATGCTCCTGCGTCCCTGGCTCATGGGAATTCACATCGGCGGAGCAGACATGGGGTTCTGGTTTGCCCAGCAAGGCTCAATTTACACATTCGTGTGCTTGATTTTTTTCTATGCTTGGAAAATGAACAAGCTGGATAAAAAATTCGGTCTGGAGGAGTAAGCCATGAGTCAATTCATGATCAACATGCTGTTCGTCGCGGGCTCTTTTGCGATATACACCTGGATTGCGATTTGGGCACGAGCCAAATCCACCCGCGAGTTCTATATCGCCGGCGGTGAAGTGCATCCCGTACTGAACGGCATGGCCACAGCCGCTGACTGGCTTTCAGCCGCATCCTTTATCTCGGTTGCCGGTCTAATTTCAGTCGGCTACGTCAACTCATCCTTTATTCTTGGCTGGACCGGCGGCTACGTACTTTTAGCCACTTTACTAGCGCCTTACCTGCGTCGTTTCGGTAAATACACGGTACCTGATTTCGTCGGTTCACGTTATGACAGTAAGACAGCACGCTTAGTGGCCGTAGTGTGTTTAATTATGATTTCACTCACCTATGTGATTGGTCAAATGACCGGGGCTGGGGTTGCCTTTGCCCGCTTCTTGGAAGTGAGCAGTACCGCAGGCTTGATCATCTCAGCGGTGGTGGTCTTCTTCTATGCCGTATTGGGTGGCATGAAGGGAGTGACTTACACTCAGGTTGCGCAATACGTCGTCCTGATTCTTGCCTTCACCATTCCAGCGATTTATCTATCGCTACAAATGACCGGTCACTTCCTGCCACAAGTGGGCTTTGTCGGTGATTTTGCTGATTCAGGTCAGCCTTTACTGCACAAACTCAACGATGTGGTACGTGATCTCGGCTTCCAAGATTACACCGCAGACGTAGAAAACAAATGGAATATGTTTCTGTTTACCTTAACCTTGATGGTAGGTACTGCAGGCTTGCCACACGTGATCATTCGTTTCTTCACGGTTCCAAAAATCGCTGACGCACGTTGGTCGGCAGGTTGGGCGCTGGTGTTTATTGCGCTGTTCTACACCACTGCTCCACCATTGGCAGGCATGGCGCGCTTAAACTTACTCGAGTCCATTTATCCTGGCGAGTCAACGCAAGAGGCAATGGTCTATGACGATCGCCCCGAATGGTTCTTGAAGTGGGAAACAACTGGCTTACTCACGTTTGAGGACAAAAACAACGACGGTCGTATCCAGTATTACAACGACAAAAATGCCACTTATGTTGACACAACCGCTGCTGAGCGTGGCTGGGCTGGTAACGAACTGACCATCAACAACGACATTTTGGTATTGGCGCTGCCTGAAATTGGTAACATGCCAGGCTGGATCGTCGGCCTGATGGCGGCGGGCGGTATTGCTGCCGCACTGTCTACGGCGTCGGGTTTGCTGCTTGCTATCTCATCTGCAGTCAGTCATGACTTGATCAAAAACACGTTGTATCCAAACATCTCCGATAAGGCAGAAATGTTGGCAGCACGGATCTCTATGGTAGGCGCAATCTTGATTGCCACCTGGCTGGGGATTAACCCGCCGGGGTTCGCCGCACAAACGGTGGCGCTAGCGTTTGGGATGGCCGCCTCATCCATCTTCCCAACGCTGATGATGGGTATCTTCTTCAAGCGCATTAACGCCAAAGGTGCTGTAGCAGGCATGAGTACCGGTGCTCTGTTTACCATTTGCTACATCTTTATGTACCTTGGCTGGTTCTTCATTCCAGGTACGAATACCTTCCCGAACACACCTGAGTTCTGGATCTTTGGTATCTCACCTCTATCGATCGGTTGTATCGGTGCGTTGATCAATTTTATCGTTGCAATCTCTGTATCCTATGCGACAGAACAACCTTCAGAAGAGATCCAGAAAATGGTTGAAAGTGTTCGTTATCCGTAACACAACAACGGCCTCCCTGATTTATTAATGATGGGTGATCAACAGCAAAGAGGGCGTCCTTATGGGGGTCCTCTTTTCATCTAGAGTACTGTGTATGATTTGGCATTTGCTTGCAGTTTTCATCATCGGCTTATGCATCGGCGCGGGCGCTTTTGCACTGAGGAAACTCAGCCGTAATACGCTTCCATCATGGATTATTCCAGTGTGTGCAGGCTTGGGTATGCTCAGCTATTTAGCCTATTACGATTACAATTGGTTTGACTTAAAACGCGGCCAACTTCCAGCCGAGTCGGTGGTTATTAAACAAGAGCGGAGAAGTAATTTCTTTCGACCGTGGAGCTATGTCGTACCTTCTGTTTCATCTTTCGTGGTGCTAGACGGCAAGGTCAAAGAGACGCTCCAAGATGGAGAAACACTGGTTGAGTACATCCACTATACGTTTATCAACGATTATATCGAGCGCTTAGAGAGTCAGCCTTATGTACTTAATTGCACCAGCGGCGAGCAACTGCAGGTGCCTCAAAATGGCAAACCAGTAAGCGGCACAGTAGAGTTCGTAGCACGCAATAGCCTGCTATATAAGCACCTGTGTCATTAACAACCAAGCCTTTCTATACAGCTGCAGCAATGCAGTTTAAAGGCTCAAACGGCCACCACGTAATTTGGCCGCAGATAAACCATGTGGCAGTAAGGTTTGCTGATGATGGGCATGACACAACGCAATGGCCAAGGCATCTGAGGCATCAATTTGTGGTTTTTTGCTGAGTTTTAACAAGTGCATCACCATCAACTGCACTTGTTCTTTGCCTGCACGACCACTGCCCGCAATCGCGGATTTCACTTGCGTGGCACTGTATTCAGAGACTGTCAGACCCGCTTGCGCACCCGCAACAATCGCAACCCCACGCGCTTGCCCAAGTTTTAATGCCGAATCAGCATTGCGCGCCATAAAAACCTGCTCAATGCCCATAGTCACCGGTTGATAGGTTTGAATAATTTCACTGACCCCAGCAAACACCGCATTGAGGCGTTCTGGCAGCTCGCCTACGCCCGTACGGATACAACCAGAAGCAACATACTCACAGCCGCGTCCTGTATCACGAATCACCCCGTAGCCGGTGATTCTAGAACCGGGGTCAATGCCTAAAATCAGGGTCATCTTGGCAGCCTTTATCCGCGTGTTAACGCAATGCTAAGCGTGCAAGTACAGAGCTCGCACAAATGAAAAACCTCTGGGCTCACTTACATAAGCAACCAGAGGTTTATTGAGTACAGCGTAAACCTACAGCTGTTCCATCACATCATCTGGAATTTCCGCATTGGAGTAGACGTTCTGTACATCATCTAAGTCTTCTAATGCATCAATCAAACGCATGACTTTTTCAGCGCCATCTAAATCCAATTCAGCCGTCATGGTTGGAATCATCGTGACTTCCGCTTCTTCTGCGGCAAAACCTGCCGCAGTGAGTGCTTCGCTGACCGTAATAAAGTCAGCAAAAGCGGTTAACACTTCAACCGAACCATCATCATTGATCACGATATCATCCGCGCCAAGCTCTAACGCTGTATCCATCAATGCTTCTTCATTAACGCCTGGCGCATAGCAAATCTGACCTTTGCGCTCAAATAAGTAAGCCACCGAACCATCGGTACCTAAGTTGCCGCCGTATTTGTTAAACGCATGACGAATCTCAGCCGCTGTACGGTTACGATTGTCCGTCATCGTTTCAACAAACACCGCCACACCATTAGGTGCATAACCTTCGTACACCAACTCTTCAACATTATCGCCATCACCACCGCCAACACCACGAGCAATCGCACGGTCAATCGTATCGCGGGTCATATTCGCAGACAGTGCTTTATCAACGGCTAGACGCAAACGCGGATTATCGGCAGGAATGCCACCCTGCTTGGCTGAAACCGTTAATTCACGAATTAACTTCGTGAAAATCTTACCGCGCTTGTTATCTTGACGTTCTTTGCGGTGTTTGATATTCGCCCATTTGGAATGTCCAGCCATAACAACTCCCGTTTCTATATCTCTACTGTCGGTAACAACACGCTGCCTGGTACTGCTGTGCTCAATCGCCGCACCAGCGCACCACACAGCGCCAATCTAAATACGTTTACTCAGCCTTGGGTTGCTCACGCAAGCGAATATGTAAATCACGTAGCGCCGTGGCGTCTACAACACCCGGTGCTTGCGTCATTACGCAAGCTGCACTTTGAGTTTTCGGGAAAGCAATCACTTCACGAATCGATTGCGCACCGGTCATTAACATCACCAAGCGATCTAAACCAAAAGCCAATCCACCATGCGGTGGCGCACCATACTTAAGGGCATCAAGTAAGAAGCCAAACTTCTCTTGTTGCTCTGCGGCTTCAATGCCAAGGATCTCAAATACCGTTTGCTGCATGGTGCGATCGTGAATACGAATCGAGCCTCCGCCCAATTCAGTACCATTGAGAACCATATCGTAGGCACGAGACAGCGCCACACTTGGATTAGCACGCAACTCTTCAGCTGAACATTTCGGAGCTGTGAACGGATGATGAATCGCCGTCAGCGAGCCATCATCGTTGCTTTCAAACATGGGGAAATCAACCACCCACATCGGCGCCCACTGACAGGTCAATAACTCTAAGTCATGACCAATACGAATCCGCAACGCACCTAGAGCATCACTAACGATCTGTGCTTTATCGGCACCGAAGAAAACGATATCGCCATCGACTGCGCCAACGCGATCAAGAATGATATTGAGGTTCTCTTCAGGAATAAATTTAACAATCGGTGACTGTAAACCTTCCGCACCTTTAGCGCGTTCATTGACTTTGATATATGCCAAACCGCGCGCGCCGTAGTTGCTCACGTATTTGGTGTACTCATCAATCTTGCCTCGCGCCATGCTGCCAGCGCCAGGGACACGCAGCGCTGCAACACGGCCTTTTGGATCATTGGCCGGACCGCTAAACACTTTGAAATCAACGCCAGTCAACTGGTCAGCCACATCGACTAACTCCAGCGGAATACGCAAATCTGGCTTATCTGAACCAAAGCGACGCATCGCTTCTTCATAGGTCATGTGCGGGAACTCAGCGAACTCAACATCCAGCACATCTTTAAACAACTGACGCACCATGGTTTCAGTGATGGACATAATGTCCGCTTCATCCATAAAACTGGTTTCGATGTCAATTTGAGTAAATTCAGGCTGGCGATCCGCACGCAAGTCTTCATCACGGAAGCATTTTGCGATTTGGTAGTAGCGATCCACTCCGGCCACCATTAACAACTGCTTAAACAGTTGTGGCGACTGTGGCAAAGCAAAGAAGCTGCCCGCGTGAGTGCGACTTGGTACTAAATAGTCGCGCGCGCCTTCTGGGGTAGCTCGGGTCAGAATTGGCGTTTCTACATCGAGGAAGCCATTGTCATCTAAGTAACGACGAATACTGGTAGTCACACGTGAACGCAATTTTAACTTGGCGGCCATTTCTGGACGGCGCAAGTCAATAAAACGGTAACGTAAACGGGTTTCTTCACCGACATCCGAATGCTCATGCAACGGGAAAGGTATCGTTTCAGCTTGGTTGAGCACTTCTAAATCAGTGGCAATCACTTCAATCGCGCCGCTCGGCATATTGGGATTGACGGCACCGTCTGGACGCGGATTCACCACACCCGTAACTTTCACCACATACTCGTTGCGCACACGGTTAGCGGTCGCAAAAATATCGGTGAGCTCTGGATTAAATACAACTTGAGCAAGGCCTTCACGGTCGCGGATATCAAGGAAAATCACTCCACCGTGGTCACGACGACGGTGTACCCAACCGCAAAGAGTAACGGTTTGCCCGTTTAGGGATTCGTTTAAGTGCCCGCAATAGTGGCTGCGCATCATGATAGCGTTCGCTTCCTAAAAAATTTGAAATAACCGACACCCGTTTAGCGGCACACCAGCATGCCGTCGCATCAACGCGAAAGTATCGCAGAAAACCCAGATTATATAGCCTAAGCGCGCTAACGGCTACGGCCGTTCAGCCTGAGCAACAACTGAAGCGGCTGTAATCCAGCACAATCGGGCTCCATCTAGGAATCACTGAGTCAAAACAACACTGCAACAAGCCACATATTTGACAAATAGGTCACAGTGCCAACCCTGCTGTTTTCTAATGCCTACTTTAGTTGTTTGAGTCATCGCCGTGTTTGCTGTTTAATACACAAAGAGTGGTTGAGGTTTTCATCCTCAGCACTTGGGTACGACAACAGCGTGACTGAACCAGCAGGCTGTACGTGTAGTCGACCCTCTTATCTATCATGATTCTTATTAAAGCGAGTCCATTGCATATGTTTAAAATTGTTCATTTGTTTACAGGCGCAGGCGCCCTGCTTCTCTCTCTTATTCTGGCCAGCAAAAATCAACCAGCAGCCTTACTGCTTGGCTCTTTTGCTTTAGCTAATTTATTGATTGCACCTATATTGCCGACGTGGGCGCGTGGTGGTCGTCGTCAACTGCAAGGTTTAGTCTCAACATTAATAGTCCTCGCCACAGCCATGCAAGCCGTGTTCATACTCAGCGGGACAGACACAGCGGACAATGCCTTATTGAGCCTAGCAACCTTGCTTGCCGCGGTGGTGATACATTTAGCGCTGAACTTGCGCAAAGTCAGCATTAAAAGCGCACCCCTGTCACAAGACCTGAGCGACCGTGAAACCGGTACGGTCAAATGGTTTAATACCTCCAAAGGTTTTGGTTTTATTTCACGTGACTCAGGTGACGACATTTTTGTGCACTTTCGCGCCATTCGTGGCGAAGGTCACCGCGTACTGGTCGAAGGTCAGCGTGTTGAATTCACCGTGATGGACCGTGATAAAGGCTTACAAGCAGAGGATGTGATTGCCGCTCTACCAGATGAGCGCAATTAAACGAGCGATTCCTTGTTCAGCAAAAGGCCTGCATGCTGCAGGCCTTTTTTATTTACAGCAGACTCATCCACAATTACGGGTATAAACCACGCAACTCACGCGCTGCCAAAATACGTGTACACGCAGTAATAAAGGCCGCGGTACGTAAAGAAACTTCATGTTGCTTAGCGGTTGCAGTCAGCGCTTGATAGGCATCCAGCATGATTTTTTCAAGGCGCTGATTAATTTCCTCAACGCTCCAGTAAAAGCTTGACGCGTTCTGCACCCATTCAAAATAACTGACCGTTACTCCACCGGCATTTGCCAGCACATCAGGGACAATAATCGTACCTTTATTGCTGAGAATATCATCCGCTTCAGGCGTCGTTGGTCCATTCGCACCTTCAACAATGATGCGCGCGCGAATGGCGTGGGCATTGCGCTTGGTAATTTGTCCTTCCAAAGCGGCAGGAATTAAAATATCTGTTTCTATAGCCCAGAATTCATCCGCAGCAATCGCTGTGGTATTTGCTGCACCACCCACGCCACCGGTGTGTTTAGCATGGCTCAGAAGCGCCTCAACATCGAGGCCGTCCGGATCATAAATTGTGCCCGTATGGTCTTGTACAGCCACCACGATGGCGCCCACTTCATTGAATAATCGCGCCGCCGTACCACCTACATTACCAAAACCTTGAATGCTAATGCGGGCACCGGTCAAATCAATACCAGCGTCTCTAGCAGCAGCCACACCAACAATAAACACGCCACGCCCGGTCGCTTCAACACGCCCTAAACTGCCACCCAAGGCAATCGGCTTACCCGTCACAATGCCAGGTTGCGTCGCGCCAGCATGCATGGAATAGGTATCCATCATCCATGCCATAGTTTGTCCATTGGTGTTGACATCGGGACCAGGAATATCTCTATTCACACCAATGATTGAACTGATTTCATGGGTGTAACGGCGGGTAATACGCTCTATTTCACCTTGAGAATACTTACGCGGATCAACGCGAATGCCGCCTTTAGCACCACCAAATGGCAGTCCAACAACGGCTGTTTTCACCGACATCCACGCCGATAGCGCCATCACTTCAGACAAAGTGACCGCTTGGTGAAAACGCACGCCACCTTTACCTGGACCACGATTAAGATTGTGCTGCACGCGGTACCCTTCAAAGTGCGCAATACTGCCATCATCTAAACGTACCGGCACATCGACAAGTAAACTGCGCTCTGGATGCTTTAAGGTATCAACCCACTTACTGAGTTCACCCATATAAGGCGCAACACGATCCACCTGCTCGAGGAAAATCCCCCACGGCCCGGGATTATCCGGATCTAAATACGACGGTAGATGCTGGTTAATTTGTTCTGACATAGCTTAAACCCTAATCATTATAAAAATATTAGCTGCCATACACATAGCAACTCTATAAAACGAGGCATCTTAACCGACAACTACAGAACAGGCTCGTCAGAATCAAATAACAATAAAAAATAACGCCAAAAACGCACAACGTTTAAGGTGAAGTACTCTAAAAAGCACATAGCCATCAAGGTAAACAAACATTATTAAGAAAAAAAACGCCATAAATATTGTGGCCAAGTCTATGTACCCTTCCAGCAATAGCTTTTTTGCTCTACTTTATAAGTTTTGAACACGCTACTATCATGCTTTCACAACCCCGCCATCAGTCACGATTGGCATAGACGCTCGAATACGATTAAGGGTCTACAATGTCTGCTTACGATGTGTTTCCTTACCTCAATTTACTCTACGAGCAAGGCGGTTCAGACATGTATTTTAGTGTCGGGGCCATGCCACAAATGAAGGTAGAAGGTATCTCTCGGTCGATTGGTAAGCACGTATTACCTGTGTCATCCGTGCAACAAATGGCCTACCAACTGATGACCCAAAAACAAATTGCTGACTTTGAACGCGATCTAGAAATGAATCTCGCCGTTGGTGTACAAGACTCTGGGCGCTTTCGTGTCAACGTGTTCTACCAGCGTGGCGAAGTGGCCATGGTGATCAGGCATATTAAAAGTGAGATCCCTGACTTTATCGCCCTAGGTCTACCTGTCATGTTAGAGCGCTTATCGATGCTCAGTCGTGGCCTCATCTTAGTCACTGGTGCGGCAGGCTCAGGCAAATCAACAACCTTGGCGGCCATGTTGGATTATCGCAATACTCATGCCGGCGGGCATATATTATGCATTGAAGACCCAATAGAGTTTTTGCATAAACATAAGCAGTCGGTGGTCAATCAGCGTGAAGTCGGGCTGGACACCCATAGTTTTGCTTCAGCCTTGCATAACGCGCTGCGTGAAGCACCCGATGTGATTATGATTGGTGAAATTCGTGATTTCGATACCATGCAGCATGCTTTGCATTACGCAGAAACCGGCCATTTATGCCTCGCCACTCTACATGCCACCAGCACCACACACGCACTAGAGCGTATTGCGCGGTTTTTTCCTGAAGAGGCTCGCAAGCAAGTATTAGCGGATGTTTCACAAAACCTCGTCGCCATTATTGGTCAGCGCTTGATCCCAGGCATTGAACAAAAACGTGTTGCGGCGATTGAGCTAATGCTCGGCACCCCCTATATCAAAGACCTTATTATGCGTGACCAGCTCGATGAACTAAAAAGCGCTATTGCTCGCTCACAAGAACAAGGCCTACAAACTTTCGATCAGCAATTGTATGCACTCTACAGCGCAGGACGTATCAGTCTTGATGAGGCGTTAAAATTTGCCGATTCTAGAACCGATCTCACCTTAAAAATAAAATTAGAGCATGGCTTTACGGGTGATAGCTCTGATACCTTTGCAATGACTTAAGCTAAACAGCAAGTACAGAACGTGACCACTACAGCAATCCAAGGCATTATTGCCCACTTAGAAAACTCAAACAGTCACGAAACATCTTGCCCGAAAAATAATGGCGGAGCTTTTAATGGATAACGTACAACAATTATTTCAGCCTTTCCAAATCGGCTCAGTAAACATTCCTACGCGCATCGTGATGGCGCCAATGACCCGATCATTTTCTCCTGGTGGTGTACCAAACGCGCTAGTCATTGAGTATTACCGCAAGCGCGCAGCCGCTGGCGTCGGTTTGATTATCACTGAAGGCACCACGGTGAATCACTGTGCCTCGAATGGCTACCCCAATGTACCGCGCTTTTATGGCGAAGATGCTTTAAATGGCTGGAAGCAAGTGGCTGATGCCGTGCATGCCGCTGGCGGTAAAATCATGCCACAACTCTGGCACGTCGGTAATGTACGCCGCTTAGGTACCGAGCCTGACGCCAGCGTGCTGGGCTATGGCCCGATGGAAAAACATAAAGACGGCAAACAAGTTGTGCATGGGATGAACCAAGCCGATATCGATGCAGTCGTTGCCGCTTTCGCCCAAGCAGCTAAAGACGCCCAAGCCATCGGTATGGACGGTGTGGAAATACACGGTGCACACGGCTACCTGATTGATCAGTTTTTCTGGGAAGGCAGCAATCAACGCACCGATAACTACGGCGGCAGCATGGCCAATCGTGGTCGTTTTGCAGTCGAAATCATCCAAGCCGTACGTGCAGCTGTCGGTCCTGATTTTCCTATTATATTTCGCTACTCGCAGTGGAAACAGCAAGACTACACAGCACGTTTGGCACAGACGCCAGAGGAACTCAAAGCCTTTTTACAACCACTCAGTGATGCCGGTGTTGATATTTTCCATTGTTCAACCCGTCGTTTTTGGGAGCCTGAATTTGCTAATTCAGAACTCAACTTGGCCGGCTGGACACGTCAACTCACGGGCAAGCCAACCATTACTGTCGGCAGCGTTGGTTTAGACGGCAGTGAGTTCACCGCCTTTATGAGCAACACCAATGAAATCGCCAAACCGGCCAGTTTAGACGCTTTAATCAGCCGTTTCGACGCTCAGGAGTTTGATTTAGTCGCAGTGGGTCGCGCATTATTGGTCGATCCTGAGTGGGCCGCAAAAGTGCGCGATGGCCGTCAAGATGAAATCCTTCCTTTTAGCCGCAATGCTTTAAGCAGTCTGTCTTAAACGACTCAATGTACTGTGCGTCACGCTGGCGTACAGTACAACTGTCAGTTTAGTCTTAGCACTGAGTAGATTATTCGTCAGCGCCTTCACGATCGCGGTAGCCAAGTAAGTACAAAATACCGTCTAAGCCTAGGGTTGAAATGGCTTGACGAGCAGATTGCTTGACCATAGGTTTGGCACGAAAAGCCACTCCAAGTCCGGCTAAACCGAGCATCGGTAAATCATTGGCGCCATCGCCCACCGCAATCGTTTGCTCTAGGCGCAAACCTTCCATGGCGGTCAGCTCGCGCAACAAATCTGCTTTACGTTGTGCATCAACAATGGGCTCAATCGCACGACCCGTCAGCTTGCCATCCACGATTTCTAATTCATTGGCATACACATAATCAATGCCTAAACGCGCCTGCAGTTGTTTGGCAAAGTAGCTGAAACCACCCGATAAAATCGCAGTTTTATAGCCAAGGCGCTTCAATTCAACAAACAGCATTTCAGCGCCTTCTGTCAGGCGCAATGAGGCACCAATCTCTTCCAGCACATGTTCAGATAAGCCTTCAAGTAATGCTAAGCGTTCTTTAAAACTGGCTTTAAAATCCAGCTCACCAAGCATCGCTCGCTCAGTAATTGCGGCAACCTGATCACCCACACCCGCCGCCTTAGCCAGTTCATCAATCACTTCAGCTTCAATCAACGTAGAATCCATATCAAACACAGCCAAACGTCGATTACGACGAAATACCGTGTCACGCTGGAAGGCAATATCAACATTCAACTCTTGCGCCACACTTAGAAAGTCCGCACGCAATGCCGCTGCATCGGCCGGCTCACCACGCACAGAAAACTCAATGCAACCTTTACCCTGGCTTTCTGGCGTATCTAAGGGCATCCGCCCAGACAGACGATCAATATGATCAATATTCAAACCATACTGCGCAGTAATCGCACTCACTCGCTGCAACTGTTCAGCCGTCACCTGACGCGTCAATAAGGTCACGATGTAACGGGTTTTGCCTTGCCCAGCCACCCATTGTTGATAATCATCTTCAGAGACAGGCGTAAAACGCACTTGCTGATCAAGTTTATAACCAGTAAAAAGCACATCTTTAAGTACGGCTGAAGCTTGTTCAGTGCTGGGGATCTCAACCAAAATACCAAAGGACAAGGTATTATGGATAACCGCTTGGCCAATATCTAAAATCTTTACACCACTGTTGGCCAGCACACCAGTAATGGCAGCGGTTAACCCCGGACGGTCTTCACCTGTGATGTTAATCAAGACAATTTCGCGCACGGTGCTTTCTCCGCAGATAAAAAGAGGCATTCTAGCCATTTAATCGCATCACGTGCAGTCCTTTTACTTGTTCTATAACTTACGCCCGTTATACTTTGCTGTTATTGCCTCGGCTAAAACCCATTGTTTGGCGCTTTATATTTTTTAGCCTCACTATTTTTAACTGGAAAATCTTGTTTATGCCACTCGACTCTGCCCCCTTGAGACGCGTCAGTATTGCTTCGCGCATCACAGGTTATACGGCCTTCATTATAGTCATCTGCCTATTGGCCTTTGCATGGCTAATGCATAGCCAACTCAAGTGGTCGATTCAGCAACAAGCCGACGCTTTAGGGCAAAGCTTACTGCAACAAACCAGCCTGACGGCACAAAGTGCATTGTCCGCCAGTGACACGTTAAGCCTTGCAGTTTTATTACGCGAGCTGGTGAATAATCCTTATGTAAAACACGCGGCCATCTACAGCGTGGATAATCGAGTGCTCGCAGAAGCTGGCCTACGACCAAAGTCGAGCAGTACCGAGAAAGGTTTTTATTCACAACAGCTCGCATTTCAAGATGTAATTACTGGATCTCTGCACCTACATATTGATATGCAAAAACTACGTAAACCGCTGATAAACAGTCTGCAAAGCATGGCTGTACTCGGCGTTATTTTACTGATACTTGCAGTTTTTTTATCAGCACATTTAGGCCGATCAGTCGCGTTACCCTTGCAACATTTAAGTAACTGGTTGATCAATCCGGTTCCCCCTGCACCGTACGCACAGCGTTCTGATGAAGTTGGCTTATTGGCCCGTCAACTCAACGATTACTTTATTTTAGATACACAAAATGAAGACATTCCAACCCTTGAGCCAATATCAGAACAGACGCCTGATACAAGCGGATCACGCAGTGCTCAAGTTGATGACGCTGAGACTGATGACGCCGATGTTTTTAGCTATAACTCAGCACTCGACACCATTCCGCTTAGCGCACTGGATAATGTTCATCCTTGTGCACCACCACAAGCAGCAGAGCGCACCACGATATTAGCGGTTCAGTTTGGCAACATTGAGCAATTGCGCCAACTGCCACAAGAACGCTTGGTCGGCTTGTTAAAAAAGTATCGCCACGCGGTTGAGCAGTCCGCCTTACTCTACGGAGGCCATTTACATACGCTTGCCGATGGACGCAGCCTCATTAGTTTTCACTCTGATAGCGCTGAATATCCACGTAATGCACTGTGCTGCGGTGAACTGTTGCGTGCTTTTGGTCATGCCTTGCAGATTGAAGTTGCGGATAGCGGCATTGCCTTACACATACAGCTAGGGATGAGCGAAGGCCCACTTATAAAAGACTTATCATTAGGTGAGCTGTTACTCAGTGACAGCGCGCAAGTGGCACTAGATCTGAGTCAGCACAGCCGCAATCTACTGCTCTTAAACAATAGTCTCGCCGCGCACAGCTGTATTGCATCCTGCTCACGTACTCGAACGATCGCCAAACCCAACGATGCCAGTTGTGTCGAGTTGTTACTCAATCCTTATCCGGCTTTACTGCAAAGCCAGCTGCATCATTTACAAAAGAATAGCCCAAGCTAAAATTAAACCGCCCAGATCTGAGACAACGCTCAATACCATCAATCAAGTAACAGCCTATTGCAACACAACATGGCTGTTCAGCCCTTTAAAATCGATACACCTCCAGTTCACGACTGGGCTCAACAACGGGAATGTTTATCGATTCAACCTTCTCTGTGGCGGTCTTTTTCGTCGCCGTTGCAGCCGCTGACTTGCGTGCACCTTTATTCGCAGCTTGCTCTGGAAAAGCCTCCTGCAATGCATCGACTAGCTGTTTAGAAAGCTGCCCGAGCAAATCACTCTGAGCGCGCACTTGATCACTAATTGCACCGTTGTGTGCTTCTTCAAAACGTAAAACTTGGCTGTTACGCAAGCGCCCTTGAGCATCCAGTAACCGCCAATGCGCCTCTAAGACTGCAGGCTGATCTACACCAGAATCTAAACGAGCAATGCTCAGCACCACTTGCGCTTGCGCCTCTATGCCAACACGGTCAGGATAGAGCGAGATACGACTACTGCCCAGCCGGGCGGAGATTTGGCGCAGCAATAACTGGCCAATATCATCTTGCAGACTGCCCGCCCAACGCGCTTGTTGGCTCAGGCTTAAACGTCCATCGGCTTCGCGCTGCAATACATTTTCGCGCTGCAAATAGTCAGCAACGCGTAAAGGGCCGAGCAAGACAGATATATCATTTCCACTGCTGGCAAGATCCGTCTCCGACTGTTGCAGTTGATAAAAAGTAGCGGGTGGCGCCAGGCTACAACCCACCGAGCCAAACGCTAAAACCGCCGTGATGGCTATACCCAGTGGCAAGCGCATTAAATACTTCATATTTTCACCGTTTCTTGCCAAATATAATCGATTGCGGCTGCTGCTCTAAACTTTCCGCCGTGCGCTGTAATGCTTTACTGGCCTGTCCTAGATCCTGTAATGATTGCAGCAACTCATATTGTAATTCTGATTGCGGACCTAAACTGCGTCGGCCATCGCTGACCATGCCATCCATTTGCTGCAAGGCATCCCGAGCACTTTGCGCAGCATGGCGGACATCACCTAAGGCGTCTTTAAGCTCTACACTGCTACTGTGCACATTATCCAACATTCCAGGTAAGCGTTGTTGTAATTGCTGACTGATTTTTTCGAAATTAGCCAAAGACACACTCAAGCTCTTGATCCCTGATTGAGTTTCTGGCGCAGACGCCAAACGTTCAAAAGCCAGTAAAGTTTTATTTGCAGCGTCTAAGGTTTCTTTGAGCGGCATTTCTTTCAAACCGTCGACTAAGTCACGCAGCACATCAGCCACCTGATCAATGCGCGACGGCACGGAGGGAATGGCAGGTAAATCAATAATATGCGGATCGCGAATATAACCTTGTTGGTTCGGGAAAAAATCTAAAGCAACAATGGCTTTACCAGTCAAAAAGCTAGGGGTTTGTAACTGAGCGCGTAGACCACGCTCAATTAAACGCTCAATCGAATGATCAAAACCGCGCTCTTTATTTTTACTGCGCGTACTTTCCGCACTAATACGGATAGTGACAGGCATCACCACATCATTCAGACTGCGATCATAAGACAAATTAATCTGCCGTACATTACCCACTTTCACTCCTCGATAAGTAACATCTGCCCCCACATCTAAACCATCCAAAGCGCCAGTAAAATACACTACATACTCAACTGGGCGACTCAATAAACTATCACGACTGAGCAACAACAAGCCCGCAGCCAATAATGCGACACCACCCAGTAAAAATGCACCGATAAAGAAAGGCTTGCGCGATTCAGTCATTTTGTCACCTCGTGTTTTGCCGCTGCACCGCGTCGTAAAAAGCGTTGTACTGTCTCTGGGCCATGTTCGAGCAATTCAGCCAACGGCCCTAAAGCAATTTGTGTGCGGGTTTGATTATCTAAAAATAAACACGTATCAGCGACTGCATAAATACTGGGTAACTCATGGGTTACCAAGACAATACTTGAGCCGAGGCTGTCACGCAGTTGCAAAATCAACTCATCCAAAGCCATCGAGCT
This sequence comes from Pseudomonas sp., assembly GCA_034006605.1. GTDB lineage: Bacteria > Pseudomonadota > Gammaproteobacteria > Pseudomonadales > Pseudomonadaceae > Denitrificimonas. The sequence goes on along the minus strand of JAVESM010000003.1, from coordinate 116,078 downwards.
GAGCGGATCAAGGCCTGCTGATGGCTCATCAAAAAACAACACTTGGGGATCTAGCGCTAAGGCGCGCGCCAAGGCAGCACGTTTACGCATACCACCCGACAATTCGGCCGGGTACAATTCATCACAACCTGACAACCCCACCAGTGCCAGTTTAATCGCCGCCAACTCATGCAAGTCTACTTTACTCAGCTCTGGCCGCCAGGTACTCAACGGTAAGCAAATATTCTCCTGTAAGGTCATTCCACCCCACAGCGCGCCATTTTGATAGAGCACACCAAAATGCTGCTGCAAATTTGCCCGCCTATCGGCATCACACGCCCAAAAATCCTCGCCTTGAAATAACACACGGCCCGCCAAAGGCGCTTGCAAACCGATCAAATGACGCAACAGTGTGCTTTTTCCGCAACCACTGCCGCCCATAATGACAAAGACTTCACCGGGCTTAATCCTAAAATTAAGATCGTGTTGAATCACCAGCGTGCCATAACCAGCGCTTAGATTGTCTGCAACCAATACGGCATCACTCATACTTAGATTCCCAATTGCGTGCAAATAAGCGCAATCACAGCATCGCTAACCACGAGTGCCACAATGATACTGACCACAGCATTGGTGGTCGCCTGACCAACTGCTTGAGCATTACGTCCGCAAGACAAACCGTAATAACAGCCAATCAAGCCAATTAGCACAGCAAATACCAGACTTTTAAACAGGCCAATTAAAAAGTCGGTTAGGGTCAGCATCTCTAAACTCTGGTTAATGTATTGCGCAGCAGAAATATCAAACAAACCTGAGCCAATCACAAAACCACCGAAAATACCTAAAGCATCAGCAAACACGGTCAAGATCGGCATACTGACAAGCAAGGCTAATAAGCGCGGTAGAATCAAAAATTCTAACGGTGGAAAACCAAAGGTTTTTAAGGCGTCAATTTCTTCATTGGCTTGCATACTGCCCAGCTCAGCCGCATAGGCAGCACCGGTGCGACCCGCCATAATCACTGCAGTCATCAGTGCGCCCATTTCTCGGGTCATACCAATCGACACCATATTGGCGATATAAAGCTGTGCGCCAAAGGCTTGCAGTTGCGCAGCACCTACGAAAGCTAAAATTAAACCAATCAAACTAGCAATCAACGCCACAATTGGCAACGCACCAGGACCGCACTGTTGTAAAGCCATCCAGAAATCGCTCATTCGCATGCGTGCTTTACCAACAAACAGGCGACCCAGCGCTTGTACAACCTCGCCAATAAAGGTGCAAGCGCTGACTAAGGCTAGCGCAATGTTTTGCCCACCTAAGCCAAGCCGCGACACCCAACCGTACTGTACAGGCTCCGCTTCTTTAGCTTGGGTGGATGGGCTGGCAGCCATTTCCAGTAAGCGCCCCACTCCGGAGGGTAACCCTTGCAAGCTGAGCGTCATCTGTTGTTCCTGAGCCAAACGCTGTAAACGACGTAGCAATGCCAGGAGACTGCTATCCCATGCATCAACAGCCACATGCACAGCTAATTGCTCAGGTAAGCGCCCACCTTGTCGCCAGACAGCCATCAACTCAGGTTTCCCCTGCTCTAAAGTCCAGCTGCCCGTCACCTGCAGTACGGGCGCTTCAGTACTATGGTCCCACGCTAATGACGGTGTCTTGCTCATCTGATTATCCTTTAACAGCTACAAGGCCGCTTCTTAATTAGCAGTAGATCATTCACCGATTCAGAGCACTTTACGGCTCAACCCGCAATCCGTCCACACGCTGAAAACCGCGTGGCAATTTATTTCCACGACGTCCGCGCTCACCTTGGTAATGCTCAAGATCACTGAACTTAAGCGACAAGGTACGTTTGCCGGCGATTAATACCAAACTGCTCTGTGCTGGCAGTACCGCAAAGTCAACTAGCCACTCTTCACGTTTAGCCGCTCGATCCGTCGGGATACCAATCAAACGATTGCCTTTACCTTTGCTCAGTTGTGGCAAATCAGAGACTTTAAACACCAGCAAGCGTCCTTCGTTAGTGACGGCTGCTAACCAATCATCCGCAAAGCTATTGAGCATTTTCGGCAGCAAGACACGGGCGGCTTTCGGCAAGGTAATTAAAGTTTTACCTGCTTTATTTTTCGCCTGCATGTCTTCGCCTTTAACTACAAAGCCGTAACCCGCATCTGAAGCAATCACCATCAACTGCTCATCACTGGGCATTAACAAGCACTCAAAGGTCGCGCCAGCAGGTGGGGCTAAACGTCCTGATAATGGCTCGCCCTGACCACGTGCGGCTGGCAAGGTATGCGCTGGCAAGGAGTAACTGCGCCCTGTGCTGTCTAAGAACACGACAAACTGATTGGAACGACCTTGTACCGCTTGCTTAAAGCCATCACCGGCTTTGTAGGACAAACCAGCGGGATCAATATCATGGCCTTTACCGCTGCGCACCCAGCCTTGCTCGGACATCACTACCGTGACCGGCTCAGTCGGCAGTAAATCAGTTTCTGATAAGGCTTTGGCTTCACCGCGCTCAACCAAAGGTGAGCGGCGATCATCGCCATAGGTTTTGGCATCGGCGATCAGTTCTTTACGCACCAGATTTTTTAACTTGGTCTCACTGCCGAGCAACGCTTGCAACTGCGCCTGCTCTTTGGACAGTTCATCTTGCTCGCCGCGGATTTTCATTTCTTCAAGGCGCGCTAATTGACGTAAGCGCGTATCGAGAATGTAATCTGCTTGAATCTCGGTGATAGCAAAACGCTGCATCAATACCGGTTTAGGATGATCCTCACTACGGATGATCTCAATCACTTCATCCATATTTAGAAAGGCAATCAATAAGCCTTCTAATAAGTGCAGACGCTTTTCCACCCGATCAAGGCGGAACTGCAGACGCTTGCGCACAGTTTCCACGCGAAACACCAACCACTCTGCCAGCATGCTACGCAAGTCTTTGACTTGCGGGCGACCATCGAGACCAATCACGTTAGTGTTGACCCGATAGCTCGACTCTAAATCGGTAGTGGCAAATAAATGCTGCATTAGCTCTGCAGGGTCGACGCGATTGGAGCGCGGAATAATCACAATTCGGCACGGGTTTTCATGGTCTGATTCATCACGTAAATCAGCGACCATCGGTAGCTTTTTCGCTTGCATTTGCGCGGCGATTTGCTCAATCACCTTGGCACCAGACACCTGATGCGGTAATGCGGTGACCACAATATCGCCATCATCAACAGAGTAGATAGCGCGCATGCGCACTGAACCACGGCCGGTCTGATAAATTTTAAGAATATCCGCACGCGGAGTAATAATTTCCGCATCAGTCGGATAGTCAGGGCCTTGGACATGTTCACAAATGTCTTCAAGCGTGGCTTTCGGCTGATCCAATAACAATACGCAGGCTGCGGCCACTTCCCGCAAATTATGTGGCGGCACATCGGTGGCCATACCCACAGCAATACCGGTGGTGCCATTTAGGAGTAAGTTTGGTAAACGCGCAGGCAATACTGCCGGTTCGTTCATGGTGCCATCGAAGTTGGGAATCCAATCCACCGTGCCCTGACCCAACTCAGTCAGCAACACCTCTGAATAACGAGCTAAACGGGCTTCGGTATAACGCATCGCCGCAAAGGACTTTGGATCATCTGGAGCACCCCAGTTACCCTGCCCGTCCACTAACGGATAACGATAACTAAACGGCTGCGCCATCAACACCATCGCTTCATAGCACGCACTGTCACCGTGAGGGTGAAACTTACCCAACACGTCACCCACGGTACGCGCAGATTTCTTATGCTTGGAGTCGGCATCTAAACCCAACTCGCTCATCGCATAAACTATGCGCCGTTGCACGGGCTTCAAGCCGTCACCGATATGCGGCAAAGCGCGATCCATGATCACGTACATGGAATAGTTTAAGTAAGCCTGCTCGGTAAAGTCAGCCATCGAACGGCGCTCAACCCCTTCAAGGCTTAAATCAAAAGATTGCTTCATGCACAGCCTCTATCAAATAGGTTTTCGGTCAAAACAGTATTGGCCTGGGGTAAGCGACGCATCAGACATGCACCTCAGCTAGATCACCTTTGCTTTCTAACCAAGCTTTACGATCGCTGGCCCGTTTTTTTGCTAAGAGCATATCCATCAGTTCTTGAGTACCACTGTAGTCATCCAGCGTCAGCTGCACCAAACGGCGGGTATTGGGGTCCATAGTGGTTTCACGCAACTGCGGTGGATTCATCTCACCCAGCCCTTTAAATCGAGTGACCTGCGGTTTGCCGCGCTTCTTCTCGGCCTGCAAGCGCTCAAGAATACTGTTGAGTTCATCCTCATCCAGCGCGTAATGCACCTCTTTACCGATATCCACACGGTACAATGGAGGCATCGCCACATAAATATGTCCGGCCTCGACCAAGGGCCTAAAGTGACGCATAAATAAAGCACACAGCAACGTGGCAATGTGCAATCCATCAGAGTCGGCATCGGCTAAAATACAAATTTTACCGTAACGCAACTGGCTGATATCCGCAGCACCCGGATCAACGCCGATGGCGACTGCGATGTCATGCACTTCTTGCGAGCCCAGCACCACACTGCCATCGACTTCCCAGGTGTTTAGAATTTTGCCACGCAGCGGCATAATCGCTTGAAACTCTTTATCACGGGCCTGCTTCGCACTGCCACCCGCAGAGTCCCCTTCAACTAAAAACAACTCGCCGCGCATCGGATCACGGCCAGCACAATCGGCTAACTTACCTGGCAATGCAGGGCCTTGAGTGATACGTTTGCGCTCAACTTTACGCCCTGCTTTTAAGCGCCGTCCAGCATGACTAATGGCCAGCTCAGCCAGTTGCAAACCCAATTCTGAGTGGGCATTAAGCCATAAACTAAACGCGTCTTTAACCACGCCAGCAACAAAGCCTGCCGCTGTGCGTGAAGACAAACGCTCTTTGGTTTGCCCCGAGAACTGTGGCTCTTGCATTTTCATCGACAGTACAAAACTGATACGTTCCCAAACATCCTCAGGTGCCAACTTCACGCCACGCGGCAGCAAATTACGGAACTCACAGAAATCTCTTAGTGCATCCAACAAGCCTTGGCGAAAACCATTGACGTGGGTGCCTCCTTGCGCAGTTGGAATCAAGTTGACATAACTTTCTTGAATCAACTCACCGCCTTCCGGCAGCCACAGTACCGCCCACTCTACGCGTTCGACCTTGGCAATAAACTGTCCACAGAACGCTTCTTCTGGCAAGCTGATGAACTCAGCCACTGCATCCATTAAATAAGAACGCAGACCATCCTCATAAAACCAAGTGAGTTGTTCATTACTGTTTTTATCATCAAATTTAACCGTCAGTCCGGGGCACAATACCGCTTTCGCTTTTAAAATATGCTTGAGTCGACTCACCGAAAACTTACTGGTATCAAAATATTTCGCATCCGGCCAAAAGCGAATACTGGTGCCAGTGTTGCGCTTACCTACAGTACCAATAACCTCTAAATCGCTGGCTTTAAAACCATCACGAAAGGTCATTTGGTGCTCTTGACCATCGCGGCGCACACGCACCTCGACTAGCGTTGAAAGCGCATTCACCACAGAAATGCCCACACCGTGCAAACCACCCGAAAACTCATAATTTTTACTGGAGAACTTACCGCCTGCATGCAAGCGGGTAAAAATCAATTCAACCCCAGGAATGCCTTCTTCAGCGTGAATATCCACTGGCATACCACGCCCATCATCAATCACTTCAAGGGATTGATCCGTATGCAAAATCACTTGCACATTGTGCGCATGGCCAGCCAGAGCCTCATCCACACTATTATCAATCACTTCTTGGGCAAGATGATTCGGACGGGTTGTATCGGTGTACATACCTGGGCGCTTGCGCACCGGATCTAATCCAGATAGAACCTCAATGGCATCAGCGGTATAAGTCGAATTAGTCATGGGTAATATAATTACTCAAAAGCAGAAAGATTGAGCGTTTGCAGGGTTGAAGAGTCAACACCCACAAAAGCAAACAATGCTGGAAGATGCTCAGCAAAACGCTGAAAACCATGGTCACCGCCCTGTTCAATCTGTACAGAGCAGCCGTGATAATACTGTTCAGCCAAACAGTAGTCTAGTGTCTCATCACCTGTTTGTAACCATACACAAAAGCGTTGCCCATCATGCGGAGGAGCAACGTCTAGCGCTGCGAGGCCTTGCACATGTGAGTCGGAGAGCTGCCAACGCTCGCCCGTATAGAGATTTTCTTGCTCAACAAAAAAACCATCAAACAACTTATGCGGGCGTACGGCTGGATTAATCAATAAGGCTTTTAAATTGTACTGCTGCGCCAAGTAGGTGGCGTAATACCCACCCAGAGAGCTGCCCACCAGCACCGGCCGCTCGAGCTTGGCAATGGCCTCGTGTAATTGCGCCATAGCCTGCTCTGGATGATGGTGCAGCTGGGGGATTTGCAAATACTCTTCAGGAAAGCCCAGCTGCAACCAAGCTCTGCGCAGTTGCTGAGCTTTTAGAGATGCCGGTGCGCTATTAAAACCATGAATGTAAACAACACGTGGACTATTACACATAAACGACTACACACGAAATACAGCAAATTAGAATACCACCATGCCTGAAGTAAGTGCGCAGCGAGTTTTTTTAACTGAAAAATACCCAACCGCTACGCACACGACGAATCAGTAGCCTTTAATACTGTAGTCAATTTCAAAATCAATATCTGCGACTCGCGATACGGCTGTTTGCAACTGCCCATCGTCGTATAAACGTAACCAGCGGTAGCCTGGCGCCTGAGTATCCACAGCAAAATCTTCGCTGTGCGGGGCAAACTGCACACACGTTGAGGGCGAAGCCAACCAGCGCACACCATCAAGTTGCTGATCAAACTCTTGATGCACATGCCCCCAAACAACAGCTTTTACATTGCTGTAACGACGGACAATCGACAACATATCTGCCGCATTGCGCAAACCAATCTTGTCCATCCAGCGGCTATTGATCGGCATTGGATGGTGATGCAAGCCAATCAAGACATGCCGTTCACCTGCACTGGATAAAGCCTGTTCTAAGATTTTTAATTGATCATCAGCCAGCTTGCCATGCACTTTATTGGCGACCGACGAATCCAACAAGATAATCCGCCACGCGCCAAGGTCATAAACAGGCTCGAGTCGATCTGTGTTCGCGCAGATTTGCTGCAAAGCTAAACGTTCATCATGATTGCCGGCAAACCAACGCATGGGCGTGCCCAAGGTCTCGACCATCTCAGAAAAACGCCGATATGAAGCAATTGATCCGTCTTGAGAGAGATCACCCGTACACAATAACAAATCGATGTTCGACTGCTCAGCCACCACACCGCTGATCACTTGCTGCAGACTGTCATCGGTTTCCATACCCAATAAACGACCGTCTGGACTGGCAAACAAGTGACTGTCGGACAGCTGCACAACCGTGACATAGGGTATTGCTTTCAAGGGCTCCATCAACCTCGCCCCGCTCCATTGATTTAGACCTGATCAATTATGCGTACAGTTCTCATATAGAGCAAATTAAACAGAGGGGCTCAGTTCACATTAAACAGAAATCACATGCTTGCATCATGCTTAAAAATAACGCCTATACTAAAACATGATTGAGTCTTAACGGAGAGTCACCATGAGCCGTCCAAGAAAACTTGAACACCCCCTTTTCCAGTTACTGGCAGAAGAGAACATTGATAGTTTTAATCAGCAAAGACCTCACTACACAAGCCCTGAGCTATTAGATTTTCAAGGGGCCGACTTACGTGGTTTAAACTTGCGTGGACTGAATGCCTCTGGCATCGATTTTCGCAACGCCTACTTTCGCAGCAGTGATTTGCGTGGCATTGATTTTCGAGAGGCGCTACTTGAGGGAGCAAGCATGAATCGTGCAAAAGTCTCTGGCTGCTATTTTTCCAATGATCTGTCCGCAGAAGAAATTGTCATGTCATTAACAGCAGGAACACGCATACGTTGCCAAACAAAATAGACACAACTCAAACAATAAACAAACACACGTTGCACCAGCTCACAGTCTGCAGATATATTGATTTACTTCATATGCGCTGCAGACTAGTGTTTTAACATAGCGTTTCTTGTCGTTGGTTTAGGTTTAGGGATTTTTTACTTATGTATTTACTGGGTGAGCAACCGGCGTATGCCGACAAGCTGATAAGTCGTCTGCAGTCTATTCCTCGCCAGTTACTTGAAGGCTTACAGCCGTGCGGCGACTGCATAGAAATAGAACAAAGTAACAATTTAGCAACAGAACTACCTGATAACCAATTATTCCTCATTGAAAGTGGCCTCATTCACTCACTCATGGACAATCGTCCAATTTTTTATCTTCAAGAAGGCGACCTACTGGGTTTGCGTCAAGGTCTAGACCTACCCGAGTGTCAATACAGCAGTGAAGAAACCATCCGTTTAACCCCCTACTCTCGCCGCGAAGTTTTCAAACATATTGCTGCTTGCGATGAGCGACAAGAGCTGTTCACTCTATACTTAATAGGTCACTCTGCATTATTTACCGATGCACTAGCACGTCTTAAACAACCAGAAATCCGACCTTCTACGGGCTTTCAAAGCTTTGCTGCAGGTGAAGAACTGATTAATCAGGGCGACATTGCCGAGCATGTTTTTATTATTATTGAGGGACACGCTGAAGCATGGGTCAACGGCGAAAAAGTAGGTGATGTTGAGAAAGATGAGATTTTTGGTGCCATGGCGGTATTTACTGAAGAACGTCGCACCGCAACGGTCATTGCCAGTGAGCCTTGTACTGTTATGGTGATTCCAAAAGATCAATTTCTCAATTTAATGCGCAGTAACCCCCGCATCGCCCACAGTTTGATTGAAAGCATGGCTCGACGCATTGATCTAATGAACAAAGAAATCACCAGTTTGCGTAGAAAACTTAAAGCCTAATCATCCCTCCTAAGAAAACAACAGTCATCTCTAACAGCGCCTGTTGTTTTCTTATTAGTACGCCAACTCGCACAAACGAAGCACAGCATAAACCAGCGAAGCGGCCTGCATTTTCTAGCATAGACTGCTATTATTTGCCCTTTTGCAGGCAACCTACTCCATGCTTGAGAAATTCTTTCAGTTACAGGCCAATAATACTACTTTGCGCACCGAAGTCTTGGCAGGCACCACGACATTCCTAACCATGGCCTACATTCTCTTTGTAAACCCCAACATGCTTGCTGAAATAGGCATGGATCACGGTGCAGTGTTTGTTGCGACTTGTTTAGCTGGAGCGATTGGCTCAGCAATCATGGGCATGCTCGCCAACTACCCAATCGCTCTCGCTCCGGGTATGGGCCTGAACGCCTTCTTCACCTATACCGTCGTCGGCACCATGGGCTACACCTGGGAAGTGGCTCTAGGTGCAGTATTTATCTCAGGCTTCTTATTTTTTGCGATGTCGATTTTTAAAATACGCGAATGGATCATCAATAGCATTCCAATGCCACTGCGCTCGGCAATTAGCGCTGGAATCGGCTTATTCCTCGCATTGATTGCATTAAAAAATGCAGGAATTGTTATCGGCAATAATGACACGCTGGTTGCGCTAGGCGATTTAACACAGCCTGCGCCGATCTTAGCGGCACTCGGTTTTGCGGTGATTGTGGCGTTAGCTTACCGCCAAATTACTGGTGCGGTAATGATTGGCATCTTACTGGTCACAGGCTTATCCATTGGCCTAGGCTTTTCTAGTTTAAACGGTATTGTCAGTATGCCTCCAAGCATGCTGCCAACACTGCTGCAGCTGGATATTACCGGCGCACTGGATATAGGTTTGGTCAGCGTTATTTTTGCTTTTTTGTTTGTCGATTTATTTGACACCTCCGGCACCTTAATTGGTGTCGCTCAACGCGCCAACCTCATCGACGAGAAGGGTAAGATGCCACGTCTAGGCCGCGCTTTACTCGCCGATAGCACAGCCACTATGGCGGGGGCCTGCATGGGCACCTCGACCACTACGAGCTTTGTCGAGTCCGCATCGGGTATCGCCGTGGGTGGACGTACAGGCCTAACCGCCTGCGTGGTCGCCGCACTATTTCTACTCAGTCTATTTTTTGCGCCTTTAGCATCTGCGATACCTGCCTATGCCACTGCGCCAGCATTATTTTTTGTTGCGGTATTAATGACCAGCGGTTTAGCGACTATAGATTGGGACGACATCACCATCGCCGCGCCAGTGGTGGTTGCTGCATTAGCGATGCCGCTGACGTTCTCAATTGCCAATGGTATCGCTTTTGGTTTTATCAGCTGGACCGCGATTAAGCTGCTCAGCGGCCGCTGGAAAGACCTCAACAGCGCCATGTGGATTTTATCCATCCTTTTCATTATTAAACTGGGTTTCTTTGCCTGATGCCACATTCTGACTATTCTCCAGACGCTTATTTGCAACAACTACAGGCTAAGAAACTACGCCTACAAGACTTGCTCAGCGAATTTAATGCGCCTGAGCCGCAAGTTTTTGCCTCTGCCGAGCAGCACTACCGTTTACGTGCCGAGTTCCGTTTGTGGCGCGAAGGTGATCAGCGTTTTTATGCGATGTTTGCCCCCGGCGATAACCGCACACCTATTTTTGTTGAGAATTTCCCGATTGCCAGCAAGCTGATCAACCAATTAATGCCTCGTTTGCAAGATGCTTGGAGTCATAGCGAAGTCCTTTCGGAAAGACTTTTTCAGGTGGAGTTCTTAACCACCCTATCTGGCGAAGCCTTGATCACTCTTTGCTATCACCGCCCTCTGGATGATGTATGGCAAGTCGTCGCCGAACAACTGGCAACAGATCTGCAAGTCAGTATTATTGGCCGTTCACGCGGTAAGCGTACGGTGATTGGTCGCGATTATGTGCTTGAGGAGCTAACGGTTGGCGGGCGTATATTCAGCTATCGGCAACCAGAAGGCGCCTTTACCCAGCCCAACGGCACAGTCAATACGCATATGCTGAACTGGGCCTATGATGCCCTTGGTGAGCAACCGGACGATTTGCTGGAGTTGTATTGCGGTAACGGCAACTTTACTTTGCCGCTGTCTACACGTGTGCGTAAGGTGCTAGCCACTGAAATCAGCAAAAGTTCGGTGAATGCTGCACTGGCGAATTTAGCTGACAATAAAATTGAGAATATCGAGCTGGTACGCTTATCTGCTGAAGAGCTGACCCAAGCATTGAACGGCGTACGCGAGTTTCGCCGCCTAGCTAATATCGATTTAGACAGTTATCAGTTTGGTACGGTGTTTGTTGATCCACCGCGAGCAGGCATGGACAGTGACACGTGCGAGCTGGTGCGCCGTTTTGATCGGGTTTTGTATATTTCCTGCAACCCAGAAACGTTAGCGCAAAATATTCGCCAACTCAGTGACACCCACCGCATTGTAAAATGCGCATTATTTGATCAGTTCCCGTGGACGGATCATATGGAAAGTGGAGTATTGCTCGAGCGTAAGTAACTGGGAGCGCGGACGGCCCGTCCGGGGCTCAATTCGGGCGCTACGCCAGCCATGGCTACGCTTGTCGCAGCAACAGCACCCGCTGCTGTTACACAGGGGTGCTATTTGCTAGATTTTTACAGGTTAGGTGTCCATGTCATACCGAGCAGAACGGTGAAGCGGTCTTCACGGTAGGCATAGGATTCACCTTCATAACCATACAAAGCCCGTGAGTAACCTTTATCAAAAATATTGGCTAAACGCAGATCAATACCTAAATCTTGTGTTGCCTGCCAGCTACCACGTAGATCAAGCGTGCCAAAGCCTGCAATATTTTTCCGTTCAGTTTGATAGGTTACGGAATTATACACCCCATCAACGCTATTGCTCGCTAGCTTCCAGGTTGTTCCTACAGCAAACGCACCTAACTGCTTATCTAAGTCATAACTTAAAGTACGTTTAGCAATACGTGGAGAAGTCTTTCCCGTCTGACGGTCACGTGCATCGACAAGACTTAGATTCAATGCACCTTGCGCACCAAAAACTTCATGCTGTAAAGATGCTTCAAAACCATTGATACGTGCCTGAACGTTTTCAGTCGCTTTACCTTGATACTGGATCTGGTCACGAATTTTGGTCTGATATACAGACGTTTCTAAACGTACAGTATCAGCTAACTGACTACGCCACTGTAATTCATAACTTTTCGATTTTTCAGCTTTTAAGTTAGAGTTACCATAAAGAGGCCAGTACAAATCATTAAAAGTTGGCGCTCTAAAACCTTCTGCATAAGACAGAACAAGCTCATTAGCCTGACCGACTGGAACATTTACAGCAGCATTCCAAGTATTTTCACTACCAAACTGTTGGTTTTTGTCATGACGCAAGCCAATCTCAGTACCAAAGTATTCACCGTTAAAACGATGCTGTAAGAAAGCCGCTTGATTCCAACGACTATCTTTATCGTAAGCTGTCGTACTACGCAATTTGTCTTTACTGTAATCAAAACCAGCTGACACAGTATGCTGCTCATTGATAGTCAATGTATTGAGCCAGGCAGCTGACTCACGATACGTATTAAAATCATCCTGTCCTGCGAATAATTTATCGAACGAACTGCCTTTATCTTCACTGTGCCCAAGCTCTAAACGGCTCGCCCACTGTTCTGTCGCTTGTAATTCAGCAAAAACAGAGACACTGCTGATTATGTATTTATCATACGGCTGTGCCGGCACACTAATATAAGTAGAGGCGTCATATCGACCAGCAGGATTATCGTACTCAGTTTTACCTCGCTGATCTAACACGCTTACGCCAGCACTGAACTGTTCATTAAACGCATGCGACAAACTAAAACTGATCGCTTTATTACGGTAAGCATCATGATCAGAGTCTGAATCATAGGACTTTTGGGTACGATCAAAACCTGTCATTTCATCAAGGCTTGCACTCAGATTAAAACGAGTATCTTGATTGCCACCCGAAAGACCAACACTGCGTTCAAAAACACCTTTATTACCAGCAGCCACACGAACACGGCCTTGCAAACCTTCACCTGCGCTACGGCGTGTAAAGATCTGAATGACTCCGCCAATCGCATCCGCACCATATACCGCGGAACGTGAGCCGCGTAATACTTCTACACGCTCAATCTGCTCTAGGTTCAAATGCTGCAGACTCGCACCGCCTGATGAGGCCGAGCCAACGCGCGCACCATCAATCAGCACTAAGGTCTGCGCTGTTTTAGTACCACGAATAAAGACGCCTGTAGTACTACCACGCCCACCGGATTGCTGAATCTGTACACCCGGCACACGACCCAGTAAGTCAGCTACGTTGACCGGCTGCAAACGATCAATATCAGCACGGGTAAACACAGTCACAGCTGCGGTGGAGTCGTTACGATCTTCAACAACACGGTTGGCAGTGATGACTGTCTCGGAAAGCTTTAGTGCATCTTCGGTTTTATCTGCTGCATACAGAGTTGATGCAGGCAGCAGCGCTACGGCAAGCGCTAGGCGGGATAATTTCATTTAGGTTAAATCCTCAAAAATAAATACAACTTTTGAGGAGGGCAGAAACAAGCGCTTACGCCAAAATGGCTAGACGGCAGACAGCACTTGACGGTGAAGCCCTCCGCAACACCCGTCGAAATCCGTAAGGCAGGTCTACGGGCTAACGAATTCATCTGTTCACCTTCCCAGCTATACAGCCAGTGGTTCTTGAACAAACCTGCGCACTCAAGCGCATCGTTTTACCGTTGCGGGGGCAGCGTAAGTAGGTTTACACCTCTTAACTTCCCTTTTCAGGCTGGAATAATCCAGCGCACCTTATAGAATCAAAGTGCGCGAACAATAAACGTACTCATGCAAAGGGTCAAGTTTTGGACAAAAAGGCACAGAGCGTTTCAATCTGACAGACTTCAAACGCATGGTAATATTTTATGCCAGAGCCGCAGGAGCGCAACCTGAAACGCAACGGCCTTACAGTGCATGGTGTTAGATGCTGCATCGCTGACAATACAAATGGTTAACTGCAAGCGGCGTTATTGACGTGACCAGCGAAGCCATGGATGGCGCAGCGTCCGAATGGAGTTCAGGATGAACTCATTGAGGGAAAAACGGCAATAACGCCGTTTGCATAGCGCACATCTATCCGGCAGAGAACCAGCGACACGCAAGCCTGCAGAAAATATCAATTTAGATGTCGATTATGCAGGCCAGCATCCCGCACGCCCAAGATCAAGCTAAACGCTGTTGCACTGCTTGCAAAATACCTGCGGCATCTAAACCGCACTCAGCCAACATTTGTGCAGGCTGCGCATGTTCCACATACAGATCAGGCAAGCCGAGTTGCAATAACGGCACGTTCAGTTGCTTGGCGGCTAAAAACTCACCCACGGCACTGCCAGCGCCGCCCATGACCGCATTTTCTTCAATAGTGACAAACAAGTTATGTTCGGCCGCCAAACGTTTAATTAACGCTTCATCCAGCGGTTTCACGAAGCGCATATCCACCACAGTAGCATTCAGTTGCTCTGCCGCTTCTAAAGCTGCCACCAACTGCACACCAAACACCAAGAAAGCCACACCCTGGCCTTCACGACGCAATACACCTTTACCCAGCGGCACAGCGTCTAAACTTGCACTGATTTCGGCATTTGGGCCAGTACCACGCGGATAACGTACTGCTGCCGGACCAATATGGTGATAACCGGTGTTGAGCAACAGGCGTAATTCGTTTTCATCGCTGGGCGTCATCACTAGCATATTAGGAATGCAACGCAGATAAGAAAGATCAAAACTACCGGCATGGGTCGGCCCATCCTCACCGACTAAACCAGCCCGGTCCACGGCAAACAACACATCTAGGTTTTGTACCGCGACATCATGGATTAACTGATCATAGGCACGCTGCAAAAACGTTGAGTAAATCGCCACTACAGGCTTAGCCCCTTCACAGGCCATCCCCGCCGCTAAAGTCACTGCATGCTGCTCAGCAATCGCCACATCAAAGTAACGCTTGGGGTATTGCTCACTGAAGGCAATCATATCCGAGCCTTCTTTCATGGCTGGGGTAATGCCCAGTAAGCGCTCATCCTGCGCAGCCATATCACACAGCCAGCGGCCAAATACAGCAGAGTAACGCGGACCGCTTGGCTTGTTCGGCACAGGCACTTTTTTACTGATGGCATGGTAAGCAATAGGGTCCAGCTCCGCGGGCGCAAAGCCTTTACCTTTTTTGGTCACCACATGCAAAAACTGCGGCCCTTCCAGCTCACGCATATTGCGTAAGGTGGCCAGCAGCGTGGGTAAATCATGGCCATCAATCGGGCCAATATAATTCCAACCCAACTCTTCAAACATAATGCCCGGCGCAAAAATCCCCTTGGCATGCTCTTCGGTCTTACGAGCAAGTTCCCATGCGCCTGGCAAGCGTGACAACATTTTCTTACTGCCTTCACGCATCGTCGCATAGGTGCGACTGGTCAGAATTTTCGCTAAGTGATTGGATAAACCGCCCACATTATTCGAGATCGACATATCGTTATCATTAAGAATAACCAACATATCCGCCCCTGTTTCTGGGGCATGATTGAGTGCTTCAAATGCCATACCAGCGGTCATCGCACCATCACCAATCACGGCAACGCTTTTACGGCCACTGCCTTGTAGTTTTGCGGCAATCGCCATGCCTAACGCGGCACTGATTGAAGTACTGGAATGGCCAACACCAAACGTATCGTATTCGCTTTCACAACGACGCGGGAACGCAGCAATGCCACCTTTCTGACGCAAACTGAACATTTGCTCACGACGGCCGGTCAGAATTTTATGGGGATAGGCCTGATGACCCACATCCCATACGAGACGATCATCCGGCGTATCAAACACGTAATGCAGAGCTACAGTTAACTCAACAACACCTAAGCCCGCAGCAAAATGCCCGCCGGTCTGAGCAACGCTCCACAATAAAAACAAACGCAGCTCATCAGCTAAAGTCACCAACTCCGCTTCGGACAGACGGCGCAGCTCTATCGGCGTTAGCGCACGGTCTAACAGCGGCGTGATTGGGCGCTCAGCAGGGATTTCATGAAAAGTCGTAGGCATTAAACTGTCGTGTTAATTCATAAAGAAGGAGAAGTTTACCTTAAAGCGTACAAAGTCCACAGTGCCACAATGTGTAATCAAGGATTTAGTTGTTTAATCGAGCTTTTAATCACCGCTTATCTGTCCAGCGGCTCAAGTCTGCTAAAATAACGATGCGCTTTAAACCACGCGAAAACCTTAGGCACGCAGCAGGTCATACGATGATTGCAAGTATATTACTGAACGAAACCACTTTATTGTGGGGCTGGTTATTGTATGGACCACTTATTCTTTATGCCATCTGGCGAGCACCGTGGGTTGAGCTTTTTAGTGACAATCGCCGCCAGCATTTATTGTTTGGCACGGTTATGGTGCTTTGCGCGCTATGGTTATTAAGACGTGATTTTCCTAGCGGTCTATCCTTTCATTTCATTGGTATGACTGCAGTCACCTTATTGCTCGATTGGCCACTGGCAATATTAGCCGGTTTTGTTGCACAGCTGGCCCTCTTAGCCCTAGGCAAACAAGAACTGAGCGTATTAGGTGCAAATGGTTTATTACTGATTATCCTGCCGGTATTTATTGCTCACTGCTGCGCCAAAGCGATTGAACGTTTACAACCAGAAAACTTGTTTATGTACATCTTCTTTTCTGGCTTTTTCCCTGCTGCACTGACTGCCGTTCTTTGCGTGGTGAGTGCTACGCTCCTGCTTTGGAGCAACGGTATTTATGAGTTTTCACCTTGGCTCGAAGACTTTTTGGGCATGCTGCTATTGGTGGCGTTTCCAGAAGCCTTTATTAACGGCATGGCCGTTACTGCGTTTGTTGTATTTAAACCAGAATGGCTAGAAACCTTTAATTACAGCCGTTACTTACAAGCCCCTTGGAAAGACGGGGCTGACCAATAAAATTGCAGTCCAAGCCATACATTTTTGTTAGTCTAGCAAGTTATTTATTAATCATTAGGAGTGAGCGATGAAGCTTTTAGTTACCGGCGGTGCTGGTTTTATTGGTTCTGCGGTGATCCGGCATATTATTAAGCACACTCAAGACTCTATAGTAAATATCGACAAACTCACCTACGCCGGCAACCTTGAGTCATTGACCGAGGTCAGCGACAATCCTCGCTACACTTTTATGCAAGTGGATATTTGTGACCGTAACAGATTGGATCAAGTGTTTGCTGAGCAGCAACCGGATGCCATTATGCATCTTGCTGCGGAATCACACGTTGACCGCTCTATTGATGGCCCCGCTGAATTTATTCAAACCAATATTGTTGGCACCTATCAACTACTCGAAGCCGCGCGCGCCTATTGGAATAACCTCGACAATCCACGTAAACAAGCTTTCCGCTTTCATCATATTTCCACCGATGAAGTGTATGGCGATTTACCCCACCCCACTGATTGCGCGCAAGCTACAGAGCAGCTGTTTACTGAGCACACTGCCTATGCTCCAAGCTCACCTTACTCAGCCAGCAAAGCCAGCTCCGATCATTTAGTGCGTGCCTGGCAACGTACCTATGGTTTACCGACAATTGTCACTAATTGCTCAAACAATTACGGTCCTTACCACTTCCCAGAAAAACTGATACCCCTAGTCATTCTGAATGCCTTAGAGGGTAAGCCTTTACCCATTTATGGTGCAGGCGATCAAATTCGTGACTGGCTGTATGTAGAAGACCATGCCCGCGCACTTTACCAGGTTGTTCGTAAAGGACAGATTGGCGAGACCTATAATATTGGCGGGCACAATGAGAAACAGAATATTGAAGTTGTGCGTGCCATTTGTTCGCTCCTCGATGAATTAGCGCCGCCGACTGAGCGTCATTTAACCACTGCTGACGGCACGCCACTGAACAGCTATGCAAGCTTACTGACCCATGTTAGCGATCGCCCAGGCCACGACCGTCGCTATGCAATTGACGCCAGCAAGATTCAAAACGAGCTAAATTGGCTGCCGATAGAAACCTTTGATTCCGGCTTAAGAAAAACTGTGCAATGGTATTTAGATAATCAATCTTGGTGCCAACACATACAAGATGGCAGCTATCAACGTGAACGTTTAGGAGTGCAGAAATGATGGCGCATTCAACCAAAGGCATTATTTTAGCAGGCGGCTCTGGCTCACGCTTACACCCCATTACTTTAGGTGTATCTAAACAACTGTTACCCATTTACGACAAGCCAATGATTTACTACCCATTGTCTGTACTGATGCTGGCAGGAATTCGTGAAATTTTAATCATTTCCACGCCCGAAGACCTGCCTAACTTCAAAAAACTACTCGGTGATGGCAGCCAATTCGGAATAGAACTGAGCTATGCCGAACAACCCTCTCCAGACGGTCTTGCGCAAGCGTTTATTATTGGCGAAGACTTTATTGCTGATAGCAATGTCTGTCTCATTTTGGGCGATAACATTTTTTACGGCTATGGCTTTACTGGAATGCTCAAGCGAGCAGTTGAGCAGCGCACTGGAGCGACAGTATTTGGCTATCACGTCACCGATCCAGAACGCTTTGGTGTGGTTGAATTCTCTGCTAATGGCCAAGCAATGTCCATTGAAGAGAAACCAAGCAAGCCCAAATCAAACTATGCCGTAACTGGCCTGTACTTTTACGACAATGATGTCATTGAAATAGCTAAAAAAGTCCAGCCTTCGGCACGCGGCGAATTAGAAATAACTGATATCAACAATGCTTATTTGCAACGTGGCGATTTACAAGTTGCTGTACTGGGTCGTGGTTTTGCTTGGCTGGATACCGGTACACATGACTCACTAATGGAAGCTGGGCACTACGTACAAACCATTGAAACTCGCCAAGGATTAAAAGTGGCTTGCCTGGAAGAGATTGCTTACCGTAACGGCTGGCTTAATCAGCAACAGCTACGCATATGTGGTGAATCTCTGGGTAAAACTGGCTACGGTCAGTACCTATTGCGCTTAGCTGCCGAAAACCCCAGTACCCACAATCAATCATCTGCGGGTCTTTAAATGAAAATCACAACAACGGCATTACCCGGCGTATTAATCATAGAGCCCAAAGCATTTGGTGATGCGCGCGGCTTCTTTCTAGAAACCTTCCAGAGCGAACGTTACGCCAAGGCAGGTATCACGTTACCATTTGTGCAGGACAACCACTCTCGCTCACAGCGCGGCGTGTTGCGCGGCCTGCATTTACAACGCAACCGACCGCAAGGCAAACTGGTCAGTGTCAGCCGCGGCGCAGTATTTGATGTCGCTGTGGATATCGATCCACAATCAGCGACCTTTGGTCAATATGCTGGCATTGAACTCAGCGACGATAATCATCTGCAATTATGGATTCCGCCAGGTTACGCACATGGCTTTTGTGTACTCAGCGAAGTAGCCGACTTTCAGTACAAATGCACAGACTTTTATTATCCAGAAGATGAAGCAGGGATTATCTGGAACGATCCTGATGTGAATATCACCTGGCCTTTAGACAACCCTTTGCTGTCTGAAAAAGATCAGAAGCTGCCACGCCTGCACGAGCTCAAATAAAAAATCGACACAAAGGTCGGTTTTTTATTCAACGGCTCCGCCAAGCTTAAAACTAATAAGCTTGGCGGAAAACAGCGTTATTACGCCTCGTAAGGGTGACGCAATACGATCGTTTCGTGACGATCAGGGCCAGTGGAAACGATATCAATCGGCGTACCAATCAACGCTTCAATGCGCTTAATATACGCACGCGCATTAGCGGGTAACTGCTCAAGACTGGTTGCACCAATGGTGGATTCACTCCAGCCCGGCATTTCTTCGTACACTGGTACTAAACCGTCATAGCTGTCAGCATCGCTTGGTGCTTCAATTTCCACACCCTCTGGATTTTTATAAGCAGTGCAGATTTTCACTGTTTCTAAACCGTCCAATACGTCCAGCTTAGTTAAGCAAATACCAGAGATACTGTTGATTTCTGAAGTGCGACGCAAAATCACCGCATCAAACCAACCGCAACGACGGGCACGCCCTGTGGTTGAGCCAAACTCGTGACCTTTCTCAGCCAAGTAAGCACCGGTCTCATCAAACAATTCAGTCGGAAATGGACCTGAACCAACACGTGTGGTGTACGCCTTGGTAATACCCAAGATGTAATCCAAGTACAACGGACCAAAACCAGAGCCCGTTGCGGTACCGCCAGCTGTGGTGCTAGAGCTGGTCACGTACGGGTAAGTGCCGTGATCAATATCCAGCAATGAACCCTGTGCGCCTTCAAACATAATGCGCGCACCTTGCTTACGCAGCGTGTGCAGACGTGCAGTGACGTCGATCATTAATGGCTTAAGAATTTCAGCATAACTGAGTGCTTCATCTAAAGTTTTTTGATAATCAACCGGCTCAACTTTGTAAAAATGCTCAAGCATAAAATTGTGCTGTTCTAATACCTCACGCAGCTTAACGGAGAAACGCTCAGCATTAAACAAGTCACCAATACGCAAGCCACGGCGTGCAACTTTATCTTCGTAAGCGGGACCAATACCACGACCTGTGGTACCGATTTTGCCTTCGCTACGTGAGGCTTCACGCGCTTGATCTAAGGCAACGTGGTACGGAAGAATCAGAGTACAGGCGGGGCTAATGCGTAAGCGCTCACGAACAGGCACACCTTTCTCTTCCAACTTAGTGATCTCACGCATCAGTGCATCCGGCGCAACGACCACACCATTACCAATCAAACATTCAACGTTTTCACGCAAAATACCCGATGGAATCAGATGTAATACAGTTTTCTCTCCGTCAATCACTAAGGTGTGACCAGCATTATGGCCACCTTGGAAGCGGACAACAGCAGCGGCTTGATCTGTTAATAAATCAACGATCTTACCTTTGCCCTCGTCACCCCATTGAGTGCCTAAAACGACAACATTCTTACCCATAACCCTTGCCCTCTTCGCGCAAATAGGAGGTCGGTATAACCGACAAAACGTGGCCGCAAGTGCGGCGTAAACTTATAGAGGCTGAACCTGCCAACCTGAAGAATTCTGTACTAACTGACGATCACAGCTGGCTTGCACGGCATCGTTCACAGTCTGACCTGGCAACGCTTGAACGACGCGCAGTCCTTCTGTACGCAACGCACAAATCGCTTGCCATAAATCAGCCTGCGCACCACTTGGCGCCCAAATACCACTATTTAAAACAACGGCTTGGCGCTGACCTAAAGTGACTAACGTTTTTAAATCGGTAGAGAAGCCTGTGGCTGGACGCGCACGACCAAATACGGCACCAATATCGTCATAACGTCCGCCTTGCGCGATGGACTGACCCACCCCAGGCACAAACGCCGCAAACACAACACCCGTATGGTAGTGATAGCCACGCAACTCACCTAAATCAAAATAGAATGGCAAATGCGGATAACGCAGAATTAAGGCATCAGCAATCACAATCAACTGATCCAAGGCTGCTAAAACACTGCTCGGCGCTGCAGCTAAAACAGTTTTCGCCTGATCTAGAACTTCACGTCCACCACACAAATGGCTGAGGTCATTGAGCATCACTGCTAATTCTTTTGGCAGCGGCTCTGTCAGTAGAGCCACTTCATCAATCGCTTTACGTTGCAGCGCATCAAAGATTTGTGCTTCAAGCTCACTGGATAGATTCGCAGCACGTGCCAAACCACGATACACACCAACATGGCCTAAATCCATATGGATATCAGCGATCTCTGCTTGCTCAAGAGTAGCCAGCATTAAGCTGATCACTTCAATATCAGCAGCAGGACTGGCATCACCATAGAGTTCAGCACCAAGCTGTATCGGACTGCGCGAGCGCGACAAAGAGCGAGGGCGCGCATGCACAACACTACCGGCATAGCACAAACGCGAAGGACCTTCACGACGTAAACTGTGCGCATCCATACGCGCGACTTGCGGGGTAATATCCGCACGGAAGCCCATCAAATGACCTGATTGCGGGTCGGTCACTTTAAACGTACGCAAATCAAGCTTTTGGCCTGCGCCGGTCAAT
Source organism: Pseudomonas sp. (assembly GCA_034006605.1). GTDB lineage: Bacteria > Pseudomonadota > Gammaproteobacteria > Pseudomonadales > Pseudomonadaceae > Denitrificimonas. The sequence continues at coordinate 94,030 of JAVESM010000003.1, read as the reverse complement.
AATGATTCTAAAAACTCAATATGCGGCGTGACTACAAACTCATAGCCCCACGCTTGGAACATATCCAATACGTGTCGACGAGATGCTTCAATTTGCGCCGCTTGCGGCGGCAGTACTTCTTCGATGCCATCTGGCAGCAGCCAGCGGTCTACCGTTGCCATTGCGCCTTTCCTCATTGTAAATACAGTTGCCTGCAGGACATTTTGCATGACCACAGGCGCAAAAAAGCCGGGAGTTTCCCGGCTGCCGCATGATACCACAATTTATTCTGTGCATGCCTCTTGCTTTTCAACCCAGCTGATTCGGCTCTCGCTAGAGAACTTAGAATCTAGCCAATATGGCTGAGATACGCCACAACAAGAGTAGTGCATCTCAGCCAAGTACGCTTAGGGCTTCACTTGTTCCATGTACTTAAAGAAATCATTATCAGGTGACAGCACTAAGATATCGCTTTTATCAGCAAAACTTTCTCGGTACGCCATCAAGCTACGATGAAAAGCATAGAACTCTTGATCCATACCATAGGCTTTTGCATAAATAGCAGTCGACTTAGCATCACCGTCCCCGCGAATTTCTTCCGCTTCACGGTAGGCCTCAGCAAGTAACACTCGACGCTGACGATCTGCATCAGCCCGAATCCCTTCTGCTAACTCCTTACCTTTAGCGCGATGCTCACGCGCTTCACGAGCTCGTTCAGAACTCATACGCTCAAATACACTGAGGTTGACTTCTTTCGGCAAATCAATCGATTTAACCCGCACATCAATCACTTCAATACCCAACTCTTTACGCGCCATGCGATCCAAAGACGTAGTGATATCAGCCATTAATTCGTCACGTTGACCACTGACCACTTCATGCAAAGTGCGCTTACCAAACTGATCACGTAAACCGGCTTCTAAACGGCGCGCTAAACGCTCATCAGCAACCTGCTTAAGACCAGAGGTTGCCGTGTAATAACGGTCAGCATCAGCTACACGCCATTTAGCAAAGGCATCGACCATGACCGCTTTCTTCTCTAGGGTTAGAAAACGTTGCGTCGGCGCATCTAAGGTCAGTAAGCGCGCATCAAACTTACGCACTTGGTTCACGTAAGGGATTTTCACATGCAGACCAGGCTGCACATTTGCTTGCTCTACCTTTCCAAATTGCAGCAGTACCGCACGCTCTGTTTGCTGAACAATATAAAAACTGTTCCAAGCAACCAGTGCAATCACCGCACCTACAATTAAAACAAATGTCGACTTATTATTCATTAACGGCTTCCTCTGGCACGTAAGTCACGAGAAAGTGCATCACCACCTACACGAAGACTGCTTTCAGTTGAGTCCGCACTGTCGGCGCTAACAGACGATTTAGTTGTTGCCGTACGCCCTTCAAGCATTTTATCCAACGGCAAATACAGCAAACTATTTTGTCCCTTATCACCTGTCAGCAAGACTTTACTGGTGTTACTTAACACCTCTTGCATGGTTTCAAGATACAAACGCTGACGCGTCACTTCAGGTGCCTTACGGTATTCAGCCACCAATTTAGTAAAGCGATCCGCCTCACCCTCGGCGCGCGAAATAGTAGCATCACGATAACCATTAGCTTCTTCACGCATACGCTGCGCTTGACCACGGGCTTCTGGCACTACGCCGTTGGCATAGGTCTCTGCCTGATTCTTCTCGCGCTGCTCATCTTCACGAGCACGAATGACATCATCAAAGGACTCTTGTACTTCACGTGGTGCTTGAGCATTTTGCACGTTGACCTGAGTGACAGTGATACCGGTGCGATAAGTGTCTAAAAAACGCTGCAAACGCTCTTTAACTTCTACCGCTAACAACTCACGACCTTCAGTTAGCACCTGATCCATCGCAGTTGAACCAACCACATGACGCAAGGCACTTTCGGTTGCGTGCTGCAAACTCATCTCTGGACTCTCAACATTCAGAGCAAAGTCTTGCAAGTTGTTAATTTTATACTGCACGGTCAGTGGTACTTCGATGATATTTTCATCTTCAGTTAGCATCGGACCTTGACGGGTATACGCACGTTCACGAGTGACGTTCTGCTCATACTTACGATCCATTGGCGGAAAATAAATATTCAAACCAGGGCCCACGGTCTCGTGGTATTTACCTAGACGCAAAATCACTGCCTGCTCTTGTTCATCGAGCGAATACACTGCGGTGTACAACCACATAGCAGCTAACACTGCGAGTACCACAGCAACTAAACCGAAACCACCGCCGGAGCTGCTGGATCCAGGTTTTTTCTTTCCGCCAAACACACTTTTCAGGTTGTCCTGCAGTTTACGGAGGGCTTCATCGAGATCAGGCGGACCCTGTTTCTGGCCACCACGTTTGCGGTCACCCCACGGATCCTGATTGTTCGAGTTACCACCCGGCTCATTCCAGGCCATAGTGTTCTCCATCTATTTGAAAGGCAAAATGCACATAAAAAGCGCACTATATTAAAATTAATCAACACAACTATCGCCGTGCTGAATGACTCAGTTTGTTGCGATCAATGTTCAGTGTACTGTGCAAAAAAGTCAGCAGGCGTTATCCCTTCACGACTCAACAACTTATCCAACTCAACTTTTGCAACACGCAGTGTTAATACGCTAGCACCATCATCAGCATGTGTTTCTTGCTGCACGGCATTCAAATCAAACAATTTACCACGCAAGCGACTGTGCTCCTGAGCAAGGCGCACTGTAGCAACATATATTTCTTCTTCCAACAGCTCTGCAATCGCTTGTTGCAAAAGAGCAATACCTTGTTGTTTATGAGCCGAGATCCAAACACGCACGGGAAGCCCTTGCTCATTACGCTGGATATGCGGTTCAAGATTATCCATCAAATCAATTTTGTTGTAGACCTCAAGGATACGCACATCACCTGCATCAATGTCTTGCAACACCGCCTGCACCTGTTTGATCTGCTCGTCACGTTCCGGTGAGTGCGCATCAATCACATGCAGTAATAAATCAGCATTCGCAGACTCTTCTAACGTGGCACGAAATGCCTCAACAAGCTTATGCGGCAAGTGCCGAATAAAACCTACCGTATCAGCCAAGGTTACCGCACCCAAGTCAGGTATTTCTATACGTCTGACTGTAGGGTCGAGCGTAGCAAACAGCTGATCAGCCGCATACACTTTTGATTCCGTGAGGAAATTAAACAGGGTTGATTTACCGGTATTGGTATAGCCCACCAAAGAGATACCAGGCATGTCCGCACGCTGACGGCTACGCCGTGCCAATTGACGTTGATTGCGGACCTTTTCCAAACGGCTTTTAATCTGTCGCACGCGAACCCGCAACAAGCGGCGATCTGACTCCAGCTGTGTTTCACCGGGGCCGCGCAAACCGATACCACCTTGTTGACGACTCAAGTCAGTACGACTATGCACCAAGCGCGTACTGATATGCTCAAGTTGCGCCAGCTCAACCTGCAACTTACCTTCATAGGTCTGTGCACGCTGAGCAAAAATATCCAAGATCAGACCAATGCGATCAAGCACACGACAGTCTAATTCGCGCTGTAAATTACGTTCCTGACTTGGCGTCAGAGCGTGATTAAAAATCACCAAATCAGCCTGCTCTGCAAGCACCAACTGGCGCAACTCTTCAACCTTGCCGGAGCCAATTAAAAAGCGCGCCGTCGGCTGATGCCGAGAAACACTGACAAATCGAGCAATCACCGCACCCGCAGACACTGCAAGCTCTTGAAACTCATAAGGATCTTCTCGCACATCAGGTGCGTGTCCATCCAAATGCACAAGAATAGCCCGCTCACCTTGCTTAGGGTGCTCAATACTCAAGATAGTTCGAGCTCAGTCTCTGCAGAGTCATCTTCACTTGGCAAGCGCACTGGACGACCCGGTACAACTGTTGAGATCGCGTGCTTGTAAACCATTTGACTGACTGTATTTTTTAGCAAAATAACAAACTGATCAAACGACTCAATTTGTCCTTGCAGCTTAATACCGTTAACCAAGTAAATTGATACTGGTACGCGCTCTTTACGCAAGAGGTTTAAGTAAGGGTCTTGTAGCGTGTGCCCTTTTGACATGTGGTGTACTCCATTTAATTAAATAACAGCCTGCCAAATGAAATTAACACTGACAAACTAAAATATGATTCAGTCAACTCAATATGGAGAGCTGCTTGAGCTTTTTCAAGGCTTGATTCATTTTCTCATTCGACAAAGAATCCAACCATTCAACATCGCTCCAACTGCGCAGCCAAGTAAATTGCCGCTTGGCTAATTGCCGTGTTGCAATAATACCGCGTTCAACCATTTCATCGTAAGCATAATCGCCATCTAAATAAGCCCACGCCTGCCGGTAACCGACAGCACGCACGGAAGGCAAATCAATATGCAAATCACCACGCTCACGCAATGCTTCGACCTCAGTTATGAAGCCTTGTTCAAGCATCAGATGAAATCGTTGCGCAATACGCTCATGCAAAACACTGCGCTGCTGTGGCGCAACGGCAAAGGTTGCAACATTGTACGGTAAATGACTGCCATTAGATGCGTGTAACTGCTGTTTTTCTAGCGCTTGCCGAGCGCGGTGCTCGGTCATGGTTTGCCCACTGGTTCGCCACACCTCTAATGCACGCAGCAGACGCTGCGGATCATTAGGGTGAATCCGCTCAGCAGAGACAGGATCAACCTGCTGTAATTCAGCATAAAGCGCCGCCCACCCCTCAACGGTTGCTTGTTGCTCAAGCAGAGCGCGCACCTGTATATCAGCCGGCGGCATAGAGGCCAAGCCTTCAGTCAGCGCTTTGTAATACAGCATGGTCCCGCCCACTAACAAAGGGATGCGGCCTCGCGCGGTAATATCTGCCATAGATTTTAATGCATCCGTGCGAAACTGTGCGGCAGAATAGCTTTGCGCGGGATCGAGAATATCAACCAGATAATGCGGGTACTTTTGTAGAGTCTCGACACTGGGTTTAGCACTACCAATGTCCATACCACGATAAATAAGCGCAGAGTCAACGCTAATAATTTCGCATTGCAGCTGATCAACCAACTGCAACGCCAGATCAGTTTTTCCTGACGCGGTAGGCCCCATCAGAAAAATAGCGGGAGGGAATGCAGGCATCAAAAGAGGCGCCTCAATAGCAACTCACTGTGCCCATAACGATAAGATTTCATCACCCACCCGCGGTTACATTGCTCGACATACACAATCAATTACTGAGCAAGAAGCTGCCCAATTGCCGGATCATTAAATACCCGCTGCAAGCCTTCACTCAGCACTTTACTGACCAATTTATTATTAGTCTGCTCGTTAGGCGCTTTAGCATAGCCTTGGGTTACATTTGCCGCGTAACGGCCATTATAACGGCGCGTACCATTTTGCACTTCAAGCACATACACGGCCTGCAGCTGCGCATCTTTAATAAAACTGCCATCTTCGACAGCTTTATAGCTGAGTTCAACCAGTTTTAAGTTGAGCTGCGCCTCACCAGCCCCCTGCTGCATCGGAGTAAATCCTAGCATACGCACGGCCGCATCCGTCTCCGCCTGTAAGCGCGGCAAGAAAGATTGACTGTTAACAGTGATAGCGCTGCTCTGCGCATACAAACCGCCGCGTGTACCAATCACCTGCGCAGAACGCGCATCAGAAACGCGGACAACAACTGGCTGACCTTGCCCCACCGCCGCCAACTGTCCAGTAAAGCGCGGCTCAGGGGTCAAATACTGCGGGCTTAAACCACAACCCACCAAGCCTACACTGGTAATAATAGCCAGACTCGCAAATAGATAACGCAACATAGTTTAGATTCCTTGGAAGCATAGATTCGAATTTTACAACGTTTAACCAAACACTACAGCCTGCTACAGTATAAAGCGCCAAACGCCAAATACCCTAGACCCTCCTGCTAGCTGATACTTTTGACACACTTCTTGACACCTTTCGACTAAAGAATTTTTGCATATATGCTCATTTTCTCTGATTTCATCGTTATAATTGTTCTCCAACTATGTACGGCATCTGAGTTCTTAGACTTTTCCTCTGCCACTTGGCAGTCAATCAGTCATTAAGCAAAAGTTGTCGAGTGCCCTATTTACGGCGCACAAGCGTGCTGAGCGACAAATTTTGCACTATTATTAAGTGGTGCACCATTCACGCGCAGAGCACTTGGACGTCCGCAGTAAAAACATTTTAGAGATCCGCTACTCCAAAAGATGGCGGGAAAACTGTTTCACAACTTCACAAGAGTGTGGCAAGCAATGAATAGTTTGGCGTTTACAGTTCCATGCATCAACAGCCCTCCTCCTTGCAGCGGTTAAAGCATTGACTATTTCGCAATAATCTAACCCTTAACAAGGCTCACTGCGGTTCTTCTCTGCATAGCCTAACAGCTGCATTTTGGAGACACACTGATGGCGCAAGATAATCACGCACACTTGGATGTTTTACTGGTGGGAGCCGGTATCATGAGCTCTACTTTAGCAGTGATGTTAAAAGAGCTGGATCCAAGCCTCAACTTAGAACTTATTGAGCAAATGGAAGACGGAGCAATGGAGAGCTCTAACCCATGGAATAACGCAGGGACTGGCCACGCCGGCCTATGCGAGCTCAACTACACTCCACCCGCAGCAGACGGCTCTATTGATCCTGGAAAAGCGATTAATATCAATGCTATGTTTGAAGAGTCTAAGCAATTCTGGGCCCACCTTCTCGAAACTGGCACCTTTGGTGATCCTGAGACCTTTATTCACCCAGTCCCGCACCTCAGCTTTGTCCAAGGAGAAGAAAATATTGCCTTCTTGGAAAAACGTGCTGAAGTGATGAGCAAACACCATGCTTTTAAAGATATGGCGTTTACCACCGATAAAAGCGTGATGGCTGAGTGGCTGCCGTTGATGATGGCCGAACGTAAAAGCGACGAAGCAATGGCAGCGACGCGAATTACCAATGGTACAGACGTTAACTTTGGTGCTTTAACTCGCCAACTACTGACTTATTTAAGCAAGCAAGAACACAGCACCATTCATTACAAACATAAAGTTGTTGGCCTCAAACGCTGTGCGCAAGGCTGGCAAGTCAGTATGAAAAACCTTACAACCGGTCAGCGCCGTGAAGTGACTTCACGCTTTGTATTCTTAGGTGCAGGCGGCGCCGCATTACCACTGCTACAAATGTCTGGCATCCCAGAAGGCAAAGGCTACGGCGGCTTTCCAGTCAGCGGCCAATGGCTGCGTTGTGACAAGCCTGAAATCGTCGAACAGCATCAAGCGAAGGTCTACAGCTTAGCAGCAGTTGGCTCTCCACCCATGTCAGTTCCCCACTTAGACACCCGCGTGATTGATGGCAAGAAGTCTTTATTATTTGGACCTTATGCAGGTTTTACTACAAAGTTCCTCAAATACGGGTCATTTTTAGACCTACCGCTGTCAGTACGCTTTAGCAATATCTGGCCAATGATGGCAGTCGGACGAGACAATATGGATTTGACGCGCTACCTCATCAGCGAAGTCATGCAGTCGATGGAACAGCGTTTAGATTCTTTGCGCCGTTTCTATCCACAACTCGACCCTGCTGACTGGAAACTTGAAATTGCCGGTCAGCGTGTTCAGATCATCAAAAAAGATGCAAAAAAAGGCGGTGTACTGCAATTTGGTACAGAACTGGTCAGTTCAGCTGATGGCTCACTCGCCGCTTTACTGGGTGCATCACCTGGCGCGTCCGTAACTGTTTCAATTATGCTTGACCTGCTTAAACGATGCTTTCCAGAGCAAAGCGCATCACCCGCTTGGGCAGAAAAGATCTCTGCTATTTTTCCTGCTCCGCTTAAAGAACTGGAAACCAATGCTGAGCTCTACGCGAAGACGCAAGAACGTTCAGATCGCTTACTAAAATTGCGCTAACCGACAAAGCAGCCCGCTACCACAGCGGGCTGCTTACAAGCCAGGCAACAATGATCTGCGTTCAAAGTTACCGTACGGCTAGTCTCTAAAGTTATCAAACTGCAATGGCATTCCGAGTTCTTGGGCTCGCAGCAAAGCCATCGCTTCTTGTAGGTCATCACGTTTTTTACCGGTGATACGCACTTGATCACCCTGAATAGACGCCTGTACTTTTAACTTCGCTTCTTTTACCACAGCAACGATTTTTTTGGCCAATTCCTTATCAATGCCTTCACGCAATACGATCTCTTGCTTAACGACTTTACCCGAGCCATAGGCCTCTTTGTACTCTAGGCACTGCACGTCAATTTTACGTTTAACTAAAGACAGTTTCAAAATTTCAATCAACTGCTCTAGCATAAAATCAGCGTCTGCCGTTAAAGTCACTGTTTTATCTTTAGACTCAAAGCTCGCTTTACCACGCAAGTCGTAGCGACGCTCAAGCTCTTTTGCAGCATTATCAATCGCATTTGTTAACTCATGCGCATTTAACTCAGAAACCACATCAAAAGACGGCATAGCGACCCTCCCAACTTATTTTATATTTAAATTAAAAAGCACTTTTATCACAACTGCACGCAAGAACACTTGCCATTCCAATGTGCCACCATTATAAAGAGTTCAATGTGCAACATATCCATTCAGTTCTACCCATAAGTGGTTCAGCTATGCCAAATCCTCTTCTAAGCATCCTTGTTGTAGATGATGCCAAGTTTTCTAGCGTCATGATAGGCCGTGCGTTAAACCAAGCAGGCTATACAGATATTCGCTTTGCCAACAGTGCAGCAGAAGCACTGAAGCTTCACGAAGAACGACAAGCAGGCATTATCCTCGCTGACTGGCTGATGCCTGAAATGGATGGCTTAGAACTCACGGCACGCATACGTCAACAAGACGAGCAAAAAGATCATTACACCTACGTTATTTTACTCACCGGCAAAGAGGGTGACAACGCCTTAGCCGAGGCCTTTGATCGAGGCGTTGATGATTTTATTAGCAAAACCGCGATGAATGAGCAATTGGTTCCGCGTGTATTTGCCGCAGATCGACTCTACAACACGCTGATGCGTCTCCTCAAAGAAAAGCAACTACTGACCCGCAACATTGCATCTTTAGAGTCACGCAATCAGGTAGACCCTCTGACAGGGCTGGGCAATATTCGTTACCTCAAACACATGCTCAGTAATAATCTGCGCCAGTTGGAGTCGCGCGGCGGCACGCTCTGCTACTTACTGATTGGCATTGAAAATATGGCAAGCGTATCCCAGCAATTCGGTCGACAAGCACACAAGGAATTATTGTGCTCAATCGCCAGACGCTTGCAACAACTCGTGCGTCCACTGGATGTATTGGTACGTCTAGATGGCAATCACTTTGCCCTGATTACTTTACTGGACGAACAGCAAGAATATACCGCTACCAGTTTTAAGCGTGTCTATGATGGGTTGAATGTAAAATCATTTAAAACCAGTGAGGGTTTTATCAATATCAAGAGCGGCATTAGCATGCTAGGCCTTAACGCTAAAGCCTTGCCTGCAACACCTGATCAATTGATCAACTTAGCCACGCAAAATCTGCCCAACTCATACGTTAACGGACGGATTGAGGTTTTACGCATCACGACTCCACTGCAATAATCATTTTATGCTCTGGCATATCCAAGGCCCTGGTAGCTTAGGCTGTTTATGGGCCGCTCGCTTCGCCGCCACACAGCAATCAGTACGTTTAATTTTACGCAACCCTGAGGCACTGGCACGCTATCAGCTCAACGGCACTGTGCGCATCAGTGATGCACTGATGCAGCATACCCATGCCTACCCAATCAGCGCACAGCTGCCCGATGATGCTGAGCCGATTAAGAACTTACTGCTAGCCTGTAAAGCATACGATGCAGAAGCGGCGATTAAACAAGTCGCGCACCGCCTCAATAGAGACAGTTTGGTGGTGTTATTACAAAATGGTTTAGGCAGCCAGCAAGCAATTCAAACACTCTTGCCAAATACGCAATGCATTGCCGCCTCGACTACAGAAGGCGCTTATTTAGCTGAACCGTTTCATACGGTATTTGCTGGCCAAGGGGACATCTGGCTTGGCAGTTTAGACCACCGTCCAGAACCAGCAGCACTGCTTGATCATTGCCGATCGACGCAAATCCCTTGTACGTGGACAGCAGATATCAGTGAGAAACTATGGCGTAAACTAGCGATTAACTGCGCAATCAATCCGCTTACGGTCATCCATGATTGCAATAACGGCACTCTGCTCCAGCACGCTACTTTAATTAATATTCTATGCGACGAGCTGCAAAGACTACTCAACGCGGCGCAGCAAGCTAACGCCGCCCAGCATTTACACCAGCAAGTCTGGCAGGTCATTGAAAAAACCGCAGCAAACTCATCGTCCATGCGCCAAGATGCACATCATCAGCGGCGCACTGAAATAAGCTATATGACAGGCTTTGCATGTACGCAGAGCATCGCGCTAGCATGCCAAACACCCACTCTGCATGCGCTACATACACAACTACAAAACACTTTAATAATGCTAGGCTTACCACTCAGCTAACAACCTGCATACGGAGATTACGAGCATGGGCTATCGACTCAGTAAAATTTATACGCGCACCGGTGATGATGGGCAAACCGGCTTGGCCGATGGTCGTCGCGTGAATAAAAGCCACCCGCGCATAGAAGCGATTGGCGCACTCGATGAGTTCAACAGCCAGCTGGGTTTATTATTGGCAGAACTGCACGAGCAACTGCAAACGGCACCTCATTTACAAGAAGTGATTGACGTACTTGCACCTTGCCAGCATCGTATCTTTGATATGGGCGGTGAATTAGCTATGCCTGAATATCAAGCGCTGCAAGCCAATGAAATCACTCGAATAGAAGAAAGCATTGACGCCTGGAATGTACAGGTAGGACCGTTAAAAGAGTTTATTTTACCGGGTGGCTCACGCTTGATAGCGCAAGCTCATGTGTGCCGCAGCAGCGCACGCAGCGCCGAACGGCGCTGCCAAGCACTGCATAGCAGTGAAGCCTTGCGCCCAGAGATGCTCGGTTATATTAACCGTTTATCTGATCTATTATTTGTTGCCGCTCGCCTAATTGCCCAAGATCAAGGTTGCGCAGAGATTCACTGGCAAGCAGCAGAAAAACCGCTATAACGTCTGCGGCCAAAAACCGCGAATACCCGCTACGCCTTGTCCACCAATGGCACAGGCTTGCACAGTATCCTGCTCAGTTAAACCGCCGAGCAGGAATGCTGGGGCATTAAACTCACGTAATAATGCTTGCGCCGTATCCCAACCTAAAGGTGGGCTTGCAGGGTGTGTTGGTGTCGGCAAGACGGGCGACAAGGTCACAAAGTCGACCTGCAACGCCGTGGCCAACTGCAATTCCTCAACCGTATGACAAGACGCTGCTAACCAACGATCCGTTGCAAGAGGGCGTGCTTGCCCTGCCAGCTCATGCAACTGCTGCGCAGTTAAGTGCCAACCTGCGCCAGGAAACTCTGCGTGCCAAACTAAGTCACCTTTGAGCATCAACTGCGCACGCCCTGCGCACAACGCTTGTAAACGCCAAGCAAGCGCTTTGTATTCATTGACTGACAAATGTGCAGCACGCAACTGCAAGAGTTTACAGCCCGCTGCCAAAGCGCGCTCAGCACCCATGTACAGTTGCTCTGGCCTAAGTTGCTCTGGGGTAATCAAATAACGTTGCGGCAGTTGTGCCGCACTGACAATGCTTCGATTGGCTGCAGGAAACTGATAATCCGCTAAAGCACTGGAAGCAACCCAACGCACCGCCTGCCCTTCTGCACCATGTGCCTCACCCGTAAAGCGGGGCACCGTATAAACATCCAACAACACATGTAGATCAGGGTAGTCATGCCTGACCTGAATCAACGGCTGAGGGTTCTCAATAACAATCCCCAACTCTTCATGCAGCTCACGGGCCAATGCCTGCTGCGGGCTTTCGCCGACCTCGCATTTACCACCTGGAAACTCCCATAAGCCGCCCATATGCTTATCAGCAGGACGTAGTGCCAGCAGTATTTCCTGTTGGGCATTGCGAATCACCGCAGCAACAACATGCACGCGCTTAGTCATGCGCACAGGCCTGCTCGCACGGCAAACTTAAGAACGGTATTCAGCATTGATACGCACATATTCATGAGAAAGGTCAGTGGTCCAAATCGTTTCTGTGCAACCACCACGTTCCAGTTCAATACGAATCAGAATCTCCGCTTGTTGCATAACTGCCGCGCCCTGCTCTTCGGTATAAGCTTGCGCACGGCCGCCTCGAGCAACAATGCACACATCATCTAAGTACACATTGACTTGCTCAGTGTCCAACTCTTTGACACCCGCATAACCAATGGCGGCAACAATCCGCCCCCAGTTTGGATCAGAAGCAAATAACGCAGTCTTAATCAACGGTGAGTGAGCAACCGCATAAGCAACATCGAGACACTCTTGCTGGGTGGCGCCACCCTGTACTTGCACGGTAACAAATTTCGTCGCGCCCTCACCGTCACGCACTATCGCTTGTGCCAGCTGCATTGCAACCTGATTAATCGCTTCACGCAAAGCATCGTACAATTCACCTTGCGCTTCGGTAACGCACTCAACTGCAGCTTGACCTGTTGCAACAAGGATGCAGGAGTCATTGGTTGAAGTATCACCATCAATAGTGATGCGGTTGAAGGATTTATTCGCCGCATCATGCAAAATATTTTGCAAGATCTCCTGACTGACTGAGGCATCCGTCGCAATATAGCCCAGCATAGTGGCCATATTTGGGCGAATCATCCCAGCACCTTTACTGATACCCGTTACCGTAACAGTCACGCCATTGTGCTGAAATTGCAGGCTTGCGCCTTTAGGCAGAGTATCGGTAGTCATAATACCTTCACCGGCCAACGCCCAATGATCTTCACGCAAATCACTCAGCGCGGCGGGTAATGCCGCAGTGATTTTATCGACCGGTAACGGTTCGCCAATCACCCCTGTTGAAAACGGTAAAATTTGCTCAACAGGACAGCCCACCAGCTCAGCCAACTGCTGACATACAGCATTGGCGGCTTGCAAACCCAATGCACCAGTAGCGGCGTTGGCATTTCCAGTATTAACAATCAAATAACGTGGAGCAGACTGCATGCGTTGTTTGCACAGCAGCACAGGCGCGGCACAAAAAGCATTTTGCGTGTACACCCCAGCCACTGCACTACCCTCGGCACAACGCATCAGTACCACATCGCGGCGGCCTGGCTTTTTAATGCCAGCACTGGCAATACCTAATTCAAAACCTGCAACTGGATGCATTACTGGTAATTCACCTAAGCCAACCGCCATAACAATTCTCCCGCTGATTAAATGCGCTGTGCGCGAAAAGAAACGCCGTACTCAGAAATCATCTGGTACGGCGTAAAACCTGTACTCACCACCACTTTAAAGCATCAAAGCAGGGTTAAAACATTAACTGATACGTCCGCAGCAATGTTTGTATTTTTTTCCAGATCCACAGGTGCATGGCTCATTACGGCCAATTTTCGGCTCATTGCGCACTTGCGTGGGTGCAGCAGCAGGCTCAATTTCTGTATTGTCTTCAGGCGTGCTATCAAAGCCTGCAGCTTCTTCGTGCTGAAATTGCATACGCTCAGCCAAGGCCTGCGCTTGTTGACGCAAACGTGCTTCCTCTTCCTCTGGATCTTCTTGACGAATTTGCACGTTAGATAATACGCGGATCGAATCACGCTTAATTGAATCCAGTAGATCACGAAATAAGTTAAAGGATTCACGCTTGTATTCTTGCTTAGGATTTTTTTGAGCGTAACCACGTAGGTGAATACCATGGCGCAAGTGATCCATTGCGGCCAAATGCTCTTTCCACAAATCATCCAATACACGCAGAATAATTTGCTTCTCAAAGTTACGTAAGCCTTCCGCGCCAACCTGTGCTTCTTTTTCCGTATAAGCAGCAATCACCTGTGCATAAATACGCTCGCGCAGCGTGTCTTCATATAAAGAATCATCGCTATCGAGCCACTCTTGAATCGGTAATTGCACACCGAACCCTTCAGCCATTGCTTGTTCAAGCTCAGCAATATTCCATTGCTCTGGCAATGACTGTGGCGCAATAAACTGTTCAATAGTGCTACTGAGTACTTCATGTCTAAACTCTGCAACGATATCGCCGACATCATTTGATGAGAGCAAGCTATTACGCATATGGTAAATCACTTTACGCTGTTCATTCGCGACATCATCATACTCAAGCAGCTGTTTACGCATGTCGAAGTTACGGCCTTCAACTTTGCGCTGGGCTTTTTCAATGGCATTGCTCACCATGCGATGCTCAATAGCCTCACCTTCTTTCATGCCCAAGGCTTTCATAAAGTTTTTAACGCGGTCTGAGGCAAAGATGCGCATCAGATTGTCTTCTAGTGACAGGTAAAAACGTGTCGAGCCTGGATCACCCTGACGGCCTGAGCGGCCACGCAGTTGGTTATCAATCCGACGCGACTCGTGACGTTCAGTAGCAATCACGTGTAAACCGCCAGCTTCAATCACTTGCTGATGGCTTTTTTGCCACGCCGCTTTAATATCTGCAATTTGTTCGTCACTGGCTTGATCTAAAGCAGCAACCTCTGATTCCCAACTACCACCCAAGACAATATCAGTACCCCGACCAGCCATATTCGTGGCAATCGTAACCGCACCAGGGCGACCGGCCTGAGCAATAATGTCAGCTTCTAAATCGTGATGCTTAGCATTCAGTACTTTATGCTCAATACCATCAGCTTTAAGCACGTTGGAGACATACTCAGAACTTTCAATCGATGCTGTACCGACAAGCACGGGACGGCCTTGTTCTTGACACTCGCGGATATCGGCAATAATGGCGGTATATTTTTCTGGCTGAGTTAAGAACACCAAGTCATTAAAGTCTTTACGCGCCACTGGGCGATGGGTTGGAATAACGGTGACATCTAGACCATAAATCTGGCGGAACTCAAACGCCTCAGTATCCGCCGTACCCGTCATACCGGAGAGCTTTTCATACAGGCGGAAATAGTTCTGAAACGTGGTCGAAGCGAGAGTCTGGCTTTCAGGCTGGATATGCACACCTTCTTTGGCTTCGATGGCCTGGTGTAAACCTTCAGATAAGCGACGGCCGTGCATGGTACGACCAGTATGCTCATCAACCAGCACCACCTGGCCATCTTGCAAGATGTATTCAACGTTACGATGAAATAAGGTATGTGCACGTAAACCTGCGTTAACGTGAGTCAATAAACTCAAATTACTGGCCGAGTACAACGACTCATCTTCTGCCAACAAGCCCATTTCAGTCAGTTTTTCTTCAATGTACTGATGGCCAGCTTCATTCAGCTCGACTTGGCGTGTTTTTTCATCAATGGTGTAATGCCCTTCTTCCAACACTTCGCCTTCTTCATTTTCAAGCTGGCGTTTTAAGGTTGGAATAATCAGGTTGATCTTTTTATATAGCTCAGAACTGTCTTCCGCTTGCCCTGAAATAATCAAGGGCGTACGTGCCTCATCAATTAAGATTGAGTCAACTTCATCGATCACTGCAAAATGCAGTTCACGCTGAAACTTATCTTCAATGCTAAACGCCATATTATCGCGCAGGTAATCAAAACCAAATTCGTTATTGGTGCCGTAAGTGATATCGCACGCATAGGCGGCACGCTTTTCTTCTGGATCCTGAAACGGGACAACAACGCCGACAGTAAGACCTAAGAACTCATATAACGAACGCATCCAATTCGCATCACGACGCGCCAGGTAATCGTTGACCGTTACCACATGCACACTTTTGGCAGGCAAAGCATTTAAGTACACCGCCAGTGTTGCTACTAAGGTTTTACCTTCACCGGTACGCATCTCAGCAATCTTGCCTTCATGCAAGGTTTGTCCGCCGATTAACTGCACATCAAAGTGACGCATACCCATCACGCGCTTACCGGCCTCACGAACCACCGCAAAGGCTTCAGGTAAGAGTTTATTTAAGCTTTCACCACCCGCTAGACGTTCACGAAACTCATTGGTTTTGGCTTTTAATTGCTCGTCAGATAGAGCCACCATTTGCTCTTCAAGCGCATTAACGGTATTAACCATTTTATACATGCGTTTGACATCACGATCATTCTTGCTTCCAAGGAGTTTTCTGAATAAAGGCGCAAACATAATTAATAACGCTTCCATTTTTGGGGGGTGAAGGCGCGTAAGTCATACTGCACTCACCCGCACAAAAAAACCATTCTACCCGTATTTGCTATCGAATAAAGTAGTCTTAATCAACAAGCAGCTCGATGAGCAAAATAAATATACGCTTCTCAGCCACAATCACTGTGTTTTTTGTAAGCTATACTGTCTTTACAACGTGGTGTCGCACCCGACATATTTCAAGCAAGCTTTGAAAAAACCATAAGTTCGGATCATCGCGATCTGTCTTTTTGTGAGGTCATCGATGAGCTATCGCCCTACTCAAGCGCAAAAAACCACCCGTTTATTGCAGCAAAGCGCTTCACTACAACGTTTAGTGGCTCGTGCGCAAAGCGTTGAGCGCTTACAGGAATTGCTCAATCAATACTTGCAACCCGCTGCTCGCAAGCATTGTCATGTCGCGACAGTGCAAGACGCGACACTGACCCTAATCGTCACCGATGGGCTCTGGGCAACCCGCTTGCGTTATCAGCAAAAACGTTTACTAGAACAGCTGCAGCAAACCCCTGAGTTTAACCAAGTGCTGCGTATTCAGTTTAAGGTGCGCCCACCTATGCAGCCTGAAAAAGCAGCCACGCGTAATATCGATTTTTCTGAACATACGGGGCACGTGATCCACGCCAGTGCGCAAGCGATCAGCGATCCAGTGCTGCGCAAGGCACTGGAACGTTTAGCTTTGCATACAAAAAAATCATAACCAGCGTGTTATTACATGCCTTTAACAGCGTAAATAGCTGCCGCATTACGCCAGTAACCTTTATAGTCCATGCCGTAACCGAAAATATAACGATCTTCGCAATACAAGCCAGTAAAGTCAGCTTTTAAGTCAGCGCTGGCCTTACGGTCGTGCTTCTTATCCATAAGCACAGCTGTATGCACTTTGCTGGCTCCCGCGCGCTTACAGAACTCGATAATGGCTGACAACGTATGCCCTTCATCCAGAATGTCATCAATGATCAGCACTTCACGATCCATAAAGGATATTTCCGGCTTAGCTTTCCAAAACAGCTCACCACCACTGGTTTCATTACGGTAGCGGCTGGCGTGTAAATACGACTGCTCTAATGGGAAGGTTAATTTAGTCAGCAGTTTACCGGAGAAAATCAAACCACCATTCATCACGCAAAAAACCACCGGGTTACTTGCAAACAATTGCTGATTGATCTGCTGCGCGACACGATCAATCGCGGCCTCAACCTCAGCAGCAGTGAATAAAATATCGGCCTCAGCCATTATTTGCTGGATATGTTCAAGATTAACAGGCATCACGGGGCTCGTTGTTAAAGAATTAAGGCGCAAAAGGTACTGCCACAAGCCGTTTAGGGCAAGTATTGATCGCAAACAAAGTGCCGTTTTATCCTTATTTCGTTTAATCTAGGCGCCTACTTTCTAGCTTTTGGAGCTGTTCATGTCCGCCCATGAAATCCGTCACCCCCTGATTCGTCACAAACTTGGTTTAATGCGTCGAGCTGATGTCAGCACAAAAAATTTTCGCGAGTTAGCACAAGAAATTGGCACACTACTCACCTACGAAGCAACCAAGGATTTACCTTTAGAAACCCATGCCATTGAAGGCTGGAGCGGCGTGGTTGAGGTTGAAAAAATTGCCGGTAAAAAAATCACTGTGGTGCCCATTTTACGCGCAGGAATTGGCATGCTCGAAGGCGTGTTAAGCCTAATTCCGAGTGCTAAAGTTAGCGCGGTTGGTGTGGTGCGCAACGAGGCCACACTGGAAGCACACACGTACTTAGAAAAACTGGCGCCCGATATGCCCTCACGCTTGTCCTTGATTATTGATCCGATGTTGGCCACCGGCAATTCAATGATCGCCACCATCAATTTATTGAAAAAAGCCGGCTGTAAAGAAATTCGCGCAATGGTATTAGTCGCCGCACCTGAAGGAATTAACGCAGTGAATACTGCGCACCCCGATGTAGCAATATATACCGCATCGATTGATCAAGGCCTCGATAACAACAGTTACATCGTCCCAGGTTTAGGCGATGCGGGTGATAAAATTTTCGGCACCAAGCAAAAGGAGAGCTGATTGATGCTGCCTTATCCTGCAGAACCGCTGTGGCGACAGGCTTTGGCCGGCGCGCAAATGTTGTTTGTCGCGTTTGGGGCTCTGGTGTTGATGCCGCTGATTACTGGAATGGACCCTAACGTCGCCTTATTTACTGCGGGTATCGGTACCTTAGTATTCCAATTGGTGACCAAACGCCAAGTGCCGGTTTTTGTCGCATCAAGCTTTGCCTTTATTGCACCGATCCTCTATGCGAAAACCAATTTTGGCTTACCTGCAGTACTTGGTGCAATTATGGCATCAGGCATGGTGTATGTGCTGCTAAGCGCTGCGGTTCGCATGAAAGGCACCGGTTTTATCGACAAACTGCTACCGCCAGTGGTGATTGCACCGGTGATTATGTGCATTGGCCTGGCACTATCACCCGTCGCAGTGAATATGGCGATGGGCAAATCAGGCGATGGCGCAACGCAATTGATTGCTTACCCAACCGCGATGATCATCTCCATGTCAGCACTAGTGACAACCCTTGCAGTCGCCACCTTAGGGCGCGGGCTCTTTCGTTTAGTGCCAATCTTGGCTGGGATTATCGTTGGCTGCACACTCGCGGTCATCTTAGGCCAAGTCAGCACTGAAGCCATTCGCCTCGCACCTTGGTTTGCCCTCCCCGCGTTTGTTACTCCAGAGTTTCACCTCGGGGCAATTTTGTTTATGTTGCCGGTCGCCTTAGCGCCAGCAATCGAGCATATCGGCGGAGTGATTGCGATTGGCAGTGTCACCGGACAAAACTACATCAAGAACCCCGGCTTACACCGCACCCTACTTGGCGATGGCTTAGCCACCACAACTGCAGGGATGTTTGGCGGCCCACCGAATACCACCTATGCTGAAGTCACAGGTGCGGTGATGTTAACGAAAAACTACAACCCAAAAATCATGACTTGGGCGGCGGGCTTTGCTATTGCTTTAGCTTTTATCGGGAAATTTGGCGCGGCTCTACAGAGTATTCCCGTGCCGGTTATGGGCGGTATTTTATGCTTGTTATTCGGTTCAATTGCGGTAGTTGGGCTCAACACCTTAATTCGCAATCAAGTGGATTTATCTGAAGCGCGCAATTTGATTATCGTCTCAGTGACTTTGGTCTTCGGGATTGGCGGGATGAGCATTGGCAGTGGTGATTTCACCTTATCGGGAATTTCTCTTTGCGCTGTGATAGCCTTATTACTTAACGTGATTCTTCCCGGCAATAAAGGCTGGAAAACCAAGCTGCCTGACAACGCTGAAAATACAACCCCTCGGTATTAAGCAATACAAGCATTCAGCAACCGCTCTTGAATAAAAAGCCCTGTATGAAACAGGGCTTTTTAGTTTGCAACACTAGCGTTTTAACTGCGCAGAGGGGGAGTTAAGTAAGCCGCAGTGTGTCCGCGCGCGGCTTCACTATCTTGCAGTTCCATACGGGCAATACTGCGCAAATGCACTTCATCTGGACCATCAGCAAAACGTAAGCAACGTCCACCAATCCACAAGTCAGCCAATGGCGTATCTGGAGTTAAACCCATTGCTCCAAAGACCTGTATCGCACGATCAACCACTTGCATATGCATCGTGGGCACGACCGCTTTAATCATCGAGATTTCTTTACGAGCCGCACGTGCGCCTACCTCATCAATCATCCATGCGGTTTTCAATACCAACAAGCGCGCTTGCTCAATTTCCATTCGTGAGCGAGCAATCCACTCGGAAACACTGCCATGTTGGTGTAAGTAACGGCCAAAAGTTTTACGCTCTTGTGAGCGCTCAACCATTAACTCTAAGGCCAGCTCAGCCATACCAATCGAACGCATACAGTGGTGAACACGACCAGGGCCTAAACGCGCCTGCGCCATCATAAATCCATCGCCTTCTTTACCCAGCAAGTTCGCCGCAGGCACTCGTACATTGCGTAGAACTATTTCACAGTGCCCTTCAGGGGCAACATGGTTCATCACTGCAATATTGCGTTCAATGATCACCCCTGGCGTATCCATTGGCACAATCACCATGCTTTGCTGGCGCTTAGCATCACCATCAGGATCAGTTTTACCCATCACAATCATAAACTTACAATGAGGATGTGAGGCATTGGTGATAAACCATTTTCGACCATTGATCACATATTCATCACCTTCACGGCGAATCAAAGTTTGAATATTACTTGCATCTGAGGACCCGACATCCGGTTCAGTCATCGCAAACGCTGAACGTATCTCTCCTTCTAGCAAAGGATTGAGCCATTGCTGACGCTGCGCAGACGTAGCAAACATATGCAGCAATTCCATGTTGCCCGTATCCGGCGCATTGCAATTGAACACTTCAGATGCCCAACTCACCCGACCCATAATCTCAGCCAGCGGTGCATATTCAATATTACTCAAGCCATTACCCGGTTCGTCGTCTTTTAATGAAGGTAAAAACAAATTCCACAAACCTTCAGCGCGCGCCAATGCTTTTAAGTCTTGCATAAAAGAAACAGGATAAATTCCAGCAGCAACCTCTTGCTGCCAAGCGCCAATGCGTGGCACAACGTGCTGATCCATAAAACCACGCAACTGCTCGCGTAATGCTTGGGTTTTTTCGCTATAAGAAAAGTCCATGAAGTTCTCCAAAAAGTACCGTTGTGCTCAGGCTTGGTATAGAGAGTAGGTTAGGCTTGCGACAAGCTGAAGCTTTATTGATTTAAATGACCATCCATCATCATAAAAAACAATAGTAAGACAATAATACTGAGCCGCTCACTCATAAAAAAACAAAAAAAAACCACCCATAAAGGGTGGTTTAAAAATTTAACGATAAACTTATACGGCCGCCGCAGGGCGCATATAAGAAATAGGAGCTAAACTGGAATCTACAAAGGTTACCACTTCCCAAGCATCTGGCTGCTCAAGTAGGGTTCTAATTAATAGGTTATTGAGCGCATGTCCCGATTTATAACCGCGAAACTCACCAATCAAACTTTTCCCTAACAGATATAAGTCGCCGATAGCATCAAGAATCTTATGCTTCACAAATTCATCTTCATAACGTAGACCATCTTCATTGAGGACAGAATCTTCATCAACAACGATTGCGTTATCGACACTGCCACCCAAAGCAAGATTATGCGTACGCAAGAACTCAATATCACGAATAAAGCCAAATGTTCGTGCACGACTGACTTCTTTTACAAATGAAGTACTGGAAAAATCCACACACGCCGTCTGCGTACGTCCTGCAAACACAGGATGATCAAAGTCAATTTCGAAACCCACTTTAAACCCTTCAAAAGGTACAAAAGTGGCACGTTTCTCACCGTCCTCAACCTTTACTTCACGTAAAATACGAATGAATTGTTTTGGCTTATCTTGCTCTTCCAATCCAGCAGATTGAATTAAAAAAACAAAAGGCCCAGCACTGCCATCCATGATCGGTACTTCAGAAGCAGAAAGTTCAACGTAAGCATTATCAATACCCAAACCTGCCATAGCAGATAACAGGTGCTCAACAGTGTCTACTTTAACCCCATCTTTGACGAGCGTCGTCGACATAGTTGTCTCACCGACATTTTTTGCTAGAGCAGGTATTTCTACCATAGGATCTAAATCCATACGGCGAAACACAATACCCGTGTCCACTGCTGCAGGGCGCAACGTCAGGTAAACCTTCTCGCCTGAGTGCAAACCGATACCCGTGGCACGGATAATATTTTTCAAGGTGCGTTGTCTAATCATGACTTAAGCCGCTGCTATACTGGTTGCGAATAGATATTCAATAATACGAGGCATCTTAACAGATGCTGCGTGAATAAAGAAATCAACTCGCAATACCAACCCTTATCAGTCTGCTTGGCGTCGTAAAAACGCAGGAATATCCAAGTAATCCATCTCTTCTTGGTTATTGGGTTTGCTCGCGGTTGCCGTACTACCCGCACCACGGCGCTGCATAGCAGGACGATCGTAATGGTTGTAATTAACCTCTTTACCTTCATCCATAGCAACAGCCATGGTCGGCAGCGCAGACGCCACTTTTAAGGTATTGGTGTTATCTACGACTTTAACTGGTTTTTCTACGCGCGGATCTAAGCCTGTCGCGACAACAGTCACGTGCAACTCATCACGCATATCAGGGTCAATCACCGTACCCACTTTGACCATTGCTTCATCTGAAGCAAAAGCTTCAATGATACTACCCACTTCAGCGTATTCGCCGAGCGACAGATCAGGACCTGCAGTAATATTAACCAAAATACCACGTGCACCATTAAGATTGACATCATCCAACAATGGATTGCGAATTGCTTCTTCAGTCGCTTCACGGGCACGATTCGGGCCACTTGCGCAACCGGTACCCATCATTGCCATACCCATTTCGCTCATGACTGTTTTAACGTCAGCAAAATCAACGTTAATCATCCCAGGGCGTTTAATGATGTCAGAAATACCGCGTACTGCACCGGCCAAAACATCATCAGCTTTAGCAAAAGCAGACAACAAGCTGGCGTCTTTACCCAGAATAGTCAGTAATTTTTCGTTAGGAATGGTAATCAATGAGTCAACGTGTTCAGCCAACAAACGAATGCCTTCGTCAGCAATTTGCAAACGACGCTTGCCTTCGAAAGGGAACGGACGCGTCACGACAGCAACCGTTAAAATACCCATTTCTTTAGCCACTTGAGCAATGATTGGTGCAGCACCAGTACCGGTACCACCACCCATTCCGGTGGTAATAAAGACCATATCCGTGCCTTGCAAGACTTCAGCAATGCGCTCACGGTCTTCTTCAGCGGCTTTACGGCCAATCTCAGGATTGGTTCCAGCGCCGAGGCCTTTGGTCACACTCGTGCCCAACTGCAGCACAGTACGCGCAGTGATATCACGCAGTGCCTGAGCATCTGTATTGGCGCAAATAAATTCTACGCCTTCAATGTTATTGGCTACCATGTGATTGACAGCATTACCACCACCGCCACCGACACCAATCACTTTAATCACAGCACTCTGCGGAGTCTGATCAACTAATTCAAACATAATAACTCTCCTACCCTTCTCGTTATAATCCAGCTTTCGCCAGTTTTATTGCATTACAATTGATTTTGTAGCCAGCGTTTAATCTTGCCAAACACGGCCATTTTTTCGTCTGTTTGATCATGACTTTTACCCGACATAATCCCACCATCTGCTTGCTTACGTAGCCCGTACACCAATAAGCCAACCGCGGTTGAGTACACTGGGTTACGCACCACATCACCAATACCTTTAATGCCTTGAGGCATACCTAAGCGCACCGGCATATGAAAAATTTCTTCAGCCAGTTCAACGGCGCCCTCCATTTTTGAAGTGCCGCCAGTCAGTACAATTCCTGCAGGAATCATGTCTTCATAACCACTACGGCGCAGCTCTGAGAGAATCAAAGTAAACAACTCGTCATAACGCGGCTCGACCACTTCAGCTAAAGCTTGGCGGGACAACTCACGCGGCGGGCGATCACCGACACTCGGCACCTTAATCGTCTCGCCAGGGCCGGCTAATTTAGCCAGCGCACAGGCATAGCGAATCTTGATTTCTTCGGCGTACTGGGTGGGCGTACGCAGCGCCATGGCAATATCGTTGGTGACTTGGTCACCAGCAATCGGGATCACTGCGGTATGACGAATCGCGCCTTCAGTGAAAATGGCGATATCCGAGGTACCACCACCGATATCCACCAAACACACACCCAGCTCTTTTTCGTCTTCAGTCAATACCGCATTGGCCGAGGCCAATTGTTCAAGAATCACATCTTCAATTTCCAGACCACAGCGGCGCACACACTTTTCAATATTTTGCGACGCATTAATGGCACAGGTCACCACATGCACCCGGGCTTCTAAACGTACACCAGACATACCCAGCGGCTCGCGCACGCCTTCTTGCTTATCAATTACATAATCTTGCGGCAGGGTATGCAGCACTTTCTGATCAGAAGGAATGGCAACTGCTTGCGCAGCATCCAATACACGCTCTAAATCTGCGCGACTGACTTCACGATCACGAATAGCAACTGTGCCATCGGAGTTCTGACTGCGAATATGACTGCCCGCAATCCCGACAAACACCGAGTGAATATGGCAGTCGGCCATAATCTGCGCTTCTTCAATCGCGTGTTGTACCGACTGCACGGTGGATTCAATGTTAATCACCACACCTTTTTTCAGGCCGCGGGTTGGGTGCGTACCGATCCCAACAATGTTTAGCTCACCATCAGGAGTGACCTCGGCAACCAACGCCACAACCTTGGAGGTACCTATATCAAGACCAACAATCATGTTGTGGTTATTTTCATTTGCCATTAATTTTCTCTCCTTCACTGTGCCACCACCGCTGTAGTTTCACTTTCTGTCGGGGCGCGCCAAGCCACAGCCAAACCATTGGCATAACGCAAATCAACCCGTTCAATTTTATCAATTTGCTCTTTCAATTCTTTCTCATGAACAACAGCAAAACGATGCATTTTCTCTACCAAATGATCACGCCCAAATAACAATTGCAGGCCTGTTTGCGTGGTCACAAACCAGCTGCCACGCTCACGCATTTCCAGTTGTTTAATCGAATAGCCTAATGGCCTTAAGGCTTGGCTAAATGAAAGGTACTGTTGCATCACCCGCTGCTGTGTATTTTTAGGGCCTGATAAACGTGGCAAGTTGGCGTAGGCCTGTACATCTAAAACGGTAAACAAATACCCTTGCGTACTGAGTAAAGCACTCTCGCCCCAGCGCGCCACGGGCAATTCTTCTTGTACAATCACTTGCAACTGATCAGGCCAAATACGGCTGACTTCTGCGCTAGCAACCCAAGGCAGCTCTTCCAAAGCATTGCGTACCGCATCAATATTCACCGACAAAAACAAATCAGTGCTATAGGGCATTAATTGCTTTTGTACTGCCTGCTGATTCACCGCACTCAACTCACCCAATACACGAATGGTTGAGATCGGTTGATTCACATGGGGCTTTAGTAGCTGCCAAGCATGATCAGCACTCAACAGCAACACGAGCAGCAACACAGCCAAGAAAACACGACTTATGACTGTCCAATTTGGCTGCGGCCACTGTCGCGGGGCTTTCTGCAACGCAGCACGACGCGCTCCGCGGGCAGGCGCTTGGCGCGATGCTCCACGTTGAGCAGCAGTCTTAGTGTGCTGTTGTGCGCTACTCATCTGCTTAACCTTGCGCCTGTAAAGTGCCAGCCAAAATAGTCAGCACTAAAGTAGTAAAATCAAGACCTGCAGCACGCGCAGCCATCGGCACCAAACTGTGATCAGTCATCCCTGGCACGGTATTGACTTCCAATAACCAAAAATTGCCCTGCGCATCTTGCATCACATCCGCACGACCCCACCCCGTTACACCAAGGGTCTGACAGGCGCGCGCAGTTAACTCTCGCAATTCAGCCTCTTTATCAGCCGCTAAACCACAAGGAACCTGATATTGGGTATCGTTGGAGTGATACTTGGCTTCGTAGTCATAGAACGCGTGACTGGTACCTAAGCGAATCGGTGGCAACACCTCGCCATCGAGCATGGCAATGGTGAACTCTGGACCAGAAATCCACTGTTCAACCAACACCTGAGAATCAAACTGCCGAGCCTCCTGCCAAGCTGCTAATAAAGCCTCTAAATCATCCACTTTGGCCATGCCAATACTGGAACCTTCGCTGGCTGGCTTAACGATCAAAGGAAAGCCCAGTTGCTCAGCCGCTAAATGACAATCTTCTTGAGTCACCAAAGCCGCATGGCGTGGCGTCGGCAAGCCAACACTATGCCAAATTTGCTTAGTGCGTAGCTTATCCATGGCTAACGCAGAGGCTAATACACCACTACCGGTATAAGGAATACCCGCACACTCAAGCAAACCTTGCACGGTACCGTCTTCACCGCCGCGACCGTGCAGAACAATAAAAGCACGATCAATTTTCTGCTCACACAAACGCGCCAATACATCATCACCGACATCTATTGCAAAAGCATCGACACCGGCGTCTTGTAAGGCCGTCAATACCGCTGCGCCTGATTTTAAGGACACCTCACGTTCAGCACTGCGCCCGCCATACAGCACGGCAACCCGACCAAACGCTTGAGCATTGATTGGCTGACTCATAACCCACTCTCCGTCGAATGTGCGGCAAACAAAGGATGTTTGATTAACTGCGGCGCAATACCACCGACATCGCCGGCACCTTGACACAGCAAAATATCGTTAGGACGCAACAAAGGTTTCAGTAACGGCGCTAGATCGGTTCCGCGCTCAACATACAAAGGATCTAAGCGTCCACGTTGACGAATGCTATGACAAAGTTGACGGCTATCAGCGCCCGGAATCGGCTCTTCGCCGGCGGGATAGACTTCCAACAGCAGTAACACACCGGTCTCGCTCAACACCTGGACAAAGTCTTCATACAAATCGCGGGTGCGCGTGTAACGATGAGGCTGATAGACCATGACTAAGCGACGACCCGGCCAGCCATCATGCACAGCCTTAATCACTGCTGCGACTTCGCTCGGGTGGTGACCGTAATCATCCACCAGCATCACTTCGCCACCTTCTACCGGTAATTGACCGTAAATTTGGAAACGACGACCGACCCCTTCAAAACCTGATAAACCTGCAACAATAGCTGCATCAGAAAGGCCCTCATCGGTAGCAATCGCGATGGTTGCTAACGAATTGAGTACGTTATGCTTACCGGGCATATTCACCGACACATCAAGTGGTTCACGGCCTTTACGCAGCACAGTAAATGCGGTGCGCATACCCTCTTGACTGATATTAATCGCACGCAGATCAGCATCATCAGAAAACCCGTAAGTCAGCATCGGACGCTTCACTTGTTTAGCAATTTCTCGCACCGATGGATCATCAACGCAGAGCACGGCTAAACCATAAAAGGGTAAATTGTGTAAAAAATCGACAAAGGTTTTCTTAAGCTTATTAAAGTCGCCGCCATAGGTGCTCATGTGGTCGGCATCGATATTGGTTACCACTGAAACCATTGGCTGTAAGTGCAAGAAGCTCGCATCACTTTCATCTGCTTCGGCAATTAAATAGCAACCACCACCGAGCTGGGCATTGCTACCAGCGGCATTTAAACGCCCACCAATCACAAACGTTGGATCAAGACCTGCGGCGGCAAATACTGAGGCAAGTAAGCTAGTGGTGGTGGTTTTACCGTGGGTACCCGCCACTGCAATACCATGCCGGTAACGCATCAACTCCGCCAACATTTCAGCACGCGGCACAACAGGGATACGACGCTCTAAACCACGTGCCACTTCTGGATTGGACGGGTTAATTGCACTAGAGACCACCAAGACATCCGCATGCTCAACATTTTCAGCGTGATGACCAAACACCACATTTACACCTAAGCTCTGCAAGCGTTCAGTCACCACGGAAGGTTTCAAATCTGAGCCGGATACTTCATAACCGAGGTTGCGTAATACCTCAGCAATACCACACATGCCGGTACCACCGATGCCAATAAAATGGATACGGCGAATACGGCGCATGCGACGCATCTCAGCGGATGTTGGCTGTAATAAATCAACCACGGGCCACCTCCAAACACACAGCAACAACGTGCTGCGTAGCATCGGGCTGCGCCAGTAAACGCGCGTGCTCACCCATGGTTTTAATGCGTTGTTTGTCCATCAGTACCTCGGTGAACTGTGCAGCTAAACGGTCTGCATCAGTAGCATGTTGCGGCAATAAGACGGCGGCGCCTTGTTTTGCCAAAAATTCTGCGTTGCGAGTTTGGTGGTCATCAATGGCATGCGGTAACGGCACCAGAAAAGAGGCCAAGCCAGCCGCCGCTAGTTCGCTCACGGTTAAGGCTCCCGCGCGGCACACCACTAAATCAGCCCAAGCATAAGCACGCGACATATCACTAATAAATGGCACCACTTGCGCTTCAACAGCGACTGCTTGATAACGCTCGCGGGTGACTTGATCATTATTACGTCCCGCTTGGTGAGTCACCTGTGGACGCAATTCACTGGACAGCTTCGCTAATGCGGCCGGCAATAATTTATTTAACGGTTCCGCACCTAAACTGCCGCCCAATACCAAAAGATTAACTGCGCGCCCTTCCAAGCCATTACGCGGGGTTGCTAAAAACAGCGACTCGCGCACTGGATTGCCGGTGGTTATACAGTTTTTGCGCTTTTTGAAAGTGCCCGGAAAGGCCTCACACAGACGGGTGGCAAAACCTGAGAGCAGTCGGTTAGCGGTGCCAGTCACTGCATTTTGCTCATGAATCACCAGTGGAATCCCCGCCATTTTCGCAGCCAAACCACCCGGACCAGTGACATAACCGCCCATGCCAAGCACGCACACAGGTTTTAAATCGCGCATTAAACGCTTGGCTTGCCATAACCCCGCAAGCAATTTAAAAGGTGCCGTCAGCAGTGAGCGCAGGCCTTTACCGCGCAAACCATCAACCTTTAAGGTATGCAGGGTAAAACCTGCCTCAGGCACCAACTCATTCTCAATTCCGCGTCCAGCGCCCAGCCAATGCACTTGATAGCCGCGCGCTTTAAATTCTTCGGCACAGGCTAAAGCGGGAAACACATGTCCACCGGTGCCTGCAGCCATAATCAAAATATTAGCGCGCATCACGCACCCCCTTGGCCATAGCAGCAATTTGTGCCTTGCTCATGGAGCCGCTGGCCAGCAACAGCGTGCGGCGCTCCCATTCAATACGTAGCAAAATCGCCAAGCTGATACAGCACACCACTAATGAGCTGCCGCCATAGCTGATAAAGGGCAAGGTCAAACCTTTAGTTGGCAATAAACCAGTGTTTACGCCAAGATTAATCACAACTTGGGCGATCCACAGCAAGGCCAAGCCATAGGCCACATACGCGCAATAATATTTTTTCGCCTGCTCAGCCCAAACACCAATATATAAAGCACGCACGCTAACAAATATAAACAACAGCAAAGTCACCAGCGCACCGAGCATGCCGAGTTCTTCAGCCAATACTGAAAAAACAAAATCAGTGTGTGCTTCAGGCAAAAAGAATTGTTTTTGGATGCTGTTACCCAAGCCCAAGCCAAACCACTCACCACGACCAAAACTAATCAGTGCCTGAGTCAGCTGATAACCACTGCCGTACTGGTCTTGCCATGGGTTGGTAAAGTTAGTCAGACGCGCCATTCGATAGCTCTCAAAACGCATCAGATACCACAACGACGCCATGAGGACACCTAATAAAGGCACAGAAACACGCAGCCCTACGCCGCCTAAAAAGAACATCACAATGATGCTGCCCGCCATCACGACTGTGGCACCAAAGTCTGGCTCTTGCATCAGTAATGCGCCCATCACCGCTAAGATCACCAAAGGTTTAACCAGCCCCATAAACTGATGCTGTACCTGCTCTGTACGGCGAACTAAATAGCCTGCGATAAAAATAACCATAAACAACTTCGCCAGCTCAGAAGGCTGGATATTAAAGATCCCTGCGCCCAACCAGCGCTTTGAACCATTCACTTCTCGGCCAATCCCTGGAATCAACACCAACACCAACAAGATGAAAGCCAAAGCCAATAACCAGCCGCTGTAACGCTGCCAAGTCGACATTGGCACAAATAAAGTCACGCCGCCGGCAATCAGCGCCAGCACAATGTAAACAAGGTGCCGCACAAAATAATGATAGGTATTGCCGTTATTAATTTCAGCAACCGATGCGGATGCTGAAGCAATCATCACCAGACCAATACCCATCAATAATGCGCATGCAGCAAGCAACGGGAAATCGATATCAACTTGGTTGTTGTGACGCCAAGGAGACGGTAGCGACAGCATATCAAGTAGGCTCATATCAACCTCCCGACAGCCTGCGCGAACAACTCACCGCGCTGCTCAAAACTTTTAAACATATCTAAACTGGCACACGCTGGAGCCAGCAATACGCTGTCGCCGGCTTGCGCAAGCTGCGCCGCAACCAACACGGCATCCTCAAGTGTTGCTACACGTTGAATCGTCACCGCATCAGTCAGTGCAGCCGCCAAACGCTCAGCATCGCGACCTAAGACAATCACTGCACGGCAATACTGTGCCACAGGCGCTTTTAAACTAGAAAAGTCAGCCCCTTTACCGTCCCCACCAGCAATCAACAGTAACTTGCCAGGATTACCCGCACCCAAGCCTTCAATGGCCGCCAAGGCGGCGCCAACATTGGTGGCTTTTGAATCGTTGTACCAAGCCACACCGTGCAAATTACGCAACCACTGGCAACGATGCTCAAGCCCAGCAAAGGCTTGCAATGCCGAGAGCATCGCCGCCATCGGCAGGTTCATTGATGCGCCAATGGCTAAAGCCGCCAGCGCGTTAGCGTAGTTATGACTGCCTCGAATATTGAGCTGATTGACGGGTAACAATAATTCATCACCACAAGCCAAGTAGATCTCGCCAGCCTGCTCACGCAAACCAAACTGGCCAGTAGCCGGCGCGGAGAGCCCAAAACTGATAATCGAAGCGTGGCTTTGCTGTGGCTGCGAAGCCCTGTCATCACGATTCATCACCACTGCTTGTGCATGATCAAATACGCGTTGCTTGGCAGCGATATAGCCGGCCAAATCAACATAGCGATCCATATGGTCTTCACTGATGTTCAAGCACACCGCAACACGCGCTGTTAAGTGTGAAGTTGTCTCTAACTGAAAGCTCGACAACTCCATCACATAGACATCCACCTCATCATTGAGCAGGTCTAAGGCTGGCGTGCCTAAGTTGCCACCGATAGCGACGTTCAAACCGGCAGCAGCAAACATCTGGCCAACTAAGGTGGTCACTGTGCTTTTTGCATTAGACCCCGTAATCGCCACAATCGGTGCGCAGGCATGTTGAGCAAATAAATCAATATCACCTGAAATGGCTACACCGCTAGCAATCGCAGTTTGAATAGCGGGCGTACTGAGAGCTAAACCTGGGCTGACATACAACACCTGTGCGGCACTTAATATATCCGCCGATAAAGGCCCGCAATGCACAGTGACGTCAGGATAATCACGCTGTAAAGCGACTAATTCAGGCGGGTTTTCACGGCTATCAGCAACAACAAAAGGCTGCGCATGACGCGCTAAAAAACGCACCAGTGACAGGCCACTTTTGCCCAGGCCGACAACGACCTGTGTTTGCTGATCAATACTTTGCACGTGTCTACCTCAACTTCAAGGTGGCGAGTCCCACCAAAACAAGTACCACGGTGATAATCCAAAAACGCACAATCACGCGCGGCTCCGGCCAACCTTTTAATTCAAAATGATGATGAATTGGCGCCATGCGAAACACACGCTTGCCGGTTAACTTAAAGGAAGCGACTTGAATCACCACCGATAAGGTTTCTACGACAAACACGCCACCCATAATGAACAAAACAATTTCTTGGCGAACCACTACAGCCACAGTGCCTAGAGCAGCGCCTAAAGCCAAAGCCCCCACATCCCCCATAAACACTTGGGCGGGATAAGTGTTGAACCATAAGAAACCCAAACCGGCACCGACCAACGCACCACAGAAAATAATTAACTCACCCACGCCCGGCACATAAGGAATAAATAGGTACTGAGCGAAACTCACGTGACCTGACACATACGCAAAAATCCCCAGCGCACCACCAACCAATACCGTTGGTAAAATCGCTAAACCATCTAAGCCATCGGTCAGGTTGACAGCATTACTGGTGCCGACAATCACTAAATACGTCAGAACAATAAAACCTGCACCCAGCGGAATACTGATGTCTTTTAAGAACGGCACAATCAATGCTGTTTCACCTGGGGTCTGCGCAGTAAAATACAGCACTAAAGCTGCGCTTAAACCAAACACGGATTGCCAAAAATACTTCCAGCGACCAGGCAAGCCACGCGAGTTTTTCTCAACCACTTTGCGATAATCATCAACCCAGCCAATCGCACCAAACAACAGTGTCACCAGCAGCACAATCCATACATAGCGGTTACTCAGATCGGCCCAAAGCAAAGTACTGATGGTGATTGACGCTAAAATCAGCGCACCACCCATGGTTGGCGTACCTGATTTAGACAGGTGCGACTGCGGCCCATCGGTACGTACAGACTGACCAATTTGCAGGCTGCGTAACATGCGGATCATTTTCGGACCAAGCCACAATGACATCACCAGCGCCGTAAGCACGCCAAAAACACCGCGCAGAGTCAGGTACTGAAAGACCGCAAAGCCTTTGTGGTACTGCTGTAAGTACTCCGCCAATAAAAGCAACATCAGAGTGTTTCCCCTAAACCTGTACGCAATGCATTAACAACGCTTTCCATTGCCGCGCTGCGTGAACCTTTAATTAATAGTGTTGCTGGACCGCTTACTTGAGTCAGCAGTGCCTCGATCAGACTGTTTTGTGCTAGAAAGTGCCCTGATACGCCAGAATATTGTGCAATTGCATGCTGCATCAGCGAGCCAACAGCAAATACAGCATCAACTTTGCCGTTTGCGTAGCTGCCAATATCCGCATGTTCCTGTTCTGCCCATGCACCGAGTTCACCCATATCGCCAAGCACTAGAACGCGCTGACCCGGCATATTCTGTAAAACATCAATAGCGGCGCGAATAGACGCAGGATTCGCGTTATAGCTGTCATCAATCAACTGCACATGATTGGCGCACTGGTACACCACGCTACGGCCCGAAACGGCCTTCATGCTCTCTAAGCCCTGTTTAATGGCCTCCAGAGGTAAACCAAGCGCATGCGCGGCCGCAACAGCAGCCAAAGCATTACTGACATTATGTAGACCCAGCACCGCCAGTTGAATAAAGCACTCACCTGCCATGCCGTGTAGATTAAAACCCATACGCCC
Source organism: Pseudomonas sp. (assembly GCA_034006605.1). Taxonomy (GTDB): domain Bacteria; phylum Pseudomonadota; class Gammaproteobacteria; order Pseudomonadales; family Pseudomonadaceae; genus Denitrificimonas. The sequence goes on along the minus strand of JAVESM010000003.1, from coordinate 60,932 downwards.
TTGTGCATTACTGGTAATGCCATCGGCATACACATCAGCGGCTGGACTGCGGGTAGAAAAACTTAAGACTTGGCACACACTGTTGCGCGCACGCCATTGTTCAAACGCGCCATCATCAAAATTCAATACAGCAGTATTTTCAGCAGACAAGCCATCAAGGATTTCACCTTTGGCTAAAATAATATGCTCAGGACCCCCAAACTCACCCGCATGCGCCATTCCCGCATTACTGATCACTGCCACCATGGGCTGGACTAAAGCAGTGGTATAAGCAATCTCGCCAGGATGCGATGCGCCCAACTCAACCACTGCCGCTTGATGCTGCGCATTGAGTTCTAATAAAGTAAAAGGCACACCCAGTTCATTGTTTAAATTACCACGCGTGGCTAACACTGCAGTGTCACCGAGCGCGCAACGACAAACATTGGCGAGCATTTCTTTCACGGTGGTTTTGCCACTGGAACCGGTTACTGCGACCATCTTGCCGTTAAACTGTTGACGATTGAGCAACGCGATTTGACCCAGCGCAATACGCGTATCAGCGACACGCAATTGCGGCATTGGCAGATCGGCTTGCACCGCTTCGACAACAGCAGCAACTGCACCACGCGCCATGACATCGGCCAAATAGGTATGTCCGTCAAAAAACTCGCCACGCAATGCAACAAATAATTGCTCACGAGTAACTTTGCGACTGTCAGTACTTAGCGCGTGAAACTCAGCATCGGCACCGATTAACTCGGCGCTTAAAGGCTCAACCAGCTGGCTTAACCGCAACGGCTTAAACATTGTCCACCTGCCATGCGGCTAACGCCTGCTCCGCCTGTTCGATATCAGAAAAATGCTGGCGCTGTTGATTGATCTCTTGATAATCCTCATGGCCTTTACCGGCCAAGACGATGACGTCTTGGCGACGAGCTTGGCCAATGATTTGGGCAATCGCCGCACCGCGTTCGGGCACCTCAGTGACCCGTGCGTTCGCACTAAAACCATCTAATACCGCAGCACGAATACTGGCCGGATTCTCACCACGCGGATTATCGTCGGTCACCACTGCTGCATCCGCTAACCGCTCAACCACTTCAGCCATCAACGGACGCTTACCCGTATCACGTTCACCACCGCAACCAAATAAGCACAACAAGCGCCCGCCAGTAGCAACATGCGGGCGTAAAGCGCTAAGGACTTGCTCTAAGGCATCAGAAGTGTGCGCATAATCAACCACCACTAACGGCCGATCTTGCCCTCCGATGACTTGCATACGACCCGCAGGGCCTTGCAACTTGGCAATCACCCCCAGGGCTTGTTCGAGCGAGTGATCCAAACCTAATAAAGCACCAATCACTGCCAATAAATTACTGAGATTAAAACGCCCAATTAAATGGCTCGATAAATTGCCTTCACCATGCGCAGTCACCACCTCAGCATGGATACCGGCGGCACTGAAACGGATATTACGGCAATAGATACTGGCGCTGACATCCGTCAAGCTGTATGTAATCAAACGCGCGGCAGTGTTTTTCGAAGCCAGCTCACGCCCAAATGCATCATCTAAATTCAGTACCGTGGCACGCAGACCTGGCCAGCTAAATAAACGTGCCTTAGCTTCTGCGTAAGCCTGCATAGAGCCATGATAATCAAGGTGATCGCGGGTCAAATTAGTTAATACCGCAACCGCCACTTTTACGGCATCAATACGATGCTGCGCTAAACCATGCGAAGACACTTCTATAGCGACCGCTTTGGCGCCCGCATTTTTCAAATCTGCCAAAGTGGCTTGCACCGCTAATGGATCAGGCGTGGTGTGGCGACCGCTGATCAATTCGCCATAAAAACCACAGCCTAGGGTGCCAATCAAACCACAACGCTGATCTAATAAATCAGACGCTTGCGCCAACAACTGAGTGACGCTGGTTTTACCATTGGTGCCAGTGACCGCCACCACACGCATAGCGCGACTCGGCTCACCGTAAAAACGTCCGGCAATTTCCGACAGCTGTGCTTGCAAACCTTTGACTGGCAGCAACAACGCCTCACTGTCTTGCATCGGCAAAGCATCACTTGCCTCATAAACAACGGCTGAGGCACCACGCGCAATCGCATCACCGATATAATCACGACCGTCTTTCTGCGCACCATCGACAGCTAAAAATAGGTCACCAGGACGCACCTTACGGCTATCAAGGGTCAACTCTCGAATTAAGGTTGAACTCGGTGCTTGTGCAAATAGTTGATTCAGTGGCATTGCCATTAGCCGCGCCCTCCCTGTGTAGAGCCAACCACCGCGGTTTGCGTCTCTGTTGGTAAATTATCTGGACGTACATTTAACATGCGCAGCGCGCCAGCCATCACGCGCCCGAAGACTGGTGCAGCGACCAAACCACCGTAGTAACCGCCTTTACTGGGCTCATCAATCACAATCACCGCCGCAACCCGCGGATTATCCACCGGCGCAACACCCGCGAAGAGTGAACGGTAAGAACTTTTAGTGTAACCACCACCTGCGGCTAATTTTTTCGCTGTACCGCTTTTGCCTGCCACGTGATAACCCGGTACTTGCGCGCGAGCTCCGCCGCCGCCAGACTCTTCGACAACAGCTTGCAACATGGCCATGACTTGACTTGAAATTTCTGGGTCAATCGCTTGTTCGCCAGGCGCCACAAGGCGGTCTTGACGCAGCAGCGATAAAGGAACATTACGCCCTTGATTACCCAGCACCGCATAGGCATGCGCCAGCTGCACGGTGGTCACTGACAAACCATAGCCATAGGCCAAGGCGGCTGTTTCTGCTTGCCCCCATTTACGGTGTATCGGTAACTGCCCAACACGCTCACCAGGGAAGCTTAAACCTGTGTCAACACCAAAACCCACGTTCTGCATCATTGCGTACACAGGCTCTGCACCAATATCTAAAGCAATTTTACTGATCGCAACGTTGCTGGATTTTTTCAGCACACCCGTTAAATCCAACAGCCCACCACGCGACACATCGCGAATCGTATAGCGGCCAATTCTAATTTGCCCATTACCCGTATCCACAGTGGACTCTGGCTTCCAGCGCCCAGTACCGAGCGCCGCTGCGATGGAAAAAGGTTTTACCGTAGAACCGGGCTCAAACACATCAATCATTGCCCGATTGCGCATCGCTTGAGGGGTTAAATGTCGGCGATTATTCGGGTTAAAAGTAGGATGATTGACCATCGCTAAAATTTCGCCAGAGCGCACATCAATCATAACGAGAGAACCGGCCTTTGCTTCAAACTCAAGCAAGGCATTGCGCAGTTCGCGATGCGCTAAGTACTGCAAGCGCAAATCAATCGACAACGCCAGCTGTTTACCTGGCTTAGCATTTTCTTTAACTTGTAAATCACGAATCAAGTCACCACGACGGTCCTTGATCACTTGTCGCTTGCCCGGTACGCCGGTCAGCCACTCATCAAAAGCTAATTCAATACCTTCCTGACCATGCTCATCAATATTGGTAAAACCCACCACATGTGCAGTGACTTCACCCGCAGGATAAAAACGGCGAAACTCTTCTTTGCCGTAGACCCCTGACACTTTAAGATCGAGCACGCGCTGCCCATTTTCTGGGGTTAAACGTCGTGCCAAGTACATAAACTCACGTGCAGAGTTATTCTCAATACTCTTAATGAGCGCAGCAGGTTTCAAGTCCAGGGCAGCCGCCAGCTCGCCCCAACGCGCCTTATCTGCAAGCAACTCTTTAGGATTAGCCCATAAAGTCAGTACTGGCGTACTCACTGCCAACGGCTCGCCATTGCGATCGGTAATCACGCCACGGTGCGCAGGGATTGGAATAATACGCAAAGCCCTTGCATCACCCTGTTCTGCCAAAAACTCATGGTGAAACACATGCAAATACACAATCCGCGCAGCAATTGCGGCGCCCATTGCAAACAAAAAGAACAAAACAATGCGAAATCGCCACGGGTAAGTGATGCCCTGTAAACCGATCATTGGCTCACCATTCTTACCGCACCCGGCTCAGGGATGTGCATACCCAACTGTTGCACCGCCAAACTCTCAATACGATTGTGCGCCGTCCAGGTGCTTTGTTCTAAAATAAAACGCCCCCATTCGGCTTGCGTGCGATCCCGAATTTGCGTTGTCTCAAACAGCTCGTTTAAATATTTACGACTGTTATGCGAGGCATATGCCACGCCAATCGCAGAGAGCACATTTAAAAGGAACAAAAACAGCAAAATACCGCTGATGCGCGGTAATGGTTTTGCATACAGCGTACTCACCTTAACTTCTCCGCCACACGCATCACTGCACTGCGAGCGCGCGGATTGATTTTGACTTCTTCAGCACTGGCATACTGCGGCTTACTGAGAATTTTAACGATAGGATCAAATTTTTCTGGAATAATTGGTAAATAACGCGGCAGCTGATCCTCTTCGCCCTTAGCCAAGCGACGCATAAATTGCTTAACAATGCGATCTTCCAGCGAGTGAAAACTGATCACCACTAAGCGGCCACCGATTTTTAACGACGCCAATGCAGCCTCGAGACCTTGTTCTAAGTCTGCAAGCTCATTATTCAAGTGAATGCGCATACCTTGAAAGGCACGGGTCGCAGGGTTCTTGCCTTTCTCCCAAGCAGGATTGGCTTCGGTCAGCACTGCAGCTAAATCAGCCGTACGGGTAAACGGCTGCAGTTGACGACGCGCCACCACCGCATTAGCCATGCGCTTAGCAAAACGTTCTTCGCCATATTCTTTAAAGACTCGAGCCATTTCTTCAGCGCTCACTTCAGCCACCCACTGCGCAGCACTGATACCCTCCGCAGGATTCATACGCATATCTAAAGGGCCGTCGTGCATAAAGCTAAAGCCACGCTCAGCATCATCAATTTGCGGAGAAGACACACCTAAGTCCAGCAGCACACCGTCCACTTCAGTAAACATTTGACGTTGCTGTAACTCACTGTCCATATCTGCAAAGCTTCGTTGCACAATCGAAAAACGTGAGTCTTGTTGCTGCAACTCTAAACCTGTAGCAATCGCCAAAGGATCTTTATCAAAGCCCAACAACTTGCCATTGCTATCAAGCTGCTTAAGAATTAAGCGGCTGTGTCCACCTCGGCCAAAAGTACCATCGACATAACAGCCAGCCGAACGTATCGCGAGAGCATTAACCGCCTCATCCAGCAATACTGTGATGTGAGCAAACTGTTCGTTCATAGTTATAGAACCAGGTTCATTAATTCTTCAGGTAAGTGGTCAGGATTTTTAATATCGTCCAAGTCCCTAGCGAGCAGCGCATTCCATTTGTCTTCATCCCACAACTGAAACTTATTCAACTGCCCCACCAACATGACTTGTTTGGTGAGTCCTGCCTGTTCACGTAAACGCGAGGGAATCAACAGGCGGCCACTGCTATCAAGCTCTAAATCCACTGCACTACCAATCAATAAACGATTAAGCTGACGCGTTTCAGCGCGCAAAGAGGGCATTTGACTGAGTGTTGCTTCAACTTTTTCCCAGTACGGCAAAGGGTAAATACACAGGCACGGATCCGCTAAATCGATCGTAATGACCAACTGTCCGTCGCAACGCTCGACAAGCTCCTCTCGATACCGGCTGGGCATCGCAAGGCGCCCTTTGGCGTCAAGATTAATAGCGCTGGATCCACGAAACACGGGTGTGCACCTTTATGATTTGACATTCTTGCAGAAAAACCCACTTTTCCCCACTTCATGCCACTTATGCACACTATAGAAATCCGAGCCCCCCACCGTCAAGCGATAAACAAAGAAAACCTTTTATATTTCTTGAACTTAGATGCAGTTATTAAAATAAATACACAGCTAAAAAATGCTTTTATAAAACAACCACATGCAGATGAACGCCTTAACCAATAAAGTTAAAGTGAACTATGAGGAGAAGGGTGTTATTTGCGCTCTGACCAACGGTCGTTAATCAGAAAAAAGGGAGAGTCGATCTGTAAGCCGGGTTTTGTCGTGAACAGTCATTCCTCTAGGATCGCCATCACTAACGACCTCAAGCAACCTACCCGAGTCCAGCGCGGGCCACGCCAATGGACTCCTATTTGGTCTTGCTCCAAGTGGGGTTTACCTAGCCACGGTCTGTTACCAGCCGTGCGGTGCGCTCTTACCGCACCTTTTCACCCTTACCGGCACTTGCGTGCTTAGGCGGTTATTTTCTGTGGCACTTTCCATAGGCTCACGCCTCCCAGGGGTTACCTGGCACTTCGCCCTACGGAGCCCGGACTTTCCTCCCTTCCGTTACCGAAATAACGAAACAGCGACTGTCCGATCGACTCTCCGCCGCGAAGAGTACGGGGCATTGACTCGCATCGCAAGAGCTTACAAGGAAAAGTTAATCAATTCATTCGACGCCAGACTCACTACCAGCCAACCAGCGCAACATACCGTGCCCGGCCACAAAACCACTGGCCAAACAGGCCGTTAATAAATAACCACCGGTAGGCGCATCCCAATCCAGCATTTCACCGGTACAAAATACCCCAGGCAACGGCTTTAACATTAAATTCCGATCAAGCATGTCGGCCTGTACACCACCGGCCGTACTGATTGCTTCAGCCATCGGCCTTGCCCGCAAGAGTTCAATGGGTAGCGCTTTAATATAGCTCGCCAATTGCTGCATATCATTAAAGCTCTCAGCCGGCGCACACTCACGCAGCAATGCTGCTTTCACACCCTCCAAACCCAACTGCACCTGCAAATGCTTAGTTAAAGTTCTTTTACCGCGTGGCTTTTCTAAAGCGCATTGCACTTCGGCTAAAGACTTATGCGGCAAGCAATCCATTTCGATCAAACACAGTCCTCGCACAGCAAGGTGCTGACTAATATGTGCCGACAAGGCATACACCAAGCTGCCTTCAACACCTGTTGCCGTGAGCATCCATTCGCCTTGGCGATAGCTACCTCCTGCGACACGTAGCGCACAATTCTTAACCGGAGCAGCCAGCCACTTATCGAGCAGTAACGTACTCCAAACGGCCACATCAAACCCGCAGTTACTCGCCTCCAACGGCCTCACTGCAACACCTTGCTGCTGTAGTAAAGGTATCCAAGCGGCATCGGAACCTAAGCGTGGCCAGCTACCCCCACCCAACGCCAATAATACAGCGGTTGCTCGTACTGATTGCTCACCAGCCGCTGTCTCAATACGCAATGCACCTTGAGCATTCCAACCCAACCAACGACTGCGCGGATGGATTTTCACCCCAAGCCCGCGCAAACGCTGCAGCCAAGCGCGCAATAATGGCGCAGCTTTCATTTCTTTGGGGAACACCCGCCCAGAACTACCAATAAAGGTTTCAACGCCTAAGCCATGCACCCAGTCACATACAGCCTCGGCATCAAACTGCGCGAGCCAACCGCTGACCCAGTTTTCTTGAGAGGTGTACCGCTGTAAAAAAACACGCTTATCTTCACTGTGCGTGATATTTAGCCCGCCGATCCCAGCTAAGAGAAACTTACGACCCAGTGACGGCATCGCATCAAACACATGCACCTTATGCCCCGCCTGCGCAAGCACCTCAGCGGCCATTAATCCAGATGGCCCACCACCGATAATACAGACCTCTGTCGGCGTCAAAATATGCTGAGAATTGGCCATAAAGCAGGCACCCGTATTCAAGATTAAGAGCGAAATACTATCAGCCCAGCAATAGATAGCCGACAAAAGCTAAAAAAATCTTTAATATCTAGCAAATAAACACATAATAATTCGATTAACCGCAGCTTATCTGTCAGCCCTCACGAGGAACCTAATGAATTCAATTCTTGACCAACTGGTGTCGCTATTGAGCATGGAAACCATTGAAGAAAACTTATTTCGTGGCGCCAGCCAAGACTTAGGTTTTCGCCAACTGTTTGGTGGACAAGTGCTTGGCCAGGCTTTATCAGCCGCCAGCCAAACCGTCGACAACGCACGCCAAGCCAACTCGTTACATGGTTATTTCTTGCGTGCTGGTGACGCTAAGAAACCTGTGATCTATCAAGTTGAACGCATACGCGATGGCGGTAGTTTTAGCACACGTCGCGTCACCGCGATTCAGAACGGCCAAACGATTTTCACCTGCAGCGCCTCTTTTCATGAGCGCGAAGAAGGCTTTCGTCACCAAACTGAAATGCCTGACGTACCACAGCCTGAAGATTTGATTCCAGAAGAAGAGCTATCGCCGCACTTAGCTAAAGCACTCAGTCAAGAAAAACGCGAAAAAATGCTGCGCGCCAAAGCGATTGAAACACGCCCAGTACAAGTTTTAGATCCGCTCAACCCAGTAATCAGCAAGCCCATTAAGCAGGTCTGGTTTAAAGCGGCCTCCGCCTTGCCACAATCACCTGCACTGCATAAATATTTATTGGCTTATGCCTCAGACTTTGGCCTACTCACCACCTCGTTATTGCCACATGGCGCATCGATCTGGCAACCACAAATGCAAGTCGCCAGCCTCGATCACTCTATTTGGTTTCACGAAGAAGTGTGCCTCGATGATTGGCTGCTCTATTCCACCGACAGCCCATGGGCGGGCAACTCGCGCGGCTTTGCACGCGGCAGTATTTACACTCGAGATGGCCGTCTCGTCGCCTCTGTCGCGCAAGAAGGCTTAACGCGCACCCGTGGCGACTGGCAGCATAAGGATATTATGGGTTAACCGATGTCGGTCTACTTACGCAACTGTCAGCACTGGGTGTTTGACATGGATGGCACACTGACCATTGCTGTGCATGATTTCAAATATATTCGCCGTATGCTCGAGATCCCTGAGCATGCGGATATATTGACGAATCTTGCCTCGTTACCCAGTACCGAAGCAGCACAAAAACAAGCATGGTTGCTTAAGTATGAACGGCAATTGGCACTCAATTCACAGCCGGCCCCTGGCGCGATTGAGCTGGTGCAACATCTGCATAAACAAGGCCGCGAACTGGCCATTCTGACCCGTAACACCAAAGAGCTTGCCATACTGACACTGCAAGCCATTCACTTACTCGACTACTTTAGCGACACGTTCATCCTTGGTCGCGAACAAGCCATCCCTAAGCCACACCCTGACGGGCTGTTAAAAATCGCCAAGCAGTGGCAAATCACACCACAGCGAATGGCGATGGTCGGCGACTTTCAAATGGACTTAAAAACAGCCCAGGCCGCTGGTGCCTATGCAGTACAAGTCAATACGCCAGATAACTTATGGCCTGAACTAACCGATTTTCACGCCATAGACTGCCAACAGCTACTCAGCGCCGCCAGCTAATCTTTGCTCATTTTCACCGTGAGACCTTACCCATCAATCTAACGTGGTTTAGCATTGCTCGGTTTTGGCTTATTACGACCGGGTACCGCCAACCGAGGCGCCTGCCGTACAGCCACCACACGCGGCTGTGCCTCAGCCGATAAAATATCACCTAAGTGAATCTGCCCCGCGGTTGCGGCAATCTTATTCTTTTTAGGCTTCTTGGGCTTTTTAATATGCCCGACACCTAAATGGGTTTCCGGCAAACGATGCTCAGCATAAAAATCTGGCTCGTCAAAACGCTGCAAGTTAATCCCCATCAATTCCTCAATGGCGATCAGCTCCTCGAGTTCATCAGCACTGACTAAAGAAATCGCCTCACCGCTCAGCCCCGCGCGACCCGTACGACCAATGCGATGCACATAATCCTGCGCGACAGTCGGCAAATCAAAGTTCACCACATGTGGCAATTGCTCAATATCCAAACCGCGCGCCGCCACATCAGTTGCAACCAACACTTGAATGCGACCTTTTTTGAACGCCTGCAACGCACGCAAACGTGCAGGTTGGGTTTTATCACCATGAATAGCATCAGCCGTAACGTTTGCAGCAATGAGCTTTTTATGCAGCGACTCCGCGCCTTTACGGGTACGCACAAACACCAACACTTGCCCCCACTGACGACTGCTCAACAAGTGCAAAAGCAACTCTGTTTTACTTTTTTTGTCGACGACCAGTAGACACTGCTTAACCGTCTCTGCCGCCGAATGCTTAGGCGTGACATCAATACGAATCGGCTGATCAAGTAAATGACCAGCTAAAGTGCGAATCGGCCCAGAAAATGTGGCCGAAAACAGCAAGGTCTGACGCTGACGCGGCATTAAAGCAAACAGCGCATTGAGCTCCTCAGCAAAACCGAGATCCAGCATACGGTCCGCTTCATCCAGCACCAATATCTGCATCTGATGAAAGCGCACTGCGTTTTGCTGGTATAAATCCAGCAAACGTCCTGGCGTGGCCACTAATACATCAACACCACGGCGCAGATTCATCATTTGCGGATTGATACTGACACCGCCATAAGCAACAGCCGTACGCAACGGCAACTCATGCAAATAATGACGAATGGATTCATGTACTTGCTCAGCCAGCTCGCGAGTAGGCACCAGCACCAGTGCACGCACGCAGTTCGATGTCACTTTCTCGCCCTGGGTCAGCAGTAATTGCAAAACTGGCAAAGTAAAAGCGGCCGTTTTACCGGTACCGGTTTGCGCAGCAGCCAATACATCTTTACCGGCCAGAATCGGCCCAATAGCTTGCTGTTGAACCGCGGTTGGCTGCTGATACTCTAAGCGTTGCAGGTTCGCTAACAACGCTGGCATTAACCCCAAATGTGCAAAAGACATAAACTTTCTACCTTAACTGAGCTGCCCTAATAGGCTTACTCGGCATTCTATAACGTTTACTCAGCAGACTTTCGAATAAGTTACAGCGTGATTGCCCATAACAAACGCGCCACGTAGTCAATTCTATCTCGCGTCAGTAAAAAATTTGCTTATGGTAATTATGCGCTATGCTTAAATCGTTACAGTTAATAAGATCAAGGGGCTTGCAATGCAATACTTACGCGCAACGTTATTGATCATTGGTGTATTCGCCGGTTTTTCTGCATGTGCCCAATCAAAACCACTCATTACTGTTGGTTACTATGAATTCCCACCCGCATCTTATACTGACAGCTCAAATAACCCCGCGGGCTATACACTAAAGCTTGCTCGTGAGCTATTGACTAACGCAGGCTATGACGTCGCGTTTAAAGCCTTACCATCCGCACGTTTATATGCTCAATTGATTTCAGGCAACATTGATCTCTGGCTTGGCGCAGCAAACAAACCCGAGCTCGCTGGACATACCCTGGAAAGCTCTAAGATCATTGGAGAAATCACCCTCGCGGTCTTTTATCACCCAAAATCCAAGCCACCACACCTACCAGAGGATTTAAAAAACAAAAAAATCATTCTAATTGGTGGTTACAGCTACTGGCCTCCCGCCACACAATGGTTCAAAGACAGCACACTAAATTTACAGCTCACACGTACCAGCCAACACGATGCAGCCATCGCAATGCTGATGCGCAAACGCGGCGACTATCTATTTGACTACCTAGAACCGATGCGTGACGCCCAGCGACAACTCGGCTTAGATGAACTATCCCTGCCCTATATTAAAATCCACAGCTCAGCGGCGACATTTATTGTATCTAAGCGCGCTCCGAACGCTGAAAAACTCTTGGCTGACCTTGACTCACAATTTGAACTCTACAACGCACTACACCTCAACCCACAGAGTCACTGAATCATCTGACGAGTGAGTTACAGGTTAATTTCACGTATAATTATTTTTTTATGTTGAAGAACACATAACCATGCCTTCATCTCATCCTCTTATTGCCTCAGCTCATCGCACTATTAGCCTCGAACAGGAGGCTATAAGCAGTTTATTAGCACGCATCGACGAGAGCTTCGTGCAAGCCTGCGAATTGATTCTAGCCTGCAAAGGTCGCGTGGTTGTGGTTGGCATGGGTAAGTCTGGACATATTGGCCATAAAATCGCTGCAACACTGGCCAGCACTGGCACCCCGGCTTTTTTTGTGCACCCAGCTGAAGCCAGTCATGGCGACATGGGCATGATCACTCGCGATGATGTCGTGCTGGCACTATCTAACTCTGGCACAACCAATGAAATAATCACCTTATTGCCTTTAATTAAGCGTCTGGGTATCACCCTGATTAGCATGACCGGCAACCCAGATTCAGCCTTAGCCGCCGCTGCGCAAGCAAATTTAGACACCTACGTTGCACAAGAAGCCTGCCCACTGAACCTGGCGCCGACCTCATCAACAACTGTCACTCTAGTCCTTGGCGATGCTTTAGCCATCGCCTTATTAGAAGCACGCGGCTTTACCCCTGAAGACTTTGCCTTTTCGCACCCGGGTGGCGCACTAGGTCGACGCTTATTACTTAAAGTTGAGCATGTTATGCACAGCGGCAGTGAGTTGCCTGCAGTATCTCAGGGCGCTTCCTTGCGCTCAACGTTGCTAGAAATGACTCAAAAAGGTTTAGGCATGACGTTAATTCTAGCGCCTGACCAAACCTTAGCCGGCATCTTTACTGATGGTGACTTGCGTCGCGCCTTGGATAAAGGCATAGACGTACGCGACGCCAACATTGACGAACTAATGACGCGCGGCGGTAAAACAGCACGCCCAGACATGCTCGCAGCCGAAGCCTTAAAAATCATGGAAGACCATAAAATCAGCTCATTGCCGGTCATCAACGAACACAATCAGGCCATTGGCGCACTGAATATGCATGATTTATTACGTGCAGGAGTGATGTGATGCTAACGTTGGACAATATTGATTTAGTGCAACGAGCACGTAACGTGCGCTTACTGGTACTCGATGTCGATGGTGTACTGACTGATGGCAAGTTGTATTTTTTAGCCGACGGCAGTGAAGCAAAAGCATTTAGCACGCTAGATGGCCAAGGCATTAAAATGCTAATGAACTCAGGGGTCAACATTGCCATTATTACAGGACGCACCTCAACTATTGTCGAGCGTCGCGCGGCCAACTTAGGTATTAAACATCTGATTCAAGGTCGTGAAGATAAGCGTATTGCCTTAGATGAATTACTTGCCACACTGCAACTTTCCTATGAACACGTTGCCTATTTGGGCGATGACTTACCTGATTTAGCCGCTATTCGTTGCGTCACTCTAGGCGTCGCCGTAGCCAATGCGAATGCATTTGTACGTCAACACGCTCAAGCAGTGACCGTGTTACGCGGCGGTGAAGGTGCAGCACGTGAATTGTGTGAATTCATTATGTCTGCGCAAGACACACTACATACAGCGCAAAACGCTTATTTGTAACTTATTTACGGTTGTATCTATGTCCGCTAATCTACGCTTTTTTTTATTCTTTTTACCCATTGCACTGTTAGTTGCCGCACTCGGCTACTGGAACATTAACAGTTCCACGCCGAGCGATCAGCACAACAGCATACAAACCAAAAAAACCATCGACTTTTTTGCACAAGATACGCAAACTCTACAGTTCACCGATGCTGGCACTGTTCAATATGAGCTCAATACTCCACGTATTGAACACTCGCAAGATGATGATATTACGCTATTATTACAGCCTGATTTATTACTGTTTCGTGGCACCGAGCTACCTTGGCATATTTCCAGCAAGCGCAGCGAAGTCAGCGCCGAAGGCAAAGAAGTTGAATTGATTGAAAATGTCCGTATCGAGCGTACCGATGAACAAGGTCGCCCCACCATACTGACAACTGAACAACTGACCTATGTGCCAGCAACAGAATACGCACACACGAAGCTTGCTGTAAAAATTGAAGCAGCCAACGGCATCACCACAGGTGTTGGCATGCAAACCTATTTAAATGAAAGTAAAATGCGTTTACTTTCAAACGTGAGAGGCCGACATGAAGTTCGCTAGCACAACCGTTTTTCTTATTGCCACGGGCTTCAGCATGCTCAGCGGGCTTGCTCATGCCTTACCCACAGACAGCAACCAACCGATTAATGTGCAAGCCGACAGTGCAGAGATGGATGATAAACGCGGTGTCGCCATCTACCGCGGCGACGTTATCATCACCCAAGGCACACTTAAAATAACCGGCGACACGGTCACTATCACCCTTAACAAAGCGGGCGATATTGATGTTTTCACCTCAGTCGGCAAACCCGCCTACTATGAACAACAACCCTCCGAAGATAAAGACATTGTCCAAGCCTATGGCTTAACCATTCAATACTTTGCCAATAATGAGAAAATCATTATTATCGATCAGGCCAAAGTCATTCAACAAGGCAATACCTTTCGCGGCGAGAAAATCATTTACGACACACAAAAACAAATCGTCACTGCTGGGCGCGGCAAGCAGGGCACGATTACTACGCCCTCACCGCGTATCAATATGATTATCCAGCCTAAAAACAAAACAGAGCCAAGCACACCATGAGCAGTACCTTAATTGCGAAAAATCTGGCCAAGTCCTATAAAGGTCGCAAAGTGGTGCATGACGTCAGCGTGTCCATTCAAAGCGGACAAGTTGTTGGATTACTGGGCCCTAACGGGGCAGGTAAAACCACCTGTTTCTATATGATTGTAGGCCTGATTAAGGCTGATAAAGGCACCATTTTTATCGACCAAACGGATATCAGCTTCCAGCCGATGCATGGCCGCGCACGCGCGGGTATTGGCTACCTGCCACAAGAAGCCTCTATCTTCCGTAAACTCAGCGTGGCCGATAACATTCTGGCCATCCTCGAGTTACGCAAAGACCTCGATCGCGCAGGTCGCTTACATGCGCTTGATGAGCTCTTACAAGAATTTAGCATCACGCACCTACGTAACAACTTAGGCATGAGTTTATCCGGCGGAGAGCGGCGACGTGTTGAAATTGCCCGAGCCCTCGCCACCAACCCTAAGTTTATTTTATTAGATGAGCCGTTTGCCGGTGTTGACCCGATTTCAGTCGGTGACATCAAACAAATCATCCACCACCTAAGAGACAAAGGTATCGGGGTGTTAATCACCGACCACAACGTACGTGAAACCTTAGATATTTGTGAAACTGCCTATATCGTTAGCGACGGACAAATTATCGCCGCAGGCGAGCCCAGCAGCATCTTAGAAAACCAACTGGTTAAAGATGTGTATTTAGGTCAAGAATTCCGCCTATAAACCTCCCTGAATGGCTATTTCCATAGAAGATAGCCATTCCTATTGCCTAATTCCAAATAAACTTCTCAACATCTACCGCTTGTCAAGTCTAGGCAAACACGAAAAAATCAGGCATATATCTTGCTAGACGCCATGCCGTGGCGCATTGATGATTAGGAGTTGTGCCCTGCCATTATGAAAGCCTCACTTGTTTTAAAAATGGGTCAACACCTGACCATGACCCCGCAACTGCAGCAAGCCATTCGCTTACTGCAGATGTCGACATTGGATTTACAAGAAGAAATCCAAGAAGCCCTAGAAAGCAACCCAATGTTGGAGCGCCAGGAAGAGGGTGACTCTGACAGCGGTGAAGGCCAGCCCAGTGACGAGAGTCGTGATTACACAGCTAGCGCTGAAAGTACTGGCGCGCAAGAAGTGCCCAATAGCGCTGATAACCTCGCTGACGGCAATGAATGGAACGAGCAGATTCCCAGCGAACTAGAGATTGATACGTCCTGGGAAGATGTTTATCAAACCAGCGCCAGCAACTTACCCAGCTCAAACAGTGAAGAGTGGGATTTCACCAGCACCACCTCGATCGGAATTGATCTGCAGTCACACTTACTCTGGCAGCTCAACCTCGCCAAAATGTCAGATGATGATCGCATGATTGCCACCGTCATTATCGACAGCATTGGCGAAGACGGTTATTTACAAGAAACACTGGACGAGATTCTCGACGCTTTCGATCCCATGCAGCACATCGAAATGGATGAAGTGGAGATGGTGCTCAAGCGCGTACAGCAATTCGAGCCTACCGGTGTGGCAGCACGCAATTTAAGCGAATGTTTATTATTGCAATTACACGTACTACCCAGTGACACTCCACGACTGACTGAGGCAAAGAAGCTCTGCACTGAGCACTTAGCACTATTGGGCAGTCGAGACTATAACCAACTGATGCGGCGCATGCGCATTAAAGAAGACGCGTTAAAAGAGATTGTGCAGCTGATTCAAACGTTGAACCCACGCCCAGGCTCGGTGATTGAAAGCAAAGAGCCTGAGTATATTGTGCCCGATGTGATTGTCCGCAAAGCCAACAACCGCTGGATTGTTGAGCTGAACCCCGATATAGCACCTCGCCTTACGGTTAACTCGCATTATGCGAGCTTTATCCGCCGCGCGGACAACAGTGCAGACAACACCTTTATGCGCACCCAATTGCAAGAAGCACGCTGGTTCATTAAAAGTCTACAAAGCCGCAACGAAACTTTAATGAAGGTGGCCACAAAAATCCTCGATTACCAACGCGGCTTTTTTGACTACGGACCTGAAGCCATGAAACCATTGGTGCTCGCAGAAATTGCTGAAGCCGTAGGCATGCATGAGTCAACTATTTCACGGGTCACCACGCAAAAATATATGCACACGCCACGTGGAATTTTTGAGTTAAAATACTTTTTTTCTAGCCATGTCAGCACGGCGCAAGGCGGTGAATGCTCTTCAACGGCCATTCGTGCAATCATTGGCAAACTGGTGATGGCAGAAAATCCTAAAAAACCATTGAGTGACAGCAAAATCGCTGGTCTACTGGAAGAACAAGGTATTCAAGTGGCGCGGCGGACCATTGCCAAATACCGAGAATCGCTCGGAATTGCCTCTTCAACTGATCGAAAGCAATTATTATAGACATTGGTCAGTAACACTTAATTTACGCAGGCGTTACAATCCTGCTAACACCGCACTAAGCAGTGAATCTAAGGAGAACGGTATGCAAATCACTATCACAGGTCATCAACTGGATATTACTGAAGCCCTACGTGAATACATTAATGGCAAATTCGCTAAGCTTGAGCGCCATTTCGACAAAATCACCAGCATTCGTGTCACGCTTGGTGTGGAAAAAGTGAAACAAAAAATTGATGCAACCTTGCTGATTGCTGGTGGCGAAATCATTGCCAATGCTGAGCATGACGATATGTATGCCGCGATTGACCTACTGGTTGACAAGCTGGATCGTCAGCTAATCAAGCACAAGGAAAAACAACTGGAACGTCAAAAAGGCGCGCTTGAACGCTAATAACCCCATGATTCGATTAGAACACATCCTGACCCCGGCCCGTTCGCAAGTGAACGTGCCGGGAGGCAGCAAAAAACGCGTCCTAGAATACATTGCCCACCTGATTGCCACCGACCAACCACAGATTGATGAAGACACGCTATTCGAAAGCCTAGTCGCAAGAGAAAAACTTGGTTCAACAGGCTTTGGTGATGGTATTGCAATCCCGCATTGTCGACTCATTGGCTGCACCGCACCGATCAGCGCCGTTTTGCACTTAGAAACTGCGGTCGACTTTGATGCTATTGATGGCGAGCCAGTTGATCTTTTATTTGTGCTTTTAGTACCTGAAGAAGCGACCGATGAACATTTAGAGCTGTTACGTCAAATTGCTGGTATTTTTGAGCAAGATGATGTTCGTGAGCGCTTACGCAATGCACCAGACAGTAATGCCCTGTATCAAACAGTGCTAAATGCACAACTTTAGAGGTTTGACAACATGCGTTTAATTATCGTGAGTGGCCGTTCAGGTTCAGGTAAAAGTACTGCGCTTGATATATTGGAAGATAACGATTTTTATTGCATCGATAATCTACCGGCAATGCTGTTGCCGGAGCTGGCAGAGCGCACCCTGCTCGCCACTGAATTAGTCTATCCACAAATTGCTGTTTCCATTGATGCGCGTAACTTACCGAATCAGCTCGAACGGTTTCCAGAGTTATTAGCAGGTCTACGCGAGCGGCACATTGCCTGTGATGTTCTGTATCTAGATGCCAATGACGAAACCTTATTGAAACGGTTTTCCGAAACGCGCAGAAGACACCCGTTAACCAATGACTCCCGCTCCCTCGCCGAGGCGATTCGTGATGAAAAAACCTTACTGTCACCTATCACCGACCTCGCCGACTTAACCATTAATACCTCGCACCTCAATCTCTACCAATTACGCGACAGCATTAAATTACGCTTGTTGGATAAACCTGAACCCGGCACTGCTTTTTTGATTGAATCGTTCGGTTTTAAACGTGGCGTGCCGGTCGATGCGGACGTGGTATTTGATATCCGTTGCTTACCCAACCCCTATTGGAAACCTGACTTACGTGCGCATTGTGGTCTTGATCAACCGATCATTGATTACTTAAGCGAGCAGCCTGATGTTGAAGAAATGTACGCTGACATTCATAGCTATTTAGCAAAATGGCTACCGCGCTTTGCCGCAAGCAATCGAGCCTATGTCACCATTGCTATTGGCTGCACCGGAGGTCAACACCGCTCTGTGTATATGGCGCAGCGTCTAGGCGAAACACTGCGTAAAGAATTAAGTAACGTACAAATTCGTCATCGCGATGCGCTGCGTATCAACGAGAACCATCATGCCTAGCTGCGAAGTCACCATCATTAACAAACTTGGTTTACACGCTAGAGCAGCAGCAAAGTTTGTTTCAGTCGCGAATAAATTCCCTTGCAATATCAGTGTTGGTCGTGATGTCAACGGCCTCTGTAACGGCAAAAATATTATGTCAGTCATGATGCTCGCCGCCAGCAAAGGCACACAACTGCAGATTAGCGCTGAAGGCGAGCAGGCCGAACAAGCATTAACCGCTTTGCAAGCGTTGATTGCCGACTACTTCAGCGAAGAGTGCTGAGTCTTCCAGCACGTTTCGCTGTGCATTGGCTAACCCGCATTCAGGCAGTGTGGACCATCAACTAAGGGATCATTAATCAAAGTGCTAACACGCCGCTCATGCAGTTTCGGCTGTTGCGCACTGCTCAGTACCTCGTGCAGCTGTTCATCACTACTGTCTGGATTCAGCCACACATGCTGTTGCTGCTCATTAAGTATAATCGGGCGGCGCAAATGAGCCGCTTGTTGCGTGAGCATTGCAACACTGTAGTAATCACGCCCAGGTACCGAATACACCTCCCAAAGCGCAGCAAAATACAGCACCGGCTCGGCTGCGCTGAGCCAAAAAGGCTGTTTACGCTGTACCCCACGCCACTCAAAAAAACCATTGGCCGGTAATACGCAACGTTGACTGCGCCAAGCATTTTGAAACATCGGCAAACTGCTCACCGTTTCCACCCGAGCATGTGTTACCGCACGGGTTAAGTCTGTCATCCACGCCGACGTAAAACCCCACATAGCGAGCGCAGCATGGCGTTGTTGCTGCGTCTGATACAGGATCAGCACTTGCGACTTCGGAGCCAGATTCCAATGCGCACGCATGTGCTGTGGGAATCCAGGAAGCTCTACCAAGGCATCTGGCCAATCAAATAGCGCGTAACGTCCTGACATCAAGCAATCACTTCTAACATTCTAAAAACCCCTGTGGATCATCCAGTGTTTCTTGCCCTGCCTCGATGAGCGGCGTAGCCTGCTGATAACTGGCAATTAACGCACGCGCAGCACAGGCATGTTCATCTTCAACCATCAGCCCAAGCAAACCCAGCGCGGGCAACTCACCCATACCACCGATCAAGTCAGCGCCCTGCAAGTACACAGCAATACCTTCACTGTGCAGCATACTCATCAACATTTGCGCTTCGATTAAATCAACGGGTTCATGAATCCTTTGCACCATAGATCTCCTCTGCAAGTCGGCAATGATTACAGGTATAATAGCCCAATTACCTCGTCCGACAGCGCACTAAGCACTGCACAGTATCCAAATAAGAGAGCCTCATGGATCAATTTGACAGCATTCGCCCCTATCATGACAACGAAGTGGCGGCAGTATTACAGCGTTTACTGGCTGATACAGAGTTCTTATCCATGATCACCCAATACCGATTTCCCAGCGCATCACGCTATATTGATTGGTTACTCCGCCCTATCATTGCATGGAAATTACGCAATGAACTGAGCAAGGTACACAGCGTCAAAGCCTTACAAGAACGCATTGAAACCTATGTGGAACGCAGCATTAGTCAAGCCACAGACGGCATTAGCTTTTCAGGCATTGAACATTTACAAACAGGTAAACCTCATCTATACCTCGCCAATCATCGCGACATTGTCATGGACCCTGCATTTGTAAATTACGCACTGTTCCAAGCCAAGCTGAGCACCCCGCGCATTGCCATTGGCGACAACTTGCTACAACGGCCTTTTGTCAGCGACCTGATGCGTATCAACAAAAGTTTTATTGTGCATCGTTCACTGACCAACCGTCGCGAAAAGCTGGCGGCTTTCCAATTGTTATCCGCTTATATCAATCACTCAATTTTAAACGATCATGAATCGATCTGGATCGCCCAAGCTGAAGGCCGTGCTAAAGATGGCAATGATCGGACCGAAAGCGCCATCTTAAAAATGTTCCATTTATCGCGCAAAGATGAAGATTTTCAAACGGTGATTGCCTCTTTGCAATTGACGCCTGTGGCGATCAGTTATGAATATGATCCTTGCGATACCGCCAAAGCACGCGAGCTGTATATTCGCGCCACCACTGGGGAGTATAAGAAACAAGTCGGTGAAGATGATGCCAGTATTGTACAAGGGATCACCGGCTACAAAGGGCGTATCCATGTCCACTTCTGCCCTGTTTTAACCACAGGTTTTACTGACACAAAACAATTAGCACAGCTCGTCGATCAAAATATTTGGCGCGATTATCGCTTGTTCCCCGTGCACTATTTAGCGTGGGCCATGTGGTCGCAGCGTGATATCAGCCTGTCAGTACCTGATATCAACAGTGTATTTGACCCACAAGAGATTCTGCACGCACAACAACACTGGCAACGCCGCCTCCAGGCGTGTCCAGTGGAACACCGCCCTTACCTGATCATGCAGTATGCAACACCGGTAGAAAACCAATACCGTTGCAATACGCTCCACGACTAAATTTCGCAGATAACTGCATACACTCTTGAGGTTTTTATGCCCTGGTTACAAGTTCGCTTAGCCATTCAACCCGATCAAGCTGAAGCATGGGAAGACACCTTGCTCGAGTTGGGTGCTGTTTCTGTAACCTTTATGGACGGTGAAGACCAACCCATTTATGAGCCGGATCTAGGTACCACGCCACTCTGGACGCATACACACCTATTGGCGCTATTTGAAGACGACCTTGACCCACAAGCCCTACGCCAACATATTCAGTTACTCGGCGGCGAAAACACGCCTGAACTGCACATCGAACACATTGCAGATCAAGACTGGGAACGTAGTTGGATGGACAACTTTCATCCCATGCGTTTTGGTCAACGCTTATGGATTGTTCCGAGCTGGCATGCCGCACCCGAGCCTGACGCCGTGAACTTACTGCTTGATCCAGGCTTGGCTTTTGGTACCGGCACCCACCCCACGACCGCATTATGCCTTGAATGGCTCGATGGCCAACCACTGAAAAACTGTAACGTGCTGGACTTTGGTTGTGGTTCAGGCATTCTTGCGATTGCCGCTAAATTGCTAGGCGCAACACAGCTAACCTGTACCGACATTGACAGCCAAGCCTTAGAAGCAACGCGCGATAATGCTAACCGTAACGCGATTGCCGCAAACGATTTGCTGGTGTATTTGCCACAAGATATGCCCGCCGGACAATTTGATGTAGTCTTGGCCAATATTTTAGCCGGCCCGCTCGTGCAACTGGCGCCACAACTGATTCAACACACTCGCTCCGGCGGACGTATTGCTTTATCCGGAATTCTAGCCGAGCAAGCACAGGAAGTGCGTGATGCTTACAGCAATGCGTTTGATTTAGCCCCCACTGCAGAAAAAGATGGCTGGGTATGCATCTCTGGTGTGCGCCTTTAATTCATAATGCGATACAGTCAATGCAGTTTAGCGTGATATATACGTTAGACTGCATTGCATTCATGCTCTCTTTGAACTTGACATAGCTATGACCGACTCTTTCATTACACAATGCCCACACTGCCAAACTAGTTTTCGCTTAAAGCACAGTCAACTCAGTGCTGCGCGCGGCTCAGTGCGTTGCGGTGCCTGCTTACAAGTGTTTAATGCTGCCAGTCAAATCACCAAACAAGCAGCCACAGTAGCACCAGCAAGCGCAGTAGCCACGATACCCGCCGCTAAACAAGAGTCTGCCGCGCCAACCAATACCGCTAAAAATTCATTAATGATTCATGATGACATGGATCTTGGTGATTTAGATGATTTAGACCTTGATGAAGAATTGGCCCGTTTAGCACAAGAAGAAAAACAGCGCAGCCAAGAGTTATCCGGCGAGTTTGCCGCACTGCAAGCAACGCACACACCCAGTCCCGCACCTATAGAAGACACGCTTGACGAGACCAAGAGCGAAGCGCTCAACGACTGGAGTGATGAATTGCTCGCGCAAGAGCCTGTCGCACAGTTAAGCAGTGTTGCGCCCGATAACGCAGAGCATGAGGAACCGCCCGCCCAGCCGCTCGGCAAGAGCCAGAGCGCCAGTTCGACTGCACAGTTCCACGCGACTAAAGAGCCGGTGCGCATGGAACCTCTGCCCATGAACGGCCAGTTACCTGATTTTACTGATGGGCCTTTACGCCTTGATTGGCAACCGAAAAAAAGCCCTTGGCGACGTTGGCTGGCATGGGGTGCATTAAATATCTGCGCGATTCTTTTGCTACTGGGTCAATACACTTACAACAATTTTGCTCAACTGGCACGCCAAGACAATACACGTCCTTGGCTTGAAGCTGTGTGTCCACTGATTGATTGCCAGCTACCATCTAAAGTGGATGTGCAACAAATTAAAAGCAGCAACTTAATCGTACGCAATCACCCTGACTTTAGCGGCGCTTTATTGGTTGATGCGATTATTTACAACCGCGCGTCTTTCGCCCAACCCTTTCCGCTCTTGGAGCTCATCTTTTCTGATCAGCAAGGTAAGCCTTTAGCCAGTCGCTTATTTAAGCCGCAGGAATATCTCGGTGGCGAATTGGCCGGGCAAAGCCAAATGCCTCCGCAAACGCCAATTCATATTGCCTTAGAAATACTTGAGCCCAGCGGCGGCGTAGTCAATTACACCTTAAGTTTTGTCTCGCCTCATTAACCCATACGCTACAGCACTGCAAACCCAGTGCTGTAGCTTATAAAGGGTATAGGCTAACTACCAGCAATCTTCATCCGCTCAATCAATACCGAGCCCGTACAAATACTGCCACGGTGATCAAGATCATTACCGACGGCGACAATCTGTTTAAACATATCGCGCATATTGCCGGCAATCGTCACTTCTTGCACAGGGAACTGAATCGCGCCATTCTCCACCCAGTAACCGCCAGCACCGCGCGAGTAATCACCGGTGACCATGTTCAGGCCTTGGCCCATGAGTTCGGTCACCAACAATCCGCGCCCCATTTTCTTCAACAAAGCCGCTTGATCATCATCCCCATGGGTGACAAACACATTGCGCGCGCCGCCTGCGTTAGCAGTGCTAGGCATACCTAACTTACGGCCCGAATAGGTACTGAGCATGTAGTTGGTCAGCACACCTTGCTCAATAAACGATTTAGCATATGTAGCAAGGCCATCACCATCCAGCGCACTGCTCGACAGACCGCCTTTAAGCAATGGACGCTCATCTAAGGTTAACCATTCCGGAAATAAAGTCTGCCCTAAAGCCCCGACCAAAAATGAAGAGTTCCGGTACTGATTACCGCCGGAGATTGCACCTAAGAGGCTGCCGAACAAGCCTGCGGATAACTCCGCAGCAAACAGCACCGGCACATCACACGTTGGTACAGAACGCGCGCCTAAACGACTCACAGTGCGTTCAGCCGCGATACGTCCGATCGTCGCAGCATCGCTGAGCAGATCAGCACGACGGCCATAGTCATACCAATAATCACGCTGCATTTGTCCATCAGCTTCGGCGATCATCACGCAACTGAGACTGTGCCGAGTGCCGGCATAACCGGCAATCAAACCATGGCTGTTACCGTATACATTACAACCGACATCACTGTTCACACTGGTACCGTCAGCATTGCTGATCCGTGAGTCAGTGGCAAACGCCGCAGCCTCACACTCCAGCGCCAAATCAATCGCTTGCGCAGGACTCAAATCCCATGGATGCCATAAGTCCAATTCAGGAAAGTCACGCGCCATCAGCTGCTCATCGGCCAAACCGGCAAACTCATCAGGTGATGCATATTTTGCAATGGCCAATGCCGCTGCAACCGTTTCGGCAATCGCTGCATCACCCGCAACAGTCGTGCTGGCTGAACCTTTTTGCTGGCCGTGATACACGGTAATCGAAAAACCTTGGTCACGATTAAACTCAACCGTTTCCACTTCCCTCTGCCGCACGCTGGTGGATAAACCTTGCTGTACCGAGACCGATACTTCACAGGCACTGGCCCCTTGCTGCTTCGCTACCGCAAGAATCTTAGCCACCTGATTTTTTAGTTCTGGTAACGCTTGTGGGCCGACACTTTCACTTACACTCATAGTTACTCCAAAGCATTTTTACAAGACCCTAGCAAAGTATCGGTCTTGCTCTGTTATCATGGCGTCCTAATTGATTGGAACACCGTTATGTCTGACTATCTCGACGACTCGCTGGACGAAGAAAAAAGCAAATCACAAGTCAAACGTGAAATGCTGGCTCTGCAACAGCTGGGCTTGCGTCTTGCTGACCTTAAGCCCGACCTACTCAATAAAATGCCGCTCAGTGATGAACTGCGCCGAGCACTCGACGAAACCTGTAAACACACTGCCCATATTGCCCGCAAGCGCCATTCGCAATTCCTCGGTAAGCTACTACGCAATCACGATATTGACGCGATTATGCTGCCGATGAACTTGGCGGACAGTCAAACCCGTGAATACAACAACCGCTTTCATGCTTTAGAGCGCTGGCGCAACCGTCTTATTGAAGAGGGTGACACGGCGCTACAAAGCTTTGTCGAAGACTACCCCGATACGGATATTCAGCAGTTGCGTAGCTTAATTCGCCACGCTCAACACGAGCTGGCACGTAATAAAACGCCAACCGCCTCACGTAAAATTTTCAAGTACTTACGTGACTTAGACGAGCAACGCTTAGGTTTGAAATAAACCCATTCTTTTCAGCCGATCTGTAGTTCAGCAACAGATCGGCTGAAGGCTCACTTAACTGCCCGTACCGCCGACTGTAATGCCATCAATTTTCAACGTCGGCTGACCGACACCAACGGGCACGGACTGCCCCGCTTTACCACAGACACCCACACCACTGTCTAACTCTAAATCATTACCGACCATCGACACTTGGCGCATGGCTTCTGGGCCATTACCAATCAAAGTCGCACCTTTGACGGGTGCGGTGATTTTACCGTCTTCAATTAAATAGGCTTCACTGGTCGAGAAAACAAACTTACCACTGGTAATGTCCACTTGCCCGCCACCCAAATTGGCACAATAAATACCGCGTTTGACCGAGCGAATAATCTCTTCTGGATCGCTTTCACCAGCCAACATATAAGTATTGGTCATGCGCGGCATCGGCACATGGGCATAGGATTCCCGACGACCATTACCGGTTACGGCAACACCCATTAAGCGCGCATTCATGGTGTCTTGCATATAACCGCGCAACACACCCTTTTCAATCAGCGTATTGCATTGGCTCGGCGAGCCCTCATCATCAATACTCAATGAGCCACGACGCCCCACTAAGGTGCCGTCATCAACAATGGTACACAGTGAAGAAGCCACTTGCTGCCCTACTTTACCGCTATAAGCCGAACTGCCTTTGCGGTTAAAGTCACCCTCCAAGCCATGACCGACGGCCTCGTGCAGCAATACGCCACTCCAACCTGGGCCAAGCACCACTGGTAACGTACCAGCAGGTGCTGCAATCGCTTCAAGATTGACCTGAGCTTGACGTACCGCTTCACGCGCATACCCCATGGTGCGATCTTGCTCTAAAAAATAACGGTAATCGGTACGTCCACCACCGCCCGCACTGCCACGCTCACGCCGGCCATTATGTTCAATAATGACGCTGACGTTAAAACGTACTAACGGTCGCACATCAGCAGCCAAACGCCCATCCAGAGTCGCCACTAAAACCTGCTGCCAAGAACCGGTCAAACTCACCGTCACCTGACAAATACGCGGATCCAATGCGCGCGTCGCCACATCAATTTTCTTTAGCAGGGCAACTTTCTCTTCGCGGCTGATCACCTCAAGCGGATTATCCGCAGGGTATAAAGGCGTATGCGCAACAGCCTGAATAGCAATCGGCTGCACCTGCTGACCCGACTGAGCAATGCTACGCGAGGCTTGTGCGGCCTGTAAAAGAGCCGGTAAGGTCAATGCATTACTATAAGAAAATCCAGTTTTATCACCCGCCAAAGCCCGCACGCCAACACCTTGATCAAGGCTAAAGCTGCCCTCTTTAACGATGCCCTCTTCCAACACCCACGCTTCAGAAATACGATTTTCAAAATACAAATCAGCGGCATCAATCCCAGGTCCAGCCAACGCGCTGAACACACTGGATAACTGCTCTATGCCTAAACCCGTCGGCGCCAACAAAACGGAACTGGCGCTGGCTAACAAATCACTCATTATCTATCCTCTGTGTCTGCACGCGATAACTGCGCGACAGAAAATCGTTTATGTTGCCATATTGGCATACGTTGGCGAATCGCCGCTTGCTCCGCGCGCGGATAAGCATGAGTCACACAGCCGGCACCTGTCGGCAACTCAGCCAATACCGTACCCCATGCATCAATAATCGCCGAATGACCAAAGGTTTCACGCCCTAACGCGTGCATACCACCTTGGTTCGACGCCAGCAGCAAGCACTGAGTTTCTATGGCGCGGGCACGTAATAAAACCTGCCAATGCGCAGCGCCGGTCAATGCAGTAAAAGCCGATGGTACGCTAATCAACTCAGCACCCGCCTCACGTAATGCAGCGTATAACGCTGGAAAGCGCAAATCGTAACAGATTGTCATGCCCAAGCGCCCGACAGGTGTATCCACCACAATGCAATGCTGTCCCCGACTATAACGCTCTGATTCTTTATAGCTGCCTTGCTGGTCACCGACCGCCGCATCAAATAAATGCAATTTATCGTAACGTGCAACGCACTCGCCCAGCGCATTAAACAATAAAGAACTGGCGCAAGGTTTAGCCTCGGCTTGACCAAGAGGCAGCAGCGGAACCGTTCCGCCAACAATCCATAATCCCAGCTCGCGCGCAGTCTGTGCCAACCAAGATAAGATGGGGCCGTGTTGCTGTGCTTCAAGGGCTGCAATTTGCGCAACATTTATTTTACCCAGCGCAGCAAAGTTTTCTGGCAACACGGCTAAACGTGCACCGTTTTCTGCCGCCTGCTCTAGTAAGATGCGCGCATCAGCAAGATTCTTAGCAATATTCTCGCCGGAGACCATTTGAATCACTGCAACTGTCATAGACGCGACACACTCGAGGTTCTTTAACATTCAACTCAAATGCGAGTTTACCCTGTACAGACTTCAGCACAACAGCTGATTGGCTTATGCCATACTACCCCGCTTACTTAGATCTTACGTACCTATGCCCAATACTCTCGACATCGAAAATCTCCAGTGTTCGCAATGGCGTCAAGCCATTCAGCTTGGCGACTTTCAGCGTGGCAAAAAATATGCCGAACAAGGACGCAGCACTGTCTTACAGTTGCAAAATTGCACGTTAACAGCACAGTGCAAAGGTTCTGCAGGGCAAACGTATCTACAAACAATAACTCTATTGGCTCAAAGCAATTATTACGACATCAATGGCCGTTGCTCATGCTACGTGGGTTACAACTGCAAACATGTAGTTGCCGCACTGCTGACCCTTGAATACAGACAACAACAAGGCCAAGCGCCAGCAAACATCTTATGTCCCTCCAACGGCCAGCCTCAACAACAACCCGCTCAAGCATTACAGATCATTGACGCACCTGTACAGCAACCAACCGCACAACTGACCTTTGGCAGCGTAACCATCAAACGTTACGACACACGCAGCGCACGCATGTTAACCAGCGTACAGCATCGCGCGGCACTGGCATTCGACTACCAAGGTCATCTCTGCAGCGGCAAACCGACAGCAAACTTCCTCGCCAGCATCGGCCCTTACCAGCGTCTGCGCATTACGCGTGATTTAGGTTTTGAGCATCAATGCCGTGAACAGTTAAGAATGCTGGGCTGGCAGCTATCACTACGCCGCAGTGATGCCGTGCCAGAGAGTGCTGGCGATGCTTATGAACTGGCCAATGAACAAGCATGGCTGGCTTTTATGCAACAGCCTTTAGCCACATTGCGCGAGCAAGGCTGGCGCACCTTGCTGCTGCCAGAGTTTCACTTTAATTTATTAACCGTTGATCACTGGTTCGCCACGATTGAAGAGTCGCCCAGCTTAGACTGGTTTGCGCTGGAGCTTGGCATCGAGGTCAACGGTAAAGTCATCAGTTTGCTGCCCATTTTATTACAACTGATTCGCCAATCACCAAAACTACTTAATCCTAATTATCTAGAACAACGTGACGACAATGACGTGGTGCTGGTCCACATCGGAAAGCTCGGCCAACGTGTGGCCTTACCTTATGCACGCATCCGTCCAGTACTCAGCAGCTTAAGCGAACTGTATATGCGTGAGGCGCTCAGCGATGACTACACGTTGCGCTTACCACGCCAAGAAGCGACGCGTTTAACCCAGCTACAAGCTCAAGGCATTGAGTGGCAAGGTGGCGAAAAAATTCAAGCATTAGCCGAACGGCTGGCACAACCATGGCAAACCTTAAGCACCATTCCAGAAGGACTCAATGCCAGCTTACGAGACTACCAACACGAAGGCCTGACCTGGTTGCAAAACCTGATGCAAGCGGGCATGGGCGGCATTCTGGCCGACGATATGGGCTTAGGCAAAACCTTACAAACCTTGGCTCATATTCTCAGTGAAAAAAATGCGCAACGCTTGCAGAACCCTGCTCTGATCATTATGCCAACCAGCTTGATTGCCAACTGGCAGGATGAGGCCGCACGCTTTACCTCACAACTTAAGGTGCTGGCCTTGCACGGCCAGCAGCGCCATCGATTATTTGCGCAGATTGCAGAGGCTGACATTGTTATCAGCACCTATGCGCTAGTGTCGCGTGACAGCCAGCATCTACTGGCACACGAATGGCACCTTGTGGTACTCGATGAGGCGCAAACCATTAAAAATCCGCGCAGCAAAGCCGCGCTCTGTGTGTCTCAACTGCGAGCACAACAACGACTCTGTTTAACCGGCACACCCCTAGAAAACAACTTAGGTGAATTGTGGTCGTTATTTAACTTTCTCATGCCAGGCTGGCTCGGCGATAACAAAAGCTTTACTCGCCAATACCGAACGCCGATTGAGAAACAGGCGGACGAGCAGCGCTTAACCCACCTTAAAAGCCGCCTCAAACCGTTTATTTTAAGACGCACCAAACAACAAGTCGCCCGTGAGTTGCCAGCAAAAACAGAAATCACCCAATTGATCGACTTAACCAGCGCACAACGTGATCGTTATGAAACCCTGCGCTTAGCCATGGACAAAAAAGTCCGTGATGAGATCCAGCGTGTTGGTGTTGCGCGCAGCCATATTGTCGTGCTGGAAGCATTGCTGCGACTGCGCCAAGTCTGCTGTGATTTACGTCTACTGAGCGAGGAGGATGCACAACAATACACCCGCCACGCTTCAGCAAAGATCCTACATTTAATCGAAATGCTCACGACTTTTACTGCGCAAGGTCGACGTATTCTAGTGTTCTCACAATTCACCAGTATGCTGGCTTTGATTGCCGACGAACTCAACAAAGCGAGTATTCCCTTTGTACAACTGACTGGACAAACTACGGATAGACGCACGCCTGTCGAGCGTTTCCAAGCTGAGCAAGTACCGGTTTTTTTAATCAGTCTCAAAGCCGGTGGGGTCGGTTTAAATTTAACCGCTGCAGATACCGTGATCCATGTTGATCCATGGTGGAATCCCGCCAGCGAAGCACAAGCCAGCGACCGGGCTTATCGTATCGGGCAAAGCAAACCGGTATTTGTTTATAAACTGATTGCCCGTGGTAGTGTCGAAGAGAAGATCCAACAGTTACAACGACACAAAGCAGAGCTGGCCAGCAGCATTCTCGATGGTGGCGCAAGTGTCAGCAGCCGCTTAGATGACGCGACGCTTACTGCATTACTTGCACCACTGA
The DNA here is from genome assembly GCA_034006605.1 of Pseudomonas sp. GTDB lineage: Bacteria > Pseudomonadota > Gammaproteobacteria > Pseudomonadales > Pseudomonadaceae > Denitrificimonas. The sequence continues at coordinate 30,725 of JAVESM010000003.1, read as the reverse complement.
ACACTTAGCGAGCAACGTACATTTTACAAAGAGTTCGATTTTGCTATGCTCACCACTCGACTTTAAGAGCATACCTTTTGAAATACAACTGGGCAGAAAAAACTCGCGCACACTTGCACAAGCATGCAGACTCAGCGGGCAAACCTTTAGTAGACGCTTTTCATGACCTTGCACTATTTGTCATCAACGGCATTACGGCTTGGGCACGATGCTAAGGATTTATTTTAAGACCAACAGTTCATTACTAACACAACCTTGCCGTATTTTTTGGCTTAGGTTCTCTGGCATCACTAGATTTTCTGGGGAGACATAGTATGAAGTGGATAGAGCAGAGTCGCGAGCGAATGCACAAGCAAGCCAATTCGATTGGCAATTTTTTAGTCGAAGGTTTCCATTATTTAGGGCTGTTCGCCATCGGTGCGGCTACTGCGTGTGCTTCGGTAATGGCATTTGTAGAAATGGTTGGAAAGGGCACAGCAAGTGTCGATGACATTTTACTGTTGTTCATTTATCTAGAACTGGGTGCGATGGTAGGCATCTACTTTAAAACCAATCATCTCCCAATTCGATTTCTACTTTACATTGCAATTACCGCTTTAACTCGCTATCTCATTGGTGATGTATCACATCATAAGGCACCAGATATTGGCCTGCTTTACCTATGCGGCGGGATATTCTTATTAGCTTTGTCAGTCGTTGCTGTTCGATTTGCATCCTACAAATTCCCGTCCAGTAAAGCTATTGATGCAACGGGCGAGGTCATTGGCGAAAACTATATAGAGAAATAGAAGCAGGTATTTGTCCGGTCGCAATACTCCCGGCAAATGGTGTGCTGGTTATACGCTATGCTTCAGCACACTTGCCATCGGCTAAACCCAGAAACAAACACCCATCAACTGCAGGGGAAACCATGAAGGCATTGAGCCTGAGTCACTTATTCAACATCAGCGCACTACAAATTGTGCGTTGATGTTTGAGCCAAACACGCTGAGTTGACATTACTTAGCCGGTACCGGCATCGGAAACGGCATGACATTACCCGCCGCTGCTTCACTGATACGCGCCACACCTAGACGCTCAACTTCATCAATGCGCACAATGGCATGCATCGGCACATAGCTGCGGATCACCCCTTCAAATTGTGCTTTCAGCTTTTCCTCACTGGGATCAACCACAACCTGTGTGCGTTCACCAAAGACGAACTCTTCAACTTCTAAAAAACCCCAGAGATCACTTTGATAAATTGCTTTGGCATACATTTCAAAAACTTGGCCTTGATTGACAAAGATTACCTTAAAAATTGGATTTTCACTCTTACTCATAGCACACAACTCATTATCAAACAGGCGCGTAGCTTAGCACACTGCTGACAGCTTATAGCTTTGCGCGCAAAGCAAGCAGACTCGCTTAGCTGTTGCCGTCAGAACACATCATAATCTATATTTTTTAAAAACTTAGAGTGAAAAGCTTGACTTAATAATAAGAATCATTATCATTGACTCCACTGATCGCAAGATCAGCTGGTAACTAAAGAATCAACAGGTCGGTTTTTTAAGTTATCTCCTCATCAGGCTAAACACGGTTTTGACCCGCACTTGTGCGGGTCTTTTTTTATCTACAGCCTGCTAGACACATTTGACTGTTACTCCAGACACAAAAAAGCCAAGCAAGTAAACCTGCTTGGCTTTTTAATTGATTGGCGCGACCTAAATTAGCTCACGCCGCTCAGCGAATGCTTAACGCACACCCGCTTGACGCAGTGCTGAAGGCGTGAAGTCACCCGAGGTAGCCACAGAACCAAACTCGTAAGACTGCTTCTCTTCGTTCTTCATACCTAGAGCAAGGTAACGACCTGATTGCAGGTCATACAGTGCTTCCAATGAATACCAAGGTACTTGCTTATTGTAGTATTGCAGCGCGTGCGCTTCGGCGACACGCCACAAGTTGCCACGACCATCGTAATGGTCAATGGCGGCTGCTTGCCAAGAATCTTCATCAATGTAGAAATCACGTTTTGCATAGATATGACGCTCACCTGCTTTCAGGGTCGCAGTCACATGCCATACACGGTGCAGCTCATAACGGGTTAAATCTTGATTGATGTGGCCGGCTTTAATGATGTCATCATATTTAAGTTTTGGAGAATCCAGCTCGTAGTTGTTGTAAGAAATATACATCTCTTTCTTACCATTGAGCTTCCACTCGTAACGATCTGGTGCACCATTGTACATATCGAGGTTATCGGAAGTACGCAAGCCATCTGCTGCGGTACCTGGACCGTCATAGGAGACCTGTGGTGCACGACGCACGCGACGCTGACCGGCATTGTACAACCACGCCATACGTGGCTCTTTAATCTGATCGAGAGTCTCGTGAACCAACAGCACGTTACCCGCTAAACGTGACGGTGCTGTCACACGTTGCTTGAAGTAAAAGAGAATGTTACTTGGCTTGCTCGCATCGTAATCTTTAAGTTTATTTGGGAAAACAAACTCATCACTGAAGTACACCAATGAGTAAGAACCGTTGGTTTGCGGTGTCGCCTGGGTTACAAAACGCTTAACACTGCCGCCACGGTAACGCGTAATGTGGTTCCAAATCACTTCCAAACCCGTTTTAGGGATAGGGAAAGCATTGGCAACACCGAAGTTTTCTAGGCCATTACCGCTTTGTACCATATTGGTATGTAGCGCGTTATTTTTTGTCGCTTCAGCCACTTCCGCAGGCATGCCAACCGAACGGTGTGTGGTGTACACAGGCATACGGTAGGTTTCTGGGTAGCGCTTAAACATCGCCAACTGGCCAGGGGTGAGCTTGTCTTTGTATTGCTCAGCATTGGCTGCCGTAATGGTAAACAGTGGTTTTTCACCAGCAAACGGGTTGCCTAAAAAGCCGTTGCTATCTACAGCAGCAGCATTGGTGGCCAAACCACCGGTCCACTCAGGAATTGTACCGTCAGCATTACCGGCTTTTTCTGCGCCGAACGGGGTTAAAGTTGTACCGAGTTTTGCTGCTTCGTCTGGTGAAACAGCAGCCATTACACTGGCAGCAAACAGCGACAATAAAAACGCTGTACCAGTCTGCATTAGGGTTTTGTTTGTTTTCATTATTTTAGTCTTCCTAAAAGTGAAGATAAATTGGGAGACACACAATGTGCGGTGCTAAACATTCAGCACCGCACGCAGTGATTAGAAGTTTACGCCAACACTCATCGAAACAAAGTCACGATCGGTCAAAGTGTTGTAACGACCATCAAAGAAGTTGGTGTACGACAGCGCCGCGGTGTAGGTGTTTTGGTAATCAGCATCGAGACCAAAGCTAATCGCTTTAGCGCCTTCGTTAAACTGACCGTTCGGGCCATAGCCATCAACGTCATGCGAGAACGCCATGTTCGGGTGCAAGTTAATGCCAGCAAACACGTCGCTGTAATCTAGGATACCGCGAACACGGTAGCCCCATGAGTTAGAGGTTGTGAAGCCGTGATAGCCGTTGGCTTGTGCAGATGTTGGACTATCAGGAATAATACTGGCTGGAGAGCCATAAATAGCGTCACGTCCGTAGCGAGTATCGCCTACACCACCCACGTGAGTGAAGCCAACTTCTCCCACTACCGTTGCACGACTTGCACCGAGAACCTGATCAAAGAAGTGAGTAAAAGTGGTTTGAATTTGAGTAATTTCTTTACGGTCATAACCACTATGAATATTACCTCCTTGCGCCAAAGCACCAGCAATATCAGGTCCGCCTGGGCGTAAAGAACTTAACGAACCACCAATACCTGTCGCTAATTTCAATGTCATATCTTGAGTGTTAATTTGTACAGGCGCATTAGGTCGGTAGCTTATTTCACCCTGCCACGCAGTGCCTGTAGGTAAAGTTGTGGAGAAGCTTAAGCCATATAGGCGAATATCTTCTGGATAATCCATAAAGTAATTACCGTTACCCACCAATACAGCAGCGCCTCCAAGACCTCTTAACCCTTCCTTGAGCGGGTGCCCATTTGGCAGACCACTAGCACCACTAACATTTATAAATGCATTACCTCCGGCAGCTATATTACCCACCATAGGCATGCTCATCTGAGTATTTTGCATACTTAAAAACGGTGTACGACTGTGGTAATTCATGAAATACGCGCCATACTCGGTATTATCACCGAGCCAACGCAACGCCATACCCCACTGGCCACTATCACGAGCAGTATTATCCTTACCACGGGGAACCATCAAGCCTTCTTGTGCTGAATACCCAACCCCTAAACCAGCCAAGCCTGCTGGACCAGCCAAGTTATTTTTATCAATCCCAACAAGTGCATCTGTCAACTGACGATTCAAAATATTATAGTTATCATTGCAGCCATTAGCAGCCACATCTGCACTTGAGAAGAAAGTACCGCAGTTATCCACAACAGTTTGCTTCCAGCTCAGCTGGTAAAAGGCTTCCATCGACAGCTGGTCAGTTAAGTTCTGTGAAACAAAGAACATGTTGACTGGAATCAGACCTTCTTTCAGCTCTGCGCCAGGACGGCGGAATGCTGATACATCAATCGGGTTAATCGAGTTGATACCATTCAAAATAAAGGTACTTTCACCCCAACTCACCACCTGCTTACCTAAACGCACGGTACCTGGCTGATCAGCAATCGCATAGTTGTGGTAAACGAACGCATCTAACAACTCAATACCACGGGTTTTAGCGCCTTCTTTGCGGCCGTTATTACTAATATCTTTAAATGGACGATTGCCATCTTGCAGCTCGGCATCGTACCAATACTTACCACGTAAAAAGACACCAGTGTCTTTGTACTTTAATTCTAAGTCATGCAAACCTTTGAAAATCTGCGAGAAGGTTTTGCCACGTTGAAAGTTTAAGCGTCCATCATCCCCGGTTTGCGTGAAACCTTTACCGCCATTGGCGTTACCGACAAGATCCATATCGCGCTTAGCAGTCGACCAGCTCGCACCAACAGACAAAGAAGAATCAAAAGACCCTTCAACTTCACCGATATTAAAAGTGATTGCGGAGGCTGGTGCAGCCAACACTGAAGCTAAGCTCACGGCCAATGGCAGCTTTGCCATGCGCCATAATTGCTGGTTTGTTGTAGTCATTAATGCAACTCCATACGTTATTTTGGCTGTTGGCAGTATAACCAACCATTTTTCAAAGCTGCGTCAACCAAAAGATTGATTTGCCTTGCGAACCGCTCTGAATCGGCGGCTTTAAACTCATTGACACATTCTATCTATAACCTAAAGCAGCAAGTATGCCAACTAAACCTATGACCCATAAGTCATATTTACAAGTCAACCCACCCGCCACTTACAGGGTAGAAAGAAATAGCGAACTGTCCGCAGGACCCTGCGCCAGCTCCTGACGGATGCGCTTCTTATCCAATTTACCAACACTGGTCTTGGGTATTTCAGTAACAACTGCTACCTGCGTGGGTACCGCCCATTTACTGAGCTCTCCGCGCTCAACAAAGGGCTTAAGATGCGCTTTAATATCACGCGCATCCAGCTGCGCACCTGAACGCGTGACCAGCATCACAAAAGGCCGCTCGCCCCACTGCGGATCAGGCACACCAAGCACCGCGGCCTCCTGCACCAATGGATGGCGACTGATCAGATCCTCCAGCTCTAACGATGACACCCACTCACCACCGGTTTTAATCACATCTTTGATACGATCACGGATTTCAATAAAGCCCATTTCGCAAATAGTAGCGACATCACCGGTGTGCATCCAGCCATTCTCCCATAAGGCTTCACCTTGCTCGGGCTCGCGGAAGTAACTCTGGGTCAGCCACGGCGCACGCAAAACCAGCTCGCCTTGCTGCTCGCCGTTGTGCAGCAAAAAGTTCCCCTCTTCATCCATTAAAGCGGCCTCAACTAACGGCACAGGGACACCCGCCTTAATCCGGTAGGTGATTCGCTCATCCTCACTCGCCGCTTGCAGTTGCTCATTGAGCATGGCGCAAGAAATCAACGGACAGGTTTCAGACATGCCATAGGCGGCAGTCAATTGAATACCCTGCGCAGCCGCAGCCTCATACAAGCCTCGCGGCAAAGCGCTACCGCCAATAATCAGCCGCCAACCTTTAAAATCTTTCCCTTGTGCAGCTTTTGCACCCAGCAACATTTGCACGATGGTCGGTACGCAATGCGAAAACGTCACCTTCTCGCGCGCCCATAACTCAATCAGCAGCTCGGGATCATAACGACCCGGATAGACTTGCTTCAAACCCAACATAGTGGCGACATACGGCATACCCCAAGCATGCACATGAAACATCGGAGTAATCGGCATATACACATCGTCTGTACCGCATAAACGCACACTGTCAACGCTGCCAATCACTGAGGCCATGGCCACCGTATGTAAAACCAGCTGCCTATGGGTGAAGTAAACGCCTTTAGGATTGCCCGTGGTACCGGTGGTATAAAAGGTTGTGGCGACTGAGTTTTCATCGAAATCGGCAAAGCGATAGCTGGGCTTAGCCGCCGCCAGCAATGCTTCATACTCACCGACAGAGTCAGGCAGCTCAACTGCTGGCGACCCTGCATCACTGAGCAACAAGGTGCGCTCAACCGTTGTCAAAGCACCAGCCAATCCAGCGTACAAAGGCGCAAACTCACTGTTGACCAGCACAAAGCGGTCATCGGCATGGTTCATGGTGTAGAGAATTTGCTCAGGCGATAAGCGCACATTAATGGTGTGCAACACAGCACCCAACATCGGCACGGCAAACATACACTCCAGATAACGGTGACTGTCCCAATCCATCACCGCAACAGTGTCGCCAGCCTTAACGCCCATCTCGGTGAGCACATTGGCCAAGCGTGCAACCCGCTCAACGAAAGTGGCGTAGTTGTAACGCAATTGGTCACGGTAAACGATTTCACGGTTTTTCTCGTAGCGCACCCCAGACAACAATAAACTTTTGATCAATAACGGGGAGGCATGTGCATTCTTAGCGGAAGGCAGAATACGTGTTTGTAACATTTCAACACCCATTGTTTTTGTTGGTATGCTGTAAACATAAAGTAACAGGCGCGGCGATACATCAACCGAAAGGTTGAGTTATTGACATGACTACAATTAATGCAGCGATGTTTTACCGGGGAATACCGTTACAGCACAGGCGACTCACCCAGTGACAAAGAATGATGACGCCCGCTTAAACTTAAGCGCGTTCAGTCATCCATACCAAGCTGGCAAAACGCCCTGTCACAGCCTGGCGGCGGTAAGAATAGAAACGTGGATCAGTGACAGTACACAGACCACCACCATACACCGCCGTCACGCCACAAGCGGCCAAACGTAGACGCGCCAACTGATAAATATCAGCCATCCAGCAGCCTTGATTGATGCTTGGAACAAAAGCTTGCTCACTCTGCGGATGCTGCAGGATAAATGCTTCGCGTACTTCGCCACCCACTTCAAACGCATCAGCGCCAATCGCAGGCCCCAGCCAGGCAATAATCTGTTGCGGTGCAATACGCATAGAGGTCACGGTATTTTCCAATACCCCCGCCACTAAACTGCGCCAGCCAGCATGCGCCGCAGCCACACAAGAACCGGACTGATCAGTAAACAACACCGGCAAACAATCCGCACTCATGATGCAGCAGGCAAGGCCTATTTCACGACTCACACTCGCATCAGCGCTTAATACTTGCTCAGCATCAGCCGTAACGACACGATCGCCATGTACTTGATTCAGCCACGTCGGCCGACAGCCTAACGCATCCGCTAAATATCGACGGTTACGCTGTACATCCTGAAGGGCATCACCCACATGCTCACCTAAATTAAAGTGCGCAAAGGGCGGTGTACTTTTACCACTCATGCAAGTGGTAACACAGGCCTGTACATTTTTCGGTGCAGGCCAATCAGGCGTTAGCCAATCCAATGGCCTGACTACAGATCGGGTACTCACCCAACAAAGGCTTCACGATCTTGACGTAACAAGGTCAACAGCCAGACAAAATCTTCAGGCAAAGGTGACTCCCACTTCATTCGCTTACCTGTGACTGGATGTTTAAGTTCTAAAAAGCGTGCATGCAAGGCTTGGCGAGGAAAAGTTTTCAGTGTTTCGAGCAACGTCGGGTTAATGGCCGGCGGGATGCGGAAACGTCCACCATAGGCAGGATCACCCACTAAAGGAAAACCAACATGCGTCATGTGCACCCGAATTTGGTGGGTACGCCCGGTCTCTAACATTACCCGTGTGTGCGTATGTGAACGGAACCGTTCTAACACACGATAATGACTGACTGCAGCCTTGCCATTGTCAACCACGGCCATGCGCTGACGCTGCTGACCATGTCGACCAATCGGCGCATCAATGGTGCCACCGGAGGTGATCACCCCAATAACAATCGCCTCATAAGTTCGACCCACGCTACGCGCTTGTAGCTGATCAACTAAATTTTTGTGCGCCTCAAGAGTTTTCGCCACGACCATTAAACCGGTGGTGTCTTTATCAAGACGATGCACAATACCGGCGCGAGGGACTTCAATCAAACCCGGCACATGAAACAACAGCGCATTTAATAAAGTACCATCAGGATGTCCAGCAGCCGGATGCACCACTAAATCTGCCGGCTTATTTAACACCAGAATGTATTCATCCTCGTAAACGATATCCAATGGAATATCTTGTGCAACCCACTCACCCTGAGCCTCACGCTCAGCAGTCAAATGGAGCTGCGAACCGCCATAAACGGTATCACGCGGACGCAATTGTTGACCGTCAACCGTCAGACGGTTTTCTTTGATCCAAGCAGTTAAGCGTGAACGGGAATGCTCCGGGAACAACTGTGCAGCAACCTGATCTAAGCGTTGACCACTCAGCTCTGCCGGAACTTTTGCGTATAATTGAATTGTTTCGTTCGTATTTGTTGGCATACTCATCAACAGAGAATGCGTAGGCTTTGGTTTCAAGCGCACGCTTGTGGTTAAATACAGCATTATTTGCCCCGAATCACGATTCGGGGTGTTCACTATAACAGGACGGCTCACTGCAAGTCAGCCGACCGTTTACCGGCGTACTCAATCATGCATCTAAGGCACCTGCTATTTATCGCTCTTTTTACCTTATTAGGCGCCTGTGCGTCCAAGGGAATCGATGAAAATCTAAGCGAAACAGCGCTCTATGAACAAGCGCAAACCGATCTTGATAACAAAAGTTACTCATCGGCGGTCAACAAACTAAAAGCTTTAGAATCACGCTATCCTTTTGGTCGTTACGCCGAGCAAGCGCAATTAGAGCTGATTTATGCGTACTACAGAAATATGGAACCTGAAGCCGTTCGCGCTTCGGCGGATCGTTTCATTCGTCTGCACCCACAGCACGCCAATGTTGATTACGCTTACTACATGAAAGGCTTAGCGTCTTTTGATCAAGACCGCGGCTTATTAGCGCGTTTCTTACCGTTAGATATGACCCAGCGTGACCCTGGTGCTGCTCGCGATTCTTATAATGAGTTCTCGCAACTGACCAATCGCTACCCTAATAGTCGTTACGCGGCAGATGCCAAACAACGCATGATTTACCTGCGCAATTTATTAGCCGCCTATGAAGTGCACGTTGCCCACTACTACCTCAAGCGCCAATCCTACGTGGCCGCACTCAACCGTGGGCGCTATATCATCGAAAACTTTCAAGAAACACCCGCGGTCGGTGATGGTTTAGCCATTATGACCGAGGCCTACCAGCATTTAGCGCTCAATGATTTAGCTGAAACCAGTTTAAAAACCTTGCAGCTGAACTACCCTGAACACCCAAGCTTAGCCAGTGGCACATTTAAAACCCGAGAAAAAGATATTGATAACCGCTCATGGTTAAGCAAAGCCACCTTGGGCTTTATCGGTAGCAATGACGACTTACGTCCACAACAGACACAAGCCAGCAAAGATGTGATTCGTCAGTATGAAAATGCCGAGGAAGACATTCCTGACAGCGTACGCACGGCGATTGATGACGAACAGCCTAAACGTGGCTGGTTGAATCGCTTAACCTTTGGTTTATTTGGTCAATAATCAAGTCCATTCTGACCCGCAAATAAAAGGAGGCTTTAAGCCTCCTTTTTAAATGGCAACAGCACCGATCAAATACTCTACTCAGCCAGAGCCTCTTCAATCAGTTGCAGCAACTGCGGATCATCAGGCTCTGTACGCGGAGAAAAACGCGCCAATACACGGCCTGTACCGTCGACTAAGAACTTCTCAAAGTTCCACGTAATGTCTCCAGGGAATTCCGCACCCTCACCCGCCAATAAGCGATATAAAGGGTGGTTGCTGGCACCATTAACGTGCAGCTTTTCAGTTAAAGGAAAAGTCACCGCAAAACGCTCAGCACAAAATGCCTGAATTTCCTCCGCACTACCCGGCTCTTGCTTACCAAATTGATTGCACGGCACGCCTAAAATGCTAAAGCCTTGCTCCTTATACCGCTCATAGAGTGCTTGTAAGCCAATATATTGCTGCGTCAAACCACACGCAGAAGCAACATTTACAACCAACAATAAACGACCTTCAAACTGTGCCAACGGCAGCGCTGTACCATCCAGCGCTGCAAGTGTTAAATCATGAAAAGCACTCATTTTACGTCCTCTATTTAGCTTACTAAAAACACATGCAGAGCAATTATCGCAGAGTCGCAACGCTTATTCATCTAGACAATTCAGCATCACGACTGACGGAGCACAACGCAATGATTGTACATATAAAAAAAGGAGCCATCTTTGCAGATGCTCCTTTTTTAGCCCTTCTCAACAGTTGTGCTGTTGCTTAAATCGAGCACCGGATGAGGTGTCCGAACATACTGAAAAAACGCCTGGTAAGGTATTTTTCCAGCGCAATCTCGGTAAAGACTGCGCTAGCGGGCATAGACTCTATACAAGCTGTGAACGTGGCTTTATTGTACAAAACAATCGTTAGTTAAAAATTGCAAAGTCAGCTAAAAATCATCTATATTCGCAATAAATATCTACAAAAACCAATATACAGCAATAAAGCACCAAATCCTGATCGCAAAATACCAGAAACAGCTAAAAAAGAGGATCACATGGACAAACTTGACCGTTATGACTTACGTATTTTGCACGAATTACAGCAGGACGCTCGCCTCTCCAATCAAGAACTAGCTGAACGTATTGGCTTATCAGCATCCCCTTGCTCCAGACGGGTTAAAGCGCTAGAAGACGAGGGTTATATTCGTAAGCAGGTGGCCTTACTTGATCGAAAGAAACTCGGACTGACTTTAACTGCCTATGTATTAATCGGCATGGATCGTCACACCCCTGAACGTTTTGAGAACTTTCAAACGCATATTTGCCAATGGCCAGAAGTACTCGAATGCAGCCTGATTACTGGCATGGATGCAGATTACCAGCTTAAAGTTATAATCCCCGACATGGATCACTATCAAAAATTTTTACTTGAGAAACTCACGCGCATCGAGGGCGTAACCAGCGTTCGCTCAAGCTTCGTACTTAATCATGTACAGCTATCAACCGCTTTACCGCTCACCCATTTACAGACTTAAGAGAATAAATCTGAAGACTGCGCATGAGCAGATAGAACCAAGAGCTTAGCCGCCAAGCAGTCCTACGGCCTTACATTGCCATATTTTTGGCGTATAATATTGACACTTATGCCGCGTGACTCAAATAGAGACCACTCAGTCTGTTAAGTGCAGCTGTTGACTGATAACAGCGCAAGAACGTTATGTACGCTTGTTATAGCAACTGGAATAGCCATGGAAACTGAAGTATTTGAAGAAATCATGATGACCGTGCTCGTGGGCGGCTTGATATTATTTATGGCTTTTATAGTTTGGGATTTAGCTAAAAAATCGAAAGCAGGCCGTTACGGCACTGCAGTTTTATTTTTTGCTTTAGGCCTTGGTGTATTTGGTTTTCTTATTAAAACCATAGTGATTGCTGTAAAAGGCTTGTAAAAACACCATCCATGCACTCTGAAGCAGCGTCCTTTCAGCCTGCAAACACACGACCGCATACTTATTTTAATACCTCTTCCCAAGGAAACACTTGATGAAAGCTGCTGATATCGTTATGCAGAGCTATGGCCGCTGCTGTTCAAGCGATGGTTTTTTCGACTCATTTTATGATCACTTTCTCGCCAGCTCGCCCGAAGTTCGCGACAAATTTGCTAACACCAATATGGCAGGACAAAAACTGCTCCTTCGCCAAGGCATTTTAAACGTAGTACTGTATGCCCGCGGCATGCCTGGCACCAAGCTTAAAGCACTCGGTTGCTCGCACTCACGTCAAGGCATGAATATACGACCTGAACTTTACACACTATGGTTTAATGCTTTAGCCACAACAATCCGTGAGCATGACAAAGACAGCACGACTGAAACTATCCAAGCATGGCGTGAAGTGGTCAGTAAAAGTGTTGCCGTAATTACCGCTGAGTATTAATCACGCACTGAATCAATGAGGGAGAGAGGGCAGTGCAAATGGCTGCCCTCTCACAGCAAAAAAACAACCGCAGCTCTACCCTCACACGTTTGGCATTGCAAGTTCACGCCATTGTCCACTAGGCAAATCAGTTAACCGCCAGTCGCCAATCTGCACCCGCACTAAACGTAGCGTCGGTAAACCCACCGCAGCCGTCATGCGCCGCACTTGTCGATTACGCCCTTCATAAATGGTTAACTGCAACCATGCGGTAGGAATATGTTTACGTTCACGCACAGGCGGCGTGCGTACCCATAACGACGGCTCAACAATGCACTCAACGTGCGCTGGAGCAGTTAAACCATCTTTTAATTCAACACCGTCACGCAAACGCTGTAATTGCTCCTCTTGCGGCTGCCCTTCAACTTGCACCCAATACACCTTGCATAATTTGTAATGCGGATCTGCAATGCGCGCTTGCAAACGCCCACTATTGGTGAGCAGAACCAAGCCCTCACTGTCTCGATCTAAACGACCCGCGGGATACACACCAGTAACCGGCACATAATCTTTCAACGTGGCGCGCCCTTGCTCATCGGTGAACTGCGTTAAGACATCATAAGGCTTGTTCAACATCAACAAACGCAGCTTTTCAGGCTCAGCAGGTTGACCTGACGGAGCACGCCACTTATCAACGCGAGCAGGCTTAGGGTTTGATTTATAGCGGGCATTGCGAGGTTTCTTCACTGTGACGCCTATACTGAAAGACTGGCAGCGAACTCAGCCAACCACGGCTCAGCATCGCGCTCGGGAGTGACCGACTCACTGGCATCCAAACGCAGCATATCTTGGAGCTCGACAATACCTAACTCAGCAAAGAGCTCGCAAATCACTTCACCACCCGCACAAAAGTCTTCTCCATAGCAGGCATCCCCCAAAGCAATCACACCACCAAGCATGCCATTCCACTGCGGCACTTGTTCGCGCAACGTATCAATAAATGGCTGCAGGTTTTCTGGCAGCTCTCCCATTCCTGTGGTAGACGTCACAAATAGTAAGGCATCGGGCTCTAGAGCTAATAACTCTGGATACGCTATACGTGGTTGATAGGTGACATTCAAGCCCGCCTCAGCCAATAATTCAGCCGCATGATGCGCTACCTCTTCGGCCGCACCAAACACAGTGCCGGAAATAATCACCACATTAATCGTCATGCTCTGCAACCGCCTCATCAGTAAAATTAGTAGGGTTTTTTAGATAGTCTTGAATGGTTTTCATCATAACAAGAAACAATACCGCTGCAATAAAGGCTATTCACCTATGTTTTGTAGGTTGTACAAATGCCAACTCTAGTATAACTTTACCAGCCTTTAGCGCAGCATTCTTGACATAAAACATTGCTGCGCGCCACTGATTAGGATAAAGCCAACTAATGAGCGATAACCCGCCCATTCTGCTCACTGGCGCCAGTCAACGGCTGGGCTTGCATTGCGTCCGATGTTTTTTAGAGGCAGGGCACAGGCTGATTATCAGTTATCGACAAGAGCGCGCTGAAGTCACTGAGCTGCGGCAGATTGGAGTGACATGTATTCAAGCTGATTTTGCCACTGAACAAGGCATTTTAGACTTTATCATCGAACTGAAAGAAGCCACGCCCGCGTTGCGCGCAATCATCCATAATGCTTCATTATGGATAGCAGAAGACACGGCTGATGCGCATGCTTTTACGCAAATGATCAACGTACACATGCTGGCACCGTATTTAATCAATCAGCAATGTGCACCTTTACTGATGCAGTCAGCCAAGGCTGATATCATCCATATCACTGATGATATCACTCGAAAAGGCAGCGCTAAGCGCATAGCCTACAGTGCCAGTAAAGCGGGGATGGACAACCTCACCCTATCCTTTGCAGCTCATTTAGCGCCGCATATTAAGGTGAACTCTCTAGCGCCCGCATTAATTATGCTGCACCCCAATGATGACGAAGATTACCAACGCCGTGCGATGGCTAAATCCGTAATGGGCACAGTACCGGGCCCTGACGTTATTTACCAAAGCCTACGTTACTTACTTGATACGCCTTATGTAACAGGCACAACCCTTACTGTTAATGGTGGTCGGCATCTAAAATGATGCTTGGCTTGGAGAGCTGATAATGTGTGATGACTTAAGCAAACACTACCATGAGATTATTGTTGGTCTTGGTGAAGATCCTCAGCGTGAAGGGCTACTCGATACGCCAAAACGCGCAGCCAAGGCCATGCAATACCTATGCAACGGTTATGAGAAAAGCTTAGATGAAATCGTCAATGGTGCACTGTTTGAGTCAGCCAGTGATGAAATGGTGATTGTTCGCGATATCGAGCTTTACTCATTGTGCGAACACCACATGCTGCCGTTTATCGGCAAGGCGCACGTGGCGTATATTCCAACCGGTAAAGTGCTTGGCTTATCCAAAGTCGCGCGTATCGTTGATATGTATGCTCGCCGCCTACAAATCCAAGAAAATCTAACTCGACAAATCGCCGATGCTGTGCAAAAAGTCACCGGAGCAGCAGGCGTAGCTGTAGTGATTGAGGCTAAACATATGTGCATGATGATGCGCGGCGTGGAAAAGCAAAACTCAGTCATGACCTCTTCTGCCATGCTCGGTGCATTCCGTAATTCAGGCACCACCCGCCAAGAGTTCTTACAACTGATTCGGAGTCACTAATCTATGGCACGTTTAGAACCCGGCATGGCGCGAATTCGTATTAAAAATCTGCGCTTGCGCACCTACATCGGCATCAATGAAGATGAGATTCGCAATAAACAAGATATTTTAATCAACGTCACCCTGTTCTATCCTGCTGAAGATGCCGTACACATTAATGACATTAACCATGCACTAAACTACCGCACCATCACCAAAGAGATCATTCAGTACGTTGAAGAAAATCGTTTTGCTCTACTTGAGCGTCTTACCCAAGATGTATTGGATTGCGTAATGCGTCACGCACAAGTGCGCTACGCCGAAGTTGAAGTCGATAAACCGCATGCGTTACGCTTTTCAGAGTCCGTTTCAATCACGCTCACCGCACATCGTGCAGCCTAAATCATGCCACTGACTGAATTCTTATGCGCCATTAAACAACCGGGCCACCGCTTTGCTGACACCTTAGCTTTTATTGACTCGCACTACTCTTACACACCCTGCACGTTTGATAATGCAGGGTTACATAATCCTACAGGTAGCAACCAAGGCTCTTGCAAGATACTGGGTTTGGCACAACTGGAACAACTCAGCACTCAAGATGCTTTATTGATGTTTGCCGAGCATTACACATATGTACTCGCTACGCCCAATCAAACCGAGCATGCCAATATCCGTCAGTTACTCAGCCACGGTCTAGAGGCCGTGCACTTTACTCGACTACCGCTCAGTAGGCTTATTGTCTAACGCCCACTGATACAGGGCATTTTTACGCGCGCCAGTAATCTCGGCAGCAATGGCTGCGGCACGCTTAGGCGGCAACTCAGCCATGAGCAGAGTTAACACACGCTGCGCTTCCAGCGAGACGTCTAAAGCTTCAGCAGGCTCTTGATAACCAGCCACCAAAACAACACACTCACCACGCTGCTGATTGGTATCAGCTGCAATCCAATCGTGCAACGCCTGCAAAGGCAGGTCTTGAATGGTTTCAAAGGTTTTCGTGAGTTCACGAGCGAGCACTGCAGAGCGGTCGCCACCAAACACATCACACATATCCGCAACACTATCCAATAGACGATGCGGTGCTTCATAAAAAATCAACGTGCGTGGGTCATGCTGAACTGCCATAAGCCTTGTGCAGCGCGCGACTTGCTTGGCCGGTAAAAAACCCTCAAAGACAAAACGATCAGAAGGCAATCCTGCGGCAGACAGCCCAGCAATTAATGCACAAGCGCCAGGCACAGGCACCACCACTACTTGAGCAGCACGCGCTTGACGCACCAAGTGATACCCTGGGTCAGAAATCAACGGCGTGCCTGCATCAGAAATCAGCGCGACATCGTCTCCAGCCAATAATCGGGTAATAAAGCGTCCACCCTCTTCACGCTCATTATGTTCATGACAGGCCGCCAAAGGCGTGCGTATACCAAAATGCTGTAACAGCCGAGTGGAATGTCGCGTATCTTCTGCAGCGATCAAACTGACCGCCGCTAAAATCCGTAGCGCACGCGCACTGATGTCATCAAGGTTACCTATGGGCGTAGCGACGACATACAATGTGCCAAGCCCTTTCGGCTGAGGTGTGGATGCACTCACAAAACACTCCAAAGATACAAAAATAAAGCACTATTGTAGCCTGATTTAGCATGACAAGATCGCACCAATGCCCGCGCTTGGGTACAATCAGAGCATTCATCTTATTGTGCTTGGATTGCTTGTCTATGAAAACCCCGCTACGCGTACTCTCGACCCTTTGCTTATTGGCCCTGTTAGTGGCCTGCTCAAGCGCGCCCAGCAATACGCTAGGACAATTACCGCCCACCAAATACAACGATTTAGACAAACTGTTAGAGCACGCTGGAGAAGAAACCGACCGCCAAGCGGTTGGTCTATACCTGGCCGCCGCGGATTTAGCGTGGCAGCAAAAACAACCACTGCGTGCGCGTAAAATCCTTGAAAGCATCGATACCAGTCATGCGTCACCGGCTCAGTTCATTTTTGCTAAAACCCTAGAAGCTGAACTGGCCTTAGTGCGGCAGCAACCTAATAGCGCATTAAAAGCCCTTAAACACCCAAGCTTTGAGCGCTTAAGTGAAATGCCTTTAGTGCAGCAAACACGCAGTCAGCTGGTGCGAGCACAAGCGCTACAAGACAGCGGCAAACCACGCGCTGCAGCGCGTGAGCGCATCTATATCGCGCCTCTACTCGAAGGCCAAAGTGCTTTTGATAACCATCAAACTATTTGGACGCTACTGAGCGCACTCCCTCGTACCGAGCTAGCGGAAAACGGTGACAGTGACCTAGCCGGCTGGCTAGAGTTGGTGCGTCTAACTAAGGCCACAAGCTCACTCGAACAACAACAAGCAGACATCAACCAGTGGATTGTTGATAACCCCATGCATCCCGCAGCCAAGCTGCTGCCTTCAGCATTGCAACAACTGCAACAATTGAAGGCGCACAACATTCAAACACTGGCACTGCTGCTGCCCACAGAAGATGCCAATCAGAACGTCGTCGATGCTTTACGCAACGGATTCTTAGCTGCACATTACATCGCCCAAGCGAATGGTCAAACAGTGCCGTCCATCCGTATTTATGACAGCAGCCATATCGCCTCAATGGATGCTTTCTATGCGCAAGCCGCTCAAGACGGGGTTGAGCTTGTGGTTGGCCCATGGGAAAAAACCTTGGTACGCCAGCTGGCCAGCCGCGCACAATTACCGATCCCCACATTGGCGCTCAATTACGCTGACAACCATCAAAACGGTCCCAGCCAGCTGTTTCAATACGGATTAGCTGCAGAAGATGAAGCGCGTTTGGCCGCTAACCGCGCGTGGCAGGATGGCATGCGTCGCGCCGCTGCTTTAGTTCCACAAAACGAATGGGGCAATCGTGTCTTGGCCGCTTTCACCGAACACTGGGAAGCCCTTGGTGGCGACATGATTGCTTCGCAGCACATTGATCGCCCAGTTGAATTAGCAGGGCAGATTGCTGAGTTATTTCAACTGCGTGCCAGCGAGCAACGCACTAAACAACTGCAAAATACCTTGGGTACGAAAGTGGCAGCCCAGCCTGCACGCCGCCAAGATATTGATTTCATTTTCTTGGCAGTAACCCCGCAACAAGCCCGACAAATCAAACCAACACTGGCTTTCCAATATGCTGGCGATGTACCGATCTACGCGACTTCAGCAGTTAATCCTGGGACGGCTGAAATCTACCCAGAGCTAAACGGCTTACAATTCACCGAGATCCCTTGGTTTCTTGAAACCGATAACCCGACGCGCCAACATATTACCTATCAATGGCCACAGGCATTGGGCAGCTTAGGTCGTTTTTATGCCATGGGCGCTGATGCCTACCAACTGGCCAGCCAGTTACAACAACTGCGTGCATTACCTAACAGTAGCTCAGCAGGCTTAACCGGTAATTTACAACTCAATAAACAACAAAGAATCGAACGATTACTGTATTGGGCACAATTTAATAATAGCCAGATTGAGTCATTGAAAGAAGCCAAGATTGACTGAAGCTATGAAAATTGGCCAAGCGGTTGAGCAATATGCTTTAAACTACTTAAACGATGTAGGTTTAACGCACATCACCAGCAATTGGTCTTGCCGCTTTGGAGAGATTGATCTAATTATGCTCGCACACGACACCCTAGTATTTGTCGAAGTGCGCTATCGGAAACACGCCAATTTTGGTGGCGCACTGGATAGCATTGATCAACACAAACAGCAGAAACTGATCAAGACTGCTGAACAATTTTTGACAGAACATCCACACTGGTTAGAACATCCCTGCCGCTTTGATGTCATTACTGCACATCCCAACTCGACGCAGGCGTTTGTGATCAACTGGATTCAAGATGCATTTGAAACTGAATTCTATTTTTAATAAAGGCTGATCCTATGCAACCACGTATACAACACATGTTTCAAGCCAGCATTGAAACAAAACAGCAAGCTTTAGCGGTTCTACCTGCAGCGATTGAGAGCGCAAGCTTACTGATGGTGAACGCCCTATTGAATGAGGGCAAAATTTTATCCTGTGGTAATGGTGGTTCAGCTGGCGATGCACAACATTTCTCATCTGAAATGCTTAATCGCTTCGAGCGTGAGCGTCCAAGTTTACCGGCAATTGCCTTAACCACGGATAGCTCAACCATCACCTCGATTGCCAATGACTACAGCTATGAAGAAGTATTTTCCAAGCAAATTCGTGCACTAGGCCAAGCAGGAGATATTCTCCTTGCTATTTCTACCAGCGGCAACTCTGCCAATGTCGTACAAGCCATTCATGCTGCGCATGACCGCAATATGCATGTAGTGGCACTGACAGGACGGGACGGCGGGCAAATAGCACCCGTACTACTGCCGGACGATGTCGAGATACGTGTACCTTCTAGCGTTACAGCGCGCGTGCAAGAAGTACACTTACTTGTTATTCACTGTTTATGCGATTTAATTGACCACCAACTGTTCGGGAGTGAAGAATGATCCGTCAAATACTTACCATCGGCTTTTTAGCCGTAGTATTAAGCGCCTGCGGTGCACGCAGTTTTGGCAACAAAATCGATGACCAATTTATTGCCCCTGAAGTGGCCCGCGCAATTAAAGACGCGCACATTGATCTGTCCACTAGCACCTCTCATATTGTGGTGACCAGCTACAACGGCATCGTCTTAGTGACAGGGCAAACACCACGTACAGAACTAAAAGAACTGGCAGGAAAAGCGGCCCTCTCCGTGCAAAATGCCAAGAAAATCCACAATGAACTGCAAGTCACCAGTCCCACTTCAGGTTTTGTGCGCAGTAACGACGGCCTACTAACCACCAGCATCAAAACACGCATGCTGTCGTACAATGATGTCCCTGCCTCTAAGGTCAAGGTTGTCACTGAAAATGGCGTAGTGTACCTGCTGGGCATTATTAGTCGTGCAGAAGCACAGCGTGCCACATCAGTGGTACAAGATGTCAACGGTGTGCAGAAAATAGTGCGTCTATTTGAATATATCGACTGATTCTGCCAAAGCAGTATGCAAGTGGAACGCGTTAGAAAGCGAATCAAGACTGATTGCAGTTATTTCAATTGACTGCAATCAGCTCTAATCAAGTCGTATTATTTCACCACACGTAAGCTAGGACGCCCACCCGACGGCGGCGAAGGAGGCTCATCATCGGTGCTATCCGCTGTATCCTTAGCAGCGTCTAGCGGCACGGCATGCAGCCCTACAGATGGCTCACTTGTTAGATCGGCCTCATCTTCCAGTACACTGTCGTCATCACTTAACAGATCAGACTGCGCATCAAAAAACATGCCTTGCCCGTTCTCTCTCGCATAAATAGCCAAAACAGCAGTAATCGGTACATACAATGAGAATGGCGCGCCAGAGAAGCGCGCCTCGAAGCTAACAGCTTGGTTATCCATAGTGAAGTCACGCACCGCAGCAGGTGCAGCATTAAGCACGATCTGCCCATCTGCTGCGTAACCTGGTGGCACCTTTACATTGGCATGATTGGCATCAACCAAAATATAGGGTGTGCAATCATTATCAACGATCCACTCATAGAGCGCGCGCAACATATAAGGACGGCTAGAGTTCATGCTCAACTCCTAATGATTAAGGTCGCATTAAGCGTTCTGCCTCAGACAAACTTGTCTGGAAAGCTTCACGAGCAAAATTGCGCTCCATATAATCCAATAATGGCTGCGCCGCTTTAGGCAGTTCAATACCCAATACGGGTAGACGCCATAAAAGCGGTAACAAATAACAGTCAACCAGACTGAAATCATCACTCATAAAAAACTTCATACTCGCAAAGACAGGCGCTACACCTGTGAGGCTTTCTCGCAGTTCTTTACGCGCTTTAGCACGAACCGCATCCTTAGTCCGCTTATCCAGAATCAGATCCGCTTGGGCGCACCAATCACGCTGCACACGGTAGGACAACATGCGCGTATTAGCGCGTGCCACAGGATACACAGGCAGCAGTGGTGGATGCGGGTAGCGTTCATCAAGATATTCAAGAATGACGGTAGAATCGTACAGTGCTAAATCGCGATCGACCAAGGTTGGCACTGTAGCATAAGGATTCACCTCAGCTAAGTACTCTGGACATGCGCCATTTGTAACATCCATGATTTCAGCAGTTACTGCCTTCTCCGCCAGAACCAAGCGCACACGATGCGAGTATTGGCAGGTCGGATCAGAATAACAGCCCAACTTATTGGGGGCAGACATTGCTTCTCTCCTTCACTATTAAATATGCATAAAGCAGAAAAACGCACGCGCCCATTAGGGCGCGTGCGTCACTCGATAATCATACTGCTGAGTGTCAATGCACATCTTTCCAGTATTCACGCTTCAAGAAGTAAGCAAATACAAAGAAGAAAGCAAGGAACAACAACACATATGTTCCGATACGCTGGCTCTTGAGCTTAACAGGATTCGCTGAGTATTCGAGGAATGTCACAAGATTTTTAATTTTCTCGTTAAATTCCGTTTCACTGAGCAAACCGGTGTTAGGCACAACAGTTAATTGATCACAGGCTTCATGAGTCACAGGAACCCCCGTCAGAGGATCAAACACTTTGGCGCCGTCTTCCTCAATTTGTACTTGCTTGCAACCAATTTCTTGGCGGCCTTGCAAGCCAACTAAAACGTTAGGCATACCAACCAACGGGAAGACTTTATTATTAACGCCATAAGGGCGTGTTGGGTCTTCATAGAATGTACGCATATACGTGTACAACCAATCCGCTCCACGCACACGAGCGACCAAAGTTAGATCTGGTGGCGCAGCACCAAACCATTGTTTCGCGTTAGCGGCCGTCATACTGGACTTCATGTGATCACCAAACTTGGCATCCGTCAGCACCAAGTTTTTCATCATTAAGTTTTCACTGATCCCCAAGTCGTTAGCAACACGCTCGTAACGCTGAAACTTAGCGCTATGACAACCCATGCAATAGTTCACAAAGGTTTTTGCGCCATCTTGCATAGCCGCTTTGTCAGTCAGATCAATTGAGACGCTATCCAAAGGATACTCGCCACCCGCAGCAAAACCAAACATAGGGATTGCAGCCAAAATTAACGCAGCAATTTGCTTTTTCATTAGCCAGTCACCCTTTCCGGAACCGGTTTAGTCTTTTCCATTCTGGTATAGAAAGGCATCAGAATGAAGTAAGCGAAGTAAAGAATAGTACAGATTCGTGCAACCAATGTGCGCTCAGGAGTTGGTGCTAAGACACCTAACACACCGAGAATCACAAAGCTGATGCAGAATACTAGTAACCAGATTTTGCTCAACCAACCTTTGTAACGCATGGATTTGACCGGGCTACGATCCAACCAAGGCAATACAAACAATACGGCAATCGAACCACCCATCGCCACAACACCCATTAACTTATCGGGCACTGCACGCAAAATTGCGTAGAACGGCGTGAAGTACCAAACCGGAGCAATATGAGCAGGTGTTTTCAAGGCGTTGGCTTGTTCAAAGTTAGGCTTCTCGAGGAAATATCCACCCATCTCAGGGAAGAAGAACACAATAAAGCAGAACACAAACAAGAACACGATAACGCCGACGATATCTTTAACTGTGTAGTAAGGATGGAAAGGAATACCGTCTAATGGAATACCATTTTCATCTTTATGTTTTTTGATATCAACGCCATCAGGGTTGTTAGAACCGACTTCATGCAAGGCCAGGATGTGCAAGACAACCAATGCCAGCAAAACAATAGGTACAGCCACAACGTGCAGCGCAAAGAAGCGGTTTAGCGTGATACCTGAAATCAGATAGTCACCACGAATCCACTCAGTCAAGTCAGCGCCAATCACTGGAATCGCACCAAACAGTGAAATAATCACCTGCGCACCCCAATATGACATTTGACCCCATGGCAACAAGTAGCCCATGAACGCTTCAGCCATCAGTGCTAAGTAGATCAGCATACCGAAGACCCAAACCAATTCACGCGGCTTCTGGTAAGAACCATAGAGCAAACCACGGAACATGTGCATGTAAACCACGATAAAGAACGCTGACGCACCAGTAGAGTGCAGATAACGCAAGATCCAACCGTATTCCACATCACGCATGATGTATTCAACAGAAGCAAACGCACCTTCTGCAGACGGCTCATAGCTCATGGTTAGCCAAATACCAGTTAATAACTGATTGACTAACACTAATAGCGCAAGCGATCCGAAGAAGTAGTAGAAGTTAAAGTTTTTTGGCGCGTAATACTTTGATAAATGGTCTTCCCACATTTTCGTGGCTGGGAAGCGGGCATCCACCCATTCCATAAACTTACTCATCAGACTTTCTCCTCATCCACACCGATAATGACGACATTATCTGACTCATAAGTATGCGGGGGAACAGGCAAGTTTAGCGGCGCAGGCTGAGACTTATACACACGACCAGCAAGATCGTAGCGCGAGCCATGGCATGCACAAAAATAACCGCCAACCCATTCAGGTCCTAAGTCAGCAGGTGCCACTTCTGGTCTGAAAGTTGGTGCACAGCCCAAGTGCGTACATACGCCAAGGACGATAAGGAGCTCAGGCTTAATTGAGCGTTCCGCATGATCAACATAAGCAGGTTGATCTGATTCTTTAGACTCCGGATCAGCTAGACTGGCTTCAATTTTTTTCAGCCCTTCCATAATGTCCGGTGTACGGTGCAACACAAATACTGGCTGACCGCGCCACTCAGCAACAATCTGCTGACCTGGCTCAATTTTACCAATATTGACTCGCACCGGTGCTCCCGCGGCTTTCGCCCTAGCACTGGGGGCCCAAGACCCCAGGAACGGGATCGCAGCCCCAGCCGCTCCAGCTGCACCCACCACAGAGGTGGCTGCCACTAGAAAGCGACGTCGGCCAGCATTCACGCCGTCATTGCTCATTAAGTCGTCTCCCATCAGCTATGTGGCCTGTTGTCAGGCCTTGTAATAAGAATAAAGCTACTTACATTCTTGAATTTTACGAATGGTAAAGAAAAGGCGTCTTCTTGACAAGTTTAACCCTTATCGCAATCCGCTTAATTATCCTACAAACCAGTGCCAGCCTGCCTAGGACAGATTGCCGCACAGTGGAACATATACAAAAAACGCCCAGAATCCTTGCGGAAACGGGCGTTTTTTCTGCAGCAAGAATCGATCAGCGCTTGGAGTACTGAGGACGCTTACGTGCTTTACGCAGACCAACTTTCTTACGCTCAACTTCACGCGCATCACGCGTAACAAAGCCAGCTTTGCGTAGCTCTGGACGTAAAGTTTCATCGTAATCCATCAAGGCACGAGTAATGCCGTGACGAATAGCACCCGCCTGACCACTTGCACCACCACCAGCAACGGTGATCATGATGTCAAACTTTTCCAAAGTATCGGTTAACTCAAGTGGCTGACGAACCATCATTCGTGCAGTCTCACGAGCAAAGAAACTCTCTAGAGTGCGGTTATTAATAGAAATGCTACCTGTACCCGGACGTAAAAAAACGCGTGCGGTTGCAGTCTTGCGACGGCCAGTGCCGTAATTTTGAGTCGCCGACATAATCAACTATCCCGTTAAATCTTAAGTTCTTGGGGCTGCTGTGCAGCGTGCGGGTGGTTAGTACCTGCATACACTTTCAGCTTGCGATACATGTCGCGGCCCAGCGGATTTCTTGGAAGCATGCCTTTAACAGCAGCTTCAAGAACGCGTTCAGGTGCTTTAGCAATCAATTTCTCAAAGCTAATTTCCTTAATACCACCAGGGAAACCAGTGTGTGAGTAATAGATTTTATCTGATGTTTTATTACCAGTAACACGAACCTGCTCAGCATTAATAACAACGATATAATCGCCAGTATCAACGTGAGGAGTATACTCAGGCTTGTGCTTACCGCGCAAACGGCTAGCAATCTCAGTAGCCAAACGACCCAGGGTCTGGCCCGCAGCGTCGACGACATACCAGTCGCGCTGAACAGTTTCATTTTTTGCTGTAAAAGTTTTCATTCGCTATGGCCTCAGGGCCGTCTTCAAAATAGACGGCAAATCCTAATGAATAGTATTGTCTTTGACAAGTCAAAGTAAGCTCATATGACAGACGATACTTCGGGGGCTCGGGTCTATCACGTCTGCTATGGCTCTAAATTCGGCAAATCTGCATCGTTTCACCTACTCTTCTGCATTGGGCTAGGCATTACCCACAAAAGAGCCGCGTAATTATGCCCGTTAACGAGAAAAAAGCAACTGCTTAATTACTCTTTGCGCGATTACTGGCAAATTAGCCAAGCCGCGCCAGCACTCAAGCACTCTAATACATCCACAACAAACTATCAGTTTAATTCACCATCAACTTGCACGCCAAACCGAACAACCAGCAAAAAGTCTAGCACGCTAGTATTCCAGACCGCACATGGGTCTATAATAACGAGGCATTCACTTGTGGAGCCACCATGTATATACCACCTTTATTTTCTGCTTTACGCGAATCATTTGCTGCTGGTTACACGCTTAAAACTTTACGCGGAGACATTGGCGCAGGGTTAACCGTAGGCATTATTGCTATTCCTCTTGCCATGGCTCTTGCTATTGCAGTAGGTGTCCCGCCACAACACGGTCTCTATACGGTGCTTATCGGTGGTTCACTCATCGCATTGACCGGCGGCTCACGCTTTAACGTGTCAGGCCCCACCGCTGCCTTTGTAGTGATTCTACTGCCGATTACTCAACAGTTTGGGGTCGGCGGCTTATTACTGTGCACAGCGATGGCTGGGGTTATTTTAATTTGTATGGCGCTGTTACGGGCCGGGGCCTTACTGCAGTTTATTCCCTACCCCGTAACCCTAGGTTTTACTGCGGGGATCGGCATCGTGATTGCTACATTGCAATTCAAAGATGCTTTTGGTTTAGAAAACATTAAGCCTGCAGCAAACTATATTGAACAAATCAGCGCACTCGCGCAGGCAATGCCCAGCATTCACCTAGGCGATACATTAGTCGCGGCAATAACACTGGCAGTGCTCATTATTTGGCCGCGTTTTGTGCCAAAAATACCTGGCCACTTAGTCGCACTTACAGTTGGTAGTTTTGTAGGATTAGCGTTAAACAATGCTGATTTATCTGTAGCAACGCTCGGCCAGCGCTTTAGCTATATTGTCGACGGGGTCAGTCATCCTGGCATTCCGCCGTTCTTACCTTCTTTTATGTGGCCTTGGCAGTTCACCGGTCCAGACGGCAAGCCACTAGTGCTTTCTTTTGAATTATTCAGACAGTTACTCGCCCCTGCTTTTGCAATTGCCATGCTCGGCGCTATTGAGTCATTGCTTTGCGCCGTAGTCGCTGACGGCATGTCTGGTACTAAGCACGATCCAAACGGCGAGCTACTCGGACAAGGTTTAGGCAATATTTTAGCCCCAATGTTTGGCGGTATTACCGCAACAGCAGCGATCGCACGAAGCGCTGCTAACGTTCGCGCTGGAGCCTTCTCACCGATTGCCGCGATGATTCATGCTGGTGTAGTACTGCTTGCTATGCTTTTTTTAGCACCTCTGTTTAGCCACTTACCAATGGCCGCTCTAGCTGCATTATTATTGATGGTTGCTTGGAATATGAGCGAACCGAAACATGTGCTGCACACACTGCGAATTGCGCCACGCAATGACGTGCTCGTGTTGTTGACCTGCCTATCGCTCACCGTTCTGTTCGATATGGTTCTTGCCGTCGGCGTTGGCTTATTGTTAGCTGCAGGCTTGTTTATTAAGCGTATGAGCGAACTCACCGACACAGCCACTGTTGCGCGCGATCAGCATGATGCCCCTGATCTGCCAGATTCAGTCGCTGTCTATGCCATTCGTGGCCCGTTATTTTTTGGTGCTGCAGAAAAAGCTCTAAGCGTATTGCGCAAATTTAATCCAGAGATACATGTAGTTATCATTGATTTTCGCGCCGTGCCAATGCTGGATATGACCGCCCTAGCAGCGCTCAGTAATGTGCTGATCGATTATCAAAAAAACAACATTGGTATTATATTTTTAGGCGCATCAGCTAAAGTCCGCCACAAAATGCGTCGTGCGGGAATTAGCTTGGCACACAACAAATTAGCCTATGTTAATAACTTCACTATGGCACAAGCGCGTGCGCAACGCTGGTTGGACGCTGATACCGAGCATGCACAAGATAACAACAGCGCTGAGACTAAAGATGAGACACCAAGCGTGCCGTCTTAATCCATTAAAATAGGGTGTCTACAGCACCCTTTACATTCATGGTAAACTCAAACGTATGAATATCTACACTTCTCGTCCTTCGGTACTGTGCTTATCAGGCCACGATCCTGTCGGTGGCGCAGGCCTGCAAGCCGATATTGAAGCACTCATTGCACAAAACTGTCATGCCACTCCAGTGATTACTGCATTGACGATTCAAGATACCGTCAATGTCAGTGACTTTAAGATTCTGGAACATGACTGGGTCATTGCCCAAGCTCAGGCGATCTTGCAAGATCTACCCGTTTCAGCAATAAAACTCGGCATGCTTGGTTCGTTAGAAATGGTTGATACGGTCGCACACATTATCCAGCAACTACCGAGCACTCCCTTTGTCTGTGACCCCGTACTTCGCGCAGGCGGGGGCGGCGCATTAGGAAAA
The DNA here is from genome assembly GCA_034006605.1 of Pseudomonas sp. GTDB lineage: Bacteria > Pseudomonadota > Gammaproteobacteria > Pseudomonadales > Pseudomonadaceae > Denitrificimonas. The sequence goes on along the minus strand of JAVESM010000003.1, from coordinate 2,947 downwards.
GATGAAGTCGGTTATGCGCTGCGCAGCAAGCTGATGCCATTGGCGACTATTGTTACGCCAAATCTGCCAGAAGCACGAATTCTCGCTGAGTTACCCAACGGTACTGCCAATGAGTGTGCAGAAGTATTGCTTAAGCACTGTAAAAATCTACTGATTACTGGCGGTCACGGCGATGAGAGCCAAGTACATAACCGTTTGTATTGCGCCGATGGCAGCACACATACATTTAGCTGCGCTCGCTTACCTGGCGAGTATCACGGTTCTGGCTGTACTCTAGCCAGCGCCCTAGCCGGTCGCTTGGCCTTAGGCGAAGAGCTGATTAGCGCGGTTAAGTCCGCACTGAATTACACGTGGCGCACTTTGCGTGATGCTGAAGCACCGGGTCACGGACAATATATCCCGCGCCGTTTGCCATTAGACTTCTGCCGCCCATGAATCAGAAAGCTGAGTCACTACGCGGCTTATATGCCATCACCGACTCGGCTCTATTATCTGCTGGCCGACTACTACCTTACTGTGAAGCAGCATTACGGGGCGGCGCAAAACTATTACAGTACCGCGACAAATCGACTGACCGCGCGCGACGCTTGCAAGAAGCTCAAGCCTTACAAGTCCTCTGTCAAACTTACAACGCACGACTCATTATCAATGATGATGTCCACTTAGCCGCGCAATTAGGCGCTGATTTGCATCTAGGCCAAACAGATGGCAGCTTACTCAGCGCACGCCAGCAGCTCGGTTCTGATGCCATCATTGGCGCCACCTGTCATGCACAATTAGAACTGGCTGAACAAGCCGTTGCACAAAGCGCCGACTATATTGCCTTCGGCCGTTTTTATACGTCACACACCAAACCCGGCAGCGTTTTAGCCAATACTGATTTGCTCCAACACGCCCAACCATTACAACGACCCATTGTCGCCATTGGCGGTATTACTTTAGAAAATGGTGGCACACTAGTTGAACATGGCGCCGCGATGCTTGCCGTGATTCATGGATTATTTGCAGCAGACTCAGCGTCTGCAGTTGAACAACGTGCGCGCGCCTTTAGCGCGCTCTTTACTGGTTAATTTACGCAGCGACAAGCTCACTGCTTTTTTTAGATGAGGTTTTCAATGTCACGCTCAGCATCTCTTTTTGAACAAGCCCAGCAGCACATTCCAGGCGGCGTAAACTCCCCAGTGCGTGCTTTTGCAGGCGTAGGCGGCACACCGCTATTCTTTAAACATGCTGCAGGCGCTTATGTTGTCGACGAAGATGACCAGCGATATGTTGATTATGTTGGCTCATGGGGACCGATGATTCTTGGCCATAGCCATCCAGATGTCCTCGATGCCGTCCGCGCACAGCTTGAACACGGTTTGTCCTACGGCGCACCCACTGCGCTGGAAGTGGAGATGGCTGACCTGGTCTGCAGTTTAGTGCCGTCAATGGATATGGTGCGCATGACCAGTTCAGGCACCGAAGCCACCATGAGTGCGATTCGTTTAGCGCGTGGTTACACGGGGCGTGACAGCATTATCAAATTTGAAGGCTGCTACCATGGACACTCTGATAGTTTATTAGTTAAAGCGGGCTCTGGCGCTCTAACTTTGGGTGTCCCTAGTTCACCTGGCGTACCTGCAGCTTTTGCTAAACATACGATTACTTTGCCTTTCAATGACATAGATGCAGTCGCCCGCTACCTCGCTGAACACGGCAATGAAATTGCCTGCATTATTGTTGAGCCCGTCGCAGGCAACATGAACTGCGTGCCGCCTGTACCAGGTTTCTTAGAAGGTTTACGCGAGCAGTGTGACACGCACGGCGTGGTACTGATTTTTGACGAAGTGATGACCGGTTTCCGCGTTTCGCTGGGTGGTGCACAAGGCTTGTATGGCGTCAAACCTGACCTATCAACCTTTGGCAAAATCATTGGCGGCGGTATGCCCGTGGGCTGCTTCGGCGGAAAAAAAGAAATTATGTCGCACATCGCACCGCTGGGTCCTGTTTACCAAGCGGGTACATTATCAGGCAATCCATTGGCGATGGCAGCCGGTTTAACCACGCTAAAACTGATCAGTCGCCCCGGTTTTCATGCCGAGCTAACCGACTACACCACACGTATGTTACAAGGCTTACAGGAGCGTGCAGATGCTGCGGGTATTCCATTCACCAGCACGCAAGCCGGTGGCATGTTTGGCATTTACTTTACTGAGCGTAAAAACATCAGCAGCTTTGAAGATGCAACCAACTGCAATGTTGAACACTTCAAGCAATTCTTCCACCTGATGCTGGAAGGCGGCGTGTACTTAGCGCCAAGTGCTTTCGAAGCAGGCTTTACTTCAATTGCTCTGGGTGACATCGAGATGAAAATCACTCTGGATGCAGCTGAGCATGCTTTTTCCCAGATGAAAAGCTAAGCACAGTATTTACTGAGCCAAACAAACGCCCGTTAATTCGGGCGTTTTTAATTGTGCGCAGGTTCTATTTGGTAGCCTGCTTAATGGTCCGTGCTGCCCATATCATCGTTTGATGACTAGGACTCTTGTTGGTGGAAGGATAGATACGTGCTGCATCGTGTGAATAAACATCTCAATACTTTTTAGAAGCGCTAAATCTGCGCATGCCGTACTTCAGGGTAAGTGTTCATCCGTCGATGAACCCATACAGGGTTCAACTCCGGCGCTCGCCATCCTGGGCTCGCTCAGCACACCCACCCAGAAGCACTCATTGATCATCTACAAGGTTCACATTCTCGCCGCGCAGGCCAACTATTCAGACCTATATTTGATGCAAATAAACCACTCACGCATCAAAACATTTAAGCAAATCCGGCAGCTGCGAAATCCGACTGATTTGTGCATCCGGCTCGCGCTCACCCGTCCAGATTTTTTGCTCAGGGTTAAACCAGATCGTGCGCATCCCTACTTGCTGCGCACCAACAATATCATCCTGCGGGTGATCA
>JAVESM010000057.1:0-2857 GCA_034006605.1 Pseudomonas sp. | reverse complement strand
GACTGTCGGGATGCAGCAGTACATGGATATGCTGATGGCGACCCAGAAAATCGCCTCGGCAAAAACCTGGCTCGGCAAGGCCAACCCGGTCTATGGTGGCTGGACCTACATCAAGGATGGAGCCAAGTCGGTTTATGATGCCGGGGTGTCGACTGTCAGCAAAGCCTTTACCAGCGCAAAAGGTGCGGTCACTTCATCCTGGGGGAGTATTGCCGGAAACGCATCAAAAGAAGTTGCTCAGGGCGCGGCAGGCACTGTAACAGAGAATGCAACAACTACGGCGGCCACTTCAATGATACAAAAAACAATAGAAGAGCTCACGCTTAAGATGGCAAATTGGGTTTTTGAGACTTTTGGCTCAAGTGTTGTGAATATGTTTTTCTCTGGTGCCGGCGGAGCAACAGCCGGTGAGATTATGAGTGGGGCTTACGGAGAGGCAGTTGCGGGAGATGTTGCCTTGGGTAGGCAGATCGGCGCTGTAATGTCGTTTGTAGGCTGGGTATATCTAGCTTATCAGATCGCCAACATTCTCGTTCAGATTATCTGGGAATGCGAAGAGCCCGAGTTTGAGCTGGCAACAAAAAAGGAGCTCAAATTGTGTACCTATATTGGTTCCTACTGCGCCTCGGAGGTTTTAGGCGCCTGCGTCGAACTCAGACAAGCCTACTGCTGTTTTCAATCACCGCTTTCGCGCATTATCATGGAACAGGCCAAGCCTCAGTTGTCGGGCACGAGCTCCGGCTTTGGCAAGCCATCAAATCCCAACTGCGAGGGGATGACCTTCGAAGACCTGGGCACGCTGAACTGGGATCTAATCGACCTGAGTGAGTGGATCGGCATTCTCGCCACCACCGGCCACATGCCTGACGTAACCCAATACGATTACTCGATTGAGGGGCTAACCGGCAGCGGAAACACAATCGGAGCCGTTTCCGGCCGAGACAATGTAAAAGACAGGACACTTGATGTCTTCAGTGGTGCCAGCACCACGGACACCAACCAGGATTTGCGCCAGGATCTGTACCAGATTCGCCCCGACTTGCTGGCCCAATAGCCAAGACAACTCGCGAAACTTCATCCAAGTCGCCATTCAGCCACTACTGCCGAACAAATCAAGCCCGGACGGTTACACCGTCCGGGCTTTCGTTGTCGTGTCGCAGTCTGTAGGCGCATTAAGAGGTCGGCTTGGCAAACAGGAGAATTTTCCCTTGATTCAACAAGACGGGAACCCGCAGGGCGGCGAAGGTGCCGTCAGGTATTTTCATGCTGAAACGAGGCCGTTGGTTGTCGGATGGCGGGAGATAGATGAAATAAGTTGCCGGAAGGTTTTTGCTGATTTCAAGATAGAACTCCACGTCGGGGAGTGCATCCGGGTACTTGTCCAAATCAATAATCTTCCGCTCTTTTTTCTGGATTGTTGTCTGGGGTATGCGCGAAACGAAGGCGAACATCGGCCTGTCTGCAAGATGTTCTGGCGTTCTTGCTTTCTTGAAGGCCATTGCACCGCCAACAAAGTAGTTGCAACGATATTCCCCAGAGCAGGCAGGGCCGCTTACCGTAAACATACTGGTCGAAACAGCGTTTACGGTGATTGGATCCGGCGCATATCCAGTAGGCCAATCAATGTTTTCGTGCGCTGCGGCCGTTGAGCGCACCAAATGCGAGTTGATTTTTGAAAAAACTTCTTTGTCGGGCAAGCCATCCTTTGGTTCCCAGCCGAAAATGAATGGATATTGTTCCATGTCCTTCTTGCTCGAAAAAAGACCCTCAAGAGCCCACAGGCCGCCGGCCAGGCCGGAAGAGATGTTGGCAACGCTTGCCAGAGTGCCGGCAGTGCCCAGGGTGCCTTGCAGCGCCACATCGACCAGCATGGTATCACCGGGCGGCAGCTTGTTGTCCTTGATGACTTTGGCGCCGGCTGCACGCATGGTGTTGAGCGCAAAAGAGTCTTTCGGGTTGTACGGGTAGGGCTTTTTCGAGGCGCAGCCACCCAGCAGCAGCGCCACCATCGCCAGAGCAATCAGCTTTCCTTGCATGTCCTTCATCTCCCTTCAATTTTTCGGTTTTTTGCGGGCCGCCACCACACGCTGTAGCAACAGCAACAGATTGCTTGCATCCAGGTCGGTCGAGTTCTTCTTGATCTGGCTGAGGAAAATTTGCGCCACATAGAACGCATCTTCCGGCGTTACCGGAACCGCCTTGATCTTCTGGCCGCCACCAAAGACGCGGATAAACAGCTTGTCGCCCTGGTCTTCGATGGAGAAGCCTTTGCTTTTGTCCTCGCCGTGATTTTTGTACTCGCAGCGCGGCAACATGCCAAGCAAAACCGCCATTGCCACCAGCAACTCGTCTCTTGTGAGCTGAAGACGCAGCTTGCCGGCCCAGTTGTATTGTTTCGGCCCGGTGGCGTCGGCTGCATCGACGGCAACCGTGTGCATCCCGCTGCGAGTGGTGTCGGCCTCGAACAATAGAGCCGCCTTGGCACCGTAGCAGTGTTTTTTCACATACGTCCGGCCAGCGCTGTCTGCCTCCGGCCCATCGGTGTCGGGGTAGGTCTGTTCGTCGTCCGCCGTCTCGGTCTGCTGAGTGCTAACCGGCGCGGACTGGTTCTGCGGCCGCTCGGGCGGCGGATATTGCGCCTTGCTTTGCTGCTGGCAGGCAGCCGGCGGCGCAGTGAGAGGCGGCAAAGCTCGATCCTGTCCATTAAAATCCATCTGCTGTTGGCCCTGAGCGCCGAAAAAGCGACTCAAATAGGCCAGCGAGCCCTTATCTACTCTTGCTCTGTTAATGGCCTGAACGAGCCGCGACTTTGGCTCAGTAGCAAGAATCTCGTCCAGCCTGGCTTTATCAACCGGCT
>JAVESM010000056.1:0-2882 GCA_034006605.1 Pseudomonas sp. | reverse complement strand
AAGCATCATAAATGAGACTTACTCAATGCAACGAAAAGAAGATGACTCTACCCATACAAACTTAGGTAAAACAAGCTCCATGGAAGCAACTAGCGGTGATTTGATACTTCTTGCAAAAGAGGACATCTTTAACAAAGGCTCAAACCTAAAAGCAAAAGATAATCTACTCTTACAAACAGAAAGTGGAGACATAAACTTAGATGCCATAAGATTAGAAAACTCTCACAACTCATACTTTAGTGGTGGGTTTGACAAGGCTAAGGATGTAACCTATGAAGTCTCAACTCTTAGGGCAGACAATATACTAATGCAAAGTGGAAATGAGATAAACCTAGAAGCCTCTAAACTAAGTGCAGATGGGATGATAAATCTAAATGCCTCTAATGACATAAACATAGAAGCAGTAAATAGCCAGTACTACAGAGATTTCCAAACCACAAAAAAAGGAACATTTAGTAAAAAAACAAAAAGGGATATGGTTTATAAAGAGAGTGTGAACTCCGCTAAGCTTGATGCAAAAGATATAGTCATAAATGCAAATAGAAGTGCAACCATAGAAGCAGGAGAGTTAAAAGCAAAAGAGAACATAGTTGTAAATGCAAAGGAAGGTGATTTAAACATAGTAGCTAAAGAGTACAAAGAAGGTGAACTACACTTAAGTAAAAAGTCTTCATGGGGAGGACTAAAAAAGAGTGTAGATCTAAGTTCAAGCGACGCTTTAAAACTAAACAGTGCCTTACTAAAAACCGAAGCCGCAAATGTAGTACTAACCTCTGGTGAAGATATAAACATACTTGCAAGCAAGATAGATAGTGGGGATCTACTGCTAGCAAAAGCAGATAACATAAACATACTTTCAAGTGAAGAGTTAAGCAAGATGGAAAAGTTTCATAAAAAGAGTAGCTTTAGTCCATCTTTTAGTAGTAAAACACTAACTCTAGCTAAAGAGACAACCACAAATGATACAAACACCATCTCATCTCAAAAGTCTTCAAGCCTAAGCGGTAAAAGTGTAGTGCTTGAAGCAGATAGCGAGATGACACTCATAGGTTCAAACATAGTAGGAGATAGTATCATCCTAAATGCAGATGATATAAATATACTCTCTGCAACTCAAAGTAATGATAGCAAGCATCTAAGCTCTACTAAAAAAATAGGCATAACATTAACTTTAAATTCAAAAGAAGCTTCAATATTTGCAGGATCACAGATAGAAAAAAACAAAATAGATCAAGGAGACACCACTCAAAAGGCTAGCAACATAGTAGCAGATGATATAGCCATCTCCTCAGGCAGCCATACAAACATCTTAGCCTCAAACATAGTAGCAGATAGCAGCCTTGCTATATTTGCTGGTAAAAACATAAACATACTATCAGGCGAAGCACTAGAGTATAAAGATGAAGTCCACACCTCTTTAAAAGCTGGTTTAAGCTTAGGAGTTAAACAGCATGTCACACAAGGGATTAAAGATGTGGCAAATACCACAAAAAGCATCGCCAACTCTGATAATGTAGCAGGTGCTGGGTTTGGTGTCTTAAGAGCAGTAGATACCATAAGTTCTACTCTTTCTACTCCAGTTAGTGCAGGATTGAATGCAGTGGCACAAATGAAAGAAAATAAATCATCTTCTATAAATGAGTATGCACAAGGCTCATACATTTACGCAGGAGATAGTGCAATGCTAAGTGCTAGCAAAGACTTAAACATAAAAGGTAGCGATATAGCAGTAGGAGACAAACTAGATATATATGCAAACAACCTTAATGTACTAGCTTCAAAACAAAGAGCAAGCAGTAACTCCTCAAGCTCATCTTTAGATCTAAGAGTAGGGCTATATGGCTCAAATGCAGGAGAGGTTGACCTTGGAGTTGCTACTCAAAAGCAAAGCTTTAACTCAACTACATATAAAAACTCTACTATACTAGCAGATACTCTAAACATAGAAATAGATAATGATGCAAAGTTTGAGGGAGCAAACATAGATGCTAAAGAGATAAAAGCCACCATAGGCAACAACCTAACACTCTCCTCTTTACAAAACACCTCAAACCTAAAAGGAGATAGTAAAAGCTTATCTGTTGGATCTAAGAGTGGAGGCGCGGGATATGGTAAAGATAAAAACCAAAGAGAGTGGGTGGACAAACAAACTACCATCATAGGAGCAGATAGTGTAGATATAACTGTAAAGAACAACACTCACTTAAAAGGTGCAGTTATTGCTAGTAGCAGTAACAACCTAAACCTAACAACAGATACTCTAACATATGAAAACATCTATGATAAAGATAAAGGTAGCTCTTATAGTGCAGCACTAGGGTTTAATAGCTCAAAAGAGAATCAAGCAAAAATGGAACTAAGCTTAAACAGTAGAGACAAAGAACAAACAACCTATGCAACTCTAGGAGAGGGAGTAGTGCAAACAAACAGCAACATAGCAGATCTAAATAGAAACATAAACAACTCCCAACTCATAACTAAAGATGAGAGTAGTAGCATGGAGATCTACCTAAGCAACACCTCAATAAACAAAGCATTAAACCCAAATGATACACTAGATAAGTGGACTCAAGATGCAAAAGATTTAGGACTTAATGTAAGAGATGAGATATTAAGCAATCTCCCCTCAGCTAAAAAAGAAGATGCAAACACAATAGATAACACAATAGGAAAGGTACTTGATATAGCTGGAGATTACTCACTTGGACTAATCCCTAGTATAGATAATCAAGGTGGATACATAACTCAAATAGCAACTCAACTGTTTGGGGATAATAGAGGCATAATAGAGACAGCAACTATGCAAGAGTTACTAGATATGGGAGTAGATCAAAAAGATATAGTACAGATAGAAGATGGTAAATATATAACAAATCCATACA
>JAVESM010000034.1:0-20282 GCA_034006605.1 Pseudomonas sp. | reverse complement strand
GAGATGTTCGACAGACCAGGCTCTAGCTGGCCTGAAAGTGATGTGACGATTGTGGACTTGGCCACCTTTGCTCGTGAAGGCTACGAGGCACAGATGGCGATCAGTTACATCACGCTGATGAATACAGTCAACAACATTGCGGAGCGGGATCAGTACTCTGGCCGCGATATTGTCATGGTGACGGATGAAGGTCACATGATTACCAAGAACCCTCTGGTTGCTCCCTATGCCGTAAAAATCACCAAAATGTGGAGAAAGTTACGTGCTTGGTATTGGCTGGCCACACAAAACTTAGCCGACTTTCCAGGCTCTGCTGAAACCATGCTCAACATGATTGAGTGGTGGATCTGCCTCGTTATGCCCAAGCAGGAAATTAACGAGATTGCTCGATTTAAAGAGCTCACCGATGCACAAAAAGCCTTACTGCTTTCTGCCAATAAAGAGCCTCAAAAATATACAGAGGGCGTAGTGCTGTCGCGTAACCACGACTTTTTATTTAGAGCGGTTCCACCAAGTTTATTCCTCGCTTTGGCCATGACCGAAGGTGAGGAAAAGCGTGAACGCATGCTTCTCATGGAAGAGCACAACTGCAGCGAGTTGGAAGCTGCTTTTTATGTCGCGCAAGGCTTGGATAAAGCCCGTGGGATTGAGCCCTTGCCATGGAAGCATCTATTCCAAAATGGTGAGTGCCATGGCGACTGATGTACTGCACTCCCTGCCCTCATCTCCTTTATTACAAGCGATCGAGTACGAACTGGATCGCTTAGAACAAGCACAAGACTGGGAAGCAGTAGAGCAAATTAAAGCGCTACTGATTCCCGACTCTGCTCAGTCTTCATGTGCTTATACAAACCCTAGTCATCAGGAGTACGCCAATGAATAAGTCCTGGTTAGCCCTCGTTTTATGCGGTGTTGTCAGTGCCGCACAAGCAGAAAACTTTATGTTGTTTACCGACAGTCAAAACCCTTTCACAAATGCCGAGGGACATGCTGTTGTGTATTTAGATCGCGTTAAAACCACAGAAGAACAGCTATCTGAGCTATTAGTGATTAACCCCAAAGCGCCTGATATTCAGGCCGCTAAACAACAGCTTTCTGCTTTTTTAACCTCTAGTGAAGGACAGCTCGTACAACAAGAGCTACTAGATGCTTACGCTGGTTTAGCGTCGGCATGGAGTTTAGGCATTACTCATGTTCCCGCAGTTGCCGCCAATGGCTACGTTGTATACGGCGAGCCTGACTTTCTCAAAGCACAGCAACTCATTCGTTATGCCATAGAAGATGCACAGGAGGCTTCTCATGATTAAAGCATTCCTTGTTTCGTTGCTCATTCTTGCTGGCACAGCTTTACCAGTGAGCAAAAGCCATGCTGTAAGCACAGCACAAATTATGCAATCAACTCTCAGCCCATCCTGTATGGACTGGCAAGTCGTCGGCGCTTGCTTTTGGCTCAAGTGCGTTTTGATTAAATGCAGTGTTAAAACCAGCATGAAAGTGAAGCATTTCATCCCTGAAGTCGTTGTATCCAGCTACATGAATACAGGTGCAAATCCATGGACAGACGTTGCTTCCTACAGTCAACCCAACGGCACAGCACAAGCCGGTGGCAACATGATTACGCCATCTCAAAAACGAGATAATTTACCACGCTTCAAAAATGCCGATGCTATTGGCCACCCAGGTTCATTCATGCTCAATAACATGGGGGATTATATCTGCGACAGTGCCACCACAGGCTTTATGCCTTATTACCTATCCACTTTAGATACAACCGCTTGGCGATACGGCGTACCTGAATCTCTGTATCCCGCCGCATTAATACCAGGCATGCGAGAAATCTCATCGAAAACGAACAACTGGGGCTCGGTGTACCCACGTCAAGGCTTCTTAGTCCAGCCTGATGATGGAAAAGCAGGCGCAGTTATGGCGCAGCGTGCAGCAGATTTTGTTGTACGAACAGGTCAGCCTCATGTGTACCTCTCCATCTCCGCACGCGCTAAAGAACAAGACGGCTGGTGGCCACCAGCAACAGCACCCATGGGCTATCAAGCGGAAGACCCTATAAAAGAAGGTGATATCACCACACACAAGTGGCAGCAGCTACACCCCTCAGTCTCCAACGCCTGCACAGTTTTCCCAACCGGCTCGACAGCCACACAAAGTGAGTTAGGTGACTACGCCTGGGCATTGTGGCGGCCTTATCGCTGCTGCGAGCCCAAAGGTGCATTTCTATTTTCAGTCGGCCACTAAACAGGAGTTTATGCCATGTACAAAACCAAAATAAGCACGCTGGCATTAGTAATTACTCTAATGACTCAGACAAATGTTTACGCTGCTGCTGATGCACCTTATATGAATCAGAGCGGCAAAGTACTCGATGACAAAGTGATGTACAGCATCGGTGGTGGCAGCACGGTTGGTGCACCGACATCGCTCTACAGACCTAAAGGTATGGGCATAGGTATCGCATGGAATAGTGATTTTATGTGTGGTTCCATGAACCTACAAACAACTATCAAAAACCAGCTTAACGGTGCCACTGATGGCTTTAAAGACATCATGGGAAATATCGTACAGGCAGCTACTGGAGCTGTCGCCAGTTTGCCTGCAATGATAATCCAGCGCTCAAACCCTGGGCTGTATGAGTTACTCAGCAACGGTGTTCTACAAGCTCGTGTGGACTTCGATCGCTCAAAGCTCACCTGCCAATCCATCATTGATAAAGCCAACACTGGGCTTGATGACGGATCGTGGAAGAATATTGCAGCTGCCGAGTCCATGAAACGATCTTTGGCCAACTCAAGCTCAGATGCGGTGACTGCTGTTCAGAAGGTTCAAACTGACAGTACCAAAGATGGTGTCCCTTGGATTGGCGGACAGAATGCCGGTGGCGTTAACCAAGCCCCGATCAAACTCACTGAAACGATGACTCGTGCTGGCTATAACAGCCTACATCAGCGGGAGCCTCTCAACACCAGTTCCCTGACCGAGCAACAGTGTAAAGGCGGTGCGGTTTGCTCTTCTTGGAAAAATGCACAAGAAGCCAGCGATTTTGCTGTGCGCGTACTGGGTGATAAGCATGTTCGCACCTGTGAAGCGAATTGCGAGCCCGTCCTATCAACAGCTGGCACCGGTTTATTGCCCTTAGTTCAAGAAGAATACGATAAGAAACTGACCATTTTAGATCGACTCCTCACCAGCAAAACAAAAGTAAGCACCAATGACCTCAATGAATTGTCCAGCTCTATGCTGCCAATCTCCCGCAACGTCATTGAAGTTTTGCGCATGGACCCCGATGCCAGCATTTTGTCCCAGCAACTACTGTCTGAGCTCGCTTTATCTGAAATCCTAACCAAAGGCTCACTGCTGTTACGCGTTCTACAAGCCGGTGGTAAAAACCCTCACGTTGAGCAAACAAAAGACGCAAAAGATCACTTGGCCAAAACGATTGATGATCTAAAAACAGAGATGGACTCAATCAAAATGGAGTTAGAGCTGAGAAAAATGTTTGCCAGTAATACCGCAGTACACATCCTCAATCGTTTCAATCAAGTACGTGACCGGTCAATGCTGATCCAAGAAGATGACCCAGCCTCAATGCGTGTCAAAGATGCGGATGAGGGCTAAGCCATGAAGAATGTCCTTCTAAAACTCGCTTCACTCAAGACCTCACTGATTCTAGTCTTTGTCCTTGTAGCGTCCCTGTATGGCATCGGTTTATACGTCACAGGCGACCCGGTGTTACTCAAACAGAAGCTTGATGGCTTTGCCCTGCCTTTAATGATTTGGCGTGCATTTGTGTACACCGCCATTGCTATCTTCTTTTTTAAGACGCGCAATAAGCACCGCGACCTTGGCAATACAAAAGAGGTTCAAAGGCTACATAAAATAGGCTGGATAGCAGTGAGCTTAATCAGCTTCATTGAGTTCAATAATCTGCTGCGCTACTCCTCAGGAGCAGCCCTATGACAACCAATAGCTATCTTGAATATTACCTCACCCTACTCGCTTGGGTGATCAATAACAGCGTTTGGTATTTGCTGCTAGAAACTGCCATTTTTGCAATTCCGCTGATTGGTATCGTGCTGAACTCTTGGCTGGAAAGCCGACAGCAAGGTGCTGATGAAGGTAATAAAGGCATCTTCTCATTGAATATCGTTGAGACCCGCCTCTGGGTGGCCTACATGGTTATTCTATTTGCCTGCGTGCCGGTGCTACCAATCGACTTAGGCCAGATGAAGCTAGACTCTACACGCACACAAAGCTGTGGAGTCAGTATCGCCGCGCCTGAAGATACCGCTTGGGGCGGCCAGTTCAGCACCATCGGTGATAGATCTGCAGCCGTCCCCTTATGGTGGCAACTCATTCATAGTCTCTCCAAAGGTGTTTCAGCAGCAGCAACAGCGAGTATTCCTTGCACCCCTGATGTGCGTGAAATAGTGATGGAGATCCAAGAGTCTAAAATCAACAACAAAGTATTGCTCCAAGAAGTCGCTGCATTTACTAACAACTGCTACGGGGCAGCGCGCTCCGTTCTCTTTAGAGAAATGCCTGAGCTGACTAAAGAGCAGGATTACGACACCTCTTGGATTGGTTCAACTTACTTTCTAACTCAGCCTGGATATTACGATACCTTTCGTGCTCTAACGCCTCAAAAGCGTTGGCCGTATGATGCAAATCGTGATGAAGGGTTGCCCAATCATGGTGGTGGATTCCCGCAATGTTCCGACTGGTGGAACACTCCAAATATCGGTTTACGCACCCAACTGGTTAATGAAGTTGATCCAACACTTATGACCCGAATTAAAGGCTGGTGGGCAAACGAGTCTGAGCAAGCAGTTCAAGACGAAACCATTCGCCAGCTGGTCAGCCCTAAACAGCAGCAGCGTCAAATGAATCGTGGAGATTATTACCAAGCATATGGTGCAGACCCCAGAGGGGATCTCATGGGCGACAGCATAGGTAATGCCGCAGCCGGCGCTGGTGTTGCTTGGGAGTCTTTATCTTACTTACCGTCCATGAGAGCTCTAAAAACAGCACTGCCCATGCTGCAATCCTTTGTGATTATGGCCATTATCATATCGTTGCCTATCGCAATGCTTATTAGCAGTTACTCACTAAAAGCTCTGCTTACGCTATCTTTCGGGCTGTTCACACTGCATATGCTGTCATTCTGGTGGGAACTCGCTCGCTGGATTGATACCAGCATGCTGAAAGCACTATACGGCGACCTATCGTTCACAGATAAAAGCCTGTGGTGGGCAGGTATAGGTACGGACAATAATTTAGCCGGTGATCTGATGCGTAACCTGGTGATGCCGACGTTGTTTGTGATTTTGCCGATTGTATTTGTGACAGTAATAAGCTGGGTGGGAATGAGTCTTGGAAGCGGTATTGAGGACTCTTTAAACAAAGGCCGCAGCAGTTCAGCAGCAGGAGGTGGTGCTGCAGCTAATAAAGCCAAGAATAAAGCTGTCTAATATCAACTAATAACCCTGAATAGCTCAAATTAATACCTAGCTATTCAGGGTTAACTACGAAAGCCATGGCCATCTTCTCGAATGTTACAGATGTAGTGACTTTCTTCATTTACTTGCTCCCAATACTTATTGTATTCGTCAGAAGCACTACAATCACTTTTACGATTAAACACCATAACCAACACAGCCACAATCAAGGCCAGCAGCGCGATGTACACCGCCACAGCCAAGCTAGCGATCGCTAAAATCACCAGACCAACTTTAATGCTTAAAAACAGCAAGCGAACGAGCAACACTCCGAACTTCGGATAGGATTGCCCTGCCTTTCTCACAAGTCGTGACTCATAATTTTTAATAAAAGATCGTAGGCGTTTAAAGCCTGAACCAACTCGGTAGCCTAAGCCCTGTGCTTTTGCTTCCATACTAATGACCTCCTGACATACGCTCTATATTCACTTTATCAATCCACTGCATGCGGGACAAGCGACAACTTCACACTTAATAAGACACTGCACCCATCAACCTAGTTCACGCCCTAGCAAATGATTTCGGGGTGCCATCCTTTTATGCAGTACAGCAAAAACGACTAACTGTTGTTGATGAACCACATAGTAAATAACATGACTCGCATAAGGAAAGCTTAATACACCCTCACTGACTTCAGGCCGAAGTTGCCCTTGAGCAGGAAACTCAACCAGTAAACGCAACGTCTTCCTCAACTCTAGCAGGTACTTTTCTGATTGTGGTACGCCCCAGTTTTTCAGCGTAAAACGACGGATTTCAACCAAGTCGGTCTTAGCATCTGACGTGAATGAATAACCATTTAGCATCAGTCAAAACGCCCCGCGTTCAAGTCCTCAAAGAAAGATTCTCCATCAGTAAACTCTCCTGCCTTTATTTGCTCCTTGGCTTGTGCTGCGCGCAACTGCAAAAGCTGCAACTTGAGCGACTCAATGCTTTCGTAGTCTTCAGCAGAAATAAGCACCGCGACCGGCTTGCCATATTTATTAATATGCACAGGCTCACGCTGCGCTCTTAATAGCGCATCACCAAAATTAGTTTTTGCATCATTAGCAGATAAAGTGTTCATCACACCCTCTTAATCGTTCGATTCAGTCGAAAAATAAGCTTTATTTTATACAAGTTCAAGCACTATCGAATAATCACAGACAAACGGTCTCATCTCACCGGCACGGTAATAAGGCATTAAGTAGGGCGTTTGTTTTTGCTTTTCAGGGGCTGCCTTACATACACTTTAGATGTGTACCGCTGTTCGTTGAGCAGCAACATGCCCGTAGCTTTGCTACACACCCTAAAACCTGTGTGCATTTGAAAAACAGGCCATCACCTCTGGTGACAATGCTTACTAAACCTATCCCCCCTTGCGGAGAAATTACTTCTCCGTCATGGAGTGGTGTTTCTCTGTTTTATGAGGAACACACTTATGTACACCACCGGCATTCTTGGCGAGAAAATTCGGTCATCAAAAGAGTTATCACCTGCATATCTTGCAGGCCATAAGCTTGGACGATTGACTAAAAGAGCGCTTCCTGCCCTGCAATCAGCTTTACAACATGTACAAACGCACATCATGCACAGCATGACTGCTAATGCATCCAACACCCCTCAAGATCAAGCCCCTGTCGACTACGACGAACCCGCCATTCTACGCCGTCTAGGTAGCACTCAGGCGCTACACGACTGGCAAATCAAGAATGGACTGATCTTACCGCAACACACTGCAACCACATTTGGATCGCTCAACGAGCTTATCTAAAACCCATACCTAAACTTGCACCCACACGGGCATAACTACCCGTGCGGTGGTTATGCTTCTTTTGAGGAATAACCCATGGCAACTGCAACATTCACACAACCTAACTTTGACCTTGAACTCATTCAATTCAAAGCAAGCCAAGCCAACCCACAAGCTCTATTTGATCTAGCTGTCGCTCATTTTTTCGCAAATGATGAAAAGAAAGCGTTTGAAGCAGCATCAAAAGCAGCTTACCAAGGACATACCGAAGCACTCACCTTTATTGGTGATGCCTTTCTATGGGGTAAAGGTGTCATTGCTGATAAAGCAAAAGCACTAAAACTTCTAGACCGAGCAGCCAAGCAAGGTTGTGAGGCGGCTTCGTTCACTCTCAAAAAGCTCTACGCTTAAAGGAGATTGCTATGACTGCAGTATTGCAACCATGCCTCTCTTTTTTTGCGATTTGGTCTGGCGAACGTCGCCAGTACTGGACGCAAGATGCTTATGGCTACACACCAGACCTGGATAAAGCTGGATTCTTTTCAACTCAAGAAGCTCATCAAATTATCAGCTCTGCTGGTGAAGATAAGCAGCTGAAGTTGATTGAATACCAACCCAGTCCTTTGCGTTTAAAACTGAAAGAACGCTCTCACCCGTAAGAAGCTTTTCTTACATCAAAACTAAACCCTGAAGGGGCACTCATCCCCTGCAGGGAATGCTGTGTCTCCTTCATTTAACAATGGAGATACAAATGAATAAACTTTCACGCTTTAAAGCGTGGCTAATCAATCTTTCTACACCAGACTCTAAAACACTGGCGACACTTGGCGAAGATATTCGTAAGTTTGGCATAACCAGCATAGGCATTGGTCTAGTTGGTTTAACTGTTGCAGGAGACACCATCACTACGGGGGAAGCTCTCGTAATTTTAGCAATTGGAGTCTGCACATGGTTGTATGGTGTATACTTAACTCACTTAGCCAACTCCTAAGGAGATCCTCAAATGAGTACTGGTTTTATTTTAGGAACGTTGGGTTTGTTTACTTTCTTCACTGTCATTACGTTTGGCAGCGCCTATCTTTTCAAGGTAGGTCAGAAACAGAAAGCTAAAGAAGCTACAGCTAATAAATAATCCTCTAAGAAGGCCGCAATCGCGGCCTTCTTCACCATGGTATTGCGCCAAAGAAGACTAGCATGAACGTAGATGGACACAGCGACTTGTCCTCCACATAGCTATTAGTCTTGCCCTGCAGCACAGCATTAACTTCCTGAAAATACTCTCAAAGGGAACGAACATCTGCGGACACGCTCCCATCCGCCTAGTATCTACATACCTAGAATGAGCTTCAGAGCGATAAACCACATGACGATGGCAATGACTGCCTCAAGAATGCGCCAGGCCTTAGGCGTTGCAAAGACAGGTCGTAGATACCTTGCACCAAAGCCCAACGAAAAAAAGAACACCAAGGATGCTGTTGCAGCACCGCTGGCGAACAGCATTTCTTGCCCTGGGAAACGCGTGGAAATCGTTCCTATCAGTACCACTGTATCTAGGTAAACATGGGGATTGAGCCAGGTGAGCGCCAAGCACGTGGCCAGTACATACCGCATTGGCATTCCGGATTCGTTGGCAACAACTATGCTCGTATTGGAACGCGCGGCGGAGTAGATACTCTTGGCACCATACCAGATGAGAAACGCGGCACCCCCGTATCGCATGGCTGGGTCGACCCATGGCACTTGCACAAGGATGTGTCGGAAACTGCTCGCACCGAAGAAGATGAGCGCTGCATCGGATAGCGCGCATACCAGCACAACGAGCAAAACATGCTCGTTTCGCAATCCCTGCCTGAGTACGAAGGCGTTCTGAGCACCTATCGCTAGAATCAAACTGAGTCCAATCGTGAAGCCAGTGGTATAAGAAGTCAGCATCAACATTGGAAGAGCCTGCTGCGACGTAACTGCGCGTCATGAGTTTGTTCCGTGCACCAGCTCACCTCTACTCTGGTAGCGCAACGAGCTAATGCCTCAACAAAAGACAATACCTGGATTGGCTGCAGTCTCTTCACTTTGATGATTGCGCTCCAGCCCTTAGTCTTGATAATAGAAATCAAATTCGGCTTCAAAAATGAAAAACCTTCACCATCAAGGCTTAAAACAAGAAATGTAAGGAGTTGCTCAAAAGTTTTTTTATTAATCTCAATTGAAATCATTGGGGGTGTGGTCCTCTAGAATTGATGCACGATGCAATCCTTGTTGATATACATTGTCATACTTCATTAGAAAATTATGAGCACTACGCTGTTTCCACCATGGAATTCGAGGATAAAGATGATGCAGGAGGTGCCACGCATCTCCTGCAGGATGTAGAAGCCATTGATCCATGAATCCAATGTTGTTGAACGTAGTTGCGAACTCATCTGTTCCCAACTCGTAGTCGTGCTCGCTTACTTCTGCAATGGATCGAAGAACTGGCAGCACAACAAACATTCCAACAATCCAGACCAGGGCTATAGTTACAGCATAGTCTGGTGAAAATATTGAAATTAAAGAAAGGCTTATTGCGTGCCACAAAACGAATGTCAAAATCTGTGTTCGATTCGAGCCAACATCTCTATAATATTCACTAATGTAGCTTGGCAACCATCGAAGTATGGCTAGCATCAGGCGCAAGCGAGTAGAGAAATCAATTGCAGTTACTCCCATGCGACTGAAACGCTGACGACATGGGTCTATCTTCGAGCCGTAGCGACCGTGGTGAGCATTATGGAATCGACGATAGGTTCGTACGTCTGAAAGCATCGGCCAAGCCGCTAGAATATTCACTAGAAGATCGTTAATTTTTGGATTTGCTGAAAAATTGTAATGACTCCCGAAATGAACCACATTTTCCAGGGCTCGCATTTGTCTTGCTGCAATCAATGTGGACGCTATAAAAGCACCAAAAACTATTAAAGTCGGCGCATTAAAGTATTGTGCAACTATTAGCGGCAAGGCGGCAGCTGTATATAGCACGCCAAGATAAAAGAGACTCAAACAAGTCCCGACAAGTACAGACTTTCGTGCATATCGTTTTTTAAATTTGAGCGCCCATCCTTTTTCAAGGCTTGTCATATACCCTCGCTTAAAGCGAGTATGGTGCTCGTTCTGTCGATAGCTTTTATTCATACGACCCTCCCTTTTCGCACATTGCTAACATTACAACTCCCACTCGATAATGATCAGTTATTTAAAACTCAAGACTAGGTTTCCATCTAAGATTAGTCCAGTTAAACTTACTAATCTAAACTTAGGAAATCTTAATCATGATGGACTACACAGGGCTAAGTGCAGTGGCTGCGGTGGCTCAGGAAGGGAGTTTTGAGAAGGCTGCAAAACTGCTGCGTATCACACCGTCGGCTGTTTCTCAGCGGGTAAAATTACTGGAAGAACGTATAGGCACTGTACTCATAGTTCGTGGACAGCCTTGCCAGGCTACTCCACAAGGCGAGTTGATCTGTCGCCACATTGAGCAGGTACGATTGCTTGAGGGCAGTCTGTCGCAGCGATTACCCACTATGCTAGGCAGCAATGAGCATGACGGCCATTTGACACTACCGGTGGCCGTGAATGCCGATAGTTTGGCGACATGGTTCCTCGACGCTACTACCGAATTCTCTAAACGTACCGGCTATCTGTTGAATCTTTTTATTGACGATCAGGAACACACGGCAGAATGGCTTAAGATGGGACGGGTTATTGGAGTCGTTACTGCCCATGATCGTCCTGTTCAAGGCTGTAAAAGCCTATACCTGGGCTCAATGCGCTACCATGCAGCCGCCAGTCCATCCTTCATCAAGCGCTACTTTCCTGACGGTTTAAACGCCTCAGCTCTTGGCCTTGCACCGGCCTTTTTGTTCGACCGCAAAGACCGGTTGCAGGAACAGTGGATACATAAGGTCACGGGGCTTTCTCTGAGCTTTCCTGTCCACTGGATACCATCCACACAGGGCTTCATTGATGCAGGCATTAAAGGCTTGGGATGGGGAATGAGTCCGGTACATCTTTTGCAGTCGCACTTTGACAGTGGGGCACTAGTGGACCTGTGCCCTTGGCAATTTATTGATGTGCCTCTGTTCTGGCAGATCAATGGCATCGCTGCTCACCAGCTTGCCGATCTAACGAATTGCATCGTGACCACTGCGCGTGCTTGGTTGGATACTGGAGTTGATAGTTAAACATTCAGGGCTTTATGCAAAGCTTCCGCAAGTGTTGCCTGCGGTCACGCTTGAACGCTCCAAACTGGCACGGCTCGATACGGGTAGTTCCATACGGTTCTTCAATCAACGAACAGGCCGTGATCTGGGTCAGATGAATATCGAGCCCGATCACGCGCTTGTAGAGAGTTACTAATCTCAAGGCATACTCATATTCGGCAGCTCCTATCCTAAGTAGCTGCCTTATCCTTGCTTTTCCAAAATATCACTGTCTAAAATAAAACTATGTCTCGCTGTTCGTTGAACGGCAACATGCCGTAGCGTTAGCTATGCCCCAAAGTCTGTGTGCATTTGAAAATCAGATCATCACCGATGGTGATAATGCTTACTAAACCTACCCCCCTTGCGGAGAAATCACTTCTCCGTCATGGCGTTGTGTTTCTCCTATTAACGAGGAACACTCACAATGATTACCATCGAAGGCAATCTGGCCATTCGTACTATCGCCGGTCGCCATGGTGACTTTAACGTCGCAAAACTAGCTACCAGCATTGGTGATTTCGTCATCAAAGATGCCTTACTGGATCAGTACGTCGAAGGACGCTATCAAGGTCAGTTTGCTATCTCCAAAATCAAACCGTCGTACTACACCACTGGCTCGGGCTCGCTCATTGTAGAAATCAGAGCGTTCCTAGACTCCATGACACTTGATGGCATGGATGACCTTAGTGCAGAGGAAGCAACTTCTTTAGATAACCCTATCCAGGACCCTATCGAAGAAGATAAACCAGTCAAGCCTGCTGCTGCCCCACCAAAAGCACCGCCCAGCCTTATTGATGATGACAAGCCATTTGGCATGTCTGATCACGAAGTGCAGAAAGCCTCACCTATCAACACTCCGCCGGTCAATCTCGATGCAGATTTATTCGGAACACTGTGGCCACTCAGTAACGATGTTCGCCTGGACGCGACCGTTGATCGTTTAACTCAGCGTGAGCAAGTTAAACGACTGCGAGAACTGGGTTACACGATGGATTTCAAAACTCAGCTTTGGAAAAAACAGCCTTAGCAAACACCCTAATTTAAGATGCTCGTCTGCATTTAACTGAAACACCCTGAAGGGGCAACTACCCCTGCAGGGAGTGGCTTGCCCTCTTCCTCAATTTGAGGATGCACCATGCAAACAACTCACTCGCTAAGCTACTCTGATCAAATCTTTGGTTTTTTACGAGAAGCAGACGGCACCTACAGTGCCAAAAGCATTACCGAACAAGATGTGCTAAAAATGGCCTCTGTCATCGCTGCACAAAAAATCAACAATAGAGTCTGTATAGACTCTCCTCACAAAGCCACTGAGCTGATCCAGTTCAAAATGGGCACACCTGAGCACGAGGTATTTGCCTGCTTGTTTCTGGATACCAAACACAATGTGATCACTTATGAAACATTGTTTTACGGCACTATTGATGGTGCCAGCGTATACCCTCGGCAAGTCGTTAAGCGCGCCTTACAGCACAACGCTGCTGCTTGCATCATCGCTCACAACCACCCTTCGGGTGATCCTGAGCCGAGCCATGCTGACAAAACGCTAACCGCACGATTAAAAGAGGCTCTAGCCTTGATTGACGTGCGTATTCTGGACCATCTCATCGTTGGTCACACAACCTACTCATTTGCAGAAAATAATCTTCTGTAAGCTCTCCAAAATCCCGTATGGGCATTACTGCCTGTACGGGGTAATGCCCTTTTAACCAAGAGGCATAATCAATATGAAAAAACTCACTAAAGCCGCATTAACACGGTTGACAAAAAAAGCATTAAACGGCGACTCGGACGCTCAGTTTGTTTTGGCTAATGTGTATTGTTACGCAGCAGCAGATGGCGTTATCAGAGATCGTATTAGAGCTTTTGAATGGGCAGAAAAAGCTGCTATTCAAGGTCATACACAAGCTCTTTTCTTTGTTGGTGATGCTCTACTGTGGGGCAAAGGTGTTGCTCAAGATCCTGTAAAAGCTGTAAAAATGCTCGATAAAGCTGCACTGCAGGGCTGTCCAAACGCATACCGCACAATTAAAAGCATTGCTCAAACGCTGTGACCATATACAACATACTGCAAGCGCCTACATTCCAATCCGGTATGTGGGCGTTTTTATTTGTAGGGCGTTTATCTTTGCTTTTGCAAAGTGTCCTGCTTAAGATTTGCCCATGTCTCGCTGTTCGTTGAACAGCAACATACCCGTAGCCTAGGCTACAAACCCAAGTCTGTGTGCATTTGAAAAACAGACGTTCACCGTTGGTGAAAATGCTTACTCACCTACCATCCCTTGCGGAGAAATCACTTCTCCGTCATGGCGTTGTGTTTCTCCGCCTTTTTTAAGGAGAAACACATGAATAACGCGACACAAACCATACTACCTAACACTGTTTTCAGCGTTTTAAAATCTGCTGCTGGTTTTTATATCGGTACGGCTTGCCCCGCTGAAGGTCCCATTTCACGTGAAAGCCAAGAGTACTGGAGCACTGAGACACAGGCAGAAAAAGCATTGCAAACAGGTCAATGGACACAACGCTTACACCCCTAATATTTTCAAAACCTATTCCCAACAGGGTGCCTAGCCCTGATGGGAAAGCACCTTGCCGTTTACATGAGGTGCTTTATGGGCTGGATATTTTCTCACCACACGTCAGTTGATGATCAAATTAACGACCTAAAACTCAACTTAAATACTGGCCACTCGCTCCTGGAAGACGCGCGTTGCAATTTTTACTCAAACCGAGGTATCACCGTTTCCTGGATGCTGATCCACACGCCATCAGGAACATTCATTGAATGTCATTTACTGACACTTCATGAAGGTCGCTGGGGCTATAAAACGCTTCATGAAACGGATCAACCGCTCTATCACTCCTGCCCTCTGCACTTTCTTGATAAAGCCAATCAAGGCGTTAGTGAGGAATGGCGGCAAGTTGTGCGCGCCTTTCATGGTGAAAGCACTACGACGCCGACAACTAATCTAGCTCAACTCAAAGAGCTACCTGACCTGTCTGTCGATG
Source organism: Pseudomonas sp. (assembly GCA_034006605.1). GTDB lineage: Bacteria > Pseudomonadota > Gammaproteobacteria > Pseudomonadales > Pseudomonadaceae > Denitrificimonas. The sequence continues at coordinate 5,796 of JAVESM010000034.1, read as the reverse complement.
CTTGCGTTGTTGACCAGGTAACTGGCCAACTCATATTTCTGTCTGTTTGGGGCAGAGATACAGCCATTACAGAACTGATAGCACGTTTAACATTAGATGCGCGCGAAACAGAGTCATTACGCTCAGGCATAACCTTGAATGTAGATGGCAAACCACAACGCATAAGCATCAATGCAGATCTGCTCGAAAAACGGTTATCACGAAGCTATAAAGGCACTCTTTTTGGCAACCTGATCAACCTGTGGCTGTTCGACAATCGTTGCACATCACCTGATCGTGCCAATCTCACTTCTTATGTGCTGCTAGAACAGAACACAGCAATGGGTTCATTGAAACAGCATCCTCAATTTACAAAATGTTTGGCGCAATTAACTGATTTATCCCCCCTCCCGATTCTGCCCTCATGGGCTGATTTAGTTTTTCAAGAGGCCGAAGGCCTCGGCATGGTCACTCAACACAACACTCTGTTGGGTAACCTAACCTGCTTTCAGATTGCTCTTGATCTATGTCTGCTTGAACGCTCGATGAGCGCTCTGATCAGTAGCCAGCAACTCACGCTACCCACCCTCAATCACGCTCATTAAGAGCGTGTTTCTAACTAACTCTTATTTTAGGAGGCCTGTGATGGCTCTTATGTTTCCACGTCTGGCAAGAAACTTTGCCAAAAACGGGTATTACCCAACCGATGAAGCAACCTTAGAGCGGACACTCGCTTTACTGGAGCCTTCCAACAACGGTCACATGCACATCATTGATCCATGCGCTGGTGAAGGTGTAGCGCTTGCAGAGGCTGCGCACCACCTCGGCAGGGATCATGTACAAGCATATGCCGTTGAGTACAACACTGAGCGCGCTATGCATGCAAAGTCTCTGGTTGACCACTGCCTTCGCAGTGACCTGATGGATACCATGATCTCACGGCAAAGTTTTGGGCTGCTCTGGCTCAACCCACCTTACGGTGATTTACCGGCTGACTTTAATGGCTTGTCCACGTACCAAGGCACTGGCCGTAAACGGCTTGAAAAGCTGTTTTACCAACGCTCGCTACCGTACTTGCAATACGACGGTATTCTGGTCTTTATTGTGCCGTATACCGTACTCGATGCTGAGTTATGTACCTGGTTGAGCAACCACTTCACGGCCTTAGCCGTATTTGAAGCCGTGGATAAACAGTTCAAGCAAGTCGTCATTTTCGGCAAACGTACTCGCAGTAAAGACCGAGGCAGCTCTGCTGACCAGAAAGCCATTAAAAAGCAACTTATTGCTGTTGGCCAAGGTTCAGTGCAACCGCCTGAATTACCCATTGACCACCCTCTAGCGGCCTATCATGTACCTAAAGCGATGCAACCAAGCGTCGAGCACTTTTACCGTATTTCCATCGAGCCGCAACAGCTGCTAGATGAAATACAGAGAGTGCAAGGCTTATGGTCATCGTTCAATTTACACTTCGGCAGCCACAGCGGTGCATTACCGCAACGGCAACCTGTACGACCTCTATCAGACTGGCACTTGGCATTGAGTCTCGCCGCCGGTGCGATCTCTGGTGTATTGCAATCACAATCAGGTCGAACCCTAGTAGTGAAAGGCAATACTCACAAAGAGAAGTCACGCAAAGTTGAGTTCACTCAGGATGATGACGGCAACGTATCAGAAACTCGAATCGACATTGATCGGTTCGTGCCTGTTATCAAAGCGTGGGACTTAACTGAAGGTTCACCCACATTTGCTTGTGTGCTCACTATCAGCGGCTCTAATAACCAAGAACAATCTGACGATGAGGATATATCTGATGAGATTGAACCCGCCAAAAACACCTCAAGCAGTTCTTGTAATCCAGGACTGACACCTCTGGCTCTACCCGTTCCGTTAAATGGAACCAGCACGGATCGACCACTATTTAGTGTTGGCCAGTGCTGCGTAACTCAGGGCATTGACCACCTTATGTGGACAACTGACATTGATGTATATGCTCTGCTTTGCTGCCACGAAGCAGGCGACTGGGGCGAACTAAGCGATGAAGATTGGCAAATGAACCAGGCTGCTCTAGCAGATGGATCACGGTTATTTTCTAGCTATAACGTCGAAGTACATCCTGCAGACGAAGAAAATGAAGTCACTGCAAATGCAGAGTCTGAAATGATCAAAGTCTGGATCATCACCGAAGCAGACCGCTCAGTAACGACAGTCTTACTGCCGTCTGAATACTAACCTTTAGCGTCACCTCACCCAAACGGGCATGTCATCCCGTAAGGGGTTGGCTTGCCCGTTTTTCAATTTTTGGAGAACACTATGCAAGCGCAACCTCACACCACACAGGCAGTCTCGACTGTCATCGGTCTCACCGACTTCATTAGTGAGTTTGGTGATGTACTCATTGATTCATTGAATCGCTCTAACCCACCTGTTTACGCAGGTCGAACCTTACCCATTCACGATGCACGTCAGTACATTATGGACAGTCTTAAGCGACAACCTTTTGCTGCTCAAGCCGAAGTAGTGCAAGCCGTTACCGCACTCTTAGTCGATAAAGGTGAAGAAGCCGCCATTATCAATGCTGAAATGGGCACAGGTAAAACCATGATGGCCATTGCTGCTGCAGCAGTGATGCACGCAGAAGGCTATCAACGCTCCATGGTCATCTCGCCGCCCCACTTAGTTTATAAGTGGCGGCGTGAGATTTTGGAAACGATACCCAATGCCAGGGTGTGGGTACTTAACGGCCCCGACACATTGGCTAAACTTATTCAGTTACGTTTAGAGCTGAATATCCTATCCAATCATGAGTCTGCCCCAGAGTTCTTTATCTTGGGGCGTATTCGGATGCGCATGGGTTATCACTGGCGACATGCTTACACGCGGCGCTTTACACCCAACCGTGATACTGCGGGAGAGCGTATTCACTTAGTCGCCTGTCCTGACTGCGGCTCTTTAATCAGAGACAAAGATGGTGAGTTGATTACAGAAAAGCAGTTTCTATGCATTGAGAAACAAGTGACCTGCACCTGTGGCAGCAAACTTTGGACATTGATGCGTAACCGCTCTGATGAGGCCTTTGATAGAAAGAAAGCCCTGATCAAGTCTGTGTGTCAAATACCGACAATTGGACCAGTTCGTGCAACCCGTTTAGTTGAGCAGTTTGGCGAGGAGTTTATCTCCTCGATGCTGGCGGACAACGTGCATGAGTTTATTAACCTGATGGATGCGCAAGGACGCTTTATCTTTACCGACCGCCAAGCGCGACGCATGGAGCGTGCGATGGCCAACATTGAGTTTGGATTCGGTTCGGGTGGCTATCAACCGACGGAGTTCATTAAGCGTTACTTACCGCAAGGCTACTTTGACATGCTCATTGTTGATGAAGGACATGAGTATAAAAACGCAGGTTCGGCTCAAGGCCAAGCCATGGGTGTCTTAGCCGCCAAAGCACGTAAAACGCTCTTACTCACGGGAACCTTAATGGGTGGATATGCAGATGATCTGTTTTTCCTCCTATTCAGAGCGCTAACCAGACGCATGATGGAAGATGGGTTTGTGCCAAAACAAAACGGTAGTTTAGGTGCTGCTGCAATGACCTTTATGCGTGAGCATGGTGTGATTAAGGATATTTACACCGAGCACTCAAGCGCCTCACACAAAACTGCTCGCGGTAAGAAACTGACCGTGCGCAGCTCAAAAGCACCTGGCTTTGGCCCGAAAGGAATCCATCGTTATGTGCTGCCTTACACAGTGTTTCTCAAGCTCAAGGACATCGGTGGCAACGTACTACCCGCCTACGATGAAGAGTTCAGAGAAGTTGCCATGAGCACCGAACAAGGCGCAGCGTATCAGCTTTTAGCTGGCACTCTCACCGCTGAGTTACGTCGCGCATTAGCGAAACGTGACACAACCTTACTCGGTGTTGTTTTGAATGTGCTACTGGCTTGGCCAGATTGTGCATTTAGAACAGAGGTGGTGAAACACCCACGCACACGCGACACCTTGGCCTTCATACCGGCAGTGTTCGGTGATGAGGATCTGATGCCCAAAGAGCAGGAGCTGCTGGACATTTGTCTGGAGCAGAAAGCACTTGGACGTAAGGTACTCGCCTACTCAACCTATACTGGCACACGTGATACGACAGCACGGCTAAAAACCATACTGGAGCAACACGGATTAAAGGTAGCGATCTTGCGCAGTACTGTGGATACAGGCAAGCGTGAGGACTGGATTGCTGAGCAGGTAGATCGTGGTGTGGATGTGCTCATTACCAACCCTGAGTTGGTAAAGACAGGCCTCGATCTGCTGGACTTCCCTACCATTGTGTTTATGCAAACTGGTTACAACGTGTACACACTGCAACAAGCTGCTCGACGTTCTTGGCGAATAGGTCAAACCGAGCCAGTGCGCGTCATTTTCCTAGGCTATAGCAACAGCTCTCAAATCTCGTGTTTGGAGTTGATGGCCAAGAAAATTGCAGTTTCACAGAGTACATCAGGCGATCTACCAGAGTCAGGACTCGACTCTTTAAACTCGGATGGTGACTCAGTGGAAATGGCACTGGCAAGGCAGCTTATTTCAAATCATTGACCCAACATCACAGCCCCTCAAGGGGCTGTTCAGGAGCCCCACAATGGAGCACTTTACATACACCGCTGAGTTTACCCACCCACTTTGCCCGTACTGCGGCGATAGAGTGCCCTGTGATCAAGACGACCCAACCGAACCTTGGATTGGCACTTGCAAAAGCGGTCACACCGCTGTTTACCAGCTAGAGGACGAGAACTCTTAAACCCAATAGGCCGCACTCGCGGCTTTTTTTAATACTGTCTACACCTATTCTGGCCTAATACAAATGGTCTGTTAGACATGTTGATATTTCTTTATCAAAACTCAATTCTTGCAATACTCTGTAATTGTTAAAAAGAAAGTGCACAGTTTCTCGCTGATCAATCCACGCTTTGTTATTTCTATAATAGGTATGAGCCTTTAAATACAAAGGGTTAGCTAATTTGCATGGCAGATTAATGTGCAAAGGCAAGGAGGAAAAGTCTGCATGCACGTATTCCTTCTGGTCGTGAGCTTGATAAAGAAAAAAATCTGGGTATATTCAACAATTTATGCTGAAATCAACCAAGTCGGCATGGAAGCAAAACGTGCATGCTTACTAATATAATGTTATGCGCAAGGAGAAATATGAGAGTAACTACCAATATCGGTAAGATAGATCTTATTAGGTTTAATTTGGCTGTAATTCCAAGGTTAAGATCAACGTATGTAACTATTTTAGTTATTGCTATATTCGTTTTCGGGTTTGTCTGCTGGAAAAATGGATTCCCCCAAACACAGAATAGCTGGATAGCTATTTTTGCGGGTTCATTGGCAGGCGGTCTTTTCGGTATGCTGTTTGGCGTGGTCTTCTCAATACTTTCAATTTTGCTTATGTCGTCTTCGACAAATGGGATTCTTGGTGAGCATGAGTACACGCTTACACCTGAAGGGCTGCATGAAAGAACTTCCGCTAACGAAGGTCTTAGCAAATGGTCGGGGATCACCAAAGTGAAAGTCGCAGGTTCCTATCTACTATTCCAAATATCAGGTTACCTTTTTCATGTCGTGCCTGCCCGGAGCTTTGAGTCCAAAGAAAAGTTCAAAGAATTTGTATCGTCATCAATGGAGCATTGGCAAAATGCACATAATCGGGTAGCCGAGGGTTTCTAGCCCTCAGCCCCCACAACACCCTGCATGCGGCTCCGCACAGGGCGTTTCACTGAGAATGATGAAGCTTAATCCAACCATCGCGTAATTCGTACAGACCCT
>JAVESM010000014.1:0-91671 GCA_034006605.1 Pseudomonas sp. | reverse complement strand
ACCTCATCCATTTCTAAGCGGATCGTTTTTTTACTGTCATCAATGCGGATTTTCATCGAGGTGTATTTGTTACGCTCGATGCGCCATGCATTGTCGAATTGTGATTTTTCTTCGTTCAGCGACTCTACTCGGCTTTCTAGTGTTGCAATTTCTTCTTTATTAATTAGGCCGAGTCTGGCTGGTGGTACTGTACTGGCGGTTGAGGGTGGGTTGTTGGTTTCGCTACGCTCTTGTAACGCTCCGCTACTTACTGCTTCCTTAGCGAAAGCATATTCAAAGGCCAGTAGACTGCTAATAAAAAATACACTCATTAGCACATAGGCTATTGGTCTTTTTAAGATGCCTGACGAGCTTTTTATACGCATGTCGCTCTCTACAGTTATCGAGCAATTTCTTTGTATCCCCATATTCGAACTCGCCTATTCAAGTATTGATGTGTGAGTTTGGCGTGCTTATAAGCACATATACCCAGCATGTATGATTTCGTTGTATTTATTATTCAGCCTGGTGTAAACGTTCTATCTTGTTGAGGCATTTAGTCGTCCGTCATGCGTGATTTTTAATTGTTTTATTGGTGGCTAATATAGGCTGTTTTGCAACTAGACCTACAAGCGCAATAAAACAAGAAGCACCTTTCAATTTTAAAATATGAGCTAGAACACCGTGCTCACAACTGTGTTGGCTTCTATCAATAAGACCTTATTAGTGTCTGAGAGTCCCAAGCATGGCTAGATGCCACCTCATTAAGCCACAATAAAAAAAATTCATCAATGCGGCAAATAAGCAGTTATGAATCACTGATAACCTGATGTAAGTGCGCGGCTTTGACGCAATATAAGTGCTGTAGGTGGTCGCAGGTGTTGGTTTAGTCGTTTGGCTTGTGTTAATTGCCGTGTTGCGAGTTGACTCGAAGGGGCGTGTGCATTTTTGAAGGCGGCGCGGTTGCCCTAGTGAACCGTGCGATGAATAACCAGTTACCCCTGTGAAGAGGCGGGGGTGAGGTGTTTCGTTGTTGCTGTTGCGGAGCCGCTGTTTAAGCTCGTTGTTCTATCAGTCAGAGCAGGTCGTCAGGTATATAAACCTTAAATTAGGCTCATAAAAAAGCCCCTAAGTCCGAAAACTTAAGGGCTAAAGAAATTGGTGCCTCGAGGGAGAATCGAACTCCCACGTTGTTACCAACGGTGGATTTTGAATCCACTGCGTCTACCAATTCCGCCATCGAGGCATGGCGCGGAAGTATAGAGATGGTTTGTAGATCGGTCAAATGATTTCGCATGGTCAGATGCAATTATTTCCGTTAAGCTTTGCGCCCTCTTATTAATGATCACGATTATGCGCGTTGCACACTTCCAATTTGATTTACCTGATGAGCTGATTGCTCGCTATCCTCTTGCTGAGCGTCGTGCCAGTCGCTTATTGGTACTGGATGGGCCGAGTGGCGCGATTGCCCATCAGCAGTTTGCTGATTTACTCAATTATTTACGCCCGGGCGATTTGATGGTGTTTAACAACACACGAGTCATTCCTGCGCGCCTGTTTGCTAAAAAAGTGACGGGCGGCAAGCTTGAAGTGTTGGTTGAGCGGGTGCTGGATACTGACCGCGTATTGGCGCATGTGCGTGCCAGTAAAGCGCCTAAGGTTGGTAGCGTTATTGAGTTTGCAGAGGGTGCGCAAGCCACGATGCTGGCGCGTCATGACAGTTTATTTGAGTGGCAGTTTTCTGAGCCGGTTTTACCGCTGCTTGAGCGCATTGGTCATATGCCTCTGCCGCCTTATATGGAACGCGCAGATGAGCTGGATGATCGTGAGCGTTATCAAACCGTGTATGCCGAACATGCTGGCGCTGTTGCTGCGCCAACGGCTGGTTTGCATTTTGATGATCAAATGCTGGCCAGTATCCGTGAGTTGGGTGTTGAGACTGCTTTCGTTACTTTGCATGTTGGCGCGGGTACTTTTCAGCCCGTGCGTGTGGCGACTCTAGAGGAGCACCAGATGCACCATGAGTGGCTGGAGGTGTCGCAGCGTGTGGTTGATGCAGTGGCTGCTTGTAAAGCACGTGGTGGACGGGTGATTGCTGTTGGCACGACCAGTGTGCGTTCTTTAGAGAGCGCGGCGCAAGCGACTGGCGCGTTGCAGGCATTTGCGGGTGAAACTGATATCTTTTTATACCCAGGGCGTTCGTTTCATGTGGTTGATGCGCTGGTCACTAATTTTCACTTATCTGAATCAACTTTATTGATGTTGGTTGCTGCGTTCGCGGGGTATCCGGAAACTATGGACGCGTATCGCAGTGCGGTAGAACAGCGTTATCGGTTCTTCAGTTATGGTGATGCCATGTTTATTACGCGTAATCCGCAGCCACGCAGTCCTAAGGAGTAATGCATGTCTTTTATGCAGTTTGATTTATTGGCAACCGATGGTCGTGCACGGCGCGGACGTTTAACTTTTCCACGCGGTGTCGTGGAAACGCCTGCATTTATGCCGGTGGGCACCTACGGTACGGTTAAAGGCATGTTGCCTCGCGATATCGAAGCGATTGGCGCACAGATGATTTTGGGTAACACCTTTCATTTATGGCTGCGTCCCGGCACGCAAGTGATTCAAGAACACGGCGATTTGCATAATTTTATGCAGTGGCAGGGTCCTATTTTAACGGACTCAGGTGGCTTTCAAGTGTTCAGTTTGGGTGCTATGCGTAAAATTAAAGAAGAGGGTGTGTACTTCTCCTCTCCTGTGGATGGTGCCAAAGTATTTATGGGGCCGGAAGAATCCATGCAAGTGCAGCGTGAGCTGGGTTCTGATGTGGTGATGATTTTTGATGAGTGCACGCCATATCCTGCTGATATTGCAACGGCTGAAAAATCGATGGAGTTGTCGCTGCGCTGGGCTAAGCGCTCGAAAATTGCTCATGGCGATAATCCTTCCGCACTGTTTGGTATCGTGCAGGGTGGTATGCATGAAGAATTGCGCTTACGTTCGTTAGAAGGTTTGTGTGAGATCGGCTTTGATGGTTTAGCCATTGGTGGCTTGTCGGTTGGTGAGCCTAAAGAAGACATGATTCGCATCTTGGACTTTTTACCGGCGCATATGCCACCGGAAAAACCACGCTACTTAATGGGTGTCGGTAAGCCTGAAGATTTAGTTGAAGGGGTGCGCCGAGGTATTGATATGTTTGATTGCGTGATGCCGACCCGCAATGCGCGCAATGGCCATTTGTTTACTGATACCGGTGTGATTAAAATCCGCAATGCGGCGCATCGCCATGATCAATCACCTTTGGATGCAGATTGTGATTGTTACACTTGTCAGCATTTTTCCCGCGCTTATTTGCATCATCTGGATAAATGCGGCGAAATGCTGAGTAGTATGCTCAATACAATACATAATTTGCGACATTATCAACGCTTAATGGCGGGTTTACGAGAGGCTATCCAACAAGGTACATTGAGCGACTTTGTTGATGGGTTTTATGCGCGTCGTGGTTTACCTACGCCGCCGCTTAATTAAATAACGGACACTAATGTCTTTTTGTAATGGGAGTTGTTCATGAGTTTCTTTATTTCTGCTGCTTATGCTGATACTGCTGCCGCTGCTGCGCCTCCTGGTGGCGAGTACATGCAGTTTATTTTGCTGGCTGGTTTTTTGGTGATTTTCTACCTGATGATTTGGCGTCCACAAGCTAAGCGTGCCAAAGAACATCGTAACTTGGTGGGTGGTTTGCAGAAAGGTGATGAGGTAGTCACCAGTGGTGGTATTGCTGGAAAAGTGACTAAAGTGACTGATGATTTCTTAGTCATTGAAGCGTCAGATACTGTTGAATTAAAAATTCAAAAAAGCGCAGTGATCGCAGCATTGCCAAAAGGCACTTTAAAAGCTATTTAAGTACTTCTTGTGCCGGGCGGTTGTATTTCAGGGTTGCCAGTGCAGCTCTGAAATACGCTGCCCGATTTGCGTTATATTCGATTAGTTTTGGCTGAATCTGTTTCGGCCACATAAGCGGGCGGTGTCATGCTCAACAAGTATCCTTTATGGAAATATCTGCTGATCGTAGCGATTCTTTCCATCAGTTTTATTTACTCTGCACCCAATCTTTACCCTGATGATCCAGCCATTCAAGTCACCGGTGCCAGTAGCGCATTAGAAATTGAACAGGCTGATTTGGATCGTGCAACTGCGGCGCTGACGGCAGCGGGAATTGAGGTTAAAAGTGCCGCTTTAGAAACCCGCGGCGGCCTGTTGCGATTAGCGCGTAGGGATGACCAACTACCCGCTAAAGACGTTGTGCGCAAGGCCTTAGGTGATGAGTATGTGGTTGCTTTGAACCTTGCCGCGACAACGCCGCAATGGTTGCGCAGTCTCGGGGCCAGCCCGATGAAGCTCGGTCTTGACTTGTCCGGTGGTGTCCACTTCTTACTTGAAGTCGATATGGATAAAGCGATTACTGCACGTATTAAGGTGCATGAGAGCGAAGTTAAAAGCCTTCTGCGTAAAGAGCGTATTCGTTATCGCAGCTTGCCGAACATCGAAAACGGCGTACAGCTTGGTTTTGATGATGAAGCAACTTTAAGCAAAGCGCGCAGTTTGATTCGTAAAGACTTCGCTGATTTTGAAATATTAGCGGCTGAGTTAAATGGCAAGCCAGTGCTGCGTTTAACTTTGTTACCGGCCAAAATGACCGAAATCCGTGAATACTCAATCAAGCAAAACTTAACCACGGTGCGTAACCGTGTGAATGAGCTTGGTGTGGCTGAGCCATTGGTGCAGCGTCAAGGTGCTAATCGCATTGTGGTTGAATTACCTGGCGTCCAAGATACCGCAGAAGCTAAGCGTATTCTGGGTAAAACGGCTAACCTTGAGTTTCGCTTAGCGGCCGCGTTAGATGCGCCGCGCGCCACGACCGAAATGTATGAGTTTCGGGAGGAAGGTCGCCCGCCGGTTGCCTTAGAGCATAGTTTGATTATTACCGGTGATCAGGTGACGGATGCACAAGCCAGCTTTGATGAAAATGGCCGCCCGCAGGTCAATATTCGTCTTGATGGTCACGGCGGCGAGTTGATGAACCGTGCTACGCGTAATGATATTGGTCGCAGCATGGCCGTGGTTTTTATTGAACAGCGACCAATGACGCGCTATGTCAAACAGATGGTTGATGGCGTCGAAAAAGAAGTGCCGGTACAAACTTTTAAAGAAGAAAAGCGAGTCATCAGTCTGGCAACGATTCAGTCGGCGCTGGGCAGTCAATTTCGTATTACGGGGCTAGATGGTAAAGGCGAGTCGTCTGAGTTGGCTTTGTTATTACGTGCCGGTGGCCTTGCTGCGCCAATGTACTTTGCTGAAGAGCGCACGATTGGCCCAAGTTTAGGTGCTGAAAATATTCAGCTCGGTGTGCAAGCAGCGCTGTGGGGCTTCTTATTTGTCGCGATCTTTATTGTGCTGATTTATAAGTTCTTTGGTGTGCTGGCAACAGTCGCGTTGAGCTTAAACATGATCAACCTGTTAGCGATGATGTCTTTGTTAGGTGCTACTTTAACCCTGCCAGGTATTGCCGGTATCGTTTTGACTATGGGTATGGCGGTGGATGCGAACGTATTGATTTTCTCGCGTATTCGCGAGGAGATGGCCAATGGTATGTCGCCTCAGCGCGCTATTCATGAAGGTTTTGATAAGGCTTATTCAGCGATTATTGACGGTAACCTCACGACGCTATTAGTCGGTGCGATTCTGTTTGCGATGGGTACTGGGCCAATTAAAGGCTTTGCGGTGACCTTATCGCTGGGCATTATTACCTCAATGTTCACTGCAATTATGGTGACACGTGCCATGGTTAACCTGATTTATGGTGGCCGTGACGTCAAGAAGCTGTGGATTTAAGGATATGGCAAGCATGAAACGTGTAATTAACTTTATGGGCGCGCGCCATCTGGCGTTCGTCTTCAGCTTGATAATGGTTCTCGCTTCGCTGGGCAGCTTGGCGGTTAAAGGTCTCAACTTCGGTTTGGACTTCACTGGTGGTACGCTGATTGAACTCAATTATGAGCAGGCGGCGGATTTGAATAAAATTCGTAGCCAGCTGCAAGAGGGTGCTTACCCTGATGCCGTGGTGCAAAGCTTTGGTGCGGTGAATGATGTGTTGGTGCGCATGCCTGGCGATGATCCTGAGTTAGGTAATCAGGTTGCACAGGTATTACGGCAAGACGCAGGCAGTCAAGTTACTGTGAAACGTGTTGAATTTGTCGGCCCAGCGGTCGGCGAAGAATTGCGTGATCAAGGTGGTTTGGGCATGCTGTTGGCGTTGGCCGGAATCATGGTTTACTTAGGTTTTCGCTTTCAGTGGAAATTTGGTGTCGGCGCCATTGTGAGTCTGTTCCATGATGTGATTATCACCTTAGGTGTTTTCTCCTTCTTTGAGTTTACGTTTGACTTGACTGTATTGGCGGCGATTCTAGCGATCATTGGTTATTCGCTTAACGATACCATTGTCGTGTTTGATCGTATTCGTGAGAACTTCCGCTTCTTGCGTAATACCTCATTGATTGAAAACATCAATATCTCGACTACGCAAACAATGCTGCGTACCTTGGCGACCTCGATCTCTACGTTGCTGGCAGTAGGTGCGTTGTTAGTGTTTGGTGGCGATAACCTTTGGGGCTTTGCCTTTGCCTTATTTATCGGTATCAGTGTGGGTACCTTCTCTTCCGTGTATATCGCCAGTATCTTTTTGATTTGGTTAAAGCTGACAGTGGAAGATCTGATTCCGCCTGTGAGTACTGAGGAAATTGATGAGACGCCTTAAATAGATCAGTCGAGCGCGTTATTTCGAATGTGATAAGCGTGTCTAAATACTACAAATAAGCCGTGCAGGTGTGGGAACTTGCACGGCTTATTTGTTTCCAAGGAGCGGTAAGCAAACGTTACTTGAGAGAAATAAAATGAATAAGTCGATGTTGATTGGCAGTGTGTTGGGAGCCGTTGCAGTGACAGCGGGTGGTGCTTATGCAACCTATAATATGGTAAGCGGCCCGAGTTATGCTGACGTAGTGGCTGTGAAGCCGATTACGGAAACAGTAAAGACACCGCGTCAAGAATGCCGTGATGTGGCAGTAACTAAACGTAAGCCGATTAAGGATGACAACCGTATTATTGGTACTGCAGTCGGCGCTGTGGTGGGTGGCTTGTTAGGTAATCAAGTTGGTGGTGGTAACGGTAAGAAGATCGCGACGGTTGCGGGCGCGGTAGGTGGTGGTTATGCGGGGAATAAAACCCAAGAGCATCTCCAACAAAACAACACCTATACAACCACGGAGCGTCGTTGTAATACCGAATATGATTTCAGTGAAAAAATTGCTGGCTATGATGTTAGCTATGAATTAGATGGTAAGGTGCGCACGATGCGTATGGAAGAGGATCCCGGTCGTCGTTTGCAGTTAGATGAACAAGGTCGTGTAATCTTGTCGCAAATGGCTCGTTAATAAATAGTGTATTTGCGTACTGTATAAATAAAAAAAGCGCCTTAAAGGCGCTTTTTTCGTTAAACCCTAAACTGTCTTATTTGAAGCTGCGCGGTACAAACGGTTGGATCGTCGTTAACACCGCTTTAAAGCATTTAGGTCCACCCGCGACCAGATGGCCGTGCTCTAAGAAATCGGGGTTACCATTAAAATCGCTGACTAAACCGCCTGCTTCTTGGACTAAGAGTGCGCCTGCGGCCATGTCATACTCAGACAAGCCGTACTCCCAGAATGCATCATAGCGGCCCGCAGCAACATAGGCTAAATCAAGGCTGGCGGAACCGGTGCGGCGAATACTTGCAGATTGTACTGCTAAGTCTTTAAACATCGACAGATAGTTGTCCATGTGCTCAAGCTGGCCTTCACGAAATGGGAAGCCTGTAGCGATCAATCCATCGTCCAGTGTTTTACGTTTGCTGACACGCATGCGGCGGCCATTAAAGGCTGCGCCATTGCCGCGGCTGGCAGTAAATTCTTCTTGGCGAACGGGGTCGATAATGACGGCATGTTCAATGCGTCCACGGTATTTGCAGGCAATGCTGACCGCAAAATGAGGTACGCCACGAATAAAGTTGCTGGCGCCATTTAGCGGCTCAATGAGCCATTCGTAGTCAGCGCCTTCGCCTTTGCCGACAATATGACCGCTTGCTTCGGCATTAATGCCGTGGTCGGGATGGGCTTTAAGAATGGCGGTAATAATGGCTTGTTCGGCGGTGCGATCAATCTCAGTGACGTAATCTTTTGCGTCTTTTTCACTTGCTGAGACCGCATCTAAGCGCTCAATCGAACGAACAATTAATTCACCTGCGCTACGAGCAGCGCGCAGCGCGATATTCAGCATAGGCTGCATGAAAAGTCACCGGAGGTTGTTAAAGAAGAGCACATATTCTAACAGAAAGCATTGCTAAGGTGTGCAGTTGCGTTGTTCTTTTTCATGGCGTGATTGCAGAGGCTTCGGTAAGCTTGTGTTCTTTGCTTTAATAACCTGCATTTAATATGCAAATTGGAGTCCCTTGTGCTGGATAAAATTCGCGTGGTTTTGGTTAACACCAGTCACCCGGGAAATATTGGTGGCGCCGCCCGAGCGATGAAAAACATGGGGCTTAAGTCCTTGGTCTTGGTTGACCCGGAAAAGTATCCGCACCGTGATGCCCATGCGCGCGCCGCCGGCGCTGATGATGTTTTAACGAGTGCGCGAGTGGTTGCGACGTTAGAGGAGGCGCTGCAAGGTTGTAGCGTCGTTTTGGGTACCAGTGCGCGTGATCGTCGCATTCCTTGGCCGCTACTGGACCCTCGTGAAGCCGCTGATACTTGCTTGCAAATGTGGCAAGCCGATCATGAAGCTGAGGTTGCAGTGGTTTTTGGTCGTGAGTATGCCGGTCTTACCAATGAAGAGTTGCAGCGCTGTCAATACCATATTCATATTCCTTCTGATCCAGAATTTAGTTCTTTGAATCTAGCTACGGCCGTGCAGGTGTTGAGTTATGAGTTGCGTATGGCGTGGTTGAAAGCCACGCAACAACCCACTCATATGCCTGAAGTCGAGGCAACTGGCGTGCTTGGTTCGACGCCTGCGACTCACGATTCGCTAGAATTGTTTTATGGGCATTTGCAGCAGACGTTGATTGAGATTGATTTCTTAGATCCTGAGAAACCACGGCATTTAATGGCGCGTTTGAGACGTATTTTTGCCCGCAGTCAGCTGAAAAAATCCGAAGTGAATATTTTGCGTGGTATTTTGACTGAAACGCAAAAAGCCGCACGGGGTGAGCTTATTCAGCGCAGAGGTGATCATGTTTAAAGGTATACGTGAAGATATTCAGAGTGTGTTTCGTCGTGACCCAGCAGCGCGTAATGCCTTTGAGGTATTAACCTGCTATCCGGGGCTGCATGCGGTATGGCTGCATCGCTTAGCGCATGCTTTGTGGGTGCGTAACTGGAAATGGCTGGCGCGTACCGTGTCGAATTTGGGGCGCTGGTTAACCGGTATTGAGATTCATCCTGGTGCTAAAATCGGTCGCCGTTTCTTTATTGATCATGGTATGGGTATTGTTATTGGTGAAACCGCTGAAGTGGGTGACGATGTCACCCTGTATCAGGGGGTGACTTTGGGGGGCACCAGCTGGAATAAAGGTAAGCGTCACCCAACCCTTGAGGATGGGGTGGTGGTTGGTGCTGGCGCAAAAGTATTAGGTCCTTTTACCGTCGGTGCTGGAGCGAAAATTGGTTCCAATGCGGTAGTCACCAAGGCGGTGCCAGCTGGAGCGACTGCGGTTGGTATTCCAGGGCGTATCATTGTTAAAACCACTGACGAGCAAGAAGCCAAGCGGCAGGCGCTTGCTGAACGTTTTGGTTTTGATGCCTATGGTATGAGTGAAGATATGCCAGACCCGGTGGCGCGCTCGATTGGACAGATCCTTGATCATTTAGAGGCTGTTGAAGGGCGGCTGGAGGATATGTGCGATGCGCTACATAAAATGGGTAGCGACTATCAAGGTAAAAAATTCCCAACCCTGCCTGACTCTGCTTTTTCATATTCGGAGCATGCTGATAAACAAGATTAGCTAAGAGGCTGAGCGCTGTCTGCAGTTCGAGCGTGGGCAGCACAGGTCTAGCCTGTTAGAATGGCCGTCAAGCTAATCCCGAGTTATTTAATCGGGATTAATACTTGATCTATTTACTCGGGTATTGCATAATTAACTCCGATATTCACTCTCTGCGGTATTCATTTTATGCGACTGACAACCAAGGGCCGCTATGCCGTTACAGCGATGCTTGACCTAGCGCTGAATGCGCAAAATGGGCCTGTGCCGCTCGCTGATATTTCTGAAAGACAGGGGATTTCTCTGTCGTATCTGGAGCAGCTGTTTGCTAAGTTGCGCCGTGCTAAGTTGGTTCTCAGTGTGCGTGGGCCCGGCGGTGGTTACCATTTAGCGTATGAGCCTGCCGCTATTCAAATTGTCCAAGTTATCGATGCGGTAAATGAGTCCGTGGATGCCACTCGATGTCAAGGTGTCGGTGATTGTCAAAATGGTGACGAATGTTTAACACACCGTTTATGGTGTGATTTAAGTAAGCAGATACATGATTTTTTAAGTGGCATCAGCTTGGCAGATTTGGTTGCGCGCCAAGACATTCAAAAAGTTGCATTGCGTCAGAATCAACGCACAACAATCAAAATTCAGGCGTCCTCTGTTGATTGAGTAAGACGCAGACCGTGAGGAGATTTACAATGAAACTGCCGATTTACCTAGACTATTCTGCGACAACACCGGTTGATCCGCGAGTGGCAAAAAAAATGTGCGAGTGCCTCACGCTGGACGGCAATTTTGGTAATGCCGCATCACGTTCTCACGTGTATGGCTGGCGTGCAGAAGAGGCCATTGAGCATGCTCGACGTCAAGTTGCTGATTTGATTAAAGCAGACCCTCGTGAAATTGTCTGGACCTCTGGTGCTACGGAATCAAACAACTTAGCGATTAAAGGTGCCGCGCATTTTTATGTCAGCAAAGGTAAGCACATTGTTACCTCTAAGCTTGAGCATAAAGCAGTGCTAGACACTACGCGTCAGTTGGAGCGCGAGGGCTACGAAGTGACCTATCTCGAGCCGGCTGAAGACGGCTTAATTACTGTTGATATGGTTGCTGAAGCACTGCGTGAAGATACTATTTTAGTGTCAGTGATGCATGTCAATAACGAAATTGGCACGATCAATGACATTGCTGCAATTGGTGAATTAACTCGATCTAAAGGTATCTTGTTTCATGTTGATGCGGCTCAATCAGCAGGTAAAGTTGAGATTGACCTTGAAAATACCAAAGTTGATTTGATGTCATTCTCGGCACATAAAGCCTATGGCCCTAAAGGTATGGGTGCGCTCTATGTGCGCCGTAAACCGCGTGTACGTTTAGAGGCACAGATGCACGGTGGTGGTCATGAGCGCGGTATGCGTTCAGGTACCTTGGCGACTCACCAGATTGTGGGTATGGGTGAGGCTTTTGAGTTGGCACGCTTAGAAATGACTGAAGAAAATGAACGCATTGCTCAATTAAGCAAACGTTTTTATGCAAAAGTCTGCGACATGGATGAGTTGTATTTAAACGGCAGTGCGACTCAGCGCGTACCGCACAACTTAAATCTCAGCTTCAACTATGTTGAGGGTGAGTCCTTGATTATGGCTTTAAAAGATATGGCCGTTTCATCAGGCTCGGCATGTACCTCAGCTTCGCTTGAGCCTTCTTATGTGCTGCGTGCGTTAGGTCGCAGTGATGAGTTGGCGCACAGTTCGATTCGTTTCACCTTTGGACGCTTTACCACTGAAGAAGAAGTGGATCATGCTGCCGGACAAATTCGTGAGGCAGTACAGCGTCTACGTGATTTATCACCGTTGTGGGACATGCATAACGACGGTGTTGATCTCTCTAAAGTTGTGTGGCAAGCACATTAATGCTTGCCCGTTAAGTAAGGAATACCATCATGGCATACAGTGATAAGGTCTTAGACCACTACGAGAACCCTCGCAACGTTGGCAAGATGGACGCCGATGCTCCTGATGTTGGTACCGGCATGGTCGGTGCACCAGCCTGTGGCGACGTAATGCGCCTGCAAATCCAAGTCAGTGATGACGGTATTATTCAGGACGCGAAATTTAAAACCTACGGCTGCGGCTCTGCCATTGCATCCAGCTCTTTAGCGACAGAATGGATGAAAGGTAAATCCATTGATGAAGCTGAGCTGATTAAAAACACCACGATTGCTGAAGAGTTGGCGTTGCCACCAGTGAAAATTCACTGTTCAGTCTTGGCGGAAGATGCGATCAAAGCAGCGGTACGTGATTACAAGCAAAAGAAAGGCTTAATCAAAGAGGTTTGATATGGCAATCAGCTTAACAGAAGCCGCAGCAAATCATGTGCGGCGCTCACTTGAAAACCGTGGCAGCGGCGCAGGCATTCGCCTTGGCGTACGCACCACCGGTTGTTCAGGCATGGCGTATGTGCTGGAGTTTGTTGATGAGCTGCAGGCCGATGACCAAGTGTTTGAAAGTTTTGGCATGAAGGTCATCATTGATCCGAAAAGCCTAGCCTATATTGATGGTACTGAGCTGGACTTTGTTCGCGAAGGTATTAACGAAGGCTTTAAGTTTAATAATCCTAACGTGCGCGGTGAATGTGGCTGCGGCGAAAGCTTCAGTGTGTAGTATGGCGCAGCGTACTGATTATTTTGCGTTATTTGCTTTGCAGCCAAGTTTTGCTGTTGATACAGCGGCGTTGGCTGTGATGTATCGGCAGCTAGCGAAGGATGTGCATCCAGATCGTTTTGCTAATGCGTCTGCTGCTGAGCAGCGCAAAGCTGTGGAGCTCGCAGCAGAATTAAACGATGCGTTTCAAACACTGAAGTCGCCGACTCAGCGTGCCTTGTACTTGTTACGCCAGCAAGCGGACTTACCTGAAGAAACTACGATTCAAGACAATGAGTTTTTACTCCAGCAAATGGAGTGGCGTGAACAACTTGAAGCGCTGCAGGAGCAAGCAGACCTAAAAGCGTTAGAGCATTTTAAACAAGCGCTCAAGCAGGCACGTAGTGAAATTGATGATGCCTTTGCAAGCTGTGTAGAAGACTCTCAGCAACGTTTGCAAGCCGAGCGCTTAGCGCGACGTATGCAGTTCTTAGATAAGATGTTTTATGAAGTGCGTCAGCTAGAAGAGCGCTTAGACGATTAACCCAAAGCCTGCTTTGGCAGGCTGTCAGATTAAAGATCCGTATGGCCTTACTACAGATTGCAGAACCTGGACAAAGCCCACAACCTCATCAGCAACGTCTGGCCGTGGGGATTGACTTAGGCACGACGAATTCATTAGTAGCAACCGTGCGCAGTGGTATTGCCGAGGCTTTACCGGATGCTGACGGTCGTGTTGCATTGGCTTCGGCGGTGCGTTACCACGCTGATCATGTCGAAGTAGGATGCAGTGCGCGTGAAGCGGCGGCTAGTGATCCTTATAATTGTATTTTGTCAGTCAAGCGTCTGATGGGGCGTGGGTTGGCTGATGTGCAACAACTGGGTGAGCAGTTACCGTATCGTTTTCAGGCGGGTAAATCGCATATGCCGTTTATTGAAACGGTGCAGGGCGCAAAAAGTCCAGTTGAAGTGTCGGCGCATATTTTGCAAGTGTTGCGTGAGCGTGGTGAAGCGGCACTGGGTGGTACATTGACCGGTGCGGTGATTACTGTTCCAGCTTATTTTGACGATGCGCAGCGCCAAGCCACTAAAGATGCAGCACGTTTAGCGGGTCTAAATGTGCTGCGCCTGCTGAATGAGCCTACTGCCGCGGCAGTGGCTTATGGTTTGGATCAGAAAACTGAAGGTGTGGTGGTCATTTATGACCTAGGCGGAGGCACTTTTGATGTGTCGATCTTGCGCTTGAGTCGTGGTGTTTTTGAAGTGCTGGCTACCGGCGGTGACAGTGCTTTAGGCGGTGATGACTTTGATCATGCAATAGCTCGCTGGATGATTGAGCAAGCAGATTTATCCAGTGATTTATCACCGAGTGAACAGCGTTACTTACTGCAACAGGCGTGCGCTGCGAAAGAGCTGCTGACGATGCAAGACACTGTTGAAATGCAGTATAAAAATTGGCAAGGGGTCTTAACTCGCGTTGTTTTTGAAGGGCTGATCGAGCCTTTAGTTGCGCGCAGTTTGCGCGCGTGCCGGCGTGCTTTGCGTGATTCAGACGTTGAGCTTGATGAAATCGAGTCAGTGGTGATGGTTGGCGGCTCAACGCGGGTTCCTTTGGTGCGCGCCCGAGTTGCTGAACTGTTTAATTGCACCCCAATGACTGATATCGATCCCGACCAAGTGGTTGCGATTGGTGCAGCGATTCAAGCGGACACCTTGGTGGGTAATAAGCGTGCTGGAGAAGAGTTATTACTGTTAGACGTCACGCCATTGTCTTTAGGCTTAGAAACGATGGGTGACTTAGTAGAAAAAATCATTCCACGTAACACTACGATTCCGGTCACGCGTGCGCAAGATTTTACGACGGCTCGTGATGGGCAAACGGCGATGGTTGTGCATGTTTTGCAAGGTGAGCGTGAACTGGTCAGCGATTGTCGCTCGCTCGCGCGCTTTGAATTGCGAGGTATTCCGCCAATGGTGGCGGGCGCCGCAAAAATTCGCGTGACCTTTCAAGTTGATGCCGATGGTCTACTCAGCGTAACTGCTCGTGAATTAGGCAGTGGTGTTGAAGCCAGTATTCAAGTTAAGCCCTCGTATGGTTTGACGGATACCGAGATCAGCGGCATGTTGAAAGAGTCTTTTGAGAATGCTGCAAATGATAAACACGCTCGCGCGTTACAAGAGCAGCGTGTGGATGCCGAGCGGTTACTTGAAACCGTGCGCTCTGCGCTGCAAGCCGATGCTGATGCGTTATTAACTGAACAAGAGCGCGTGCTGATTGAAGAACGAATGCGTGCGCTCGATACAGTGCGTAAAACTGAAGACATCAATTCGATTGCTCGCCATATTCAACAACTTAATCATGCAACCAATGAGTTCGCTGCACGCCGTCTGGATGCCACAGTGAAAGCGGCGCTGGCCGGACGACAACTTAATGAAATGGAGGGTTAATCCCTATGCCGCAAATTATTTTTTTGCCCCATGCCGAGCATTGTCCAGAGGGTGCGGTGGTTGACGCGACCCCTGGCGAAACTATTATGGATGCCGCGCTGCGTAACGGGATTGAAATTGAACATGCCTGTGAAATGTCCTGTGCGTGTACCACCTGCCATGTGATTGTTCGTGAAGGTATTGCATCGCTGGATGAGTCGGACGATTTGGAAGACGATATGCTTGATAAAGCGTGGGGGCTTGAGCCAGATTCGCGGCTATCCTGTCAGGCTGTGGTAAAGGACACTGATTTGACGGTAGAAATTCCTAAATACACCATCAATCAAGTATCAGAGCGTCAGTAATTAAGAGGAGCTCGGTATGACATTACAATGGGTAGATGTGCTAGAGATTGCTATTGCACTGAGTGAAACGCATGAAGATATCGATCCTCGCACCATTAATTTTGTTAAGTTACATCGCTTAGTTACAGAATTGTCTGATTTTGATGATGACCCTGAGCGTAGTGGTGAGAAAATTCTTGAGGCTATTCAGGCTGCTTGGATTGACGAAATAGAATAATTCTGCACTGAACCAGCCCTTATAGGGCTATAAAACATTGAATACGGGTCACGTCGCTCTGCGCGTGACTACGCATTTTTGATAAACCCGCGTATAATCCGCGGGTTTAACGCTTTTAAACACTTAACTCACCTGGAGCTTTACATGACTGTTCAACGTACCTTCTCAATTATCAAGCCTGACGCAGTTGCAAAAAACGTTGTTGGCGAAATCACTTCACGCTTTGAAAAAGCGGGTTTACGTGTGGTTGCCTCTAAAATGGTGCAACTATCAGAGCGTGAAGCAGGCGGTTTCTACGCTGAGCACAAAGCGCGTCCTTTCTACAAAGATCTCGTAAGCTTTATGACTTCTGGTCCTGTTATCGTTCAGGTTTTGGAAGGCGAAAACGCTATTGCAGCAAACCGTGACCTGATGGGCGCAACCAATCCTAAAGAAGCGGCTGCAGGTACTATCCGTGCTGATTTTGCAGTATCTATCGATGAAAACGCTGTACACGGTTCTGACTCAGAAGCCGCTGCTGCACGTGAAATTTCATACTTCTTCGCAGCAACTGAAGTATGTGACCGTATCCGTTAATAACGGGTAGGTAACAAGGTGAATCCATGACAACTGTAACTGAAAAAATTAATCTGCTTGGCTTAACGCGTGAGCAGTTAATTGAGTTTTTCGCCTCTATCGGCGAGAAAAAATTTCGCGCAGACCAAGTAATGAAATGGATTCACCATTTTGGTGTCGATGATTTCACAGCGATGACCAATGTCAGTAAAGCATTGCAAGAAAAGCTTACTCTTTGCGCTGAAATTCGTGGTCCTGAAATCGTCAGTCAAGACATTTCTAGCGACGGTACCCGTAAGTGGGTTGTGCGTGTGGCTTCGGGCAGTTGCGTTGAAACTGTCTATATACCGCAAGGTGCGCGCGGTACTTTATGTGTTTCTTCTCAAGCAGGCTGTGCGCTAGATTGCAGCTTTTGCTCGACTGGGAAACAAGGCTTTAATAGCGATCTGACCAGTGCTGAAATTATTGGTCAGGTGTGGATTGCTTGTCAGTCATTTGGCACCATTCCAGCCACTACAGAACGTGCCATCACTAATGTGGTGATGATGGGGATGGGTGAGCCACTGCTCAATTTTGATAATGTCGTCGATGCTATGACTATTATGCTGGATGATTTAGGCTATGGCATCTCTAAGCGTAAAGTGACGTTATCGACTGCTGGTGTAGCCCCGATGATTGATAAACTTGGTGAGCATATTGATGTGTCGCTGGCTTTATCTTTGCATGCGCCAAATGATGCATTACGCAACACGCTGGTGCCAGTGAATAAAAAGTACCCGCTGCAGGTTGTGTTAGATGCGTGCAAGCGCTATATCGCGAAGTTGGGTGAAAAGCGTTTTTTGACCATCGAGTATACCTTGCTTAAAGATATCAATGATCATCTGGAGCATGCTGAACAGTTGGTTGAGTTATTGCAAGATGTGCCATGCAAGATCAATTTAATCCCATTTAATCCGTTTCCGTATTCTGGTTATGAGCGGCCGAGTAACAATACTATCCGCCGCTTTCAGGATACCTTGCACCATGCCGGTTATAGTGTGACAGTGCGCATGCCGCGTGGTGAAGATATTGATGCAGCTTGTGGGCAGTTGGTGGGTCAGATTCAAGACCGCACACGTCGTAGTGAGCGTTATATTGCTGTGCGACAAATTAATAGCTAAAAAATAATAAGTTGCTGGTAATTAAGTAACATGTCGCAATGAAGGTGGAGTGAATATGATTGTTCGTGCAGGGCTCTTAGTGGTGTTTTGTGGTGTGTTAAGCGCTTGTGTTTCGAGCGGCAACACACCTCCGCTGCGTACCGAAGAGGGGCGTCAGCAAGCACGTGATGCCTATGTTCAATTAGGTATTGGTTACTTGCAACAAGGTGCCACCGAACAAGCTAAAATGCCATTGCAGAAGGCTTTGGATATTGATCCGAACAGTGCGGATGCGCATGCTGCCTTAGCTTTGGTTTTTCAAAATGAATTAGAGCCAGAATTGGCTGATCAACATTATCGTAAAGCTTTGTCGCAGGGGCAAAATACCCGCATTCAAAATAATTACGGTGGTTTTTTGTTTGAACAGGGCAAATTTCAAGATGCCTATGCGCAGTTTGAAGAAGCCTCGAAAGATACAATGTATTCAGGTCGTTCACGTGTTTTTGAAAGCATGGGTTTGACTGCTTTACGTTTAAATAATAAAGAACAAGCATTGCATTATTTTGAGCGCTCACTGCGTTTAAATCCTCAGCAGCCATTAGCTTTGTTGGAAATGAGTTTGTTATTGTTTGAACGCCAAGAATATGTTCCAGCGCAACGATATTATCAAGCTTATACCCAGCTTAGTCAGCATTCAGCACGTAGCTTATTGCTAGGCACGCGTTTAGCAAAAGTTTTCCAAGATCGTAATCAGGCCGCTAGTTTAGGCTTACAGCTTAAGCGATTGTATCCGGCGAGTTCTGAATACACGCAGTATCAAGCGGAGCAATGATGAACGATACAACCTCTGCAGCAATAGCATCGTCTGTTTCAGTCGGTCAGCTGTTGCTTAATGCACGTACCGCGGCGGGTTTGACGGTACTTGAAGTGGCTCATAAGTTAAACCTCACGGTTTCCGTGATTGAGAACTTAGAGCAGGATCAGTTTGCTCAGTTGCCCGGCACAACCTTTGCTCGTGGTTATATACGTTCATATGCAAAATTATTGCATCTGGATGCGAACCAGTTAGTTCAGGCATTTGATCACCAGGTTGGCGCAGCGGCTGAAGTCAGTGAGGTACACACTATTGATCGTGTGGGAACGTCGCGCAGGGTGTCGCGTGGCATGCTGCAATTTGGTTTATTTTTACTGTTATTGCTGATCTTAGCTGCGGTTTATTATGGCTGGCAGTCACGCCAGACGAGTGCGGCGTTAGCCAGTCAAAAATCCCCTGTATTTGAACGTGTTGAAGTTGAGCGTGCTGATGGCTCTATGCATGTGCAAACCATTGATGAGCTAGAAGATCAAGCAGTCGCTTTAGTTCTTGAAAATCAGACAGCAAACCTTGCCGATGAGTCATCGGTTACAGCGCTCGATAGCTCACTGACAGACACTGAAACTGTAGATGTTTTATCTGCTGGTCTTGAGACGTATGTCGAACCGGCTCAGTCTGCTGATATCCCTGAAACTGAGACACTTGCCCCAGGTATGGGTATTGCTCGGATAAGCTTTACCCATGATTGTTGGCTGCGCATTATTGATGCTGATGGTAAACAGATCGCTACTGGCCTTCAGCGTGGCGGTGAACAACTCACTGTGACGGGTAAAGCGCCTTTGGATGTGCACTTAGGTTATGCCAAAGGCGTTAGTATTCTTTACAACGGTGAAGCAGTCGATTTCAGTTCGGCAGTGAGTGGCGAAACGGCCAGAATAAAACTGGGTCAATAATCATGCATGAACACTCTTTAATTAAACGTCGTATTTCTCGAAAAATTTATGTTGGTGATGTTGCGGTCGGTGGTGATGCACCGATTAGTGTGCAAAGTATGACCAATACTGATACCTGTGATGTCGATGCCACTGTTGCGCAGATTCTGCGTTTAGAGCAGGCCGGCGCTGATATTGTGCGCGTCTCTGTCCCTGATATGGAGTCTGCTGAAGCGTTCGGTCGAATTAAGAAGCAAGTGCATGCGCCTTTGGTTGCGGATATTCACTTTGACTACCGGATTGCTTTGCGTGTTGCTGAGTTAGGTGTTGATTGTTTACGGATTAATCCAGGCAATATCGGCAGTGAAGCGCGGGTTAAGGCCGTGGTAGACGCCGCACGTGACCGTGGCATCCCTATTCGTATTGGTGTCAATGCGGGCTCATTAGAAAAAGATTTACAGAAAAAATATGGCGAGCCCACTGCAGAAGCATTGGTTGAATCCGCATTGCGTCACGCAGAACACCTCGACCGCCTAAATTATCAAGAGTACAAAATTAGCGTCAAAGCATCTGATGTGTTTATGGCTGTGGCAGCTTACCGACAGTTAGCAGGCGCTATTGAACAGCCATTGCATTTGGGTATTACTGAAGCCGGAGGCTTGCGTTCGGGTACAGTTAAATCTGCAGTGGGCTTAGGCATGCTGTTGGCTGATGGTATTGGCGATACTATTCGTGTGTCGTTGGCGGCTGATCCTGTAGAAGAAATCAAAGTTGGCTTTGATATTTTGAAGTCGCTGAAACTGCGCTCACGTGGGATTAATTTTATTGCGTGTCCAAGTTGTTCTCGGCAAAACTTTGATGTGGTGAAAACCATGAATGAATTAGAGACACGCTTGGAAGATTTATTGGTGCCATTGGACGTCGCTGTGATTGGTTGTGTGGTGAATGGCCCTGGTGAAGCAAAAGAAGTGCATGTGGGGTTGACCGGCGGCTCGCCTAACTTGGTGTACATCGATGGTAAGCCGGTGCAGAAACTTAATAATGAACATTTGGTAGATCAGCTTGAAGCGCTGATTCGCAAACGTGCCAGTGAAAAAGTGGCTGCTGATGCAGCGCTTATTCTGCGCGGTTAATCGTCAAGGAAATTTTGTGAGTAAAACATTACAAGCCATTCGCGGCATGAATGATATTTTGCCAGAACAGTCTCCGCTCTGGCGTTATTTTGAAGCCACTGTCTCTGCGTTACTTGACAGCTATGGTTACCGACAAATTCGCATGCCTATCGTTGAGTTTACCGAGCTGTTTAAACGCTCCATTGGTGAAGTGACCGATATTGTTGAAAAAGAAATGTACACCTTTGCTGATCGCAATGGTGACTCGTTGACTTTACGCCCAGAAGGTACTGCCAGCTGTGTGCGCGCGGTTATGGAACATGGTTTGGCCGGTGGTGGTCAAGTGCAAAAGCTCTGGTATCACGGGCAAATGTTTCGCCATGAGCGTCCACAAAAAGGGCGTTATCGCCAATTTCATCAGTTTGGTGTTGAAGCGTTTAACCTGCCTGGTCCTGATGTAGATGCTGAACTGATTGTCCTAACTTGGCGCTTATGGAAGAAACTAGGGATCAGTGAGTATGTCACTCTAGAGCTCAATAGTTTGGGTACTTCGGCTGCTCGTGCAGTATACCGTGAAGCCTTAGTCAGCTATTTAAACGCACGTTATGATCAGCTTGATGAAGACAGTCAACGTCGAGTATTAAGTAATCCGCTGCGCGTTCTCGACAGTAAAGTGCCGAGCACCCAAGCCTTGCTGGTGGATGCGCCGCAGCTTGAAGAGTATTTGGATGATGAGTCGCGTGAGCACTTTGCTGGCTTGCGTGCGCGTCTGGATGCGGCAGGCATTCCTTATGTGATTAATCCACGTTTGGTGCGCGGCTTAGATTATTACTGCAAAACTGTTTTTGAGTGGGTTACTGATCAGCTCGGAGCGCAAGGTACGGTCTGTGCTGGAGGGCGTTACGATGGCTTAGTCGAGCAAATGGGTGGTAAAGCCACGCCAGGTGTTGGTTTTGCAATGGGCGTTGAGCGTTTGATTCTGATGCTGGAAACGCTAGGGAAAATCCCTGCAGAATTATCACGCCAGACGGATGTCTACTTTTGCGCGTTTGGTGAAGCCAGTGAGTTGGCTGCACTGATTTTAGCTGAGCAAGTGCGTAATGAATTGCCTACTTTGCGTTTGCAAGTCAACGCGGGCGCGGGTAGTTTTAAAAGTCAGTTTAAAAAAGCTGACAAAAGTGGCGCGTTATATGCCTTAATACTCGGCGAAGATGAATTACAAGCGAGAACCGTAGCGATTAAGCCGTTGCGCACTGATGCGCAGCAGCAAACAGTGGCTTGGGATGCGCTAAACGAACACTTGAAAACTTTTTTCAACCACGACTCATCATTAACTAATTAGGAGTATCAGCGTGAGCGATCATACTGAAGAAGAACAAATTGCGCTGATTAAGGAGTGGTGGCAGCGTAACGGTAAGCCATTATTGGTTGGTGGTGCATTAGCGTTGGTGATTGTATTTGGCTGGCAAGCATGGCAAAAACATCAAGTAACCCAAGCGCAAACCGCTTCAGTGCTGTATCAGCAATTAATGGAAGCGGCTTTAGTGCCAAGTGAGCAAGTGGATGCGCAGAAAGTCGCACAATTGCTGACGCAATTAAAAGCAGTCAAAAATGATAATGCCTATGCACAATATGGCCGTTTATTAGCGGTTAAAGTGGCTGTTGATAAGAATCAGCTAGATGATGCGGTATTGGCCTTGCAAGAAATTCTTGATGCGCCGGCTAATGCAACTCTTGAAGAGTTGGCGCGTCAACGTTTGGCGCGTGTATTGCTCGCGCAAGAACAAGCAGAGAAGGCCTTAAAGTTGTTAGAGGGTAAAGCGTTACCGGCTTTCCAAGCCACTCGTGAAGAGCTACGTGGTGATACCTTAGTGATTTTAGAGCGTCCAGCAGAAGCCAAAGCGGCTTACTTACAAGCCCAAAAAGCCCTTGCTGCGGATGCGACAGCGGGTAGCTTGCTGATGAAATTAGATAATTTAAGTGAAAAGGATGCTTAACTTGAAACGATACAAGTATGCAGCCGTATTGGCTCTAGCGTTGCTTGCAGTAGGTTGCAGTAGTACCAGTAAAAAAGACCTGCCACCTCAGGCGCTCGAAAAATTTACTGCTGAAATCGAACTCAAGAAAGAATGGAGTACGTCCGTCGGTGCGGGTCAAGGTAAACTATGGAACACGTTGACGCCTGCCGTTGATGGTGACCGTTTATTTGTTACCGATGTGAAAGGTCGTGTGTCTGCGCTAGATCGTTTTACCGGCAAGGCGCTGTGGACACGTAAACTGAAAATCAACGTTTCAGGCGGTGTGGGCGCAGGGTCAGGTTTGGTTTTGCTTGGCACCTTAAATGGTGATGTAATTGCTTTAAATGCGGACACCGGTGAAGACCTGTGGCGCAGTAAAGTAACCAGTGAAGTATTATCAGCGCCGGCTACAAACGGTGATGTAGTGGTGGTGCAAACTCAAGATGACCGTTTGATTGCCCTAGAAGCGTCTTCTGGTCAGCAGCGTTGGATCTATGAAAGTACCCCCGCAGTCTTAACCTTGCGCGGCACCGGTGCACCAATTGTCACCGAGTATGTTGCTTATGCTGGTTTGTCGACCGGAAAGGTAATTGCTGTCGATACCCAGCGTGGCTTGCCAATTTGGGAGCAGCGTATTGCTGTACCAAGCGGCCGTACTGAGCTTGAGCGTATGGTTGATATTGATGGCAGTTTATTATTGTCAGGTAACACTCTGTATGTTGCGACTTATCAAGGCCGCTTAGCAGGTGTCGATGCACAAAGTGGACAAGTGCTATGGCAGCGCGAAGCGTCGAGTTATGTGGGGGTTGCCGAAGGTTTCGGTAATGCTTATGTGAGCTTGGCTGATGGTACTGTTGAAAGTGTTGATGAGCGTTCTTCTAGCGCAATGTGGAGCAATAAAAGTTTATTGCGTCGTCAACTCTCTGGACCTGCGGTGTTCTCAAGTTATATCGCAGTGGGTGACCTAGACGGTTACTTACATGTTTTGAGTCAAGTAGATGGACGTTTTGTTGCGCGTACTAAAATTGATGGTAATGGATTGCGCGTACAACCTTTAGTGGTTGGTGGCTGGCTATATGTTTACGGTAATGGTGGCAAACTGGTTGCTTTAACCATTAAGTAAACTGTTAGATAGGCTTGACCTGTCTAACAAAGAGTTTAGCCGCTGTCGTTAGGTCGACAGCGGCTTTTGTGTTTTTTGAATTATCGCTGGAGGAGCCAATGGTTCCCGTAATTGCTCTGGTGGGCCGACCGAATGTTGGCAAATCGACGTTGTTTAACCGCCTGACTAGATCCCGCGATGCGATTGTAGGCGATATCCCAGGTCTTACTCGTGACCGCCAATATGGTGAGGCACAGTGGGAGGGACGCAGTTATATTTTGATCGACACCGGTGGTATTACCGGTGACGAAGAAGGTATTGATGCGAAAATGGCTGAACAATCACTGCTCGCGATTGAAGAAGCGGATGTGGTGCTGTTTTTAGTGGATGCGCGTGATGGCATGTGCCCCGCTGATCAACTGATCGGTGAGCATCTGCGCAAGCGTAATAAAGCGACTTTGGTTGTGGTCAATAAAGTTGATCATATCGATGAAAATATTGCCCTGGCTGAGTTTAGTCCGTTGGGTTTAGGTCATTCCGTCGCAATCGCTGCGGCGCATGGCCGTGGCATCACGCAGATGCTTGAGTTAAGCCTCGGTGATTTTCCAAAAGATGATGTGCTTGATGAAATTGACCTGGACAGTATTGTTGAAGGCGTAGACCTTAAACGTATCCCCGGCCCTGACGCTAAAGATGGCATCAAAATCGCGATTATTGGTCGTCCCAATGTGGGTAAGTCAACACTGGTTAACCGTATGCTCGGTGAGCAACGAGTGGTGGTGTTTGATCAGCCGGGCACCACGCGCGATAGTATTTATATCCCGTTTGAGCGCGATGATGAAAAGTACACATTGATTGATACCGCGGGTGTGCGCCGGCGCGGTAAAATTTCTGAAGAAGTTGAAAAATTCTCAGTGGTGAAAACGCTTCAAGCGATTAAAGATGCCAATGTGGTGATCTTTGTTATGGATGCTCGTGAAGGCGTGGTTGATCATGATCTAAACTTATTGGGCTTTGCTTTAGAGTCTGGTCGGGCGATTGTTATCGTACTGAACAAGTGGGATGGCATGCAGCCAAGTGAACGCGAATATGCAAAAAAAGAGCTGGAGCGTCGCTTGTATTTTGTTGGTTTTGCCGACATCCACTTTATTTCTGCTTTGCACGGTACGGGTGTTGGTCATCTGTATAAATCAGTGCAGGCAGCCTTTGCTTCGGCGATCACGCGCTGGCCAACGAACCGTTTAACTCAGATTCTTGAAGATGCAGTACGTGAGCATCAGCCACCAATGGTGTCAGGCCATCGGATTAAATTACGCTATGCGCACTTAGGTGGTGCCAATCCACCACTGATTATTATTCACGGTAATCAGGTTGAGGCTGTACCTAAGAGTTATGTGCGTTATTTAGAAAACACCTATCGCCGCGTATTGAGGTTGGTGGGCACGCCGATTCGCATTGAGTTTAAAGGTGGCTCCAACCCCTTTGAAGGTAAGAAGAACAAACTCAGTGACCGTCAGGTGAATAAAAAACGTCGCTTAATGGCCAATAAAAAAGAGCGGGATGCACGTAAGAAGAAAAAGTAAATGATTAACCCTCGGCGCTGAGACCCGCGCCTAGGGTCTGCTGTTAAGGAGTTGCGCAATGTTACTGCAGAGTAAATTACCGCAGGTCGGTTTAACCATATTTACCCAGATGACTCAGTTGGCGCATGCGCATGCGGCATTGAATCTGTCGCAAGGCTTTCCTGATTTTGATGCGTCAGAAGCATTGAAAGAGGCACTGCAGCGGCATGTTCAGGTGGGGCATAATCAGTACGCTGCGATGACGGGTATTGCCGCCTTGCGTGAGCAAGTGGCCGGTAAAATTGCTCGCTTATACCGCAACCCAGTCTGTGCTGAGCAAGAAGTGACGATTACGCCTGGCGCAACTCAAGCGCTCTTTTGTGCGATTCAAACCCTCGTGCGTGTAGGTGACGAGGTGATTGTTTTTGATCCGTGTTACGACAGTTATGAACCCGCCGTGACTTTGGCGGGTGGTCGTTGCGTGCATATCGCTTTGCATCGCTACGATTTTTCGGTGGACTGGCAACAGTTTGCTGACGCGCTGACTGACAAAACGCGTCTAGTGATTATTAATAGCCCGCACAATCCCAGTGGAGCTTTACTCAGTAACGCTGATTTAAATCAGTTGGCGGAGCTGATTCGTGAGCGTGAAATTTATCTGCTCAGCGATGAGGTCTACGAGCATTTGGTCTTTGATGGTCAGTCGCATTGCAGTGTCTTGGCACATAAAGAGTTATATCAGCGCGCCTGCGTGGTCAGCTCGTTTGGTAAGTCCTACCATGTGACGGGCTGGAAAACTGGCTATATGGTGGCGCCGGTAAAACTGACGGCAGAACTGCGCAAGGTGCATCAATATGTCAGTTTTTGCGCAGTAACCCCCATGCAATATGCGCTGGCTGATTTTATGCAGGCACAGCCTGAATATGTTGATCAGTTACCGGCTTTTTATCAGCGTAAACGCGATCAGTTATGTCAGTCCTTAGAGCACTCACGCTTTGTTTTTACGCCGAGTGCAAGCACCTATTTTCAGTTGCTCGATTATCGACATATCCGCGATGATTTGAATGATCTGCAAATGGCACATTGGCTGACCACTGAATATGGCATAGCGAGTATCCCTTTGTCGGCTTTTTATCAGAAGCCGCCGGTTGATCAATATTTTCTACGGGTTTGCTTTGCCAAGCGTGAAGGGACTTTGGCATTGGCTGGAGAAAAATTATGCGCAATTTAACGGCTTGCTCTGATTTGCGCTTAGCCTTAGTGCAAGGTCCATTAGCTTGGCATGATGTATCGGCCAACGTGGACTATTTTAGTCAGATACTGGCAGATATTGAACCGGTTGACTTGGTCTTATTGCCTGAGATGTTCAATACTGGCTTTACCATGGACTCCGCCTCCCAGGCAGAGCCAGAAATGGGGTTTACTACACTGTGGCTGTTAGAACAGGCGCAACGTTTGAATGCGGTAGTGTGCGGTAGTTTAATTGTCAAAGTGGCAGACGCTGATTATCGCAATC
The DNA here is from genome assembly GCA_034006605.1 of Pseudomonas sp. Taxonomy (GTDB): domain Bacteria; phylum Pseudomonadota; class Gammaproteobacteria; order Pseudomonadales; family Pseudomonadaceae; genus Denitrificimonas. Next base: position 65,228 of record JAVESM010000014.1, on the reverse strand, counting down.
GCCTGATTTGGGCTCGCCCCGATGGCACTCTAGAATACTATGATAAGCGCCATTTATTCCGTATGGCCGGCGAGCATGAGCATTTCCGCGCAGGTGAACATCAGTTACAGGTCGAACTTAAAGGTTGGCGTATTCGCCCATTGATTTGTTATGACTTACGCTTCCCAGTTTGGAGTCGTGATGCGAAAAATACCGATTTATTATTTTATTTGGCCAATTGGCCTGCGGCACGTCGAGCCGCTTGGAATCGTTTACTTCCCGCACGTGCAATTGAAAATCTTTGTTATGTCGCTGCGGTCAACCGTACTGGCACTGACCAGCAGGGTTATGCCTATAGCGGTGATAGCCAAGTGTTAGATTTTATGGGCGAAACATTGTTAGATGCAGGCGATCAAGAGGGTGTTTTTTATGTGTCGCTGCAAGCCGGTAAGCTGATTGAGTTTAAACAGCGTTTTCCTGCTTATTTAGATGCGGATACATTTGCTTGGTAGTGGTGAGTGTCGGCGCTGTCCCTGCTTTAATTGCATGACTGTATCTGTGTGGTGTGCTTATACCGTTGAAAAATGTGCTTTGACAGGGTTTTTCAGTAGGCGAGGGAGGCGTTTTATAAATTATTAAGAAGTTAAGCGGCTAATCATATTAGTTTTGCCATTATCTTTGTTAATATAGATACAAATCATGGAACACTGCAGAGCTTTTCTGTTCCAAAGAACTTGCTGGTTGTTGTTTATTGAGTGGTTTGAGTTAAATTTAAATTGTGTGGCGTGGTGCATGACAGATTCTCATGCATCAGGTGTGTAGGGTTGTGAAGCCCTTTTTTATTTATTTGTGTTAGGAGTTAACGTATCTCATGGATATCGGTTTGCGTGAATGGTTAGTAGTTATCGGTATTATCGTGATTGCCGCTGTTTTATTTGATGGTTGGCGCCGCATGAGTGGTAATAGAAATACGTTAAAATTTCGCTTAGATCGCAGTTTGGCCGATTTGCCGGATGAGGATAATCCGGAAATCATGGGACCTGCACGCGTGGTTAAAAAGCAAGAACCTTCGCTGGGTCGTGCTGATGACGTTGATTTAGGGTTACATGCTGATACGGATCGACATAAGCAAAGCACGCGTGAGTCTGTGCAAGGGGCATTGAAGTTAGATGACCCTGTCCCGACGTTGCTGAATCCTTTTGATGATGTGCAGTCAACACAAGAAGAGTTAAATGATGAAGCGGCTGACTATGAAGAGATTTTAATCATTCATGTGGTTGCTCGTAATGAAGAAGGCTTTAAAGGTCCAGCATTATTGCAAAGCATTTTAGAGAGCGGCTTACGCTTCGGTGCGATGGATATTTTTCACCGCCATGAAAGCATGACCGGTAATGGTGATAAATTATTCTCGATGGCCAATGCGCTCAACCCCGGCACCTTTGATTTAGATGATATGGATTTATTCAGTACCCGTGCCGTATGCTTCTTTATGGGCTTACCGGGACCGCGTAATACTCGGCAAGCTTTTGACTTAATGATTGCTGCGGCACGTAAACTTGCTAAAGAGTTGGATGGTGATCTTAAAGATGATCATCGCAGCGTACTGACAGCGCAGACTATTGAGCATTACCGTCAACGCATTGCCGACTTTGAACGCCAACAGTTGACACATAAAATATAGTTTTGTCATTTTGACAATTCAAAAAGGGCAGCTGAGGCTGCTCTTTTTGTTTGGGTATTAGGCCATGAATTCAGATCAAACCATTGCTACACGTATTGAACAGCTGCGTCAGTCTATTGAGCAGTATGACTACAATTACTATGTCTTAGATGCGCCGACGGTGCCTGACAGTGAGTACGATCGTTTATTTACTGAGCTGCGTGAGCTTGAGCTGCAACGTCCAGATTTGATCACGAGCGACTCGCCAACCCAGCGCGTATCCGGACAACCTTTAGACACCTTTAAACAAGTACAGCATCAAGTGTCGATGTTAAGTTTGGGTAATGCTTTTGCTGAGGAGCAGGTGCTTGATTTTTCTCAGCGTGTTGAGCAATCACTGGATTCAAATTCGGGACAGAATGACTTATTTGCGCCATCAGTAACGGTGGCGTATTGCTGTGAGCCTAAGCTTGATGGTCTTGCGGTCAGTATCAGTTATGAGCATGGCGTGCTGGTACGTGCTGCGACCCGCGGTGACGGGCAAACCGGTGAAGATATTACAGGGAATGTGCGTACCATTCGTAATGTGCCGCTGAAGTTGCAAGGTGAGGGTTGGCCTGATTTTTTAGAAGTGCGCGGTGAAGTTTATATGCCTAAGGCGGGTTTTGAGGCACTCAATCAGCGTGCTGTTGCTTCGGGTCAAAAACCTTTTGCCAATCCTCGCAATGCTGCAGCGGGTAGTTTGCGCCAGTTGGACTCAAAAATTACCGCCGGTCGGCCGTTGGAATTTTGCTGTTATGGCACCAGTACGGAAGGTTTGGCTGATCGACACAGCAGCACGCTTCAGCGCTTGCGTGCTTGGGGGATTACGATCAGTCCTGAGCTCAAAGTGGTGGAGAATATTCAAGGCTGTTTAGCCTATTACGCGGATATTGGCCAGCGTCGTGCGCAGTTACCTTATGATATTGATGGCGTGGTCTTTAAAGTTGATGCCCTTGAGCAGCAGCGTCGTTTAGGTTTTCGTGCCCGTGAGCCGCGCTGGGCCATCGCTTATAAATTTGCTGCGCAAGAAGAAATTACTGAGTTATTGGGTGTTGACTTTCAAGTGGGGCGTACTGGTGCCGTGACGCCAGTGGCTCGCTTAAAGCCCGTGCATGTTGGCGGCGTAATGGTCTCCAATGCCACTTTACATAATATGGACGAAGTGGCGCGCTTAGGGGTGATGATTGGTGATAGCGTCATTGTCCGTCGTGCCGGTGATGTCATTCCGCAAATCACACAAGTGGTGCTTGAGCGCCGTCCGAATGATGCTAAACCTATACATGTGCCAACCCATTGTCCTGTATGCGGCTCGCAGATTGAGCGTACGCAACTGGTGCGGCGTAGCAAAAATAAACAGGTGATGAGTGATGGTGCAGTCTGGCGCTGCATGGGCCGTTTAAGCTGCCAAGCACAATTGCAGCAAGCATTGATTCACTTTGTTGCGCGGCGCGCCATGGATATTGATGGATTAGGTGAGAAGATTATTGAACAATTGGTTACGTGCAAACTGGTTGCGTCGCCTGCAGATTTATACCGCTTAACCTATGAGCAAGTAATTGAGTTAGAAGGTTTTGCCGATCTGTCCGCACGTAACTTACTCAACGCAATTGCTGGCAGTAAACAGCCCCGTTTAGCGCGTTTGATTTTTGCTCTGGGTATTCCTGATGTAGGTGAGGAAACCGCTAAAGTACTGGCGCGTGCTTTGGGTTCTTTGCAGCGGGTACAGGACGCGTATCCAGAAACTTTATTGTGGTTGCCAGAAATTGGGGTAGAAGTAGCGCATGAAATTGCCAGCTTTTTTGCTGACAGTCATAACCAAGCGGTACTGATTCAACTGGCTGAGTTGGGTGTGCAGGCGATTGATGAAGGTCAGCCTAATGTGGAATTTCAAGCCTGTACAACGTTTGCAGGTTTTATTGAACAGTTTCAGATTGCTGGTGTAGCGCATACCAGTGCTCAGCGCCTAGCGGAACATTTTAAGCGTCTTGATAGCTTATTTGCGGCGGATTGGTTGGCCTTGAACACGATTGAACGTCTATCGAAAAACGCCGCACAAGCTGTAGAGCGTTTTATCAAACAACCCGGGCAGCGTGAGCGTGCCGAGCAACTCGAGCAACAGTTAATCGATTTTGGTATGCATTGGACTTGCCAGCGTGAACAGCTGCAGTCAGCCGCATTGGCAGGACAAACATGGGTATTGACTGGCACTTTAGAGATGCTAACCCGTGAGCAAGCGAAAGCTCGACTAGAATTGCTTGGCGCGAAAGTCGCTGGCTCTGTCTCGGCAAAGACCCATTGTGTGGTTGCGGGTAGCAGTGCCGGCTCGAAACTGACTAAAGCGCAAGCGCTTGGTGTGAAGGTGTTAGATGAGATGGCTTTTATAGAAAAATTAAAGGAATTGGAAAAGCAGTAATGGTTGGTCATACATTGACTGTATAGACTTTTGTTTAATTGCTTAAAATCAGTTTTCGTCTATTCTGTATCTTGTCTACCTCCTGCGAGAAGACAGATTCATGCGTAAAACATTCCTCCCCCGGGATGTTTATTTGGGCGGTCATTATGACCGTCTTTTTTTTGCCTAGAATTTGTCGAATCCCTGTTGTTTGAGTACAGGTCGAAATGCTGAAAATAGTGTTTATATTTGAGCGTTATGCGTTTGAAGCAAAGTGTGTTGCTTGCTTGGCTTTCAGTGATTTGTTTAGCGTCTGTTGAATACTGCTTTAGAAAAACGGTGTATGCTAAAAATCATAAAATGAATGCGTGGAGGTCGATATGAGTGAGCAGATACAGGTTGAGCATAATCCACAAAAGCAGTGTTTTTCAGCTGAAGTGGAGGGCTATCAAGCAATTTTAGAATATCGCACAGTGGATGAGCAGACATTGGATTTTTGTCATACTTTTGTCCCTGATGCGTTGCGTGGTAAAGGTGTTGCTGCTGTACTGGCCAAAGCTGCATTGGCGTATGCTAAAGAGCAGCAGGTTAAAGTGATTCCCAGTTGTTCATATATTGCAACTTATCTGCAACGCAATCCTCAGTAATGGTTTGTCTGAATAAAAAACGCCCAGTTATGATACTGGGCGTTTGTGTTTTACTTAGCTGCGTTGGCGGGCCGGTAAGATGTCTTTAAGCTTTTCACGCATGTTGCGAATACTCTTTTCTGTGGTATCCCAGTCAATGCAAGCATCGGTAACCGAGATGCCGTATTTTAGCTGGCTAAGATCTTCACAGATGGATTGGTTGCCCCAACCTAAATGACTTTCAATCATCAAGCTGCTGATCGATTGGTTACCGTCAACAATTTGGTTGGTGATATTTTCCAAGACTAAGGGTTGCAACGCGGGATCTTTATTGGAATTGGCGTGGCTGCAATCGATCATAATATTGCTCGAAATCTTAGCTTTCTTCAGTTCTTGTTCGCAGACCGCAACACTGACTGAGTCGTAGTTTGGTTTACCATTACCGCCACGCAACACCACGTGACCATAGCGATTGCCTTTAGTGGTAACAATGGATACACCGCCTTTTTGATTGATGCCTAAAAAGCGGTGCGGATTAGACACCGACTGTAGGGCATTAATCGCAACAGTTAGCCCGCCATCAGTGCCGTTTTTAAAACCAACTGCAGATGATAAGCCAGAGGCCATTTCACGGTGTGTTTGTGATTCAGTGGTGCGTGCGCCAATCGCTGACCAGCTGATTAAGTCTTGCAAATACTGTGGTGAGATAGGGTCCAGTGCTTCCGTTGCAGTCGGTAAACCTTTTTCAGCTAAATCGAGTAGTAATTGACGACCAATGTGTAATCCGTCTTCAATTTTAAATGAGTCATCCAAGTAAGGGTCGTTGATTAAACCTTTCCAACCGATGGTGGTGCGTGGCTTTTCAAAATACACCCGCATGATTAAATATAGCGTGTCAGAGACTTCATCTGCTAAGGCTTTGAGGCGGTCAGCGTACTCATGTGCGGCTTTCAAATCATGAATAGAGCAGGGGCCAATCACGATAAACAAGCGATGATCTTTACCTTCTAAAATATCACGCACAACTTGACGACCGTTAGATACGGTGTGTAAGGCGTGTTCGCTTAGCGGAATTTTTTTCTTGAGTTGCTCTGGCGTAATTAATGTCACGTTAGAAGCAATATTTAAATCATTGATTGGTAAATCAGCCATCGTCGTATTTATCTCACTCGCAGATCAGGAAAAGTAAGTGGCTGAATTATTCTGATCAGCCAGCTGCATAACTAAAAATGCGGTAAACCATACCGCTTTACCCGCATGAACGAAAGTCCCTACAAGTTGTAGTATACGCCAGACAGGTTATTTATAGCGTATTTACGGCGGATAAAGCGGTGGTAACTGATCATCACTGTTACTGCTTTTGAGTGGCACATTGAAGGATAACTGGCTAATCGCGAGCCACAGCGGCTTGCCTTGCCAATCGCTGTCGTTTTCACTGTAGAGCGCACTATTTAAAGTATCCAATGCTTGGCTGAGGGTTTCGTCACGGGCCGCCATATCGGCTAAAGACTCAGGATGTTGACGCGCCCACGCATCCAATGCTTGGCGGGTCGCAATGGGATCATTGGCTAAACAGGCTTTTCTCAAATCATCTTGCAAGCTACGCGAGCTTGGTCCGCTGCTCGCAGCCATGACTACGGCGGGCTGATGCCGTGCGCGCCACCATAAAGCAAAACCGCTCAGCGCTAATATACTCAATAGCAAACTTAGCATTTGCCAGATACGTAGTTGTTGAGTGCTCACCATTGCCATATTTTGCGGAGGGCGTATTGATGCGCTATTGGTGCTGGAGGGTGTCAGTGCGGTCGCTTTTACAGTGAGGTTTTGTTGTGGCAGTTCTGCATATTCCAACTGATCGGTTAAGGTATTCCACCAAGGCAGTTTGCTTGCGGCTAAGTTGTATTGCCCTGCGTTCTCAAAAACAAAAGCTTGGCGTTCTTCTCGGCGGCTTACGATGCTGTCATCTTCATAACGCCGACTCAGTGAAGGCTTATCGACATAAACTTTGAAAGTACTTGAAACAGGCGTGTCGATCCTAGGTAGTTGTGAGTCAGTCAGCCCGTCAACTTGCAGACTAACCATTCGCGTGACTGCTGTACCAGCTATCAAATTTTCTGCCAGTGCGGGGATCCATTGTTGCTGTAACGTGACTTGACGCGCTGGCAGCCATGTTGCGTGCGCTGGATAGCTGTCAGGAATGGCTTTGACGTGCAAAGGAATACGCGCTGATTTGACTTCAATACGCTGACCTGGGCGTGCACTAAAGGGCGTTAAAGATTGTGGATCATGGCCGGCTAAGGTTGCTGAAAAAGTCTGCGCTGGAATGTCTAACACGCCACTTTGCTGAGGGAAGATTGCATAGCGCACTTCAATTACACCGTGGCGTACACCATTAATATGTTGCTCAAAGGTCCGTGGCTTACCCATAGGTTCTACCCGTGCATTGTCGAGTAATAAAGGCGTAAGGTTACCGTCTGAAAATAATGGTATGGCATGGAAAATTCGTAATGTCAGTACCGCTTGTGCTTGGATATAGACCTGCTCTTGGTCAAGTTGCGTATCAATATAGACCGGTGCCAGTAGTGGTTGCTTGATGACTGGCTGTTCTTTTACATACAGATTGATCGGTGCGCTTTGTAGTGAGCCTAGACGCAACGGTGGAATGACTACAGAGCCCGTTTGTTTGGGCAGTAAAGTTAGAATCCATTGATTAATTGGACGGGCTTGACCGGATAGAGTGCTGAAACGATTGACTTGTTTGCTGCTCAGTAATTCGAAGAAAGGCTTTAGAGGGGTTAGGTCAGGCGCAGCGAAGTAGCTGGTGTCATCTGACTCTAAGGTCAGCTCGACACTTTCACCCTCATTTAACTGAGTACGGTCAATCGTGGCCGTGAATGAGGTCGCTGAGACGTATGAAGTGGCTAGCAGGGATAGCCATAATACATAAAGGAAGGCTTTTTTTAAGCTCATGGGCGAGTCTCCTGACGCTGCTGCTCATACAAGAATTTGCGTTTTAACAACTCGCTGGGATCATCAGGGACTTGCTCTAGCCAGCGTTCTAAATCGACTGCATGCTGGCTTGTCTGCGTTGTTTTGTGTGGTGAGGGTGTATCAGCTGGGCTGGCATTGCTTGCTGGTGTTGACTCGACTAAGGGGGATGCCAGTGTAGCGTTATGTTGAGTTTCTGTACGGCTAGCCTCTACATCAGCAGCGGTTTTGTTGGCGCTGTTAGTCAGGGTTTCAGTCGGTGTGCCCAGCAGCGTTTTGCTATCTTGTGCGGGTTTTTCGGCATCTGTTTGGCGAGTCGATTGGCTGCGCTTAAGGTGTTCTGTGACAACATCATAATTGTACTGTGCTGCGAGCATGTCAGGTGCCAGTTGCAGGGCTTGCTGATAAGCCTGTAAGGCTTCTGTAAAGTCGCCAAGCAAAGCCAAAGCATTCCCACGGTTGTAGTGTGCTTCAGCTGTGTCGAGCAGGGCAAACGCTTCTGCTGCTCGTCTATAATCTTTAGCTAGATACCATGCGCTGGCTTGCCATGCTGGATCGTTAAAGCGCTGTGCTGCTAATTTTGGTTGCTCTTGCTCTAAGAGTTTTTGACCTTGTTGATCAGGGCGTAACCAGAGATTTTCCAATTCAAAGGCGTAGACGGGCATAGGCATCATGGGTAAGAGACCCACGATAATAATCAGGACACTGCCGCGTCGCGCAAAACTCGCAGCAAGCAACAGTAACGGTAAAATAAACCAATAACCTTGATCCTGCTGCGTCGAGATTGCTGCGCCACGCTGACGGTGCTGAGCATGGTTGGATGGGTTTAGCAGTCCCAGTAATTTGAGATCGGTTTGGTCGCTGCTAAGCGGCGTGTAACGGCTTGAGGTTTGTTTGCTGAGTAGCTGCAACGAGGTTTGATTGAGTCGACTGATGACGATTGCGCCCGAGGTATCAGTGAGCAAGTCTCCTTGTGCAGAGATCACCATGGGTGCCCCTGCGAGGGTGCCAACACCGAGCGACAACAGCTGTACAGGCGTGTTTTTAAGTAACTGCTGGATAGCCATTTGCTCGCTGACTGACACGCCATTACTGATCAGTAAAATTTGGCCTTGGCCTTGTGCGCCTTGCTGTAGAAGATCCAGTGCCCGCTGGATGGCTAAATCGGCCCGTTGTCCAGAAATGGGCATCAAGTCAGGATGGAGTGCTTGCAATAAGTTTTTACTGGTGAATAAATCATTACTTAAGGGAACGAGCGTATGTGCACTTCCGGCATACACGACTAAAGCAGTTGATGCGTCCTCTCGCTTTTCCAGTAGGTTGATAATTTTCTCGCGTATGCGTTGTAGACGGCTCGGGGCCAGGTCCTTGGCTAACATGTCGGGGGTCAACTGAATGATGATCACTAATGCTGGCTGTTGAATTTTTTGTGCAGGTGTTTCTTGAGCAGCTTGCCAACTGGGGCCCAGCAAGGCGAGCAGTGCACACAACCATGCAAGCGCCAGTGTGAGGTAACCGAATGTGCGTTGACGCGGAGTATGCTGTTTGAGCAAGATTGCGTGAAAAGCGGGTGGTAAAATAGTGCGCCAGTCTTTGCTGTGCTGACGGGTGCCATACAACGCCCACAGTAGTAGGGCTGCCAGCGGTGCGCCGATTAACCAATACAGACGCGTCCAGTCTGGCCAGCTATTGAGCAGAGTTACCATTATTTTGTTTCCTCTGCGAGCTGATTGTGCCGGTAGGTGCGATAAACACGTTGCCCGATCAGTAACATACTGAGCAGCCATGCGCTTGCTAAAGGCCAGCTGTACAGTTGCTCAATACGGCGCTGTGCTGTGTGCCGTTGCACAGCCGGTTCAAGACGGTTTAATACTGTATGAATAGTGCTTAAATCTGTTGCTTGCGTAGCGTGAAAATATTGTCCAGCGCTTATCTCGGCCATTTTTTGTAACGTCTGTTCGTCTAGGTTTAGGCCGGAAGTGTCGTGAATATTTTCAGCTGTTTCTGCAGTTATACGGTTACCGATACCAATCGTATAAATTCTAATCTGATAGCGCGCTGCCAGTTGTGCCGCCGCCAGTGGTGACATCACGCCACTGGTGTTTGCGCCATCGGTGATCAGTACTAATACGCGGTGTTTGGCTGGGCGCATGCGTAGGCGTTTAATTGCGAGACCTATAGCGTCACCGATTGAGGTGTCAGTGCCCGCAATGCCTGGTTGTGCCTCGTTGAGCCAGGTTCGTACGCTATGATGGTCATAGGTTAGTGGTGCTTGCAGGTAGGCTTGGCTGCCAAATAATATCAAGCCTAAGCGGTCGCCGTGGCGTTCGCTAATGAATGTGTTTAATAGGTGTTTGACAAAGTCCATGCGAGAGATACTTTGTTGATCAAGCATCATATCGCTGTACAGCATTGAGCTGGAAACATCTAAGGCAATCAGTAGATCGCGTCCACTGTTAGGTTGTTCAAGTAATTCGCCCTGTAACTGTGGGCGAGCAGCCGCGCCGACTAACAGGAACCAAATCAATAGATAGACTGCAGTTTGACTGCGCCAAGCAAACAAACCCGATTGCTGTGTGCTGTCTAAGGTTTGTAATGCGTTAAAAAAAGGCACGTACAGTTCAGGGTCTTGTTTGCGTACCGGTGCTAGATAGCGATGCACTAACCAAGGTAAGGGAAGGAGTAGCACCATCCATGGCCAAGCGAACTCAAACATGTTTTCGAATCCAAGTATCGATGGCTTTGTGCAATTGTAGAATCGATTTGTCATCCAGTCGACAATCAGGTTGGTAGCTACCGTTGACTAAAATCATCCAGCGGGTCAGACCTGCGGCTGGGCAGCGGCTGTCTAAAAAAGCTAACCACTCACGTCCGCTTAAGGTATGACTGGCATAGTTTGGATAGCGTGCCGAGCAAACACGTTTAAGTAATTGATTGAGCTGTTGTAACCAAGGCCCTGCTTGTTCACCGCCTAAGGGTTTTGGCAGTGCGTGTAATTGCTGTAAGGCGCTTTCGCGTAGAGGATCAAGTGTCATAGTTCGCTTGAGTTGTTTACGTTGTAAACGCCGATGTTTGACATAGCGCCATAGTATGATGGCGATCAGTAGCGCCCCGCAGAGCAACCACCAGCCCAACGCTAGAGGCCACCAACTGATTGGCGAGGGTAGGGCGATGGGTTGTAATTGCTCAATATTGATCATGGCGCACCTGAGAGGCTCGGTTTGCCGAGTAAAGATATTGCTTGTAGCTGTTGCAATAGCGGCTGCTCGGTGGACAACGGCAGTAAGGGTGCGCTCAGCTGTTGGGCGAGGCTTTGCCACGCGCTTTGATACAGTTGCCCTCGCTGGTGCCATTGTTGACGCAGTGTGGTGTGCTCGGTATCGAGTGTGATGCTTTGTTCTCCCATGCTAAAAGTGGCTTGAGCTAAATGCGGTAAGCGCTGTTCCAGCGGGTCACTGATCGGGACTAAAATCAATTCGGCGTGCTCTGCGAGGCGACGTACTAACTGGCTGGTCTCATCATCGAGATGATGTTCATTGCAAATCAAAATGATTAATCCGCCCGGACGGGTCAGGCGTCGTGCTTGCTGCAATGCTGCAGGCAGTGGGTTTGGAGTAGCGTTGCTCATCGGTTGTTGCAACGCTTGATTAGCCGTAGCAATGGCTTGCAAGAGCTGGAGAACACTGTGTTTGTTACGGTGTGCCGGTATATGTTGTAACAGCCCGTTAGCAAAAACTAAACCACCAACGCGGTCATTGTGTTGCAAGCCAGCCCAAGCAAACAGGCTGGCAACTTGTGCTGCCAGAACGGATTTAAAACAGCCGGTGCTGGCAAAAAACAAATGCAGACTTTGTTCGACCATAATAAAAATGGGCCGCTCACGCTCTTCATGAAAAACTTTAGTGTGTACTTCGCCTGTTCGTGCGGTTACTCGCCAGTCGATGCTGCGTGCATCATCACCGGGCTGATACGCGCGTACTTGATCAAAATCCATACCGCGACCGCGTAAGCGCGATTGATGGAGGCCAAGCAAAGGATTGCGTCGCAGAGGCGTGTTAAAGAACGCAATTTTATGCAAGTAATGGCGTGTACCAAGCAAGTCCGGCAGGTCAATATGCGTGCGGCCTTGCATGTCCATTAGGCGACTGCAACAACATCAAGTAAGCGTTGTAAAACTTGGTCTTGATCAATGCCGGCGGCTTCTGCTTCAAAGGAAAGAATAATGCGGTGGCGCAGAGTGTCGAAGAGCACCGCTTGGATATCTTCGGGGCTGACAAAGTCACGACCGGCCAGCCACGCGTGTGCGCGCGCGCAACGGTCGATGGCGATTGAGCCGCGCGGGCTGGCGCCAAAACGAATCCATTTACCCAGATCGCTGTCGTACTTAGCTGGTGTGCGGGTTGCAATCACCAACTGCACCAAGTATTCCTCCATAGCATCGGCCATATACAAATTGAGAATTTCTTCCCGGGCGGCAAAAATAGTGCTTTGATCGAGTTGCTGCGAGGGCTTTTGTTCGCCATGCAGGGCAATACCGCGCGCTTGTTGCAGGATTTTTCGTTCAATTTGAGCGTCAGGAAAGCTGATTTTTACATGCATTAAAAAACGATCGAGCTGCGCCTCCGGTAGAGGGTAAGTGCCCTCCTGCTCCATGGGGTTTTGTGTGGCCATAACTAAAAATAAATCAGTTAGGGGGTAGGTGCTATTGCCGACACTGACCTGATGTTCAGCCATCGCTTCGAGCAGCGCTGATTGAACTTTAGCCGGCGCACGATTGATTTCATCGGCAAGAATTAAATTATGAAAGATAGGTCCATGTTGAAATTCAAAGCTAGCATTCTCAGGGCGATAAATATCAGTCCCAGTGATATCTGAGGGCAACAAATCAGGCGTGAACTGAATACGTTGAAAACTTGCTTCCAAGCCTTCTGCTAGGTATTTAATCGCCTTGGTTTTTGCCAGTCCTGGTGCGCCTTCAACCAAGAGGTGGCCGTCGGCTAATAGCGCGATTAAGAGTCGATCAATCAGCCGCTCTTGACCTAAAATTTGGCTGGTTAAATAGCTGCGTAACGCGAGTAAGGCTTCATGGGGTGACATAATAGGCCTGTTCAATGCAATGTGCTAAGGCGCAGTGTAATGCATCTATATACCCTGTGGATATGCATGAACACTGACTGTTGAACCGGTCACAAACCTGTTTAAAAGGGCGCCGGGCAGGTGAAGTCTAAGCGCTGTTGCGTGTGTGGATGTGTGAAGCTGAGTGCGCTGGCATGCAAACATAAACGTGGTGCGGCTTGTAACGCGTGTTCATGTGCATAAAGGCCATCGCCGAGGAGTGGATGGCCAATAGAAAGCATGTGCACGCGTAACTGATGCGAGCGGCCGGTATATGGGGTTAACTCAACTCGAGTGAATTGCTCGCCACGTTCAAGCGCACGCCATAACGTGAGTGCATGTTTCCCTTGCTCATGGTCGACGACGTGACGTGGTTTGGTTGGCGGATCATAACGCAGCGGCAATTCAATTTTGCCGTGTTCCTCTTCAAGCTGGCCCCAGCATAATGCATTGTACAACTTGTCAACTTCACGGTCATGAAATTGCCGAGACAGCTCACGGTGCGTATCAGCATCACGGGCTAGCATGATTAACCCAGATGTTTCCCAGTCTAAGCGGTGCACAATGCGTGCATCTGGGTAACCGTTGTCTTGCAAGCGGGTTACCAGACAATCTTTGTTGTCTTCAGCACGACCGGGTACTGACAGCAATAGAGTAGGCTTGTTGACCACCAACAGATAGGGGTCTTGGTAAAGGATGGCAATATTAGACAGCGGCATAAATAACCTTGTAAATGTATTTGGCAGCCCATAGGCCGCCAAATAATAACTGCATAACGATCTGACTTTAGCGATCTGGCAGAGTAATATTTAACTCAAGAATCGAGCAGCTGCCTTGATTTTCAAGAGCAACTTGCACTTGATCTTGATCGATGTTGACGTATTTACGAATCACCTCGACCAATTCTTTTTGTAAGGCGGGTAGATAATCGGGCTCGTCACGTTGACCGCGTTCGTGTGCCACAATAATTTGCAAGCGCTCTTTGGCCATCGATGCGGTGGGGCTTTTTTTACGGGATCTAAGAAAATCTAAAATGCTCATTCTTTACCTCCGAACATGCGCTGCAGGAAGCCTTTTTTCTGTATTTCGAGAAAACGGTGCGGCACCTCTTTGCCCAGTAAACGATCAACGGCATCACTGTATGCTTGGCCGGCATCGCTCTCTTCATCCAAAATCACCGGAACACCTTGGTTTGATGCTTTGAGTACGGCTTGTGATTCTGGGATAACACCAATCATTTGTATCGAGAGGATTTCTTCGACATCTTCAACGCTGAGCATTTCGCCACGGGCAACGCGTTCTGGACTGTAGCGAGTCAGTAATAAATGCTCGCTGACCGGCTCGCGGCCTTCTACTGCACGTTTAGATTTGCTTGAAAGCAGGCCCAACATACGGTCTGAGTCGCGTACTGACGAAACTTCAGGGTTGGTCACAACAATGGCCTCATCCGCTAAGTACATAGCAAGGTGTGCGCCTTTTTCGATTCCCGCTGGCGAATCGCAAATCACATACTCAAATTGCTCAGCTAATTCGGTAATGATTTTTTCAACCCCCTCCAGCGTTAAAGCATCTTTGTCACGTGTTTGACTGGCCGCTAAAATGTATAAATTTTCGATGCGCTTATCTTTGATAAGGGCTTGATTGAGTGTGGCTTCGCCATTAATAACGTTAACAAAGTCGTAGACTACACGGCGCTCGCAACCCATGATTAAATCAAGGTTACGTAAACCCACATCAAAATCGACAATGACAGTTTTATGTCCACGCAATGCGAGTCCAGTGCCAACCGCAGCGCTGGTGGTGGTTTTACCAACGCCGCCTTTGCCTGATGTTACAACGATAATCTTAGACAAGCGGTTCACCTTATGGATAGAGTAAGTAAAGGGTGGTTGATGAATTAATTATAAAGTGTTCATAGGTACAAAGGTATAGATCAGAGCGCAGAGATCTCTAACTGTTCCTCATTTAACCAAGTTTGTGTCGCTTTTCCCCACGCAGGGTCGCGGCGCAAGTCTTCGGCAACCTTATATTGTCCTGCAATAGAGAGTAGTTCAGCGCCCAGCTGTTGGCAAAAAATACGCGCTTCCCGATTACCATTAACCCCCGCTAAGGCACGGCCACGTAATGGGCCGTAGACATGAATATTGCCATCGGCTAACAACTCTGCACCGGCACTGACTGCTGCCATCACAATTAAATCGCAGTTTTTGGCATAAATTTGTTGGCCGCTGCGCACCGGAAGGGTGATGAGTTTTGCTGGAATTAAACAGGGCTCGGCTGGCACTTCAATGGTTTGTATCACTGCTAATGGGCGTTCGCGCGCATCACTGGGTGGAAGCACTGCGATATCTAAAGCTTTTGCAGCCAGTAAATCGGCGGGTCGATCCGTGCGAATGGCCATGGTGCTTAGTCCATGTTCTCGACAGATTTTTAATAAGCGCGCAAGGTCTAAAGACTCGGCGGCATCGCCGCATTTATCCAAGGCTAGAATAATCGGTGCATCTTGGAAAAACTGTGGTGCTTGCTCAACTTTCTCTGCTAATTGCAGTGCTAGAACATCCAAATTATTGGATGAAAGTTCGAGAATGGTTAAGGCGAGCATGCTGCCTTTAAGTTGAAAGACAGGCGCTTTCTCGAGAAGATCTGCTTGATTCATCGATGACTCTATGAAATGTAATAATTAAAGTGGTTTATAACGTTAAGCATGGCAGGCTGCAAATCAATAAGCCATGTAGAATACGATCTTTTATGCTATTTGGTATGTTTATATGAAACATTCTGAGTTTTCGCTACGTTTTTTACATCCTCGTTTTTGGTTGCTGTGGCTGGGTCTGGGTTTGCTTTGGCTGATCACGCAATTACCTTATAAAGTCTTACTGGGTTTAGGGCGTGGTTTAGGTGCTCTGATGTTGCGTGTGGCCAGCAGTCGCCGCCACATTGTGACGCGCAATATTGAATTGTGCTTTCCACAACTTACCGACAACGAACGTGAGGATTTAGTTCGCGAGAACTTTGCTGCTATGGGTATCGCGTTTTTTGAGATGGCGATGAGTTGGTGGTGGCCGAAGAAACGTCTAAGTAAACTATTACAGGTGCAAGGTTTAGAGCATTTGGAAAAGGCCCAAGCGCAAGGTCAGGGGGTTATCTTAATGGCTATTCACTTCACCACCTTAGAAATTGGTGCGGCCTTATTAGGTCAGCGGCATACCATTGATGGGATGTATCGGGCACATAAAAATCCTGTGTTTGATTATGTACAGCGTCGAGGTCGTGAGCGGCATAATGTCGATGCGCAAGCAATTGAGCGTGAAGATGTACGCGGCATGCTGAAAGTGCTACGCCAAGGACGGGCGATTTGGTATGCGCCAGACCAAGACTATGGTCCAAAACAGAGTGTTTTTGTACCGCTTTTCGGTGTTCCAGCTGCTACAGTAACGGCCACTAGTAAGTTTGCCAAACTCGGTCGTGCACAGGTTATTCCCATGATGCAAACGCGCTTGGCCAATGGTTGCGGTTATCTAATCAAGATTGAAGCACCCTTGCCAGATTTTCCTGGTGATACAGATGAGCAAGACTGTGTGCGCATTAATCAGTGGATTGAGCGTGCGATTGGGGCACAACCTGAGCAGTATTTGTGGGCACACCGTCGTTTCAAAACCCGACCTGAAGGCGAGGCTAAGTTGTATTGAAAACTGAGGAACAAACCCCTGCGGAGAAGCTGTCGCTGAACGGGAAAAACGAAAAGGTTATTACGGGCCTGATTTTATCAGGCGGTGGTGCGCGAGCAGCCTATCAAGTCGGTGTGCTGGCTGCGATTGCTGATTTAATGCCTGAGTCCGCAGAAAACCCTTTTGAAGTGATTGTTGGTACTTCTGCTGGCGCGATCAATGCGGTCAGTTTAGCCTGTGGTGCGTTGGACTTTCAGCAAGCAATTCGCAAGCTCACCGGTGTTTGGCAAGGCTTTCGTACAGAATTGGTCTATCGTACTGATTGGTGGGGGGTGGTGCGCCAAGCGGGACGTTTTGTTGGGCGGCACTTACTTGGTTTTGGGCGCGGTCTTGAGCCGGTGGCTTTGCTCGATAATTCACCGTTGCGTGAGTTGCTATTAAAAGAACTGGATTTTTCAGGCATTAATCTGGCTGTGGCGCGGCGTAAGTTGCGTGCGGTGGCGATTACTGCTTTTGCCTACCAATCAGGGCAAGCCGTCACCTTTTATCAAGGTCGTGGCAATATTGAACCTTGGGTTCGTCATCGGCGTAATGGTTTACCGACGCGCTTACATATTGAACATTTAATGGCGAGTTCGGCGATTCCGTTGTTGTTTCCGCCAGTACGTTTAAATCAAGAGTATTTTGGTGATGGCGCGGTGCGTCAGGCCGCTCCGATTAGTCCGGCTTTGCATTTAGGTGCTGATCGCGTATTAGTGATTGGTGTACGTAGCCAAGTTCAAGAAGAACAAATTATTCCTATGACCGCGCGTCCGCCAAGCCTTGCGCAAATTGGTGGGCACCTACTCAATAGTACCTTTACTGATAATTTAGAGTCGGATCTTGAGTTGCTTGAACGCCTCAATATGCTGGGTCAACTGTTGCCAGAAACAGAGCGTAAGAAGCATCTAGGGCTTTCGCCTGTGGATGTCTTGGTGATTTCGCCGAGCAAAAAAATTGATGAAATTGCCGCGCGCCATCGTCACCAATTGCCTGCGTCATTGCGCCTGTTTCTGCGTGGACCAGGCGCCACACGTGCCAATGGTGGCGAGGTGTTAAGTTATTTATTGTTTGAACGCAGTTACTGCAATGAGTTGATCGAGCTGGGTTATCAAGATGCGATGAGTAAAAAAGATGAGCTGCTGGCTTTTTTAGCGGTGAGCCCACCTATTGCGCAAACGGCCTAGCCATTAGCTATCGTCTCTATGCGCTCTGCTGTTGCTGGCAACTTGACGTGTGCGGCAGTTTAAGTAAATGGAACTTTGCAGCCA
Organism: Pseudomonas sp.; assembly: GCA_034006605.1. Taxonomy (GTDB): domain Bacteria; phylum Pseudomonadota; class Gammaproteobacteria; order Pseudomonadales; family Pseudomonadaceae; genus Denitrificimonas. Next base: position 47,448 of record JAVESM010000014.1, on the reverse strand, counting down.
TTGCTGATCAGGGTACCAAGAAAACATAAACTGACCGCCTTTAAGTTTATCAATCACGGTGCGGGCAATTTCTGGACGGACAGCTGGACAGCCTTGGCTGCGGCCAATTCGTCCTTGAGTTTTAATCCAGGCTGGATTGACATAGTCAGCAGGGTGAATGACGATTGCACGTTCACGTGCACGGTCATTAATCCCAGGTTCTAAGCCATCCATACGTAATGAATAGCCGTGTTTACCTTGATAGCTTTCTGCTGTGCGAAATAAACCAATGCTCGATTGGTGGCTGCCATTGGTGTTGGAAAAGCGGGTCGCAAAATTATCGCCAGAGCGATTGCCGTGTGCAACAAAGTCATGCAGAACCAGCTTTTTGCTGTGCAGGTCAAAAATCCATAAGCGTTTGTCGCTGGACGGTAAAGAGAAATCAATCACGGCTAGACGTTGTGCCGGCTCAGCGCCATGGCTCAGCGCACACTGCATGGCGCTCAGTGCCGTGTTAAGTACGTTAGCGCTCAAACTCGGTGCTGATTGTTTAAGTGAGTGAGCGAGTTGTTGCGGGTATGTGGCAGCGCTTAGGGTAAAGGCGCATAAACTTGATACAACAGCTAATACTGATCGAAATAAAAAAGGACGAAGCATGCAAATACTCTCAGTGCAGCACAGTATGTGCTTGGAAAAATAGGCAGTTTGTCTAGACTCGTATACAGCATCGCGGCATGTGTTGCTTTTATAATTGTGATACAACAAAGGGCATCTGCGTCTAAATCTACTCAAAAGCAGTGATGCATCTTATAACAGCTCTCTGAATGGATCCAAACCCTTGTTTAGAAAACACACCTGGTTGGCTTTAGCGATAAGCGTTACTCACAGTACACTGAGTTGCGCGCAGCCTAATGTTAGCGCGCAAACACTGACCGAAACCCTTACTTCTCTGAAGCAGACCTGTACTGTATCAACGGTGCACCGTTTATCGGAGCAATCAATTCAACAACTGCAAACATTCTATCAGACGGTGAACTATACGCTACTGTGGCAGGATGCCGCTCAGCGTCAGCAGTTGACCGAGTTAATTTCGGATACGCGCTATGATGGTTTGCAGCCTGCCATGTATCAGTTACCGCGTATTGCTGCGTTAGATGAAACTGCATCCGAGCAGCAGCATGCGTGTGCTGATGTCCTGCTTACACATGGCTATTTACAGGTATTGCAACATTTACGTGATGGTGTTTTGAATCCAAATACAGTAGAGCCGTACTGGTACGAGGAAGCCGTTAAACAGGTGGAAGAGCCCTCGATTGTAGCTATTGCAGTAGCTGGTCTGAATGATTTGCCGCAGGCGTTTGCCACGGTACGCCCACAGCACAGCACCTACCAGAAATTACGTGAGACATTGCAAAGCAGTGATTTGTTAACTCAAGTTGATTGGGGACAAGTGCCTGTCGCCGGTAAGTCCTTGCGCGTTGGCGTACTGGATGCACGCGTGCCTGATTTACGCATGCGTCTGCAGTTGGCCGGGTACATTAAGGCCAGCAGTGATGATGCATTAACTCCCGATGAAACGCTGGCAGGTGAAGAGGTTGCGGTGGACTCTTTGTTGTATAGCGATGAGCTGGCTGCTGCGGTTAAGGCCTTTCAGCAAGATCACTATTTAGAAGATGATGGTGTGGTGGGACCGGCCACGCTGCGTGAGATGAATATCAGTCCTGAGCAGCGCTTGCTGCAAGTGAAGGTCAATCTTGAGCGCTTACGTTGGTTGGATAAACTGCTGGAACCAACCATGCTGGTGGTGGATATTGCCGGTGCACGCTTATTGTATTTTCGTGATGGTGCGATCGTCTGGCGCACGCGTACTCAAGTGGGCACCGTTAAACGGCAGACCCCCTTATTGAAGTCACGTATCACTCATCTCACCATCAATCCGACGTGGACTGTACCGCCGACGATTCTGCGTGAAGATAAACTGCCTGCTATTCGCCGTGATGTCAGTTACTTAGCTCGAAGCAATATCAGTGTGATTGACTATCAAGGTAACGTGCTGGATCCCGCCAGTATTAATTGGCATGCCCCTTCTCGAATTATGCTGCGTCAAGGTCCTGGTCCGCAAAATGCATTGGGCCTTGTGGCGATTCGCTTTGCCAATCCTTTTTCAGTGTATTTGCATGATACGCCGAGCCAGCACCTGTTTGGTCGTGCGACGCGCACGGTCAGCTCTGGTTGCGTAAGGGTCGAGGATGCACAAAAGTTGATTGATCAGTTGTTGTTTGAAGCAACAGAGCAAGAGCGTGAGCGCATTGTACAGATTCAGAACAGTGGCAAAACGCGCAATGTGAATCTACCTAAGCCGATTCCAGTACTGTTAGCGTATTGGACAGTCGAAGTGGATATGGATAACCGTTTGCGTTTTCGCAGTGACAGTTACGGCCATGATGCGAAAATTGCTGCCGCATTGCAGGCTGCGCAGCGTTAGAGAAATTAGTGCTGCTCAAAAAAGCCGCTACCTATACATGAGCGGCTTTTTTGTTGTTTCTTATTCAGTCGTTGAATCAGTATTAGCATCAAGATCGAATGATCTTTCTAGCCATAGGGCATTAATGATTGCCATGCTGCAGGCTAGTAGTACGCCTAGAATCCAAGTGAAATACCACATAAAGAACCCCTTAACTTATCTGGTGAAGCTGTTGTAGTTGCTTGCGCTAAGCTCAGGTGTTGCCACCGTTTAACTTAGCAGCGATGCAGGCGTATGACCTCGCACCGCTGATTTAGCCAACTCGTTAATAGAGACCGTGTGGGTTTCCATCAATATCTGAAACTTTAATTTTGCCCCACATTTTGATGTAGCTCCACAGAGTGTAGACCAAAATAATGGGTACAAAAATTCCCGCAGCAATAAACATAATCCCTAACGTTTTATGGCTGGATACCGCATCCCACATGGTTAAGCTGGATGCGAGATCAATGCTTGAAGGCATTAAGAATGGGAACAGTGCACAACCTGCGGTGCACAATGTGCCGACAATCGTTAACGAGGAGCCTAAGAATGCTAAGGCTGAACGATTAATTGTGGCGGCCAACAAGGCCAAAACACCACCAACAATGCCGACAATCGGTGCTAGGCGAGTGATTGGGTATTGTGTGTAGTTGGCCATCCAACCTGGGTTATTCAGCTCAACTGTTTTGCTGAGTGGATCAATCGCACCATTGAAATCAATCACTGAGGTCACGCTGTAGCCTTGAATGCCTAACCATAACCACAGGCCCGCACCGATAAAGGTGATCAAGTAAGCGATCGCAGATAATTGCGTGGCTGTGCGTGCGCGCTTGAGTAATTGAGCGTCAGTACGCATCATTAGCCACGCGGCGCCGTGCGTCGTTAGCATGGCCACACTGACTAAACCAGCCAGAATACCGAACGGATTGAGTAGACCCCAAAAGTTGCCGGTATAGGTCATGCGCATGGTTTCATCAAGCATAAAAGGTACGCCGAGGAACAGATTGCCGAACGCCACACCAAAGACTAATGCGGGGACAAAACTGCCCAAGCATAACGTCCAGTCCCAGCGTATGCGCCAGTTAGCATTATCTATCTTGCTGCGGTAATCAAAACCTACAGGACGGGTGAATAGTGCAAACAACACCAGTAACATCGCCCAGTAAAAGCCGGAAAAAGAAGCCGCATAGACGACTGGCCAAGCAGCGAATAACGCACCCGCTGCGGTCACGAGCCAGACCTGATTGCCATCCCAGTGCGGTGCAATGGTGTTAATCACCACGCGACGCTCACTGTCAGTCTTGCCAATAAAAGGCAGCAAGATAATTGTGCCTAAGTCAAAACCATCGGTTAAGGCAAAACCAATCAGCAAAACGCCAACCAGTACCCACCAAATGAGTTTTAGAGTTTCGTAATCAAACATTTCGTCACTCCTTATACGTTTTTAGTGGTGTCTTGTTCAAAATGATAACGACCGGTGTGCAAGCAACTTGGGCCTTTGCGCGCAAAACGAATCATTAAGAACATTTCAATAATAATTAGCACCGTGTAGATCGAGGCAATCGTAATGATTGAGCCCAGCACATCAGCGGTGGTCAATGATGAAGCAGAAAGGAAGGTGGGTAATACCTCACCAATCGACCACGGCTGACGACCTACCTCAGCAACATACCAGCCTGTTTGCACGCCAATCCAAGGTAATGGCAGACAAAGTAGCGCAAACCTTAATAACCAAGGCTTATGCTCTTGAGTGTGCTTGGTGGATGCCCAGAAGGTTAAGACAAACAGCAAGAGCATCAGGAAACCGGCACCGACCATTAAGCGAAACGCCCAGAATATGCTGGGTACATGTGGAATGGTATCGGCCGCAGCAAGTTTGATTTGCTCTTCAGTTGCTTCAGCAATGTTTTCTGTATATTTTTTTAACAGTAAACCATAGCCAAGGTCCTGCTTAACTTCGTCAAATAGAGCAATGTTTTCTGCAGAACGGTCACCTGAGCGTAGAACAGCTAAGCGCTCGTAAGCCACCATGCCGTTACGGATGCGCACTTCATGCTGAGCAACTAAATCTTTTAGACCCGTGACTTCAGTATCCAAAGAGCGTGTCGCGATAATACCCATAGCATAGGGGATTTTAATCGCATAGTCGGTGGTTTGCGTTGCCATATTGGGCAAGCCAATCAGGGTAAAGGCTGAAGGAGCTTGTTCAGTATGCCATTCAGCCTCAATGGCGGCGAGCTTGGTTTTCTGCACGTCACCAATTTCGTAACCTGATTCATCACCAAGAACAATCACGGAGAGGATAGACGCTAAACCAAAGGCCGAAGCAATTGCAAACGAACGACGGGCAAAACCGAGATCACGTTTCTTTAATAAGTACCAGCTAGAAATCGCCAAAACAAAGATTGATCCGGTGACGTAACCTGCCGCAACGGTGTGCACAAATTTAACTTGTGCCACTGGATTGAAAATCAATGCTGCGAAGTCGGTGACTTCCATGCGCATGGTTTCATAGTTGAATTCTGCACCCACTGGATTTTGCATCCAGCCGTTGGCCACTAGAATCCATAGTGCGGACAAATTAGAGCCAATCGCCACTAACCAAGTGACGGCCAAGTGTTGGCGTTTGCTTAGACGCTCCCAACCAAAGAAGAATAAGCCAATAAAAGTGGATTCTAAGAAGAATGCCATCAAGCCTTCAATGGCGAGTGGGGCACCGAATACATCACCAACATAATGGCTGTAGTACGACCAGTTGGTACCGAATTGGAATTCCATGGTTAATCCGGTGGCAACCCCAATGGCAAAGTTAATGCCAAACAGCTTGCCCCAGAAGAGCACCATGTCCTTGTACACTTCTTTGCCGGTCAAGACATAGACTGACTCCATAATGGCCAGTAGAAATGCGAGACCGATAGTCAGAGGCACAAAAATAAAGTGATACATTGCTGTCATCGCAAATTGAAAGCGTGACAGATCAATAAGCGTTTCCGAGATCATTGCGCATACTCCTCGGGAGTGAGTGCTAGTAATATTAAGCTTGGTAGAGATCGGTTGGAATCACCAAAAATCTGCCAAGAGAGGTTGCAGTTATAAGCAGTTATCGACATGACGAATACTCCATAAATACATACAACATTTATAGTATGTCACTTTTTTATTGATTAATAACAAGAAATTAGCGGCGACCGGTTGTCGCAGTGTGCGCTGTAGCACACTTAGTCGAGTCGATCAGATTAAGAATAAAAATGATCAGCGGGGCGTGAGTGTGGGGCTGACCCGCTCGAATGGCATTGAGCGGGGGCTTGGATAGTTAGTGTTCGTTGAGAGTGAAAGCCGTTAGGGTAAAGGTCGGTACGCCAATATCTTGCATCAGTTGTGAGCCTTGCAATTCTGGCAGATCAATAATGGCGGCTACTTCGTAGACGCTAGCGCCCATTCTACGGATTAAGCGTGCTGCAGCAACAAAGGTGCCGCCACTGGCGATGATGTCATCAATCAACAGTACTTTATCCCCTTCGCCGAGACTGTCGGCGTGAACTTCTAAAGTTGACTGTTCGTATTCCGTATCATAAGGCTCGCTGAGAATATCGGCCGGCAGTTTGCCTTGTTTGCGAAACAGTACTAAGGGTTTGTTGAGTTCATACGCAATGGTTGCGCCGAGTAAAAAGCCACGTGATTCAATGGCGCCGACGTGGGTAAAATCACTTCCTACATAACGCTGTACTAAACTGTCAATCACCATGCGCATAGCACGCGGTGATTGAAATAATGGTGTGATATCCCGAAAAATAGTGCCTTTTTTAGGGAAGTCAGGAATAGGGCGAATTAAAGATTTAATTGCAAATTCGTCAAAAATCATACTATTAGCCTCTTTTGAATCAAACAGGTCAGTTTTCTAAATTACCACCTGCCAATGCGCAGATTTCAATCAGGTTGATGAGATTGATTTCTTTGCCTTCCGCAGCCAGTAGTCCGCTTTGTTGGAAGCGAGTAAATACTCTGGAAACGGTTTCGACTGCTAGACCTAAGTAGTTACCAATTTCATTGCGCGACATCGCCAGGCGAAATTGTTGCGGTGAATAGCCACGCGCGCGAAAACGCGCGGATAAGTTAACTAAAAACGTTGCAATGCGCTCGTCAGCAGTTTTTTTCGATAACAGCATCATCATTTGTTGATCATCGCGAATTTCACGACTCATAATGCGCATCAGTTGACGGCGCAATTGTGGCAGGCTGGCGCTCAGCTCATCGAGTCGATCAAAAGGGATTTCGCAAATCGAGGTGGTTTCTAAGGCAATCGCGGATACGGGGTAAAGTTCGGTATCCATACCGGATAGGCCAACAAATTCGCTGGGCAAATGAAAGCCAGTAATCTGTTCTTCGCCGCCATCTGTCACGCTAAATGTTTTTAGACTTCCGGAACGTACGGCATAGACGGAGGCAAAAGTATCGCCTTGGCGGAATAAAAATTCTCCTTTTTTAAGTGGGCGACTGCGTTTGACGATATTGTCCAGAGCGTCGAGATCTTGCATATCTAAAGACAAAGGTAAGCAAAGAGTGGCTAAGCTGCAGTCTTTGCAATGCGCCTGATGCGGGTTGCGCGTGCTGATTATTTCTGCCATGCCATAGTTCCTGAGCAAAGGGACGATTCAAAGTAATGCGCTAAGGTTACCCTAGCCAGACAGAAGCTGCCAGTGTGTTTATTCGGCTTCGGGTTGGGGGTATAAACTTGGTTTTTTAGAAACCAATGGATGCCTTATTGTCTTACTCTGATGCTCCGCTCTACATCACATGATTAAGTGGCTGATTAGCAGTGTTAAGCTGAGTAAAGTAGTTATCAAATAGCTGGCAAACCGCTAGGGTGTACAAACGCCCAGGGGCAGTCATGCTTAGACTGTGCTCATTGATTATCAGCAAACCATTGCTTTGCATGCTCTCTAGTTGTGGCCACTGTGCGGCAAAATAACGTTTGAAATCAATCATGAAACGTTGCTCAATAACACTGAAATTAACCGCAAACTGACAGGTTAACGCCTGAATAACGGCACGATGGATTCGGTCATCTTCAGTGCAGAACAAACCTTGAGCGGGTGCCAGTTGCTTATTGCGGCAGGCCGTTTGGTAAGTGTTGAGGTCATGGCTGTTGTAGTAATACAACTCACCCAGTTGGCTGATGGCAGACACGCCAAATCCTACCGTGTCACCGCTTGTATTGGTGCTATAACCTTGGATGCCATGCTGCAGAGTGCCATCTTCTTGGGCAGAAGCAAAATCATCATCAGGCAAGGCAAAATGCCCCATGCCTATATAGCGATAACCTGCGTCAACAAGCTGCTGTTGGGTATGTTGTAAAATGTGTTCTAGATTTGTCTTGGAAGGGAGCTCGGCTGCATTAATACGTTGCTGGATCGGGTGTTTGTCGGGTTGGTGTTGATAGCCTTGGAGGCTGATGCGATCAGGGGTTAGGTTGAGCACATCCAGTACGGCTTGTGCGAATGACGCTTGGGTCTGCTGAGGTAGACCATAAATAAGGCTGATGCTCACTGTGCGGAATTGCAAAGTGCGTGCTGCCTCAACAATCGTTTGAGTCTGCTCAATGGTTTGTAAACGATTGATCGCACGTTGCACTTTTGGATCAAGCCCTTGCACTTCAATATTGACCCGATTAAAGCCAATATCACGCAGAACACCCATGGTTGACCAGTCGGTTTCTCTCGGGTCAATGTCAATGCTGTAGTGCGTAAAGTTGTTACTGGCAATCTTGAAGTTATCTTGCAGACACTTCATCAGTTGGCGCAGTTCGCCTGGATTTAAAAAAGTTGGCGTGCCGCCACCAAAATGCAATTCATCAATACGCTGATCGCCGGCGATATGTTGAGCCACTGTTTGAATTTCTTGCTCTAAACATTGTAAATATTGGGCGGCACGACTGCGGTCTTTTGTCACTATGTTTTTTGCTGTGCAGTAGTAGCATGCGTTGGCGCAGAAAGGAATATTCACGCTAAGTGCAAGCGGACGTTGCGCCTTACGGCTATCGCGCAGCGCGCTAAAACGTTCAAACGCGCTGATGTCGTGCTGAAAATGTTCGGCGGCAGGGTATGAACTGTATTGTTTATCAAGGCGATGATAAAGATTAAACAGTTTTGAGCTCCAACCCATGGTATCAGGCATGTCAAATGACTCCCCAGTCGCTAGCAAGTGAAGCGAGTATAGGGTGTGTTTGATTGAGGTCTCTTGATCTGTATCAAGCGTATTTCTGCCTATGCAGAATCTTCTTTAATGGCCCATTAACCAGTGTTGGTGAGGTCCTGGTAGTGTCCATAAACCGTACAGAATGACTAAGAGTCCCGCTGCATAGCGCACATTTTTTTTGCGTAAAAAAGCGGTCACTCGCTCTGCTGCAAGGCCTGAAGCTAGCAGTACAGGCCAAGTGCCTAAGCCGAAAGTAAACATCAATAGGGCACTGGTTGTTGCGTCACCTTGGCTGGCGGCCCAGAACAGCGTGCTGTAGACCAAACCACAAGGTAACCAGCCCCAGAGCATCCCGAGCAGTATTGCATGCAGCGTACCTTTTACGGGTAGCAAGCGACTTGCAAAGGGTTGGATATATTTCCAGAGGTAGCTTCCGAGCTTTTCAATACGTGTGAGTCCATGCCACCAGCCCGCTAGATACAGTCCTAAGCTGATGAGTAAAAGCGCTGCTACGATACGTAGCGCATTGGCGGCAGGTGTTTGTTCAACCGCCCAGCCAAATAGGCCAAATAAGAACCCTGCCAGCGCGTAGCTGCTGACTCGGCCTAAGTTGTAACCAATAATAATGCGCAAGCGACGGTTTTGTTGCTCAGCTGGAATGCTCATGGTGAGTGCGCCCATCAGCCCGCCGCACATCCCGAGGCAGTGCCCCGCACCTAATAAACCCAGAATAAAGGCTGAAGCGAGTAGAGGGATTAAATCAGCCATTGTGCTGATCTTCCGTATTGCTATCAGCCGTTTGCGTTTGCTGATTTTTCACGCCAGCTTTGTGCATAGGGTCTTCGTCATCAAACAGAATGCTGTGTGCAGGACTGTCGAGGTCTTCATACTGACCATTATCAACGGCCCAAAAAAACAGTTTGATGGCTAAAGCAACAATAATCATTGCCACCGGAATCATTACATATAAAGCGGCCATAACAAGACTCTCTATAACAGAGCAAAACTCACTCGTGTGAGCGGGTGAGGCGCAGTGCATTGAGCACCACTAAAAGCGAGCTAACTGACATACCCAGTGCTGCCCAGCCGGGAGTCACCCAGCCGATAGCCGCGAAGGGAATAATTAACCCATTGTACAGGGTTGCCCAGGCTAAGTTTTCAATAATGATTTTGCGCGTGTGCTTGGCCACGCTGAGGGCGCTGACCAGGCTGCTTAAGCGGTTGGATAAAAGAATCGCATCGGCGCTGGTTTTAGCTAAATCAGTCGCGCTGCCCATTGCGATACTGATGTCGGCGGCCGCTAAAACAGGCACATCGTTGACACCATCACCGAGCATTAATACGTGACGGCCTTCAGCGTGCAAGGTTTTCAGCACGGCGAGCTTGTCATTAGGGGTGAGGCCGCCACGCGCATCATTAATATTTAATTGCAGGGCAATTTGTTGCACCATTGGAGAGCTGTCACCGGACAGTAAAAGTACTTTCCAACCCCGTGCGTGACAGGCTTTAAGCAAGGCTGGAGCATCTGTGCGTAATTGATCATCCAGAGCAAACCACGCTAAGGCTTGCTGTGTGTCGCCGAGCAATAACCATTGGCCTTGTTCGCTCGGCATTGCCGGCACGGGATAATTGCCCAGCGCGCTAACATAGTCGGGTCGACCAATGCGTAACTGACGCTGCTGAACGATACCTTCTAAGCCTAAGCCTGGCATGCTGCTAACGTCACTGGCGGCAGTAACGGTGCGGCCAAAGGCGCGGGCGATCGGGTGTTCTGAATGACTCTCTAGGGCGACGGCCAGCTCTAAACATTGCTGTTCGCTAAGGTCAGCACAGGGCAGAATGCTTTTTAACGTCAGTTTGCCCTCGGTTAATGTACCGGTCTTATCGAAGATAACTGTATCCACTTGATGCAGGCTTTCTAAAAAGTGCCCCTTGGTAATCAAGAGTCCTAGTTTGTGCAATGAGCCGGTCGCTGCGGTAAGTGCAGTTGGTGTGGCCAAGGATAGAGCGCAAGGGCAGGTGGCAACCAGCAGAGAGAGAACAATCCAAAAGGCGCGCGATGGATCGATATACCACCAAATTATACCGACGACGGCGGCAATCAATAACACACTGATTAAGAACCACTGCGCCACTTTGTCGGCTAATTCGGCAAGACGCGGCTTAAGGGTTTGTGCGCGTTCTAATAAACGTACAATTGCTGAGAGGCGCGTTTGTTCACCGAGGGCTAACACTTCAATGGTGAGCGGGCCTTCAACGTTTAAGGTGCCCGCTACCACTGTGTCGCCTGGTGTTTTGGCTAAGGGTAAATACTCGCCCGTCAGTAGAGATTCATCAATACTGGAATGACCGGTGAGAATGCGCCCGTCTGCAGGAATAAGGTTGCCGGGCGGGACTAATAGATGCTCACCCAAGGTCAGTTCACTGAGCAAAATCCGCTCACTATTGCCGTCTGCCGTTAAACGCAAGCAGGAGGCCGGTAATAAGTTGACCAGTTGTGTGGTTGCGGTAGCCGTACGCTCACGGGCACGCCGTTCCAGATAGCGGCCAGAGAGCAGAAATAAGGCAAACATGCCAGCTGCGTCAAAATATAAATCGCCTTGTCCTGTCAGGGTTGACCAAATGCCCGCGGCGTATGCCCCTGCGATTGCTAAGGAGACGGATACATCCATGGTCAGGTGTCGAGTGCGCAAATCACGCAATGCACCATGGAAAAACTCACTGCTGCAATAAAATACGATGGGTGTGGTTAAAATTAAGCTGGTCCAGCGCAGTAGGCGATCCATTGCAACAGACAGATCTAAATTAAATTCTGGCCAGGTGGCCATTGAGGCCATCATTACTTGCATCCACAACAAACCAGCAACGCCGAGTTTACGCAAGGCGCGTCGATTATCTGCTTGCATTTGCTCGCTGACCGTATCGGATTGCCATGGATGCGCCGCATAACCGATATGGCGGATGGTTTTTAGCAGCTCGGAGAGCGCCAGCTGTTCTGTATCCCAGCGAATGTGCAGGCGGTGGTTGCTGAGATTGAGCGACGTGTCGATCACGCCAGGCATTTTCATCAGGTGTTTTTCAATCAGCCAGCCACATGCTGCGCAGGTGATACCTTCGATTAATAGTTTTGTTTCGCTGATATTGTCAGTGGTGCTGACAAAGGGCTTTTGAATGTCTTCGCGATCCAAAAGTAATAATTCATCGGGCAGTACACCGGGTAAGGCTTCTGGGTTAGCGGAGGGTTCACTGCGGTGTTGATAATAGTTTTCTAAACCACCGGCAATAATTGCTTGAGCCACAGCTTGGCAACCAGGGCAGCAAAATACACGGGGCTCTTTCAATACAACGCTGCTGAAGGCGTCGCCGGTTAGAACCGGTAAGCCACAATGGAAGCATACTAAAGGAGCAGCCATGTTTGTCCGCTCTCTATCAGTCGCACAGCAATCAGTCGATTGCCGGTGTGCATCAGCGTTATCAAAATCAGTCGCCTAGAGTGGTTGGTTTGCCGCTGACCAGCGTTTCTTCTTCAAATAAGCGCCATTCTTCGCCGTTTTCTTCTCCCAGTACTTCAACGAAACGACGGCCTTGAATGTCTTCTTCTAGCAAGCCACGGTAGATGTCCGTGCTGACAGGCTGTAGAACAATGCGGCGGTCGCGTTCTGGCTGAGTGGGTGAAATTAAATTCAACACCAAGTGTTGCGGTCTGCTTTGTCCTGACAGGGTCAGTTCAACTTGTCCGAGTTCAAGGTTGGAACGTAATACACCAGCCATTTCTAGTTGTTCAGCCAGTCTTTCGCGCTCGAGTGAAGTGTTAATACCTTTGCCTGCATCATAGTAGTTATCAACCACTAAGCTGTCGGCATTACGGATGGATATGGTCAGTAGAGACAGCCCGAGCACCACAGAGAAACTGAGCATACCAATGATGAACCAAGGCCAGAACTCTTTGTACCAGGGTAGAACATTGTCTTCGGGCTGCATGAGATATCCTTTAATTAACGAATGGTTGGGCCGAGGAATCGGCTTTCTGCTGTTCTGTGAATATTATTGTCATCTTCCGAAAGAATTTTAAACTCAATTTGGTTGGCGCTTGAAGGGATGTCTTCAGGATCAACTGATATCGAGACTGGGATGGACAAAATTTCGCCAGCTGCAGCAGGAATATGATGTTTGCCTTCGAGGGTTAAACCTTTAAGACCGCTCGCTTCAATCACAAATACGTGATCTTTTTGATCTTTATTCATAATTTTTAGCGTGTATACGTTTTCAATGCGACCGTCTTGGTTTTCACGGTACGGCGTACGGTCTTTCAATACGTTGAGCTCAACCAAGGTGCGGTTAAACACAGTATAAGCAAACAAGCTGCTCATGATTGTCAGCGCAACGGCATAGCCAATTAAGCGTGGACGTATCAGTTTTGTTTTTTGACCTGTCAGGTTGTGTTCGGTGGTGTAACTGATCAGGCCTTTTGGGTAACCTACTTTGAGCATCACATCGTCACATGCATCGATACAAGCGGCACAGCCAATACAGGCAATTTGTAAGCCGTCACGGATATCAATACCGGTGGGGCAGACATGCACGCAGAGTTTGCAGTCAATACAGTCACCTAGGCCTTGAGCTTTGTAGTCACTGCCTTTTTTGCGTGGGCCACGGTTTTCTCCGCGCTCAGGGTCGTATGAAACGATCAGGGTGTCTTTATCAAACATCACACTTTGGAAGCGTGAGTAAGGGCACATATGGATACAAACTTGCTCACGCAACCAGCCTGCATTGAGGTAGGTCAGTAAGGTGAAAAAGCCTACCCAAAAATAAGCCCAGCCATCGGCGTTGCCAGTAATCAGATCCATCGCCAGTTCGCGAATTGGCGAGAAGTAGCCGACAAAGGTGAAGCCAGTGGCAAATCCAATGCTGATCCACAGGATGTGCTTAGCGGCTTTACGTAAGAATTTATTCACCGACATCGGTGCTTTATCGAGCTTCATGCGTGCGTTGCGATCACCTTCAGTGACTTTTTCGCACCACATAAATACCCACGTCCAAACACTTTGTGGGCAGGTGTAGCCGCACCATACGCGTCCAGCGAAGACAGTAATAAAGAATAAACCAAAAGCGCAGATAATCAGTAGCCAAGACAACAACATAAAGTCTTGTGGCCAAAAGGTGGCACCAAATATATAGAATTTCCGCTCAGGCAGATTCCACCATACGGCTTGGCGGTCACCCCATTGCAGCCAAACGGTGCCTAGGAACGTTGCGAAGAGAAAGAGTCCAGCAACAATACGAATGTTGCGGAAGATGCCCGTAAATGCACGTGTATAAATAGTTTCACGTTTGGCGTAGAGGTCGACGCCAGGGGCTTTTGGAGTGATGTTCTTTACAGGTATTTGGTCAGTCATCAGGTCGTACCGCTGCGGTTTTTAAAATATCCGGCCAGTTTAATAGCTGGCCGGAATAAGCTTATAACTGCTTTGTATGGTACGCCTGCTGACGTTCCAGCAGAGAGTGACAACATGTCGCACGTGTCATTTACTGATCTTTTTCACCGTGTGAAAGGCTGTATACATAAGCAGCTAATAAGTGAACTTTGTCATTACCCAAGAAGTCTTCTTGAGCAGGCATTTGGCCGTTACGGCCATGGCGAATGGTTTGTTGAACTTGATTAAAGCTCGATCCATACAACCAAATTCTATCCGTCAAGTTAGGTGCACCAAACATCGGGTTACCTTTACCTTCCGTGCCATGACATGCTACGCACATTGTATTGAAGGACTTTTGACCTGCCTCAAGGTCAAGCGCTTCAGGGTTTTTTAGGCCGGACAAACTGCGCACATAACCTGATACGTTTTTAATACCATCGTTACCTAATGCTGCTTCCCAGCCGGGCATTGCTGCATTACGGCCTTTCAGAATAGTCATTTTGATGGTTTCAGCATCACCACCCCAAATCCAATCATTGTCGGTCAGATTAGGGAAGCCGTGTGCGCCTTTAGCGTCAGAACCGTGGCATACCGAGCAGTTAGAGGCAAATAAGCGGCCACCCATTTTTAGTGCAAGGTCGTCTTTAGCAACCTCTTCAATAGGCATGGCTGCGTATTTAGCAAAGATAGGGCCGTATTTTTCATCCGCTCGAGTTACTTCGCGATCATACTGTTTGGTTGATGTCCAGCCGCCGTCATAGCCTGGCAGAATACCTTTCCAGTTACCCATACCTGGGTAGAGAACAAGGTAACCTACAGCGAAGATGATCGTGCCAACAAACAGCATAAACCACCAACGTGGTAGCGGATTGTCGTATTCTTCAATGCCATCATAGATATGACCTACGGTTTGATCCGTGGTGTCAGCGCGTTGGCCTTTGCGTGTTGCAAAAATTAGCCACGCAAGGGCCAGTAAAGTGCCAGTCGTAAGAAGTACGATGTACCAACTCCAGAAAGAAGTCATTGGTTATTGCTCCTGGATGTGTCTTTGTTCAGCTCGTTAGAAGGCGGCTCTTCGTCAGCGAAGGGTAAGTTTGCAGCTTCATCAAAGCTGGATTTGCGCTTGCTGTTATAGGCCCAAAAGACGAGCCCTATAAAAGCTACAAAAATGAGCACTGTGCCTAAGCCGCGAAGAGTTCCGATATCCATGAGCCTTACCGTTTATTCTTAATAGATGTGCCAAGTACTTGCAGGTAGGCCACTAAAGCCTCCATTTCAGTCTTGTCCTTAACCGCTGCTACCGCACCTTTGATATCATCATCGGTGTACGGTACGCCGAGCCAGCGCATCGCTTCAATTTTAGCTACGGTGTCTTTGCCGTCTAAGGTGTTCTCTACTAACCAAGGGTAAGCAGGCATCTTCGATTCAGGCACAACGTTACGCGGGTTATACAGGTGCGCACGATGCCAATCATCTGAGTAACGGCCACCAACGCGAGCCAAGTCTGGACCGGTACGCTTAGAACCCCATAAGAATGGGTGATCGTAAACACTTTCACCTGCAACAGAGTAGTGACCATAACGCTCGGTTTCAGCACGGAAAGGACGGATCATCTGTGAGTGGCATTGTACGCAGCCTTCACGGATATAAATGTCACGGCCTTCCAGTTGCAAAGCAGTGTAAGGTTTTAGGCCGTCAACAGGTTCGTTCACCATGTCTTGGAAGAACAGAGGAACGATCTGTACAAGACCGCCAATACTGACTGCAATCACCATAAAGAGCGCGAGTAAACCAACGTTTTTTTCAACGCGTTCATGCTGTTTCATTAGTGTGCCTCTCCAACAGTAAAGCGTGCAGCGGCAGTCGCTTTTTCAGTATCTGCTGCACGTACTGTGCGCCATGTGTTGTATGCCATGAAGAACATACCGGTTAAGAAGAATATGCCGCCGATCATCCGCACCAAGAAGCCATAGTGACCTGCTTGTAATGCTTCTACGAATGAGTAGGTTAGGGTGCCATCTTGGTTAATTGCACGCCACATTAGGCCTTGCATAATACCGTTAACCCACATTGACGCGATGTACAGAACGGTACCGATTGTTGCTAACCAGAAGTGTGCGTTAATCAATGCAACGCTGTGCATTTGCTCACGACCAAATAGGCGTGGGATCAAATGGTACAGTGAACCAATGGTTACCATCGCAACCCAGCCCAGTGCACCTGCGTGTACGTGGCCGATAGTCCAGTCAGTGTAGTGTGACAAGGCGTTAACGGTTTTAATCGCCATCATTGGGCCTTCAAAGGTCGACATGCCGTAGAAAGCAAGCGATACAACTAAGAAACGCAAGATTGGGTCGGTACGTAATTTATGCCATGCGCCAGATAAGGTCATCATCCCGTTGATCATACCGCCCCATGATGGCGCCAGTAGAATCAAGGACATCGCCATACCTAGTGATTGTGCCCAGTCAGGCAATGCTGTGTAGTGCAAGTGGTGCGGGCCCGCCCAAATGTACACAGTGATCAATGCCCAGAAGTGCACAATCGATAAACGATAAGAATAAATTGGACGACCGGCTTGCTTAGGTACGAAGTAATACATCATGCCTAAGAAACCTGTGGTTAAGAAGAAACCAACAGCGTTGTGTCCGTACCACCATTGCACCATGGCGTCTGTTGCGCCTGAGTACAGTGAGTACGATTTAAACCAGGTCACGGGGATCGACATGTGGTTAACAATGTGCAGCATTGCGGTCACTAGAATGAAAGCACCGAAAAACCAGTTGCCGACATAAATGTGTGACGTTTTGCGCTTCGCAATAGTGCCAAAGAAGACCACAGCATAAGCCACCCATACAACAGCTAGAAGAAGGGCGATTGGCCACTCCAGTTCTGCGTACTCTTTAGTTGTGGTGTAACCCAGCGGTAAAGTGATTGCAGCCAGCAGGATCACTAACTGCCAACCCCAAAAGGTAAATGCAGCTAAGCCATCAGAAAATAGGCGTGCTTGTGAAGTGCGTTGTACTACGTAGTAGGACGTGGCAAACAATGCACTACCACCAAAGGCAAAAATGACTGCGTTGGTGTGCAAAGGACGGAGCCGGCCGAAGCTGGTCCAAGGAAGGTTAAAGTTCAGTTCTGGCCATACTAATTGGGCTGCAATTAGAACGCCGATACTCATACCTACGATACCCCAGACCACCGTCATAATGGCGAACTGGCGTACAACCTTGTAGTTATAAGCATTCTCTTGGATTGCTGTGCTCATGCTAAGACTTCCACGGGTAATGGATTGTTCGGAATTAAATCGCCGACAAGTATGAGGAAAGCACAAAGCCATTGCAATCAGTACGTCTTTTAACGTGGCTGAACAATGGAATATATAACTGCAAATCAGTGTTTAACGAGGTTTTTGTATAAATTAATCAACGCAAAACGCTGTTATGTGATTATATTTGGCTATCGACTTGTTGACGAGACTCCTATCTTAGCGCAGTTATCCCCTGAATTAACACTCGGTGATTACAATATGAAAGCATATACTCTGTGTTTGAGGAGAAAAAAGCGTTGATTAAGGTCATTTCTCAGAAAAAACTGGCGATAAATTATGACTTATCGCCAGCTAAATGATGAAAGATTACTCTTTATTATTCGTCAAGCTGTACACATACGCCGCTAAGATATGTACTTTGTCTTTGCCTAAGTACTGTTCTTGTGCAGGCATCACGCCATTACGACCATGTCGGATGGTTTGTTGTAGTTGGGTTAAACTTGAGCCGTAGATCCAGCCAGCGCTAGCGGTTAAATTAGGTGAGCCAAGCATCGCCATACCTTCGCCATTGGCACCATGGCAAACGGAGCAATTGGTCGCGTAAAGTTGCTTGCCCGCTTCAATATTGGCTTCATTACCTTCTGGTAACTTCAAGCCAGCGAGGTCTTTGCGAACATAGGCCGCAACGTTTTTCACGCCATCCTCACCAATAATTGCACCCCATGCTGGCATCACACCATTACGGCCTTGCAAAATACTGGTTTGGATGGACGTAGAATCGCCGCCCCAGCGCCAATGTTGGTCAGCAAGATTAGGGAAGCCTACGGCACCTTTAGCATCAGATCCGTGGCAAATCGAGCAGTAGTTTGCAAATAGACGCGAGCCCATTTTTAATGCCTGCGGATCTTGCGCCACTTCTTCAACGCTCATGGCAGCGTATTTAGCAAAGATAGGGCCGTATTTTTCATCAGCCTTATCCATTTCGCGTTCCCATTGCTTGGTGGCTGTCCAGCCGCCTTCGTAACCTGGCAGCACACCTTTCCAGTTGCCCATGCCTGGGTAGAGGATCAAGTACACCACAGCGAACAGTAGGGTGCCGACAAACAACATAAACCACCAGCGCGGCAATGGATTGTCGTATTCCTGGATACCATCAAAGGCGTGGCCCATGGTTTGATCTGTAGTGTCCGGACGCTGTCCTTTACGTGTTACAAAAATCAGCCACGTCAGTGCTAGCAAGGTGCCAGAGGTGAGTAGCGTAATATACCAACTCCAAAATGAGGTCATTGGTCAGTGCTCCTGGAAGAATTTTGGACAACTGCAGTCGTGTGGGTATTTACTTGGTCACTGAAAGGCAGCATGGCCGCCTCAGTGAAACTGTCTTTACGCTTACTGCTGTATGCCCAAAACACGAGGCCAATAAAAGCCACGAAAATTAATACTGTGCCTAAGCCACGTAATGTGCCGATATCCATCAAAATTACCGCTTATTCTTAATGGAAGTGCCGAGCACTTGTAAATACGCAACCAATGCATCCATTTCAGTCTTATCTTTAACCGCCGCAACAGCACCTTTGAGATCGTCAGACGTGTAAGGCACACCTAACCAACTTAGGGCTTTCATTTTGGCTACGGTGTCTTTGCCACTGAGAGTCTTTTCTACTAACCAAGGGTAAGATGGCATTTTTGACTCTGGAACAACGTTGCGTGGGTTAAATAAATGAGCGCGGTGCCAGTCATCAGAATAACGGCCGCCAACACGCGCCAAGTCAGGACCGGTACGCTTAGAGCCCCATAAGAAAGGATGGTCGTAAACGCTTTCGCCAGCGACAGAGTAGTGGCCGTAGCGCTCGGTTTCGGCACGAAACGGACGAATCATCTGTGAGTGGCAGCCAACGCAACCCTCACGGATATAGATGTCACGGCCTTCCAATTGTAGAGCGGTGTAGGGTTTCAAGCCTTCAACCGGCTCATTGACCATATCTTGGAAGAACAGCGGTACGATTTGTACCAAGCCACCAATACTGACGGCTAAGATCATAAAGAGTGCGAGCAGGCCAACGTTTTTTTCTACGATTTCATGACTCTTCATGAGTGTGCTCCTTCTACGGAAAAGCGTGCAGCTGCAGCCGCTTCAGCAGGTTTAGCGCTGTTAATAGTTTTCCAAACGTTCCAAGCCATCAGTAGCATGCCGAAGAAGAAGATTGAACCGCCGATTAATCGCACGACAAAACCTGGATGACTGACGTTAAGTGCTTCAGAGAATGAGTAAGTTAATGTGCCGTCGTCGTTGATCGCACGCCACATCAGGCCTTGGGCAATACCGTTGACCCACAAAGAAGCGATATACAGTACAGTCCCGATAGTGGCTAACCAGAAATGCGTGTTAATCAGGCTGACGCTGTACATCTGTTTAAGACCGAATAAACGCGGAATCATGTGATAAAGCGAGCCGATTGAAACCATTGCAACCCAGCCGAGCGCGCCGGCATGTACGTGACCGATTGTCCAGTCGGTGTAGTGCGATAGGGCATTAACGGTTTTAATCGACATCATCGGACCTTCAAAGGTCGACATACCGTAGAACGCTAAAGACACCACTAAGAAACGTAAAATGGGGTCGCTGCGCAGTTTGTGCCAAGCACCTGACAGGGTCATCATGCCGTTGATCATGCCGCCCCATGATGGTGCCAATAGAATCAAAGACATTACCATGCCGAGTGATTGCGCCCAGTCAGGCAGAGCTGTGTAGTGCAGATGGTGTGGGCCTGCCCAGATGTATACAGCGATCAAAGCCCAGAAGTGCACGATGGATAAACGGTATGAGTAAACTGGACGTTCAGCTTGCTTAGGAACGAAGTAGTACATCATGCCTAGGAAGCCTGCGGTCAAGAAGAAACCAACCGCGTTATGACCATACCACCATTGCACCATAGCATCGGTTGCACCAGCATACATGGAGTATGACTTGGTCAGAGTGACAGGCATTTCTAGGTTATTAATGATGTGCAACATAGCAATAGTCAGAATAAAGGCACCGAAGAACCAGTTGCCCACATAGATGTGTTTGACATTACGCTTAACCAGCGTGCCAAAAAAGACAATTGCGTAGCTGACCCATACAATGGCGATGAGAATATCAATGGGCCATTCGAGTTCTGCGTATTCCTTGGAAGAGGTAAAGCCTAATGGCAAGCTGACTGCTGCCAGTAAAATAACCAATTGCCAGCCCCAGAACGTGAAAGCGGCCAATTTTGGCGCAAAAAGCTGCGTTTGACAGGTGCGTTGTACTGCATAGTAGGAGGTTGCAAACAGTGCGCAACCACCGAACGCGAAAATCACCGCATTGGTATGCAGAGGGCGTAAGCGACCATAAGAGGTCCAAGGTAGATCGAAATTGAGTATGGGCCAAACCAGTTGAGCAGCAATCAGGATGCCAACGGCCATCCCGACGATGCCCCAGACTACCGTCATGATGGCAAACTGGCGAACCACCTTGTAATTGTAGGCGGAACTCGTTGTCGTGTTCATATTTGAAGGTTTCCATTCTATTTTTGGGCAGATAAGCAACCGTACTTATGGACGTTAAGACGGCTGCTGTCAGGCGGAAGAATGACTAAAGCCCTTACGGTTAGTATTGATAAGGGTCAAGGGTTAAAGAGTTTACGTTTGAGTATATTGTTGGAGGTGTAATGACAGTTTTATTTAATGAGGCACGCGAATGTTGGTGTACTTTGATTTTGGCGCATGGTGCTGGAGCGCCCATGGACAGTGCTTTTATCCTAGATATTACTCAGCGTTTGCAGTGTCTAGGGGTTCGTGTGGTGCGTTTTGAGTTCCCGTATATGGCGCAGCGCAGATTGGATGGTGTACGCCGACCGCCGAACCAAACCGCTGTGTTGCTAGATGCTTGGCGTGGGATTTATGCGCAGGTGCGCGCTCAAGTCGCAGGACCTTTGGTGATGGCAGGTAAGTCGATGGGTGGGCGCATGGCCAGTATGCTGGCAGATGAGTTGCATGCCGATGCACTGATTTGTCTTGGTTATCCGTTTTATCCGGCGGGTAAAGTGGATCGGCCGCGTATTGAACATTTGCTTGATCTGCGTACGCCAACTTTGATTGTGCAGGGCGAGCGTGATGCGCTGGGGGCAAAGTCTACGGTGCAGGAGTATCGGCTGTCTTCAGCGATTACGTTTGAGTGGTTGGCGTTTGCCGATCATGATCTTAAACCGCTTAAACGCAGTGGCTTTACTCATGAACAGTATATGCAACGTGCCGCGCAGCGAATTGTACAGTTCCTGCAGGGTGTGATTTTGTAATCAGCGTTCTTAAACGCTTGGGTTAATTGGCTTGTGTTTTACTGATGTGTTGAGCGACCTGCAGTAATTGTTCGCGCATCCAGCGGTTAGCGGGGTCTTGATCGGCACTGGTATGCCAAAACAGGTGACTTTCAATCGGTGCGATCCCTGCGATGGGCAGCTCTAGACTGTGTAAGTTGTAGTGAGCAACAAAACTTGCTGGCGCGGTAATGGTTAAATCAGTGTTTTGTAAAACGGTGTGCGCCATTAAATAATGTTGTGAGCGCAACACAATATTACGCTGGAAGCCCATTTTACCTAAGGCTAAGTCGACCGGACCTAGGCCACTGCGCCGTGATGAAATATGAATATGTTGCGCTGCTAAGTATTGCTCTAGGGTGATCTTTTTATGGGTTGCTAAAGGATGCCCTTTGCGCATGGCGCAGACATAGCGGTCTTCCAGTAGCTTAGTGTGTAGCAATTGAGGATCGCTATTGAGAGGAATATCGATAGCGAAGTCTAAATGACCTGCAGCTAATTCTTTGGCAGTTTCTCGGCGTCTGGCTAATAAGCTTTCAATGCGTATATTGGGTGCAAGTTTGTGCAAGCGCTGAAATGTGGCAGGTAATAACGTGTCTTCAATGAGATCGGTCATGCTCAGGCGAAAGGTTTTATTGGCGCAGGCAGGGTCAAAAACGCGACTGTCATGAATGGATACGCGTAGCAATTGCAAGGCATTGCGCACGGGGCCGATGATGTTTTGTGCGAGCGGTGTTGGCAGCATGCCATGCGCAGTGCGAATAAACAGCGGGTCTTTAAATGTATCACGTAGTCTAGATAATGCGTTTGAGGTGGCGGGCTGGGTAATACCCATAATTTGCCCTGCACGGGTCAGGTTGCCTTCAGTGTAAATGGCGTCAAAAACAATGAATAAATTCAGATCAATGTTGGATAGGTTCATTTGTCTTCCAAGGCAACGATGGGCGCCTGTTGGGCTTACGGGTTAATCCGTAAGCCCAAGTAAAGAGTGCTCAGCGATACTCGCATAAATACGCTGTATCATCGGCAAGTTTGATTAAGAAACTGCTATTTGCGTCCACTGCGAAGTGTTCGCCAGCAGTAATTGTTTGCCAATCATCTGTGCTGCTGAGCTTTACCGTAGCGCTACCGCTGATAATATGCATGATTTCTGCGCTTGATGTGTTAAAGGTGTATTCGCCAGCGGTCATTACACCGACACTGGCTGGGCCGATGCTATCAGTGAAACTGATAGATTTTACCGTGCCATTAAAATATTCATTGACGTTTAGCATAGCAAACACTCGTTATTAAAAAGATTGATAGCATAACCTTGCGTACAGGTATCGTCACGATTTTATCAATGGGGCGGCATGCCTAAGGCGGTAATGTTTGTGAGGTTAAGTATTATTTTTAATTAAAAACTGGAAGGTGAAGTATGGCTCGTGTCGCATTTATTGGCTTAGGTGCTATGGGTTATCCTATGGCGGGGCACTTAGCACGTAACGGCCATGCAGTTACTGTCTATAACCGTACGGCAGCGACAGCACAGCAATGGTTGCAAGAGTATTCGGGTAGTCTGGCTCATACCCCTGCGCAAGCGGTATTGAATGCGGAGTTTGTGATGTGCTGCGTCGGCAATGATGATGACTTGCGCGCAGTGACTCTTGGTCTTGATGGTGCCTTTACATCGATGCCAAAGGGTAGTGTGTTCGTTGATCACACGACTGCTTCAGCGCAGATTGCTAAGCAATTGGGCGATGCAGCAAAACAACGTGGTTTTGCCTTTCTTGATGCGCCTGTATCGGGTGGGCAATTGGGTGCGCAAAATGGTGTGTTGACTATTATGGTGGGTGGTGAGTCGCGTGCATATGAGCGAGTTGCACCGATTTTGCAGTGCTATGCGCGTATGCAGCGGCTCATGGGTGAAGTTGGTTCTGGTCAGCTCACTAAGATGGTCAATCAGATTTGTATCGGTGGTCTGTTGCAAGGCTTGGCGGAGGCGCTGCATTTTGCGCAACGAGCTGGTTTAGATGCAGAAGCAGCAATGCAAGTGATCAGCAAAGGTGCAGCGCAATCTTGGCAGTTGGAAAATCGCTATCAAACGATGTTGGCTGGGGAGTTTGATTTTGGTTTCGCAGTAGAGTGGATGCGTAAAGACTTTGCTATTGTTCTCGATGAGGCGAGGCGTAATGGCGCATCTTTGCCCGTGACTGCGTTGGTTGATCAGTTTTATGCGGACGTTGAGGCGCTGGGTGGCGAGCGTTGGGATACCTCTAGTTTGATTGCTCGCTTAAATACCAAACAGTCGCCGGGGGTTTGAAATGTATGTTTTTGCGCGAATAAGAAAGCGGGTGGCGCGCTGATGGAGTGTCGGATGGGTTGTGGTGCCTGTTGTATTGCGCCTTCTATTCATACGCCGATGCCGAATATGCCGCAGGGTAAAAAAGCCGGTGAGCGCTGCTTAAATTTAACTGATGATAACTTGTGTGAGCTGTTTGGTCTGCTTGAGCGGCCTGCATTTTGCGGGGTGTTTCAGGCTGAAATCAGTGTTTGTGGCAGTAATCAGGCTGAGGCTATTCACTTGATCGGTTGGCTGGAAGAGACGACTGGCAAGGCAGGCTAGGCAAGTAAATTCTTATAAATTGTATAAAAAAAGGCTGCTCATTTCTGAGCAGCCTTTTATGCAACTTCGATAAGTATTAACGCTTGTCGAGTGGCGCATAGTCGCGCTTGTCGTAGCCAGTGTAAAGCTGACGAGGGCGGCTGATTTTGTATGGAACTGAAAGCATCTCAGTCCAATGTGAAATCCAGCCAGCAGTACGTGACATAGCAAAAATCACTGTGAACATGCTGGTTGGAATGCCGACAGCTTTCAGAATGATCCCTGAGTAGAAGTCAACGTTGGGGTACAGGTTGCGCTCTTTGAAGTATGGATCGTTCAATGCATACTCTTCAAGTTTCATCGCGAGATCAAGCTTAGGATCGTTGATGCCTAGCTCTGCGAGTACTTCGTCACAGGTTTGTTTCATCACTTGGGCACGAGGGTCGAAGTTTTTATAAACGCGATGACCAAAGCCCATCAGTTTGAATGGGTCATTTTTGTCTTTTGCTTTAGCAATAAACGTCTCGATGTTTGACGCATCGCCAATTTCATCAAGCATGGTCAGTACCGCTTCGTTAGCACCGCCATGCGCTGGGCCCCAAAGTGCTGCAATACCTGAAGCAATACATGCAAATGGGTTGGCACCAGTAGAGCCTGCTAAACGTACAGTAGAGGTTGACGCATTTTGCTCATGGTCAGCATGCAGGATGAAGATACGATCCATCGCTTTAATAAGAGCAGGGCTGAAGCGTTTAGTTTCTGCCGGTGTATTGAACATCATGTGCAAGAAGTTCTCTGCATAACAGAGATCGTTGCGTGGATACATGATGGGCTGGCCGATTGAGTATTTGTATGCCATCGCCGCAATAGTTGGCATTTTTGCAATTAAGCGGTGTGCTGAAATTTCGCGATGCTTTGGATTATTGTTGTCCAAAGAGTCGTGATAGAAAGCCGACAGTGCACCAACAATACCGCACATTATTGCCATTGGGTGAGCGTCGCGACGGAAGCCATTTAAGAAAGACTTCAGTTGCTCATTAACCATTGTGTGTTTGCCAATGGTGTCGACGAATGTCTGCTTTTGTTCGGCGTTAGGTAGCTCGCCATTAAGCAATAAATAACAGGTTTCCAGGTAATCTGATTTCGCTGCTAATTGCTCAATAGGGTAGCCACGGTGTAATAAAATACCTTTATCACCGTCAATGTAAGTGATTTTTGACTCGCATGCCGCCGTCGACATGAAACCAGGGTCGTAAGTGAAATGACCGCTAGAAATAAGATCGCGTACATCAATTACATCTGGACCAATAGTACCAGTCAGAATAGGCAGGTCTACGGGGGCTGAGCCCTCGATGATTAACTGCGCTTTTTTGTCAGCCATTGTGGCCTCCTAGTTATGCTTGGAATCATCACGGCCCCCCACGCAGGGCCCGCGACATAATAGTGAGATAAACCTGAATGTCAATTTGTACTGTTCATCAGTATAACCTGCTCGGGGGTATAATTTGTAGACGATTTATCTCGAGTCAAATTTTTCAAGTACAGATATTTACGCTTTTTGTCAAAGGGTGGCAATGAGCATTTAGGCGAATGCTTTTGCGTTGTCATTATGGTGTTTTTTACACTATACTCGGTAGCTGACCGGCAGTGGCTTTTTGCCTAATAAGCTGGCAATAGTCACTCCGATGGTGACGGGTACTTATTGCAAGTGCCTTCCCGACAACTCGCCCTGCAGTTTAGGGCTCTCTAAGTGTGAATACGCCGTGAATAGCCAACGACCTGTAAACCTAGATCTTAGGACTATAAAACTCCCACTCACTGCTTACTCTTCAATTCTGCACCGGATTTCAGGTGTCATCCTGTTTTTTGGTATTGCCGTACTCCTGTATGGACTCGACAAATCTCTTGCTTCTGAGCAGGGTTTTGCTGAGGTTAAAGAGTGTTTAGCCAGCCCGCTGGCAAAACTTGTAGTATGGGGTCTTCTCTCTGGACTTATGTACCATCTCACAGCTGGCATCCGCCACTTGATCATGGACTTAGGCATCGGTGAAACGCTGGAAGGCGGAAAACTGGGTGCTCAAATTGTCTTTATTGTTTCAGCCATTCTGATTGTATTGACAGGAGTCTGGATATGGTAACTAACGTAACAAACTTCTCTCGATCTGGTCTGTATGACTGGATGGCTCAACGTGTATCAGCTGTTGTGCTTGCTGCGTACGCGTTATTTTTGCTGGGTTATGTTCTTGCTAATCCAGGAATGGGCTACACCGAATGGCAAGGGCTGTTTGCAAACAGCTGGATGCGAATCTTTAGTTTAATGAGTCTGGTTGCCTTAAGCGCGCACGCTTGGGTTGGACTGTGGACCATTACAACTGACTATCTGACGCCTATGACTCTTGGCAGTTGGGCAACAGGTATACGATTTTTAGCTCAAGCACTGTGCGGCATGATCATGTTCGTACTGTTCGTCTGGGGCGTACAGATTTTGTGGGGAATTTGATCCATGGCCAGTATTCGTACTATTTCTTATGATGCCATTATTATTGGTGGCGGCGGCGCAGGTATGCGCGCGTCACTCCAATTAGCACAAGGTGGACACAAAACAGCTGTAGTCACTAAAGTGTTTCCTACGCGCTCGCACACTGTATCTGCTCAAGGTGGTATCACTTGCGCAATCGCTTCGGATGATCCGAATGATAACTGGCGCTGGCACATGTACGATACCGTTAAAGGCTCCGACTATATCGGTGATCAAGACGCTATCGAATACATGTGTTCTGTCGGCCCTGAAGCTGTTTATGAGCTTGAACATATGGGTTTGCCTTTCTCGCGTACTGAGAAAGGCCGTATTTATCAACGTCCATTTGGCGGGCAGTCGAAAGATTATGGTCGTGGCGGCCAAGCTGCACGTACCTGTGCTGCTGCTGACCGTACGGGTCACGCACTCTTGCATACGCTGTACCAAGCTAACTTAAAGCACGGTACCTCTTTCTTAAATGAATGGTATGCCGTTGATTTGGTTAAAAATCAAGATGGTGCAGTGGTTGGTGTCGTTGCGATTTGCATCGAAACCGGTGAAGTCGTGCACATTCGTGCTAAAGCTGTTGTCTTGGCAACCGGTGGTGCGGGTCGTATCTTTGCTTCAACCACTAATGCGCTGATTAACACCGGTGACGGTGTGGGTATGGCGTTACGTGCTGGCGTGCCCGTACAAGATATGGAAATGTGGCAGTTCCACCCAACCGGTATTGCTGGTGCGGGCACCTTGGTTACTGAAGGTTGCCGTGGTGAAGGTGGCTACTTAATTAATAAGCATGGCGAGCGTTTCATGGAACGTTATGCGCCTAATGCTAAAGACCTTGCTGGCCGTGACGTTGTTGCGCGCTCGATGGTTAAAGAAATTTTAGCGGGTAACGGTTGTGGTCCGAACGGTGATCACGTAATGCTGAAGCTTGATCACCTCGGTGAAGAAGTTCTGCACAGTCGCTTGCCTGGTATCTGTGAGTTGTCAATTACCTTTGCTCACGTTGACCCCGTTGTTGCACCGATTCCAGTTGTACCGACTTGCCACTATATGATGGGTGGTATTGCCACTAACGTTAATGGCCAAGCTATTGCGCAAGACGCAGAAGGCAACGACCATATTATTGATGGTTTGTTTGCAGTTGGTGAAGTGAGCTCTGTATCGGTGCACGGTGCTAACCGTCTTGGTGGTAACTCACTGCTTGACTTGGTGGTGTTTGGTCGCGCAGCAGGTATTTATCTAGAAAAAAGCCTGCGTGATGGAGTTGATGTGCTTGATGCCAGCGAAGCTGATATTGAAAGATCTTTGGCACGCTTGTCTGCACTCAATGAGCGCACAACAGGTGAAGATGTAGCGCCTTTGCGTAAAGAATTGCAGAACTGCATGCAGAACTATTTTGGTGTGTTCCGTACTGGTGAATACATGCAAAAAGGTATTGCCGAGTTAGCGAAACTGCGCACACGCATTGAAAATGTGAAAATCACTGATAAAAGCAATGCCTTTAATACTGCTCGTATTGAAGCGCTTGAGTTGCAGAACTTGTTTGAGGTTGCTGAAGCAACAGCGATTGCTGCAGAAGCGCGTACTGAGTCACGTGGAGCGCATGCTCGTGAAGACTACGAAAGTCGTGATGATGAAAACTGGTTATGCCATAGCATGTACTTCCCAGGCGAAAAACGTGTTGGCAAGCGTGCAGTGAATTTCACGCTTTCATCAGCAGTTGAAAAAGATGCTGAACACTTCATACCTCAAGAACGTAAATATTAAGGGTTATTACGATGACGTTGCCTAAAATATTGCAAGTAAGCGTTTACCGCTACAATCCAGAGGTTAACTCTGCACCTTTCATGCAAGACTTCAATGTTGAAATTGATAGCAAAGACATGATGGTGTTGGACGTGCTGGCTCTGATTAAAGAGCAGGATGAGAGTCTGTCTTATCGTCGCTCATGCCGTGAAGGCGTGTGCGGATCAGATGGCATGAACATCGCTGGTAAAAACGGCTTAGCTTGCATCACTCCGCTGTCGAGTGTGGTTAAAAATGGCAAATTGGTAGTGCGTCCATTACCAGGTTTGCCAATTATTCGTGACCTCGCTGTTGATATGAGCATCTTCTATAAGCAATACGAAAAAGTGCAACCGTATTTGCAAAATAATACGCCAGCACCAGGCATGGAGCGTTTACAGTCTCCAGAAGATCGTGCCAAGTTAGATGGACTGTATGAGTGCATCTTATGTGCATGTTGTTCAACGGGTTGCCCATCGTTTTGGTGGAATCCTGACAAGTTCTTAGGCCCAGCAGCTTTACTGCAAGCCTATCGTTTCTTGGCAGATACACGCGATACTCAGACAGAAGAGCGCTTGTCGCGCCTTGATGATCCGTTCAGCGTGTTCCGTTGCCACAATATTATGAACTGTGTCAACGTGTGTCCGAAAGGCCTAAACCCAACACGGGCAATTGGTCATATTCGCAGCATGTTGCTAACAAGCGGTACTTAATTTACCGCGCTTGATGTGGTAAATAATTGAACCACTCATATGAGCACCTTCATATGAGTGGTTTTAAGCGAAAAATTGCTTACAAGGCTTTTTTTCAAAACGCAATTGACGACCAGCAGGGGCATCCGGGCTGGTGCCCGGACTATCTGCGGGAATCGGAGTGGCTTTACCCAAGTCGCTGTTTGTGACTTAAGGCCATTAAGTTTCCATGCCGGTAGCGTCCCCCTTACCAAGGGTGACCTAGCATGCAAGAAAGCGTAATGCAGCGCATGTGGAGCAGCGCCCACCTATCCGGTGGAAATGCTGCCTATGTGGAAGAGCTATATGAACTCTACCTGCACGATCCGAACTCGGTATCGGAAGAGTGGCGTACTTATTTCCAAAAACTACCCGCCGATGGCGGTTTAAGTACTGACGTTTCACACTCAACTGTTCGCGATCAATTTGTCTTATTGGCGAAAAACCAAAGACGTGCTCAACCAGTGTCTGCTGGTAGCATCAGCACTGAACATGAGAAAAAACAAGTTGAAGTGCTTCGTCTGATTCAAGCCTACCGTATGCGTGGCCATCAAGCGTCGCAGCTTGATCCGCTCGGTTTGTGGGTACGCCCAATGCAGGCTGATCTGACCGTACATCATTACGGTTTGACTGATTCCGATCTTGATAGCGTATTCCGTACTGGCGATTTAAATATCGGCAAAGAAGAAGCTACGCTACGTGAGATTCAGCAGTCTTTACAAGATACCTATTGCCGTACTATTGGTGCTGAGTTTACTCATATTGTTGATTCAGAGCAGCGTCGCTGGTTCCAGCAGCGTTTAGAAAGTGTGCGCAGTCATCCAGGCTTCTCACCTGAAGTGCGAACGCATATTCTTGAGCGTTTAACTGCCGGTGAAGGTCTCGAAAAATATTTGGGTACTAAATATCCAGGCACCAAACGCTTTGGTCTTGAGGGCGGTGAGAGCCTTATTCCTTTAATGGATGAAATTATTCAGCGCTCAGGTTCTTATGGTGCCAAAGAAATTGTCGTTGGTATGGCGCACCGTGGGCGTCTAAACGTTCTAGTGAATACTTACGGTAAAAATCCACGTGATTTGTTTGATGAGTTTGATGGTAAGCGCGTTGAAGGCTTAGCCTCAGGCGACGTTAAGTATCACCAAGGTTTCTCATCTAACGTCATGACCCCCGGCGGCGAAGTTCACTTGGCGCTCAGTTTTAATCCATCGCATCTTGAGATTGTTTCTCCAGTTGTCGAGGGTTCTGTTCGCGCCCGTCAAGACCGCCGTAACGATCCCAATGGTGATAAAGTTATTCCAGTTACGATTCACGGCGACTCTGCGTTTGCAGGGCAGGGTGTGGTACTGGAAACCTTCCAAATGTCGCAAACCCGTGGTTTTAAAACGGGCGGCACCATTCGTATTGTGATCAATAACCAAGTTGGTTTTACCACCAGTAAACCTGAAGATACGCGTTCAACTGAATACGCAACCGATGTTGCGAAAATGATTCAAGCGCCTATTTTGCATGTGAATGGTGATGATCCAGAAGCAGTGTTGTTTGTGACTCAGCTCGCTATTGACTACCGCATGCAGTTTAAGCGTGACGTGGTGATTGACCTCGTCTGTTACCGTCGTCGTGGTCACAATGAAGCGGATGAACCGAGCGGCACGCAGCCATTGATGTACCAGCTGATCAGTAAACAGCGCACAACACGTGAGTTGTATGCTGACTTATTGGTTAAAGATGGCGTGCAAACTGCTGAGCAAGTTCAAGCGTTAAGTGATGAATACCGTACTGCGCTAGACAATGGCCTACACGTTGTACAGAGTTTGGTTAAAGAGCCAAACAAAGAATTGTTTGTTGATTGGCGTCCATACTTAGGCCATAAGTGGACTCCGCATTATGACACGCGCTTTGACCTGAAAACCTTGCAAGAGCTTGCGCTTAAGTTGCAGGAAACCCCTGATGGTTTCGTGGTGCAGCGTCAAGTGGCGAAGATTATTGAAGATCGTCAGAAAATGGCTGCCGGTGCCTTGCCTATTAACTGGGGCTTTGCAGAAACAACTGCGTATGCCACTTTGTTGTTTGAAGGTTATCCGATTCGTTTCACCGGTCAAGATGTTGGCCGTGGCACGTTCTCGCACCGTCATGCGGTTTTACATAATCAAAAGAATGGCGAGACCTATCTTGGTCTGCAAAATCTGTATAAAGATCAGCCACGTTTTGATATGTATGACTCATTCCTTTCTGAAGAAGCCGTTTTAGCATTCGAATACGGTTATGCCAGCACCATGCCTAATGCATTGGTGATCTGGGAAGCGCAGTTTGGTGACTTTGCTAACGGCGCACAGGTTGTCATTGACCAGTTTATTACCAGTGGCGAAACTAAGTGGGGTCGTTTATCGAGCCTAACTATGTTGCTGCCGCATGGTTACGAGGGGCAAGGTCCTGAGCACTCATCGGCTCGTTTAGAACGTTATTTGCAATTGTGTGCTGAGCACAACATTCAAGTATGCGTGCCGACTACGCCAGCACAGGTTTACCACATGCTGCGTCGTCAAGCCGTGCGTCCTCTGCGCAAACCATTGATTGCTTTAACGCCTAAATCCTTGTTACGCCATAAGTTGGCTATTTCCTCATTGGAAGATTTGGCTGAAGGCACATTCCAGAATGTTATTGGTGAAGTTGATCCGCAAGATGCAGATAAAGTTGATCGCGTGATTATGTGCAGCGGTAAGGTCTACTACGACTTGTTAGAAAAGCGTCGTAATGAAAGCCAAGATAACATTGCCATCGTACGTATTGAGCAACTGTATCCATTCCCTGAAGACGACTTGACTGAGGAGTTGGCTAAATACAAAAACCTCAAGCGTGTTGTTTGGTGTCAAGAAGAGCCAATGAACCAAGGGGCTTGGTATTGCAGTCAACACCACATGCGTCGTGTAGCGACTACTTATAAGCCAGTATTAGAGCTGCAGTATGCCGGTCGTGACGCTTCAGCATCGCCTGCCTGTGGGTATGCATCGATGCACGCCGAACAGCAAGAGCAACTGTTGCAAGACGCTTTTACAGTTTAAATCAGCGAGAAAGCCGCATTGATGATCAGTGCGGCTTTTAAGTAACAACCGAATTTATAGGACCACATTATTATGGCTATTGAAATTAAAGCCCCAGCATTTCCCGAGTCGGTCGCTGATGGCACCGTTGCAACCTGGCACAAACAAGTGGGTGATGCGATTAAACGTGATGAACTGATCGTTGATATTGAAACCGACAAAGTTGTTATGGAAGTTTTAGCAGAAGCCGATGGTGTACTGACTGAAATCGTTGCTAATGAAGGTGACACTGTATTAAGCGCGCAGTTATTAGGTCGTTTGGATACTGATGCTGTTGCGACAGCACCTGCAGCCGCCGCTCCAGCGGCAAGCGCTGCCGCTCCAGCGGCTGCTGGCGATGATGCAATTTTATCGCCTGCTGCACGTAAAATTGCTGCAGAAAATGCGCTGAATCCTGCTGCTATTCCAGGCACAGGTAAAGACGGTCGAGTGACTAAAGAAGACGCAGTTGCAGCTATGGCTAATAAGCCAGCAGTCGCTGCGCCTAAAGTAGCAGCGCCAAGCGCTGAAGCACCATTGTTTGCAGCCGGTGATCGCGTTGAAAAACGCGTACCAATGACGCGCTTGCGTAAAAAAGTTGCTGAACGTTTGGTGGAAGCGCAATCATCTATGGCGATGCTGACCACGTTTAACGAAGTCAACATGAAGCCCATTATGGATCTGCGCAGCAAGTACAAAGACTTGTTTGAAAAGACCCATAACGGTGTACGTTTAGGTTTCATGTCATTCTTTGTTAAAGCCGCTGTTGAAGCGCTTAAGCGTCAACCTGGGGTGAACTCTTCAATTGATGGTGACGATATTGTTTACCACGGTTACCAAGACATTGGGGTTGCGGTATCTAGCGATCGTGGTTTGGTTGTACCGGTATTGCGTAACGCTGAGTTCATGAGCCTTGCAGAAATTGAAGGCAGCATTAATACCTACGGCCGTAAAGCCAAAGACGGTAAACTGACTTTAGAAGAAATGACTGGCGGTACTTTCACCATCTCTAACGGTGGTGTGTTCGGTTCTTTATTGTCAACGCCAATCGTTAACCCACCACAAACAGCAATTTTGGGTATGCACAAAATCCAAGAGCGCCCAATGGCGGTGAACGGCGAAGTTGTGATTTTACCAATGATGTACTTGGCATTATCCTATGACCACCGTTTAATTGATGGCAAAGAAGCAGTGACTTTCCTTGTCACCATGAAGAACTTGTTAGAAGACCCCGCACGCCTGTTGCTGGATATCTGATAACTCTACAGCCGCTTATTTTTAAGCGGCTGCAGTACGTGGCGCTATGTCACATAACGAGGAAACACCATGAGTCAGAAATTTGATGTAATTGTCATTGGTGCAGGCCCTGGCGGCTATGTTGCAGCGATTAAAGCAGCGCAGTTGGGCATGAAAACGGCCTGTATCGAAAAGTACCAAGACAAAGACGGCAAAATGGCATTAGGTGGCACCTGCTTGAACGTAGGTTGCATTCCATCTAAAGCTCTGTTGGACAGTACATGGAAATATCACGAAGCCAAAGAAGGCTTCAAAGTGCACGGTATTGGCGTTAAAGACGTCACCATGGATGTTCCAGCAATGGTTGCACGTAAAGCCACTATTGTTAAAAACTTGACTGGTGGTATTGCTGGCTTATTTAAAGCCAATGGCGTTACCAGCATTGAAGGCCACGGTAAATTGTTGGCTAACAAACAGGTTGAAGTGACTGCAACAGACGGTACGGTAACTGTGTACGAAGCTGAAAACGTCATTATCGCGGCAGGTTCACAGCCCATTGATATTCCACCAGCACCTGTTGATCAAGAGGTTATCGTTGATTCAACTGGCGCCTTGGAATTCCAAGCGATACCAAAACGCCTTGGCGTTATTGGCGCGGGTGTGATTGGGCTTGAGTTGGGTTCTGTATGGGGCCGTTTAGGCGCTGAAGTGACAGTGATTGAAGCACAAGATAAATTCCTGCCGGCGATGGATGATCAAGTTGCTAAAGAAGCGTTGAAGATTTTTATTAAGCAAGGTCTTGATATTCGTTTAGGCGCGCGCTTAACAGGCTCAGAAGTTAAAAACGGCGAAGTCACCGTGAGCTTTACTGACGCGAAAGGCGAGCAACAAATGACTTTCGATAAGTTAATTGTTTCTGTAGGCCGTCGTCCAGTAACGACCAACTTGTTAGCCGTTGACAGCGGTGTCACGCTTGATGAACGCGGTTTTATCTATGTTAATGACGGCTGTGCAACCAGCGTACCAGGCGTTTATGCTGTTGGTGACGTAGTTCGTGGCCCAATGCTGGCTCATAAAGCGTCAGAAGAAGGCGTCATGGTTGCTGAGCGTATTGCTGGTAAGAAAAACCAGATTAACTACGATCTAATCCCTGGTGTGATTTATACCCATCCTGAAATTGCTAGCGTTGGTAAAACTGAGCAGCAGTTGAAAGGCGATGGCGTTGCAATCAATGTTGGTGTGTTCCCGTTTGCCGCCAGTGGCCGTGCCATGGCTGCGAATGACACCGCAGGCTTTGTTAAAATCATTGCTGATGCAAGCACTGACCGCGTCTTAGGCGTACATGTGATTGGCCCAAGCGCTGCAGAGTTAGTGCAGCAGGGTGCAATTGCCATGGAGTTTGGTTCCAGTGCTGAAGATTTAGGTTTGATGGTGTTTTCACACCCAACCCTATCGGAGGCACTCCATGAGGCGGCGCTCGCTGTCAATGGAGAAGCAATTCATATTGCTAATCGCAAAAAACGTTGATCGACTTACCGCCCCTTTTTAGGGGCGGTATTCGTTTCAGGTCAAGCAGGGGAACCAACATCTGTTGGTGCTTGGCAGGCTGTTAGATAAACAGCCAAAACAGCTGCTACATTCTGTAGTTGGCGCATTACGCATAATCTGCACTCAATGGTAGGACAGTATGAATCTTCATGAATATCAAGCGAAACAGTTGTTTGCTGAATACGGCTTACCGGTTTCTTTAGGGTTTGCCGTAGAAACACCTGAAGCTGCAGCCCAAGCCTGTCACGACATTGGTGGTGAGCGTTGGGTGGTAAAAACTCAAGTGCATGCGGGTGGCCGTGGTAAAGCGGGTGGCGTTAAATTAGTAACGATGGCTGAAGATGCACAAGACTTTGCTGCGCAGTGGTTGGGCAAGCGCTTAGTCACTTATCAAACTGATGCGAGCGGCCAGCCGGTCAGTCGTATTTTGGTTGAAGCGTGTACGGATTTTTCTAAAGAGTTGTATCTCGGTGCCGTGGTTGATCGTAGCTCACGTCGTGTAGTATTTATGGCTTCTACCGAGGGCGGCGTAGATATTGAAAAAGTCGCTAATGATACGCCTGAGAAGATATTACAAGTAACGATTGACCCTGCGATTGGTGCACAACCGTTCCAAGGACGTTATTTAGCCTATGCGTTAGGTTTACAAGGCGATCAAGTAAAGCAATTTAGCAAAATTTTCCTCGGTTTAGCCAAGCTCTTCGTTGAACATGACGTGGCTTTGCTTGAAGTGAACCCTTTAGTGATTAAAAATGACGGAAATTTGCATTGCCTTGATGCAAAACTCACGATTGATAGCAATGCTTTGTACCGTCAGCCTAAGTTGCGTGCGATGCAAGATCCGGGTCAAGATGATCCTCGTGAAGCGCATGCTGCACAATTTGAACTGAATTATGTTGCCCTTGATGGCGATATTGGTTGCATGGTCAATGGTGCAGGTTTAGCGATGGGTACCATGGATATCGTCAATCACCATGGTGGTAAACCGGCTAACTTTTTGGATGTAGGCGGTGGTGCCACTAAAGAGCGCGTTTCTGAAGCGTTTAAAATCATTCTTTCTGATAGTAACGTTAAAGCCGTATTGATCAATATTTTTGGCGGCATTGTTCGCTGCGATATGATTGCTGAAGGTGTGATTGGCGCGGTTAAAGAAGTGGGCGTGAAAGTCCCTGTAGTGGTGCGTTTAGAAGGTAACAACGCGGCGCTAGGTAGCAAGGTATTGGCTGATAGTGGCCTCAATATTATTGCTGCGAGTAGCTTAAGTGATGCTGCTATTCGTGTTGTTAAAGCCGCTCGGGGGGAGCACGCATGAGTATTTTAATTAATAAAGACACTAAAGTGATTTGCCAAGGTTTTACTGGCGCACAGGGCACGTTTCACTCCGAGCAAGCGATTGCTTACGGTACCAAAATGGTGGGCGGCGTGACGCCAGGTAAAGGTGGCACGATGCACCTTGGTTTACCTGTGTTTAATACCGTTCTTGAGGCTGTTACTGCAACTGGTGCGGATGCCTCAGTAATTTATGTGCCAGCCCCTTTTTGTAAAGACTCAATCTTAGAAGCGGCTTTTGCTGGGATTAAACTAATTGTCTGCATCACTGAAGGTATTCCGACCTTGGATATGCTCGATGTGAAAATCAAATGTGATGAGTTGGGCGTGCGTTTAATCGGTCCGAACTGCCCAGGGGTGATCACCCCTGGCGAGTGCAAAATTGGTATTCAGCCAGGCTTTATCCATATGCCAGGCAAAGTGGGTATTGTTTCACGCTCAGGTACTTTGACTTATGAAGCAGTCAAACAAACCACGGATGCAGGTTTTGGTCAATCAACGTGCGTGGGTATTGGTGGCGATCCCATCCCGGGTTCCAGCTTTATTGATATATTGAAGTTATTCCAAGCTGATCCACAAACTGAGGCGATTGTGATGATTGGTGAGATTGGTGGTAGTGCTGAAGAGGAAGCTGCTTCCTTTATTAAAGCGCATGTCACTAAGCCTGTGGTGTCGTATATTGCTGGCGTTACCGCACCACCGGGTAAACGTATGGGGCATGCCGGTGCGATTATTTCTGGTGGCAAAGGTACGGCTGATGAGAAGTTTGCAGCTTTGCAAGATGCTGGTGTTAAAACTGTTCGTTCTTTAGCTGATATTGGTTCTGCATTAGCTGAAGTGACAGGCTGGAAGCACAAGTAAGTCTTCTGTCGTGTGTAAAAAGCCACTCTTATGAGTGGCTTTTTTATGTATTATTCTGCGGGGTTCAATTGCCCCTAGGCTAAAAGCCAAGTATAGATAAAAACACATTTTAAATACTGCAACGCTGAGCAAAGCGCAAGTCGCACCGTCCACTGATCAGCGGTGAAATCTCCAGTCTTGCAGCGTGGTGCGGTTTAAATTGGAACGTCAATTTTCTAAAAACTACACATGCGGCCAGACGCTCTGGCTTATCAGCAAAGCAGATTGTTTTTGTTGGGTTGCTATATGGTGTTTCTATGGGCGTTGTTAATCGTGCAGCCAACGGAAAAGTATGCACTGCTGAGCAAAAATCGAATATTGAATCACCGTTGAAAAACAGTTCTAATCAATCAATTAACTGCGCGCTTTCAGTGCCGCGCGCACAAGTTGCGCGGCTTATTGATGCGTTATGCATAAGGAGGACATGTGATTCGAGACGTTCAGGCAGATGATTTTGAGGCCATCGCACAAATTTATAATTATTATATTAGTAACACTGTCATATCGTTCGAAGAGAGTGAAGTCGATGGTGAAGAGATTTCAAATAGAGTAAAAAAAGTTGAATCGGCTGGTTTGTGCTGGTTGGTTTTTGAGCAAAACAACGAGATTTTAGGTTATGCATACGCAGCAAAATGGCACGAGCGCGCCGCATATCGTAATACCGTCGAAGTGTCTGTGTACCTTCAGCACCAGATGAAGGGTCGAGGCTACGGCAGCGCGCTTTATAAAGCGCTCTTCCACCGTCTTAAAGATACGTCTATACATATTGCTATTGCTGGCATTGCTTTGCCTAATCCGGAAAGCATAAAACTTCATGAAAGGTTTGGTATGCAGCAAGTGGCTCATTACAAAGAAGTTGGCTGTAAGTTTGGTCAATGGCTCGATGTTGGATATTGGCAGGTGCAGGTAAATACATAACTTGGCGGTTTATGTTTTAAGTACCCCATGGCCATGGAAAATGGTTACTACGATAAAGCCGGTTGTTTCGCGCTTTTATTCTAATGTTACTTATTCTCATTGGCGATGATCGTGTCTTCGAAGAAGATCCGCGTTTGGTTTTGTTGTTCTTTCTGAAATCGAGGGATGTGCTTGGTCTCCTAATGCTAACCGTGCACTGATGAGCGATGGGTTTGTTTGGTAATGTGCGCGCAACTATTTATAAGCACCTTTTATAGGTACAGGGTAATTATGCGCTTTGCAAATCTAGTGATCATGGGTGTCTTAGCTTTAATGGCCAGCGGGCTCGCGTTTTATACAGCACCTGTAGGTGCTCGCTCTCTTTCACATTGGGCAATGACTTTGGGGTTGTTCTCAAGTGCAGCAGTGGTTTCATGGCTATTTATGGCGGTCATCGTATTGAGCAAAAGAACACCTACTGCCATTCAGCTGGTGGTGCTACTCATTTATGCCATTGCTTTGCTTTGCAGCAGCGTAGCCGGCGCAAGTTTTGGTGTGATTTATCATGTTATGGACACCCGTAATGTTGGTTTTTTGACTGCCTTGAGCGATGCAGGTCTAATTATTTTCATAGGCTATGGGGTCAGCGTAGCAGTGTTTTTGCTCAGTGTGCTGTTGCTTAAAAAAGCAAAGCCGATGATCAGACGTTGATTGGCTCAACAATCTTCAGCAGCTCTGTAGCTGAGGTCTTGTGCACAAATTCTAGGTTATCTTTAAGCGCTTTTTAGCGCATCTTAAGTGGCTACTGAGCTTTATTGAGCCGTACCGTGCAGACTTTAAGTGCTTTGTACATTGCTTCCAGTGCTTTAGACTTGCTCGCCTATCTTAATACTTAAGTTTAAGGGCAGGCATGAATAACACAGCAGTGGCAACATCCCAGTTTGGTCGGCGTGATGTGTTTGCACTGGGCTTTATGACGTTTGCACTGTTTTTAGGCGCTGGCAATATTATTTTCCCTGCTCAGTCAGGCTTGGATGCGGGTAGCGCTGTGTGGCAGGCGGCACTTGGCTTTTTGATTACGGGCGTGGGTTTGCCGTTGCTGACTGTTATCGCATTAGCTCGGGTGGGCGGTGGTTTAACCGCTCTGACTCAACCGTTGGGTAGGGCTGCAGGTACGCTGTTAGCGGTGGCCGTGTATTTGGCGATTGGGCCATTTTTTGCCACACCGCGCACGGCGGTAGTGTCTTATGAAATTGGGGTTGTGCCTTTCTTTGGCAGTAGCAGTACGGGGTTGTTGCTTTACTCGACAGCGTACTTTGCTTTAGTGCTGTTTTTAGCCGTCACCCCTAATAAAATTATTGACCGCATTGGAACGTTGATTACGCCTGTTTTATTAGTGGCCTTGATCCTTTTAGGTGGTGCTGCGATTTTTAAACCTGCGGGTGCTGTTGGCGAAGCCTTAGCGGTGTATCAACAAGACGCTTTTTTACAAGGATTTTTGCATGGTTATCTCACCATGGATGCCCTCGGAGCCCTGGCTTTTGGTGTGGTGATTGCCACTGCTCTGCGCAATAAAGGTGTGCAAACTGAGCGCTTAGTGACACGTTACTCGATTTATGCGGGGCTCATTGCGGCCGTCGGACTGTCTGCAGTATATCTGTCATTGTTTTATTTGGGTGCGACCAGTCAGGGCATTGCGAGTGAGGCACAAAACGGCGGTCAGATTTTAGCGCTTTATGTGCAACATGTCTTTGGACCAATCGGCAATGTATTGCTGGCCTTGGTGATTGCGCTGGCGTGTTTAACCACTGCAGTAGGCTTGTTGGTGGCGTGTGGTGAGTTTTTCAGTGAGCTGCTCAATATTGCCTATAAATACGTGGTTATCTTCTTTGTGGTGTTTAGCTGGGTGGTGTCGAATCAAGGCTTGGATCAGCTGATTAAGTTCTCTGTGCCTGTGCTGGTTGGCTTGTATCCAGTGGCGATTGTTTTGGTGGCGCTCAGTTTGTTGGATCGCTATTGGCGCTCAAGCGCCTTAGTTTTTCGCGGCACCATGCTGGTGACTTTAGTGTTTGGGGTGGTGGATGCTTTATCGGCCGCAGGATTTTCTGAATGGATGCCGGAACTGTTTAACCAACTGCCTTTAGCTGAGCAGCAAATGGGCTGGTTGGTGCCTGCTCTTGTGGTGGTGCTGGTGTTGAAGGTTGTCGATCATTATCGAGTGGGCGGTCAGACTTAATCGCTAGCTAATTTGCAAGGTTAAGTGTTGCCGTAGATGATGTGGTTTGCCGGCTTTGGCCTGTGCAAGCCGCGCGGGTCATCCGCTGATCGAGGGTAGATTCTTAAAGGCACTTAAAGCCCGCTGACGACTGGCAGGTAAATCCACAATGGGTTTAGGATAGCTTTCAGTAACAAATAAACCTGTGAGAGGCTTGGGCTGATGAATCTCTTTATCGCTGAGGTGCTTGAGTTCCGGTAACCAATGTCGAATAAATGTGCCTTTAGGATCAAATCGCTGCGATTGACTGACTGGATTAAAAATACGGAAATAAGGCACCGCATCGGTGCCAGTGGATGCGCTCCACTGCCAGCCACCATTATTCGCCGCTAAATCCCCATCGATTAAGTGTTGCATAAAAAAGCGTTCGCCTTCGCGCCAGTCAATCAGTAAATTTTTCGTGAGGAACATCGCCACAATCATCCGTAAACGATTGTGCATCCAGCCTGTTGCCAGTAGCTGGCGCATTGCAGCATCAATAATTGGAAAGCCGGTACGGCCTTGCTGCCAAGCCAATAAGTCTTTGGGCGCATTACGCCAAGCGAGCGCTTCGGTTTCCGGCTTAAATGAGCGATTGCGCGATACTTTGGGGTAGCCGACTAAAATATGCTTATAAAATTCGCGCCAGAGTAATTCGTTAATCCAAGTCACCACGCCAGGCTTGCCTGAGTCAAACTCGCCTTGGTTGGCGGTGAGTGCTGCATGTAAGCATTGACGTACGGATAGCACACCGGCGGCTAAGTAAGCTGCTAACTGACTGGTGCCGGGCACGGCAGGCATGTCACGTTGCTCTAAATAGTGGTCAATGGTCTCTGCAGTAAATGTACTCAAGCGTTGCTGTGCAGCTTGCTCTCCAGCTGGCCATAGCGCTTGCATTCTCGGCTCTGTAGCAGCAAACCCAGGTATATTGTTGGGAATGCTATCACTGACAATATCTAGTGTGGCTTGTGCTGTAGGGGTGGCAATCGGCTCTGGTAAATAATCGTACAAACGCTGGTAGCAGACTTTCTTAAACTGACTGAACACTTTGAAATAAGTGCCTGCTTGGGTCAGGATACTGCCTGGTTTAAATAGCAGCTGATCAAAGTGACTGTGAAATAGGCTGCCTTGATCAACCAGCGCAGCAGCTACAGCGAGATCACGCTGACTCTCATGAAAACCATATTCAGTATTGACGTGCACTGCGCTGATATTTAATTGTTGGCACAGCTGCGCGATCACTGTCGCAGCGTGCTGCCAATCATTCGCGCTACGGATCAATAAGGGCACATTAAGTGCCGCTAAACGGGTCTTTAGTTCTGCAAGGTTACGCAGCCAAAAATCCACTTTGCACGCCGCATCAGCATGCGCTTGCCATTGCGCAGGACTGAGCAAAAAAACCGCCACAGTTGGGCCTGCCTGTGATGCTGCAAAAAGAGCGCTATTGTCTTGAGTACGCAAATCAGTACGTAGCCATAGCAGTTGCTTGGGTGGCTGCTTGTGTTCATTAATCAAAGAAGTCATATGGCGTTTCGCAAGCTGAGGTTTTCAGGGTGCGGCTGCAGATAAACTTGTTCAGTAATATAACGATCGGGGTGACGCTTAAAGTGATGCTTGAGCAGGGTCAGCGGCACGATCAATGGCACGATGCCGTTGCGGTATTGGCTGATCAGTGTTTGTAACTCATGTTTCTCATCTGCGCACAGTGAGCGCTTAATGTAGCCGCTGATATGCTGGAGGACATTGGTGTGTGAGCCACGATTAGCAATTTTTTTCAGTGCCGCCATAAATTTACTGAAGTACTGGGTGGCTAAAATGCCGAGGCGTAGCTGATGGTTACTGGCCAGTAAGCGGCCTAGAGCAGAGCAGTCAGCGGGGCTGTTGGCCATCAATTGGTATTTATAACGTGCATGAAAATCGTAGAGTTTTTTACGAGTTAACCCCTTGTTTAGCAACTCGCGCCATTCGGCATAGGCAAATACGCGGGTAATAAAGTTTTCGCGTAGGACAGGATCATTTAAACGGCCATCTTCTTCCACTGGTAAGTTGGGTTGCGCACGCATCAGTGCTGCGGCAAATAAACCAACGCCACCCTGTTCGCTCGTATGACCGCTGTATTGATAGACCTTGACCCGTTCCATGCCGCAGGAAGGTGATTTCTGCATCAGGATAAAGCCACACAGATCAGTCAGTTCAGCCGCGCGGCGTTGACCATAAGCGGTTAATGCATCAGTCACATCCAACTCTGCATTGACTGTGCCGAGCGCGCGAGGTGTATCGGTATCGCCAACTAAACGGATGGGTTCGCGAGGTGTGCTGAGGCCAATGGCTTGCTCAGGGCATACCGACACGTAAGTAAAGTATTGACTCAATACGTCTTTGCACAAATGGGATTGTTTGTGCCCACCATTAAAACGCACCGGCGCGCCCAGCAAGCATGCGCTGATGCCAACTCTAATCAGGTTATTTGAACGGCTCATAATAGGACTTTATAGGCGGATGAACAGGCCTATAAGAATATAGCTATAGTTGTACAAGTCAACTGATATGTATAGGTTTTGTCTAATGAGTTGCTGCGATGATTCGCTGTTAAGATGTTTATTGAGACTGCAGCAGCTCGCGCCGATAGCTATTCACTACTCAGGCGCGGGCTGGTTTTATACGGTACAGAACGCTTTATTCTGCTTTGCTTGCTTCATGCACTTTTGCTTTGGCAGCATCGATGGCGTCTTGACCTTCTTGCTGAATGTCTTCAATGGTGTCTTTGCTGCTGTCAACAGCCGCATCAAGTACTGCTTTA
This sequence comes from Pseudomonas sp., assembly GCA_034006605.1. Classification (GTDB taxonomy): domain Bacteria; phylum Pseudomonadota; class Gammaproteobacteria; order Pseudomonadales; family Pseudomonadaceae; genus Denitrificimonas. The sequence continues at coordinate 4,075 of JAVESM010000014.1, read as the reverse complement.
GCGTCTGTTTTAGCGTCTGCGCTATCGTCCATGACTTCGTCAAGCTTATCTTGTGCTTCTGCCGCGTGCTCTTTAACAACCTCGGCTTCTTCGTCGATTTTTTCTTTAACTTCTTCTGTCGCTTCTTTGCTGGCTTCGGTCAGTTGCTCAGACTTTTGCTCAACGGCCTCTGTAGTTTCTTTAGCAGCTTCTTTAACTGATTGTGCTGCATCAGATAAAGATTCTTTAGCAGTGTCCAGTTTGTCCTGTGGTTCGCTATCGCAAGCAGCTAAGCCTAAAGTGGCAGCGAGCAGAACAGCAGTCATGAATGGTTTTTGCATAATAAATCTCCATATTGGTGTTAGGTCAATAACGTATTTAGATAAATACGTTATTAGTATTGCACAGTCTTACCAATAATATATAAAGGCATTAGAACTGCTTCACGTTCTTTGACCGAGCAAGTTGGATTATTGAAAGAATAGTAAAAATAGTGGGTATGATTGCAGTACGCAGGTTGCGCTATTGATTGCTGACTTTAGGTCTCTTTGGCCTGTGCGCGACAGGTGTGTGCAGTGTCTTAAAGTGCACGCAATGGGATTAATTGATGTTAAGGGTAGGTGAATGGCAGCCTTATTGATTCTTGGCGGCATGTTATTAATTATTTTGGGTTTGCTCTGGTTGATTGTATTGGCCTTTGGCGTGAGCTTATTATGGGGAGTGGGCAGTCTGTTTCCGCCTATTTTGCTGCTGTTTATTATTCGCTGTTGGAAAGTAGCACGCAAAGCTGTAGTTTTTACCGCCTTGGGATTTGTACCTTTAATTGTCGGCGTTACGCAGTTAGCCAGTATTGATGCTGGGCGTGTTGAAGCCTTGCTTAATCTGAGTTGGCTGCACGGTTCTGCAACAACACACAACAGCACGCAGATTGGATTAAACGGTGAATTGTATGGCCAACCGTTTCGTCCACAATATGGTGAATTGATTGATGATGTTTTGCTGTTGCGCGAAGGCAAGGATTTTTTTGCTCGACGTGAATTACGGATTGCTTTGCCAGCAGGGACGGTGATGTCTGCAGAAGGTTTACGCTTAGATGTGTTGCCGCAAGATGTCGGCGAGCTACCTGATATTGAAATTATGTGGTTGCTGCCTGAACAGACGCTTCCTGAGGCACGTCGTATCAGTCGCGGTTATACCTTGCATTTGGATCTGCAACATCAAGCGCCGAACCTGCTGACAGGTAACTTTCATTTGGTTTTACCGCCTCAATTGAAAACCTCAATGAGTGGCGAGGTGCAGCTGTTGGCTAATCGATTGCATTACCTGAATGGTCAGGTTGATCGCAGCTATGATGATCTCAGTTCCCTTGAGTATGTTGTCCAAGACTATTTAGAACGACGTTTTAACCAAGATATTATTGTGCAGCCCTTTGCTACGCCTGAATCCTTTGTCCCTCCGCTTGATATGAAGGTTAACGCTCATGTTGCTGGTGAATTACGTGGCGTATCGTTGCGTTTAATTAAAGATTCACAGTCTAGGTGGACGGTGGAAAACGATACATACCCTGCAAGATCTGCTCCGAAGTTACCTGCAGAACTGCTAGAGAAAGTTGCTGAACAGATCGCGCAAGCACCAAAAACGGTGCGCAGTGTTGATCGCCGTTCGCGTTTTTCTTTACAGCGCTTATTGGTTAATCCCGCGCAGTATCAGTATTTGCAAGTGCATGTCGAGACAGTACAGGGCAACCAGGTTAAAGGTCGCTTTATGGGCTTGGATACGCAAGGTGCGCTGATCATCAGTCGTGAATTGAAAGCACCTGGAACGGTGAGCTTTGTTTTTCTGCCCGCTGAGATTAGCCAAATTACTTTGTTGGAGCCTTAGCCTGTCTTCGCGGTGTAGTGTTTTGAGTTGCAGTTGTAGACTATTGTTTTTTTAACATCCATCCCCATATCCACTGCATCGCCAATACAATGTGGCATGTTTAGTGGATATGGAGTTAACAAAGATGGCTGTTGAAACACAAAAAGAAACATTAGGTTTTCAAACCGAAGTCAAACAACTGCTGCACTTGATGATTCACTCGCTATACTCGAATAAAGAAATTTTTCTCCGCGAGCTGATTTCTAACGCATCCGATGCCGCTGATAAACTTCGTTTTGAAGCCTTGTCTGCGCCGGAGTTGCTTGAGGGCGACGCTGAATTAAGAATTCGTATCAGTTTTGATAAAGACGCCAATACTTTAACCATTGAAGACAATGCGATTGGTATGAGCCGTGATGATGTGATCAATCATTTAGGTACGATTGCCAAATCAGGCACTGCTGAGTTTTTCAAAAGCCTCTCCGGCGATGCTAAAAAAGATTCCCAGTTGATTGGTCAGTTTGGTGTGGGCTTTTATTCAGCCTTTATTGTTGCCGATAAGGTCGATGTATTTACCCGCCGTGCTGGCGCACCTGCTTCAGAAGGCGTGCTCTGGAGCTCAGAGGGTGAAGGTGAGTTTGATATTTCCAGCATCGAAAAATCCGAGCGCGGTAGTCGCATTGTTCTGCACCTGAAAAAGGAAGAAAGCGAGTTTGCTGATGGCTGGCGTTTGCGCAACATTATCAAGAAATACTCTGACCATGTGGCTTTACCCATTGAGCTGCCGAAAGAGGCATCTACTGAAGAAACTGAGGCGAATGCTGAGGTTGAGTGGGAAGTGGTGAATCGCGCCAGTGCATTATGGACGCGCCCACGCACTGAAGTTAAAGACGAAGAATATCAAGAGTTTTATAAGCATGTTTCTCACGACTTTGAGAACCCGCTGGCGTGGAGTCATAACAAAGTTGAAGGCAAGCTTGAGTACACCTCGCTCCTGTATGTGCCAACTCGTGCGCCCTTTGATTTGTACCAACGTGAAGCGCCGCGTGGCTTGAAACTCTATGTGCAACGCGTGTTTATCATGGATCAAGCGGATGAGTTTTTACCGCTGTACTTGCGCTTTACCAAAGGTATTGTTGACTCCAATGACTTGTCGCTGAACGTTTCGCGTGAGATCTTGCAGAAAGATCCAGTGATCGACAGTATGAAGTCCGCGCTGACCAAGCGTGTGCTGGATATGCTGGATAAAATGGCTAAAAACAAACCTGATGACTATAAAAAGTTTTGGGAAGCTTTTGGTCAAGTGCTCAAAGAAGGTCCTGCCGAAGACTTCTCTAATAAAGAGAAAATCGCGAGTCTATTGCGTTTTGCTTCAACGCACAGTGGTAATGATGAGCAGATGGTTGCCCTCAGTGAATACATTGAGCGCATGCAAGAAGGTCAGGATAAGATTTATTTCCTGACTGGCGAAAGCTACGCACAGGTTAAAAACAGTCCGCACTTGGAAGTGTTCCGCAAGAAAGGTATTGAGGTGCTGTTGCTGACTGACCGCATTGATGAGTGGCTGATGAGCTACTTAACTGACTTCGACGGTAAAAGCTTTGTTGATGTTGCGCGCGGTGATTTGGACTTGGGTGCTTTAGATACTGCTGAAGACAAGCAAGCTCAAGATGAGGTGGCGAAAAGTAAAGAAGCCTTAGTGAGCCGCTTGAAAGTGGCGTTAGGTGATCAGGTCGCCGATGTGCGTATCTCGCATCGTTTAACGGATTCACCGGCAATTTTAGCGATTGGTGAGCAGGATCTTGGTTTGCAAATGCGTCAGATTCTTGAGGCCAGCGGGCAGAAGGTGCCTGATTCTAAGCCGATCTTTGAGATCAACCCAGCGCACAGCCTGGTTGAAAAACTCGATGCTGAAGCCAATGAAGAGCGCTTTACTGATTTGTCACTGATCTTATTTGATCAGGCTGCGTTAGCCGCCGGTGATAGCTTGAAAGACCCTGCCGCCTATGTGCAGCGCTTGAACAAGTTGTTGGTTGAACTCAGTCAATAATATTGAGTTGATGGCATAAAAAAACCGCGATTTATTCGCGGTTTTTTTATGCCGAACAGTTGTGTACGCCCAGCATGGGCATGAACTAATGAGGTGAAAGTCCTCTGTAGGAAGGTCACCATCCTTAGCGATTTATGATCGTTATTAAATGTTAACTACTAGCGAATGGCAAGGGCAGTTCCGCGA